>JAPZRU010000005.1 GCA_027531255.1 Steroidobacteraceae bacterium | reverse complement strand
GGTGCAGCCCCGTGTATTGGTGGCCCCCCACCGACCCGGGATTATCGGCCGACTGCATACTTTATGGGCGCGGCGCCGGCCGGCGCCGCGACGTTCGAACCGCGGGGGACCCGCGGTTCGAACCTGAAGGGCGTTCTGCTCGGCCGCGGTGGGGCCGGGTGGGGGATCGACCGTCAGGGGCGTGGGTTGGGAGATGGCGCCGCGGGGGCCTCTGCGGCGCCGAACCGGGGGCTCATCTCGCTGCGCTCGATCCGGGGGCTCATCTCGCTGCGCTCGATCCGGGAGTGCGGTCGTGCGTGGCCGCGCGCGGAATGGCAGGCGCCGCGGAGCTTGGCGTTCGCGCATTCGAGCCCCGTTGGGGGTCTTTCGCAGGGTTGGTGGGACCTGCGTCACACATTGGGAACGCACCGCGCGCCGCATGTTGGCGCGAGTCTTGCTGCGTTCTGACATAACGCTGTAGCAGCGCTCTGTAAGCCCCTGATTTTGGCGTCTTTAGGGAGTCCGTTCCGGACGTGAACGGGACTTCCTAAGTGATTGTCGTCACAAGAAAAAACCCCGTTGCTGGCGTTGACCTGCACGGCTCAGCTGCCTATAGTGGCCGCAAGTGGGAGAAAGTGGGGGGGAATGGGGCTCCGGCCCGTTCTGAGTCGTGTTCCGGGGAGCCAACCAGGTAACGCTCGATGCCAAGGGCCGCGTGGTCATGCCCACGCGCTACCGGGAGCGTTTGGCCGAGCGTTGCGGTGGGCGCCTCGTCGTCACGATCGACCGGGACCAGTGCCTCCTCCTGTACCCCCAGCCGGACTGGGAAGAGATCGAACGCAAGCTGATGCGGCTGCCCTCGCTCAACGAGCACGCGCGGCGCCTGCAGCGGCTGATGGTGGGTCACGCCACGGACCTCGAGCTGGACGGGCACGGCCGCGTGTTGCTGCCCGCCGAGCTGCGGGCGTTCGCCGGACTCACGCGCGACGCGGTCCTGATCGGTCAGGGCAACCGCTTCGAGTTGTGGGACGAGGCGCGGTGGAACGAGCGTCGGGACGCGTGGCTCAAGGACGAAGAGCTGCCGGCCGAGCTGCCCGCCGACCTCGAGTCGTTGTCGCTCTAGCCCGTGGCGGTGGCCACGCCCGTCGCGTCTCGCCACGCGGGTTGCACGGTGAGTGAAGCGGTGGGGAGCGCAGGCACTTACTCGCACGCGCCGGTGCTGCTGGCCGAGACGCTGGCGGGCCTGGCGGTGAAGCCCGCAGGTCGCTACGTCGACGCGACGTACGGCCGCGGCGGGCACGCGCGGGAAGTGCTGGCGCGGCTGGATGCCGGGGGTTCGCTCGTGGTGCTCGACCGTGATCCCGAGGCCGTCGTCGATGCCGAGCGCGCGCTCGGTTCCGACCCTCGCGTCCGCGTCGTGCGCGCCACCTTCGACCGCCTCGGCGAGTTCGTCGAAGCGGGTTCCGCCGACGGCGTGCTGTTCGACCTCGGCGTGTCGTCGCCGCAGCTCGACGACCCGGCCCGCGGCTTCAGCTTCCTGCGCGACGGTCCGCTGGACATGCGGATGGATCCGACGAGCGGCGAGAGCGCGCAGGCGTTCCTCGGCCGGGCGGACGAGAAGGAGATCGCCGGGGTGATCGCCGAGTACGGTGAAGAGCGCTTCGCGTCGCGCATCGCGCGCGCGATCGTCGCCGCCCGCGCGGAATCGCCGCTCGACACGACCGCGAAGCTCGCGGCGCTCGTCCAGGCCGCGATACCCCGGAAGACCTGGGAGCGTGGCAAGCACCCGGCGACGCGCACGTTCCAGGCGCTGCGCATCCACGTCAACCGCGAACTCGACCTGCTCGACCACGCGCTCGACGCCGCGCTCGAAGCGCTCGCCGTCGGCGGTCGTCTCGCTGCGATCAGCTTCCACTCGCTGGAGGATCGCCGCGTCAAGCGCTTCGTGCGCCGCCACGCCGAGGGTGACCCCGTGTGGAGGGGCCTGCCGAACGCGCCGCTCGCGGCGCAGCCGCGCCTGCGGCCGCTCGGCGGGGCGCAGACCGCGGGTGAGGCCGAGCTCGCGGCGAATCCCCGGGCGCGCAGCGCCGTGCTGCGGGTGGCCGAAAAGGTGCGCGCATGAGCGAAGGGCTCGTCGCGAGGCTCGGCGGAAAGGTGCTCGCGGTCGCCGTCGTCGCGCTGTGGCTGGCGGTGCTGGCTTCCGCCGCCGGCGTGATCTGGGTCAAGCACGAGGCGCGGGCGCGCTTCGTCGAGCTCGAGCGGCTCGTGCAGGAGCGCGATCGCCTGAACATCGAGTGGGGCCGCCTGCAGCTCGAGCAGAGCGCGTGGAGCACGCACGCGTTCGTCGAGCAGGTCGCGAACCGCAAGCTGCAGATGACGATCCCGGCCGCCACCGAAGTGAAGATCGTCCAGCCATGAAGTGGAAGCGCACGGAAGCCGAGGTGCAGTCCCGGCAGTTCGGCCTGCGCGCGACGCTCGTGGTCGCCGCGATCGCGATCTGCGGCGTCGCGATCGTCGCGCGCGCGATCGACCTGCAGGTCCTGAAGCATGGCTTCCTCGCCGAGCAGGGTGCCGAGCGCTTCATGCGCACCGCGCCGATCCCGGCGCACCGCGGCCCGATCGTCGACCGGTTCGGCGAGCCGCTCGCCGTGTCCACGCCCGTGGACACCGTGTGGGTGGACCCGAGGGAGCTCACGCAGGCGCCGGAGCAGTTCGCGCGGCTCGCCAAGGCGCTGAACCGCGACAAGGCATGGCTGACGCGGCGCGTGACCTCGAACCTCGAGTCGCGCTACCTCGTGCTCGCGCGCCAGCTGCAGCCGGACGAGGCGGCGAAGGTCGAGGCGCTCGGCATCCCGGGTGTCTACCTCGAGCGCGAGTACCGCCGCTACTACCCGGCGGGCGAGGTCACCGGCCACCTGCTCGGCTTCACCGGCTCCGAGGACCAGGGCCAGGAAGGCCTCGAGCTCGCGTTCGAGCAGCAGCTCGCGGGCATCGACGGCGCGAAGCGCGTGATCCAGGACCGCATGGGTCGCTTCGTCGAGAACGTCGACAGCATCCGCGCGCCGCGGCCGGGCGCCGAGCTCGTGACCTCGCTCGACCTGCGGATCCAGTACCTCGCGTACCGCGAGCTGAAGGGCGCGATCCAGGAGTTCCGCGCGCGCGCGGGCTCCGTCGTGCTGGTCGACGTCGAGACCGGCGAAGTCCTCGCGATGGTGAACCAGCCGTCGTTCAACCCGAACGACCGCTCGCAGTTCGACGTCGCCCGCTACCGGAACCGCGCCGCGACCGACATCTTCGAGCCGGGCTCGACGATCAAGCCCTTCATCGTCGCGGCCGGCCTGCAGTCCGGCAAGCTCCGTGCCGACAGCGTGATCGACACCAACCCGGGCTTCATCAAGGTCGGCATCAAGCTGATCGAGGACAAGCACAACCTCGGCGCGGTGGACCTGGCGACGATCCTCGCGAAGTCCTCGAACGTCGGCATGACGCAGATCGCGCTGGCGCTCGACCGCTCGCAGCTCTGGAACACGCTCACCGGCCTCGGCTTCGGCCAGGTCACGCCCGCGGGCTTCCCCGGCGAGTCCGCGGGCCTCCTGTCCCATCACTCGCACTGGCGCGACATCGGCGTCGCCACGATGTCTTACGGCTACGGCCTGTCGGTGACCCCGCTGCAGCTCGCGCAGGCCTACGCCACGCTCGGCGCCTACGGCGAGCGTCGCCCGCTGACGTTCACGCGCGTCGACGCGCCGCCTTCGGGCGAGCGCGTGTTCGACGCGCGCGTCGCGAAGGACGTGATCGGCATGCTGGAGCGCGTGGTCACGCGCGACGGCACCGGCATCCGCGCGAGCGTGCAGGGCTACCGCGTCGCCGGGAAGACCGGCACCGCCTGGAAGTCGCACGCCGGCGGCTATTCGACCGACCGCTACATGGCGGTGTTCGCCGGCGTCGTGCCGGCCAAGAACCCGCGGCTCGCGGCGGTCGTGATGATCGACGAGCCGAGCGGCGGCAGGTTCTACGGCGGCGAAGTCGCCGCCCCCGTGTTCTCCGCCGTCGTCGGCGGTGCGCTGCGGCTGCTCGCCGTGCCGCCGGACGACCTGTCCGCGGTGCCGTCCGCGACCCTCGTGCAGGCGGTGCCGGCGCGATGACGACGAGCCAGGCGCCAGACCGGGCGGAGCTCGACCTCGCGTCGCTGCTCGACCACGCGCCGGGCGTGCCGTCCGTGAGCGTGCGCGACCTGGTGCTCGACAGCCGCGCGGTCCGCGCGGGCGATGCGTTCGTCGCCGTACGCGGCCTCGCCACGCACGGCCTCGAGCACGCGGTCGACGCCGCCGAGCGCGGCGCGGTCGCGCTGGTGTGGGATCCGGCGGATGGCCACGCGCCGCCCCGGTTGCCGCCTTCGATGACGGCCGTGCCGGTGCCGGGTCTGCGCGCGCGCCTCGGCGAGCTCGCCGACCGCTTCTACGGTGCGCCGTCCGCGTGCGCGCGGGTCTACGGCGTGACCGGTACGAACGGCAAGACCACGACCGCGTGGCTCGTCGCGCAGGCCTGCGGTGCCGACGGCGCCTACGTCGGCACCCTCGGCGTGGGTCGGCCCGGGGCGCTCGAGAGCACGAGCCACACGACGCCGGACGTCCTCGCCGTCCACCGCATGCTCAAGCGCCTCTGCGACGACGGCGCGCGCGCGATCGCGATGGAGGTGTCCTCGCACGCGCTCGACCAGCAGCGCATCGCGGGCGTGCGCATCCCGGTCGCCGGCTTCACGAACCTGTCGCGCGACCACCTCGACTACCACGGCACGATGGAAGCCTACGGCGCCGCGAAGGAGCGGCTGTTCGCAGCGCGCGACGTCGCGTACGCGGTGATCAACGTCGCCGACGCCCACGGCGCGGCGATGGCCGCGCGGCTGCCGGCGGGCGTCGAACTGGTGGCGGTGCGGCCGGTCGCGGGCGGCGCGGTGCCGCCGAAAGCCGGTGCGTTCGTCGCGGTGGACGCGGCGCGCTTCGAGGCCTTCGGTCTCGAGCTCGACGGGCGTACCCACGCGGGACCGTTCCGGCTCCGCTCGCCGCTGGTCGGCGAGTTCAACGTCGAGAACCTCTGCGTCGCGCTCGGCATGCTGCTGGCCGGCGGCGTCGCGCTCGACGACGCGGTCGACGCGCTCGGCCGCGCCGCCGCGCCGGCCGGCCGCATGGAAGGTTTCCGCCTGCCGAGCGGTGCGCTCGTGGTGGTGGACTACGCGCACACGCCGGACGCGCTCGCGAAGGCGCTCGCCGCGCTGCGCCGTCACTGCACGGGCCGCCTGGTCTGCGTGTTCGGCTGCGGTGGCGACCGCGATCCCGGCAAGCGCCCGCAGATGGCGGCGGCGGCCGAGGCTGGAAGTGACGCGATCGTCATCACCGACGACAACCCGCGCGGCGAGGATGCCGAGCGCATCGTGACGATGATCCGCGCCGGGCTCGCGGGCCGCGTGCCCGCCCGCGTCGAGCGCGATCGCACGCGGGCGATCCGCTCGGCTGCGCACGAGGCCCGCGACGGCGACGTGGTGCTGGTCGCAGGCAAGGGTCACGAGGACTACCAGCTGTACGGCGCGGAGCGACGCGCCCACAGCGACCGCGACGTCGCGCGCAGGCTCACGGAGGAAGCGGCGTGAAGCGCTCGCTCGCACATT
This sequence comes from Steroidobacteraceae bacterium, assembly GCA_027531255.1. Lineage (GTDB taxonomy): Bacteria > Pseudomonadota > Gammaproteobacteria > Steroidobacterales > Steroidobacteraceae > JAPZRU01. Next base: position 192,623 of record JAPZRU010000005.1, on the reverse strand, counting down.
TCGAGGCCGCGACCGGCGGTCGACTCCACGGCGGCGACGCCGCGTTCACCGGCGTGTCGACCGACACGCGCACGCTGCGCGCGGGCGAGCTGTTCGTCGCGCTCTCCGGCCCGAACTTCGACGGCCACGCGTTCGTCGCCGCCGCCGCCGAGCGCGGCGCCGCGGGCGCCGTCGTCGCGCGCCGCGTCGACGTCGCGCTGCCGCAGATCGTCGTGCCGGACACGCTGCGCGCGCTGCAGGACGCCGCGCGTGCGTGGCGCGACCACTTCGAAGGTCCCGTGGTCGCGGTCGCCGGCAGCAACGGCAAGACCACGACCAAGGAGCTGGTCGCAGCGATCCTCTCGGGCCGCGGCCCCTGCCACGCCACCCGGGGCAACCTGAACAACCACATCGGCGTGCCGCTGACGCTGCTCGCGCTCGAGCCCACCCACGCGTCCGCCGTGATCGAGATCGGCGCGAACCGGCTCGGCGACGTCGCCGAGCTGATGCCGCTCGTGTGCCCGACCGTGGCGCTGGTCACGAACGCGGGCGCGGAACACCTCGAGGGCTTCGGCGATCTCGACGGAGTCGCGCGCGGCGAGGGCGAGACCTTCGCGGGTCTCGAGCCCGGCGCGACCGCGGTCATCAACCAGGACGACCCGTACGCCGACCTGTGGCGCGGCATGAATCGCGCCGAGCGCGTGCTGACGTTCGGGCTCGGCGGGGGGGCGGACTTCCGTGCCGAGGCCGCGCACTCCCGCGTCGTGGACGGCGAGTTCGTGCAGCAGTTCCGCCTGGTGACGCCGGCGGGCGTCGCCGACGCGCGGCTCGCGCTCGCCGGCCGCCACAACCTCGTCAACGCATTGGCCGCGGCGGCAGCCGCAAGCGCGGCCGGCGCTGCGTTCGACACGGTCGTCGAGGGCCTCGCGCGGATGCGCGCGGTGAAGGGCCGGCTGCAGCTCAAGCGCGCGCACGGCGGCGGCTGGCTGGTCGACGACTCCTACAACGCCAATCCCAGCAGCCTGCGTGCCGGCATCGACGTGCTCCGCGACCTGCCGGGCGACCGCTGGCTGGTGCTCGGCGAGATGGCCGAGCTCGGTGCGCACACGCGCGACGCGCACGTCGAGGCCGGGCGCTACGCGCGCGAGGCCGGCCTCGGTCGCCTCTACGCGATCGGCGCGCCCACGCGCGAGGCGGTGACCGCGTTCGGCCCGGGCGCGGAGTGGTTCGAGAGCGCGGATGCGCTCGCGGCGCGCGTGCGCGGCGAACTGCGTGCGGACGTGACGGTGCTGATCAAGGGCTCGCGCCTCAACCGCCTCGAGCGGGTGGTCGAGGCGCTCGCGGCGACCGGCGCGGGTGCGGGCGCCGCGCCCGGCCCCGACGGCGGATCACAGGCAGCGTAGCGAGGCAAGATGCTCCTTCGTCTGACGGAATGGCTGGCGCAGTACTGGTCGGGGTTCCAGGTCTTCGGCTACCTGACCCTGCGCGGCATCCTCGCGGCGCTCACGGCGCTGCTGATCGCGCTGCTGGTGGGTCCGTGGATGATCCGCACGCTCGCCGCGCGGCAGATCGGCCAGAACGTGCGCGAACTCGGTCCCCAGTCGCACCTGAAGAAGCAGGGCACGCCGACGATGGGCGGCACGCTGATCCTGGTCGCGATGCTCGGCTCGACGCTGCTGTGGGCCGACCTGTCGAACCGCTACGTCTGGATCGTGGTCGCCACCACGCTGGCGTTCGGCCTGGTCGGTTTCTACGACGACTACCTGAAGCTCGTGGTGGGGAACTCGAAGGGCCTGGCCGCGCGCTACAAGTACTTCTGGCAGTCCGTGGCCGGCCTCGCCGCTGCGCTCGCGCTGTGGTTCACGGCCGACACGCCGGCCGCCACCACCTTCCACGTGCCGCTCTTCAAGGACCTTCTGTTCCCGATGAGCGCGCTCGCGTTCGTCGTGCTGACCTACTTCGTGATCGTCGGTTCGTCGAACGCGGTGAATCTCACCGACGGCCTCGACGGTCTCGCGATCGTGCCGGCCGTGATGGTGGGCGGCGCGCTCGGCGTCTTCGCCTGGGCCTCGGGCAACGCGATCTTCGCGAACTACCTGCTGATCCCGCACGTGCCGGGCGTCGGCGAAGTGATGGTGTTCTGCGCGACCCTCGTCGGCGCGGGCCTCGGCTTCCTCTGGTTCAACACCTACCCGGCGCAGGTCTTCATGGGCGACGTGGGCGCGCTCGCGCTCGGCGCCGCGCTCGGCGTCGTCGCGGTCTGCGTGCGCCAGGAGATCGTGCTGTTCGTGATGGGCGGCGTGTTCGTGCTCGAGACCGTCTCGGTGATGCTGCAGGTCGCGTCCTACAAGCTGACCGGCAAGCGCATCTTCCGGATGGCGCCCATCCACCACCACTTCGAGCTCAAGGGCTGGGCCGAGCCGAAGGTGATCGTCCGCTTCTGGATCATCACCGTCGTGCTCGTGCTGGCCGGGCTCGCGACGCTGAAGGTCCGCTGATGGCCGGCGCGCCGGAACGCTCCGCCGCCGCCGTCCAGCCGGGACGGCGCAACCTCGTGGTCGGGCTCGGCAAGACCGGGCTCTCCTGCGTGCGGTGGCTGACGCGGCAGGGCGAGCGCGTGGCGGTCACGGACTCGCGCGCGAACCCGCCGGGCCTCGATCAGCTCCGCGCGGAGGGCCTGCCGGCCGGGGGCACGTTCGGCGCGTTCGACCTGCGGCTGCTCGATGCCGCCGACCGCGTGGTGCTCTCGCCGGGCGTGTCGCGGCGCGAGCCGCTCGTGCAGGGGGCGCTGGCGCGCGGCCTCGATGTCGTCGGCGACGTCGAGCTGTTCGCGCGGGTCGTGCGGGCGCCGGTGGTCGGCATCACCGGCACCAACGGCAAGAGCACGGTGACGACGCTGGTGGCCGAGATGGCCAGGCGGGCGGGCCGCGCGGTGCTCGCCGGCGGCAACCTCGGCGAGCCCGCGCTCGACCTGCTCGCGCAGCCGGTCCCCGAGCTCTACGTGCTCGAGCTGTCGAGCTACCAGCTCGAGTCCACGGACTCTCTCGCGCTGGTCGCGGCCGCGGTCCTGAACCTCACGCCGGACCACATGGATCGCTACGACTCGATGGCCGACTACGGCGCGGCGAAGGCGCGGATCTACGCGCACGCGGGCGTCGCCGTGGTCAACGCCGACGACGATCACGTGCGCCCGATGCCGTCGCGGTATGGGCGCGACCGCGTGGTCGCGTTCAGCCTGGAGGGCCGGCCGGCGGCGTGGCAACTCGTGCGCCACGGCGGGCGCGAGTGGCTCGCCCGCGACGGCGAGCGGCGCCTTGCGACCGACGAGACGAAGCTGCCGGGTCGCCACAACGCGGCCAACTCGCTGGCCGCGCTCGCGCTCGGCGAGGCCTGTGGCCTCGAGCGCGCCCCGATGCTCGAGGTGCTGCGCGAGTTCACGGGCCTGCCGCACCGCATGCAGTGGGTCGCGGACGTGCGGGGCGTGCGGTACGTGGACGATTCGAAGGGCACCAACGTCGGCGCGACCCTCGCGGCCGTCGCCGGTCTCGACGGGCCGCTCGTGATCGTCGCCGGCGGCGACGGGAAGGGCCAGGACTTCGCGCCGCTGGCCGACGCCTTCAAGGGGAAGGTGCGCCACGCGGTGCTGATCGGCCAGGACCGCGAGGCCGTGGCGAACGCGCTCGCCGGCGCGTGCACCACCGAGTTCGCCGCCGACATGGACGCCGCGGTCGCGGCCGCCGCAGGCGTCGCGCAGCCGGGCGACCTCGTGCTGCTGTCGCCCGCGTGCGCGAGCCTCGACATGTTCCGCGACTACTCGCACCGCGGCCGGGCGTTCGCCGACGCGGTCCGGAGGCTCGAGCCGTGAGCGCGACCGCCGCCACCGTCCGTGCGCAGAAGGCCGCCCGCCTCGTGGTGGACCCGGTCACGACCTGCGTCGTCGCGGCGCTCGTGCTGCTCGGCCTCGTGATGGTCACCTCGGCCTCCGTCACGCTCGGTGCGCGCGAGGGCGACCCGTTCTTCTTCCTGGAGCGCCAGTTCGCGCTGGTGCTGGCCGGCTGCGCGATCGCCGCGGTGGTGATGCGCATCCCGACCGCGACCTGGGAGCGCCTCGGGTTCTTCTTCCTCGTCGTCGCCATGCTGCTGCTCGTACTCGTGCTGATCCCCGGGATCGGCCACGAAGTGAACGGCAGCCGTCGCTGGCTGCGCGTCGCCGGCCTGAACTTCCAGGCTTCCGAGGGCGCGCGCGTGCTGCTGCTGATCTACCTGTGCGGCTACGTGGTCCGGCGAGAGGAGGAGCTGCGCACGAAGATGGTCGGCGTGCTGAAGCCACTCGCGGTACTCGGCGTGGCCGCGGTGCTGCTGCTGCTCGAGCCCGACTTCGGCTCGGCGGTGGTGCTGCTGGCGGTCGGCGTCGCGGTCCTGTTCCTGGCCGGCATCCGCTGGCTGCACTTCCTGGCGCTCGCCGTCGTCGGCGTGGTCGCGCTGTCCGCGATCGCAGTGTCGAGCTCCTACCGCGTCAAGCGACTGACCGCGTTCATGGACCCCTGGGCCGATCCGTTCAACACGGGCTTCCAGCTCACGCAGTCGCTGATCGCGATCGGCCGCGGCGAGTGGCTCGGGGTCGGGCTCGGCGCCAGTGTGCAGAAGCTCTTCTACCTGCCCGAGGCGCACACCGACTTCGTGTTCGCGGTGCTGGCGGAGGAACTCGGCTTCGCCGGGATCGTGCTGATCGTCGCGCTCGTGCTCGCGCTGTCGGTCCGCTCGCTGCAGATCGCGAAGATGGCCGCGCAGCAGGGGCTGAAGTTCCAGGCCTACCTCGCGGCCGCGTTCGGCATCTGGTTCGGTCTGCAGGCGCTGATCAACATGGGCGTGAACATGGGCCTGCTGCCCACGAAGGGGCTGACGCTGCCCCTCGTTTCCTACGGCCGCTCGAGCCTGCTGGTCACGCTCGGCTGGCTCGGCATCCTGCTGCGCGTCTACCACGAGGTGCAGACCTCGCGGGCGGCGCTGGTCCGCGGAGGCCCGAAGCCGTGAAGCGCGTGCTGATCATGGCCGGCGGCACCGGCGGGCACGTGTTCCCCGCGCTCGCGGTCGCGCGCGTGCTGCAGTCGCGCGGCTGCGCGGTCGCGTGGCTCGGAACCCAGGCCGGCATCGAGGCGCGGCTGGTGCCCGCCGCCGGCATCCCGGTCGAGTGGGTCCGCGTGGGCGGCCTGCGCGGCAAGGGACTCGTCACGCTCGCCGCCGCGCCGTTCAAGCTGTTCCGCGCACTAGCCGACGCGCTGGCCGCCGTGAAGCGCGTGCAGCCGGACGTGGTGCTCGGGCTCGGCGGCTTCGTCGCGGGCCCGGGCGGCCTCGCCGCGTGGCTCACGCGCCGGCCGCTGGTGATCCACGAGCAGAACGCGATCGCCGGCTTCACCAACCGGGTGCTCGCGCGCTTCGCCCGCACGGTCGCGTGCGCGTTCCCGAACGCGTTCGGCGCGGGGACGGGCGCGGTCGTCACCGGCAACCCGGTGCGCACGGAAATCGAGTCGCTGCCGCCGCCCGCGGCGCGCGCGGCGACGCACTCGCGAGCCCGACTGCTCGTGTTCGGCGGCAGCCAGGGCGCGGCCGCGATCAACCGGCTGGTGCCCGCCGCGCTGGCGCTGCTGCCGCCGCGCGAGCGTCCCGAGGTGCTGCATCAGACCGGTCGCAACCGTCGCGACGAGGTCGCGAAGGCCTACGCGGCCGCGGGCATCGAGGCCGACGTGCGGGAATTCATCGACGACATGGCCGGCGCGTACGCGTGGGCGGACGCCGCGGTCTGCCGCAGCGGCGCGCTCACGGTCGCGGAGCTCGCGGCCGCGGGCCTGCCGAGCCTGCTGGTGCCGTTCCCGGCCGCAGTGGACGACCACCAGACCGCGAACGCGCGCTTCCTCGCCAGCCGCGGCGCGGCCGTGCTGCTGCCCGAGGCGACGCTGACCGCGGAGCGGCTCGCGCAGGAACTGCAGGGCGTCGTGGGCCACGATCCGCGCCGCCGGGCCGCGATGGCCGAGGCCGCGCGCGCCGCGGCGCACCCGGGCGCGGCCGAGCGGCTCGCGGATCTCTGCTTCGCGGCCGCGGGGGGTCGTCCATGAACGCGCGCATGCGCCGCATCCAGCGGATCCACTTCGTCGGCATCGGCGGCAGCGGCATGGGCGGCATCGCCGAGGTGCTGCTCAATCTCGGCTACCTCGTGCAGGGCACCGACCTGAAGCCGAACGCCGTCACCGAGCGCCTGCAGGAGCTCGGCGCGAAGATCGCGTTCGGCCACGACGCCGCGCACGTCGCGGGCGCCGACTGCGTGGTCGTGTCGTCCGCGGTCAAGGCCGACAACCCCGAGGTCGTCGCCGCCAAGGAGAACCGGCTGCCGGTCGTGCAGCGCGCCGAGATGCTGGCGGAGCTGATGCGCTTCCGGGTCGGCATCGCGATCGCGGGCACGCACGGCAAGACCACGACGACGAGCCTCGTCGCCAGCATCCTCGCCGAGGGCGGCGAGGACCCGACCTTCGTGATCGGCGGGCGCCTCAAGAGCGCGGATTCGAACGCGCGGCTCGGCAGCGGGCGCTACCTGGTCGCCGAGGCCGACGAGAGCGACGCGTCGTTCCTGCACCTGCAGCCGATGCTCGCGATCGTCACCAACATCGACAACGATCACCTGGTCACGCACGACGGCGACTTCGAGCGGCTGAAGCAGAGCTTCGTGGAATTCCTGCAGAACCTGCCGTTCTACGGGCTCGCCGTCGTCTGCCTCGACGACGCGAACCTGCGCTCGATCCTGCCGCGCGTGTCGCGGCCGATGGTGACGTACGGCATCGACTCCGAGGCCGACGTGCGCGCGACCGGCATCGAGCGCCGCGGCCGCCGCACCGGCTTCGACGTGCTCCGGCCCGGACGCGAGCCGCTGGCCGTCACGCTGAACGTGCCGGGCCGGCACAACGTGCTGAACGCGCTGGCCGCGATCGCGGTCGCGACCGAGCTCGGCATCCACGACGCCGCGATCCGCGCCGCGCTCGCGAACTTCCAGGGCATCGACCGCCGCATGCAGGTGGTCGCGGAGCCGCAGCTGCCGTGCGGGCGCGTGACGATCGTCGACGACTACGGCCACCACCCGACCGAGGTCGCCGCCACGCTCGAGGCCGTGCGGCAGGGCTGGGACGGCCGCCGGCTCGTGCTCGCGTTCCAGCCGCACCGCTACACGCGCACGCGCGACCTGCTCGACGATTTCGCGCAGGTGCTGTCGGCCGCCGACGTGCTGCTGGTCACCGAGGTCTACGCGGCGGGCGAGGCGCCGATCCAGGGTGCGGACGGCCGCGCGATCTGTCGCGCGGTCCGCACGCGCGGCCGCGTCGAGCCCGTGTTCGTGGAGCGGGTCGAGGACCTGGCCGGCGCGCTCGCCGGCATCCTGCGCGACGGCGACGTCGTGCTGACGATGGGCGCGGGCCACATCGGCAGCGTCGCGCACCAGTTGCCCGCGCAGCTGGCGGCGGCGGTTGCGCGCGCATCGGCCCCGGCGGCGGCGCCGGCAGCGGAGGGCGCTCGCGCATGAACGCCAGCGCGCTCCTCGACCGCCGCTCGATCGCGCGAGAGTTCCTGCCACGCGTGCGCTTCGACGAGCCGCTGGCGCGTCACACCTCGTGGCACGTCGGCGGGCCGGCGGACGCGTGGTACGAGCCCGCGGATGCCGACGAGCTGGCGGCGTTCCTGCGCCACCTGCCGGCGAGCGTGCCGGTGCATTTCGTCGGTCTCGGCAGCAACGTGCTGGTGCGCGACGGTGGACTGCGAGGCGTGACGATCTCGCTGCACGGCGGCCTCGACCGGCTCGAGCGCCTCGACGATACGCGGGTGCACGCCGACGCCGGCGTGCCCTGCGCGCGCGTCGCCCGCCAGTGCGTGAAGTGGGGCCTCGGCCCCGCGGAGTTCTTCGCCGGCATCCCCGGCACGGTCGGCGGTGCGCTGGCGATGAACGCCGGCGCGTGGGGCGGCGAGACCTGGCCGCACGTCGTGGCCGTGGACGTCGTGGACCGCGGCGGCACGCGCCGCACGCGCGCCGCCGCCGAGTACCGCTACGGCTACCGCCACGTCGAGTCGCCGGCCCCGCAGGAGTGGTTCGTGGGCGCGCGCTTCGAGTTCGAGCCGCGGCCCGACGCGACGCTCGACGGCATCAAGGTGCTGCTGGAGCGCCGCCGCGAGACCCAGCCGATCGGCGAGTGGAGCTGCGGCTCGACGTTCACGAATCCCCCCGGCGACCACGCCGCGCGGCTGATCGAGGCCGCGGGCCTCAAGGGCTTCGCGATCGGCGGTGCCCGCGTGTCGACCAAGCACGCGAACTTCCTGATCAACGAGGGCGAGGCCACGGCCGAGGATCTCGAGCGGCTGATCGCGCACGTGCGCGACGTCGTCGAGCGCGCGCACGGCGTGCGTCTCTCGACCGAGGTGCGAATCGTGGGAGAGCAGGCGTGACCGCGCGCGACCCTAAGGCCTTCGGGCGCGTCGCCGTGCTGCTCGGCGGCACCTCGTCCGAGCGCGAGGTGTCGCTGAACAGTGGCGCCAACGTGCTCGAGGCGCTGCGGCAGCGGGGCGTCGACGCGCAGCCGGTCGATGGCATCCCGGCGCTCGTCAGCGCGCTCGACCAGGGCCGCTTCGACCGCGTCTTCAACATCATGCACGGCGGCGAGGGCGAGAACGGCGTCGTGCAGGGGCTGCTCGAGGCGCTCGGCGTGCCGTACACCGGCTCCGGCGTGCTCGGCTCCGCGCTGACGCTCGACAAGATCCGCACCAAGCAGGTGTGGATGTCGCTCGGCCTGCCGACGCCGCGCTACGCGCGCCTCGCCAAGGGCGAGGACGTCGCGGCGGTCGCCGCCCGCATCGGGCTGCCGCTGATCGTGAAGCCCTCGTGCGAGGGCTCGAGCGTGGGCGTGTCCCGCGTGTTCGCGGCCGAGGACCTGCCCGCGGCGGTCGAGCTCGCGGCCCGCTATCCCGGCGAGCTCCTGGTGGAGGAGCTCATCGAGGGCGGCGAGTACACGGTCGGCATCCTGGGCGACGTCGCGCTGCCGACGATCCGGATCGTGCCGGCCGGCGAGTACTACGACTACCACGCCAAGTACGTGGCCGAGGACACGCAGTACCTCTGTCCCGGCCTCGCGGGCGCCGCGGAGGCGGAGATGCGCGCGCTCGCGCTGGCCGCGTTCCGCGCCGCCGGCTGCCACGGCTGGGGCCGCGTGGACGTGATGCGCGACCGCGCCGGCCGCAACTTCCTGCTCGAGGTCAACACGACGCCCGGCATGACCAGCCACTCGCTGGTGCCCAAGGCGGCGCGCGCCACCGGCATCGAGTTCGACGAGCTCGTCTGGCGGATCCTCGAGACCAGCTTCGACCGCGACGGAGGTGCGCGCCGGTGAGCCGCTTCGCCGACTGGCTGAGCCTGCGTCGGAAGAACCGCAAGCGCGTCGAGCGCCGGCGCTTCGTCCTGCCCGAGGTGAACTGGGCTCGCCTGGGCTCGGTGCTGGTCGGGTGCGCGGCGGTCGCCGGGCTCGCGCTCTCGCTCACGTTCGCGCTGAACCGCCCGGTGCGCACGGTGGAGATGGCGGGCGCATTCCAGCGCGTGCAGCCGGCGGACGTGGAGCGCGTCGTGCGCGATCGGCTGGCGGGCGGCTTCGTCACGGCCGACCTCGACGCGCTGCAGTCGGCGATCGAGGAACTGCCGTGGGTCGATCGCGCGCGCGTGCAGCGGCGGTGGCCGGACGGCCTGCAGGTGCAGGTGACCGAGCAGGTCGCGGCGGCCCGCTGGGGCGCGTCCGGCCTGCTGAACACGCGCGGCGAGCTGTTCGTCAGGCACGCGCGGCACGCGCCGCCGGAACTGCCGCAGCTCGCGGGCCCGGACGGCACGGAGGCGCAGGTCGCCGCGCTCTACTTCCAGGTCTACCCGCGGCTCGTGGAGGCGGGGCTGCGCGTCACTAGCCTGCGCCTCGACGCCCGCGGCGCCTGGGAGCTCGAACTCTCGAACGGCGTGACCGTGCGGCTCGGGCGCAAGCAGCTCGAGAGCCGGATGGAGCGCTTCATCGCCGTCGGCGCGCCGGTGGTCGCCGCCCGCGCGAACGACATCGCCTACGTGGACATGCGTTACTCCAACGGATTCTCGGTGGGCTGGCGGACGGCCGCTGCGGCGAGCGCCGCCGCGCCGACCGTGCAGCCGACAGTGCAACGGGACCTGGACCAAGATGCCTAAACGGACGGATCGGAACCTTATCGTCGGGCTCGACATCGGCACCTCGAAGGTGGTCGCGCTCGTCGGCGAGCTGAAGCCCGACGGCGAGCTCGAGGTGATCGGGATCGGCTCGCACCCCTCGCGCGGCCTGAAGCGCGGCGTGGTCGTCAACATCGACTCGACGGTGCAGTCGATCCAGCGCGCGGTCGAGCAGGCCGAGCTGATGGCCGGCGTCGAGATCAACGCGGTGCACACGGGCATCGCCGGCAGCCACGTCCGCAGCCTGAACAGCCACGGCATCGTCGCGATCAAGGACAAGGAGGTCACGCAGGGCGACGTTGCGCGCGTGATGGACGCCGCGCAGGCGGTCGCGCTGCCGGCCGACCAGCGCATCGTCCACGTGATCCCGCAGGAGTTCATCATCGACAGCCAGGAGGGCATCCGCGACCCGATCGGCATGTCCGGCGTGCGCCTCGAGGCGCGCGTGCACATCGTCACGGGCGCCGAGAGCGCGGCGCAGAACATCGTCAAGTGCGTGCAGCGCTGCGGGCTCGAGGTCGAGGACATCGTGCTCGAGCAGTGGGCGTCCTCGTACGCGGTGCTGACCGACGACGAGAAGGAACTGGGCGTCTGCCTCGTCGACATCGGCGGCGGCACGACCGACCTCGCGGTGTTCGCCGGCGGCGCGCTGCGCCACACCGCCGTGATCCCGATCGCAGGCGACCAGGTCACGAACGACATCGCGGTCTCGATGCGCACGCCGACGCAGCACGCGGAGGAGATCAAGATCCGCTACGCCTGCGCGCTGTCGCAGCTCGCGAATCCGGACGAGACGATCGAGGTGCCGAGCGTCGGCGACCGTCCGCCGCGCCGGCTCGCCCGCCAGACGCTCGCCGAGATCGTCGAGCCGCGCTACGAGGAGCTGTACAACCTCGTGCGCGACGAGCTGCGCCGCTCGGGCTTCGAGGAGGGCATCGCCGCCGGCATCGTGCTGACCGGCGGCAGCGCCAAGATGGAAGGCGCCGTCGAGCTCGCCGAGGAAGTCTTCCACGTGCCGGTGCGGCTCGGCCAGCCACAGGGCGTCACCGGCCTCGTCGACGTCGTCCGGAATCCCATCCACGCCACCGGCGTGGGCCTGCTGCTCTACGCGCGGTCGCAGGTCGACCTCGCGGGCGCGGCGCGCCCGGCGCTCGGCGGCAACGCCACGAACGTGCTCGACCGCATGAAGTCGTGGTTCCAGGGCTACTTCTGAGTTCGCTTCGCTTCACCCCTCACTCTCGTCTTTCCGATTCACGTCCAAGGAGCCTCACATGTTCGAACTGATGGATGCCTACAGCCAGAACGCCGTCATCAAGGTGCTCGGCGTCGGCGGCGCCGGCTGCAATGCCGTCGACCACATGCTCACCTCGGGCATCGAGGGCGTGGAGTTCATCTGCCTGAACACCGACGCGCAGGTGCTGAAGAAGGCGGCGGTCAAGACCACGCTGCAGATCGGCTCGAACATCACGAAGGGCCTCGGCGCCGGCGCGAATCCCGACGTCGGCCGCCAGGCGGCGATGGAGGACCGCGACCGGATCATCGAGCTGATCGAAGGCTGCGACATGCTCTTCATCACCGCCGGCATGGGCGGCGGCACGGGCACGGGCGCGGCGCCGGTCGTCGCGCAGGCCGCGAAGGAGCTCGGCATCCTGACGGTCGCGGTCGTCACGCGGCCGTTCACGATGGAGGGCAACAAGCGCATGTCGGTCGCCGACATGGGCATCGCCGAACTCGGCAAGTACGTCGACTCGCTGATCACGATCCCGAACCAGAAGCTGCTCAGCGTGCTCGGCCCGAAGACCCGCCTGCTCGACGCCTTCCAGTCGGCCAACGGCGTGCTGCAGGGCGCGGTGCAGGGCATCGCCGAGCTGATCACGCGGCCCGGCCTGATCAACGTCGACTTCGCCGACGTGCGCACGGTGATGAGCGAGACCGGCATGGCGATGATGGGCACCGGCCACGCCACCGGCGAGGACCGCGCGCGCGTCGCCGCCGAGATGGCGGTGTCGAGCCCGCTGCTCGAGGACATCAACCTCGCGGGCGCGCAGGGCATCCTCGTCAACGTCACCGCCGGCATGGACATGGCGATCGGCGAGTTCGAGGAGGTCGGCAACACCGTCAAGCAGTTCGCGAGCGAGGACGCGACCGTGGTGGTCGGCACCGTGATCGAGCCGGACATGAAGGACGAGCTGCGCGTCACGGTGGTCGCGACCGGCCTGGGTCGCCCGGTCACGCGCACGATCACCCCGGCGCAGCAGCAGCACCGCACGGAGCAGCAGCCGACGATGCGCGTGGTCAGGAAGCCCGCGGTCGCGGCGAGCGCGCCGGACTGGTCGCAGCTCGAGCGGCCGGCGATCCAGCGCAAGACCGCGGTGGGCGACGGGCTGCGCGCGGACCTCGAGAGCGACGACCTGCTCGACATCCCGGCGTTCCTGCGCCGGCAGGCGGACTGAGCGGGGCGTCGACGGGTCCGGGAGCGGCGCATGCGGGACGACCGGCGGCTGAACGCGCTGGCGCGCGGACGACTCCGCGCCCAGCGCTCCGCGGCGCCCCGGGGCCCCGCGGTCGAGCCGTCGGCAGGGCTCCTGGGCTGGCCGGCCAGGGTCCTCGACCGTGCGCCGACCGCCCTGCCTCCGCCGCACCTGTCGCGAAAGGGCAACGGTTGAGGGGCACGGTACGCACCCTTAGACTGATCGATCTGCCCGGCAGATCCGGGAGGCCGGCGGCGCCTCGGCGCCTCGGCGCCGACGGTCGCGCGGAAGCCGCGGACGGAACAGGACATGCTGAAGCAGAGAACGCTGAAGAACACGGTCCACGCTACGGGCGTCGGGCTGCACACGGGCCGCAAGGTGCTCATGACCCTGCGTCCCGCCGCGCCCAACACCGGACTCGTGTTCCGGCGCACCGATCTCGACGAGCCGGTCGACGTCGCCGCACGCGCGGACTACGTCGTCGACACGATGCTCGGCACCACGCTCGCGAACCTGGACGCGGGCGGTGGCGTGAAGGTCTCGACCGTCGAGCACCTGATGTCTGCGTTCGCCGGCCTCGGGGTCGACAACGCCTACATCGAGCTTTCGGCGGCCGAGGTGCCGATCATGGACGGCAGCGCCGCGCCGTTCGTGTTCCTGCTGCAGTCGGCCGGCATGGAGGAGCAGAACGCCGCGAAGCGCTTCGTCCGCATCCGCAAGCCCGTCGAGGTCCGCGACGGCGACAAGTGGGCGCGCTTCGAGCCCTTCGACGGCTTCAAGGTCAACTTCGAGATCGAGTTCGACCACCCGGTGTTCCGCAAGCGCTCGCAGCGCGCGACGATGGACTTCTCGACCACGTCGTTCCTGCGCGAGATCAGCCGCGCGCGGACGTTCGGCTTCATGCGCGACCTCGAGAAGATGCGGGCCCGCAACCTCGGGCTCGGCGGCACGATGGACAACGCCATCGTTCTCGACGACTTCCGCGTGCTGAACGAGGACGGCCTGCGCTTCGAGGACGAGTTCGTGAAGCACAAGATCCTCGACGCGATCGGGGACCTTTACCTGCTCGGCCACGGCCTCGTCGGCGAGTTCTCGGCCTTCAAGTCGGGCCACGGCCTGAACAACCGGCTGGTCCGTGCGCTGATGGCGGACCGTACCGCGTGGGAAGAGGTCACGTTCGAGGACCGCGCTTCCGCGCCGATCTCCTACCTCTCGGCCGCCGCCGTCGGCGTCTGAAGAGGAGACCGGCCCCTTTTCACCGCGGCCGTACCCGCACCGCGAGTTTCTTCACCGGCTTGCCCAGGGCCGCAGCCACCCCCGCCCGTAGTTCCGGCCCCGCGTAGCGCACGCGGGTCGCCCAGCCGGCCGAATCGACCAGTACGACCAGCCGGTCGGCCTCCAGCACCGCCCCCCAGACGTGCTCGCGCACCTCGGGCTCGAGCGCACCGCGAGTGGCTTCGAGCGTCCGGTCGGCGGCCCGGGCACCGGCGCGCAATCGTTCGAGCGTTGCATTACCTTGGCCTAGCAAGTCGCTGATCGACAAGGGGTTGGGTCCGGATTTCCTCATGGATTCCGTGATTTGCACACGCTGCGATGGGACAAAAGGTGTTGTTCCGGCCGACGCCGTTGTGGCATGGTCCCCCGCTCTGATCAAGGGCAAACCCGTCGAAAGGCGGGGACGCAAAGCCACCGGTCTACGATTCCGGCGCCTCGTGCCGCCGAGTTACGACAGCGGGGTTGCCAGGCATGAACACAGTGGGTGGGCCGCAAGGTCCGGAACGCGCGGCACGGCCGCGAGGTTCGCTCCCCGCAGCCGCCGCACCGGGCGATGCCCCGGCAGCGGGGCCCTGGGGCGCTTCGGCCAGCCGCACCTGCTGCAGCACGGCCGCGAGGGGTGGGAAGGACGCTCCGCCACGGGGCGCTCGATTGGCTTTGCCTTCGGAAGCACGCCGATGAACGTCATCTTCTTCAGTCAGCGCGACGGGCGCGCGCGCCAGTTCGACCTGCGCTCGCCGCCGGTGATCGCCGGGATGGCGGTGCTCGTCGTCGCGCTGCTGGGCGCCACGTTCGCGGCGGGTTCGCTGTTCGGCTCGCGGGTACTCGGCAGCGGTTCGGCCCAGTTCGCGGGCTGGTCCGAGGAACTCGCGTTCCAGCGTGCCGAGGTCGAGTCCGCGCGCCGCCTGCTGCAGCAGAAGGTCGACGCGCTCGCCCTGCGCGTCGGCCAGATGAACGCCCACGTGATCCGCCTCGACGCGCTGGGCAAGCGCCTCACCGAGATGGCGAAGCTCGACAAGGGCGAGTTCGACTTCGACAGCGCGCCCCCCGTCGGCGGCTTCGAGCACGGCGGCGAGGGCCTGTCGGCCGCGGCGCCCGTGCTGACCGACATGCTCGACCGGCTGGCCGTCCAGCTCGAGGACCGCGAGCGCCAGCTCGGTGCGCTCGAGAACGTCATCCTGACCCGCGAACTGCGCCACCAGATCCTGCCGCAGGGTCGCCCCGTGCTGACCGGCTTCATCTCCTCGCCGTTCGGCATGCGCGTCGATCCGTTCAGCGGCCGCACCGCGTTCCATGCCGGCGTGGACTTCGCGGGCCCGCCGGGCTCGACCGTGGTGTCCGTCGCCACCGGTGTCGTCAGCTTCGCCGGCGAAAAGATGGGCTACGGCAACATGGTCGAGGTCAACCACGGCAACGGCTACGTCACGCGGTACGCGCACAACGCGCGCAACCTCGTGAAGGCCGGCGATACCGTGCAGAAGGGCGACCCCCTGTCGACCATCGGCTCGACCGGCCGTTCGACCGGTCCGCATCTCCACTTCGAGGTGCTGCGCGACGGTCGCCAGGTCGACCCGATGTCGTTCATCAACCGGAACGCCGCGCCGCCCCTGATGGCCGGTCGCTGAGGCCATCGGACGCGGTCCGGCCGCTGCGGCTCTTCCGGAACCGGCTCCGCACCCCACGGTCCCACCCCTTGGCGGGCGGCCCGACCGTCCCCAAGTCCCTGTATAGTTGCGCGTTTTACGAGCCGCTCCGGACCCTGGCGCGGGCGTCGGCCGTTCCCCTTCCGGCCGCGCTCGAGCCCACCCCGCGCGGCCGCCCCCGTCGCGCCCGGCCGCGCCTGAAGGACCCTGCACCGTGCTGAATTTCCTGACGATGATCTTCGGCAGCCGCAACCAGCGGCTGGTCCGCGGCTACGCGAAGCAAGTGGCGGCCGCGAACGCACTCGAGGAGCGGATGAAGGCGCTGCCGGACGAGGGCTTCCCGCAGCTCACCGCGCAGTTCCGCGAGCGGCTCGCGAAGGGCGAGGCCCTCGAACAGCTGCTGCCCGAGGCCTTCGCTGCGGTGCGCGAGGCCGCGCGCCGCACGATCGGCCTGCGCCACTTCGACGTGCAGCTGATCGGCGGCATGGTGCTTCACGAGGGCAAGATCGCCGAGATGCGCACCGGCGAGGGCAAGACGCTC
The DNA here is from genome assembly GCA_027531255.1 of Steroidobacteraceae bacterium. Lineage (GTDB taxonomy): Bacteria > Pseudomonadota > Gammaproteobacteria > Steroidobacterales > Steroidobacteraceae > JAPZRU01. Next base: position 176,453 of record JAPZRU010000005.1, on the reverse strand, counting down.
GTCGCGACGCTGCCGACGTACCTGAACGCGCTGCCCGCGAAGGGCGTGCACGTCGTCACCGTCAACGACTACCTCGCCACCCGCGACGCGGAGTGGATGGGGCCCGTGTACCGCTTCCTCGGCCTCACCGTCGGCGTGGTCCGCGCCGGCCAGAGTCCGGAGGAGAAGCGCGCCGCCTACGGCTGCGACATCACCTACGGCACGAACAACGAGTACGGCTTCGACTACCTGCGCGACAACCTCGCGTTCCGGCAGGAGGACCGCGTGCAGCGCAGCCTCGCCTACGCGATCGTCGACGAGGTGGACTCGATCCTGATCGACGAGGCGCGCACGCCGCTGATCATCTCGGGCCCGGCCGAGGAGAGCACCGAGCTCTACCTCGCGATCAACGAGCTGGTGCCCAAGCTCGGCAAGGCGACCGACGAGGAGTCGAACGACGGCGACTTCTGGGTCGACGAGAAGCAGAAGCAGGCGCACCTGACGGAGCAGGGCCACGAGACGGTCGAGGCGCTGATGTCCGAGGCCGGGCTGCTGCGCGAGGGCGAGAGCCTCTACGACGCGGCCAACATCCGGCTGATGCACCACCTGAACGCCGCGCTGCGCGCGCACTCGATCTACCGCAGGGACGTCGAGTACATCGTGCGCAACGGCGAGGTGATCATCGTCGACGAGTTCACCGGCCGCACGATGCCGGGCCGCCGCTGGTCCGACGGCCTGCACCAGGCGGTCGAGGCGAAGGAGAAGGTCCGGGTCCGCGAAGAGAACCAGACGATCGCCTCGATCACGTTCCAGAACTACTTCCGCATGTACGAGAAGCTGTCCGGCATGACCGGCACGGCCGACACGGAAGCCTTCGAGTTCCAGCAGATCTACGGTCTCGAGGTGGTGGTGATCCCGACGCACCGCCCGATGGTCCGCAAGGACAACCCGGACCTCGTCTACCTGACGCAGAAGGACAAGTTCGAGGCGATCGTCGAGGACATCCGCGACTGCATCTCGCGCAGCCAGCCGGTGCTGGTTGGCACGACCTCGATCGAGACCTCGGAGCTGCTGTCGAAGGAACTCCAGAAGCACGGCATCGTGCACCAGGTGCTGAACGCCAAGCAGCACGACCGCGAGGCGCAGATCGTCGCGCAGGCCGGGCGACCCGGCGCGATCACGATCGCGACCAACATGGCCGGCCGCGGCACCGACATCGTGCTCGGCGGCAAGCCCGAGTTCGACGCGCAGGGCGAGGCGATCGCCTCGACCGACCCCGAGGCGCTCGCGAACGCGCGCACCGAGTGGAAGGAGCGCCACGAGAAGGTGCTGGCCGCCGGCGGCCTGCACATCATCGGCACGGAGCGCCACGAGTCCCGCCGCATCGACAACCAGCTGCGCGGCCGCTCCGGCCGCCAGGGCGACCCGGGCTCGAGCCGCTTCTACCTCTCGCTCGAAGACAACCTGATGCGCATCTTCGGCGACCCCGAGCGCATGAAGGGGCTGCTGTCGCGCGTCGGCATGAAGGCGGGCGAGGCGATCGAGAGCGGCATGCTCACCCGCCAGATCGAGCGCGCGCAGCGCAAGGTCGAGGCCTACAACTTCGACCTCCGCAAGAACCTGCTCGAGTACGACGACGTCGCGAACGACCAGCGCAAGGTGGTCTACGGCCAGCGCAACGAGCTGATGGCGGCCGAGGACATCGGCGACACGATCGTGTCGCTGCGCGAGGAGGTCGTGGCCGGCATCGTCGCCGAGCACATGCCGCCGGACAGCCTCGAGGGCCAGTGGAACGTCGAGGGCCTGCGGGAGGCGATCGCGCGCGACTTCGGCGTGCCGGTGGACCTCGAGGGCTTCCTCGAGGCCGACGACACCCGCGGCCCGGCGGACGTGCAGAAGCACCTGCTGGAGGCGCTGGCGCAGTCGTACGCGCAGAAGGAGTCGCTGCTCGGGGGGCCGGAACTGCGCCGGATAGAGCGCACGCTGATGCTGCAGATGGTCGACACGCACTGGCGCGAGCACCTGGCCGCGATGGACTACATGCGGCAGGGCATCTTCCTGCGCTCCTACGCGCAGAAGAACCCGAAGCAGGAGTACAAGCGTGAGGCCTTCGAGCTGTTCCAGGCGATGCTGGAGCGCATCAAGCGGGACACCGTCACGCTGCTCGCGCGCATGCAGGTGCGGAGCGAAGCCGAGATCGAGCGCGAGGAGCAGGAGCGCCAGGCGCGGCTCGCCCGGATGATGCAGTTCCAGCACGCGGCGCCGCCGCCCGTGCAGGCGGACGTGGATCCCGAGACCGCCGCCGCGGGCCCGCTGAACGCCCCGCTGCCGACCGCCGAGCCCGAGCCGCGCGCGGCGCCCGTGCCGACCTTCGCGCGCACGACGCCGAAGGTGGGTCGCAACGAGCCGTGCCCCTGCGGCTCGGGCAAGAAGTACAAGCACTGCCACGGCAATCTCGAGAACGCCTGACGGGCCGTCGGACATCCCGCGCGCCCCCTGACGGCTGGCTCCCGAAACGAAAAGGGCCCCGCCACCTTTCGGTGACGGGGCCCCCGATCGTCCGGACGACCGCTTCAGGCGCTCAGAGCCGCGCCTTCACCCCGGCGAAGCAGAAGCGACCCATGCCGCTGACCGGGTAGGCGGAGCTCGCGAGGAACGGCTTCTCGTTCGTGAGGTTGTTCACGCCCGCGCAGAACGTGTACTGGTTCCACTCGAAGTTGCCGGACGACCCGTGGACGATGTACTCGTCCGCCATGCCTTCCGCGCCGAATTCGAGCGCGACCCGCTCGATCTGCACCGCGCTCGCGACAGCCTGCTCGCCGAGGTACTGCATCTGGTACCGCAGCGACAGCGGGCCGCGCGCGAAGCCGAGCGACGCGAGGCCGGACCACTTCGGCGCGCCCAGTTCCTGCAGGCCCGGGTTCACGAACTGGGTGCGGACCGGGTCGAAGAAGCGGTTCAGCTTCTCGGACCAGTTCGCCACCATCCCGATCGTGAACGCATTGCCGGCGAGGTCGAAGCGGTAGTCGCCGACGAAGTCGACGCCGGAGGTCTCGATGCGCCCGTAGTTCAGCTGCGTCTGGCGCAGGAACCGGAAGCCCTTGAAGGTCGGTCCTGCGGTCTGGTTGCGCTCGAACAGCGCGCAGTACTGGTTCGGGAACGTCGGGAGCCCGTAGCAGGCGTTGACGATGTCCTGCGCCGAGACCGCGGCGATCGCGTCCTCGATCTCGATCGAGTAGCAGTCGAACGAGAGGCTGAGGCCGGGCACCCAGCGCGGCTGGATCACCGCACCGATGGTGTAGGTCTTGGCCTGCTCCTCCTCGAGCGCCGGGTTGCCGCCGCTGGTGCCGGAGAACCGCGCGGTCAGCGGGTCCTCGAAACCCGGCGGAATGCCGTCGGCGCGACAGTTCGCGCACGAACGGCACGTCCTTGACCAGCGGGATCGAGACCTCGGCGAACACCTCCTTGACGTCGAACTTGCCTCCCGAGTTGAAGGTGCGAGTCTGGGCGTCGAACACCAGCGACTGGTTCAGCGAGATGTCGCCGATGAACGTGCCGGCCGGACCCGCTGGCGAGTTCGCGGGCAGCAGGCCGCGATCGAGCGGGTCGAAGATCGACTCCGACTCCTCCTCGCGATACTCGGCGCCCGCCGCGAACTGCACCGGGCCGCCCGGCAGCGAGAAGAACGCGCCGGTGTCGCCGTTGAACGCGACCGTCAGCACGCGCTGGTCGAGCTGGAACTCGTCCGTGGTCGGCGTGGTGATGAACGCGACCGCATCGGCCCTGACCGACTGTTCGCCGGCCAGGATGTTGGCCGGTCGGCACTGGCCGTCGCCGGGACGGAACGTGAAGAAGCCCGGCCTGATGCGCGGGAACTCCTCGCTGCCCGGGTGTGGGACGTTGCTGACGTCCGAGCGGCAGATCGGCCGGCCGCCGGGGCCGGCGATCACGTCGATCGCGGCGAACAGGCGGTCGTACAGCACGGAGTTGGCGTTGGTGTCCTCCGTGTCGGTGCGACCGATGTTGGCCGCGACCTCGTAGCGCAGGTGCGAGCCGGGGTCGCCGCGCAGGCCGGTGACCAGGCGGAAGGTGCGGCGGTCCGCGGTGCGCTCGTTGTCGCCGAGATCCAGCATGTCGCGGCTGACGCGCAGGCCGCCCGCGGCGTTCGACTCGGCCCGCAGCGCGGCCGGGATGAACGGGTTGTCCGGGAATATCCGCAGCGTGTCGTAGAACGTGTTGTAGCTGTTCCGCGAGACCGCCTGGTTGCGCGCGAACTTCGCGTCCGCGAAGGCCTCGACCGACTCCGAGAACTCCCAGCGGCCGCGGATGTTGGTGTAGAAGCGCTCGCTGCCGGGGATCAGCGAATTCTGGTTGGTGCGCTCGACCGCACCGCCGCCGCCGAAGCCGAAGCGACCGATGAAGCTGTCCTGGCAGTCCGGGATCCCGTTGCCGTTGAGGTCGGTGGTGAACTGGCGGAAGTCCGCGCGGAAGATCAGGCCGGCACCGGAACTGATGCCGAAGCGCGGGTCGCGGGCGATCTTGAACAGCGGCGCGTTAGCGGCGCGCTGGATCAGCGCCTGTTCCGCGGCGGTCAGGCCGCCAGGCCAGAGCGTCGTGGCCTGCGCAGACGTCGGGATGGCCACGCCGTAGGGGAACCGCGTGGACGCCGGCCCGGGTCCGCCAAGACGGAAGCGGGCGGCGAAGTTGGGCATCTTCGCCGGGTTGACGTCGCCCTTCTGGAAGCGGCGGTCCGGGTGCGAATAGGTGGTGCTGTTGTTGGCGCGACCGTTGTTGGCGGTGAACTCGCGGTCGCCGAGCAGCACCTCGGCCTCGTCGGTGAAGCCCGCGCTCACGGTCAGGTTGCCGCGCCCGTCGGCGAAGTTGCGGCCCCACGTTGCCTCGAGCCGGTAGCTCTCGCCGTCGCCCTCGGAGGACACGCCGGGCTGGAAGCCGAACTCGAGGCCCTCCAAGTCGCGGCGGAGGATGTAGTTCACCACGCCGGCGACTGCATCGGCGCCATACACCGCCGAGGCGCCGCCGGTCATGACGTCGACGCGCTCGATCAGCGCGGACGGGATCGTCGAGACGTCCACGGCCTGCGAGCCGGCGACGCCCGAGACGTGCCGGTAGCCGTCGACGAGCACGAGCGTACGGTTCGAGCCGAGCTGGCGCAGGTTGAGCGTCGCCTGGCCGATGGTGTTCGCGGGACCGCGCTCGATGGAGTCGGCGACCGTGCTCGACGAGACCAGCGCGGGGATCTGGCGCAGCGCCGCCGTCGTGTCGTTCGCGCCCGAGGCGCGCAGGTCGTCGACGCTGATCGAGCTGATCGGCAGCGGCGCGGTGGCGTTCGGGTCGCGCTGGATGCGCGTGCCCGTCACGACGACGGCTTCGAGCGTGTCTGCACCGTCGGTCGGTGCCGGCGTCTGCTGCTGTGCGAATGCCGCCGGCGCGGTGGCCGCGAGCAATGCGCACGAGATCGCCGCCCTCAGGGGCGACGAGGGTCTGGACTTCATTATTGGAGCTCCCTGTGGGGCCTTGACGGCCCAGCTAGTGGACAACAGCCACGGTGCAATTACGCAACAGGGTCTTGAGCGAGCCGCGCCTGTGTGGTCTGCACGTCCGGGACAATTCTGTTGCACCGTTGCAACGCGTACCGAGGAGGTGCTGCGGGACGCGCGCGTGCCCCAAAGCGGCGCGCCGCGGGCGCGGCGGGCCGATCCCGGATCACGCAGAATGCGCGCTTCTCCCGGCTTGCCCGAGTCCGCCCATGTCCGAGTCTCCCGTCCGCGTCGTCGCCGGCGCGCTGGTCGACGCCCGCGGCCGCGTGCTGATCGCCCAGCGTCCGCCCGGCAAGGCGCTGGCGGGCCGCTGGGAGTTCCCGGGCGGCAAGCGCCTCGCGCACGAGGCTGCGCGCGACACGCTGAACCGCGAACTGCTGGAGGAACTCGGCATCCAGGTCAGCCGCGCCCGCCCGCTGCTGGCCGTGACGCACCGCTACGCGCCCGACGCGCCGGCGGTGCACATCGACTGCTGGCTGGTCGAGGGCTGGCGCGGGGAGATCGCCCCGCTCGACGGCCAGCAGCTGCGCTGGTGCGAGCGCGAGGAACTGCCCGACGCCGACATCCTCGAGGCGGACCGGCCGATCGTCACCGCACTGCGGCTGCCCGCCACGTTCGTGCGCGTCGACGACCCCGACACGCTGGTCGAGCGCATCCCGGTGGGCCGCACGCGCGAGCGGGTCGCGTGGATCGTGCCGGCGCTGCCGCGCGATCCGGGCGTCGTGCGGCGCCTGCGCGATCACGGGGACGCGCTGTTCGTGCTCGATCCGCACGGTCCGCCGGAACTCGGCGCGGGCCGCGTCGATTCCGCCGTGCGGCCGGTCGATCGCGCGCCCGGCGATCGCACGCTCCGCGGCGTCCTGGTGCACTCGGCCGACGACGCGCGCCGCGCCGCCGCGCACGGGGCCGATTTCGTGCTGGTGCCCGAGCGCGGCCTCGCCACCGAGGACTGGCCGGGCATTGCCGCGCTCGGCCTGCCGTTCTACGTGAACGTGGCGGCGCCGGCGCCGCCGGCCGCCATGAACGTGGCCGCGACCGGCAAGCTCTGGTGGAAGTCGGGCGGGCTCGGCGGCATCGAGCGGCTCTGAAGCCGCCGCGGTTCCGACCGGCCGGTGACCGACGTGCGCCTATAATCGCCGCCGCCCACTCCGACCCAGGGTGCCGCGCACTCCACCGCGCGGCGAGGAGCCCGCCATGTCCGCCGCCACGCCGCTCGCCCCGCCCGCACCGATCCGCGTCCGCAACCCGCGGACGGGCGAGTTCGACTACGAGTTCACGCCGCCGTCCGCTGCCGCGCTCGGCGAGATCGCGGGACGGCTGCGGGCGGCGCAGCCCGCGTGGCGCGACGCCGGGATCGAGCACCGGATCGAGGTGCTGAGCCGCTGGAAGGCCGCGCTGGAGCGGCACAAGGCAGACATCGTGGGCGCACTCGCGACCGACACCGCGCGGCGACTGATCGCGTTCGGCGAGTTCGGCTCCACGCTCGGGGCCATCGACCGCTGGTGCCGCGAGGCGCCGCAACTGCTGCGCGAGCCCGAGGGCACTTCGGGCGCGGTGCCGTCGATCCGCTGGCGCAACCAGTACGTGCCGTACCCGCTGGTCGGCGTGATCAGCCCGTGGAACTTCCCGCTGGTGCTGAGCTTCATCGACGCGATTCCCGCGCTGCTCGCGGGCTGCGCGGTGCTGGTGAAGCCGTCCGAGGTCACGCCGCGCTTCGTGACGCCGCTGAAGCGCGCGATCGAAGAGGTGCCCGAGCTCGCGCGGGTGCTGGCCGTCGAGCCGGGCGCCGGCGAAACCGGTGCCGCGCTGATCCCGCTCGTCGACGTCGTCTGTTTCACCGGGAGCGTGAAGACGGGGCGCATCGTCGCCGAGGCCTGCGCGCGCGCGTTCATCCCGGCGTTCCTCGAGCTCGGCGGCAAGGATCCCGTGATCGTCACCGCGAGCGCCGACGTCGAGCGTGCGGCCGAGACGGTGCTGCGCGCTTCCGTGCTCGCGACCGGCCAGGCCTGCCAGTCGCTCGAGCGCGTGTACGTGCACGAGAGCATCTACACGGACTTCGTCGCGCGGCTGAGCGAGAAGGCGAGGGCGGTCGGCATCACGTGGCCCGACGCGAACCGCGGCGAGATCGGTCCGTTCATCTGGGGCCGGCAGGCGGAGGTCGTGCAGGCGCAGATCGCCGACGCGGTGGCGAAGGGCGCGCGCGTGCTCGCCGGCGGCGAGGTCGAGGACCACGGCGGCAAGTGGTTGCGACCGACGGTGCTCGTCGACGTGACGCACGAGATGGACGTGATGACCGAGGAAACCTTCGGTCCGGTGATGCCGGTGATGAAGTACCGCGACGTCGACGAGGCGGTACGGCTCGCGAACTTCGGCGTCTACGGCCTGTCGGCCGCGGTGATCGCGGGCTCCCTGGAGGAAGGCGAGGCGATCGCGCGGCGCCTCGACGCCGGCGGAGTAAGCCTCAACGACGGCGCGCTGACCGGCGTGATGCACGAGTGCGAGAAGCACTCGTTCAAGCTGTCCGGCATGGGCGGCTCGCGGATGGGCAGCGCGGGCCTCACGCGCTTCCTGCGCAGGAAGGCGCTGCTGATGCAGACCGGCGCGCCCGCCGCGATCCGCCAGTTCGACGAAGCGCTGCTGAACTGAAGAAGGGGACCGACCCCTTTCGTCATTTCGCCGGGGCCTTCCAGTTGTCCTTCAGCTTCTCGGCCCAGTCCTGATACTTGGCGAAGGTGCCGAGCTCGCGCGTGATCGCGGCGTGGCGATCGACGCGCGCGGCGGCGCGGGTCGCCGGTACGTCGGACAGTCGCAGTCGGTAACGTTCGACAGCCTTGGCGCTCATCGCATTCCTCCGGAACTCGGCGCCGGTCGCGCCGCGGAGGGAAAAGGAGCAACGCACGTGCCACTCGCACGGTCGGTGGCGCCCCGCGGCGCCCGGGCGCCGCGAAACCGCGACGCAGTTCGCACACGTTTCCTGATTACGTCGCATCCGGGCGCGCGTTGCGGCGGATTACGTCGCATCGCGCGATTTGACGGAATCCGAGTCGTAAAGAAGTCCGACGGCGGAAAGGCGCCCGGAAAAGGGGGCTGACCCTTTTCCGGAGATGGGCACCGTCCCCGTTACTCGAGCGTCGCGACCTCCAGATCGACCTCGGTCTTCGCGACCTGCGTGGCCAGCACCGCGCGCCCGTCGGGGCTCAGCGTGAGGCCCGACCGCGGCAGCAGCCCCGGCAGCGGCCGGATCCGCTGCACGGCTTCCTCGGTCAGCGACCACTTCGCGAGCTGCGCGTTCTCGCGGTCGGGACGCGCGACGAAGTAGACGCCGTCCTCGGTGACGAACCAGTTGTTCCAGTCCGCCGCCGCGAGTTCGCCGGTGACGAGCAGGTCGTCGCCGCCGGGCTCGCGCGAGCGCCGCCACAGGCCGTTGCGGTCGGGCCGCACGAAGTACAGGAACTCGCCGTCCCGCGACTCGAGCGCCGCGAGCCCGCCCGCCTGCGTGAGCTGCTGCGCGGCGCTCCCGTCCGGCCACTCGCGACGCCAGATCTCCCAGCGCCCGCTCGAATCCGCGGCGTAGTAGAGCCAGCGCCCGTCCCGCGAGAAGCTGGGCGCGAAGGCCTGGCTGGCCGCGCCGGTGTCGATCCGGGACGCGCTGCCGTCGGCCGCGTCCACGAGCCACAGCGACCAGCGACCGCCCTGCGCGGCGGCGACCACGAGGCGCCGGCCGTCGGGGGACCAGCGCGGCGCCTGCAGGCCGTCCACGTCGAAGCGCGTCAGCACGCGCGGGGCCGCGTCGGGCGCGGACTCGACCATCCACAGCTGGTCCCGGCCGTCGCGATCCGAGACGAACGCGACGCGCGAGCGATCGGGCGAGAGCTGCGGCTCGCGGTCGAAGGCGGTGGGTGTGAGCCACGGGCTCGGGGGCTGCTCGAGATCGGCGGTCAGCGGCACGGCGAGCAGGCGCGTCTGCACGTTCCAGCGTTCGTAGGCGAGCCGCGTGCCGTCGCCCGACAGCGTCGGTGCGCGCAGGTCGCCGCGGCGCGAGCCGACGACGAGCTCGAACGTGCCGTCGAAGCGCGTGCGCCAGATCTCGCCGCGCCCGCCGCGCGGGCTCGCGAACAGGATCGAACGGCCGCCGGGCTCCCACGTGCTGCCGTAGAGCTCGAGGCCGTCGCGCGTGACGCGCTCGACCTCGCCGATCGACAGCTCGATCATCGACAGGTCCGCTACGCCGACGGAGCGCGAGCGCTGGAACGCGAGGCGACGTCCGGTGCTCGCGAGTTCCGGCTGCGAGTCACCGGGCATGCCGATCACCGGGTTCGTCACGCCGGTCATCTTGAGGTCCGCGAGGGTCACCGCGACGAGCTGGGTCGGCAGCACCGGCGCGGTCCTGAACGCGTAGATCACCGCGCTGCCGTCGGGGCGCCACGCCAGCGGCCCGAGGGCGTCGGCGCTGCATTCGCCGATCCGCCGCTCGCCCGTGCCGTCCGGTACGATCACGAACACCTCGCACTGGGGGCCGTCCACGCGCTGGAACGCGATCAGCCCGCCCGCCGGCGACCACGCGGGATTGATGTCCTCGCCCGGGCCCGAGGTCAGCGCGCGCGGCGCGCCACCGGCGGCGCCGACGCCACGCACGTACAGCTTCGCGTCGCGTGTGCCCTCGCGCTGCCAGCTGTAGACCGCCTGGCGCGCGTCGGGCGAGAAGCTCGGGCTGAGCTCGGGGCCCGGCGCGTTCGCGAGCGACGCGGTGCCGGTCACGCGGCCGTAGAGCACCTTGCCACCGTCGTCGAGCAGCAGCCAGAAGCCGGTGCCGATCGCGGCGACCACCACGCCCGCGATCAGGATCGAACTGGCCTTGCGCCGGCGCTTGAGCGAACCCGGGGCGAGCCCGCGATCCAGCGGTGTCGACGACAGACCCTCCGCGTCGGCCACGCCGGACGCGCCCGGCGGGCGGGAGCGCACGGGCTCGCCGACCACGAGACGATACGCGTCTCCGGGCGCGTTCTCGATGCGCACCGCGCCGTCTTCCGAGAACACGCGGCGCAGGAAGCTCAGGATGCGCTTCAGGCGCTCGTCGATGCTCTCGCCCTTGCCGAACACGCGGAGCGCCAGTTCCTCGCGATTCACGCCCTCCGGGGGCGCCTCGACGAGGCACAGCAGCGTGCGCAGTTCGAGTTCCTCGAGGGCGACGAGGCGGTCCGCGCGCGTCATCCGCGCGAGCGCCGGCCGTACGCGCCAGGTGCCGAGATCGAAGTCGGGCACCTGCTGCGGATCCGGCGGCGGTGCCACCGGTCCGATCGGCTTCTTCTGGGGCTTGCCGAAGACGTTGCGCTTGCCGAGTTCGAGATAGCTCCGCCGCTTCATGGCCGGTTCGCATCCATTCCGAGGTGCGCGGCCAGGAAGGCCCACTGGTCCGCGTAGTCCTCGATCTGCATCCAGGTGGGCTTGCCCGCGCCGTGGCCCGCGCGCGTCTCGACGCGCAGCCACGCGGGGTTGAGGCAGTTCACGGGCTGCGCCGCCTGCAGCGCCGCCGCGAACTTGTAGCTGTGCCAGGGCACGACGCGGTCGTCGCGCTCGGCGGTGGTGATCAGCGTCGGCGGGTAGCACCGGCCGGCACGCACGTTGTGGACCGGCGAGTAGGCACGCAGCGCCGTGAACTCCTGCGGGTCCTCCGCGAGCCCGTAGTCGCTCGACCACTGGCGCGCGTTCGCGCTCGCGGTGTGGTAGCGGAGCATGTCGAGCACGCCGACCGCGGGGAGCGCGGCGCCGTAGAGGTCCGGCCGCTGCAGCAGCGCCGCGGCGACCAGCAGGCCGCCGTTGCTGCGGCCGGCGATGCCGAGACGGGTGCGCGACGTGTAGCGGTTCTCGACCAGCCACTCCGCCGCCGCGTGGAAGTCGTCGAACACGTTCTGCCTGCGCGTCTTGATGCCGGCGAGATGCCACTCCTGGCCGTACTCGCCACCACCGCGGAGGTTCGCGACCGCGTACACGCTGCCCATCTCCAGCCACGCCGCGACCGGCACCGAGAAGGTCGGCTTCATCGCCACGTCGAAGCCCCCGTAGCCGTACAGGAGCGTCGGCTGGCTGCCGTCGCGGACGAGGTCGCGCCGCTGCGTGACGAACATCGGCACGCGGGTGCCGTCCTTCGAGCGGTAGAACACCTGCTCTGTGACGTAGCGGGACGCGTCGAACGCGACGCCCGGCCGGCGGAAGGCGTCCACGCGGTCGGCGGCGACGTCGTAGCGATGGATCGTCCAGGGCGTCAGGAAGTCGGTGTACGCGAAGAAGGCCTCGGATTCGCCGGGGCGCCCGCGGAACGCGGCCACCTGGCCGAGACCGGGCAGCTGCACTTCGCCGCGCAGGGACCCGTCGAGCCGGTGCACGCGCACCGCGGAACGCGCGTCGCGCAGGTAGCTGAGGACGAAGTGGCCACCGATCAGTTCCGCGCGCTCGATCGCGTCGCGGGATTCGGGCACGAGCGTGCGCCAGCGCGACGGTTGCGGCGCATCGAGGTCGATCGCGACGATGCGGCCGCGCGGCGCGGCCTGCGTGGTGTGCACGTAGAACGTGCGGCCGCGTGCGCCGAGGTATTCGTAGCGCGCGTCCCAGGCATCGAGCAGTCGCACCGCCTCGGCGTCCGGGCGCGACAGGTCGAGGTAGTAGAGGCCGTTCGTCGCGAACCCGTCGTCGATCCTGAGCACCAGCAAGCGGCCGTCCTCGGTCACCTCCTCCGCATACGGGTTGCGGGTCGGATGATCGGCGATCGCATGGACGAAGCGGTCCGAGGCCTGCGGCGTGCCGAGCACGTGGTACCACACGGAGACCTGGCGGCCGTCGTCGCCGGTGCCGTCGCGCTCCTCGTCTTCGTCGACGGTCGTCTTCGCGGGATAGCGCGAGTAGTAGAAGCCCCGGCCGTCCGGTGCCCACGCGACCTCGGTGAACTTCGTCAGCTCCAGCGTCTCGGGCAGGTCCTCGTCGGTGTCGACGCGCACGATGCGCCAGGTCTTCCAGTCCGAACCGCCGTCGGAGGTCGCATACGCCACGTGCGTGCCGTCGGGCGAGACGTGGAAGTCCGCGAGCGCGACCGTGCGGTCGTCGGCGAACTGGTTCGGGTCGAGCAGGACGCGCGGCGTCGCGTCGAGAGCGTCCGCGACCTGCAGCACGCTCTGGTCCTGCCGGCCCGAGTTGTGCAGCCAGAAATAACGCCCGCCGCGCTTCACCGGCACCACGAAGTCGTCGCCGCCGCGCAGCACCGCGCCCCAGCGCTCGTAGTCCCAGAGCTGCGCGAGCCGCTGCTTCACTCCCTCGCGCCCCGGCAGCGCCTCGAGCCGCGGCTGCGAGTGGGCGTTCTGCGCACGCACCCAGTCGCGGACCGCGTCGGTGTCCGTGCGCTCGAGCCAGCGGTAGGGATCCTCGACGCGCGTGCCGTGATACACGTCCACCTGCGTGTCGCGCGGCGTGGCGGGGTAGGGAGTGCGGGACGCCCCGGGCGTGACGGCGGACTTCACGGCGGTCGCTGCTGCGGACGGCGCGGCCTGCGGAGCAGCTGCCGCCGGCCCCGATGCGAAGCCGGCGCCGCCGCTCGACGCGCAGCCCGAAACCAGGGCGACGGCGACGAGCGCGACGCTCGGGTGGACCGGGGTACGCATGCCGAATAGACTCCGCTGGATCACCGGCAGTCTAGCAGACCTGCCCCGGGCCCCCGCGGTTCCACGGAGCCGATCCATGCGCGTCACCCGAGCTGGCGGAACGCCAGCAGGCCTCGTTGCGTCCTTCGCGGCGCTGTTCTTCCTCGGTCCGATTCCAGCCGCCGTCGCGGCTCCTGCCGCCGCCATGCCCGACCCGCAATCCACCGACCTCACGATCGCGCGCCTGTACGCGGCGCCGGACCTCGGCGGTCCGACGCTCCGGCTGCCGAAGTTCGCGCCGGATGGCTCGCGTGTCACGTTCCTGCAGGGCGCCGCGGACGACAAGGATCGCTACGACGTCTGGGAATATGACGTGGCGACGAAGCGCACGCGCCGGCTCGTGGACTCGCGCGACGTGGTGCCGCAGGAAGGCCGGCTGTCGGCCGAGGAAGAGGCGCGCCGCGAGCGGCAGCGCACCTCGGCGCTGCGCGGCATCGTGGACTACGGGTTCGCGCCGGACGGCCAGGCGCTGCTGTTCCCGCTGAACGGCGACCTCTACCACTACGCGCTCGGTGCCGACGCGAAGCGCGCGACGCGTCGCCTCACCGAAACCGCGGCCGCCGAGACCGATCCGAGGTTCTCGCCACGCGCCCGCTACATCTCCTACGTGCGCGAGCAGGACCTCTACGCCTTCGATCTCCGGTCGAACCTCGAGCGCCGCCTGACGACCGACGGCGGCGGCACCGTCTCGAACGGCGTGGCGGAGTTCATCGCGCAGGAGGAGATGGACCGCGACACCGGCTACTGGTGGTCGCCGGACGAGGCGCGTGTCGCCTACGCGCGCGTGGACGAAGCGCCGGTCGCGGAGCTCGAGCGCTTCGAGATCTTCGCGGACGACGTGGAGGTGATCCGCCAGCGCTATCCCGAGGCCGGCGCCGCGAACGCGCTCGTCGAACTGTACGTGCTCGACCTCGAGAGCGGCGAGCGCCGCCAGCTGGATCTCGCGGGCACCGCGGTCACCGGCGCGCCGACCACCGACTACTACCTCGCGCGCGTGGACTGGTACCCGGACGGGCGGCACCTGCTCGTGCAGCGGCAGACGCGCGACCAGAAGCGTCTCGACCTGCTGAAGTTCGACGCGCGCACCGGCGATGGCCGGCTGCTGTTCGCCGAGACCGCGGAGCACTGGGTCGAGCTGCACAACGACCTGCGCTTCCTGCGCGACGGCGGCTTCCTGTGGACCTCGCAGCGCTCGGGCTTCCCGCACCTCTACCGCTACGACGCGGACGGCAGGCTGCTCGCGCAGCTCACGGCCGGCGACTGGCTCGTGATCGGCGCGTCGCGCGCGGTGGTCGGCGTCGACGAGCGACGCCGCCTCGTCTACTTCACGGGCACGCGCGACGGCTACGCGGAGCGTCATCTCTACTCGGTGCCGCTGGACGCGACCGCCCCGACGGAGCCCACGCGCCTGACGCGCGAGGCGGGCTGGCACGACAACGTGCGGATGTCGGCCGACGCGCGCCGGTACCTCGCGACCTACTCCAGCGTCGACCGGCCGCCAGCACTCGGGCTCTACGACGCGAGCGGCGAGCGGCTCGCGTGGCTGGTCGAGAACCGGCTCGACGCGCAGCATCCGTACGCGCCGTACCTGGCCGGGCATCCGCAGTTCGAGTTCGGCACCGTGCCGGGCGCCGATGGCACGCCGCTGCCGTACGTGCTGATGAAGCCGCGCGACTTCGAACCGTCGCGCAAGTACCCGGTCGTCGTGCACGTCTATGGCGGTCCGCACGCGGGCTACGTGCAGAACCAGTGGGCGCCGTCGGTCGTGTTCCAGTTCCGCAACTGGCTCGTGCGCCGGGGCGTGCTGGTGTTCGCGGTCGACAACCGCGGCGCCGGCCGGCAGGGCGTGAAGGCGGATGCCGCGCTCTACCGGCGCATGGGCGAGATCGAGACGGCCGACCAGGTCGCGGCGCTGCGCTGGCTGAAGCGGCGGCCGTACGTGGACGGCGCGCGCGTCGGCGTGTACGGCTGGAGCTACGGCGGCTACATGGCGCTGAACATGATGGTGCGTGCGCCGGACGAGTTCGCGGTCGGCGTGTCGGGTGCACCCGTCACCCACTGGGAGCTCTACGACACCCACTACACCGAGCGCTACATGGGGACGCCGCAGGACAACCCGCAGGGCTACGAGTCCAGCAGCGTCATGGCCCACGCCGGCGGCCTTTCGGGCCGGCTGCTCGTGATCCACGGCATGGCCGACGACAACGTGCTGTTCACCCACAGCACGCGACTGTTCGCCGACCTGCAGCGGCGCGGCCTGCAGTTCGACTCGATGGTCTATCCCGGCCACAAGCACGGCCTGCTGCGCCACGCCGACGTCGGGCCGCACGCGCACGCGCTCATCGGCCGCTATCTCCTCGAGCACCTGCGTTGAATCGCCAGTGGGTGATGGCCGCGCGCCCGCAGGGTGCGGTCCGCGAGAGCGACTTCCGGATGGTGGAGTCGCCGGTGCCGGAACTCGTCGAGGACGGCCAGTACCTCGTGCGCACGATGTACCTGTCGCTCGCGCCGGTCATGCGCATGTACATGCTCGACGGCGCCGGCATCGAGAAGCCGATGGAGATCGGCGAAGTGATGCGCGGCCGCGGCGTCGGCCGCGTGGTCGCCAGTCGCAACCCGGCTTTCGCGGTCGGCGACGTCGTGCAGGCGAAGCTCGGCTGGCAGGACTACGCGCGGCTCGACGCTTCGCCCTACTGGATGGCCTACAGGGTCGCGCAGCGACTCGTGCCGTTCTCGACCGCGCTCGGCGTGCTCGGCGTCACGGGCTTCACCGCCTACCTCGGCCTCACCGAGATCGGCCGCGTGCAGGCGGGCGACACCGTGCTCGTCTCGGGCGCCGCTGGCGGCGTGGGCTCGAACTGCGGCTTCGTCGCGCGCAATCTCGGTGCGCGCGTCGTCGGCATCGCGGGTACCGACGAGAAGTGCGCGCTCCTGGCCTCGAAGCTCGGCTACGACGCCGCGATCAACTACCGCACCGACGACGTGCCCGCGAAGCTCGCCGAGCACTGCCCCCAGGGCGTCGACGTGTTCTTCGACAACGTCGGCGGCGCGATCCTCGACCACGCGCTGGCTCGCATCAACCGCTACGCGCGCGTCGTGATCTGCGGGCGCATCTCCGAGTACCTCAAGTCGCCCGATGACGCGTACCGCATGCGGAACTGGGACATGATCGGCAAGCGTCGTGCGCGGATGGAGGGCTTCTTCATCTACGACCTCGAGGCGCACTTCGCGAGGGCCGAGGCGCAGATGGCGGAGTGGATCGCCGCGGGGCGCATGACCTACCAGGAAGACGTGCTCGAGGGCCTCGAGCAGATGCCGCGTGCGCTGATCCGGCTCTACGAGGGCCTGAACGTCGGCAAGCAGGTCGTGCGCGTCGAACGGGGCGCGCGCTGAGGGTCGCGAGGCGTCTCGATGGGCGGACGCCCGGACGGCGGCGCCCACCCCCGCGATCGACGCGCGACGACGGCCGATACGCTCCTACGGGCGCTTGACCAGCACGTACCCCGTTTCGTGCAAAGCCTCGAGGCCGCGCTCGCGCAGCCGGGGGTTGTCGGCGAGCACGTCGACGCGCGCGACGCAGCGGATCTCGAACGCAGTCGAGTACAGCCGTTCGATCTCGTCGGGCCAGACGGGGAACGGTGGTCCGCTCGCGCGCGCGGGGTCGTATTCGAACGCGACCAGCGCGACGCGCGTGGCCGTCGCGCACAGCGCCGCGAGCGTGCGCGCATAGCGGTCCCGCAGCGCCGCCGGGAGCGCTACCAGCGCCGCACGGTCGTAGACCGCGCCGAAGCGGCCCAGCAACTGCGGGTCTGCCGCGAAGAAGTCGCCGGCGTAGAGTTCGAACCCGGGCGCCACGAACCGCTCGAAGGCACCCACGCGCTCGATGCGAGGGGCGAGGCCCCGTTCGTCGAGGAACGCGCGCAGCGCGTCCGCGGACAGGTCGAGCCCGACGACCTCGTAGCCACGGGTGCGCAGCCAGGCCATGTCCACGCTGGCGCCGCACAGCGGCACGAACACGCGCGGTCGTGCGGCGCGGATGCCGAAGCCGTTGCCGGAGTCCACGGTCCTCGTGTCGGCGCCCATTCGCGCGTCGTCTGCCGCACTCGCCGCGCCGGCGCCCGGCGCGAGCGCGTCGTCGAAGAGCCCCTGCGTGAGGAACGGATGCGGCGCCGCCTGGTGCCAGCCCGTCCGGCCGGTGCGCCAGCGCTCCAGCCAGAACTCCGGATCCATCAGGCCGCCGCGCTGGGCCGCGCCTTCACCGCTTCGTACCAGCGGCGCGCGTGCGCGTGCGCTTCGCCGAGGCGCAGGCCCGAAGGCTTGCCGAAGTCGATCGACGTGAAGGCGACGATGTCGGCCATCGAGAACGTGGCGCCCGCGACGTACTCGCGCTCCGCGAGCAGTGCGTCGAGCGCGGCGTACTCCGCGAGCACGGTCGTGCGCTGCTGCTCGCCCCACGCGGGCACCTGCTGCAGGCGCGTGGCCCAGAACGAGTGCGTGTGCCGGAACACGTGCGTGGTCGGCACGTAGAGGCGGAACATCAGGCGATCGATCCAGCGGTTGACCTCGCGGCGCTCGTCGGCGTCGCGACCGAACAGCGGCGGCACCGGGTGCAGTTCTTCGAGCCAGCGGCAGATCGCGAGCGACTCGGTGACGCGCGTGCCGTCGCCCAGTTCGAGGGTCGGCACCTCCGAGAGCGGGTTGACGACGCGGTAGCCCGGCGCCTGGTGCTCGCCGGCGGCGAGGTCCACCTCGACGACGTCGAGGCTCAGGCCCTTCTCGGCGGCATACATGCGCACGCGGCGGGGGCTCGGGGCGAAGCGGTTGCTGTACAGCTTCATGGGTATCGATGCTCCTGCAGGGCTTCAGCGCCCGCGACGCGGTCCACCCGCGCGCCTACCGTCGTCGCCACGCCGATCGTCGCCAACCCCATCATCGACAGGAACCGCGTCGCCCGGCGCGGGTGCAGGCTCGCCGGGGATCGCGTGCCGCTCCGTCAGCCACGCGCCGAGGTCGATCAGCCTGCAACGCTCGCCGCAGAACGGCCGCCACGGGTTCGCGGGTGACCACTCCATGGAGTGGCCGCAGGTGGGGCACTTGGCGCGTGGCGCGGTCATCGGCGAAACACGGCCGGGCGGGCGTGCGGGGGTGCGGCGTGCAGGGCCGAGGCGCATCGCGGCAGGGCGCTCACGCGCGGCCGCCTCAGGTGCAGCAGGTCAGCACGAATGGCACGTCGCCGGCGGCCTGGACCGGGCGCGACGCGACGTCGACCCAGTTCAGGAAGCGGATGCTGCAGCGGTGGTGGCTGCCGCTGATCTCGGGGTAGAGCCCCGAGTCGCCGGGCAGCGTGATGCGCAGCAGCTGGATCGGCGTCTCGCGGTCGAAGGCGAGCTGGAACGTGCCCCCGCTCGCGACCTCGCGCCGCGGGCGCGCGTTCTCGCGCGTGACCCACAGGAGGTCGCCGATGCTCTCGCAGAGCGGGCGCAGGATGCCGAGCCACTCCGCGAAGTCCGACTGCCGCACGTCGGCCGGCAGGTTGAGCCAATGGTAGTAGTCCGGCAGGTCGAACTCGCAGGTGCCGCCCGGAATGGCGCTGCGGTGCTTGATCGCGGCCAGGAACTCGCTGTCCCGCAACCGGGCCAGCACGGTGCTGCTCGCGGCCTGCAGTTCGTCCCGGCGCTCGCCGAGCCGCGCGACGACGGCGCGGAGCCGGCCGGTGTCCACGCCCGGCCGCGTGGCGTAGTCCCGGAGGATCGCCATCTGCCGCTCGAGCTCCTTCAGCACGTCGCTCCGGGCGTCGCCGCGGGCGGTGATCGCGAGGATCTCGAGCAGGCTCTGGACCGCCGCCCGGCTGCTCCAGGAGCTCGGCGTCTCGTTGTGGTAGAGCGCCTGCTGGTAGAGGAACTCGACCCGCAGGAACGTGCGCATGCGCTCGTTCAGCGGCTGCTCGTACACGACCGTACGGCGCGCCGCCTCGGGCTGGGGCTCTGGCTGGGCCGTCGGCTGCATCAGTCTATTCTGCGGGGCGGGGCCTGCCGCGTAAACCCGCCAAGTCGACCGGACGCGGCGACACGGGGGCAGGCGGATGGCGTGGTGGGGGGCTGGCGACCCCGCCCCTCAGGGTCCCGCCGCGAGCGCGAGGTAGCGCTCGTGGAGAGCCGCCACCTGCGCCTCGAGTTCGGCCAGGGTCCCCGCGTTGGTCACGACGTCGTCGGCCTCGACCAGCCGCGCTTCGCGCGTGGCCTGTGCCGCGAGGATCGCCCGGGCGCCTTCGGGCGTCTCGCCGTCGCGGGCCAGCAGGCGTGCGAGCTGCAGTTCGGGCGGACAGTCCACGACCAGCACCCGGTCCACCTGCGACTGGAGGCCGTTCTCGACCAGCAGAGGGATCGCGATCACGACGTACGGCGTGGTCGCGGCCGCGGCGCGCGAGCGCATCGCGGCCCGGATCGCGGGGTGCAGGATCGCTTCCAGCCGCTGCCGTTCCGCGGGATCCGCGAAGACGCGGGTGCGAAGGCGGCGGCGGTCGAGGCGGCCGTCCGGGCCGAGCACGTCCGGGCCGAAGGTTTCGACCACGGCGGCGAGGGCAGGGGTGCCGGGCTCGACGACCTCGCGGGCGAGCACGTCGGTGTCGACGATCTCGATGCCGCGGCGTGCGAACGCATCCGCGACCGCGGACTTGCCGCTCGCGATGCCGCCCGTCAGGCCGATCCGCAGGAGAGCCATCGCCGAATCGTAGCGCGGCGGGAAGGGTGGGGCCCTACCGCGCCAGCGCCCACCAGGGTTCGACCAGCTGCGGCGCGAACATCATCACCAGCCAGCCGGCCGCCGCGAGGTACGGGCCGAACGGGATCGGCACCTCGCGGCCGTGGCGCCGCAACACGATCAGCAGGATGCCGATCACCGCGCCGGTGGCCGCGGAGAAGAGGATCACGGGCAGCAGCATCTGCCAGCCGAGCCAGGCGCCCAGCGCGGCGAACAGCTTGAAGTCGCCGTAGCCCATGCCTTCCTTGCCGGTCAGGAGGCGAAAGAGGTGGAAGATGCTCCAGAGGCTCAGGTACCCGAAGGCGGCGCCGAGCACGGCGCTCTGCAGGTCGACCGGGATCGGCTCCGCGCCGCGGCCGAGGAAGGCGGCGGCGAGCAGGCCGAGCCACATCAGGGGCAGCGTGAGGCTGTCGGGCAGCAACTGGGTGTCGAGGTCGATGCCCGTCATCGCGATCAGGAACCACGTGATCACGAGCGCACAGGCGGCCTCTGGGCCCCAGCCGAAGTGGAAGGCGACATAGGCGGAGAGGAGGCCGGTCGCGGCTTCGACGATGGGATACCGGCCGGAGATGGGTGCCTTGCACGAGGCGCAGCGGCCGCGGAGCAGCAGCCAGGAAAGGACGGGGATGTTCTGGGCGGCGGTCACCGGTGCGCCGCAGGAGGGGCAGGCGGAGCGGGGGGTGACGAGGTTGTAGGTGGGCGGGGCGGGACGCTCGGCGGCTGTCGCGTCCTGCTCGGCCAGCTCGGCGCACTGGGCGCGCCACTCGTTCTCCATCATCTTCGGCAGACGATGGATGACGACGTTCAGGAAGCTGCCGACGAGCAGGCCGAGGAGGCCCGCGAGCAGCACGAACGACCAGGGGATCTCGCGAAGGGCGACGAAGAGTTCCATCGCGCCCCGCGCCCGAGTATCAGACGACCGCGCCGAGCTTGAAGATCGGCAGGTACATCGCGATCACGAGGCCGCCGACCAGCACGCCGAGGATCGCCATGATCAGCGGCTCGAGCAGGCTCGACATCGAATCGACCGCCGCGTCGACCTCGAGTTCGTAGAAGTCGGCGACCTTGCCGGCCATCTGGTCGAGGGAGCCGGATTCTTCGCCGACGGCGATCATCTGGTTGACCATGTTCGGGAAGAGGGCGGTGTTCTCCATGGCGCGCTGGAGGCGCACGCCGGTGGCGACCTCGTCCTTCATGCGCAGCACGGCGGTCTCGTAGACGATGTTGCCGGTGGCGCCGGCCACGGAGTTCAGCGCCTCGACCAGCGGCACGCCGGCAGCGAAAGTCGTGGACAGCGTGCGCGCGTAGCGGGCGATCGCGGCCTTCAAGAGGATCGGGCCGATGATCGGGAACTTCAGCATCGCCCGATCGACGGCCTCGCGCATCTTGCGCGAGCGCTTGTGGAAGTACACGAACGCGTAGATGGCGCCCCCGGTCGCGATCGCCAGCAGCCAGCCCTGGTCCTGCACGAACTTCGACAGATCGATCACGAACTGCGTGAACGCGGGCAGGTCGGCGCCGAAACCCTTGAACAGGCTCTCGAACTGGGGAATCACGAAGATCAGCAGGATCACCGTGACGATCACGGCGACGACCATGACCGCCGCCGGATAGAACAACGCCTTCTTGATCTTCTTCTTGATCGCCTCGGTCTTCTCCTTGTACGTCGCGATCTTGTCGAGCAGGTTCTCTAGGGCGCCGGCCTGCTCCCCCGCCTCGACCAGGTTGACCGAGAGATCGTCGAAGTACATCGGGTGCTTGCGCAGCGCCTCGTGCAGCGTCTGGCCGCTCTCGACCTGCGCCTTGATGTCGAGGATCAGCTTCTGCACCGCGGGCTTGTCGTGACCGGCGCCGACGATCTCGAACGCCTGCACCAGCGGTATGCCCGCCGTGAGCATGGTCGCAAGCTGCCGGAAGAAGATCGCGATGTCCTCGGGCGTCGGCTTCTTGCCGGCCCCGAGCGCCGCGCTCTGCTTCTTGATACGGGTGGGCACCACGCCCTGCCGGCGCAGGTCCGCGCGCAGCGCCTGCTCGTTCGCGGCGATGCTCTTGCCCCGGACCTTGTTGCCCTTCTTGTCCTTGCCTTCCCAGACGAAGGGCGTCTGCTTCGAGATCGTGCTGGCCTGCGCCATGACGGGTGTCTCCGGATTCCTTCAGAGCGCTCGTGTCAGTCGACGGTCACGCTGTTGACTTCTTCGAGACTGGTGACGCCGTCCCGTACCTTCTTCAGGCCGGACGTGCGCAGGTCCCAGACTCCTTCGACCTTCGCCTGGTCCGCGATCGTGATCGCGTTGCCGCCTTCCATGATGATGCGGCCGATCGCGTCGGTGACCGGCATCACCTGGTAGATGCCGCAGCGGCCCTTGTAGCCGTCGGTGCAGTTGCCGCAACCCTTCGGCGCGTAGACCTTGAAGCCCGAGGCGATGTTCGCCTCGGTGAAGCCCTCCTTGAGGAGCGCGTCGGGCGGGATCTCGACGGGCTGCTTGCAGTGGCTGCAGAGCCGGCGCGCGAGTCGCTGGGCGATGATCAGGGAGACCGAAGTCGCGATCGCATAGGGCTTCACGCCCATGTCCACGAGACGCGTCAGCGTCTGCGGTGCATCGTTCGTGTGGAGCGTGGAGAGCACGAGGTGGCCGGTCTGCGCGGCCTTGATCGCGATCTCTGCCGTCTCAAGATCTCGGATTTCGCCGACCATCACGACGTCGGGGTCCTGGCGCAGGAAGGCGCGCAACGCCGAGGCGAACGTCAGGCCTACCTTCGGGTTCACGTTCACCTGGTTGATGCCGGGCAGGATGATTTCCGCCGGATCCTCGGCCGTCGAGATGTTCGTGTCCTCGACGTTCAGGATGTTGAGGCCAGTGTAGAGCGAGACCGTCTTGCCGGAACCGGTCGGCCCGGTGACGAGGATCATGCCCTGCGGCTTCTTGAGGTACTTGAGGTAGAGCTCCTTCTGGAAGGGCTCGTACCCGAGCGCGTCGATCCCGAGCGAGGCGCTCGAGGGATCGAGGATACGCATCACGATCTTCTCGCCCCACAGCGTGGGGCAGGTGCTCACGCGGAAATCGATGGAGCGGTTCTTCGACAGCTTCATCTTGATGCGGCCGTCCTGCGGGACGCGCCGCTCCGCGATGTCGAGCCTCGCCATCACCTTGATGCGGGCCGAGATCTTCTGTGCCAGTTGCACCGGTGGCACGGCGACCTCCTTCAGGACGCCGTCCACGCGCAGGCGTACGCGGTAGCTCTTCTCGTATGGCTCGAAGTGGATGTCGGAAGCGCCCTTCTTGATGGCGTCCAGCATCACCTTGTTGACGAAGCGGACGATCGGCGCGTCTTCGACGTCGTCACGGCCGGCGGCCGTCGGGTCGACCTCCTCGTCGCCACCGGTGACCTCCAGATTCTCGAGATCGAAGTCGTCCTCGGCCAGCGCCGGCATGGAGGTGTCGACCTGCTCCATGGTCTTGCCGAGGACCTTGCCGAGCTTGTCGTCCTCGACCACCACCGGTTCGACGTTGAGCGACGTCGAGAAGCGGATCTCGTCGATGCCGTGCAGGTTCGTGGGGTCGGAGACCGCGACGAACAGGCGCCGGCCCCGCTTCATCAGCGGCAGGATGCGGTGCTTCTGCAGGAGCTTGTCGTTGACGAGCTTGATCGTGTCGAGATCGACTTGCACGGAGTCGAGGTCGAGCAGAGGCACGCCGAACATGCTGGCTGCAGTAATCGCGATCTCGCGCGCCTGCACTGATGTTCTTCTCGACGAGATAGGAGACCAGGGACTGGCGGGCTTCCTTGGCGCCGCGCTGGGCGTCAGCCATGGCCGCTTCAGCCAGGAGACCGTCCTGAACCAGCTTCTCCGGCAGCCCGACGTTCGCGCTCCGCGCGATCCGACTGGTTGCCGACAATGCGTTGTCGTTCATGGACGTTTCTTGGAGTTCGCTGGGCGCCGCGAAGATCGTACCGGAGGGGGTTCCCCGGTGAATTGTCAAATGCCCTCCATATTCGCACAATATCGGCCGGGTCCGGGTGACGTGATTCTCAGCCTGCGGCCGGACTCCCAGCCTTCAGTCGCGTTCCATCCGCTCAACCGACGGTCCGGTCGCCGCGAAAAGACGAGGGGGCCCGTGCGGGCCCCCTCTGGATCGCAAACCTGAGTGCCGATTACGGACGGCAGGCAGCAGGCAGGAACTGGTTGTTGCCGTCATCCGAGATGGAGCCGGCAGCGTACTCAGCGGTCTGTTCCGTGTCCGTGCCGAGCGGCTCAACGCCTTCGCCCGCCGGCTCCGGGGCCGCGCCACAGCGCCAGACGACCGAGCGGTCGGCGGTCTGGTACGGAGTCAGGACGAGCGTGCCGCCGTTGATCGCCGCGTTTGCCTCGTTGCCGTACGTGATGGTGATCGTGCCGTTATCGACTGCGACCTCGGTCACGTAGTTGCCGCTCGTGTCGGTGGCGTTCTCCGTCATACCGGCTTCCAGGCGGTCGGCCGGCGCGGTGCCGTTGTCGGTGAACGCTTCGGCCACGGCGGTCCTCGCCGCAGCCGCCAGTGTCAGGCCTTCGGAGACCTGCGACCGGATCGTGTAGTCCTGGTAGGCCGGGATCGCGATGGCCGCGAGGATGCCGATGATGGCCACCACGATCATCAGTTCGATGAGCGTGAAGCCCTTCTGAAGCTGCTTGCGCATGAAAACTCCCTGGAGTGTTGAGCGACGGGCGCTCGGGTTCGAAATCCGGAACGGTGCATCCGTCCCTGCCCCCGAAGAAGCAAGCGCCGTGCCAACCTTTGCCGTGCGCCGGTAAGTCCTTGTAGAAATTCGGAAAACAGCCGGATGGTGTCGGTATCGCGTCGGCTGCGGAGGCGGACCTGACGCGACGTTCGCGTCACAAAGTGACGCTGCGCGTCACCTGCGTCGCGTCACCCGCACGGACGTTACGTCACGTACCGCCGAACGCAGACGCTACTCGATCCCCAGCTTCTTGATCCGGTACCTGAGCGCCCGGAACGTGATCCCCAGCACCTTCGCCGCCGCCGTCTTGTTGTAGCGGGTCTGCTCGAGCGCCTTCAGGATCGCGTCGCGCTCGATGTGCTCGACCTGCTCGTCCAGCGCGCCCTCGCCGATGTCCACCGGCGCCACCGCCGCCACCGGCGTCTGCCGCACCTGGATGTCCGCCGCCGTGATGCGCCCGTCCACGCAGAGCGTCAGCGCGCGCTCCAGCATGTTTTCCAGTTCCCGCACGTTGCCGGGATAGTGGTACGTCGCCAGCACCCGCATCGCGTCCGCCGCAATCTCCGGCACCGCCGTCTTCGAGCGCTTCGCGAGCCGCGCCAGGATCGCCTTCGCGAGGTCCGGCACGTCCTCGAGCTTGGCCCGCAGCGGCGGCACCTTCATCTCGATGACGTTGATGCGGTAGTAGAGGTCCTCGCGGAACTTCCCCTCCGCGACCAGCGCGGCGAGATCCTTGTGCGTCGCGGACAGGATGCGCACGTCGACCGGCACCTCGCGGCTCTCGCCGACCGGCCGCACCGCCTTCTCCTGGATCACGCGCAGCAGCTTCACCTGCATGTGCAGCGGCAGGTCCGCGACCTCGTCGAGCAGCAGCGTGCCGCCCTCGGCGGCCTGGATCAGGCCCTTCTTGTCCGCGACCGCGCCGGTGAAGCTGCCGCGCCTGTGGCCGAACAGCTCGCTCTCCATCAGCTCGGTCGGGATCGCGCCGCAGTTCACGGGCACGAACGGGCCGTCGCGCCGGGCGCCGGTCTCGTGGATCAGATGGGCGACCAGCTCCTTGCCGGTGCCGGACTCGCCCGCGATGTGAACCGGGGCCTGCGAACGGGCGACGCGGCCGATCATCTCGCGCAGGTCGTCCATCGCCTTCGAGCGCCCGAGCAGGCGCGGTGCGGTGATCACGGCGGTCTCGGCGCCGATGTCGCGTCCGGCCAGTTTCACGGCCTGGCCGACCAGCTTGCGCAGGTCCGCGAGATCGAGGGGCTTCGAGACGAAGTCGAACGCACCGAGCTTCAGCGACTTCACGGCCGATTCTACGTTGCCGTGCGCGGTGATCACGGCGACCGGCGTTTCCGGCGCGGCCGTCTGCATCCACTCTACGAGCGACAGGCCGTTGCCATCCGGCAGCTGCATGTCGGTGAGGCAGACGTCGTAGCGGCCCTGCGTCAGCGCCTCGCGGGCGTCGCGCAGCGTGTGCACGGCGCTCGAGTCGAGCTGCATGCGGCCGAGGGTGATCGACAGCAGCTCGCAGAGATCCGGTTCGTCGTCGACGATAAGGACGCGGGCCCGGTTCACGCCGGTTCCCAGCGCTGGGGGTCGTTGAATATCACGCGGAAAATGCTACCACCGCCGGCGCGCGGCTCGTAGAGCAGCACCGCGCCGTTGGTCTGCGCGAGCTCGCGCGCGATGAAGAGGCCGAGCCCGGTGCCGCCCTGCCGGTTCGTGAAGAAGGGCTCGAAGATGCGGTCCGCGGCCTCGGGCGCGATGCCGCTGCCGCGGTCCGCCACCTCGAGGAACGGCCGGGCGTTCACCTGCAGCCGGCCGAGGCGCACCTCCACGGGCGGTTCGCCCGCCACCTCGGCGCTGTGGCGCAGCGCGTTCTCGCAGAGATTCCAGACGATCTGGTGCAGGTGCGAGGGATCGACGCGGACCTCCACGTCGTCGGCCGGCGCGAGCGCGACGAGGCGCGCCTCGGACACCTGCAGCGTCGCGCGGAATTCCTGCAGGAAGTCCTCGAGCCACGCGTGGGCGTACAGCCGCTCGGGCTTCGTCGACTCGCGCCGCGACAGCTGCAGCACGTTCGTGATGATGGAGCTCACGCGCTCGGCGTTGGCCGTGATGATCTGCGTCATCCGCTGCTCCTGGGGCGACAGCGACGGCGACTCGGCGAGCAGCTGCGCGGCGTGGCTCATGGCGCCCACGGGGTTCCGGATCTCGTGCGCGATGCTCGCGGACAGCCGGCCGAGCGCGGCGAGCTTGCTCTGCTGCACGCGCTCGGCGAGGCGGCTCGTGTCCTCCAGGAACACGATGACCGGTGCCGGGCGCTGGCCGCCGAGCGGCGCGAAGTAGGCCTCGACCTCGCAGGCTCCGTCGGCCGAGACCAGCTTCGCGGACTCGGTCGCGGTGCCCTCGGGGCGGCGCCGCCAGCTCTCCACGTGGTAGAGCAGGCGCGGGGCGACCTCGCCGAGCAGCTGCCCCGGCCGCGCGGCGGGTCCCAGGATCTGGCGAGCGGACTCGTTGATGAGGCGGATCCGGTCCTCGGAGTCCACCACCACGATGCTCTCGCGCAGGTGCTGCACGATGTACTCGGACAGCTCCGCGAGGTTCGCGAGGTCGATGTCGCGCTGGCGCACGACCGCCTCGGTCTCGCGCAGCCGGCCGGCGAGAAACGCGCCCGTGCCGGCGACCGCGAACAGGATGCCGCCGTAGTAGCCCGCCTGCGCGAAGCCGGCGATGCCGGTGACTTCCGCGAGCCAGAGCGCCACCTGCTGGGACAGCAGCCCGAGGCTCGCCGCCGCGGCGATCAGCAGGGCGGGGCGATGCGTACCGAGCAGCGACACGGCGCCGACCGGCACCAGCATGAGGATGCCGAGGCCGCTCTCCGCGCCGCCGCTCGCGTACACGATCAGGGTGAGCGCGACCAGGTCGACGAGCACCGGGCCGTAGGCCTGCCACAGGAAGCCGGGCCAGCGCCGCTTCAGCAGCGCGACGAACACGAGCGCGAGCGTGAAGTAGGCGAGGCAGACGGCGCCGAACAGCTCGGGGTTCGCGTTGCCGACCACCCGCGGTTCCTGGCCGAACGCGAACACCGTCAGCAGCACCGTCGGCACGAGGATCCGGAACAGGTTCAGCAGGCGGAGCACGCGCCACGACAGTTCGGGCGTGATCGCGAGCGGCGAGGCGAGGGTGTTCATGGGCTCACGGCATCCGCACGGCGGTGACGGCAGGGCGACGCGACGACGAGCAGCGGGTGGTTCGCGACGTCGCGCGGCAGGGTAGGCGGTAGCACGCCGCCTTACAACACGGGGCACGCCAATGGCGCTTTGGAGTGCGTCGCACGCGGCGCGCCTGCGCCGCCGTTCTTTGCCAACCCGTATTGCACTGCCGCAGAATACGCGGCTCCGGTGCCCCCGTTGCCGGATCCGACCGGTGCGCACGCGCCGGCTCTCGTAGAACGACCCCCAGGGAGGCGCGATCCCGCGCGACCGAACGAATGAACCTGCACGAATACCAGTCGAAGGAACTGTTCGCGCGCTACGGCATCCCGGTGCCGAAGGGCAAGGTCGCGGCCACGGCCGACGAGGCCGCGTCGGCGGCGGAGTCGCTCGGCGGCGCGCTGTGGGTCGTGAAGGCGCAGGTGCACGCGGGCGGGCGCGGGAAGGCGGGCGGCGTGAAGCTGTGTCGCTCGAAGGGCGAGGTCCGCGAGGCCGCGGCGAAGATGCTGGGCCAGCGGCTCGTCACCAAGCAGACCGGCGCCGAGGGCCTGCCGATCAACCAGGTCTACGTCGAGGTCGGGTCCGGCATCGACCGCGAGCTGTACCTCTCGCTGCTGCTGAACCGCGACCGCAGCCGGCTGTCGTTCATCGCCTCCGCGGCCGGGGGCATGGACATCGAGGAAGTCGCCGAGAAGACGCCCGGGAAGATCCTGCGCGTCGAGATCCACCCGGCGGCGGGGCTGCGGGGCTTCCAGTGCCGCGAGCTCGCGTTCGGGCTGGGGTTGAAGGGCGAGCAGATCGCCGAGTTCGAGAAGGTCGCGCGCGGCATCTACCAGCTGTATCTCGACAACGACGCCTCGCTGGTCGAGGTGAATCCGCTGATCGTGACGAAGGACGGCCACGTGGTCGCGCTCGACGCCAAGATCGGCATCGACTCGAACGCGGTGTTCCGGCAGAAGACGGTGAGCGCGTACCGCGACCGCGCGCAGGAGGACGAGGCGGAGGCGAAGGCCGCGGAGCACGACCTCAACTACGTCTCGCTCGACGGCGACATCGCCTGCATGGTCAACGGCGCCGGCCTCGCGATGGCGACGATGGACCTGATCAAGCTGCACGGCGGGGCGCCCGCGAACTTCCTGGACGTCGGCGGTGGCGCCACGCCAGAGCGCGTCACGGCGGCCTTCAAGCTGATCCTCTCGAACCCGAAGGTGAAGGCGATCCTCGTCAACATCTTCGGCGGCATCGTCCGCTGCGACATCATCGCGCAGGGCATCGTCGAGGCCGTGAAGACGGTCGGCGTGCAGGTGCCGGTGATCGTGCGCCTCGAGGGCACGAACGCGGAGATCGCGCGCAGGCAGCTCGCCGAGAGCGGCCTCGCGATCACCCCGGCGAAGGACCTGACCGACGCGGCCACCAAGGCCGTCGCACTGGCGAAGGGCTGAAGGAGGGGTCCGATCCCTTCTTCCACGCCGCGGACAGCCGACCAGGATACGAACGACATGAGCATTCTACTTTCGAAGAAGAGCCGCGTGATCTGCCAGGGCTTCACCGGCAAGCAGGGCACGTTCCACTCCGAGCAGTGCATCGCCTACGGCACGAAGGTGGTCGGCGGCGTCACGCCGGGCCGCGGCGGACAGACGCACCTCGGCCTGCCGGTGTTCGACACCGCGCACGAGGCCGTGAAGCAGACCGGCGCGGACGTCTCGATGATCTACGTGCCGGCGGCGGGCGCCGCGGACGCGATCCTCGAGGCCGCGGATGCCGGCATCAGGCTGGTCGTGTGCATCACCGAGGGCATCCCGGTGAACGACATGATCAAGGTGAAGGAGGCGTTGAAGCAGTACGACTGCCGCCTCGTCGGCCCGAACTGCCCGGGCGTGATCACGCCGGGCGAGGCGAAGGTCGGCATCATGCCGGGGTTCATCCACCAGAAGGGGCGCGTCGGCATCGTCTCGCGCTCGGGTACGCTGACCTACGAGGCGGTGTTCCAGACCACGAACGAGGGGCTCGGCCAGAGCACCTGCGTCGGCATCGGCGGCGACCCGGTGCGCGGCATGAACTTCGTCGACGTGCTCGCGCTGTTCCAGGACGACCCGCAGACCGAAGGCATCATCATGGTCGGCGAGATCGGCGGCAGCGACGAGGAGGCGGGCGCGGAGTACATCCGCAGGCACGTCACGAAGCCGGTGGTCGCGTACATCGCGGGCGTGACGGCGCCGCCGGGCAAGCGGATGGGGCACGCCGGTGCGGTGATCAGCGGCGGCAAGGGCACGGCGGCGGACAAGTTCCGCGCGCTCGAGAAGGCGGGCGTGAAGACCGTGAAGTCGCCGGCCGAGCTCGGGTCCGCGATGGCGGCGCTGCTGAAGGGCGCGAAGGGCAAGGCGACGAAGGCGGTGGCCAAGGCGCCCGCGAAGGCGGTGGCGAAGGGCAAGCCTGCGGCCAAGGGCAAGGCGGCCGCCAGGACGAAGGTGTCCGTAAAGTCCCCGGCGAAGTCCAGGGCGTCCGCGAAGGCGCCGGTGCAGCGCAAGCTCGGCCGGAAAGGCGCGAAGCGCCGTTGAGCGCTCGGTGGGCGTCGACGGCGCCCGCACTTGCGCGATCGACAGGAGGGGTCGGACTCGCGTCTGGCCCCTCCGCCTTTGCGGAGCCCGCAGCGAAATCGGTCCGAGCATGAGCACCCAGACCCTCAAGATCGCCCTCGCGCAGCTGAACCTGTTCGTCGGCGACGTCGACGGTAACGCCTCCCGTGTCGTCGAGGTCGCCCGCGAGGCGGCCGGCCGGGGCGCGGACCTGGTGATGTGCCCCGAGCTCGCGCTCGCCGGATACCCGCCCGAGGATCTGCTGTTCCACTCGGGCTTCCGCCGGCAGGTGCAGTCGGCGCTCGGCCGCCTCTGCGCCGAGACCGCCGGCATCGACGTGCTGGTCGGCTATCCCGAGTACGACGGCGGCCGGATCTACAACTCCGCGGCGCTGCTGCGCGACGGGCGCGTCTACGCCAACTACCGCAAGCAGCGGCTGCCCAACTACAAGGTCTTCGACGAGAAGCGCTACTTCGCGACCGGGGTCGTGCCGACGCTCGTGGACGTGAAGGGCGCACGCGTCGGGCTGCTGGTCTGCGAGGACGTCTGGGAGCCGGAGCCGGCCGCGCTCGCGAAGGCTTCGGGCGCGGAGTTGCTGCTCGTGATCAACGCCTCGCCGTTCCAGCTGCACAAGCAGCGGCAGCGCGAGGCGATCCTGCGCGCGCGCATCGCCGAGGTCGGGCTGCCGGTCGTCTACGTGAACCTCGTCGGCGGCCAGGACGAGCTGGTTTTCGACGGCAACAGCTTCGTGATGGACGTGGACGGGACGGTGGTCCAGCGCCTGCCGGCGTGGGCCGAGGCGCTCGAGACCGTGGAGTTCGAACGGCGCGACGGCCGGCTGCGCCCGCGTCCCGGCCGCGTCGAGCCCGAGCAGGGAGAGGAGGCGAGCGTCTACTCGGCGCTCGTGCTCGGCGTGCGCGACTACGTGCGCAAGCACCGCTTCCCCGGCGTCGTGCTGGGGCTCTCGGGCGGCGTGGACTCCGCGCTGACGCTCGCGATCGCGGTGGACGCACTCGGCGCCGAGCGC
Organism: Steroidobacteraceae bacterium; assembly: GCA_027531255.1. Classification (GTDB taxonomy): domain Bacteria; phylum Pseudomonadota; class Gammaproteobacteria; order Steroidobacterales; family Steroidobacteraceae; genus JAPZRU01. Next base: position 144,935 of record JAPZRU010000005.1, on the reverse strand, counting down.
GTGCAGGCGGTGATGATGCCGTCCCGCTACACCGCGTCGTTGAGCCTCGAGGAGGCCGCCGCGCAGGCGCGCGACCTCGGCGTCAAGTACAGCGTGATCCCGATCGAGGGCATGTTCGACGCGACGCTCGCGGCGCTGCGCGACGAGTTCGCGGGACGCCGGCCGGACACCACCGAGGAGAACATCCAGTCGCGCTGCCGCGGCGTGCTGCTGATGGCGATCTCGAACAAGACCGGCGCGATGGTCCTGACGACCGGCAACAAGAGCGAGATGGCGGTCGGCTACGCCACGCTCTACGGCGACATGGCGGGCGGCTTCGCACCGATCAAGGACTGCGGAAAGCTGCTGGTCTACCGGCTCTGCGCGTACCGCAACGGCCTGACGCCGGGAACGCCCGCGATCCCGCAGCGCGTGATCGACCGCCCGCCGAGCGCCGAGCTGCGGCCCGACCAGAGGGACACCGACTCGCTGCCGCCCTACGAGGTGCTGGACCCGATCCTCGAGGCCTTCATCGAGGAAGACCTGTCGGTGGACGAGATCTGCGCGCGCGGCTTCGAGCGCACCACGGTGGTGCGCGTGCTGGAGCTCGTGAAGCGCAACGAGTACAAGCGTCGGCAGGCGCCGCCCGGCATCCGCATCAGCGGCCGCGCATTCGGCCGCGACTGGCGTTACCCGATCACGTCCGGTTACCGGCTGGGCGGCAGGTAAAGGTGACCGACCCCTCTTCCTACCAGAACCGCCACCAGGGCTTGTCTTCGAGCTGCCTGGCGCGTTCCGGGAAGTTCGCCGCCAGCACGCTCGCGCTCTGGCTCGCGAGGTCCTCGAGACCGAGCTGGCGGTAGGACTCGACCATGATCTCGAGCGCGTCGCGCACCGCGGGCGCGCCGTCGTAGTTCTCGATCACGTAGCGGCCGCGCGCCGCCGCCGCGACCCACGCGCCGCGGCGCAGGTAGTAGTCCGCGACGTTGATCTCGTACTCGGCCAGGCGATTGCGCAGGTAGATCATGCGCTGGCGCGAATCCGGCGCGTACTCGCTGCGCGGGAACTGCGTGACGACGCGCGCGAACGCGTCGAACGACTGGCGCGCATCCTGCGGCGGGCGCTCCGTCAGGTCGACGTCGAACCAGCGCTCGAGGAAGTTCGGGTCGCGCTCGAAGTAGACGAGGCCCTTGACATAGTAGGCGTAGTCGATGCGCGGGTGTGTCGGATTCTCGCGGATGAAGGTGTCCGCCGCGTCGACGGCCTCTTCCTTCTTGCCCTGCCGGTAGTACGCGTACATCAGGTCGAGGCGCGCCTGGCGCGCCCCGTCGCTGAACGGGAAGCGCGCCTCCAGCGCCTCGTAGACGCGGATCGCGCCCTCGTAGTTGCCGCCCGCCAGCGCTTCCGACGCGCGCTGGTAGAGGACGTCGGGGCTGCCCATGCCCATCTGCTCGTCGCGGGTGTTGAAGCAGCCCGCGACGGTCGCGCTCGCGAGCACGACGGCGAGCACGAGCGCACTCCTGCGGCTACCGGAGCCGACCGGACGGACGGACGGGGCGTCGCCGGAGCGTGCGGCAGTGCCGCGGGTCGTGGCGCGGGAAGTCGTCGACGTAGCGGAAATCACGGTCGGCACGCGGACACTCACGTAGTGACGAGGCGGCGCGGGAGGCGGTGCGGCGCCCGCGCGGAGCCCGAACCCGGCCCATGCAACGCCGCGGAGTATAGCGTATGTTTTCCGGATGCCCGCCCGCCTCGAAGCCCGCATCCCCGACGAGAGCCGTGGCCAGCGTTTGGACCAGGCGCTCGCGGCGTTGTTCCCCGACCACTCGCGCTCGCGGCTGAAGGCCTGGATCGAGGCCGGCCGCGTGCTCGTCGATGGGCGCGCGCCGCGGCCGCGCGACCTGGTCGCCGGCGGCGAACTGGTGCAGGTCGAGCCCACCGAGGAGGCCCGCGTCGAAGTGGCCCCGCAGCCGATCGACCTGCGCTTCGTGCACCGCGACGACGCGGTGTTCGTGATCGACAAGCCGGTCGGTCTCGTCGTGCATCCGGGTGCCGGCAACCCGGATTCCACGCTGCAGAACGCGCTGCTGCACGCCGATCCCGGGCTCGCCAAGCTGCCGCGCGCGGGCATCGTGCACCGGCTCGACAAGGACACGAGCGGCCTGCTGGTCGTCGCGCGCACGCCGCGTGCGCACGCGGCGCTGACGCGCGCCCTGGAGGCGCGCGAGGTCTCGCGCGAGTACGAGGCGGTGTGCATCGGGGTGATGACCGGCGGCGGCACCGTCGACGCGCCGATCGACCGGCACCCGGTCGATCGCCTGCGCCAGGCCGTGCGCGGCGACGGTCGCGAGGCGATCACGCACTACCGCGTGGCGGAACGCTTCCGCGTGCACACCCACGTGCGCGTGAAGCTCGAGACCGGCCGCACGCACCAGATCCGCGTGCACCTCACGCACATCGGCTATCCGCTGGTCGGCGACGCGCTCTACGGCAAGCGGCTGGTCCTGCCCAAGGCGGCGACACCGCGACTCGCCGAGGCGCTGCGCGGCTTCCGTCGCCAGGCGCTGCACGCGGCACGGCTGGCTTTCGAGCATCCCGATACCGGCGAGACGCTCGAGTTCGAAGCCCCGCTGCCGCCGGACTTCGCGGAACTGCTCGACGCGCTGCGCGAGGACGCGCGGCTCGCGGCGGCGCGCGAGCGCGATGTCCGCTGACGGCGTGAGCGCTCCGCTCGCGATCCCGGCAAAGTGGGCTGCACCCCCGGGCGTCCGCGCCTGGGTGACGACGCGGGCCGGCGGCGTCTCCACCGGCGGCTGCGCCAGCCTGAACCTCGCACTGCATGTCGACGACGCGCCCGCCGCGGCGCTGGAGAATCGCCGCCGCGTGCGCGAGGCCCTCGCGCTGCCCGCCGAGCCGCTGTGGCTGCGGCAGGTGCACGGGACCGGCGTCGTCGTCCACGAGGGCGTCGACTCGCGCGTCGACCCGTCGCGTCCCGAGACGTGGCCGGAGGCCGACGCCGCCGTGACTTTCGAGCCCGGCCGCGTACTCGCGATCCAGACCGCGGACTGCCTGCCCGTCGTGCTGGCGAGCCGCGACGGCGGTCGGCTCGGCGCGGCGCATGCCGGCTGGCGCGGTCTCGCCGGAGGTGTGATCGAGCGTACGGTGGAAGCTCTCGGTGGGGCGGGTCGCGAGTTCGTCGCGTGGCTCGGACCGGCGATCGGCCGCGACGCGTTCGAGGTCGGCGACGAGGTGCGCGAAGCGTTCCTCGCCTACGTCCCGCCGGCCGGCAGCCTGGTGGCTGCGGCGGCCGCGCGCGACGCGGCGGCCCGGGCCTTCGAGCGCAATGCACGGGGACGCTGGCAGGCAGATCTCGTGCGCCTCGCGCGCCTGCGGCTCGCGGCGCTCGGGGTCGAGGCCGTCGCGGCGCTCGACACCTGCACCCACACCGAGGCTGCCCGCTGGTACTCGCACCGGCGGGATCCCCGATCCGGCCGGATGGCGACGCTGGCCTGGATCGCGGGCTGAGGCGCACGCCGGGCGGGCTTCGGCCGCGGCTCGCCGTTAAGTTGTAACGTCGCCGCCTGCTAGACTGGCCGGATGTTCGCGCCCCCGTCGCCCGACGCGCTGTGGTCCATCGTCGGGCTCACCGCCGCCGTCGGCCTCGCTTCCGCGCTCGTCGCCTCGGTGTTCGTGCTGCTGCCGGACCGCCTGCGCCGGTTCGCCGTGCCGCACCTCGTCAGCTTCGCCACCGGCGCGCTGCTCGGCGCCGCGCTGATCGGGCTGCTGCCGTCCGCGATCGCCGGTGCGGGCCTCTGGAACGGCCACAAGCTCGGGCTCGCGCTGCTCGCGGGGCTGCTGCTGTTCTTCCTGCTCGAGAAGTTCGTGCTCTGGCACCACTGCCACCACGAGGCCTGCGACGCGCACGGCGCCAGCGACGCCGCGCGCACGCGCGCGAGCGGCCCGATGCTGCTGGCGGGCGATGCCGCGCACAACCTGCTCGACGGGATCGTCATCGCCTCGGCCTACCTGACTTCGCCGCCGCTCGGCGTCGCGACGGCGATAGCCGTGTTCACGCACGAACTGCCGACCGAGATCGGCGACGTCGGCGTGCTGCTCAACAGCGGCATGAGCCGCTTGCGCGCGATCGTGCTGAACCTCCTGGTCGGGTTGGCGGCCGTGGTCGGCGCGGTGATCGCGTACTTCGTGCTCGCGGAGGCGCGGCAGTGGCTGCCGTACGCGCTGGCGTTCGCCGCGGCCTCGCTGCTCTACGTCGCGGTCGCCGACCTGATCCCGGGCCTGCACCGCAAGGTGGACCCGAAGACGTCCGTGCAGCAGGTCGCCCTGATCCTGCTCGGGCTGCTCGCGATCTGGCTGACGCAGCCGGGCGTGCCCCTGGGCGGGACGTCGCGGCCGTTCTGAGCCGCCCGCCGGCAGTGCCGGTTGCGCCGCCGTGCCGCGGGTCCGTTGAATTCCCCCGTGCCAGCCCCACGTAGCGAGCAACCTCCACCGTTGCGGGAGCCCGGCCCATGCGCCAGGACAAGCTCACCTCCAAGTTCCAGCTCGCACTGGCCGACGCGCAGTCGCTCGCCGTCGGCCGCGACCACCAGTTCATCGAACCGCTGCACCTGATGCAGGCGCTGGTCGACCAGCAGGGTGGCACCGTCCGCCCGCTGCTCGACAAGTCCGGGTGCAACGTCGTGCAGCTGCGCTCGAAGCTGGCGCAGGCGCTCGAGCGCCTGCCGAAGGTCGAGGGTCGGCCCGGCGAGGTGCACGTCGGCAACGACCTCGTGCGCCTGCTGAACGTCACCGACAAGCTCGCGCAGCAGCGCGGCGACCAGTACATCTCCTCCGAGCTGTTCGTGCTCGCGGCGTTCGAGGACAAGGGCGCGCTGGGCGCCGCGCTCAAGGACTCGGGCGCGGTGCGCGGCGCGGTCGAGAAGGCGATCGACGAGATCCGTGGCGGCGAGAAGGTGCAGGACGCGAACGCGGAGGAAGCGCGCGGCGCGCTCGACAAGTACACGATCGACCTGACCGCGCGGGCGACCAGCGGCAAGCTGGACCCGGTGATCGGTCGCGACGACGAGATCCGGCGCACCGTCCAGGTGCTGCAGCGGCGCACGAAGAACAACCCGGTGCTGATCGGCGAGCCGGGCGTCGGCAAGACCGCGATCGTCGAGGGCCTCGCGCTCCGCATCGTCAACGGCGAGGTGCCGGAAGGCCTCAAGAACAAGCGGATCCTCGCGCTCGACATGGGCGCGCTGATCGCCGGCGCCAAGTTCCGCGGCGAATTCGAGGAGCGACTGAAGGGCGTGCTGAACGAGCTCGCGAAGCAGGAAGGCCAGGTGATCCTGTTCATCGACGAGCTGCACACGATGGTCGGCGCCGGCAAGGCCGAGGGCGCGATGGACGCGGGCAACATGCTGAAGCCGGCGCTGGCCCGGGGCGAGCTGCACTGCGTCGGCGCGACCACGCTCGACGAGTACCGCAAGTACGTCGAGAAGGACGCGGCGCTCGAGCGGCGCTTCCAGAAGGTGCTGGTCGACGAGCCCTCGGTCGAGGACACGATCGCGATCCTGCGCGGCCTCAAGGAGCGCTACGAGGTCCACCACAAGGTCACGATCACCGATCCCGCGATCGTCGCCGCGGCACAGCTCTCGCACCGCTACATCGCGGACCGCCAGCTGCCGGACAAGGCGATCGACCTGATCGACGAGGCGGCCTCGCGCATCCGCATGGAGATCGACTCGAAGCCGGAGGAGATGGACCGGCTCGACCGCCGCATCATCCAGCTGAAGATGGAGCGCGAGGCGCTGAAGAAGGAGAAGGACGAGGCCTCGAGGAAGCGCCTCGAGCAGCTCGAGGACACCCTGAAGGAGCTCGAGAAGGAATACGCCGACCTCGAGGAGATCTGGAAGAGCGAGAAGGCCGCGCTCGCCGGCAGCGCGCACATCAAGGAGGAACTCGAGCGCGCGCGCCTCGACTTCGAGAATGCCCGTCGCGCGGGCGACCTCGCGCGCATGTCGGAGCTGCAGTACGGGAGGATCCCCGAGCTCGAGAAGCGGCTGAGGGCCGCGGGCGAGGCCGAGAACAAGGAGGCTACGCTCGTCCGCAACAAGGTCACCGAAGAGGAGATCGCCGAGGTCGTCTCGAAGTGGACCGGCATCCCCGTATCGAAGATGCTCGAGGGCGAGAAGGACAAGCTGCTCCGGATGGAGCAGATGATCGAGAAGCGCGTGGTCGGCCAGTCCGAGGCGGTGCGCGCGGTCGCGGACGCGATCCGCCGCTCGCGCGCGGGGCTCTCCGATCCGAGCCGGCCGAACGGCTCGTTCCTGTTCCTCGGGCCGACCGGCGTCGGCAAGACGGAGCTCTCTAAGGCGCTCGCCGAGTTCCTCTTCGACACCGAAGAGGCGATGGTGCGCATCGACATGTCCGAGTTCATGGAGAAGCACTCGGTCGCGCGGATGATCGGCGCGCCCCCGGGCTACGTCGGCTACGAGGAGGGCGGGTACCTCACCGAGGCGGTGCGACGCCGGCCGTACTCGGTGATCCTGCTCGACGAGGTCGAGAAGGCGCACCCGGACGTGTTCAACGTGCTGCTGCAGGTGCTCGACGACGGGCGCCTGACGGACGGGCAGGGGCGCACGGTCGACTTCCGGAACACCGTGATCATCATGACCTCGAACCTCGGGTCGCAGGTGATCCAGGAAATGGCGCCGCGCGCGGGCGACGAGATCGGCTATGCGCAGATGAAGGCGGCGGTGCTCGACATCGTCGGTGGACACTTCCGGCCGGAGTTCCTGAACCGGATCGACGAGGTCGTGGTGTTCCACCCGCTCGCGAAGGACCAGATCCGCCGGATCGTCGACATCCAGGTCGGGTACCTGAAGAAGCGCCTGCTCGACCGCGACATGGAGCTCGAACTCGACGACGCGGCGCGCGACAAGCTGGGCGAAGCGGGCTTCGACCCGGTGTACGGCGCGCGCCCCCTGAAGCGTGCGATCCAGCACCAGATGGAGAACGCGCTGGCGCAGAAGATCCTGCGCGGCGAGTTCGCGCCGGGCGACCGCATCCTGGTCAGCGTGCGCGACGGGGTGCTCGAGTTCGACAAGGCGCGGCGCGCGGCGGCCTGAAGCGACGCCGGCCGGGCCCCCTCGGGCGCCGGCCGGCGGTCGTCGAACTGCACGCGCCGGCAGCCCCGGGGTCGGGCTGCCGGTGTGCGCGGCCGCTCCTCAGCGGCCGACCGGTGCGGCGACGGGCGCGAGCCGCGGCGGCCCGTCCGCCCAGCCGAACACGCGCACGCAGCCGCGACCGCCGACCGCGACGCTCGCGCCGTCTCCGGCGCGAACGCGAGCGAGGCGACCTCGTTGCCGTCGCCGGTCGCAACGCGGCGGGCGGGCACCAGCCGGCCGACGAGATCACGCGCGGCGGAACCGGTACGCCGAGGAACTGCAGCGCTCCAGGTAGGCGCGCCGGCCGGCGCCGAGGTCGTCGACGCGGGCGGGCGTCCGGTCACCCCCGGCGTGTTCGCGGGGCTGTCTGTGATCGGCCTCGAGGAAACCGGCCTGACGCCGACGGCCTCGGACGAGTCGCTGCGGCTCGGCTACGAGCTCGACCCGAGCGACCGCGACCCGCAGAGCGACCCGCAGATCCGCATCCGCAACTGGCCCGTGCGGGGCATGTACCAGCCCGATGCGATCGCCGCCTGCCAGTTCGCCGGGCGCGCTCGCCCGCATCACGGGGTCGCGCGCCACCGGCGACCTCGACCTCGACCTCGACGGCGACGGCGACTTCGACCAGCTGCACGTGCTCGGTGCGCGCTCGTTCTCGATCTGGTCGGTCGCGGACGGCACGCAGACCTACGACGGCGCTGCGGACTTCGAGCGGATCACCGCGACGCGCTTCCCCGCGTATTTCAACACCGGGCACGACACCAACGCGCGCTTCGTGCAGTACGTGAACCCGCGCGACTTCACGAAGAGCCCGCAGGCCGAAGTGCCGGTCGTCGGCGACCTCGGGCCCGAGGGGCTGGCGTTAGTGCCGGCGGCGGAGAGCCCGAACGACCAGCCGCTGCTGATCGTCGGCAACGAGGTCTGCGGCACGACGGCGATCTTCCGGATCGAGGTCGTGCGGCTGCCGTGAGGCGGCGCTCCCGGCGGCCCCGTTCGCGGGCTGCCGGGAGGCGGGGCGGGGTGCCGGCGCGTCCGGCGCTGGTATGCTGCGCCGCCCCGCGCCCTTGCAGCGCGGCCGTGGCGGCCCCATCTGCGGCGCCGACGCGAAAACCACGCCGAGGGAGGCGCATGCCGTTCTACGAGTACCAGTGCAGGGCCTGCGGTGCACACCACGAGGTCCTGCAGAAGATCAGCGACCCGCCGCTGCGCAAGTGCCCGTCCTGCGGCCAGTTCAAGCTCCAGAAGCTCGTTTCCGCCCCGGTGTTCCGGCTGAAGGGTGGCGGCTGGTACGAGACCGACTTCAAGTCGGACCAGGAGACCCGGCGCAACCTCGTCGGCGACGACAAGGGGCAGTCCTCGGACTCCCCGTCCGAGTCGAAGAGTGAGTCGAAGCCCGACGCGAAGCCCGACGCGAAGCCCGAGGCCAAGGCCGACTCGAAGCCGGCCGTGAAGGCGCCGAAGGCGAAGCCGACCCGGGCGCCGGCCCGGCCCGCGGCGCGCAAGGCGGCCGCGAAGCCCGCGAAGAAGGCCGCCCGACGCCGCTGAGCGGGGCTCCGGCCGGCGGATTTGCCGCCTCCAGCCCCGGCCCGTACCATTCCGCGGCTGCGCAGGGGCCCGCCCCCTGTCCCCGTCCGCATCGGCGCCGGGGGCAGGGGGCGGGCCCCTTTGCCGCCCCCCGATTTCGCGAGTCCTCCCCATGCGTTCCCACTACTGCGGTCACGTCAACGAGAAGCTGGTCGGCCAGACGGTCACCGTGGCGGGCTGGGCCCACCGCCGGCGCGACCACGGCGGCGTGATCTTCGTGGACCTGCGCGACCGCGAGGGGCTGCTGCAGGTCGTGTTCGACCCGGACCGCGCCGACACGTTCGCGAACGCCGAGCGCGTGCGCGGCGAGTGGGTGGTGCAGGTGAAGGGCGTGGTGCGCCACCGGCCGGCCGGCACCGCGAACGCGAATCTCGCCTCGGGCCAGGTCGAACTGCTGGCGCACGAGCTGACGATCCTGAACCGTTCCGAGCCGCTGCCGTTCCAGCTCGACGAGGACGTGCGCGAGGAGGTGCGGCTCAAGTACCGCTATCTCGACCTGCGCCGAGACGTGATGCAGAAGCGCCTGCTGCTGCGCCACCAGGCCACGCGCGCGATCCGCAACTACCTCGACGGCAACGGCTTCGTCGACATCGAGACGCCGATGCTGACGAAGGCCACGCCCGAGGGCGCGCGCGACTACCTGGTGCCCTCGCGCACGCATCCCGGCAAGTTCTTCGCGCTGCCGCAGTCGCCCCAGATCTTCAAGCAGCTGCTGATGGTCTCGGGCTTCGACCGCTACTACCAGATCGTGCGCTGCTTCCGCGACGAGGACCTGCGCGCCGACCGCCAGCCCGACTTCACGCAGGTCGACATCGAGACCAGCTTCCTGACGCAGGACCAGATCATGGACCTGATGGAAGGGCTGGTCCGCGACCTGTTCAAGGTCGTGCTCGACGTGGACCTGCCGAACCCGTTCCCGCGCATGACCTACGCGGAGGCGATGCGCCGCTACGCGTCCGACAAGCCCGACCTGCGGATCCCGCTGGAGCTCGTCGACGTCGCGGACCTGGTGCAGGACACCGAGTTCAAGGTGTTCGCCGGCCCCGCGAAGGATCCGGAAGGGCGCGTCGCGGCGCTGCGGGTGCCGGGCGGCAACGAGCTCTCGCGCGGCGACATCGACGGCTACACCGCCTACGTCGCGCGCTACGGCGCGAAGGGCCTCGCGTACATCAAGGTCAACGACGCCGCGAAGGGGCGCGACGGGCTGCAGGCGCCGATCCTGAAGTTCCTGTCGGATGCCGCGATCGCCGGCATCCTCGAGCGCACCGGCGCGCAGACCGGCGACCTGATCTTCTTCGGCGCCGATCGGGCGAAGGTCGTGAACGACAGCCTCGGCGCGCTGCGCCTGAAGGTGGGCCAGGATCGCGGTCTCGTCGCGAACGCGTGGCGGCCGCTGTGGGTCGTCGACTTCCCGATGTTCGAGTACGACGAGGACGCGAAGCGGTGGGTGGCGATGCACCACCCGTTCACGTCGCCCAAGGACCCGGACGTCGATCGGCTTCGCGCGAATCCGGGCGCCGCGCTCGCGAACGCATACGACATGGTGCTGAACGGCTCCGAGATCGGCGGCGGGAGCGTCCGCATATACCGGCAGGACCTGCAGTCGGCGGTGTTCGACCTGCTCGGCATCTCGCGCGAGGAAGCGCAGCTGAAGTTCGGCTTCCTCCTGGAGGCGCTGCAGTTCGGCGCGCCGCCGCACGGCGGCATCGCGTTCGGTCTCGATCGCCTGACGATGCTGATGAGCCATGCGGATTCGATCCGCGAGGTGATCGCGTTCCCGAAGACGCAGACCGCGTTCGATCCGCTGACGGAGGCGCCGACGCCGGTCTCGGAGCAGCAGCTGCGCGACCTGCACATCCGGCTGCGCCTCCCGCAGGCGTAAGGGGACACCCCATGTCGGCCTGAAACGGGGAACGTCCCCATTTTCGGGGGACGTGTCGGCATCGTCATCGGCGCGTGCGCCCGCGCCGTGGATAATCGCGTGCGCCCGGGAATCGAGTCGTCCACCAACGTGTCCGCCGCCACGCCGAACCGCCACGTGATCTTCATCCACGGCCTGTGGATGACCGGCGTCGAGGCCTCGGTGCTGCGCCAGCGTCTCGCCGGGCGCGGCTTCCAAGTCGAGCAGTACCACTACCGCTCGCTGACCGCGACGGCGGACTCCGTCGTCGAGGAACTGCGCGAGCGCATCCTCGCGGTGCCGGGGCCCGCGCACCTGGTCGGTCACAGCCTCGGCGGCCTCCTGGTGCTGCGGCTCGCGTCGCGCCTGCCGGACCTCGAACTGGGACGCGTGGTGCTGCTCGGCTCGCCCGTGAACGGCAGCCAGGCGGCGCGCGGTCTCGTGAAGTGGCCCGGGGCGCACCTGCTGCTCGGCAACCTGCCGGCCAGCGAGCTGCTCGATCCCGGCCCGCGGCGCTGGGAACGTGCGTCGGCCCTCGGCGTAGTCGCGGGCTCGCGCCCGGTCGGGCTCGGTCGTTTCGTCGGCGACATGCAGGGCCCCAACGACGGCACCGTGTCGGTGGAGGAGACGCGGCTCGCCGGTGCCACCGAGCATCTCGTGCTGCCGGTCAGCCACATGGGGATGCTGCTGTCGGAGGACGTCGCGGACAAGGTCGCGCGCTTCCTCGACACGGGACGCTTCACCGCGGCGCCGCCGCGGAACTGAGCGCCGGCGCGGCGGCCTCAGGAGCCCCGGTCGGTCGCGAGCCCCTTGAGCCGGTACAGCACCTCGAGCGCTTCGCGCGGCGTCAGCGTGTCCGGGTCGAGCGCCGCGACTGCTTCGAGCAGCGCAATCGCCGCGGTTGCATCCTCGGCCGGCGTCGCGCCGGTCGGCGCGGTCGCGGGCGCGGCGAAAGACAGCTCGGCCTGGGGCCCGGGCGGCTGCAGTTCGTGGTCGCGCTTCTCGAGCTTCGCGAGGTACTGCCGCGCGGCCGCGATCACCGCGCGCGGCACGCCGGCCAGCCGCGCCACCTGCAGGCCGTAGCTGCGGCTCGCCGGTCCCGGCTTCACCGCGTGCAGGAAGACGAGCGACTCGCCGTGCTCCGTGGCGTCGAGGTGCACGTTCTGCACGCCCGCCGCCTGCTCGGACAGCGTGGTCAGCTCGAAGTAGTGCGTCGCGAACAGGGTGAACGCGCGCACCTTCCGCGCCATGTGCCCGGCCGACGCCCACGCGAGCGACAGCCCGTCAAAAGTGCTGGTGCCACGGCCGATCTCGTCCATCAGCACCAGGCTGCGGTCAGTGGCGTTGTTGAGGATGTTCGCGGTCTCGGTCATCTCGACCATGAAGGTCGAGCGCCCGCCGGCGAGGTCGTCCGCGGCGCCGATGCGCGTGTAGATGCGGTCGAGCGGGCCCACCACCGCGCGATCGGCCGGCACGAACGACCCGATGCGCGCCAGGATCGCGATCAGCGCCACCTGCCGCATGTAGGTGGACTTGCCGCCCATGTTCGGGCCGGTGATCACGAGCATCCGGCGACGGTCGTCGAGGTCGAGGTCGTTCGGCACGAACGGCGCGTCGAGAAAGCTCTCGACCACCGGGTGCCGGCCGCCCTCGATGCAGAGGCGCGGCTCGTCCACCAGCTCCGGCTCGACCAGGCGCAGCTCCACGGCGCGTTCCGCGAGGTTCCCGAGTACGTCCACCAGCGTCACCGCGCGGGCCGTCGCCTGCAGCGCGCCGAGGCGCTCGGTCAGCCGGTCGAGCAGCGCATCGTAGAGTTCCTTCTCGCGCGCGAGCGAGCGGTCGCGTGCGCCCAGCACCTTGTCCTCGAACTGCTTCAGTTCCGGGGTCAGGAAGCGCTCGGCGTTCTTGACGGTCTGGCGCCGCACGTAGTCGGGCGGCACGTTCTCGGCGTCGCGCCGGTTCAGCTCGATGTAGAAGCCCGACACGCGGTTGTAGGCGAGCTTCAGGCTCGCGAGCCCGGTGCGCGCGCGCTCGCGCGCCTCGAGTTCCAGCAGCCATGCGTCCGTGTCGGTCGAGATGCGCCGCAGTTCGTCGAGCTCGGCGTCCCACCCCGGCGCGATCACGCCGCCGTCGCGCAGCAGGTGCGGCGGGCTCTCGACGAGCGCGCGAGAGAGATGCTCCTGCAGGTCGGCGTGACCGACGAGCGCCTCGCGCGTGGAGCCGAGCAGCGGCGCGTCGTGCTCGGCGACGAGCCCGGCGAGCGCCGGCAACCGGCCGAGTGCCGCGCGCAGCTGCGCGAGATCGCGCGGCCGTGCGCTGCGCAGGGCGACGCGCGCGAGGATGCGCTCGAGGTCGCCGATGCCGCGCAGCGCGTCCTGGATCGCGGGCACGCGGCGCGCGTCCACCAGCGTGCGGATCGCGTGCAGGCGCTCGCGCAGCACCGCGTCGTCGCGCAGCGGACGCGCGATCCAGCGCCGGAGCTCGCGCGCGCCCATCGGCGTCGCGGTGCGGTCGAAGACGCCGGCGAGCGTGCACTCGGCCCGGCCGGACAGGCTCAGCTCGAGCTCGAGGTTGCGGCGCGTCGCGGGGTCGAGCAGCACCGCGGCGTCGCGTTCCTCCGTGGCGAGTCCCGACAGGTGCGGCAGCGCGCTGCGCTGGGTGTCGAGCACGTACTGCAGGAGCGCGCCGGCCGCCGCCACCGCCACCGGCTTCGATTCGCAGCCATAGCCGGCGAGGTCCTTGACCCGGAACTGCTGCGTCAGCAGCCGCGTCGCGACGCCCGTCTCGAAGTGCCACGGCGGGCGAGGGCGTGCGGCGGGCGCGTCGTCGAGTCCCGCGCCGTCCGGCACCAGCAGTTCCGCCGGCCGCAGGCGCGCGAGTTCCGCGTCGAGCGCCTCGCGCCCGTCGACTTCCGTCACGGTGAAGCGGCCGCTCGCGAGCTCGAGCCACGCGAGGCCATGCCGCGCCCCGACGTTCGCCACGGCCGCCACCAGCGTGTCGCGCCGCTCGTCCAGCAGCCCGTCCTCGGTGACCGTGCCGGGCGTGACGATGCGGACCACCTTCCGCTCGACCGGGCCCTTCTGCTTGCCGACCTCGCCGACCTGCTCGCAGATCGCGACCGACTCGCCGAGTTTCACGAGCTTAGCGAGGTAGGTCTCGACGGTGGCGACCGGCACGCCTGCCATCGCGATCGGCTGACCGGCCGACTGGCCGCGGGTGGTCAGCGCGATGTCGAGCAGCTTCGCGCCGCGGCGCGCGTCGTCGTAGAAGAGTTCGTAGAAGTCGCCCATCCGGTAGAAGAGCAGCACGTCCGGGTGCTCCGCCTTGATGCGGAGGTACTGCTGCATCATCGGGGTGTGGGTCGACGGCTCCGGCGGGGTCTGCGCCTTGTCCACGGTGTCCTGGATCGTTCGTCCTCGGTGCGGCGCGAGGGTACCATTCCGTCGCTCCGGAATCGGCGTGCCGCGGGGAACCCGCGGGCGCGCAGCCTCTCCAAGCGTGGCGATCGTGCCGAGTGCACCGTGCCACCACCCCTCGCGAGGACTCTGACCATGCCGAAGCCGACGCTCGTTTTCGCCGTGCTGCTGATCGCCCTCGGCGTCGGCGCCTTCGTCGGGTCCGGGAGCCGGACCGCGCTGCTCCCGGCGTACGCCGGCGGAGTGCTGGCGCTCCTCGGTGGTCTGGCGCTCGCCTTCGAGGGCGCTCGCCGGCACCTGATGCACGTCGCGGCGGTCGTCGCGCTGCTGGGGGCGCTCGCGCCGGCGGCGACGCTCGGCATCCGGGCGGCGCAGATGAGCCCGCTGGCGCTCACCGTGAACGTCGGCATGCTGGCCCTGTGCGGCGGCCTGCTCGCATTGATGGTGCGGTCGTTCGTGACCGCGCGTCGGGCGCGCACCGCGTAGGGCGCGCCCCGCGCGGGGCGCGCAGCAGTGCCGGGCGCCTCGGTCGGTGGCCGGAGCGGAGCCCCGCGGGGACTACTCGGCGCGGCCGCCGGCGTCGGCCGTCGCGAAGTCCCGCAGCAGTGCGACCACGTGCGTCGCCAGCCGCCCCTTGCCCGCGGCGTCCTCCGGCACCTCCGTGCCCAGGAATGCCGCGTAGACCTTCACCGCCGCGACGGCGACCTCGCTCGGTCGCACCGGAACGCTGCCGGGCGGGAAGCTCGTCGCGTCGTTGCGCATGAACTGCGCGGCGCGCTTCACGGCCTCGTGCTCGAGACGCGCGGCTGCCGAGGCATACGTGAACTCCCAGGCGCGTACGCGCGCGGCGATCGCCGGCTTGTCCGGCCCGGGGCCGATGCCCGCCGCGGCGTACACGCGGCAGTCGTAGGTGCGGCAGGTCTGCGGCCGGTGCGCGTAGATGGAGCAGCGCCCGTCGCGTAGCATCGGGCAGTGGCCCCGGGCGTCGTAGCCGATCAGCTGGGTGCCGGGCGGTCCCGACGGCGCGTCCACGAGGTGCTCGGCGGGCACGTGCCGGCGCGCCGCGACGTCGGTCGGGCGCAGCGTGACGAAGTACGACGACGTGCAGCACGCGCTGCAGGTGCCGCAGGCGACGTCGGTGTCGCGGTCGTCGCGCAGGGCCGCGCGGATCTCGCGCAGCCAGGCGCCGAACTCGCCGGCGGGAACGCCTCCCGCCGGCGGTGCCGAGTGCGTCAGCGGGTGCGCACCGTGAAGGAGACGCCCACCGTGCGCGGCTCGTTCAGCACGGCCGCCATGTGGTTCTCGATCGCGCCCTTCAGGTTCTTCTCGTTCGTGATGTTGCGGCCGTACAGCGCCACCTCCCACGCGCCGCCGTTGCGCGCGTAGCCGAGCCGCAGGCCGCCCTCGAAGTTGCCGTCGGAGTTGAACTCCTCGGACTCGTACAGCACGAAGCTCGTGTAGCCCTGCAGGCTCCAGTCCGTGGTCACGAACCACTCGCCGTTCGGCCCGAACGGCGCCGCGTAGCGCGCGCGCAGGTCCACCGTGTACTCGGGCGCGTTCGGCAGCGGGTTGCCGTCGAGCCGCGCCAGGAACGCGTTCGCGCCGAACAGCACGATCGTGTTGAACTGATCCTTGACCGTGCACACCTGCACGCCGCCGAGCGCACAGGTCTGCGCGCGCGCGTTCGGGTCCTTGATCTCGGTCTCGAGCAGGCTGAAGCCGCCCGTGAACGACAGGTGCTCGGTCGCGCGCCACTCGACGTCGGCCTCGAGGCCGTAGGCCTCGGCTTCCTTCGCGTTGAACAGGATGCCGTTGCCGTTGGCGTCGTTGCCGTTCAGCTGGATGTCGTCCACGGTGTAGGTGAACGCCGCGACGTTGAAGCGCAGGCGGCGGTCGAACAGCTGCGTCTTCAGGCCGACCTCGTAGGAGAGGATCGTCTCGGAGTCCGCGGTCGTGAACGGCGAGTTGAACACCGCCGACCGGCCCTGGATCGTCGGGCCGCGGAAGCCGCTCGCGATGCGCGCGTACGCGCTCACGTCGTCGGTGAACTGGTACATCGCGCTCAGGTCCCAGCTCGGCTCGGAGCCCTCGAGCTCGACGAAGCGCGCGAACGCCGACGGGAAGTTGGGCCGCGCCCGCAGCAGGCGCGTCTCCTTCGTGTCCTCGGTCCAGCGCGCACCGGCCGTCAGCTTCAGCTGGTCCGAGACCTGCCAGCTGCCCTGGCCGAACACCGCCCACGAGTCGTTCCGGTTGTTGAGCCGCACCCAGTTGTTCGGGTCGAGGTTCGGCGCGTTCACGAGGAACCACGTGCGCTGGTAGAACTCGGTGATGTCGGCCGACTGGAACCAGTAGCCGCCGAACTGCCACGCGAACGGCCCGTCGCCGTTGCTCGCGAGGCGCAGTTCCTGCGTGTACTGGTCGAGCGAACGCAGCCGGCCCATCGACTGGCCCGGGGCGATCGTCGCGACGCCGCCGTCGGTGTCGCCGCGGCTCAGGCCTTCGGCGCTCTCCCAGGCGCTGATCGAGGTCAGGGTGGTCGGGCCGAAGTCGTAAGTCACCTGCACCTGGCCGCCCATCAGGTCGTATTCCTGCGGGTTGTTCGCGGCCTCGTCGTACGTGACGCTGTCCCAGTCGACGTTCGAGTTGATCTCGTTCGAGCCGCGCGTCAGGCCGTTGCGGCGGAACAGCGTCGACGTGCCGGAGTAGTTGCGGACGTGGAAGCTGCCGAGCACCGAGAGCGCGTCGGTCGGCGTCCAGAGCAGCTGGCCGCGCACGTTGGCGTCGGAGTAGCCGCCCATCGCGTCGCGCTGCGGCGCGCGCGTGTCGTCGCGCAGGACGCCGGAGTAGTTGTTGTCGACCCAGTCGCTGCGCCGCTGCCAGCCCACCGACAGCCGGCCGGCGAGCACGCCGTCGACGATTGCGCCGCCGATGCCGCCGTCCACGGTCGCCGTGTTGCGCTGGCCGTAGCTGGTGTTGAGCCGGGCGTCGAACTCCTGCGACGGGCGCACGGTGTCGAACTTGATGATGCCGGCCGTGGTGTTGCGGCCGAACAGCGAGCCCTGCGGGCCGCGCAGCACCTCGATGCGCGCGACGTCGTACAGCGGCTTCGACTTCAGCACGACGTGCTCGAGCACGACGTCGTCCTGGATGATCGAGACCGGCTGCGAGGCGCCGAGGTAGAAGTCGACGTTGCCGAGCCCGCGGATGTAGAAGCGCGGGAAGATGCGGCCGGTCGTGCTCTCGGCGTAGAGGCCCGGCACGCGGCCCGACAGCGCGAGGATGTCCTCGCCGCCGGCCTGGAAGTCGCGCAGCGTGTCGCCGGCGAGCGCGGCGACCGACAGCGGGACGCTCTGCAGGTTCTCCTCGCGGCGCTGCGCGGTGACGACGATCTCTTCGATACCCTCGGCCGCGACGGAGTCGGACGGCGCGGGCTGCGCGGTCGCGGTGGACACGGCGGCGAAGGAGCATGCGCACAGGACGGCGCGCCTGAGCAGGCGTGAACGGCTCATCGGGTACCCTCGAGGCTGCGGGTGGACGGGATTCGGTCGGCGGATGGACCGCCGGCGCGCCGGCGCACTGACGGCACGTCTCCCCCCCTCGGCGATGCGCTGCGGAGCGGTGTCCGCGCGCGGTGCGCACTCTACCCGGACGCCGGGCCGATTGCGATCCGGGCAGCGACCCCGGTGCGATGCGGCCTCGGGGCGGTCGAACGCGACGGCAGGCCGCCAACGCGCCCTGAGCCTGCGTCGCCCCTCGGTCTCGGGCGTCGCGCCGCGGCGGCGCCGTCCGCCGAGCTCGGGCAGCGTGTCGGCGGGCGCGTTCATCCGGGCGCGCGAGTGCCCTACCATCGCGGCATGAGCTACACCGACGAAGACCTCCTCAGGCTGGCCGTGAAGGTCGGGCAGCACCTGCTCGCGGGTGAGCGGCGCATCGCCACCGCCGAATCCTGCACCGGCGGGTTCATCGGCAAGGTGCTGACGGACGTGCCCGGCAGCTCGCAGTGGTTCGAGACCGGCTACGTGACCTACGGCAACGGCGCGAAGACCACGCTGCTCGGCGTGCTGCCGGCGGAGCTCGAGGCGCACGGCGCGGTCAGCGAACCGGTGGTCAAGGCGATGGCGATCGGGGCGCTGGAACGCTCGGGCGCGGACGTCGCGGTCGCGGTGTCCGGCATCGCCGGCCCTGGCGGCGGAACGCCCGGCAAGCCGGTCGGGTCGGTGTGGTTCGGCTGGGCGTGGAAGCATGGGCGCTCGGTGCGCGCGCAGGCCCGGCTGAAGGTGTTCAAGGGCGACCGCGACGCGGTGCGCCGCAAGGCAGTCTCCAACGCGCTCACGGGCGTCCTGGAGTTGTGAGCGGGGCGCGGCGCGAGGCGGCCGGCGAGCGTCGCCTGTTCTTCGCGCTGTGGCCGACGCCCGAACTGCGGGCGTCGACCCTGGCCGCGACGGCCGGTTCGCTGGCCGAGGCGGGCGCGCGGGCGGTGCCGGCGGAGAACCTGCACGTCACGCTCGCATTCCTCGGTGCGACGCCGGCGGAGCGGCTGGACGCCGTGCTCGCGTGCGGCCGCGGTCTGGCAGCGGCCCGCGGGACGGTGACCTTCGACCGGCTGGTCGCGTGGGGCCGCGCCGGGCCGCTGGTGCTCGAGCCGACCGCGCCGGCGCCGGCGCTGGCGGCCCTCCACGGGGCGCTGCGAAACCGGCTGGTCGCGGCCGGATTCCAGCTTGAATCGCGCGATTTCCAGCCGCACATTACGCTCGCTTGGAAGCTCTCCCGCCGTCCGGCCGCCGCCTCGATCCCACCGCTCGTCTGGCCGTTCGACGGCTTCGTGCTCGTGGACTCCGAGGCCGGCCCGACAGGGTCGCGGTACACCGTCCTCGCCCGTTTCCCGGGCTAGAGGCGGCCACCGGGGCAGCGGCGGTGCAGCGCGCGTTTCTGGACGTTTTCACAGGAAAAGGGCTTCGCCTGTACATCCATCCTGTGCCATAATCCGCAGCACTCGAACCCGTCTCTCCGCCACTCCGGCCAAGGAACGCTCCGATGGAAGAAAACCGCAAGAAGGCCCTGGCCGCCGCGCTCGGCCAGATCGAAAAGCAGTTCGGCAAAGGCTCGGTCATGCGCCTCGGGGACGCCTCGCAGGCCATGGATTTCGACGTGATTCCCACGGGCTCGCTCGCGCTCGACATCGCGCTCGGCGTCGGCGGCCTGCCGCGCGGCCGCGTCGTCGAGATCTACGGGCCGGAATCCTCGGGCAAGACCACCCTGACGCTCGAGGTCATCGCGCAGGCCCAGAAGCTCGGCGGCACCTGCGCGTTCGTCGACGCGGAGCACGCGCTCGATCCCACCTACGCCGAGAAGCTCGGCGTCAAGGTCGAAGACCTGCTGGTTTCCCAGCCCGACACCGGCGAGCAGGCGCTCGAGATCACCGACATGCTGGTCCGCTCGGGCGCGGTCGACGTCGTGGTCGTCGACTCGGTCGCGGCACTGACGCCGAAGGCGGAGATCGAGGGCGAGATGGGCGAGCTGCAGGTCGGCCTGCACGCGCGCCTGATGTCGCAGGCACTGCGCAAGCTCACCGGCAACATCAAGCGCTCGAACACCATCGTCATCTTCATCAACCAGATCCGCCTGAAGATCGGCGTGATGTTCGGCAACCCCGAGACCACGACGGGTGGCAACGCGCTGAAGTTCTACTCCTCGGTCCGTCTCGACATCCGCCGCACCGGCGCGCTGAAGAACGGCGAGGAAGTGATCGGCAACAGCACGCGCGTGAAGGTCGTCAAGAACAAGGTCGCGCCGCCGTTCCGCGAGGCCGAGTTCGAGATCCTCTACGGCCAGGGCATCTCCCGCGAGGGCGAACTGATCGACATGGCCGTCAACAACGGTCTGCTCGAGAAGTCGGGTTCCTGGTATTCGTGCAAGGGCGAGCGCATCGGCCAGGGCAAGGACAACGCCCGCACGTTCCTGCAGCAGAACCCGAAGGTCGCCGACGACCTGACTGCGGCGCTGCGGTCGAAGCTCCTCGCGCCGCGGCGCGGCCAGACGGGCACGGTCCCGCCGGCGGCCGCGGCCGCCGAAGCAGCCGAGGACTGAGCGAGCGCCGGTGGCTGGCCGCTCGGGTGGGTTCGGGGGCCGTCGCTCCGGCGGCGGCTCCTCCGGCCGGCGCCACGGTTCGCTCGGGAGCGGCCGCAGCCGGAAGCAGAAATCGCCCGAGGAGGCCGCCAGCCCGGATGCGGCGCGCGTGAAGGCCATCGGCCTGCTGGCGCGTCGCGATTTCGCCTCGAAGGAACTGAAGGGCCGGCTCGCACAGGCCGGCTTCGATTCCGGGGCCGCGGAAACGGCCGTCACCGAGCTGGCAGAAGAGCGGCTCGTCGACGACGCTCGCTACGTCGAAGCCGCGGTGCTGTCCCGCGTCGCGAAGGGGCAGGGTCCCGTCCGCATCGCGCTGGAGCTGAAGCGCCTCGGCATCTCACCCGATCTCATCGAGCCCGCGGTCGATGCGAAGTCGCCGGATTGGGCGGATCGCGCCGCCGCGCTGCGCGAGCGGCGGTTCGGCCGGGCGCTCCCCGACGACCCGAGGGAACGCGCCCGGCAGGTACGCTTTCTGCTGTACCGCGGTTACTCGATGACCCACGTGCGCACGGCGCTGGGCCGCGTCGTGGACGACCTCGACGAGGCGGATCTGGAAGCCGGCGAGGCCGACGGGGACGACGGCTGAGCGACCCCGCGACCGGGTGGACGCCTTCGCCTCCAGCCCGCCGACCGCGGCGCCTTTTGCCGTAAACTTCGCGGTCCTTTCCAGCCAATCCCGCCGGCCCCCGGGGCCCGGCCGCCGCCACCATGAACGATTCCACCCGCCGCTTCGTCTCGAGTGCGGAGCTGCGTCGCCGCTTCCTCGACTTCTTCGCGCGCCACGGCCACACGATCGTGCCGTCGAGCCCGCTCGTGCCCGGCAACGACCCGACGCTGCTGTTCACGAACGCCGGCATGGTGCAGTTCAAGGACGTGTTCCTGGGCAAGGACCAGCGCCCGTACAAGCGCGCGGTCAGCAGCCAGCGCTGCGTGCGCGCGGGCGGCAAGCACAACGATCTCGAGAACGTGGGCTACACCGCCCGGCACCACACGTTCTTCGAGATGCTCGGCAACTTTTCCTTCGGGGACTACTTCAAGCGCGACGCCATCCGCTTCGCGTGGGAGTTCGTCACGGGCGAACTCGGCCTGCCGAAGGAACGGCTGTGGGTCACGGTCTACGAAACCGACGACGAAGCCTTCGACCTGTGGGTCAAGGAGGCGGGCGTCGATCCGAACCGGATCACGCGCCTCGGCGCCAGGTCGAACTTCTGGGCGATGGGCGACACCGGCCCGTGCGGCCCCTGCACCGAGATCTTCTACGACCACGGCGAGCACATCTTCGGCGGCCCGCCGGGCTCGCCCGACGAGGACGGGGACCGCTTCGTCGAGATCTGGAATCTCGTCTTCATGCAGTTCGACCGCGCGCCGGACGGCACGATGGCGCCGCTGCCGAAGCCCTCGGTCGACACCGGCGCCGGCCTCGAGCGCATGGCGGCCGTGATGCAGGGCGTGCACTCGAACTACGACATCGACCTGTTCAAGGGCCTGATCGCCGCCGCCGCGCGGGCGACCCATGCTGCGGACCTCGCGAGCCCCAGCCTGCGCGTGATCGCGGACCACATCCGCGCCTGCAGCTTCCTGGTCGTCGACGGCGTGCTGCCTTCCAACGAAGGCCGTGGCTACGTGCTGCGCCGGATCGCGCGCCGCGCGATCCGCCACGGCTACAAGCTCGGGCAGGACAAGCCGTTCTTCCACTCGCTGGTGCCGGCGCTCGTCGAGGCGATGGGCGAGGCCTACCCCGAGCTGGCGAAGGCGAGCGCCCACGTCGAGCGCGTGCTGAAGCAGGAGGAGGAGCGCTTCGCGGAGACGCTGGCCTCCGGCATGGCGCTGCTCGAAGGCGCGATCGCGAAGCTGGTGCCCGGCGCGGACGGCCGCAAGGTCATCCCGGGCGAGGCGGTGTTCAAGCTCTACGACACCTACGGGTTCCCGGTGGACCTGACGAACGACATCGCGCGCGAGCGTGGTCTCGGCATCGACGAGGCCGGTTTCGAGGCCGCAATGGAGGCGCAGCGAAGCCGTTCGCAGGCCGCGAGCAAGTTCGGCGTGAACCTGCGCGAGACCGTGCAGCTCGATCACAAGACCACGTTCAGGGGCTACGAGTCGCTCGAGGAAACCGGCACCGTCGTCGCACTGATCGACGAGGCCGGCGCGAGCGTGCAGGAGCTGGCGGCGGGCGCGAAGGGGCGCGTCGTGCTCGACCACACGCCGTTCTACGCCGAGAGCGGTGGCCAGGTCGGCGACACCGGCCGCCTGCAGTCCGACCACGGCGAGTTCGCCGTGGAGGACACGCAGAAGCTGCGCGAGGCGTTCGCGCACGTCGGCACCGTCGCCAAGGGCCGCCTGAAGGTCGGCGACCGCGTGCACGCGCTGGTGGACACCGAGGCGCGCGCGGCCACTGCGCGCAACCACTCGGCGACGCACCTGCTGCACGCGGCGCTGCGCACGGTGCTCGGCACCCACGTGCAGCAGAAGGGTTCGCTCGTGGAGCCCGAGCGCCTGCGTTTCGACTTCGCGCACTTCCAGCCGGTGACGCCCGACGAACTCGCGACGATCGAGCGGATGGTGAACGCCGAGATCCGCGCGAACCGCGAGGGCCGCACGCGCGTGATGGCCTACGACGAGGCGGTGGCGGCCGGCGCCGTCGCGCTGTTCGGCGAAAAGTACGGCGACCGCGTCCGCGTGCTGAACTTCGGCGAGTTCTCGACCGAGCTCTGCGGCGGCACGCACGTCGGCCGCACCGGCGACATCGGCCTGTTCAAGATCACGAGCGAGGGCGGCGTGGCCGCCGGCGTGCGGCGCATCGAGGCCGTCACCGGCCAGGGTGCGCTCGACTGGGTGAACGACACGGAGCGCCGCCTGCGCGAGGTCGCCGGGCTCGTGCGCGGCAATCGCGACGACGTCGCGGGCAAGGTCGAGGCGCTGCTCGACCGCCAGAAGAAGCTCGAACGCGAGGTCGACCAGGTGAAGGCGAAGCTCGCGAGCGGGCAGGGCACGGACCTCGCGTCCACGGCCGTCGAGATCGGCGGCGTGAAGCTGGTCGCCGCGCGGCTCGACGGCGCCGACGCGAAGGCGCTGCGCACGGCGGTGGACCAGCTGAAGGAGAAATTCGGCAGCGCGGTGATCGTGCTCGGCGCGGCGGATGCCGACGGCAAGGTCGCGCTGGTCGCGGGCGTCACCGCGGACCTGACCGCGAAGGTGAAGGCCGGCGAACTGGTCGGCAGCGTCGCCGCGAGGGTCGGCGGCCGGGGCGGCGGACGCCCGGACTTCGCGCAGGCCGGCGGCACCGACGCCTCGCAGCTGGACGCCGCGCTCGGCGGCGTCGCCGACCTGGTCCGCTCGAAGCTCGGCTGAACCGCGAGTCCGGTCGAACGGCAGGCGACGAGAGGCAACCCGCGGTGTCCGGTTTCGGCAGAACCCGCGATGCGACCCGCGACGACCGCAGTGCATCCACTCCCGCCGCCGCGACGCCGAACGAAGAGCCCTTCAGGAGCGAGCCGCGGGCCGCCCCGGACGTCAGCGGCGATGACACCGTGGCGAAGCCCTCGCTCGTCGGCGTCGGCATGCGCTCGCACGCCGGCGTCGCGACGCGCCTGTTCGAGGCACTCGCGCGCGAAGGCATCGGCGTGCGGCTCGTCAGCACGTCGTAGATCAAGATCACCGTGCTGGTCGACGAGGCGGCGCTGGAGCGGGCGGTGCACGCCGTCCACGCGGCCGTCGGCCTGGAGCAGGCGCCTATCGACAACGGCCGTCGCAGGAAGGATTGAGCTCCGGGGGCGCTCTCGGTGCATTCCTTGAGCGCGATTCGCAGGCCGCAAGAATTCCTTACTTCTCAGATGGCTGGCGTCGCGACTAACGTTTTTTTCATTCACGTTGCGTGGAAATCGGCTTAAAGTCGGCAACGCCTGCCTCAGAACCGTTCGGCTGGGGACGGTCCACAAGGAGTGAAGAAATGCTGATTCTCACGCGGCGCGTGGGTGAGACGGTGATGATCGGCGAGGACATCACCGTGACGGTCCTGGGAGTGAAGGGGAATCAGGTTCGGATCGGCGTGAACGCGCCCCGAGAAGTGGCCGTTCATCGCGAAGAGATCTTCGAGCGCATCAAGCGCGAGGAAACCGGCGACGAGTCGGGCGCTCCCGAGGCCTCGTTCGGCAGCGCGGCCTACAGCGGCACCTGAGGCGGGGCTTTCCGGGCCGTACCCGAAGTCCCGCGCGGGTTGCGCCCCGGGCGCCGCAATCGCGGCGCCGGCGAGACCCGCCGTCTAGGCGCCGACCGCATTCGCCGCGGTCGACTTTGACCGGGCTTCTCGCGCCCCAGTATCATCCGCCCCGGCCCGGTCGATCGACTCACCGGCGCATCGGAGAGTTGGCCGAGTGGTCGAAGGCGCACCCCTGCTAAGGGTGTATGGGCCAAAAGCCCATCGAGGGTTCGAATCCCTCACTCTCCGCCACCTTCCTGCCGTGGCTGCCTGATTCGCCGTCATTCGGCTGCCGGATCAGGCGGTCGCCTGCCACGCCTGCACTGCTCCCGTTGCCGAACGACCGGATCGTCGTACCGGAGTCGCAGGCCGTTTCGCCCGCGCGCGAGGCGCCGCCGCCGGAAACGAAAAGGGCCCCTCGCGGGGCCCTCGTCGTCGGCTCTCGGGGCGTCGCGCCGCAGCACGAACCGGTGGGTTCGGTGCGGTCGCTTCGTTCCGAAGGGACCGTCAGTTGACCGCGTCCTTGAGCGCCTTCACCGGCAGGATGCGGACCTTCTTCGAGGCAGGCTTCGCCTTGAACGTCATCTTCTCGCCCGTGAACGGGTTGATGCCCTCGCGCGCCTTGGTGGCGGGCTTCTTCACGAGCTTCATCTTCGCGAGGCCGGGCAGTGTCGCGACGCCGTTCTGCTTGAGGCTCTTCACGGCGATCGCGGTGAGCGCGTCGACCACCGCGGCGACCTGCCGCTTCGAGAGCTCGGTCTGCTCCGCGATCGTCGCGAACATCGCACCCTTGGTCGGCGCGCCCTTCGGGGCTGCCTTCGCCTTCGCCTTTGCCTTCGCCATTCGAGAAAACTCCTGAAAAGACCGCGTTTCGCGGCAGGCGGCGGAAGGGTAACCGCGGTTTCGCCTCGTGTCGACGGGAAATCCGCGGCAGGCAGCGATTTCGGGCCGCGTTTTTCAGGATTTTTTCGTGATCGCCCGGCTGCGGCGGTCCACGGTGTATCGTTGGAACGTCGCGCGCGACCCGCGCCCGTGCCGCCGCCGTCAGCGTCGGCCGACGTCCCCGCGGCAATCCGTCGCGCAGGTCGAGGCAGGCGAACCACGACCGGTGCGGCGTGGTCTACTATCCGCGCTGCGCTGCGGTAGTCGCCGGAGCGTTTCGAACCGGAGTTCCCACGTCCATGCAGTACTCGACCCGTTCGCATCCCCGTCGCGGTGGTTCCGGGATCGGCGCCCTCGCCGGGGTCTTCGTGGCCACGATCCTGGCGTGCGTGCCGCCGAACACGTTCGGCGCAGCGCCGGCCGCCGCGTCGTCGAACCTCCCTGCGGCCGCGCCCGTCGATCGCTTCACGCTCCCCGAACTGCCCTACGCAGCCGATGCGCTCGAGCCGCACATCGATGCACAGACGATGGACATCCACCGTACGCGGCACCACCGTGCGCAGGTGGACGGCCTGAACGCGGCGCTGCGCGCGAATCCCGAACTCGCGAAGCTCTCGCTCGAGGAACTGCTGGCGCGCGCCTCGACGCTGCCGCCGGCAGTGCGCAACAACGCGGGCGGTCACTGGAACCACTCGATGTTCTGGCGCAATCTCGCGCCCGCCGGGCAGGTCGGTGAGCCGAGCGCCGCGCTGCTCGAGCGCATCGTGAAGGACTTCGGCTCCCTCGAGGCGCTGAAGCGGGCCTTCAACGCGGCCGCGATGGGCCGCTTCGGCTCCGGATGGGCCTGGCTGGTCGTGAAGGCCGACGGCGCGCTCGCGGTCACGTCGACGCCGAACCAGGACAACCCGCTGATGGACACGGCGGAGGTGCGCGGCACGCCGATCGTCGGGCTCGACGTCTGGGAGCACGCGTACTACCTGAAGTACCAGAACCGCCGCGGCGACTACGTCGGCCAGTGGTGGAACGTGGTGAACTGGAACGACGCGAACCGGCGCTACGCGGAGGCGACGAAGGTGCGCGCGCCCTGACGCGCCTGCTGCGCAACCGACCGCAACCGCGACGGGCGGCCGCAACGGGCCCACCGCCGCGCGCGGCGGTGGGGTCGCCGCTCAGCGCCGCGGCCGGCTCGCGTCCGAGTTGCGCGAGCCGTGCACCGCGGCCCAGCCGATCAGTGCGCCGAGTCCGACCGGGAACAGCACACGGCCCGCGGTGTTCAGCAGCCACTCGATCGAGGCGGGCAGCACCAGCCCGTTGAACTCGCCGAACAGCGCGCCCACGGCGGCGATCGCCGCGACGACGGCACTGCGATTCAGGCGCTCCACCCGCCAGCCGCGCGGCAACCAGCGACCGGACAGCAGTCCGGCGCCGACCAGCGCGCCGCCGAGCAGCCCCATGAACCAGCGTGGCGACTCCAGGCTGACGGCGATGCCGGGCATGCGCCCAGCTGTCATGAAGATCATGCCGGCGCCGATCGCGACCAGCGCGAGCGCGGCGACGGCGGGAATGCCGGGGAGGCGGACCGGATCGGGATGCATGCGCGAACTGTACCGCGAGCGGACGACGGGAATCGATGCGAGCGCCGGACGCGGCGCATCGCCGGCCCGCGGGTCGCCGCCTACCGCCTCGCGAGGAAGTCGAGCGCGGCGGCGGTCATCGCCACCACGCCCGTGCGGATGGTCGGCTCCGGGTCCGGTGCGAACAGGGGCGAGTGCGCCGACGGCGGAATCTCGCCCGCGGCCTTTGCCCGGGCGTAGCGCTCCGGGTTCGTGGCGCCGACGCGGAACATCTTGACCGGGATCTCGCCGTCCAGGCCGAGCTGGCCGAAGTCCTCGCTGCCCATCACCGGCGGCAGTTCGACCACCGCGTCGGGCCCGAGTGCGCGGCGGAAAGTCGTCGCCACGCGGTTCGTCAGCTCCGCGTCGTTGTTCACGGCCGGCGCGTACTCGGTGTCGATCACCGTGACGATCGGCAGGCGGTCCTCCGGCATCCCGGCGCCGAGCGCCGCGGCCCGCGAGATCCGCGCCACCGACTGGATGACGTGCTGGCGCACGGATTCCCTGTAGGTGCGGATGTTGAGCTCGAGCTTCACTTCCTCGGGAATGATGTTGCGCTTGGTGCCGCCCTGGATCGTGCCGACGGTGACGACCGCCTGGTCGAACGGGGAGACCTCGCGCGAGACGATGGTCTGCAGCTGCACGACGATGTTCGCGGCGAGCACCACGGGGTCCTTGGCCTCCTCGGGCCGCGAGCCGTGGCCGCCCACGCCGCGCACGATCACGTCCATCTGCGTGGACTGCGCCATCGCGTAGCCCGGCGTGACGCCGACCCGGCCGGCCGGCAGGTCGCCGAACACGTGCAGCGCGAGCGCCGCGTCCGGCTTCGGCACGCGCTGGTAGAGGCCGTCGCGCAGCATCGCGATCGCACCGTCGATCGTTTCCTCCGCGGGCTGGCCGATCAGCACCAGCGTGCCCGACCAGCGGTCCTTCATCCGGACCATGTTGCGCGCCACGCCGACCAGCGCGGTCACGTGCACGTCGTGGCCGCAGGCGTGCATCACCGGCATCTCGATGCCGGCCTCGTTCTTCATCCGCGCCTTGCTCGCGTAGGGCAGGCCCGTCCTCTCCTCGACGGGCAGCGCGTCCATGTCGCCGCGGATCAGGAGCGTCGGCCCCGGCCCGTTGCGCAGCACCGCGGCGACGCCGTGGCCCTGCCACGACGGCACGAAGTACCGGCCGATGTTCGTGGTCACCTCGTAGCCGAGCGGGCGTAGCTCCGCGGCGAGCCGCGCGGCCGTCTTCTCCTCGAAGCGCGACAGTTCGGGTGCCGCGTGCAGCTCCTTGTAGAGCGTCAGCAGTGAGGGCAGCTCGCGCTCGGTCAGCGCGCGCAGCTGCGCGTCGTCGGCGCGCGCCGGTGCGGCGCCGAACGCCGCGAACGCCGCGAGCGTCGCGGCGAGGGCGGTGGGCGCGAGGATCCGGGCGGCGAGGCCGCGGTGCAGGGTCGTCATCGGTCGAGGTCTCCCCGGGGCGCGGCTCTCAGCGCGTCTTGATCGTCGTCATCCGCGGCGTCGCCGGCCTCTCGAGCGGCCATTCCGGGTCGGGCATCTCGCGGAAGGCCTGGCGCAGCGATTCGCCCCAGCGCGTGCGCACCATGCGGAAGTACTCGTCGTCCGAGTCGATGCCGACGCGCGTGCCGAGCTCGAGAGTGTCGCGGCGGTAGACCGCGAGGTCGAGCGGCAGGCCGACCGAGAGGTTCGAGCGGATGGTCGAGTCCATCGAGATCAGCACGCACTTCGCGGCGTCGCGGAGCGTGGTCTCGGGGCGCACGATGCGGTCGATGATCGGCTTGCCGTACTTGAACTCGCCGATCTGGAAATAGGGCGTCTCGCGCGTCGCCTCGATGAAGTTGCCGGCGGAGTAGATCTGGAACAGGCGCGGCGCCTCGCGGCCGATCTGGCCGCCGAGGATGAAGCTTGCGGTGAACTCGAGGCCGTGTTCCTTGAGCGCCGGCGCGTCGCGGTCGTGCACCTTGCGGATCGCGTCGCCGATGCAGCGCGCCGCCTCGAACAGGTTCTGCGCGGTCAGCAGGTTCAGTTCCGGCTCCGGCGTCTCGAGGTGCTCGCGGAGCAGGCTCACGACCGACTGGCTGATCGCGAGGTTGCCGGCCGTCAGCAGCACGAGGACGCGGTCGCCCGGGCGCTCGAACACCGTCATCTTGCGGAACGTGCTGATGTTGTCGACGCCCGCGTTGGTGCGCGAGTCCGACAGGAACACCAGCCCTTCGTCGAGCAGCGTAGCGACGCAGTAGGTCACGTCGATCCCCGGGAGCCTGGACCCGTCGATGGTAGGGGGCGGCGCGCCGTTGCGCCAACGCAGCGTCTGCGCATCGTCAAATCGCACCGCGGGTCGCCGGGCGCGCGGTTACCCTCGACGCCTCGGGGACGGGTCCGCGAGAGACCCGGGGCGAACCGCCGGACGCGGAGGAGCCGACGATGCAGTTACGGGAAGGAGCCGGGACGGCCGTCGCGGTGGTCGCGGTAGCGCTGCTGCTGGCGGCCTGCGAGTCGACGCCGGTGGACGGGCGGGTCGGCGGCGCCAGCGGCGATGCGCGGCTGACGGAACGGGTCGACGAGCGGACCGCCGTGAACGTCGTGGCCCTGACCGCACCGCTGGTGTTCTCGAGCGGGCGGGGTTCCCGGGGCGCCACCGAGGACCTGGCGCTCGGGCCGGTCGAGATCAACCGCCAGGGCGAGCGCACGTACTTTCTCTGGATGAACCTGCTGAGCGGCGAGATGCGCGCGGCGCCGCCGCGGCTGCGACTGGTGGGCGGCGGCGAGGTGCTGTTCGAGGTGGCACTCGTCGCGCCCGCGAACTCGCTGCCCGTCAGTCGGCCCCCGTACCGCCGGCTGGCGAACTGGGCGCTCGAAGCCTGGTATCCGGTGGCACCGGGCGACCTCGCGCGCCTGCAGGGCCGCCAGGGGCTCGTGGTCGAGATGGCGGAGGGCTCGAACTGGGTGCGCTTCGAACCCTGGGATCGGCGGCTGGCCGGTCTCGACGCGTTCATCTCGAGCCAGCTGCGAGCCCAGATCGCGACGCGCTGAGCGGGGCGGGCGGGTGCCGCCGGACCGGGCGCGCCTACTGCTGCGCCTGCGAGTTCGCGACGATCACGGACACGCGGAGCTGCTCGTGGCCGCCGCCGCGGCGCACGCCGCGGACCGGCGCCGCGTCCAGGTAGTCGCGCCCGACCGCCAGGCGGCAGTGCCGCGGCCCGGCCAGCGAACGGTGGGTGAGGTCGATGCTGAGCCAGCCCCCGTCGGAGCCGAGCCAGGCGTCCGCCCAGGCGTGGCTCGCGACGACCCCGGCGTCGCCCGTGTAGTAGTAGCCGCTCACGTACCGTGCCGGGATGCCCATGGCCCGGCAGCAGGTCACGAACGCGTGCGTCTGGTCCTGGCAGACGCCCTCGCCGCGCTCGAACACGCTGATCGCGCCGTCGGTGACGTCGGTCACGCCGGGCTGGTAGCGGATCGCCTGCGCGATGGCCTCGCCGAGCCGCTCGAGACGCTCGCGCAGGTTGCCACCGCCGCCGAGGTGCTGCGTCGCGAAGTCGCGGATGCGCGCATCCGGCGTCGTCAGCGGCGTGATGCCGAGATAGGCGAGCGGGGAAAGCAGCCCGTCGTCCGGCAGCCGCGGCGAGCCGTGCTCGCCGGTGTCGACGACGCCCTGCACGACGATCGCGATCTCGGAGTGCGGTTCCTCGAGCGTCAGCAGGTGCGAGACGTTGCCGTGCGCGTCCACCTGCTCCTTCTGCCGGCCCGGTGCGGAGAGCCGCCACGCCAGCGTGCGCTGGCCGGCGTCGCGGCGCGGCGTGAGCTT
Source organism: Steroidobacteraceae bacterium (assembly GCA_027531255.1). Lineage (GTDB taxonomy): Bacteria > Pseudomonadota > Gammaproteobacteria > Steroidobacterales > Steroidobacteraceae > JAPZRU01. Next base: position 114,252 of record JAPZRU010000005.1, on the reverse strand, counting down.
CAGGCACTGCGCCGAATATTTCAGCGGCTGGTCGTAGCGGTAGACGGTTTCGTGACGTACGTGGAGTTGCATGGTCAGGTCACGGGCACCAGGAAGTCCTGCGAGATCCGATGCCCCAGCGAGCGCGTGTGGCCGAGGAAATCGTCGAGGAACGCGCCGTAGCCCCGCGCCAGCAGGTCCTCGAGGCGGCCGAAGCGGAAGCGGGCGTGCAGTTCGCCGGCGCGACGCTCGGTTTCAGGAGACTGGTCGTTGCCGACCGCCCGCAGGTTCACGTAGACCTCGTTGATGCAGCGGTGCAGCGAGCGCGGGACGTCGTCGCGCAGCACGAAGAGTTCGGTGACGCGCCGCGGCGTCACCGCGTCGCGGTAGACCTTGCGGTACACCTCGAAGGCCGACAGCGAGCGCAGCAGCAGCGTCCACGCGTAGTGGTCGGTGCCCGCCGGGTCGTCGTTGATCTCGACGCCCGGCTTCGCCCGGGCCAGCAGCATGCGGGCGGTCGCGTCCGCCCGCTCGAGGAACGTGCCGATGCGCGTGAACTGGAAGGCTTCGTCGCGGAGCATCGTGCCGAGCGTGACGCCGCGCGACAGGTGCGAGCGGTACTTCACCCACTCGAGGAAGTCCCCGACGTCCGCGCGCCGCGCGTCGTACGCGCGGATCTCGAGCCAGGTGGCGTTCAGCGTCTCCCACATCTCGGAGGTGATGGTGCCGCGCACGGCCCGCGCGTTCTCGCGCGCCTCGCGCAGGCACGAGACGATCGACGAGCCGTGGTCGCGGTCGAAGGCCAGGTAGTTGAACGCGCGGCCCGGCTCGATCTCGCCGTACCGCGCCAGATAGCCGTCGAGCACGCCGAGCGAGCCGAGCGTCGCCGTCCAGTCCCGGGCGAGCACGTCCGGGGTGTGCGGCAGCAGCGAGTGCCGGTAGTGCGCGTCAAGCATGCGCGCGAGGCTCTCGCCCCGCTCGAGCCAGCGCGACATCCAGTACAGGTGATCGGCGGTGCGCGACAGCAAGGGGCTTCAACCGTCCCGGGCGGGGCGCTCCTGGTACTCGGCGAGGGCTTCCACGACGCGGGCGTCGAGCCGCCGCAGCCGGATCTGCCGCGGATCCTCGTGGTCGTGCGCGAGGGCACGGTCGTAGCTCAGGAACCAGCGCCGGAACTCGGCGAACTCGGCGGGCGACAGGTCGCGCACCTGCTCCACCAGCGACTGCGTGGTCTTCGAGGTCATCGGTTCGTGTCCTCCATGGCGTGAAAGGGGGTCCATTTCAGGTTTCCAGTACCCACGTGTCCTTGGTCCCGCCGCCCTGCGAAGAGTTCACCACCAGCGAACCCTTGCGCAGGGCGACGCGGGTCAGGCCGCCCGGCACGATCGTGACCTCGCGACCGGAGAGCACGTACGGGCGCAGGTCGATGTGCCGCGGCGCGAGCCCGCTCTCGACGAACGTGGGACACGTGGACAGCGCGAGCGTCGGCTGCGCGATGTAGCGCTCGGGGTGCGCGGTGATCCGCGCGCGGAAATCGTCGAGCTGCGCCTGCGTCGCGGCCGGGCCGATCAGCATCCCGTAGCCACCCGCGCCGTGCACCTCCTTGACCACGAGTTCGGGAAGGTGCGCGAGCGTGTAGGCGAGGTCGTCGGGACGGCGCAGCACGTAGGTCGGCACGTTGTCGATCAGCGGCTCCTCGCCGAGATAGAACCGGATCATGTCCGGCACGTACGGGTAGACGCTCTTGTCGTCGGCGATGCCGGTGCCGATCGCGTTCGCGATGGTCACGCGGCCGGCGCGGTACGCCGACAGCAGTCCCGGCACACCCAGCATCGAGTCCGGGCGGAACGCGAGCGGATCGAGGAAGTCGTCGTCGATGCGGCGGTAGATGACGTCGACGCGCACGGGGCCGCGCGTCGTGCGCATGTAGACCGCGTCCTCGCGCACGTAGAGGTCCTGGCCTTCGACGAGCTCGATGCCCATCTGCTGCGCCAGGAACGCGTGCTCGAAGTAGGCGCTGTTGTGTGCGCCGGGCGTCAGCAGCGCGACGACCGGGTCGGACACGCCGACCGGCGCGACGCTGCGCAGGTTGTCGAGCAGCACGTCGGGGTAGTGCTCGACCGGCGCCACCGGGTGCCGCGCGAACAACTCGGGGAAGAGCCGCATCATCATCTTGCGGTTCTCGAGCATGTAGCTGACGCCGCTCGGCACGCGCAGGTTGTCCTCGAGCACGTGGAAGCGGCCGTCGCCGGCGCGGACGATGTCGATGCCGGCGATGTGCGCGTAGATGCCGCCGGGCACGTCGATGCCCTGCATCTCGGGCCGGTACTGCGCGTTGCAGAGGATCTGCTCGGGCGGCACCCGGCCGGAGCGCAGGATCTCCTGGTCGTGGTAGACGTCCGCGAGGAACGCATTGAGCGCGCGGACGCGCTGGCGCAGCCCGGCGGCCAGCTGGTCCCACTCCGGGGCCGGCAGGATGCGCGGCACGATGTCGAACGGGATCAGGCGTTCCGCACCTTCACGCTCGCCGTAGACGGCGAACGTGATGCCGACGCGGTGGAACAGAGAGTCCGCCTCCGCCCGCTTGCGCGCGAGCCGGTCCTCCGGCTGGCTCAGGAGCCAGTCGCTGTAGCGCCGGTAGTGGGGACGGTTCTTGCCGTCCGCCGCCTGCATCTCGTCGTAGGGAACGGAGGTCATGGGCCCCGCGGGTTTTCAGACAGCGTAGCCAGAAGCGTGCCACCCGCGCGAGCCTTTCGGATCAAGGGCTTGGAAGTCGGTGGCGCGCTCGCGCGCACCATCGCGGTTCACGGCGAGGCCGCCGTGCACGAAAAGAGGTCAGTGCGCCGTGGCGAGCGCGACCGGCTGCGCCGGGCGGCGCCCGGGCGCGGCGCTACGGGTGGTGGCAGGCATCGGCAACGCGCGTGCGCCGCGTCGCTAAGGTCGATCGCCCCGCACCACCTTCACGAGCGCGCCGGCCGGCAGCCGCGCGTTCGGGTCGTCGATCTGGTTCAGCACCGCGAACTGCTCGGGCGTGATGCCCGGCGACTCGCGCCGCGCGAAGTCCGCGGCCGTCGTGGCCGAGCCGAGCGTCGCGACGTGGAGCCTGCGTGCCTGGACGTTCAGGATGCGCGAGTCGTTCAGCGGTCCGAAGCTCCCGAGGATCTGGCGGAAAGTCCGGTCGTTGTTCGCGAACTCGGGCTGCGGCGAGTATCCGACCAGCTGGTAGGTCCGCCCGCCGTGCCGCACGAACGCGGCATAACCCTCCACGGTGCCCTGCGGAGTCTGCGCCTGGAATGCCGCGAGCACGCCCGGCAGGCCATTGAATTCCTCGCGCGCGGCCTGCGCCTGCAGGCCCTGCTGTCGAGCGAACTGCTGCGCGGCCTGCTCGGGCGAGGTTTCGCCGGGCACGAGCGTCAGCTGGAAGGCAGCGTCCTGCCGCGGGCTCACCGCGATCACCGCGTTCGTCGAGTTCTGCGTCTTCCAGTCGCCCGGCACGCGGAACTGGAACTTCAGCTCGGGGTGATGGAACTGGCCCTCGCGGAAGAAGCCCTGCCGCGGATCGGCGCCGTAAGTCAGGCCGTCGATCTGGCGCAGGAAGTCGTCCTTGCCGGAGCGCGTACCCTCGAACGAGCGACCCGCCGCGGCGACTCGCCGCTGCACGGCCGCGATGCGCTCGGGCTCGGACGGATGGCTCGCGGCCCAGTTCGGCAGCCGGCCGCCGCCCTGGCCCTCGGTGGCGCGCTGCAGCGCGGCGAACACGTCCGCCATCTCGCGCACGTCGTAGTTCTGCTGGAGCGCGTAGCGGAAGCCGAGGTCGTCCGCCTGCCGCTCCGCGTCGCGCCCGTACTTCAGGAACAGGAGCTGCAGGCCCTGGCCCGCGAGGTCGCCGAGTCCCTGGAGCTGCGGTGCGAGGATCATGCCGAGGCCGAGACCGAGCTGTGCGAGCTGCTGCTTGCTGATCTGCGCGACGGAGTGCCGAGCAGTGACGTGGCCGATCTCGTGACCCAGCACCGACGCGAGCTCGGCCTCCGAGTTCAGCAGCGCGAGCAGGCCGCGCGTGACGAAGATCGGCCCACCGGGCAGCGCGAACGCGTTGGGCGTGGGGTCGTCCACGACCGCGAACGACCACGGCAGCTGCGGGCGCTCGCTCTGCGCGGCGAGCTTCGTCCCGATCGCCGAGACGTACCGTTGCAGCTCATGGTCCTGCACCAGCCCGAACTGCGCCACCGCCTGCTGCGCGCCCTGCTGGCCGAGCGCGATCTCCTGCTGCTCCGAGATCAGCGCCACCTGCTGCTTCCCGGTGACGGGATTGGTCGCGCACGCGCCGAGCGTGAGCGCGGCTACGGCGACCAGGAACGGGGCGGTGCGGCGAGGGCGCATGGCGGTCTCCCGTGGCCGGACATGAAGGTTGGCGCGGCCGTCGGCCGAGCGGAGCAAGGCCCGTGCCACCCGGCCTCGCGTTGCGACGTCGCACCCCCGGCGTATAGTCGGCTGCAGGGGCAGGCGTGCCGGTCCGGCCTTGAGGGGGGTCCGCGATGGCGACGACTATCACGGCCGAGCGTCTCGTACGCGGACGCGCCGCCGGCGAGCGGCGCTTCTACACCGGCATGGGCATCGCGATCCTCGCAGCGGTGTTCCTCGGCTTCGCGGACACCTACTACCTGCGGGCGTGGTACCCCGAGTCGGCCGCCGTTTCGCCGCCCGAGTCCTTCTTCTACGCGGTGCACGGCGCGCTGTTCAGCGCCTGGTTCGTGCTGTTCGTGGCACAGACGGGTCTCGTCGCCGCGCGCCGTACCGATCTCCACCGGATGCTCGGGCTCGCCGGCGTGGCGCTGGCGGTCGCGATGGTCGTCACCGGCGTCTACGGGGGGCTGATTGCCGCGGTGCGGCCCGGAGGCTTCGTCGGCATCCCGCTGCCCGGCTGGCAGTTCCTGGTGGTGCCGGCCGTGGACGCTGCGATGTTCGCCGTACTGATCGCGCTCGCGGTCGCGTGGCGCGGCGACGCGCAGTCCCACAAGCGACTGATGCTGCTCGCGTCGATCTGCCTCATCACCGCCGCGGTCGCGCGCTGGCCCGTGTCCTTCGGGTCCGCGCAGCTGCTCGCGGCGTTCGTGCTCGCGGACCTGTTCCTCGTGCCGCTCGTCATTCGCGACTGGCTCACGCGTGGCCGGCTGCATCCGGTCACTCTCTGGGGCGGTCTCGCGATCCTCGTCTCGCAGCCGCTCCGGATGGTGCTGTCCGGCACGTCCGCCTGGCGGGGTTTCGCGGAATCGCTGCTGAAATTCGTGACCTGAAGGCCAATGCAGGACCGCGAACCCGCGTTCCGACACCGGCACCGGCGCTGCGCTCGTTGCGAGAGCTCCGCTCGAGGTCGCGACCCGTTCGGCGGCCTCGGCCGCTACGCGAGCACGCCCTGGAGCCAGGTCGAGACTCGCGCGATCTCGTCGAGACCGACCTCGTGGCCCATCGGATACGCGTGCCACTCGACTTCGTAGCCGTGATCCTTCAGCACGTCGCGCGACATCTGGCCGAGTTCGACCGACACCACCGGATCCTGCGTGCCGTGACACATCAGGATCGGCACCTCGCGGTTGGTCTGCGAGATCTCGGCGCCGAGGCGCGCCTTGAACGGCAGGTAGGTGGACAGCGCGACGATGCCCGCGAGCGGTTCGGCATGCCGGATGCCCGCATGCAGCGCGACCGCGCCGCCCTGCGAGAACCCGGCGAGCACGATGCGGTCCGCGCCGATGCCGTGGGCGGCCTCCGCGCGCACGTAGTCGTTCACGCGATCGGTCGCCTGCGTGATGCCTTCGAGGTCCTCGCGGCCGGTCAGCGAGAAGTCGCGGATGTCGTACCAAGCGCGCATCTCGTAGCCGTTGTTCACGGTGACGGGGCGCACCGGCGCGTGCGGGAACACGAAGCGGAGAGGCAGCGTGGCCGGCAGCCGCAGGTGTTCGGCGACCGGTACGAAGTCCCACCCGTCCGCCCCGAGGCCGTGCAGCACGATCACCGTTCCGACGGGCCGCACGCCCGGCACCAGCGTGACGTCGCGTTCGGTTTCCTGCTGCGCGTACTGCATGCGTCCTCGCGTCCGGGCCGAGCGAGCGGGTGGACCCGCCGGACCGCAAGGATACGCGGAAGCCGCCGCGGCCCCGTCCGCCCGCCGCGATGGACGCCGCCGCGCGCGAGTCGAGCCGCGGTGGCCAACGAAAGTCGTGCCGTCGGCCAGGGCGCGGTACGCGTCCGGTGGCGGACTCTTGCCACGACGTGGTCACAGCCGTGTAGAATGCGCGGCCTCGCCCGGCCGGGACCCTCTCCCGGTGCGCCTGATCCAGCCGGACGGCCAGCAGAAAGGGCAGGTTGATCAGCGGTTTACGCGCCCGTAGCTCAGCTGGATAGAGTACCTGGCTACGAACCAGGGGGTCGGAGGTTCGAATCCTTCCGGGCGCGCCAATTCCCCGAACTCGATCAAGCGGTTAGCGATGCCTCGCTAGCCGCTTTTTCGTTTCCGATGATCTGTTGGTGCGCCGCCTGCTTCCGCGTTTCTCCCGCGGACGAAAGTGGCCCGTGCAGGTTGTCGAAAAGATATTCCAACAGCAGAGAGTCAAGTGTCGTTTCCGGGGAGGGCCGGCCGGAAACGCGCCAGAGGGTTGGCACGGTTGAGTTCTGCTACCCGAGCGCTGGTGTTCAGCTGGAGGTGGCCATGCCGCAGCCCGTCAAGCTCCCGGAACGCGCTCATCGACGAAGCCCGCGACGCCGCGCGGGCGAACCACTCGCCGACGTGTTCGCGACCGCTCTGTCCGACGAATCGCGAGTTCGTTCCTGCGGAGGCGCTGCAGTAGGAGCGGCATGCTGCCGACCGAGTTCCTCGATGCGCTACGTCGAGCGGCGCGAGTCGTTCGTGATGTAGACCGTGCCGTCCGATCCCTTCGGCGAAAATCTGGACTTCCTCGCGCCGGCACGCGCGGGGCTGCTCGGGATCACCGCCGGCCTCGTCACCCAGAGCGGCCGCACCACGGCGTTCGTGCTCGCGAGCTTCGTGCAGGCGGGCCTGCTCGGCGCGCGCCGCGGGCTGCCGGTCGTGCTGTGGGCGAACCTGGGGTGTGCGCTGATCACGCTGGTCGCGGTGCTGCCGATCCACTTCGTCGCGCTGCTGATGATCGGCATTGCCGGCGGGTGCGTCGCGTTCGAACGCCCGCGACCGCTCCTCGGCATCTCCCACGTCGTCTTCGGGCTCGCGCTGATGCTGTTCGGGCTGAAGCTGATGTCGGCCGCGGCACCGGTGCTGCCGACGCTGGCCGGCTTCGACGCGGCGCTCGCGGCGATCGAACGGTCGCCCCTCTACGCCTGCCTGGCGGGCCTCGTGCTGACACTGGGCGGAGTCGTGGAAGGCGAGCTGCGAGGGCTCGGTGCCGAGGCACCGTGCGAGGGCGGCTGCTAGCCACTCGCTCACGTCCCGGCCGGACGACGTGAGCGTCGGGCGGCCTGGAGGGATCCGTGAGATCGGCGGCGACGGTGCGCCGCTCGAGTGCGGTCGGGATCGATCGCGGACCGGCCCGCGGAGGCCACGCGGGGCACTCACCGCGGTCACTGGGACGCGGGCCGCTGCCGCGGGACCTAGGGTTCGAAATTCCTGTCCGCTGCAGTTCGACCACCTCTGGCATCTCGCGCACGCCACCGACGAACTTCCGCAGCCAGGCCTCGTCGTGGTGGGTGGTGCGCACCGACACGAAGGCGGTCAACCCCAGGTTGACCTTACCCGGGTCTGCGCTGCGAGTGCGACGCGCGAATGATAGATTCCGTCCGGGGGTACCTCACGTGGGCGCATCGGCGAAGATCAGGTGGAAGAGATTCCGCGAGCGGGTTGCAGATCTGCCCCGGACTCTCGCGCTGCCGTTCGTGGAGCCCGAGGAGGCGGACCGGATTCGCGGCGAGATGCGCGCCGAGGCGTTTTCGAGGATTGCCCGCGAACAGCGCTGGGGGACGGTGCTCTCGGGTGTCGGCTCGACGCTCGACGCGACTGCGGGGGCTCGGCGCATCCTCGCGCAGGTGATCCGCGACTACCGGATCACCAGCCTGCTCGACGTGCCCTGCGGCGATTTCGGCTGGATGCCGCTCGTATTGAACGACGCCGCTCCCGGCTTGCGCTACATCGGCGGCGACATCGTGCCCGCACTCGTCGAGCGCAACAGCGAAGCGCACCCACGGCACGATTTCCGGGTCATCGACTTCGCGCGCGACCCACTGCCCGTCGCGGACCTGATCGTCTGTCGCGACGCCTTGCAGCACCTCCCGGTGGCTACCATCCAGCAGGCGTTGCAGAACTTCTCGCGCAGTGGCTGCGGCTATCTGCTCGCCACCACTCACCTTCGGCGCACGGGCTACCGAAACTGGCAGCCGTGCCGGCCCGGGAGCTGCCGTGACCGGAACTTGATGTTGCCGCCGTTCGGCCTGCCCGACCCGCTGGTCATCTTCAGCGAGAAGACGGAGCGCAAGTTCCTCGGGCTCTGGCAGCTTCCCTTCGCCTGAGCCTGGTGGCGACGGAGTACCTGGCGCTGACGCCGACGGGGCAGGTGCGCTACGCGCTGAAGACGCCGTACCGCGACGGCACGACGCACCGGGTACTCGAGCCGCTGGACCTGATGGCGCGGCTGGCGGCGCAGGTCGCCCGAGTCGCGGAGGCACCTGACGCGGTATCAGGGGGTGTTCGCGCCGCACGGTCGGTTGCGGGCGGTGGTGACGCCGGCGGGGCGGGGGATGAGTGTGCGACCGTTGTCGACGGCGGAGCAGGCCTCATCGTCGGCGCCTGGCGCACGTCGCGGGTTGAGCCGGAGTACACCGACTTATCCGTCGCGCGAGTCCCGGTCGACCTGCCGCGCACCCGCGCGCAACGCGTGGCGCGCGACGAGCGAGCGGCACGCGACGGCGTCGTGGTGGCGTTCGAGGCGCTGTCGCCCAGACGAATGCCGACCGTGACCGCGAAGTTGGGACGCCAGTGCGCGACGCGGCGGTCGGACGGAACCCACTTCTGCGAGTACCGTGCGCTTGTGCTCAGGGGCCGTTCTGATTTCGGCGGTCGGCAGCGACGGCAGGCGGTGCCGACGGGCGTACCGCGCCTCGCGCTCCCGGCCTTCACGGCGGCACCAGTTCGAGCGGCTGTCCGGCCGCCCCCACCGTGTGCAGTTTCACGGGCCGGCGCCACACGCGCTTCAGGTACTCGAGGACGCGCCGGCTGCGCTCCGGGTCCAGGCCGCGGCCGTCGGTCGCGTGATCGTGCTGCAGTTCCAGCGTGCCGTCGACGTGCACGTGCAGCGCCGCGACGCGCGGTGCGCCGAAGTTGTACTTCGGGGCCAGCAGGGCGTCCTGCAGCTTCGGCAGGTCGCGCTCGATCACGCGCACGCCGCCGGTAGAGTCGGCCTCGAAGCGGAACAGCCCGAGTTCGTCGGCGAGTTCCGGCGTCAGGCGGTTGCGCACGAAGCTGAAGTCGTCCTCCTCGCGCATCACGCGCCGCGCCGCTTCGAGGCCGTCCCGCTCGACGACCTTCTCCCAGATCGAGAAGCCGAGGTGGTACGGGTTGACCGCGAGCGCGACCTGCTGGTCCGCGGCGATCGGGCGCACCACGTCGGAGTGGCACTTGATCGCGTCCAGGTATGTTTCCTGCGGCAGGAAATCCGATTCGCGGAGCAGCCGGGCGTGCCAGTACGAGGCCCAGCCCTCGTTCATGATCTGCGTCGCGAACACCGGATAGAAGTAGTAGCTCTCCTCGCGGACCGCGAGGAACACGTCGCGCTCCCAGCCCTCGAGTTCCGGCGCGTAGTTCGCGATGAACCACAGCAGGTCGCGCTCCGGAAACGGCGGCACCGGCGCACGCCGGCGCATGCCGTGCGGGTGCTCGCTCGAATCGGGATCGAGGGCCGCGAACCGGCGTCGGAAGTCGTCGTCGGGGCACGTCGGCTGCGGCGGCGCGTACTCGGGGTATGGCGGCCGCACGAGCGGCTGGTCGACGTCGACGTGCTGCTCGAGCGCGAGCGCCGCGTCGAGCACGGCCTCGACGCGCGCGGCGCCGTGCTCCTCGATCGCGCGTGCGATCTGCTGCGCGTGGCTGGCCGCGCGCTCGACGATCTGCATGCCGACCTGGTCCTGGCTGCGTCGGAACAGCAGGTTGTTGCGCGAGAAGTCGGCGTGGCCCAGCACGTGCGCGAGCACGAGCACGTTCTCCGCGAGGCCGTTGCCGGCCGCGAGATAGGCGCGGCCGGGATTGCCGGGGAACACCACCTCGAAGAGCCGCGAGTGGCCCATGCGGTGCTGGATCAGCTGCGAGATGTAGCGCACGCCGAAGGACCAGTGCGGCATCCGCACCGGCAGGCCGTACACCGCGATCTCCATCATGAAGGTCTCGGGCACGGACTCGAAGTCGACCGGGTGGTACTCGAGCCCGCTGCGCACCGCGAGCTGCTCGATCTGCGGCAGGAACTCCCGCCACTGGCGCACGGCGACGTCGGCGGGCGTGCTCATGCGCCGGCCGCCCGGGCTTCGTGGCCGAAGAAGTGCCGGACCGCGGACCAGACGTCGTCGATGCCGGTGACCGTGAAGTGGCCGACGGGCTGGCCGCCGGCGACCAGCGTCGAGAACAGCGCACGCGTCTCGGACGCGTACCGCGAGTGGCCGCCCGGCGCCACCTCGACGTAGCCCGCGTAGTTCGCACGCTCCGTCAGCCGGTCGAGCTCGTGCTCCGCCGCCGCGCGGTCCGACGAACTGTTGTCGCCGTCGGAGGCGTAGAAGAAGTAGACGTTGTAGCGGGACGGCGACCAGCGCTCGTCGATCAGCTCGCGCACCTTCGCGAAGCCCGTGGAGGCGATCGTGCCGCCGGTGCCGGTCACCTGGAAGAACTGCTGCTCGTCGAACTCCCAGGCCTGCGTGGTGTGCGCGACGAACACCGTGTCGAGGTGCAGGTACTGGCGGCGCAGGCCCTGCACCGCCCAGAAGAAGAACGACTTCGCCAGCCGCCGTTCCGCCTCGCCCATGCTGCCGGAGACGTCCATCAGCAGGAACACGACCGCCTGCGTCGTCGGCTGCTCGCGCTTCCTGAACTGCCGGAAGCGCAGGTCCTCGTCGGTGAACGACGGCGAGTCGCCCTGCACGGCGCGCCGCTTCACGGCCTCCCGGAGGCTGCGCCGCCGGTCGAGGCGGGAGCGCGCGCCACGGCGGTCCCAGCCCTCGCGGACCCAGTCGGACTCGGCCGCCGCGCCGACGCGCGCCTTCAGGTTCGGCAGTTCCAGCTCCTCCCAGAGCCAGTCGACGATGTCGTCGACCCTGAACTCGAGCACCAACTCCACGCCGCCGTCGGCGCGCCCGCCGGCGCCGCGCTGGCCGGGGCCGCGGTCGCGGCCCGGCGGCACGAGCTGGTCGCCGGGCCTGGCCCTGCCCTGGCCGACGCCCTCGCGGCGCTCCGGCGAGGCCAGCCGGAAGTGATGATGCTCGAGCATCCGGACCGGCACTCGCACCACCTGGCCACCGGCACCCGCGACCTCGGCGTTCGCGATGATCTCGGGCAGGCTCGCGCGCACGGCTGCGCGGATCTTCTCGTCGTGCCGCAGCCAGTCGCGCGCCCCGCGCGAGAACAGGTCGTACCAGCCGCCGTCTGCCATGCCTTCGCGCCTCCGTGCGCATGACCGGGGGCCGGCCCCGGCGGTCGCGCTACTCCTGGGCGAGCAGCGTCGTCACGTAGTTCAGCGCCTCCCGCGCCCCGTGCTCGTCGTAGCCGTACTCGCGGATCAGGCGGTCCTGCACCGCCGAGATCTTGTTCTTCGCTTCCTCGTCCGGGCGCGCGTTCGACGTGACGAGCCGCAGCACGTCGCGCCGCTCGGCGAACAGGTACTGCTCGATCGCCTCGCGCAGGCGCGCGTGCGACGACAGCCTGAACTTGTCGCCGGCCTTGTACGCCACCATCGCCTTGCGCACCACTTCCTGCCGGAACGACTGCTTGCCGGAATCGGAGACCTTGATCTTCTCCTCGACCGACCGGAGGAAGCGCTCGTCGGCAGGCCGCTGCTCGCCGGTGATCGGGTCCTGGACGTGCCGGTTGTCCAGCGAGGCCTCGACCTCGTCCACGTACTTGTCGAGCAACTGCTGCGCCTCGGCCTCGAACGACGCGAACATCGCCCGGTGCACGTCCTCCTTGACCCAGCGATTGTAGAAGTCCTTGCGCGCGGTCACGAGGTGGTCGATCCAGAGCTTCTTCTGCTTCGCGTCCATCCGCGCGTCGCTCTCGATCGAGTCCTTGAGCGCGAGCAGCACCTCCATGCTGGTCAGGCTGCGGACGTCGCTGCGCGTGATCGCGTTCGAGATCGAGTTGACGATGAAGCGCGGGCTGACGCCGGCGAGACCCTCGTCCGGGGCCTCCGCCTTCAGCCGGAGGATCTCGTTCTCCGGGAAGCCCTCGACGGTCTCGCCGGCGTAGATGCGGACCTTCTTGGACGGGTCGAGCGTCTCGCGCGCCGGCTTCGTCATCCGCGTCAGGATCGCGAACACCGCGGCGAGCGGCAGCACGTGCGGGTCGAGGTGCACGTCGCGGAACGCCGGTGCGCCGGACACGAGCTTCTGGTAGATGCGCGCCTCCTCGACGTAGGACAGCGAGTACGGGACCTTGATGATGACCATCCGGTCGAGCAGCGCCTCGTTCTCCTTCTCCTGCAGGAACTTGTGGAACTCGGCCAGGTTGGTGTGCGCGACGATCGTCTCGTCGAGGTGGATCAGCGGGAAGCGCGACACCTTGACGTTCTTCTCCTGGGTCAGCGTCAGCAGCAGGTACAGGAACTCGCGCTTGACCTTCAGGATCTCGATCATCTCGAGCATGCCGCGGCTGGCGGCGTAGACGGCGCCCGACCAGCTCCACGCCCGCGGATCGCCCTCGTCGCCGACGGTGGCGACCTTCGACAGGTCCACCGAGCCGACGAGATCCGCGATGTCGGCGGTCGTGGGGTCGTGCGGCGCATACGTGCCGATGCCGACGCGCAGCGCCTCGCTGAGGAACACGCGCTGCACGGGCACGCGCAGGTAGTCGCCCTCGTACTCGCGTTCCAGGCGCTCTCGCGCCCACGGCGAGAGCTCGCCGGCGATGTCGACGCCGTAGGCCTCCCGGAAAGCCGCGCGCAGGCTGGCGGGCACCAGATTCAGCGGGTTCTCGTGCATCGGCGAGCCCTTGATGGCGTACAGCGCGCCGTCGTCCGTGCGGCTGTACTCCTCGAGCCCCCGCTTCAGCAGGATCGCGAGCGTGGACTTGCCGCCGGACGGCGGGCCGAGCAGCAGCAGCAGCCGTCGGCCGACGTCGCTGCCGGCGGCGGCGGCCTTGAAGTACTCGACGACGCGGCCGAGCGGCTCGTCGATGCCGAACAGCTCGCGGCAGAAGAGGCCCCTGGCGCGTGCGGCCTCGTCGGCGGCGTCGTTCGCACGGCCGTACCAGCGCAGCATGTCCCACACGTACTGGTGGCTGGTCCGTGCGAGCGTGGCGGGGTTGGCGGGCACGACGTTCGTCAGGAAGTCGGCGAACGTGCCTTCCCAGGCCTGTGCGCGGTGCTGTCGTCCGTATGCGCCGAGGCTTTTGACGAACGCGGCGTGACGCGACGCCCCGGGTTCCCCCTCGGGAGTCGTCCGAGACGGCGTGTCGGGCTGCATCATCGGTGCACTCCCCGTCGCGCGAGCGACGCTCGGCCTCTCTTCAGCCCCGTTGGACTGCGCCGCAGCGCGGCGAGTTCCTCGTGCGACTGTAGTGGCGCCGCGCGTGCGCGGCTGTGCCAATGCGTGGAAGCGACGCCGATTCGCAGTGCGCGCGGCGACCGGAGGTGATTCGCGCGGCACGAGCGCGAGGCGGACCGGTCCGCCGCATCCGCTCGACGCGGGGGCGAGCGCTCAGGGTTCCCGGTGGAGCAGGTGGGCGCCCGCGTCCTGCACGCGAGTGAGACCGGTGAGCGCCATCGCGACGCGCAGTTCCTCCCGGATCACCGCCAGCGCGTGACGGACGCCGCGCTCGCCGTCCGCCGCGAGCGCGTACGCCCACGCGCGCCCGAGCAGGCAACCGTTCGCGCCGAGGGCGAGCGCGCGCAGCACGTCGATGCCCGAGCGGATGCCGCCGTCCACGAAGACGGGGATGCGGCCGGCCACGCGCTCGACGATCGCGGGCAGTGCACGGATGCTCGAACTCACGCCGTCCAGCTGGCGCCCGCCGTGATTGGAGACCACCACCGCATCCGCACCGGCGGCGAGCGCCGCGGCCGCATCCTCGGGATCCAGGATGCCCTTGACCACCAGCGGCCCGGACCAGCGCTCGCGGATCCAGTCGAGGTCCTGCCAGGTCACGGAAGGGTCCATGTTCCGGAACAGCCAAGGCAGCAGCTCGTCGACGTGCTTCGCATCCCGCACCGCACCTTCCAGGTTGGCGAACGCGAGCGGCCGGCCCCGCAGCGCAACGTCCCAGGACCAGCGCGGACGCAGGGCGGCCTGCCAAAGGCGGCTCAGCGTGCCGACCGCGCCCGGCGCGTTCATTCCCGAGCGGACGTCGCGGTACCGGGCGCCGGCGACCGGCAGGTCGGCCGTCAGTACCAGCGCCGCCGGCCGTGCCGCCGCGACCCGCTCGAGCAGCCCCGACAGGAAGCCGCGATCGCGGATCACGTAGAGCTGGAACCAGAACGCGCCGGGCAGCGCCGCGGCCACTTCCTCGACGCTGCAGATGCCGACCGTGGACAGCGTGAACGGCACGCCCGCCGCACCCGCGGCGCGCGCCGCCTGCAATTCGCCGCGGCGCGCGAACGCGCCCGCGAAGCCCACGGGGCCGAGGGCGACGGGCAGCGACCAATCGCGGCCGAACCAATGGGTGGCGAGCGAGGTCGCCGACACGTCGCGCATCACGCGCTGTCGCAGTCGGATCGCCTGCAGGTCCTGCACGTTCGCGCGCAGCGTGACCTCGTCGTACGAGCCGCCGTCGACGTACTCGAACAGCATCCGCGGCAGGCGGCGACGCGCGAGCTCGCGGTAGTCGGAAATCGAGGCGACTCTCGGAGGCATGGCGTGCGATGTTAAGCGGAGCGGGGCGCAGGTGTGCAGGCGCCGAGCGACCCGCAACACAAACGGGCACGCAGGTTCGCGGCGCGTGCTATGGTGCTGCCCGATCGTTGCACGTCCGTTTGTTTGCGGCGCGTCTCGCGCCCCGTCGACAGCCGTATGGATCTCGATCCCCGCGAGTGGCGGGTCCGGCTGCCGAAGTTCCTTCAGGCTCTCCCGTTCGTCACCGCGGTTCTCCCGCGCGGCTTCGCGCCGCGCGTTCGCACGACCGATACGGGACCTGGAGGTCTCATGACCAAGATCTACGTGGGCAACCTGCCCTTCACCGCCACCGAAGATGAAGTCCGCGGGCTGTTCGCCACGCACGGCGCCGTCGAGTCGGTGGTCCTGCCCAACGACCGCGAGACCGGGCGGCCGCGCGGCTTCGGCTTCGTCCAGATGGGCTCGTCCGACGCCGCCACGGCCATCGGCGCGCTCAACGGCCACTCGATGGGCGGCCGCTCGCTCCGCGTGAACGAGGCGCAGGATCGCCCCGCCGGCGAACGCTCGGGCGGTGGCTACCGCTCCGGCAGTCGCTACTGAGCGACCCTCGTCGGCCGCGGCGAGGCCTCGAGCCACCGCTGCGGCCGACGGTCAGGGGGTCCGCGTCTTCCGACGCGGACTCCGCGTCCTCGCGTCGCGAGGACTTCTGCCAGAACCCTTTTCGGTCGGCGGATCCGCCAGTCGATCCGTCCGTCGATCCGTCCGTCGATCCGTCAGCGGACCTGCGCCGTTTCCTGCGTCCGCTTGGCATGATCGCGCCAGCCCGGCACCGGGCTCGTGCGGCGAACGGCCTGCTGGATCTCGGCGACCAGCACGCCGGGCCGCGCCGCGAACATCGCGATCACGCTGACCGGCACGTCGTGGCCGAAGGTCTGCGCGTAGGAGTCGACGGCGCGCTGCAGCGCGTCGTGAGAATTCGTCTGCATGGGAAGCCTCCAGCGGTCCGGAGCGACGCGCCGCGAGGGGCGAAGGCCCGTCGCTCGAGGCGGATGTCGTGACTGCCGGTACGTTGTACGCCCTCGCGGACCGTCGCGCTCGACTCTTTGACGGCGTTCCCGAGGTCGCGCCGGGCCAAAACCCGCACGACCGCGCGGCAAAGGGCGTACAACGCTCGACATGACCATGCTCACCGCCGTCCTCCTGCTCGCGATCGGTTGGCTCGGACAACGCTGGCTCGGGGCGCGCAGCGAGATCGCCTTGCTCCGTTCGGAAGTCGCCGTACTGAGACGGCGGCTCGCACGTCGCGACGACCGCTAGGCTCCCCGATTGCAGCCCGACGACGTGAGGCGACTGCTCGATCGGCTGGCGAGCCACCTCGGCTTCCGGCTTTCCGACACCGCGCGGGCACGACTCGAGCGTATGCGCGCGAGCGATCCCGACGAGTTCACCCGCGATCTCCTCGATGCGGCGGGTATCGACCCCGCGGGCGCCGACGCGCGCCTGCTCGAGCAGCTCCGTGCGCGCGTGGTCGAATCGATGCGCGGCCCCCGGCATCCCGGATGAGCGACGCCGGGAGTCCATCGCGCCGGCCGGAGCGCGTGCTGGTCGACCTCGCGGCCATGGAGCGCATGGACCTCGCGCCGCCGCCGCCCGCGCGGTTCGCCGGGAAAGGGTCCGGGAGGCCCCGGTTCATGCGCGCACGAGCGGCCGGGTCCGCCAACCTCGTCACGCTGATCGAGCGCGCGGCGCTCGTCACGATCGGGCGGCTGGCTCGTGAAGGCGCGCTGGTACTCTGCAGCTACGTCGAGTTCGAGCCGCCCGCGACGGATGCCGAGCGGTGGCGTGGGACGTGGCGCGAACTCGTCGGGGACGTGCCGCTCACGACGATTCCGCCCGCGATCGACCGCAGCATGCTCGGTGACGACGTGTTTCGCGGCGACGCGCAGGCCGGCGCGCTGGCGCGCCTCTGCGCGAAGCTGAGGCATGCCGAGGGCGGCCGCGAAGTTCTGCCGTTCGACGAACCGCCGGCGTCGGACGAGTCCGCGCCCATTCGTTCCGCCGAGCGCTTCGGGCAGCTCGCCGCGCGCGTGCAGGGCGACCGCCTCGCCCAGCTCTTCCATCTCTGGTCGGCCGAGCTCGCCGACTGCCGCTACTGGCTTACGCTCGACGCGACGCTGCCCGAGTTCGTCCGCGAGCGGGTGCAACCGGGACTCTCGCCCGGGCTGCGCTGCGAGCCGGTGCTGCCGGAGCAGCTGCTGCGGCTGCTGGGTGTGACGGAGCGGGACCGGCTGCCCGGCGCGGGCTCGAGTGTCGTTTCGCTGCGGCCGACCTGAGGCCGCCGCCACCGCGCCCGGCGTGCCGCCGCGCTGCGCGTGCCCCGGCGGCGCCCCGCGCGTCGTCGCCCCGTGCCGTTCAGCGCGAGCGCTCCGGCGCACGACGCGCGAACGCATCCGTCGCGCGCACCAGCTCCGCCGTGATGCCGGGTTCGTTGGCCGAGTGGCCCGCGTCCGGCACCACGCGCAGTTCGGCCTCGGGCCAGGCCTTGGCCAGTTCCCAGGCGGAGCGCATCGGGCAGACGACGTCGTAGCGGCCCTGCACGATCACCGCGGGGATCTTCCGCACGCGCCCGACGTCGCGCAGCAGCTGCCCGTCCTCGTCGAAGAACGCGCCGTTGATGAAGTAGTGGCACTCGATGCGCGCGAACGCGGCGGTGAACTTCGCCGAGCGGAAGCGCTTCAGGTCCTCCTCCGTGGTCCGCAGGTAGCTGGTCGCGCCTTCCCACAGCGACCACGCGGACGCGGCCCGCTGCATCACGGCCCGGCTGCGGCTGGTCAGCCGCCTGTAGTAGGCGCGCACCATGTCGCCGCGCTCGCGCGGCGGGATCGGCGCGACGTACTCGTCCCAGCGGTCCGGGAACAGCGCGCCCGCGCCGTGAGGATCCTGGTAGAACCAGTCGATCTCCTGCCGGCGACACAGGAAGATCCCGCGCAGCACCAGTTCGGTGACGCGCGAAGGGTGCTTCTGCGCGTAGGCGAGCGCGAGCGTCGAGCCCCAGCTGCCGCCGAACACCTGCCAGCGTTCGATGCCGAGGTGCTCGCGCAGGCGCTCGATGTCGTCGACCAGGTGCCACGTGGTGTTGTCGACGAGGCTGGCGTGCGGCTTCGAGCGTCCGCAGCCGCGCTGGTCGAACAGCACGATGCGGTACCTCCGCGGGTCGAAGAAGCGCCGCATCTTCGGATCCGTGCCGCCGCCCGGACCGCCGTGCAGGAACACGACCGGCTTGCCCTTCGGGTTGCCGCTCTCCTCGAAGTAGAGGCGGTGCACGTCGGACACGCGCAGGTAGCCGGTGCGGTACGGATCGATGGGCGGGTAGAGCTCGCCGGGCGTGCGGCCGGCGGTCTTGCGGCGGGAGACGGTCTTCGCAGCCACGGCGGGCTCCTGCATCGGTCGCGGAGCCCGCATCATGCCCTCACCAGGGTGCCGGCTTGTAGTCCTTCAGGAACTGGCCCCACGCGTGCGTGCCGGTGTTCAGGCCCGAGAAGATCGGATCCACGATGCGCGCCGCGCCGTCGAGCACGTCCAGCGGCGGCGCGAACCCGAGCTCCGCCTTGCGCGCCGCGTGGACCGCGGGGTCCTCGTCGGTGACCCAGCCGGTGTCGACCGCGTTCATGTGGATGCCGTCCTTCACGTAGTCGGGCGCACTCGTGCGGGTCATCATGTTGAGCGCGGCCTTGGCCATGTTCGTGTGCGGATGCTTGTCCGTCTTGGTGGTGCGGTAGAACTGCCCCTCCATAGCGGACACGTTGACGACGTGCATGTGCCGCCCGCCGGTGCGCAGCATCAGCGGCTTCAGCCGTGCATTCAGGATGTAGGGCGCGATCGCGTTGACGAGGTGCACCTCGAGGAGCTCCGGCGTCTGCACTTCGTGCAGCCGCAGGCGCCAGCTGTTCACCTCGCGCAGATCCACCTGCTGCAGGTCTTCGTCGTAGCGGCCCGTGGGGAAAAGCGCTTCGCCGTCGCGGAAGTCGTCGTCGAGGTAGCGGCGCTGGGAGAGGGCGGCGCTCCTCACGAGGCCCTCGGCGTGCACGCGCAGGGCGGTGAGAGCGAGCTCGCCGCCGGTCACGTCGCCGTCGCGCGCGCCGCTGCCGGCCACCGCGTCGCGGGACGTGCGGTCGATCGGCACCTGCGCCGGCGCCCCGGACAGCGCACGCGCGGCGGCGGACTCCAGTTCGTGCCGCAACTCGTCGTGCTGCGCGAGCGGGCCGCGCCACTCCGCCGGCAGCGCCGCCAGCGGCTGCACTTCGCGTTCGACGAGGTGCCGGAAGAAGCCCGGCGGCCGCCGCACCGTCTGGCAGGCGTTGTTGAGGATGTGATCGAGGCGAGGCAGGCGCTCCGCGAGGAAGCGGGCGAACAGCTCCACGCTCGGCGTGTGACGGAGGTCGAGCCCGTGGATCTGCAGGCGGTCGTGCCAGTCGCCGTAGTCCGGTTCGCGCGCGTAGCGCTCCGCGGCGTCCACCGGGAACCGCGTGGTGACGATCACGTGGCCACCCGCGCGCAGCAGCTTCAGCGCAGCCTGGAAGCCGATCTTGACGCGTGCGCCGGTCACCAGCGCGTACTGGCCGCGGAGATCCGCCGTCTGCTCCCGCTTCGCGTAGTTGAAGTCGCCGCACTCGGGACACAGGGAGTCGTAGTAGCGGTGCACCTCGCGGTAGTGGCGCTTGCACACGTAGCACGAGCGAGCGTCCCGCAGGCGCGGACGCTCCGGCTCCGGCCCGGTCTCGGGCGGCGGTAGCCAGAGGGGGGAGTAGATCGCTGCACGACGCTGGACCCGCAGGCCGGACTGCTCGATGGCCAGCCGGTCCTGCTCGCGCGCCTGCCGGCGCTCCGCCCGCCGAAAGGCCTTCGCCATCCGCACGAGGTCGTGGCGCTCCGGCTTCGCGACGAGCCCCGCGAGCATCAGCAGCTCCCGGCGCTGCTCCTGCGTGAGCTGGGCCAGCTGCCCGCGATCCGCCTCGATCGCGCGCAGCACGCGCAGGCAGGCGGCGAGGTCGTCGGCGCCGAACGGTTCGGTGGGGTCGAGTGGCGAAGACGTCATCGGCCCATTGTAAGGGACCGGCGGGACTACCCCGGCGTGCGCCGCTCCGGCGTGGGATGATGGCGCATGAATCCGGTCCGCCGCGGACTGCCGAATCCGGAACCATGACCGTGCTCCGCTCGAAGCCGCTGCTCGTCAAGATCTGGAACTTCGTCGCCTTCGAGGCGGCGTGGCTCGTCTGCGTGCTGTCGGCCGCGGCCGGCCGCTCCACGATCGGGCTCGCGGCTGCGGGCGCGGTGCTCGCGATCCACCTCGCGATGGCGCCGCGGCGCGGGCCGGAACTGCGGCTCGTCGCGACGGCGTGCGGCCTCGGTCTCGCGTGGGACAGCGCGGTGATGGCGACCGGCATCGTCAGCTACGCGGGCGCGGGACTCGCGCCCGGCCTCGTGCCGGCGTGGATGGTGGCGCTGTGGGCGATGTTCGCGACCACGATGAATCTCTCGCTCGGCTGGCTCAAGGGCCGGCCGTGGGTCGCGGCGGCGATCGGCGCCGTCGGCGGACCGCTGTCGTACTTCGCCGGCGTGCGGCTCGGTGCGATCGAGACCATGGCGATGCCGACGCTGCTGGTGGTGCAGGGCGTCGGCTACGCGCTCCTGATTCCCGCGCTCGCCTGGCTCGCGACGCGCTGGAACGGCTTCGCCCCGGAAGCCCCAGCCGCCGCCCGCCCCCCGACGAAGTGACGCCCCGTGCCTGAAGTCGCGCTACCGCCCGTTGTCGCCGCGTGGCTCGCCGCGCTCGGCGTGCTGCTCGCGTTCGGCTTCGCCGGCTGGCTCGTCAGCCTGCCGCTGCGGAACGTCAGCATCGTCGACGTCATGTGGTCGCTGATGTTCCTGCTGGCCGCGATCACCTACTCCGTCGCCGGCGACGGGGCGCTCGGCGAGCGCGCGTGGCTCGTGCTCCTGCTCGTGGGCCTCTGGTCGCTGCGGCTCGCGGCCTACATCGGCTGGCGCAACCACGGGCACGGCGAGGACTTTCGCTATCGGCAGATCCGCGCCAACAACGAGCCGAACTTCGAGTTCAAGAGCCTCTACATCGTGTTCGGCTTCCAGGCGGTGCTCGCGTGGATCGTCTCGCTGCCGCTGCTTGCCGGTATCGGCGCGGCGACGCCGCTCGGCTGGCTCGACTGGCTCGGCGCCGCGCTGTGGCTGGTCGGCTTCGTGTTCGAGGCGGGCGGCGACTGGCAGCTCGCACGCTTCAAGGCGAACCCGGCGAATCGCGGCCAGGTGATGGACCGCGGCTTCTGGCGCTACACGCGCCATCCGAACTACTTCGGCGACTTCTGCGTGTGGTGGGGGTTCTTCCTGATCGCGCTCTCGGCCGGCGGCTGGTGGAGCGTGATCGGGCCCGCGATCATGTCCGTGCTGCTGCTGCGCGTCTCGGGCGTGGCGCTGCTCGAGAAGGACATCGGCGAGCGGCGGCCCGCCTACCGGGACTACGTGCGACGCACGAACGCGTTCTTCCCGGGCCCGCCGCGGCAGCCGTCGCCGTAGGCCCGTGGTGGGCACCGGCGCCGTCCCGACCGGACGAACCCGAGAACGAAGACTCGAGGGCGGGACGGCGGCCGGGCCCGAAACCGGGCTCCGCACGGAGCGGAAGGAGAAGTGGGGCGGTCGCGAGGGCCGCCCCGGAGGAACCGCCCCGGATCGACCGGACGGGGGGAACATCCGGTCGATCCGAGGTCGGCGCAGCGAAGCCTCACTGCAGTTCGTTTATAGCCGCAGCGGACTCGTTGTGGTGCGGCAGAGACAGACTGAAGCGATTAATCGCAATCCACGCATCATCGGTGGGTCGGTCCCTCGGCGCTCCGGCGCGCTTCGCCCGGTGCACCGCGCAAACGAACCTGCACCATGCCCGCCGGGTGAGGTCAGGGCTTCGCATAGGCTGCACGGGCGATGTGCACTCGCTACCTGACTCCGTCGGCGGCCGCGATCGAACGCTTCTGGCAACTGCGGCCGGGCCAGATGCCGCCCTGGGATCCCGTCGGCGTGTTTCCCCGGGCGCCCGGTCCGTTCATCCGCCGCGCGGTCCACGAGACGCTGCCCGCGCTCGAGCCGGTGATCGGCGCGTGGGGCCTGATCCCGTTCTTCGCGAAGGAGCCGCGCGTCGCCTACTCGACGTTCAACGCGCGCTTCGAGGAGATCACGACGAAGGCGTCGTACGAGGCGCCGTGGGCGCGCGGGCAGCGCTGCATCGTCCCGGCGCAGTCGTTCGATGAGCCGAACTGGGAGACGGGCCGCAACGTCTGGTGGCGCTTCGCCCGCCGTGACGGCGAGCCGTGGGGCCTCGCCGGCCTGTGGAACGCGTGGACGGACCGCGCGACGGGCGAAGTCCACGAGAGCTACACGATGCTGACGGTGAACGCGGACGCGCATCCGCTGATGCGCCGGATGCACAAGCCCGACCCGAAGTCCGGGCCGGACGAGCAGGACAAGCGATCGGTGGTGTCGATCGAGCGCGCGGACGTCGAGCAGTGGCTCTACGGCACGACGGCCGAGGCCGCCGCGCTCGTGCAGCCCCCACCGACGGAGACGATCGAGGCGGGGCCGGTCGGCGGGCGCTGATCCGGACGGCCCGGCCGGCGTGCCTCAGGTCTCCGAGGTCGCGCGCGTCAGCGCCTTCGCCGGCCGGTGAAGGACGCGCACCTCCAGCACTGACTCGCCGCGCCGCGAGCCGAAGTGCCGGCGCCATTCGACGCGCTTCAGCCAGACCCAGCCGTGGCGGCGGCGCGTGTTCTCGTTGACCACGGCACGCAGCGGGTACCACGCGAAGCGCGTGCGCCACGGCGTCGGCGTGATCACGGTGCCGATCAATCCGTCGTCCCGCTCGCACGGAATCTCCTGCGGGCGGTCGTAGAGGATGACGTCACCGACTCGGATCATGCGAGGGTTCCTCCGGGTGCGAGTGCGGGCCCGAGCGTGCCGGCGACGCGCCGGACCGACGGTGAACGGCGACACACCTGCGGGGCATTCAGGGCTCTCCCGATTCACGCTTGGGCGTTTGCCACAGGCGGCGGAAGTCCGGTGGCAGCGGCGGCGCGTTCGGCGTGGGCGGCGGTTCGCTCTTCGACAGCCGCTCCGGGTCGGTGAAGACGATCGAGCAGCCGGCGCACTGGCGCAGGCTCGAGAGATAGAGCGAGCCGTCCCGGCGCCGCACCGTGACGGGCCCGAAGGAAGTGCTTCCGCAGAGGGGGCAACGGAACGGCATATGGATGAATATACAGTAGGCGCGCCGCCCCCTGTAAACTGTGCGCCTCCGATCGTTCCCGAGGTCCCGGCTTGAGCGCGACGCTGCCTTTCGACGTGTTCCACCGCCTGATCCGTCAGGCGCTCGGCGAATCCGGGAGGGCGGAGTCGCTCGACCTGCAGGTGTTCACCGCCGAAGACGTGCCCGGCGCGGCGGTGGTGAAGTTCTTCCCCGAGGAACTGGCGGAGTCGCTGCACGCGGTGTACGTGCCCGCGGGGCTCGACGACGACGGCAGCGTGATCGAACGGCTGCACGCGGCGGTCGCGACGCACGACGGGCTGGTGCCCGTCGCGGACGCGGCGCGGCAGCGCGCGCTGCTCGGCGAAGTGCGAGGACTGCTCGAACGTTACCTGCAGGCGACCGACGGCGATGCGCGGCACGCCGACCTCGCCGACGCGGCCGACCTCGAGTCCGGGGATTTCGCGGCGCGCGGCCAGCGCGACGACGCGGATCTCGACGCCGAGGATGCCGAGGACGACGAGGCGATCGATGCGGGGCCGGCGCCGGCGCGGATCGAGTTCGGGCCGCTCGAGGCACTGCAGGCGCTCGCGACCGCGCAGACCGCCGGCGCGATCGCCGCGCTCGCGCAGTCGGTCTCCGACGACCACGGCGGCCTGCCGGCGAGTGTGCGCGACGCGGCCGACCAGCAGGCCGGTGCCGAGGCTTCGGCCGTCGCGGCCGCCAGTGCTGCCGGTGCGGCGGCTGAAGCGGCGCAGGCGCCCGACGACTTCGGGCCCGACGAGCGCGTGTCGTTCCGTGCGCTCGCGCTCGACGTGCTGTCCGGCGTGCCGCAGCCGCACGGCTCCGCGCCGGATCTTCCGGACAGCTACGAGGTCTGGGCCTATCGCCACGATCCCACGGCCACCGTCGTGCTGCGCCTGTTCGACGACGGGCACGCCGCCGTGCTCGGCGCGCTCGCGCCGGACGAGGAGGCGTTCGACGCCGGCCGCTTCTTCGGGGCGGCCTACCGGCTGCTCGCTTCGCGCATGCCGGAGGCCATCGTGGGCGGTCTCGACGGGCGGCTCTCGGATCTCGAGCCGCTGGACGTGGCGGCGGCGATGGCACGGCTCGGCCGCGCACTGGGGCTCGAACACACCGCGGACGTGCGGGAATTGACGACGAACCTGCTCGGCGAGGCCTCCGCCGAGACCCTCGCCGCGTACGAGGAGATCCGGCTGCTCGACCCGCGCGCGGAAGAGGGTGCGGCGGTGCGATTCGCGGCCATCGCGGGCGAGATCGTCGAACTCGGCGGCGAGGCGCTGTGGACCCACCGCAAGGAACGCGCCGGTGCGCCGCGCATCGAAGTGCTGGAGCACCGCGACCACGCGGGCGCACTGCTGCTCGTGGACTTCGGCACCGATGCCGATCCGGTCGAGGTCGCGGGCTACCTGCCCGGCGACGGTGAGGCCCCCGAGGGTTTCGTCGCCGACGCGCGCCGCCTGCTCGAGCAGCGCGCCATCTTCGCGGCGCCGCGGCCGCTCGCCGAGGGCGGGCCGTTCCGGCGCGTCGCGAACTCGCGCGCAGTGCACGCGGTCGAGACGGCGCTCGACGCGCTGGAGGCCGGCGAGGGACGGGCGGTCGCGTTTCGGGATCCGCGGACGGGCTGAGCCCGCCTCGGACCGCGGCGGCGCGTGCCGCGTGCCGCGTGTCGCGCGTGCGTCGATTCGCAACCTTGAAGCGCAACGATGCAGCGTTTTGTCACGCGACCGCAGCGCGGTCTCGATAAGGTGCGCGTCCCCCATCGCCATCGCACAGAGGGAACCCGTCGATGCGACTCGTGCCCGTGCTGCCCGAACTCGTCGGCCTGCCGCCGTCTGCCGCCCGCCACTGGAAGCGCCTCGGACTGCTCTGCTGCCAGGTGGAGTCCGCCGGCGTCGTCGCCGACCTCGATGCGCTGCGCCGCGCGAATCTCGCGGACTTGGTCAGCCCCGCCTGGGCGGGCGCCGTGGACTGCGACTCCCTCCGGCGCTTCGTGCTCGGCCACGCCGCCTACGCGGGCCAGTTGGACGAACAGGCGGGGCTGTACCCGGCGTTCGCGTTCCGTCCGATACCCGCCGTCCTCGACCTCGAGGCGCCCTGCGCGGCCTGAAGCGACCGCCGTCGGGCGTACGCAGTCGCCGCGCTGACGTCCTCGCGGCGACGGCGCGACAATCGGGGGCATGAACGCATCGAAGCGCCCGGCGCCCGAGGCCGCGCGCCGCATCCACGTGTTCCTCGGGAAGGGCGGGGTCGGCAAGACGACGTGCTCCGCCGCGACCGCGCTGCACCGGGCGGACGCCGGCGCCCGCAGTCTGGTGCTGTCGACCGACCCCACGCCGTCGCTCTCGCACCTGTTCGAGCTCGAGGGTCGCCACTGCGAGCGCGAGGTGCTGCCGAACCTGTACTTCACCGAGTTCGGTCTCGCCGACCTGCGCGACATGTGGGACGAGCAGTTCGGTCACGAGGTCTACGCCGTGTTCTCGTCGTTCGTCGACGTCGACTACCGCTCGTTCGTCGAATTCATGACGTCGGTACTGCCCGGCCTGAACGAGGAGTTCATGGTCGACTTCATCCGGCGGCTCGCGGTCGAGGCGCGCTACGAGCACGTGGTCTGGGACACGGCGCCGCTCGGCCAGACGCTCGCGCTGCTCGGCATGCCGCGGCTGCTCGGCGAGCACCTGAAGCTCGCGCCGCGCATCTACTCGCACCTCAAGACCTCGGGCGAGCGGCGGGAGTCCGTGATGGACGTGATCCGCAAGTGGCAGGACCTGTCCGCGGAATGCATGGGGTTCCTGCAGCGCGAAGTGAGCTTCTCGCTGGTGACGATCCCCGAGGCGCTGTCGGTGCTGCAGGTCGACTCCGTGCTCGAGGAACTCGCGAGGCACGGGCTCGGTATCGACCGCGTGGTGGTGAACAACGTCGTGCGGGTGACCGACTCGCCGTTCCTGGCCGAGAAGGCTGCGAAGCAGCGTCCCCATCTCGACCGACTGCGCGGCCGCTTCGGCGAGTCGCGAGTGGTCGAGGTGCCGCTGTTCCCGAGCGAGGTGCGGGGGCTCGACCGGCTGCGCGAGATCGGCCGCGTGCTCGCCGGCTGAACGCGGCGCCGCGCAGCATCCCCGGCACCCGTTCGCGCTCCGCCGGTGCGCCTTCGCCTTGCCTCCGCACGGCGCCGCCGCTAGCTTGCGCGCTCCGCTCGCCGGAGGACGTTCGATGACCGCGCAGGATCCCACGGCGACGCCGCGCCGGCCGTCCATCTGGGTCGATGCCGACGCCTGCCCCAAGGTGGTGAAGGAGATTCTCTACCGCGCGGCGGAGCGCACCGGCGTCGCGGTCACGCTGGTCGCCAATCAGCCGCTCGCGGTGCCACGGGTGCCGAGCCTGCGCGTGCTGACCGTGAGCGCGGGCTTCGACGTCGCGGACGGCGCGATCGTGCTGCGCGCGGAGTCGGGCGATCTCGTGGTGACGGCGGACGTGCCGCTCGCGGCGGCAGTGTTGGAGAAAGGCGCCCAGGCAGTCACGCCGCGCGGCGCGAAGTTCTCGCCGGACACGATCCGCGCGCAGCTGACGATGCGCGACTTCATGGACACGATGCGCGCGAGCGGGCTGCAGACCGGCGGACCGCCGCCGCTGTCCGCGGCGGATCGCAGTGCGTTCGCGTCGCACCTCGACCGGTGGCTCGCGTCGGCCGTCGCCTACGGCAAACCACCGCCGCGCTGATCCTGCTTCGCCGCCCGGGTGGCGACACTGTGCGCCTCGGGCGCGGCCGCGCCGCGGCGGGCCGCGCTCTCGCGCGTCGGCACGGTCAGCGGTGCGGGCTGGGGCGTCACCAGGTTGCCCCGCAGCAGCGAGCGCCCGGCCGTGATGCCGCCGACGATCTGCAACTCGAGCCGCTCGAAGTCGCGCCTGCGCACGTCCTCCACGGTCTCGGCGGCTTCCCGCGTGTCGAAGCCGAGGCCCTTCAGCACCTCGTCGCCCTGCGCGAACAGCGCGGCGCGGGCCAGCGATTCGCGGTGGTCCGCGCCGAACAGCCGCGCGACCCCGTAGATGCCGAGCGCCTTCACGGCCATTAACCCCGCGACGCCGCCGACCACCAGCGACCACTCGCGGGCGACCGTCGCGAGGTCGAGCGACATGCCGACGCGCAGGAAGAAGAGGCCGAGCAGGATGCTGCGAAAGGGCTCGACGTCGGCCTCGAGCTGGTGGCGGAACGTGGACTCCGACAGCAGTACGCCGGCGAGGAGCGCGGCCATCGCGATCGGGATCGCCAGCCACCCGGGCCGGTCGCTGGCGGGTGCAGTGCCGGTCGCGACCGCGAGCAGCGCGACGGTGTAGCCCAGCGTGAGGTCCGAGGACTCCGTGACCATGGGCCGGCGCGTACTGCGAGGCGTCCCTATGCCGCGGGTCGACCGCAGCGCAGCTGCTACGGCGTGCGCGCCGTCGAGCGGGGCGTCCCGCGTGCCGCGGGCGCGAGCGCCGGCGTTACCGCCGCGAGCGCACGGGCCACGCGCCCCACGCGCGAAAGCGGTGCGTCGGAGCGCCGCAGCACCGCGTGCCACTGGATCCTCAGCCCGCGCCGGCCGAGCGGGACCTGCTCGAAGGCGGCGAGACCGCGGTAGGGCTCAACGGTCAGGCGCGTCAGGATCGTCACGCCGAAACCGGCGCCGACGAGCGCCAACACGCCCTCGGTGGCGCCGGCGCGAAGCACGCGGCTCGGCTCCACGCCGGCCGGTGCGAAGAAGCGCTCGACCTCGCGACCGGGTTCCGGCCGCGTGGCGTCCGCCACGTAGGTCTCGTCGAGGAAGTCGCGCGGCGCCAGCCACGGTCGCGCCGCCTTCGGGTGGTTCGCCGGCAGCCCCGCCACCATCTCGTCGCCGAACCGCGGCACCGCGCCCAGGCCGGCCGCGCCCACGGCGGTGGGCACGACCGCGAGGTCCGCGCGACCGTCGCGTACCGCACCCAGCGGATCCAGGGAGACGTCGAGCGCGACCTCGAGCTCGACCGGCTCGGGTGCGGCGGCGAGTTCGCGCATCAAGGGCGGGAGCCACTGGTAGCCCGACAGCGTGGAGGCCGCGATGCGCACCGGCGGTGCGGGGAGCGCCGGCGCCGCCCGGGCGTCGTTCTCGGCCGCGCGCAGCTCGTGGACCAAGCGGGCCGCGACGGGCAGCAGCCGCTCGCCCGCCGGCGTGAGCCGGGGACGCTCGCCGCCGCGGACCACCAGTGGCACGCCGAGGCGGCGTTCTGCTTCCCTGAGCCGGTGGCTGAGCGCGGACGGGGTGATGCGCAGCCGGCCCGCCGCCTCCTGGAGGCTGCGACTGCCGGCGATCGCTTCCAGCATCGCGAGGTGGGCGATCCCGAGCCTGGACATTATTGAAGAATTCTCAATCATCCATCCAATCACTTGCAAGGATCTCAGGCGGCTGGCCGGCTAGCATCCGTGCCGGAGTCCCGCAACGGAGTTGTCCGATGAGCGAAGCGGCCGCCCAGCCCGAGTTCGTCCCCCCCGTTGCGCCGCTCGACGGCCCGACGGCGTCGGGCCGCTGGACGCGCGAGACCTGCGCGGCGCTCGACGCCGCCGACCCGCACGCCTCGCGCCGCGCCGCTTTCGACCTCGAGGAAGGTCTCGTCTATCTCGACGGCAACTCGCTCGGCCCGCTGAGCGCCGGGGCGCGGGCGCGCCTGCACGAGGCCGTCGAGCGGGAGTGGCGGCGCGACCTGATCCGCAGCTGGAACACCGCCGGCTGGTTCGAACTGCCGGAGCGCGTCGGCGCTCGGCTCGCGCGGCTGCTCGGCGCGCGGCCCGGGGAGGTGCTGGTGGACGATTCCACGTCGGCGAACCTGTTCAAGCTGGCGCTCGCCGCGATCCAGGCCCGCGGCGGGCGCGGGCGGATCGTCTCGGAAGCCGGCAACTTCCCGACCGACCTCTACGTGCTGCAGGGACTGGCCCGCCTGTGCCCGGGGGTCGAGTTCGTCGCGGTGCCGCGCGAGGCGATCCCGGCCGCGATCCGGGCCGGCGCCGCCCTCGTCGTGCTGACGCACGTCCACTACAAGAGCGGCGAGATGTACGACCTGCCGGGCATCACGCGGCTCGCGCACGAGGCGGGCGCCGCGGTCCTGTGGGACCTCTCGCACAGCGTCGGCGCGGTGCCGGTGGACCTGCGCGCCGCCGGGGCCGACCTCGCGGTCGGCTGCGGCTACAAGTACCTCAACGGCGGCCCGGGCGCGCCGGCCTTCCTGTACGTGCGCGAGGACCTGCAGGCGAGTCTTTCGAGCCCGCTGTGCGGCTGGATGGGGCACGCCGAGCCGTTCGCGTTCGACGATGCGTACGCGCCCGCGCCGGGGCTGCGGCGCTTCCGCTGCGGCACGCCGCCGGTGCTGGCGCTGTCCGCGCTCGACGGGGCGCTGGAGGCGTTCGAGGGCGTCGACCTGGCCGCGCTGCGAGCGAAGGCGATCGGGCTCGCGACGCTGTTCCGCGAGCTCGTCGCGCGCGAGTGCGCCCACCACGGGCCGGTGCTCGCGTCGCCCGCGGACCCGGCCCGCTGCGGCAACCACGTGGGCTACGCGCACCCGCGCGGCTACGAGATCGTCCAGGCGCTGATCGACCGCGGCGTGATCGGCGACTTCCGCGCGCCCGACCTGATGCGCTTCGGGTTCGCGCCGCTGTACGTGCGCTACGTCGACGTCTGGGACGCGGTAGCGCGCCTGCGCGAGGTGCTCGAGACGCGCGCCTACGAGCGGCCCGAGTACGCGCGCCGGGCCGCGGTGACGTGAGCGCGACTCGCGGACCGCGTAGACTCGCAGGGCCGTGTCCCGCCGAGGCCCGCCCGCGATGAGCGATCCGCGTTCCGCCGCCACCTTCGAACTGTACGACCTGCGCGTCGAGGTCGTCGCGCCGCCCGGCGCGAAGATCTGGTGCGGCGCCAGGCCCGGCGACTACTTCACGCTGGAAGGCGAGATCCTGCGGCTGCCGCCGGGCCAGGGCATCTCGATCTACTCGCTGGCGGCGCTGCTGCCGCTGCTGCCGGCGAAGCAGCGCGTCACCGACCCGAACGACTGGATGTCCACGGACGCCGAGGTCGCGTGCCCCGATCCCAACTGCCCGTCGCGGTTCCGGATCGTGCGCACCGGCAAGCGGACTTTCCGCCACGCCGACACCACCGCCGTGAAGCTGCCCGGCGCGGCCGACGAAGCCGCGGGAGCGCAGTCGTGATCCCCAGCCTCGACCTCGCGCCGGACTACTCGATCTCGCGCCTGATCAAGGGCGGCTGGCACCTGGCCGGCGGCCACGGTGCCGTCGATCCCGAAGAGGCCTGCCGCGACATGGCGGCGTTCGTCGACGCCGGCGTCACCACCTTCGACTGCGCGGATATCTACACCGGCGTGGAGGAGCTGATCGGCCGCTTCCGCCGCGATTACCCGGAACACGCACGGCGGATCCGCGTGCACACGAAGTTCGTGCCCGATCTCGACCGTCTCGGCGTCGTACACCGCGCCTACGTCGAGGAGATCGTCGACCGCTCGTGCCGTCGGCTCGGCGTCGAGCGGCTCGACCTGGTGCAGTTCCACTGGTGGGACTACGCCACGCCCCGCTGGGTCGAGGTCGCCCTCGAACTCGATCGCCTGCGGCGCGCGGGCCGCATCGACCGGATCGGCGTGACGAATTTCGGCACGCCGGAACTGGCGGCCATGGTGGATGCCGGTGTGCCCGTGTTCGCGCACCAGCTTCAGTACTCGCTGCTCGACGACCGCCCGGAGCACGGGATGGTCGACTGGTGCCGCCGGCACGGGGTCGCGCTGCTGTGCTACGGCACGGTGGCCGGCGGCTTCCTGTCGGACCGCTGGCTCGGCCAGCCGGCGCCCCCCGAACCGCTCGCGAATCGCTCGCTGACGAAGTACCGGCTGATCGTCGAGGAGTTCGGCGGGTGGGAGCTGTTCCAGGAGCTGCTCCGCGCGCTGCGCGCGATCGCGGACCGTCACGGCTGCGACGTCGCCACGGTGGCAACGCGCGCGGTGCTGGACAAGCCTGGCGTTGCGGCGGCGATCGTCGGCGCCACCAGCACGCGTCATCTCGCCGCGCATGCGCAGGTCGGCGAGCTGCGGCTCGACGCGGAGGATCTCGCGCGCATCGCGCACGTGACCGCGCGTCGTCTGGGCCCGCCCGGCGACGTGTACACGCTCGAGCGCGATCGCGAGGGTCCGCACGGGCGGATCATGAAGTACACGCTGAATCGATGAGCGCACGGTCCGGTCGCGGCGAAGGACCGTCCGGTGCCCGGGGCCTGCGCGGCTCCGTCGACACGGAGAGGCGCCGGGCCCTTGCGCTGGGCGCTGCACTGGTCGGCGCGCTGGTCGTGCCTGCCGCGCGCGGCGCGAACGCCGCGCCGTCGACGGGCCAGCCGCAGTCGGATGTCTCCGCAAGCGAACCCGACGCCGAGCTCGCGCGCCGATTCGACGCCTTCCTGGACGCCGCCTACCTCCGGTTGCTGGTCGCGAACCCGCAGCTCGCGACGGGGCAGGGCGAAAGCGTCGGCGCCGATCGCTGGGAATCGCTGTCGGAGACGGGTGCGGCCGCCGAGGCGGCCAGCGCGTCGCGCGAGCTCGCCACGCTCCGGCGCGAGTTCGTGCCCGAGCGGCTCGACGCGCGACGCCGGCTGCAGTACCGCGTGTACGAGCGCCAGCAGGAACTGCTGCTGGAGCGTCACCGCTGGCGCGACCATCTCTATCCGCTGAACCAGATCGTCGGCCCTCACGTCGACGTGCCCCGCGTACTCGCGGGGCAGCCCGTCCGGACGCGCGCGGAAGCGGAGGCGGTCGTGAGGCGGCTCGCGGCGGTGCGTCCCTACTTCGCGGGACTCGTGGAGCGCCTCGAGCGGCAGGCGGCGCGCGGCGTGTGGCTGCCGAAGTCGGTCTATCCGCTGCTGCTCACGCAGTCCCGCGGCCTCGTCGATGCGGTCCCGAACCCGGTGCTGGTCGAGTTCGCGCGCAAGCTCGGCGAGGCTCGGCTGTCGCCGCGCGAGCGCCGCGAGCTAGAGACGCTCGCGGCCCGCGCGTTCGAGCGCGACGTCGTGCCGGCCTACCGCGAACTGATCCGCGTGCTGGAGGCCCACGCCGCCCGCAGGCCGGTCGACGGCGGCGCGTGGCGGCTGCCGGACGGCGACGCGTTCTACGCCTTCCTGGTCCGCCAGTTCACCACCACCGACCTCGCGCCGGAGTCGATCCACGCGCTCGGTCTGCGCGAGGTCGAGCGGGTGCACGCGGAGATGGAGGAGGTCATGCGGCGCGTGGGTCACGCCGGCGATCTCGCCTCGTTCATGCAGCGCCTGAAGACTGAGCCGCGCTTCTTCCTCGGGGACGACGAGGCGGGCCGCGAGGCGTACCTCGCCCGGGCACGCGAACTCGTGCGCGGCATGCAGGCGCGGCTGCCGCGCGCGTTCGCGAGCCCGCCGCCGCTGCCGCTGGAGATACGTGCGACCGAGCCGTATCGCGCGGCCGGCGCGCCGGGCGGCTTCTACGAGGCCGGCACGCCGGACGGTTCCCGGCCGGGCACGGTCTGGCTGAACCTCACGCAGCTGCACACGCGGCCGCTGTACGACCTCGAGTGGCTGCTCTACCACGAGGCGGTGCCCGGCCATCACCTGCAGATCTCGAGCATCCTGGTGGACGCGCGCATCCCGCGCGTGCGCAAGGTGAACCGCTGGTGGCAGGACACGGCGTTCGTCGAGGGCTGGGCGCTCTACGCCGAGCGGCTGGCCAAGGAACTCGGCGGCTACGAGGATCCGTACGCCGATTTCGGGCGGCTGTCCGGCGAACTCTGGCGTGCGACGCGCCTCGTCGTGGACTCGGGCCTGCACTGGAAGCGCTGGACTCGCGAGCAGGCGATCCGCTGGCTCGACGAGCACACGCCGAGCCCGCGGGCGGCGAACGAGGCGGCGGTGGACCGCTATCTCGCGGTGCCCGGTCAGGCCACCGCGTTCACGGTCGGGATGCTGCAGATCCTCGAGGAGCGCGCCCATGCCGAAGCGGTGCTCGGGCCTCGCTTCGACCTGCGGGAGTTCCACGCCGCCGTGCTCGAGAACGGCTACGTGCCCCTCTGGGCGTTGAGCGAGCACCTGCGGCGCTGGGTGGACGCGCGACGACGCGAGCACGGCGCCGCCTGAGCGGTCGCCCGTTCCCGGGCGGGAGCGCTAGGACCGTGCGGCCCCGAGGCGGGATTCCGCGGCGCTGCGCAGCGCCGCGGTGCGCGGCACCAGCAGGCTGACGACCACCGCGACCGCGAGGTTCACGCCCATCGCGACCAGGCCCGTGTCCCACTCGGGCAGCAGCCGGGCCCACAAGGCTTCGGCCGGCGGCAGCAGCAGCGCGCAGTAGCCGGCGACGATCCCGGCGAACACGCCGACGGCGCTCGCACGCGGCCACAGGAACGCGAGGAACACGCCGGGCGCGAGCATGCCGATCGCGGCGTAGGCGGACAGGCCGATCTCGACCAGCGACTCGTTCGACGTGACCGACAGCCACACGGCCGCGGCCGCGAAGGCGAGCATCGCCGCGCGCGACGTCCACAGGACCGTGCGGTCGGGGAGGTCGCGCTTCAGCGGCAGGACGACGTTGCGCCCGAAGATCGACGCCGCGCCCAGCAGCAGGATCGAACCCGGCACCAGCGCGAGCAGGCAGCCGGTGCCGGCGAGCAGGCCGACGGCCCAGGCCGGGTACTCGTCGGTCACGAACTGCAGCAGCACCGCGTTCGGGTCGCCGCCCGGCGGCTGCGTGCCGGCCAGCAGCGCGCCGAAGCCCAGCAGGATGATGAAGAAGTACGACAGCGAGTAGAGCGGCTGCCAGACCGCGTTGCGGCGGATCGCGGTGATGCTGCCCGCGGAGTAGATCAGCTGGAACATGTGCGGGAAGATCCACGTGCCCAGCGCGACGTTCAGCGCGGCCGTCACGAGCCACGTGCTCGTCAGGCCCGCCTCGGGCTTGAGGCCGGGGAAGTCGCCGATGCCCGGGTGCTCGACCTGCACGAGGCGGTAGACGTCGAGCATCGAGCTCGCGCCGACCTTCGACGCCACCGTCAGCGACAGCGCCACGACCAGCACGATCATCAGGACGTCCTTGATGCCGGCCGCGAACGCGGCGGAGCGCAGGCCCGCGACGTAGACGAACGCGAGCATCACGAGCGCCGCGACCAGCGCGGACTCGAGCGGCGAGATCGCCGGGCCCACGGTGAGCCGCACGATCATCGCGAGCGCGGTGATCTGGATCTGCACGTAGACCACCAGCGCCGCGATGCCGGCCAGCGCGACCACGACCGCGAGCCACGTCGACCCGTAGTGGCGCTCGAAGAAGTCCGCCTGCGTGACCAGGTCGTGACGCTTGCCGGCGGCCCAGATCTTCGGCATCAGCCAGTAGCCGAGCGCGGAGGCGAGCGACACCGAGGTGAAGGCGAGGTAGGCGGGCGCGCCGTAGGCCCACGCGTAGCCGGCGATGCCGAGCACCGCGAAGGTGGTGTAGATCTCGCCGGCGTTGACGAACCAGAAGATCCACGAGCCGAAGCGGCGGCCGCCGACCGCCCACTCGCCCATCGTGTGCGCGCGCGCCTGTCGGTGCCCGTAGTAGAGCGCACCGAGCATCGTGCCGAGCACGATCGCGAGCGTGATCGCCAGGGTCACGGCGTGCCGCCGTCGGGGTCGTCGGGGTCCGGGCCGAGCCTGCGGTCGAGCGCGAACACCACCGCGATCACGAGCGTGGTGAACACGATGCCGGCCATCTGCCAGAACATCGGGAACGGCAGGTGGAACGGCGTGAGCTGCACGTCGTCGACGAGCGGTGCGAGCCCGACCTGCCAGCCGAACGGCAGGACCAGCAGCCAGCGGTAGGTGCGCCGCGGCGCGTTCGAGGCCATGGCGGACTCAGTTCAGCACGTTCAGCGTGACGAGCGACGGCTCCGCGTCGTGGCGGACGATCTCGCCGCCCTTCATCACCACCGAGATCGTGCGCAGCGCGCGGATGTCCTGGGTCGGATCGCGGTCGAGCGCGATCAGGTCCGCGTACCTGCCGGGCGCGACCGCGCCGAGGTCCTGCTCCGCGCCGAGCATCCGCGCGGTGTTGACGGTCGCGGTGCGCAGCGCCTGCAGCGGCGTCATGCCGGCCTCGTGGTACAGCTCGATCTCGCGCACGGACGCGACCGTGCCCTCGTTCGGCTCGTAGGGGAACTGGTCGCTGCCCATCGCGACGTTCACGCCGGTGCGGATCGCGGCCTGCAGCGCCGCCCAGTGGCTCCTGCCCACCATCTGCACCCGCGCGAGGTAGAACGGCGGCGAGCCGATCTTCCTGAAGAACTCCTGCGCGCCGGCCTGGCTGACGACGATGGTCGGCACGTACCAGGCGCCCTTCTCCTTCATCTTCCGGAACACGTCTTCCGTCAGGAAGTAGCCGTGCTCGAAGCTGTCGACGCCGGCCTCGAGCGCCTCGAGCGTCGCCTGCGGCGAGCCGGTGTGCGCGGCGACCTTCACGCCCTGGCGATGCGCGACGTCGGTGACCGCCCGCATCTCCTCGAGCGTCATGTCGGAGGCGGCGATGTTGCCGGTGCTCGCGATGCCGCGCGAGATCATGATCTTGATCCACTTCGCGCCGAGCAGGATCTGGCGCCGCGCCTCGTGGCGCGCCTCGTCGGCGCCGTCGATGCCGTCGAACACCGGCTCGGAACTGTGGCCGCCGGTCGGGACGATCGCGCGGCCGGCGGGGAAGATGCGCGGCCCCGGGTGCTCGCCGCGGTCGATCGAGTTCTTGAGCGCGAAGATCGCGTCGCGCTGCTCGCCCGGCGTGCGCACGGTGGTGGTGCCGGACCACAGGGATTTCTTGGCGTTGTCGAGCATCCTGAGCGACAGCGCGAAGTCGGTCTCGTTCGCGAGTGCCGCGCCGGTCGCGCCCGGCAGCTTCAGCCCGAAATGGGTGTGCATGTTCATCAGGCCGGGCATCAGCCACTTGCCGGGCAGCGCGAGCCGCTGGGCGTTCGCAGGAATGGCGACCTGGCCGGCGGGGCCGACCGCGGTGATCCGTTCGCCGGTGATCACGACCACGGCGTCGCGCACGTGCGGACCACCCTCCAGGTTCACGACGTTCGCGCCGGTGATGACGCGCACGACGGGAGCCGGCGCGTCCTGGGCGACGACGGGCGCGGCGGTCAGCGCGAGCAGGAGCAGCGAGGCGCACGCGCGCAGGTGCGCGACCGGACTGGCGGCGGCGAACGGCATTCGAAAGGCCCCCTTGCGGCAGCGATTCGCGCGAGGGTATAGAACTCGTG
Source organism: Steroidobacteraceae bacterium (assembly GCA_027531255.1). GTDB lineage: Bacteria > Pseudomonadota > Gammaproteobacteria > Steroidobacterales > Steroidobacteraceae > JAPZRU01. Next base: position 77,623 of record JAPZRU010000005.1, on the reverse strand, counting down.
CCGTGCGGTCCATGCGCGGCTTTCCCGTTACGATCCGACGCTCGCAGGGGGCGCTCGCAGGGGGCGATCCTGGTGGTCGATCCGACGGGTCGTTCAGAACCGAGGCAGCGTCATGAGCGCGAGTAAGTCCCGCCGCGAGGCCCTACGACTGCTGTCCGCCGCGGCCGTCGCGCCGTGGGTTGCGGGTGGGGCGCCGGCTGCCGAGTCGCTTGCGGCGGGCGGCACCGCGGACGCCGGGACGAGCGGCGCCGCGGGTCACGACGCGGCCGCGGCGCGTGACGCCGGCCGTCGTCTGCGCACGCTGATCGACGCCAGCGAGGCGGCGTTCGACCGCCTGGAGCCGATGCCGCGCAGCGCGGCCGCGCGCGCGCCGGGCGACCCGCCGTTCGTGGACCCGCTGTCGGAAGCGTACTTCGACGGCCGCCGGTTGCGCGCCGAGCAGGATCTCGCGGGCCTGCGCGCGATCGACCCGCGGGTGCTCGCGCCGGTGGACCGCATCGCCTACGAAGTCTTCGACTACCGCACGGCCCGCGAGCTCGAGCGTTTCCGCTCCGGCCGCTGGCGCGTCCAGCGCGCCGCGCCACTGAACGCGAGTTCCGGCCTGCACGTGCAGCTGCCGGACTTCGTCTCGGGCGCCGGCGCACCGTTCGGTTCCGAGGCCGACTACGCGGCCGGCCTGCGCCGGCTCGAGGGTTTCGCGGGCTATCTCGGCTCGCTCGTGCGCGGTCTGGAAGAGGGCCTGCGCTCCGGTCACGTGCAGTCGCAGGTGATCGTCCGGCAGGTGATCGCGCAGTGCGAGGCCTTCCTCGCGCAGTCGGTGGAGCAGAGCCCGTTCTACGCCGCGGTCGCGAAGATGCCTGCAGCGTTCACGGCCGCGCAGCGCGAGCGCTTCGAGCGCGAGTACCGTCGCGCGACGGAGCGGACCGTGCTGCCGGCCTACGCGCGGCTGCGCGACTGGCTGCGCGACACCTACCTGCCTCGCGCGCCCGAAGGCCCCGGCCTCTGGTCGATGCGCGACGGCCTCGAGCTGTACGCGGCGGCGCTGGAGCACCACGTGACGCTGCCGGTCAGCGCGGCAGAGCTGCACGACACCGGTCTGCGCGAAGTGGAGCGCTACCGCCGCGAGATGGAGGCGACGCGCCGCGAGGTCGGCTTCGCGGGCGACCTGCCGGCCTTCTTCGAGCACATCCGCACGGATCCGAAGTTCTATTTCGCGAAGCCCGAGGACCTGATCGCGAAGTTCGAGGCGATCGAGGCGCGGATCTGGGCGGGCGTCCCGCGGCTGTTCGCGCGCAGCCCGCGTGCGCCGTTCGTGGTGCGCGGCCTGCCGGCGATCGGCGGCCAGCGCGGCACCGGCTACTACCGGCCGGGTCCGCCGGACGGCGTCACGCCCGGGGTGCTGTGGTTCAACATGGCGATGCTGAACACGCGGCCGATCCCGACCCTCGAGACGCTGACGCTGCACGAGGGCATCCCCGGGCACCATTTCCAGATCACGCTGGTGCTGGAGGATCCGTCGCTGCCGGCGATGCTCCGCTTCGGTGGTCTGACCTCCTACTCGGAGGGTTGGGCGCTCTACGCGGAGTCGCTCGGCCGCGAGCTCGGGATGTTCACGGATCCGTACCAGTACTTCGGCCACCTCGACATGGGCATGCTCCGCGCGGTGCGGCTGGTGGTGGACACCGGCCTGCACGCCCAGCAGTGGAGCCGGCAGCGCGCGATCGACTACATGCTGGCGAACACGTCGATGGCGCGCCGCGACGTCGAGGTCGAGATCGACCGCTACATCTCGTGGCCCGGGCAGGCCTGTGCGTACAAGCCGGGCGAGCTCAAGATCCGCGAGCTGCGCGAGCGCGCGAGCGCGAAGTTCGGCGCGCACTTCGACGTGAAGGCCTTCCATGGGCAGGTCCTGGACACGGGCGCGCTGCCGCTCGCGGTGCTGGAGCGGAAGGTGGAGCGCTGGATCGCGACCGCGGGCTGAGGCGGGTCGGGCCTTCCGGCGGCCGGTCCGCGCCGCTGCCTGCCCGCCGCGATCCGCGGTCGTTTCGGCTTGTGGCGGTTGCAACTCGCCGCGGGCTGCCAGAGACTCCCGTTTCCGGACGAGCCGGCCCGGCGCACTCCCTGGGCGTGCGTAAAGAGGCCCGGCGGTCCGCAGGGGGCTGAATCTATGGACTCGAACAGAGCCTGGGCGGGCGCCTTCGCGCTGCTCGCCCTGGTGGCGCTTTTTCCGTCCGGGGTCACGCACGCGCAGGCGGCCACGGCGGCCGCCCCGACGGCGGCGGCCGGTCCGTCCGACACGCTGTCGCGTTTCTTCCAGTGGTGGAACGCGACGTTCCTGGTGCCCGGAGGCTACACCGCCGAGGGCTTCTCCAGGTGGTTCACCCCGGACGCGACCCTCGTGATCGACGGGCGTGAGATCATCCGCGGCGTCGACGGCTGGGCCAGCCACTTCACGCGCATCCAGTCGGGCGGCGGGCAGGTAGAGATCGTCGTGCCCTTCAAGCAGGTGTTCCAGGCGGGCGACCGCATCTACACCTACCACGTGATCCGCAGCCGCCGCGACGGCAAGGCCAGCTGCATGCTGGCCGCGGGTCACGCGGAGCTGCGCGGCGACCGCATCGCCTCGATCGTCCTCGTGCGCGCCGCGCTCGACCCCGCGAAGGGTCCGCTCGATCCGCAGTGCTGGACCGATTGATCGACGCGCCGCGCCACTCCTTCCCAGGCTTCCACCAGTAACCGCCGCCGCCGTCCGCGGCCCGACCGGAGACCCTCGCCATGACCGCCGCACCCTCTCGCCCCGCCGTCCGCCTCGCCGTCGCACTCGCGCTCGCGGCCGGCGCCGGCACCGCGGGGCCTGCCTACGCCCAGGACGGCGCGGGAGCCGGCACTCTCGAGGAGATCGTGGTCACCGCGCAGCGCCGCGAGGAGTCGCTGATGACGGTGCCGATCGCCGTGAGCGCGATCGGCGGCGAGGCTCTGCAGCGGCAGAACGTCGACAGCGTCGAGGACGTGCTGGCCCAGGTGCCGAACGTCAGCTTCGTCTCGCTCGGCTCGCGCGACCGCAAGGAAGTGTCGATGCGCGGCGTGTCCAACCAGCTGAACCCGTTCGCCGACTCGCGGCAGTCGCCCTACGGCTTCTACATCGATGAGTTCAGCGTGGCGGTCGGCACCAGCAATCCCGAGATCCTCGACATCGAGCGCATCGAGGTGCTGCGCGGCCCGCAGGGCACCTACTTCGGCCGCAACGCCGTCGGCGGCGCGATCAACGTGATCACGCGCAAGCCGACCAACGAGTGGGCGTCGGAAGTCGGCGCGAGCGTCGGCAACTACGGCTCGTGGGGCGTGCACGCGATCGTCAACGCGCCGATCGTCGACGAGAAGCTCGCGCTGCGCGCCTCGGCCCAGACGCGCCGCACCGACGGCTGGATCGAGAACATCCACCCGGTGGGCGGCGGCAACGACGGCCGGTTCGACGCCGCGCGCGCGACGCTGCGCTTCAAGCCCACCGACCGCCTGACCTGGGACCTGAACTACAGCACGATGGAGGGCGAGGAGGGCATGCGCGTCGGTGTGCCGACCGGCTTCCTGACCCAGACCTGGCGCAACGTCTACTACGGCGGCCGCACCGGCTTCATCGCCAACCCGGACGGCGTGGGCTTCTTCCCGGACAACACCACGCGCGTGAACTTCAACCGGCCGCAGAGCGTCGGCTCGTCGTTCGACTACGTCAGCACGCGGGCGACCTACGACTTCGACGCGATGACGCTGACGATCGTCGGCGGCTCGCTCGAGTCCGAGGTCTACAACTTCGGCGACGTGGACGGCGGCAGCATCGACGCGTTCTACGAGGAACTGCTGATCGAGCGCGAGTCGAAGAGCGGCGAGATCCGCCTGCAGTCCCGCGGTGAGCGCCGGCTCGAGTGGAGCATCGGGGCGTTCGTCGGCGAGGATCGCGGCGTGCTGATCCAGCCCACCTTCCACGGCACGCAGAGCCCGCTGAACCGGCCGGCCGGCGTCGAGGTCACCGGCACGAACTCGGACACGACGAACGAGTACTGGGCGGTGTTCGCCCAGGCGACGTGGCACTTCACGGACTCGCTGAACCTGATCCTCGGCGGCCGCTACTCCACGGAGGACGTGCGGACGGTCGGCCAGAGCCGCTCGAACGGCGCGGTCACCGGCACGAACAACCGCAGCAGCTCGTTCAACGACTTCTCGCCGCGCGCGACGCTGAGCTGGCAGCCGCTGCCGGGCCAGCTGCTCTACGCAACCGCGTCCAAGGGCTTCAAGGCCGGCGGCACGCAGACCACCGGCACGGTGCAGCTGCGCAACGAGTTCGACCCCGAAGAACTCTGGAACTACGAGCTCGGCTGGAAGGGCGAACTGCTCGACCGCCGCCTGCGCGTCGACCTCTCGACCTTCTACATGGACTGGAAGAACGTGCAGCAGTTCGTGCGCTTCCAGTTCATCAACCCGGTCACTGGGCAGCTGCTCGGTGCGACGGGCATCGACAACGCCTCGAAGGCGACGGTCAAGGGCATCGACTTCTCGACGCAGATGGCGGCGAGCGACCAGCTCCGCCTCGGCGCCAGCGTCGGCTACCTGGACGCGACCTACGGGCGCTGGCAGCGGGCCTTCATCGACGGCGCCTTCATCGACGCGTCGGGCAAGCGCCTGATCAACGCGCCGCGGTGGACGCTCGGCGCCCACGGCGAGTACTCGGCGCCCGTGTTCGGCTACGACGGCTTCGCGCGCGTCGAGTGGAATCGCCGCAGCTCGCAGCTCTCGAACACCTTCGCGCTGCGCTACGAGTTCTTCCCGTTCATCGCGCCTTCCTACGGCGTCGTGAACGTGCGGTTCGGCGTCGAGGGCGAGCGGTGGAAGGCGACGGCCTACGTCGAGAACCTCTTCGACGAGCGGTTCTTCACGAACTCGTACGAAAAGGCCTTCTACAGCGGCGTGCAGGTCGAGACGAACGTGCGCCACGTCGGCCTCGAGGTGCAGTACCGCTTCGGCGGTACGTCCACCGCCGGGCTCTGAGCGGCCCGGCGCCGGCGTCCGCGACCGCGGGCGCCGGCCGGGTGGGGGCGGCTCAGGCGCCCTGCGGCCGCGGCTTCTCGGGCAGCGCGACCGAGAATTCCAGCACTTCCTGGCCCTCCTCGCGCTCGAGGTTGATCTGGATCGCGTCCGGATCGACGTTCACGTACTTGCGGATCACCTCGAGCAGCTCGCGGCGCAGCAGCGGCAGGTAGTCCGGCCCGCCGCGCTGGCTGCGTTCCTGGGCGACGATGATGCGCAGCCGCTCCTTGGCGACGCTCGCGGAGGGCGTGCTGCGGCGGAACAGGTCGAGCAGTCCCATCTCAGCCTCCGAACATGCGGGCGAAGAAGCCCTTCCTGGGCTCGGTGACGAAGCGCAGGGGCCGCTGCTCGCCGAGCAGCCGCGACACCGCGTCCTCGTAGGCGGCCGCGACGTCGCTGCCGTCGTTCAGGATCACGGGCGTGCCGGCGTTCGACGCCGAGAGCACGTCCGGTGATTCGGGGATCACGCCGATCACGTCGAGGCCCAGGATCTCCTTGACGTCCTCGACGCTCATCATCTCGCCGGCGGCGACCCGCCGCGGGCTGTAGCGCGTCAGCAGCAGGTGCTCCTGCACGCGCGAGCCGCCGGCCTCGGCCTTCGCGGTCTTCGAGGCGAGCAGGCCGAGGATCCGGTCGGAGTCGCGCACCGAGGAGACCTCCGGGTTGACGACGACGACGGCCCGGTCCGCGTAGTACATCGCGAGGTGCGCGCCCTTCTCGATGCCCGCGGGCGAGTCGCAGATCACGTAGTCGAAGCCGTCCGCGGCCAGCTCGTCGAGCACCTTCTTCACGCCCTCGCTCGTCAGCGCGTCCTTGTCGCGCGTCTGGGAAGCGGCGAGCACGGAAAGGTTCTCGAGCCGCTTGTCCCTGATGAGCGCCTGCTTGAGCGTGCAGTCGCCTTGGATCACGTTGACGAAGTCGTAGACCACGCGACGCTCGCATCCCATGACGAGATCGAGGTTGCGCAGGCCGATGTCGAAGTCGATGACGGCGACCTTCTTGCCCTTGCGCGCGAGGCCGCAGGCGAGGCTGGCCGAGGTGGTCGTCTTGCCGACGCCGCCCTTGCCCGAAGTAACGACGATGATCTCGCTCAACTGACGAGTCTCCAGCAGTGTGAAACGGGTGCGGCCTCAGCCGCCGATGCGGGCGAAGCGCAGGTTCTCGCCGTCGAGCCAGGCCTGCACGGGATGACCGGCGAGCTCGGGCGGGATGGTCTCGAAGACGCGGAACACGCCGGCGATCGACACGAGCTCGGCGCGGAACTCCTGGCAGAACACGCGCGCGTTCGCGTCGCCGCGCGCGCCCGCCATCGCGCGGCCACGCAGCGCGCCGTAGACGTGCACGCAGCCGTCGGCCATGACCTCCGCGCCGGCCCCGACCGTGGCCGTGACGACGAGATCGCGGTGGCGCGCGTAGACGCGCTGGCCGGAGCGGACCGGCTGGACGTGCAGCAGCGTCGGCGGTGGCGCGGCGACGACCGCGGGCTCCGCGGCGGGCGGCGCGTCGGGTTCCGCGGCGGCGCGCTGCGTGGCGTCGGTGAGTGGACGGTAGGCGCCGGTCGCCGACGGCGGATCGTCGTTGCTGGCGGTCGTGGCTTGAGCGCGCGACGCGAAGCCTTCGGCGGGCGCGGCTTCGCCGCCCCCGACGGCGTCGGCAGGACCCGGGGCCGGGGCGTCGCCGGGCACGGCGGCCACGCCCGCGCGCTTGGACTTCGAGGCTGAGCGGAACTGGGTGAGCACGGGCAGATCGAGCGTGCGCGCGAGCACGTCGATCGCGATGCCGGCGTGCGTGAGTCCGATCGGCACGAGGCCCGCGCGACGGATGGCGGCGAGCACCGCCGCGACGGCCTCGGCCGGCGGCGCCTCCGTCATCAGGCTGAGATCGAGCGCGACGGCCGTACGGTCGAAGAAGCGGGGCGCAGCGGCGATCCGCGCGTGCAGTTCCGCGAGGACCGACTCGGGGTCGAGACGGTGCACGCGGACCTGCACGAGGCCCACGGGACCGAAACGCACGTCGAGGGCCGGGTCGGGCCTGGCCTCGGTTGGATTGAGCATCGGGTCGGCGTGTCGACGGGGCGGGCGCGCCGTGGCGCGCTCGCCGGGCTGTCCTGGAGGCGACGCCCGCAAGAGGCGCCACCCGTGAAAGTCCCGGAGTCTACTGGGAGCGACGCGCGCTTGCAGCGCGAAGTGCGAACTGCGGCGACGACGCGCCGAGCGCGGAAAGCTGGGCCGGCGCCGCACGGCGACACTGCCGGCCCCGTCGCTCGACGGGGCAGGTCGGCATGCAGTCGGCGGGCGCCACTCCGAAGAGAAAGCCGCGGTTCGCGACAGCTTCACTGCGTGCCCGGTCCGGTGCCGTGCGCCACTCTCGTCGACGTGTTCGGTGCAGGCCGGTGCGAGCCGATGCGGAAGTTCGACGTGTTGACCGCCGCGAGCCTCGCGCTGTGCGCGGCCTTCGCGCCCACGCCCGCCGGTGCGGCCGCGGCGTACGTCTGCGGGCAGGAGGGTAGCCGCATCTACGCCGACCGCCCCTGCGATGCGCGCACGACGCCGGCGCCGGTGCCGCTGCCGGCCCCGAACGGCTATGCCGCCCCCCCGGTCGACCGCGGGGCGCCCGCCGCGGCCCGCCCCGGCCAGGGTGGCGCGCGGCGCAGCCCGCGCGTCGCACCTGCGGAACCGCGCCACCCCCGCGCAGGAGATCCCGACACCGCGGCATCACGCCTCGAGGCGCGCTGCCGCACGCTCGCGCGGCGCCTCGAACGCGTGGAAGCGCGGCTGCGCGCCGGCTATTCGGTTGCGGAGGGCGAGCGGCTGAAGGAGCAGCGCCGCGAACTGCGCGAGGACCGGCGCTGGTACGCGTGCGGCCGCGCCGCTCGCTGGCCGGTTCCGCTGCGCGAACGCGAAGCGGGTCCGGGGGCGTCCGGGTCCGTTGACCGTGACCCCGCTCCGGCTGCGGTGAGGGTCACCCGGTCCGGCACTGGTCCGGCTCCGCGCGCAGGTGCAGCGAACGTGCGCTGGCGAATCGGCGTCGTTCGCCCGTGAGCGGATCGTCGAATTCGAGTTCGCGCGCCAGCAGTTGCAGCGGGCGCTCGAAGTCGTCGGCACCGCGGGGCTGCAGTTCCGGGTACCACGGATCGCCGAGGATCGCCGCGCCGAGCGCTGCCATCTGCACGCGCAACTGGTGCTTGCGGCCGGTGTGCGGCTCGAGCGAGTAGCGCCACGCGCGGGCACCGCGCTCGAGCACGTCGAGGCTGGTCTCGGCATTCGGGGCGCCTGCGGTCACGCGCATCCGGAAGAACGGCTCGCCCGGCTCGAGTCGGTGCCGCAGCACGCACGGGAGCGCAGTCGCGGGCAGCGGCGGTGCGAATGCCTCGTAGCGCTTCACGATCCGCCGCTCGCGGAACAGGGCCTGGAAGCGCCCGCGAGTCGCCGCGTTCGCCGACAGCAGGACGAGACCCGCGGTCAGCCGGTCGATCCGGTGCAGCGGCACGAGGTCCGTGCGGCCGAGCCGGGCCGCGAGCCGCGCGACGAGCGTTTCGTTCACCCAGGACCCGGACGGCACCACCGGCAGGAAGTGCGGCTTGTCGGCGACGACGAGATGCTCGTCGACATGGACGAGCCCGACGTCCGCGGGCAACGAGGGTTCGTCGGCCACTTCGCGGCGGTAGTGCACCGTCAGGCCGGCGCGGTACTCCGCATCGGGCGCGAGCGGCGAGTCGTCCGGCACGGTGACGAGTCCGCGTCGCATCCGCTCGCGCCAGGTCGGCAGGTCCACGGCCGGAAATCGCGCGGCCAGGAACTCCGCGACGGTCGCGAACGCGGTGCTCGGCGGCAGCTGGACGCGGCCGGCGCCCGGGTGCGCGCGCGGCGGGGTCAGGGCAGGACCTTCTCGATGTCCTTCACGAGGCTCTCCGGCGCGTCGTTTGGGGCGTAGCGCTTCACGACGCGGCCGTCCGGCGCGACCAGGAACTTCGTGAAGTTCCACTTGATGGACTCCGAGCCGAGCAGCCCCGGCGCCGCCTGCTTCAGGTGACTGAACAGCGGGTGCGCGTTCGCGCCGTTGACCTCGACCTTCGCGAACATCGGGAACGTGACGTCGTAGCTCGTGCGGCAGAATTTCTCGATCTCGGCCTCGTCGCCCGGCTCCTGGTGGCCGAACTGGTCGCACGGGAAGCCGAGCACGACGAGGCCCCGCGGGCCGAGTTCGCGCCACAGCTTCTCGAGGCCGGAGTACTGCGGCGTGAAGCCGCAGCGGCTCGCCACGTTCACGACCAGCAGGGTCTTGCCGTCGTAGTCGGCGAGCGAGCGCGTCGCACCGTCGATGGTCCGGGCCTCGAAATCGTGGACGTTGGGCATGGCACTCTCCTCGGGTTCCGCGATGGCCGGAGTCTACCGTCGTGCCTCGCAGGTGCCCACGCGGGCGGCCGCTCGAGTCGTGCGCGGCCCGCGTCGTCGGCCGGCGGCTCCAGCGCGAACCAGTCGAAGTGCACGAGCGTCTCGCCCGCGCCGGCCCGCGCGTCGTACACGCGCCGGCCGCCCCGGCCGGGCGCGATCGGTGCGTACTGGCACGAGTGGTGCTCGCCGAGTGCCGTCACGCAGGCGCGGAAGTCGAGTTCCCGGTGCAGGCCCGGGTGCACCGCGGGCACGTGGTAGCCCTCGAGATGGTTGTCGACGTAGACCTTCCAGTTCGCACTCACCGGGTAGCGGCGGGTGGTGACGTGGTGCATGCGCTCGAGCGCGCAGCGGCTCGCCGCGTCCTGCATCGAGGCGAGGTGATCGACGAGCGGCGGCGCCGCCGGATCGAGGTTCGCGAACACGAGGTTGGCCCAGCGCTCGACGCGCACCGGTTTCAGGTGGAGCGCGTCCGCGTGCGCGGCGCAGTTCCAGCAGCGACCGAACAGCACGCGGCGTTCGTGGCCCAGCCAGTCCGGATCGGCGTCATGGTCGCCTCTCTCGTGCGAGCCTGACCCTGGCCGCGCGCTCCGGCACCCTCGAGGGTGCGTGGCAATCCACCGCGGTCGCGGCCAGAATGAAGCGCGCGATCGTGCGGCCCATCCGTTCCGGAGCACCTCTTGCAGAACCCCGAGATCCTGGCTCCGCCGCGAGTCGTGCGGCCCGGGCGGCCGCCGGCCGTGCCGCTCGAGACGCTCGCGCTCGAGGCGACCTTCACGAGCGAGCTGCCCGGCGATCCGCGCGAGGCCGTCGACAACCAGCCTCGGCAGGTGCCCGGCGCGAGCTACTCGCGCGTGCTGCCGACCCCCGTCGCGCAGCCACGGCTGCTCGCGTGGTCCGACGCGCTCGGCGCGGAGCTTCGGATCCTCCGGCCGGAGCACCCGGCCGGGCCCGCCGTCGAGGTACTCGCCGGAAACCGGGTGCTGCCGGGCACGCAGCCCTACTCGGCGCGCTACGGCGGCCACCAGTTCGGCAACTGGGCGGGGCAGCTCGGCGATGGTCGCGCGATCACGCTGGGCGAGCGGGTGCTCGAGCAGCCCGATGGGACGCTCCGGCGCTGGGAGCTGCAGCTCAAGGGCGCGGGCCGCACGCCGTATTCCCGCTTCGCCGACGGCCGCGCCGTGCTGCGTTCGAGCCTGCGCGAATACCTGTGCAGCGAGGCGATGCACGCGCTCGGGGTGCCCACCACGCGCGCGCTGTCGCTGGTCGCGACCGGGGATCCGGTGGTCCGCGACATGTTCTACGACGGCAATCCGCAGGCCGAGCCGGGCGCGATCGTCTGCCGCGTCGCGCCCACGTTCGTGCGTTTCGGCAACTTCGAGGTGCACGCGTGGGCGCGCGAGCACGACTTGCTGCGGCGGCTCGCGGACTGGGTGATCCGCCACCACTACCCGGAACTCGGCGCGCCCGGGCCGGCCGTCTACGCCGACTGGTTCACCGAGATCTGCCGGCGCACCGCGGTCACGATCGCGCACTGGATGCGCGTCGGGTTCGTGCACGGCGTCATGAACACGGACAACATGTCGATCCTGGGGCTCACGATCGACTACGGGCCCTACGGCTGGCTCGAGGGCTTCGACCCGACGTGGACGCCGAACACGACGGACGCACAGGGGCGTCGCTACAGCTACGGGAACCAGCCGCAGATCGGCATGTGGAACCTCGCGCGGCTCGCCGGCTCGCTCGAGCCGCTGGTGGGCGATCGCGAACGCCTCGAAGCGGCGCTCGAGGTCTACGCGGACAGCTACCAGCGAACTTATCGCGGGATGCTCGCGGCCAAGCTCGGGTTGCGCACGCTCGACCGCGAGGGCGACGACGAACTGATCGCGGGCCTCTTCCAGGTCCTGCAGCGGGTCGAGACCGACCTCACCCTGTTCCACCGCAATCTCGCCGCGGTCGAGCCGGGTTCGGTGACGGCGGGTGGCGAGATTCCGGCGCCGTTGCGCGCGGCGTACTACGACGACGGGGCGCCGACGGGCGCGCACCGCGAGGCGCTCGGCACGTGGCTCGTGCGCTGGGCCGCGCGCGTCCGTGCGGAGGGGCGTCCCGACGCGGAGCGCGTGCGGGAGATGAACGCGGTGAACCCGAAGTACGTGCCGCGCAACTATCTGGCGCAGCTGGCGATCGATGCGGCGACCGCGGGCGACGTGAGCGTGCTCGAGCGCCTGCTGAGCGTCCTCGAGCGTCCCTACGACGAGCAGCCCGACGCCGAGGAGTACGCGGCGCGCCGCCCCGAATGGGTGCGACATCGCGCGGGCTGCTCCGCGCTGTCCTGCAGCAGCTGACGCGGCACTCGCCGGTGCGTGGCCGGCCCGGGCGCGCCCGCGAATCCCGGACGACGCGCCCTGTCGCTCGCGCCGGGCCGCCAGCCGAACCCGGAACCCTTCCGTGACCGCATTCACCGTCTCCCGCACTCGGGGACGAAACGCCGATCCGGAGGCACGGCGCCTCCGGTACCTGGGCGAGCGGCTAGCGCGGCGGCACGACGATCGGCGGTTCGATCAGCCCCGGCTCGAAAGGCTCGGACGGCTGCACGAGCGACGGCGAAGGGTCCTCGGCGCGCCGGCGCCGCCAGCGTCGTGGCACCCGGTCGATGCGGACCGGGTAGATCGTCAGCCGGCCGTCCGGCGCGACGTGCAGGCGCAGGAAGTGCTTCCAGTCCTCGATGCGCAGCGACGAGAAGGCCTCCTCGCTGTGGCGGCCGAACGCGTTGAGCGACACCAGCAGGTAGAGGCCCGTGACCACGGACCCGAGCGCCCAGCCACCCGCGAACACGAGCAGGCCGCCGGTCGCGAAGGTCGCGAGCGGCGGGCCGGGCGCGATCGCGTTCGCCGCCAGTGCCGCGCCCCAGCCGACGAAGAACAGCGCGGTGCCGTGCGCGGCGGCGTGCGCGAGACCGCCGAGCACCTTGTACGGTTTCGAAGCGGTGTCCGTGAACACGACGAACAGCGCGGCCACCAGGCCGAGCCAGAGCGCGAGACCGGGCGCGCGCAGGAACGCCTCGCCGGTGCGCTCGAGCGCCTCCAGCGGATCGCCGGCCTCGCGGTACTCGACGCTCGCCGCGAACAGCCAGGCGGTGATCGAATAGAGGAGCGCCGGGACGAGGCCGAAGGTGGGATTGCGCCAGGCGAACAGCAGGTTGCCCCACGCGAGCCGTCGCGAGATCGCGGGCTCGGGATAGCTGGCGCGGAGGGCGAACTCGCGCGGCTGCGCGGGCTGGGGCGTCGCCGCCGGGTCCTCGACTAGACGCTCGACGTCCTCGTCGTGCGTCGGGTGCACGAACGCGCCGCCGCCGCCGGCGGTGATCTTCTGGATCGGCGGCCCGTCCGCGGGCGCGACCTCCTCGTGCCGCCGGTAGTGGTGCAGGTCGCCCGCGAGGAACACGCTCACCTCGACGCCGCGCGGCGCGAACACCTGCTCGCGCAGGTACAGCAGGTCGGTCTCGTCGAAGCGGCCGCCGAGCCGGCGGTACTTGTGCGCGTAGACCCAGGTCGGCTGGGAGAGGCACAGGATCGCGCGGTCGCCGGGCTGCATGTCGCGCTCGGCGATCTCGCGGAAGTACTCGATCTGCGGCGTGTCGAGGTCGGCCTGCAACTGCGAGTCGACGCCGAGCAGCCACCACTGGCCTGGCAGGCGCAGCGCGAAGTAGCTGCGCGCCTGGCGCGTGCGCCAGCCGCCGAAGCTGCGGCCACCGACGTCGGTGCAGAACAGCCGGATGAAGGCGCTCAGGCCGTCGTACCAGTCGTGGTTGCCGGGCACCGCGTAGACCTGCGGGCGCGACCGCCGGGATCCGAGGTCCGGATCGGCGTACGGCCGTCGCGGCGCGGGCGGCGGGAACGCGGTCGCGTAGGGCAGCACCAGCCGCCGTTCGTATTCGGCGCGGCTCGGCGCGGGGTAGACCTGGTCGCCGCCGAACACGAGCACGTCCGCGCGCCGCGTGACGTGCGGAGGCGCGCCCGGCGCGCCGTGCAGGTCGAGGCGGGGCTGCGCGAGCGCGTAGGCGATCGCGTACGTGGGGTTCCAGCCGTCGCCGGTGTCGCAGACGTAGTCGAGCCAGAGCCCGTCCGCGCCGGCCGCGTCGCGCAGGTCGTAGGGCGTGCGCGCCTCGGCGGCGAGCGCGAGCGTGACTCGCGCGTCGGAGCGCCGGCCGACCAGCTTCGAGACGAGCGTCGCGAGGCCCGTGCGCAGCAGGCGCGCGGGGTCGAACCAGCCCACCATCGGCAGGCCGGCGGGCGGCGCGTCGTGCGCGTCGAGGTCGGCCCGGCTCATCTGCCGCATGATCGCACGGCCGCGCTAGACTGCGGACCCGGCGGCCGGTACTGGACCGTGCCGGCCCGTGATCCGGAGACCCCCTTGCGAGCCACCCCGCTGCCCCCGGGCGACCTCGCGCCCCGCGGCGCCACGATCGAACCGTTCTACGCCGGCCTCATCGGCGAGCAGGCCGCGGCGCTCGCGCGCGCAGGCCGCGTCGTCGTGCCGATGCACTACGGCCAGCCCACGCAGGGCGCGCCCGCGACGGCGGTTGCCGCCGCGGAGCGCGCGCTGGCGCGGGCAGGGCAGAGCGTGCCGCTCGGCTACTACGAATCGCCGGACCTGAAGGCGCGCATCGCGCGGCACTACCGCGAGACCTACGGCGTCGAGGTCACGCCCGCGCGGATCCTGCTGACGATGGGCGCGAGCGCCGCGCTGGTCGCGACCTTCGCCGCGCTGTTCGCGCCGGGCGATCGCATCGCGCTCGCGCGGCCGGGTTACCCCGCGTACCGCAACGCGCTGGCCGCGCTCGGTCGCGAGATCGTCGAGGTCGACTGCGGGCCCGAAGCCGGATTCCGACTGACGCCGGCCGCGCTCGCGCGCCTGCCCGCCACGCCGCACGGTCTCGTCTGCGCGAGCCCCGCCAATCCGACCGGCGCGGTACTCCACCGCGACGAACTGGCCGCGCTGCTCGCGTACTGCCGCGAGCGCGGGATCCGCTTCGTCTCGGACGAGATCTACCACGGCATCACCTACGCCGGCCGCGCCACCTGCGCGCTCGAGCTCGACGACGAGGCCATCGTCGTCAACAGCTTCTCGAAATACTTCCGGATGCCGGGCTGGCGGCTCGGCTGGCTGGTCGTGCCGGAGCGGTTCGCCGCGGGCCTGTCGAACTACCTGATCAACTTCTTCCTGACGCCGCCCGCGATCTCGCAGCACGCCGCGCTCGGTGCCTTCGACGATCCCGCCGCGCTCGAGGCCGCGCTGCCCGCGTACGCACGCAATCGCGGGCTGCTGCTCGACGCGCTGCCCCGGCTCGGCTTTCGCGACGTCGTCGCGCCCGAGGGCGCCTTCTATTTCTACGTCGGCGTCGGCCACTGGACCGACGACAGCCTCGAGTTCTGCCGGCGGATGCTGGACGCGACCGGCGTGTCGGCGGCGCCGGGCATCGACTTCGACCCGGTGCACGGCGGTCGCACGATTCGGTTCTCGTTCGCGGTCACGACGCCCGAGGTCGAGCGCGCGATCGAGGCGCTCGCGGCGTGGCTGCCGCGCGCCTGAGGCAGGTCCGACGATGCGCCGGAACGTCCTCATCACGGGTGCGAGCGCGGGGTTGGGGCGAGGCATGGCGCTCGAGTTCGCCGCGCGTGGACGCAACCTCGCGCTGTGCGCGCGCCGGCTCGACGAGCTCGAGAAGCTGCGCGGCGAGATCGTCGGGCGTCACCCCGACGTGCGCGTGGCGATCCGCGCGCTGGACGTCACCGACTACGCACGCGTCGCGCCCGTGTTCCGGGAACTCGCCGACGAACTCGGCGGCCTCGACCGGGTGATCGTCAACGCGGGCCTCGGCAAGGGCGCTTCGGTGGGCACTGGCAAGTTCCACGCGAACCGGCAGACCGCCGAGACCAACTTCGTCGGCGCGCTCGCCCAGTGCGAGGCCGCGCTCGAACTGTTCCGCCCCGCGAACGCAGGCCACCTCGTCACGATCTCCTCAGTGGCGGGCACGCGCGGCATGCCTCGCGCACAGACGGTCTACGCGGCGACGAAGGCCGGTCTGACGGCGCTATCCGAAGGCATGCGCATCGACCTGCTGCGCACGCCGATCCGCGTCTCGACGATCCTGCCGGGCTACATCGAGACCGAGATCAACCGCGGTGTGAAGTGGAAGCCGTTCATGGTCGACACCGCGACCGGCTGCCGCCTGCTCGTCGACGCGATCGAGCGCGAACCCGCGCAGGCCTATGTGCCTGCGTGGCCCTGGCGCCTCGCGGCGTTCGTGATCCGCCACGCGCCGCGCGCGTGGCTGGCGAAGCTGTGAGCCCGGGGTTCGCCGCGTGAAGCCACGTGAGCCGTCCCGCGTCGAGCGCGCAGTGCCGTGGTTGCTTGGCGCCGCGATCCTGTTCGCGACGGTGATGGGCATCGGCGGTCTGTTCGAGGCGCAGACCGGCCGCTGGGGGCCCGCGGGCGTGGATCCGGAGCGGCCCGCCGCAGTGCGACCGGACGTCGTCGCGGCGCCGGAACTCGCGCCGGCCACCGCGCAGGTCTACGCGTGCCGCGACGCGGACGGGCGCGAGGTCTACCTGGATCGCGCGTGCCCCGCCGGCACGACCGGCGGGCCGGTCGAAGTCGCCACGCTCGAACTCGCGCCGGTGCGAGACCCGAGCGCCGCTGCAGATGCGCCGGCTGCATCCGTCGTGCCCTGATCCTCCCATCGACCCCGATCCTCGAGAGCAACCCGTGTACACCCTCTACTACATGCCCGGCGCCGCGAGCCTTGCGGTGCACTGGCTGCTGATCGAACTCGACGTTCCGCACCGCCTCGTGAAGCTCGACGGCCAGGCGCGCGAGCAGAAGTCGCCGGAGTACCTGCGGCTGAATCCGAACGGTCTCGTCCCGACGCTGGTCGTGGACGGCGAGCCCGTCTACGAGTCGGCGGCGCTGCTGCTGCTGCTCGCCGAACGGCATGCCGAGAAGGGCTTCGTCCCCGCCGAGGGGACCCGCGCCCGCGCGCTCTACCTGCAGTGGATGGTGCATTTCGCGAACACGCTGATGCCGCCGTTCCGCTCGTGGTTCTACCCCGACGAGGCGGCGGGTCCCGAGCACGCCGAGACCGTCAAGGCGTTCGCGCGCGGCCGCATCGAGGCGACCTGGGATCGCCTCGACGCGCACCTGCGCGATCACGGGCCGTGGGTGGCGGGTGCCGCCGGACCGACCGCGGTGGACTTCCTCGGCACGATGCTCGCGCGCTGGTCGCGCAACATGCCCAGGCCGGCGACCGAGTGGCCGGCGATCGCAGCGCTCGTGCAGCGGATGAAGGCGCGGCCGTCGTTCCGCGAACTCTATGCGCGCGAAGGGCTGACCGAGTGGGCTTGAGCCGCCGCCGCTCCGGCTGATCCCGGCGGGGCGCCCCGCTCAGCGGTTCAGCAGGTTCGACGGCGAGTACTGGTCGGTCAGCACGCGCGCGCGTTCGTTCCACCGCGGGTCCGCGCGCCACAGGTCCACGAGCCACGTGCCCTCGATCCCGAGCGGCGCGAACGCCGGCGCCCAGCGAGCGGCCTGCGTGCGAAGCTGCCCGACCGTGGGCAGCGGGCCGTTCGAGGCGACGATCACACGGTTCGCGAGTTCGAGCTGCGCGAAGCCGCCGAAGGCCGCGGCCCACGTCGCCGACTCCGAGTGGTAGAGACGGCTGGACGAGAACGTGTTCGCCACCACGATGCCGCCGGGCGCGAGCACGGCGCGCACCTCGCGCAGAAACTCGCGCGTCAGCAGGTGCTCCGGCACGTACTCGTGGTCGTAGGCGTCGAGGAACACGAGGTCGTAGCGCGTGCCCGCGCGCAGCGCGCGCTTCACGTACACGCGCCCGTCCTGCACCGCGACCGCGGAGCGCGGCGAGGTCCGGTAGCCGAACCACCGCTGCGCGACGCGCACGACCGCTTCGTCGATCTCGACGCTGTCCACCTGCGCCTGCGGCACGAGCCGCGCCAGCGCCTGCGGGAGGATGCCGCCGCCGAGGCCGACGACCAGCACGCGCTGCGGCGCCGGCTGGGCGTACAGCCCGATCAGCATCATCCGCGTGTAGTCCAGCGCGAGGCGCTCGGGCTGCGCCGGATAGATGCACGACTGCCGGTTGGTGACGCGCTTGCGCACCGAGAAGGCCAGGCAGCGCTGCCCGTCCGACTCGACGACCAGGATGTCGCGGTACAGCGATTTCTCGCGGTGCACGACGCGCTCGCCGCCGAGGGCCGCGTGTCCTGCGAGCGGCGCGAGCACCACGAGCGGGGCGAGCAGGGCAAGCGCGAACCGCCGCAGCGCGGGTCGGCGGCTCGCCGGCGCCGGCCTCGTCGGCGCGGCAATCCCGGTCATGCGGGCGCCCGCCAGCGGCGGCTCGCGAGCAGGATGCCGCCGCTCACGACCACCGAGATGCCGATCAGTGACCACAGCAGCTGGTTTATCTCGAGCACCAGCACGAGGTAGAACGAGGTCAGCAGCGTGCCCGCTGCACTGCCGAAGGTGGAGAAGAAGAACAGCAGCCCGCTGAGGCGCCCGCTGGTCCTGGAGTCCTCGACCAGCAGCCGCACCGCGTACGGCGAGACCATGCCCGAGATGATCGTGGGCACGAGGAAGATCACGGCGGAGCCCGCGATCGAACCCCAGCGCGGATCCTCGATCAGGACGAACAGCTCGTCGAGGACCGGGCCGCCGAACAGCAGCACCGGGACCAGCGTCGCGGCGGCGAGCAGTTGCAGCGAGGCGAGGCGTCCGAGGCTCGGCTGCCGCAGCGAGTACTGTCCGCCGAGCAGGTAGCCGATCGCTAGGCCGATCATGAAGACGGTGATCACCCCGCCCCAGACGTAGATGCTGTTGCCGAAGTTCGGCGCCAGCATCCGGGCGCCGAGCAGTTCCACGGCCATCACGAAGAAGCCGCTCCACGCGGCGATCGCGACGACCGCGAAATCGTGCGCGCGGTGGCGGGTGGCGGTGCGGGGAGTGGTGTCGTTCACGGCGATCGGGATCGGGGAGGAGCCCCGATCATAAGCGGTTCGTGCCGGGCCGTGCGCCGCCCTGCGGCCGCAACGCCGCGGAGCGCAGCTGCCGGGTTCCTGCCGGCGCGATGCGGCGGGCGTATCAGCCGCGCCCGTCGCTGGGCACGCGCGCGTCGAGTGCGATTCGCAGCACGCGCGCCATCAGCGCGTCGCGGGCCGCCTGCCGCTCCGCGCCCGCGGCGCCGTCGTAGTCGGTCGCCCGTAGATCGTCGAGCGAAATCCCGGTGCGCTCGGCGAGCAGCCGCTCGAGCCGGTCGATGCGGTCGAACGCGACCCCGAGCTCGACCAGCAGGGCGAGCGCGACGTTCAGCACCTCCTCGGCCTCGCGGTTCTCGAAGCTGAATGGCCGCGGGCCGCGGGTCAGGGAGGCGAGGGTGACGATCGCTTCGGCTGCCTTCATGACGGATCCTCGGGAGGTGCGCGACGCGCGGTCGGCGACGCGAGCGACAGGCGGTGATAGACCGGAACGCGGTTGCGCAGCTGCACGCCCTCGAGGTCCGGCCGGTGGGAGTAGAGGTCGATCTGCTCGACCAGGAAGAGAGCGGGCGCCGCATCGTGGTAGCCGCGCGCGACGCCGCGCATCGCGGCGAGCCGCCGTTCGGGGTCGGCGATGCGGCTGGCCGCGCCGAGCGCCTCGGCGAGCGGCTCGTCGCAGAAGAACGGGCGTGGCCGCCGGCACGAGAAGGTCTCCATCGGCCGCATGGCGTCGTTGTACGGTGCGCTGTTCCAGGTCGCGCCGAAGGCCTCGACCGTCCAGCCGTTGGTCGCGAGCTTCTTCAGATACTGCGGGAAGGGGATCACGCGCAGAGTCAACTCGACGCCGACCTGGCGCAGGTAGTGCGCGACCGACTGGTAGATCAGCGAGTCCGCCGGGATCGCGTTGATCTGGATCTCGGCCGTCAGCGTGAAGCCGTTCGGGTAGCCGGCTTCGGCGAGCAGCCGGCGCGCGAGCGCCGGGTCGTAGCGGTACGGCGCGAGCGCGGGGTCGTGGCCGAACGCGACGCGCGGCGCCGGCTGGCCGGAGGCGCGACCGAGCCCGCGCAGCAGCACGCGCGCGATCGCCTCCTTGTCCACGGCGTGGTTCAGGGCGCGGCGCACGCGCACGTCCTGCAGCGGGCTCGGGCGCTCGCGCTCCGTGATGAACGCGATCGACATCACCGACATCGACGGCGCGGTGAACACCGGGAAGCCGCGGTCGCGCAGGCGGTCGAGTTCCTCGATCTCGACGGGCGCGATGTCGACGTCGCGTGACAGCAGCGCCTGAGTGCGCACGGCGGCGTCCGGGAGTTCGACGAACACGATGCGGCCGAAGTTCGCGGGCCGCCACGTGTGCGGGTTCGCACGGACGTGGATGCGACGGGTGCGCTGGTCCCACCGCTCCAGCACGAACGGGCCGGTGCCGACGGGTTCGCGCGCGAAGCCGTCCGGGCCCAGGCGGGCCCAGGCGTCCGGCTCGACCATCAGCGCGCCGACCAGCCGGTTCGGCAGGATCGGGTCCGGGCGCGAGGTGACGAGCTCGAGCGTCCGCGCGTCGATCGCGCGCGCCGACTTCACGACGCGGAGCTCGTTGCCGATCACGGTGCGCCGGCCGTCGGCGCTCGCGAGCCAGCCGAGCACTGCCGCCGCCGCGGCCGCGTCGAACGGCCGGCCGTTCGCGTAGCGCACGTTCTCGCGCAACCGGAAACGCCACGTGGTCGGCCCGGTCGCCTCCCACGCGATCGCGAGCGCGGGTACCAGGCGGCCGTTCTCGTCGAGCTGGGTCAGGCCGTCGAACAGTGCGTACCAGACCAGCGTGCCAGGCCGGCCGTTGCCGCGGAACGGGTTGCCGAGGCTCGCGGGAAAGCTGTTGACCCCGACGCGCAGAGTTTGCGCGCCCGCCGGTCGCACGGCACTCGCGCCCGCGCCCGCGCCCGCGCCCGCGCGGGCGACGGGAGCGGACGGGGCGTCGGCGGCGACGGCGACCTGCAGCGCCAGCCCGGCGACGAGCAGCGTCGCGGCCGCGGCGTACCGAGCCGTCGCGAAGGCCGTCGACCATCGGTGCGCCTGCGCGGCGCACCGCGACGCGGCGTGGGTGACGGACGACGAGCTGTCGCGCGGGGCTGGCGTCACGCCGAGCGCCTCCTCAGCCGGGCTTGCGGCCGAGCACGAGATACCAGCCGCCCGGCCCGGCGACCTTGTCCAGCCTCGTCTCCTCGAGCGCCTCCGGCGGGAAGCCCGCGGCCCCCATGTCGGCCAGCAGGTCGTCGCCCGAGTAGGTGCTCCAGTGGGCCTCGCCGTTGAAGCGCGTGTCCCAGGCACGCTCGACCTGGCGTACCGGCGTCGGCTCGAAGCGCGTCGGCACGTCCTGGTGCACCACCAGGCCGCCCGGCTCGCAGACGCGGAACGCCTCGCGCATCATCGCGCGGCGGTTGTCGCGGCCGATCTCGTGCAGGAGGTTGTGCGACACGACGAGGTCGAACTCGCCGTCGCGGAAGCGCAGGTCCGCGGCGTTCATCTGGTGGAAGAACACGCGTACGTCGAGCGACTCCGCGCGCGCATGCGCGTAGCGCAGCATGGCCTCGCCGATGTCCACCGCATGCACCTCGGCGTCCGGATAGTAGGCCGCGTAGTGGCAGGCGGCGCCGCCCGCGGAACAGCCGAGGTCGAGGATGCGCCGCGGCTTCAGGCCGGGTCGCGCCCCCTCGAGGTGGCGGATCACCGCGCCGGCCTTGCTGTCGGCCTTGCCGAGTCCCTGGCCGAACGCGAACACGTTGCCGCCGTTCTCGTACAGCGCGCCGCACGCGACGTCCCGCGCGCTCCGCGTCATCGCGTAGCCGCCGGGCTGCAGGTGGATGTCGACGTCCGCGACCTCGCCCGGCGGGACGTAGCCAGCCGGCGCGAGTTCGAGCCCGCCGCGGCGCTCCGGCGACGAGGCGAGCCGCTCGGCGGTGGCCTCGAGCCGCTCGAGGTCGCGGAACACCGGCTCGCCCGCGGCGATCCAGATCATCTCCTGCGCGGCGCGGTGCGTCGCGCTCCAGAAGCGGTAGCGGCGCGACTCGAAGAACGCGGCGCGGATCTCCTCCGCGGTTTCCGGCGCACGACCGTGCCGCCGTTCCCACGCGGGCCGGCCCTCGCGCTCGTACAGCTCCACGTTCCGCGGCCGCACCTGCGTGTTCAGCAGTCGCCGCAGGCTGACCACCGCGGCCTGGCGGCTGCGGTCGTCGACGGTGGTCTCGGGCAGCATTTCGTGCTGGACGCTGCGTACCTTCATGGAGCCTCCACGGGGTCGAGGGGCGCGCGGGCCGCGGCTTCGGCCGCCGCCACGCGCTCGAAATCGATGCCGCCGCGCAGCGGGTCCGGCGTGGCCGCGACCAGCAGGCGGGTGTAGGGGTGTCGCGGCGCGTCGAGCGCCGACGCGGGGCCCGCGTCGACCAGCGCACCGTCGCGCAGCACGGCCACGCGGTGCGCGAGGCGGCGCACGGTCGCGAGGTCGTGGGAGATGAAGAGCATCGCGAGACCTAGCCGCTGCTGGAGTTCGCGGAACAACGCCGCGATCACGGCCTGCGTCGAGACGTCGAGCGCCGAGAGCGACTCGTCCGCGATCAGCAGGCTCGGCTCCGCCGCCAGCGCGCGCGCGATCGCGACGCGCTGCTTCTGCCCGCCCGAGAGCTCGCGCGGCCGGCGCTCGAGCAGCGCGGGATCGAGATGCACGAGGTCGAGCAGTTCGCGCACGCGGGCTTCGAGCGCGGGCCCCTTCGCGCGGTCGGTGACGATCAGCGGCTCGGCCACGATCGCGCGGACCCGGTGGTGGGGATTCAGGCTCGCGTCAGGGTCCTGAAACACCATCTGCACGCGACGCCGCAGCCGGCGTCCGGCCTCGCCGCGCGTGCCGTGCAGGTCCTGTCCGTCGAAGCGGATCTCGCCGGCGTCCGGCGCGACCAGCCCTGCTACCGCCCGGGCGCACGTGGATTTTCCCGACCCCGACTCGCCGACGAGCGCGAGCACTTCGCCGCGTGCCACGGACAGCGAGCAGTCGCGCAGCGCGCGGACTTCGCGGCCGTCGCCCCGGTAGGTCACCGAGAGTCCGCGGACCTCCAGCAGCGGGGCGTTCACCGGCCCTCCTGGGGATTCCAGCAGGCCACGGCCTCCGGCTCCAGCGACCACTCCGGCCGCGTCGCGCAGCGCTCGACGGCGCGCTCGCAGCGGGGCGCGTAGACGCAGCCGTCGGCGAGCGCGCGGGTCGCCGCGGGGCTGTGCCGCAGGCGGAACTCGCGCTCGGGATGGCTGAGCGACGGCACCGCGTCGAGCAGCATCCGCGTATAGGGATGGCGAGGTCGCGCGAGCAGTTCGGCCGCCGGACCGGTTTCCATGCAACGGCCGCGGTACAGCACGAGGATCCGGTCGCAGACCGAGGCCGCGACGCCGAGGTCGTGGGTGATGAGGATCGTCGCGCGGCCCGCGGAGCGGCTCTTCAGCAACTGCAGCACGTGCATCTGTACCGTCGCGTCGAGCGCTGTGGTCGGCTCGTCGGCGATCAGCAGTTCCGGGGCGTTCAGCAGCGCGAGTGCGAGCATCGCACGCTGGCGCTGGCCGCCCGAGAGTTCGTGGGGGTAAGCATCCACCAGTCGTTCCGGCGTCGGCAGCTTCACGTCCGCGAGCGCGCGCACCGCGCAGTCGCGGGCCTCGCGCGCCGAGAGTCCGCGATGCCGTCGCGCGGATTCGACCAGCAGCGAGCCCACGGTGCGCACCGGGTTGAACGAGGACATGGGGTCCTGGAACACGAAGCCGATGCGGTCGCCGGCGAGCCGGCGACGTCCGGCCGGGCCGAGCGCCACGAGGTCCCGCGCGCCGAGCCGCAGCAGTCCGCCGGCGATCGCGACGCCGTCGGGCAGTAGCCCGGCGATCGCGAACGCGGTCAGGGTCTTGCCCGAGCCGGACTCGCCGACGATGCCGAGCACCTCGCCCGCGCGGACGCGGAACGAGACGTCCTCGACGAGGGCGCGGCCGTGCAGGCCGGCGACGCGCAGCGACAGGGCCTCGACTTCCAGCAGCGCCGGTGCGAGGTCGCGTGCGGGCGAGATCGCCGAGGCCGTGACGGGGCTCACTGGTACCTCCGGCGCAGGCCGTCGCCGAGCAGGTTCGCCGCGGTGACCAGCAGGACGACCGCAGCCGCCGGCACGAGCAGCAGCCACGGCGCGGACACGAGATAAGCGCGGCTCTCGCTCAGCATGCTGCCCCAGGTGGACGAGCCCAGCGGTGCGCCGATGCCGAGGAACGACAGCGCACTCTCGGCGATCAGCATGTCGCCGAAGTGGAACGCGAGGAGAACGGACAGGCTGGGCAGCAGGCCGGGCAGCACGTGGCGCGTGTAGAGCCGCCACGGGCTCATCTGGAGCATGCCGGCCGCGAGCACGTACTCGCGGGCGAGCAGGCTGCCGGCTTCCGCGATCACGACGCGGCAGAACACGGGCCAGGTGACCAGCCCCAGGATCGCGACCACCGCGACGAAGCCGTTGCCGAGCACCGCGACGAGGCTGACGGCCAGCACGAACACGGGGAACGACTGCGCGAAGGCGGTGACCTGCCGGATGGCGGTCGCGAGCCACGAGTCTCCCCGCGCCGCGAGCAGTCCGAGCGTCGTGCCGATCGCGAACGCGAGCAGCGTGGCGCACAGCGCGGTGGCCAGCGACCAGCGGAGCCCAGCTAGCAGCCGCGCCAGCAGGTCGCGCCCGAGCTGGTCGGTGCCGAGCGTGTGCCCTTCGGACAGCGGCGGCAGCAGCCGGGCGTCGAGCCGCACGTAGCGCGGGTCGACGTCGAACAGCGCGGGGCCCGCCAGCGCGAGTGCCGCGAACCCGACCACCAGTACGAGGCCAGCGCCGATCTCCCAGCGCGGCAGCCAGCCGCGCCACGCAGCGGGTGCAGCCGGCACCGGGGCCGTGCGGGACGGCGCGACGGCGCTCATGGGGCCGCCTCCGGCGCCGGCGCCGGCGCGACCGCACGCGGCCGAGTGCGCGGGTCGGCGCGGCGCTGCAGCCACTCCGCGGCCGAGTTGACCAGGAACACGGTGATCACGACCACGAGCGTGATCGCCTGGATCACCGGGAAGTCGAGGTTCACGGTCGACTGCACCAGCAGCCAGCCGATCCCGGGCCAAGCGAAGATCGTCTCGATGATCACGAGTCCCGTGACGAGGAACGCGAACTGCGCGCCGACCAGCGCGATTGCGCCGAGCAGCGCGTTCGGCAGCGCGTGGCGCCACAGCACCTCGCGTTCGCTGGCGCCGATCGCGCGCGCGGTGCGCACGTAGCCGGACGACAGCGCCGCGCCGACGTTGGCTTCGATCATGCGGGCGAGCTTGGGCGCGAGGAACATCGCGACGGAGACAGCCGGCAGGATCCACGACGCCGGCCCGGAATGGCCGAGCGCCGGCAGCCAGACCAGTTCGATCGCGAACACGTGGATCAGCAGCAGCGCGATCACGAAGCCGGGGAAGCCCTGCAGCGCGAACAGCACCGCCCGTGCGCCGCCCCGGGTCGCGCCGCCCGGCTGCGCGCCCAGCCACGCGCCCAGCGGGATCGTGATCGCGAGTGTCAGCGCCATCGCGAGTCCGCCGAGCAGCAGGCTCGCGGGATAGGCGGTCAGCACCTTCGCGAGCGCCGGGGTGCCGTCGGCGAGCGACGTGCCGAAGTCGAGCCGCAGCAGGTTGCCGACGTAGGCGAGGTACTGCGCGGGCAGGCTGCGGTCCAGCCCAAGTTCCGCGCGCACCTCCGCGATCTGCTCCGGCGTCGCATCCGGTCCCGCCAGAACCACGGCGGGATCTCCGGCAAGCCGGAGCAGGAAGAACAGCAGCGTCAGCGTGCCGAGGACCAGCACCACGAGATCCCGGAGCCACGCGAGGGCCCCCGGCAACCTGCGTGCGTACTGGCGCCCCGGCACGCTCCGGCCTCAGAACCGGTAGCGGGCGCGCACGCTCCACGAGCCCGGGCGGTCCAGGTAGACGAACGGCGGCAGGTACGAGACCGCGTAGGCCTTGTCCGAGCAGTTCCGGCAGTCCACCGAGAACGACAGGCCCGGGATCGTGGTCGGCTCGATGTTCACGCCGGCGTTGAACAGCGTGGTCGAGCGCGTCCACTGCCCGCGGGTGCTGGTCGGGCTGCCCGAGGTGCCAATCGCGTAGTCGCTCGTGTAGTTCACCGTGACCGACGGCGTGACCTTCACGCTGCCGAGCATCAGGCCGTAGCTCGCGACCAGCGACGCGGTCGTGTCCGGCGCGCGCACCGGCCTGGCGATGTTGCCCCGCTGGTCCACGAAGTTCAGGTCGCACTGCGCCGTGACGCCCGCCCGGCACTGCGCGGCCTGCGCCTGCACGCTCGCCGACACGTCCGTGTACTTGGCGTCCTGGAGGCCGACCGAGGCCGAGATCTGCAGGTCGTCGACAGGCACCCAGGTGAGTTCCACCTCGACGCCGGCGTTCTTGAGGTCCGCCGGGTTCGTGGTGGTGGAGATCGAGACGCCGTTGAACTCGAATCGCGCCGGGATCTGGATGTCGTTGGTCAGCGCGTAGAACGCGGTCGCGTTCAGGCGCAGACGGCTGTCGAGGAAGTCGCCGCGCAGGCCGATCTCGTGCGACCAGACCTTCTCGGGCTTGAACGGCACGAAGGCGTTGTTCGCCACCGCGCGCGCGGGCCAGCCGCCCGACTTGAAGCCGCGCGTGCTCGAGTAGAACAGCATCACGTCGGGCGTCATCTGGTAGGCGAGCGCGAAGCGCGGCGTGACGACGGACTCGTTGACGCGGGTCGGGATGCCGGCGTTCTGGATCGCGACCGTGCTGATCGCGGCGCCGAGCGCGCCCGGGTTGCGGTCGATCGTGAAGTCCTTCTTCTCCTCGGTCCAGCGCACGCCCATCGTCGCGGTCAGGCGCTCCGAGAGGTCGTAGTCGCCCTGCGCGTAGAACGCGTAGGTGTCGAGGCCGTTCTTCATGGTCCGGTCGGCGGTGATCGCGAACACGCCGGTGATCGTGTTCGTCGAGCCGTTGCCGAAGTCGGTGACGTTGTCCTCGGTCAGGTAGTACAGGCCGGTGACCCAGTTCAGCCGGCCGTCGAGCGCGACGCCGTTCAGCTTGAACTCCTGCGAGAACTGCTCGTGCGAGCCGATGTTCGCGAGCGGATTGAAGCCGCGGGCGGTCGTCACGCGCGGCAGCTCGCCCGCGGAGTCGATCAGGAACTCCTGCGAGGTGTCGCGGTAGCCGGTGATCGACTGGAAGGTGGCGTCGGCCAGGTCCCAGGTGACGTTCAGCGAGGCCGAGACGGTCTCGGTGAGGTTGTCCGGCGGCAGCGTCGCCTTGCGGCCGGTCATCAGGCCGACGAGCGCGCCCTGCTCGATCCGGTTGTTGACGACGCGGTCGTCGCCGGGACCGACCACGTTCAGGAAGTTGACGTTGTCGTCCTTGACGTAGTCGGCGACGAGGTCGACCGTGAGGGCGTCGGTCGGCAGGAAGCGCACCGCGCCGCGGACGCCGAGAGAGTCGCGCGCGTTGAACTTGCGTCCGGTGGACACCTGCGTCGCCCAGCCGTCGTCCTGCACGAGGTAGGCGGACAGCTTCGTCAGCACGCGGTCGGAGACCGGCATGTCGACGGAGGCGCGCGCGGAGCGCATCTCGAAGCGGCCGAAGCCGACCTCGGCGAAGCCGCCGAACTCGGTGCCCGGCTTCTTCATCACGACGTTGATCGCGCCGCCGGTGGTGTTGCGGCCGAACAGCGTGCCCTGCGGGCCGCGCAGCACCTCGATGCGCTCGACGTCGAACAGCGCGAAGTTGTTGGCGTTCTGGCGGGAGATGTAGACGTCGTCGACGTAGGTGCCGACCGGCACGTCGAAGGTCGCAATCGACTCGGCGTTGCCGATGCCGCGCAGGTAGTAGGCGCTCGAGGTGCCGACGCCGACGTTGGCGTTGCCCGCGAGGTTCGGGATGTTGCGGATCAGGTCGAGCGTCTCGTTGATCTGGCGGATCTGCAGGTCGGTCTCGGTGAACGCCGAGACGGCGATCGGCACCTCCTGCAGCGTCTGCTCGCGGCGCTGCGCCGTCACCGTGACCTCCTCGAGGCCACCGGGTGCGGCGGCCGGCGTGGCGGCCGCGGCCGTGCCGGGTGCGGCGAGTGCCGCGACCAGCGTCGCGCCGGCGGCGCCGGCGAGCCGACGTCCCAGCGAGCCGCGCACGGCGGCGGCGAGTCGAGCGTTGA
The DNA here is from genome assembly GCA_027531255.1 of Steroidobacteraceae bacterium. Lineage (GTDB taxonomy): Bacteria > Pseudomonadota > Gammaproteobacteria > Steroidobacterales > Steroidobacteraceae > JAPZRU01. The sequence continues at coordinate 49,864 of JAPZRU010000005.1, read as the reverse complement.
ACTTCATCGTCGTTGCCCCCTGTTCTAGTGATCGTCGATCGATGCGGAGTCGGGATGCGGTGAGCCGGGTCACCAGCAGCGCGCGCCCGACGGCGGCGAATCCGCCATCGCGCGGAGTCCTTCCGGCAGCACCGGGTCGTACTCGGGCCACCAGCGGAACGGCCGGCCCGTGTCCACGTACTGCGTCTTGAGCGAACCGCCCTTGGTGCGGAAGAAGTAGAGACTGCCGGTCATCGAGCCGTAGGGCCCGTGTGCCTGCGCGGCCGGCCGCCAGAAGTATGCGCCCGGTCGCATCACTCCGCGGTTGCCGTGCACCTCGCCGGCGATCAGGTACATCTCCTCGATCACGGGGTGCAGTTCGGCCCGTTCGGCCCACCGCAGCGGCAGAGTGCCGAGCAGCCACGACTGCTCGCCCGTAACCGGGTCGTTGCGCAGCCACTTGCGCCCGGCGCCGGCGGGGAACTCGGGGTGGAAGTTGCCCGTATAGGGCACCTCGAACGCGTTCACCCGCTCGATCACCCGCGCGGGATCGACGGGCCGTTCCGCGCCGGCGAGCGGTGCGCGCGAGTAGAAGACCAGCAGCACGGTGCCGGCGGCGGCGGCGAGCCCATCGGCCGCACGCCCGGCCGGCAGGTACGCGTAGCTCATCCCGGGGTAGCGGACCTCGCCGAGCGTCAGTTCGCCTGAGAGCACGAGGAACTCCTCGTCGGCCGCGAGCGAGCGCGTGCCGCGCAGCGTCGCGGCCCGCTCGTAGCGGACCAGGAGGCTGCACGACCCGTCCTCGTCGTCGACGCTCAGCGTCCGCACCTCGGCATCGGGGTGGGCGTGCGGCAGGCGGCCCGTCTCCCACGGCAGCCACTGCGACTGGACGAACTCGATCCACGGTCGTGCCACGGCTTCAGTCCTCCGAGGTCCCGCGCAGCGGGGCGCGCGCATCGTCGCGCTCGGCGAGCACGCGCAGCAGTCCTTCGAGCGAGCGGTCCAGCGCCGGCTGGCACCGCGCGGCGAACGACGGGTCGTCCGCGAGCGACGCCAGTTCGTCGGGCGTGCACAGGCCGCGTCGCTCGAGCACGGTCTCGAGCGCGGCGCGGCGCACGCGCTCGACGTGCAGCTGCGCAGCCAGCTCGAACACGAGGCCGGCCAGCGAGTCCAGCGAGTCCGCGGGCAGCAGGCGCAGTTCCTTCACGACGGCTTCTCCGCCTCGAGCACCGCCCATGGGAAGTGCCACTCGGCGCGCGCGGGCCACTCGAGCGTGGGCAGTCTGCCCGCGCCGCGCTCGTCGAAGGCGACCCAGCGGACGTTCGCGAGACCCGCGCGCGCGGCCATTCCGGCGAGGTCCGCCGCGAGCATCGGCGGCATGAACGGCTCGTTGTTGCGGGCGCCGTGCTCCTCGATCGCGAGGTCGCGGAACGGCTCGCCGGTGCGCTGGAAATCCAGGATCCGCAGCTGCCCGCCGGGCGCGAGCAGCCGCGCCGCCTCGGCGAACGTCGCCTCGAGCACGGGTACCGGCAGTTCGTGCACGAGCATCGTCGCGGTCACGAGATCGCAGCTGGCCGCGGGCAGCCCGGTCGAGTCGCAGCTCGCGTGCCGGAGGCGCACCGGCAGGCCGAGCTCGCCCGCCCGCTCCGCGGCACGCTCGAGGCAGGGCCGCGAGAGGTCGACGCCGATCACCTCGGCGGCCGGGAAGGCCTCGGCGAGCGGCCACGTCGACTTGCCGAAGCCGCAGCCGAGATCGACGATCCGGCGGTAGTCGCGCTTCGGCACCGCGGTGCGCACGAACAGCCGGTGGAATTCCCAGCCGTCGTTCGCGCCGAGCATCACGAGCTTGGCGCCCAGTTCGTACAGGCGCCCGGCATCGGGCGCTGCGAGCCCGCCCGGTTGCAGGTGGATGTCCCAGTCCGCGTACCACGCGGGCAGTTCAGGCGCCGTGTCCTCGATCGGGACCGGCCGCGCCGCGACCGGCGGCAGCGCGGCGACCGCATCGCCGGCCGCGCGCCACAGCATCTTCTGTGCGCCGCGTTCGCACCACGCGAACCACCGGTACAGCGGCAGCGTGCGCGCGGCAGTCGCCGCTTCGAACGGCGTGGTGGGCGGGCGCTCCCGGGTCGCCGCGTCGTAGTCGCGCCTGAGCGCAGGGTACAGCGTGTCGGCCCAGCGGCGGCGCAGCGTCAGCGCGAACGCGATGCGCGCGCGGGCCTCGAGGGCGGAGGGGGTCATGCGGCCTCCAGCAGTTCGAGGCGCTCCCCGGCGGGGCCGAGGTACGTCAGCGCCGGCTGGTGCTCGGCGCCGGGCAGTGCGCAGGGTGCCGCAGGCCCGAGGGGCGGCAGGTGTGCCGGCGCGCGCCCGCCGAACGTGACGATGGCGTACCCGCACGGCAGGTCGCCCTCCGGCGCCGCGCGCGGGCGGGCGGACGGCGGGTACTCGTCGAGTTCGACGAGCGTGCCGGCACCGAGCTTGACGAGCGCGTGCCCGTGGAGCGTGTCGGCCGGCAGGCCGTGCGCGCTCGAGATCACGCGCACGGGCGTGCGCACCGGCGGATCGAGTTCGTTGCCGAATGAGCCGTAGAACGCGAGCAGCGCGGCGAGATCCGCGCCGCCGACGACGACGATGAACGTGCGGTCCACGAAACCGCGGGCGCTCGCGAGGTCGAGACCCGAGCCCGGGCCCACGCGCGTGAAGTAGAGGCACTCGCCGGCAGGGCCGAGCGCCTGCATCGCACGGATCATCGGGAAGCGCGTCAGGCTGGCCGGCGCGCCGATCACCCGGAACAGTACGCCGTCGCAGCGCGCGGCGATCGCGTCGGGGTCTTCGACGAGGATCTCGTTCGCATTCCAGCCGTGGGTGCGGAGCGCCGGCGCGGACGGGGCGTGGGCCGCCGCGGCCACCAGCCGCAGCCAGACGGGCTCGCCGCTGCGCGGCCCGAGCACGAGGCAGTCGCGCCCGGCCGCGGCCGGCGCAGCCCAGGCGGCGGCGAGCGGGGCAGATACGGTCCCCCTGGCGACGAGGCGGTACTCCAGCACAGACGCGTACGCCGCCGCGACTGCGTGCGGGTCGCGGACGACGAGGGTGACGGCGCGGACGGGACCGAGCATGACCGATTGTGGGCGCAGAGATCCCGACAACGGGTCGAAATCCATTGACAGCCATTGTGAGCTGAATTCACATTAAAGGGATGCAACTGCCGTCGCTCCGTACCCTGCTCGCGTTCGAGGCCGCCGCGCGCCACGGCAGTTACACCCGTGCGGCGGAGGAGATCGGGCTGACGCACGGCGCCGTCAGCCACAGCATCCGTGAACTCGAGGAGCGGCTCGGCGTGCCCCTGTTCCGCCGGCACGGTCGCGGCATGCTGCCGACCGCCGAGGCGGTCGCGCTGGTCGCGCAGGTGCGCCAGGCGCTGTCGATTCTCGATCGCGCGTTCGAGCGGCCGCGCGGCCGCGGCCGCGCGCGACTCGTGCTCAGCCTGCACCCCGCGCTCGGCACGCGCTGGCTGATGGCGCGTCTCGGGGGCTTCATCGCCGCTCACCCGAAGGTGGACGTGGAGGTGCGCTCCGTCGCCGACCTCGACGATTTCCTCGATCGCGGCGTGGATCTCGCGCTCCGCTACGGTCCCGGCGACTGGCCGGGCGCTTCGAGCGAGCGCCTCTGGGACGAAGTGCTCTTCCCGGTCTGCGCGCCCGAGTACCGGGCGCGGCTCGGGCTGCAGCAGCCGGCCGACCTCAAGCGCGCGATGCTGCTGCGGCACGCGTGGCAGGCCTGGTCGGCGTGGCTGCGCGCGGCCGGCGTACGCGCGGCCGAGCCGGCTCACGGCGTCACCTACTCGGATTCGGCGCTGCTGCTGCAGGCCGCGCGGGAGGGCCAGGGCGTCGCGCTCGCGAGGCGACTGCTGGCGCTCGACGACCTGCAGTCCGGGCGGCTGGTGCGCCTGTTCGACGTCGAAGTGCAGGACGGCTACGGCTACTTCGCGGTCTGGCGGGCCGGCATGCCGCTGTCGCGCGAGGCGGACGAACTGCGTGCCTGGCTGCGGCCGCCGCCCGGCGCCGGCGAGCCGGCCGTGCGGCGCGCGGGTACGATCTCCTCGTAGGCGGGCACGCGGCCGACGAGCCGCACGCCGGCGAACTCCGGCCGGTACGCGAACAGGTCGAGCTGCTCGACGAGGAAGAGCGCCGGCGCGAGCGCGTGGAAGCGTCGCGACAGCTCGCGCAGGATCGCGCCGCGCTGCGGCTCCGGCGTGCGTGCGGCTGCCTCCAGCAGCGGCGTGAGCGAAGGCTCGCAGAAGTACGGGTTCGGCTTCAGGCAGGAGAAGTTCTCCATCGCCCGGCTCACGTCGTTGTAGGCCGCCGAGTTCCAGGTGATGCCGGCCGCGTCCGCGCGCCAGTTGCCGGTCACGAACTGCCGCAGCCATTCGTTGAAGGTCACCGCGCGCAGGTCCACCTCGACGCCCACGCGTCGCAGGTCGGCCGCCACCGCCTGGTAGATCAGCGTGTCGGAGGGCATCGCGTTCGGCACCACGTCGACGCGCAGGCGGAATCCGCGCGGCCAGCCCGCCTCGGCGAGCAGGCGTCGTGCGGCCTCGGGGTCGTAGGGATACGGCTCGATCGACGGATCGTGGCCGTGGGTGACCCGCGAGGCCGGCTGGCCGGTCGGCATCGCGTGCCCGCGCAGCAGCACTTCGGCGAGCGGCGCCTTGTTCACCGCCAGATTGAGCGCGCGGCGCACCCGCACGTCCGCGAGCGGGGAGGCGGGGCGGCCGTGCGTCACGAAGCCGATCGACATCACCTGCATCGACGGCGCCAGCGCCGTGCGCAGGCCGCGCGCGGCGAGGATGTCGGTGTCGTCCATGCCGACCATGCCGAGGTCCACGTCGCCGCTGACGAGCGCCTGGACGCGGGCCGCCGTTTCCGGCAACTCGTAGATCTCGAGACGCGGGAGCCGCGCCCGCCTGAAGGCGCCCGGGTTCGCGACCAGCCGCGCAACGCGGCTTTCCTGTCCCCAGTCCACGAGCCGGTAAGGGCCGGTGCCCTCGGGTCGCAGCGCGAAGCCTCTCACGCCGAGCCGCGCCCACGCCTGCGGCGCGACCATCGCGAGGGTCGCGAGCCGCTGCGGCAGCACCGGGTCCGGTCGTGCCGTGGCGAGCTCGACCTCGAGCGGCCCGGTCGCCGTGGCCGCGACCACGTTGCGGAACCGCGCGCCCATCAGCATCGCGCGGCCTTCGCGCGTGGCGAGCCAGCGGAAGGTCGCCACCACCGCGTCCGCGTCGAACGGTTCGCCGTTCGAGAAGCGCACGCCGGGGCGGAGCACGAAGCGCCAGCGTCGCTCGTCCAGCGCCTGCCAGGACAGGGCCAGGCCGGGGCCGACGACGCCGTCGGCGCCGAGCCGCGTCAGGCCGTCGAACATCGCGGACCAGACGTAGACGTTCGGCGTGCCGTCGGCCTGGAAGGGGTTGCCCCACGAACTCGGCAGCTGGTTGATCGCGACCCTGAGCACGGGCGGAGTCTGGCCGTCCGCGGTGGCGAGCGCTGCAACTGCGGGCCCGGTCGCGCGGGCCGGCGCGTCGCCGCGAGCGACGGCCGCCGCGCTCGTCGGCACGCCGCACGCGAGCAGCGCACTCGCGAGCAGCGCGCTGGCGAGCGCAGTCGCGACGCGCGCCGCGCGCGCGTGACGGCGATGCGTGGCGAGTCTCGCGATCATGGTGCCTTGCCCGCGTAGAGCTGGTCCGGGAAGTGGCACGCGGTGAGGTGTCCGGGTGCCCACTCCCGCAGGGCCGGCGCGGAGTCGCGGCATGCCGCGCGTGCCAGCGGGCAGCGGTCCGCGAGCGCGCAGCCGCGGATCTCGGCGCCCGGCGACGGCGGTTCGCCCGGCAGTGCCGCGCGGAGCGTCTCCGGTGCGCCGGGCCCGGACGAAACGCGCAGCAGCGCGGTGTAGGGATGCCGGGGCGCCGCGATCACCGCGCGCGCCGGACCGGTCTCGACGACGCGGCCGGCGTACATCACCACCAGCCGATCCGCGAGGTGGTGCAGCAGCGCGAGATCGTGGGCGATCACGAGCATGGCGAGCCGGCGCGCGCGTCGCGTCGCGCGGAACAGTTCGACGATCTGCGCCTGCACGCTGACGTCGAGCGCGGCCACCGGCTCGTCGGCTAGCAGCAGGTCGGGCTCGACCGCGAGCGCGCGCGCGATCGCGATGCGCTGGCGCTGGCCTCCGGAGAACTGCCGCGGTCGGCGGTCGAGCGCCTCCGGCGGCAGGCCGACCTCGGCGAGCAGGCGAGCGATCCGCCGACGCGTCTCGGGCGCGCGCGGCGGTGCATGCAGCGGTTCCGCGAGGCTCTCGGCGACGGTGAGTCGCGGGTTCAGGCTGCCGTTCGGATCCTGGAAGATCATCTGCATGCGCCGCCAGGCGGGGCGGCGCGCGGCGTCCTCCAGGTGCGTGACGTCGCGGCCGTCGAGCAGGATGCGGCCCCGCGTCACCGGCACGAGGCCCATCGCGGCCCGCGCGAGCGTCGACTTGCCGGACCCGGATTCGCCGGCGAGGCCGACGATCTCGTCGGCGTGCACCGCGAGCGAGACGTCGCGCACGGCGGTGACGCGCCGGCCGCCGGTCGAGAACTCGACCGCGAGGGAGTCGATCGCGAGCAGCGGCTCAGGCACCCTGGCCTCCTGCCGCCGCCATCTGCGATGTGCCGACGTGGTGGCACGCCACGCGGACCGCACCGTGAGCGACGGGCTCGGGCGTGGCCGCGCACGCTGCGTCCGCACGGGCGCAGCGGGCCCGGAACGCGCACCCGTCCGGCACCGGGCCCGACGGTGGCGTGCCCGCGATCGCGGCCGGCGGCGGACCGTGGAAGCGAGGTACCGCGTCGAGCAGCGCGCGCGTGTAGGGATGGCGCGGCGCCGCGAGCACGGCCGAGGCGGGCCCGTGCTCGACGAGACGGCCGTGGTACATCACCGCGATCGTCGTGCAGGCGCGTTCCGCGACGCCGAAATCGTGGGTGACCAGCACCGTGCCGCGCTCGCCTGCGCCGGCGACCAGCAGGTCGAGGATCGCGAGCCGCACCGTGGGGTCGAGCGCGGTCGTCGGCTCGTCGGCGATCAGCAGCCGCGGTCCGTTGACGAGCGCGAGCGCGATCAGCGCCCGCTGGCGCTGCCCGCCCGACAACTGGTGCGGATAGTGGTCGACCCGCTGCTCGGGGTCGGGCAGGCCGACCGCGCGCAGGCTCTCGATAGCCCGCACCCGTGCGGCCGTCCGGTCGAGGGCGCGGTGCCGCAGCACGGATTCGACGAGGAGGCTGCCGACGCGACGCACCGGGTTCAGGCTCGCGAACGGATCCTGGAACACGAAACCGAACTCCCGGCCCCGCAGTGCGGCGAGCGCCGCGTCGTCGAGACCGTCGAGCGTGCGGCCGGCGAGGCGCACGCGGCCCGAGGCGCGGACGCCCGGCGGCAGCAGGCCGGCGATCGCGAGCATGGTGAGCGATTTGCCCGACCCCGACTCGCCGACGACGCCGAGGACCTCGCCGGGGCCGACGGTGAACGACACGCGGTCCACGAGCCGCCGCGGCGCTGCGCCGTCCCGTCCGTCGAGCTCGACGCACAGGTCCTCGACCTCGAGCACCGGGGGCGCCGCGCTCATCGCGTCCACTCCCGGGCACGCAGCCGGCGCGACAGGCCGTCGCCGAGCAGCGTCGCGCACAGCACCGCGGCGATCATCGCGCCCGCGGGCACCAGCAGCATCCACGGCGCCTGGAACAGGTACGAGCGCGCGTCCGAGAGCATGTTGCCCCAGGTCGCCGTGTCGATCGGTGCGCCGACGCCGAGGAAGGACAGCGCCGTCTCCGCGACCAGCATGTCGGCGAAGTGGAACGCGCCGACCGCGAGCAGGGACGGGCGCAGGCCCGGCAGCACGTGGCGCGCGAACATCCTTGCACGCGACACGCCGAACGTGCGCGCCGCCGCGACGTAGTCGCGCTCGAGCAGCGCGAGGCTCTCGGCGTAGACCACGCGGGCGAACACCGGCGAGGTGATCGTGCCGAGCACCAGCACGAGCGTCGCGTAGCCCTGGCCCACGATCGCGATCAGCGCCATCGCGGCGATCAGGCTCGGGAACGACAGGATCAGGTTCACCACCTGCAGCAGCACGCGACGGCCGACGCCGCGGCTCGCGGCCGCCCACAATCCCAGCAGGGTGCCTAGCGCTGCGGCGAGCACCGTCGCGCCCGCGGCGACCGCGAGCGACCACTGCGTGCCCGCCGCGGCGCGTGCGAGCAGGTCGCGGCCGAGGTGATCCGCGCCGAGCAGGTGACCCGGGGCGAGCGGTGGAGCGAAGCGCGCGTACAGGTCGATCTCCGCCGGATCGCGCGTCGCGGCAGGCACGAGCAGGGCGAGCAGTGCGAGCGCCAGCAACAGTCCGGCACCGGCCGCGAGTTCGGCCGGCACGCGCCGGAGCCAGGAGGCGGCCAGTGCGGTGCTCAAGCGCCGCCCCGGATCCGCGGGTCGAGTACGCGGAACAGGAGGTCCGCGACCGCGTTGACCGCGAACACGAGCACGCAGACCACGACCACGAGCGCCTGCACGACCGGGAAATCGAGATTGACCGTGGACTGTACGAGCAGCCGCCCGAGCCCGGGCCACGCGAAGATCGTCTCGATCACCACCGCGCCCGAGACCAGGAAGCCGAGCTGCGCGGCGACCAGCGCCACGGTACCGAGCAGTGCATTGGGCAGTGCGTGGCGCCACACCAGCGCCGCGCCGTGCGCGCCGATCGCCCGGGCGGTGCGCACATAGTCCTCGCGCATCGCCTCGGCGACGTTCGCCTGTACCAGCCGCACCAGCTTCGGCACCAGGAACCAGCCGAGTGCGAGCGTCGGCAGGATCCAGTGCACCGGGTGCGCGTGCCCGAGCGCGGGCAGCCAGTTCAGCATCACGGCGAACACCTGGATCAGCACCAGCGCCACGACGAGACCGGGCACGCCCTGCGCGACGGCGACGAACCCGGAGACGACGCGGCGACCGGCGCGGTCGCCGCCGGCGCCGAGCCAGACGCCGAGCGGAATCGCGACCCCGAGCGAGAAGGCCATGGCGAGCCCGGCCATCAGCAGCGTCGCCGGTGCCGCGGCGAGTGCCGTGGGCAGTGCCGGCTGGCCGGTCGCGAGCGAATCGCCGAAGTCGCCGCGCGCGACGTTCGCGAGATAGGTCAGGTACTGGACGGGCAGCGGCTGGTCGAGTCCGTACTGGGCGCGGATCTCGGCGAGCGTCGCGGCATCGGCGTCCTCGCCGGCGAGCACGATGCTCGGGTCGCCGGCGAGCCGCAGCGCGAAGAACAGCAGCGTGAGCAGCACGGCCACCAGCACCAGCAGGTCCAAGAGCCGCGCGAACAGTCCGCGCACGGCGGCACGCACCTGCAGCGCCGCGGTCGAAGCGCGCGCCGGCGGCGGCGGGTCGGGCGAGTGGGACAAGGATCTGCTCCGTCACGCCGCGGGCGCGGAGCGTGCGCTTCCGATGGCGCCCGCGGCTTTACACGGCCGGCATCCTAATACAACGTACCGCGCACCGGCGCCCGACGCCGTGCTCCCTCCCACCGAGGAAACCGTCGATGACCCGCCTCATCGCCGACGCGCCCGCGAGCGCCGGCCCGAACGATTCGCGCCTGCTGACTCGCCGCGAACTGCTCGGGTGGTCGGGTGGCGCCGTGCTGGCCGCGGGCGCGTGGCCGGCGGCGTCGCGCGCGGCCGGCGTCACGGGCGCATCGAGCGCTGCCACGCCGGCCCTCGGCGCGGCGGGCGAACCTGCGACGGCCGAGCTCGTCGCCGCCTACGTTCGGGTCGAAGCCGACGGCACGGTCGTCATCGTGACGCCCGACGCGGAACTGGGGCAGGGCACCTCCGCGTCACTGCCCGCCATCGTCGCCGACGAGATGGGCGCGGACTGGGCGCGCGTGCGCGTGGAACTGTCGGGCGCCGGCGAGATCTGGTCCAATCCGATGAAGAAGATGCAGGCGACCAGCCGCAGCATGAGCGTGCGCGGCTACTGGGACGTGCTGCGCCGGGTGGGGGCCGCGTGTCGCGAACTGCTGGTCGCCGCCGCCGCCGAACGCTGGGGCTGCCCGGTGGCCGAGTGCAGCGCGACCGGCGGCCGTGTCGTGCACGCCGGCACCGGTCGCACGCTCGACTTCGGCGTACTCGCCGCGCGGGCCGCCGAACTGCCGGTGCCGGCCGCGCCGCGTCTGCGTCCCGAGTCCGACTTTCGCCTGATCGGGCGTGCGATCCCGCGACACGACGTGCCTGCGAAGGTGACGGGCCGCGCCGAATACGGGATCGACGTGCGGCTCCCGGGCCTGCTGACGGCGACGCTCGCCCACGCGCCGGCGCGGGATTCGACGCTGGTCCGCCACGACGCCGCGGCCGCGCGCGCGGTGCGCGGCGTCGTCGGCGTCGTCGTGACCGACGCCGGTCTCGCGCCCGCGCTCGTGGTCGTCGCCGAGCACTACTGGGCCGCACGGCAGGGCCTCGTCGCGGCGGCGCCCGAGTGGACGCCGACGCGCGCCGGACTCGACGAAGCCGTGCTCGCGCGGGACCGCCGCGCGACGCTGGACGCGCGCCGGCAGCCGGCCCACGCGGTCGGCGACGCACCGGCCGCGCTCGCCAGCGCCGCGCGGCGCATCGCCGTCGAGTACGACGTGCCCTACCTCGCGCATGCGACGATGGAGCCGCCCACCTGCACGGTGCGCATCGATGGCGATCGCGTGGAGATCTGGACCGCCGCGCAGGGGCCGGTCCGCGTCCGCGACGCGGTGGCCGCGCGCCTCGGCATCCCGCGCGAGCGCGTGACCGTGATCCGGCCCTACGCGGGCGGCGGCTTCGGTCGTCGCTGGTTCGTCGACTTCGTGCTGCAGGCCGTCGACGTCGCGAAGCAGGTTGGGCGTCCCGTGAAGCTCGTGTGGAGTCGCGAGGAGGACCTGCGGCAGGACTACTACCGTCCGGCGGTCACGGCGCGGATGCAGGGGGCTCTGCACGCGGACGGCACGCTCGCCGCGCTCGCGATCGACGTCGCGGGCGCCTCGATCCTGAAGTACGGCCAGCCGCCGCGTCCGGACGCGCCGCTCGACCGCTCGCTCGTCTCGGGGCTCGCCGATCTGCCCTACGCGATCCCGCACCTGAGCGTCGGCGCCGCCGAAACCGCGACCCCGGTGCCGGTCGGCATGTGGCGCTCGGTCGGCCACTCGCAGAACGGCTACTTCGTCGAATGCCTGCTCGACGAACTCGCCCAGGCGGCGCGCGTCGATCCGCTGCGCTTCCGCCTGCAGCTGCTCGCCGAGCGGCCGCGGCACCGCGCGGTGCTGGAAGCCTGCGCGCGCCGGGCCGGGTGGGGCACGCGTTCGCCGAAGGGCGTCGGCCGCGGGATCGCGCTGTGCGAGTCGTACGCTGCCGTAGTCGCCCAGGTCGTCGAGGTCGAGGTGCGGAGCCGGCGGCTGTCGATCCGGCGCATCGTCTGTGCCGCGGACGTCGGTCCGCCGGTCTGCCCGAGCGGCGTGCACGCGCAGCTCGAGGGCGCGATCGTCTATGGTCTCTCCGCCGCGCTGTGGGGCGAGGTCCCACTGGAGGACGGCGTGCCCGCGCTCCGCAATTTCGACGGCTACCGGCTGCTGCGGCTGCGCGAGATGCCGCGCGTCGACGTCGAACTCGTGGACACCGGCGCGCCGCTCGGCGGCGCCGGGGAGCCCGGCCTGCCGCCGATCGCGCCCGCGCTGGTGAACGCGATCGCGGCCGCGACCGGCGTCCGCGTGCGGCGTCTGCCCATCGCGCGCGAGGGCTGGACGCTCGCGTGACCCGACGCCGCGCTCAGTGCGCGGCGTGCGGGCGCCCCCCGGCCGCGTCCGATCCCGCCCAGGGGTTCAGCACTACCTCGACGCACTCGTCCCGCTCGTCGCGGAACATCCGGTACGCGCGCGGTGCGTACGCCAGTGGCATCCGGTACGTGATCACCCAGGTCGGGTCGATCTCGCCCTTCTCGATGCGCCGGAGCAGCGGCTTCAGATACCGGTGCACGTGCGTCTGCCCGGTCTTCAGCGCGCTCAGGACGTTCGTCGGCTCGTAGTCCAGCGGGATCGCGCCCAGCTTCTCCTGTGCCTTCAGCAGGCGCTCGGGGAACCCGTCGATCGCGGTGACCGTCCGATGCTCCGAGGCAGAAACGCTCACCACCGGATCGCAAGTTCCTGTCACCGCGCACGGCCACGCCGGGCGACGCGAGGCGCGTGCGCGCGACGGATTGCCAAGCGGCGCGCCCACGCTCGCGGCGGTCTCTGCCGGTGGCCACTCTCCACGGCAGGGCGGGTCGTCCCGCGTGCGCGATTGCGCCGTTGGGGTGCTTCTCGGGCGCGAAGCGGTTCGCGGCGCCGCGGCGGTACGCCTCCTGCACGTGCGCGCACACGGCAGAGTCCCGGCGCGCAGTGACCGGGCCGAAGGCCGATCTCGCACGATTACTCACCCACTCGCCGAGGACGGGATCATGAGACAGACCGACGAAAACCTCGCCAGCCACGAGCAGTACGCGCACTACGACTCCGATCGCGAAACCGATGCGGCGACCGGCGGTGGCGGCTTCCTGCTCGGCGCCGTGACGGGCGCCGCACTCGCGTCGGCGCTGGTGTACCTGCTCGATCCGGACAGCGGCACCTCGCGCCGCGCACAGGTGCGCGCGCGCGCCAGCAGCGCATACGCGCGCAGCCGGCAGGGCATCAGTTCCGCCAGCCAGACGGTCGGTACGCGCGCCCGGGACTGGGCCGCCCAGGGCCGCCAGCGGATCGACTCGCTGCGCAGTCGCGGCGATTCGACCCGCGGCAAGGCGGGCTCGACCGGTGCGCCCGGCTCGACGGGGACGCTCGGGGACGCCGGCCCCTCGAGTGGCGGGATGGGCTCCGGCCAGCAGGCGCAGACCCGGATGCAGGGCCTCGCCGGACTCGGGTTCGAGAACGCGGAGCGCATCGCCACGGGTGCCGCGGGTCTCGGACTGGCGGGTCTCGGTCTCGCGAGGCGCGGCCCGCTCGGCCTCGCGCTCGGCGCGCTCGGGCTCTACATCCTCGCGCAGACCGCGCGGCAGAAGCGCGGCGCACACCTCGAGAGCGGCATCGAGATCGACGAGACGATCACGATCGACGCGCCGCTGACCGAGGTGTGGCAGTTCGTCAGGCGCATCGAGACCTGGCCGCAGTTCATGTCGCACGTGCAGGAGATCACGCCGACCGGCGAGCGCCGGCACCGCTGGCGTGTCGACGGCCCCGCCGGCATCCCCGCCGAGTGGGAGTCCGAGATCACCTCGGAGATTCCGAACGAGAGTCTCTCGTGGCGCACGATCGCGGGCTCGCCGGTCGACACCGAGGGCACGCTGCTCCTCGAGAACGACGGCGTCGGCGGCACGCGGCTCACCGTACGCATGCTGTACCACCCGCCGGCGGGTGCGCTGGGCGACGTCGTCGCGAAACTCTTCCGCCGCGATCCGAAGTCGACCATGCCCGAGGACCTGCGCAACCTGAAGCGGATGATCGAGGGTGGTGGGACCCCTGGGGGCGCCTCGACCTCGTCGTCCGCGACGACGGGTGCCGCGACGGGCCTGCGGGGTGCCTCGACGCACTGAGGCGCACCGTGCCCGACGGACCGGGTGGCGGTCGCCGCCCGGTCCGCCGCAGCCGGCGACGGGGGCGGCGGACGCACGCCGTGCCTGCCGCCGGGGGCGGGCGATTCCTTACGGAAGATGCCTATCAACGGCCCTGCGGCGCGGCGCGAGGATCGTCCGCATGGCACAGACTATCCGGGATCTCAGGAACCTCGCGCTGGTCGGCCACGCGGGGTCGGGCAAGACCACGCTGACCGAGGCGCTGCTGCACGCGGCAGGCGCGCTGCGGGCCCGCGGTTCGATCGCGCGCGGCACCACCGCGTCCGACTTCGACCCGCAGGAGAAACGCCTGCAGCACTCCCTCGACGCCACGCTGCTCGCGTGCGAGTCGCGCGGCAGGCGCCTGCAGTTCGTCGACACGCCGGGGCTCGCGGACTTCGTCGGCCGCTCGCTGCCGACGCTCGAGGCCGTCGAGTCCGCGGTCGTGGTCGTGAGCGCCGTCAACGGTGTCGAGCCGTCCGCACGCCAGATGATGGCCTACGCGCAGGAGCGCGGGCTCGCGCGCTTCGTCGTGATCACCCGCATCGACGCACCGGACGCGCGGCCCGAGGCCGTGCTCGCCGAACTGCGCGAGACCTTCGGCAAGGAATGCCTGCCGCTGAACCTGCCCGCCGACGGCGGCCGTCGCGTGGTCGACTGCTTCTTCCAGCGCGAGGGCGAAGGCACCGACTTCGGTGCGGTGCCCGCCGCGCACGAGGCGCTGATCGACCAGGTGGTCGAGGTCGACGAGGCGCTGATGCAGGTGTACCTCGAGCAGGGCGAGGTGCTCGACCTCGACCAGTTGCACGACGCGTTCGAGAAGGCGCTGCGCGAGGGGCACCTGGTCCCGGTCTGCTTCGCGTCGGGCGAGACCGGCGCGGGCGTGCCGGAACTGCTCGAGGTGTTCGCGCGGCTCGCGCCGGACCCGACGGAGGGCAATCCACCGCCGTTCATGAAGGGCGAAGGCGCGCAGGCCCAGCCGGTCGCCGTCGTGCCGGATCCCGCGGCGCACGTCGTGGGCCACGTGTTCAAGGTGGTCGTCGACCCGTACGTCGGCAAGCTCGGCATCGTCCGCGTGCACCAGGGCACGCTGCGCGCCGGGCAGTCGCTGTACGTCGGCGACGGTCGCAAGCCGATCAAGCTCGCGCATCTCTACCGGCTGCAGGGCAAGGAGACCCAGGAGATTCCGTCCGCCGGCCCCGGCGAGATCGTGGCGATCGCGAAGGTGGACGAACTCCACTTCGACGCCGTGCTGCACGACTCGCACGACGAGGATCACCATCACCTGAAGTCGGTCGCGTTCCCGCCGGCCATGCACGGCCTCGCGATCGAGCCCGAGCGCCGCGGCGACGAGCAGCGCATCGCCGACACGCTGCACAAGCTGGTCGCCGAGGACCCGTGCGTGCGGCTCGAGCACCACGCCGCGCAGAACGAGACGGTGCTGTACGGCATGGGCGAGTTGCACCTCCGCGTGCTGCTCGAACGCATGGCCGAGCGCTACGGCGTGAAGGTCAGGACGCACGCGCCGTCGGTGCCGTACCGCGAGACGATCACGGGTCCGGCGCCGGGACACTACCGGCACAAGAAGCAGACCGGCGGCGCCGGGCAGTTCGCCGAGGTGTATCTCCGGGTCGAGCCGCTCCCGCGCGGCACGGGCTTCGAGTTCGTCGACGAGGTGGTCGGCGGCGCGATCCCCCACACCTTCATCCCCGCGGTGGAGAAGGGCGTGCGTCAGGCGCTGGAGCGCGGCTCGGTCGCGGGCTTCGCGCTGCAGGACGTGCGGGTCGTGGTCTACGACGGCAAGCACCACCCGGTGGACTCGAAGGAGGTCGCCTTCGTCGAGGCCGGCAAGCGTGCGTTCCTCGACGCGGTCGCGCAGGCGAAGCCGGTGGTGCTCGAGCCGATCGTCGAGCTCGAGATCTTCGCGCCGAGCACGTCGCAGGGCGACGTCGCCGCCGACCTCGCGACCCGCCGCGGCCGCATCGGCGGCCACGAATCGCTCGCCGGCGGGCGCGTGCGCATCGCCGCGAGCGCGCCGCTCGCGGAGCTGACCGACTACCAGATCCGCCTGAAATCGCTGACGGGCGGCGAGGGCACCTACGCGCTGCGCTTCGGGCACTACGACGCGGTGCCGCCGCGCCGCCAGCAGGAACTCGCCGGCGCGTACGCCGCGAGGCGCGAGTCGGCCGCCTGAGTCGCAACCCCGCCGCCGGGTCGGCGGCTCTCGCACACGCTGGCGGCGCCCGCGGACGGCGCCCGCGGACGGCGCTCCGGGGCAGCCGTGCACTCCGCGCGGCTCTCAGCGCCGCGACGCCGCCTGCGCGTCGCGCCCGCCCTCCGACTGCCACACCCAGTCGCGCACCTCCGGCAGGTCCTCGCCGTGGCGCACGATGTACTCGCGGTGCTCGGTGAGCTTGTCGCGGCAGTACTGCTTCAGGCGCGCCGCCCGGTAGCCGAGTTTCGGCACGCGGTCGATCACGTCCATCACGAGGTGGAAGCGGTCGAGGTCGTTCAGCACCACCATGTCGAACGGCGTGGTGGTCGTGCCCTCTTCCTTGTAGCCGCGCACGTGCAGGTTCGCGTGGTTGTTCCGCCGGTAGGTCAGCCGGTGGATCAGCCACGGATAGCCGTGGTACGCAAAGATGATCGGCTTGTCCGGCGTGAACAGGCCGTCGAAGTCGCGGTTCGACAGGCCGTGCGGGTGCTCCTCCCGCGGCTGCAGCGTCATCAGGTCGACGACGTTGACGACGCGCACCGCGAGGCCCGGCTGGTGCTCGCGCAGCAGCGCGACGGCCGCGAGCGTCTCGAGCGTCGGCACGTCGCCGGCACAGGCCATCACGACGTCCGGCTCGCCGTCGTCCTCGTTGCCCGCCCAATCCCAGATGCCGATGCCGGCCCGGCAGTGCCTGAGCGCGCTCTCGGCATCGAGGAACTGCGGCGCGGGCTGCTTGCCGGCGACGATCACGTTCACCAGCTGCCGGCTCATCAGGCACTGCTCCGCGACGACGAGCAGCGTGTTCGCGTCCGGCGGCAGGTAGACGCGCACCACCTCGGCCTTCTTGTTGACCACGTGGTCGATGAAGCCGGGATCCTGGTGCGAGAAGCCGTTGTGGTCCTGGCGCCAGACGTGGCTCGTCAGCAGGCAGTTGAGCGACGGGATCGGCCGACGCCAGCCGATCCGGTTCGTGGTCTTCAGCCACTTCGCGTGCTGGTTGAACATCGAGTCGACGAGGTGGATGAAGGCCTCGTAGCACGAGAAGAAGCCGTGGCGGCCCGTCAGCAGGTAGCCCTCGAGCCAGCCCTGGCAGGTGTGCTCCGACAGGATCTCCATCACGCGCCCGTCGGCCGCGAGATCCGTGTCGGTGGGGATCTTCCGGTCGAGCCAGGTCTTGCCCGTCGCCTCCAGCACGTCGCCGAGACGGTTCGATGCGGTCTCGTCCGGGCCGACGATCCGGAAGTTGCGCCGCTCGAGGTTGAGCTTCATCACGTCGCGCAGGTACCGGCCGAGCACGCGCGTGCTCTCGACGATCGGCTGGCCCGGCGTGCGCACGTCGACCGCGAACCGGCGCCAGTCCGGCAGCCGCAGGTCGCGCGTCAGCACGCCGCCGTTCGCGTGCGGCGTCGCGCCCATGCGCAGGTCGCCCTTCGGCGCGAGTTCCGCGAGCTCCGGCTTCGGCCTGCCGTTCGCGTCGAAGAGCTCGTCGGGGCGGTAGCTCTTCAGCCACTGCTCGAGCTGGCGCAGGTGATCCGGCTTGCTCGCGAGTTCCGCGAGCGGTACCTGGTGCGAACGCCAGTGGCCCTCGGTCGGCTTGCCGTCCACCAGCTTCGGGCCGGTCCAGCCCTTCGGCGTCCGCAGCACGATCATCGGCCAGCGCGGCCGCTGGAAATCGCCCTGGCCCTCGCGGGCCGCACGCTGGATCGCCGCGATCTCGTCGAGGCACGCATCGAGCGTCTCGGCCATCCTGTCGTGCAGCGGCATCGAGTCCTCGCCCTCGACGAACCGTGGCGAGTAGCCGTAGCCGACGAACAGGGCCTCGAGCTCGTCCCTCGGCATCCGCGCGAAGATCGTCGGGTTCGCGATCTTGTAGCCGTTCAGGTGCAGCACGGGCAGCACCGCACCGTCCGTGCGCGGGTTCAGGAACTTGTTCGAGTGCCACGAGGTCGCTAGCGGTCCCGTTTCCGCCTCGCCGTCGCCGACCACGCCGACCACGACCAGGTGCGGGTTGTCGAACGCGGCTCCGAACGCGTGGCTGAGCGCGTAGCCGAGCTCGCCGCCCTCGTGGATGGAGCCCGGCGTCTCGGGCGCGACGTGGCTCGGGATGCCGCCGGGGAACGAGAACTGCCTGAACAGCTTGCCCATGCCCTCGGCATCCTGGGAGACGTCCGGGTAGAACTCGCCGTAGGTACCCTCGAGCCAGACGTTCGCGACCAGCGCGGGTCCGCCGTGGCCGGGTCCGGTGACGAACAGCATCGGCGTGCCGCGTTCCCTGATCGCGCGATTCAGGTGCACGTAGAGAAAGTTGAGGCCGGGCGTCGTGCCCCAGTGGCCTAGCAGCCGCGGCTTGACGTGCTCGAGCTTGAGCGGTTCCTTCAGCAGCGGGTTGTCGAGCAGGTAGATCTGGCCGACCGAGAGATAGTTGGCGGCGCGCCAGTAGGCGTCGAGCAGCGCCTTCTGCTGGTTCGAGAGCGGTTGGCGTGTGGGCGCGTCCATGCGTGCGCCGAAGTCACGGGGCTCAGGGGGGAGGGACCCGCGCCGCCGCCGCACGCGCGGTGGGGGCGGCGGGAGTGTCGGGGAAGGTCTCGGCGTGCCGCCACGCGACGGCGCTCACCGCCTCGGCGTACGACGCCGCGAACTTGTCGAGGCCCTGCCGCTGCAGTTCGCGGGCGAGCGCGTCCGCGTCGATGCCGAGCGCGGCGAGACGTGCGAGGCGCCGCTGCGCCTCGGCGGCCGGGACGAGCGTGTCGCCGCTCGGTCGGCCCTGGCGCAGCACCGCCTCCAGCGTTTCCGGTGGCAACGTGTTGACGGTGCCGGGTAGCGCGAGGCGGTCCACGTAGTGCGTCGGGCCGAACGCGGCGCTCTTGGCGCCGGTGCTGGCCCAAAGCAGGCGCTGCACCGACGCGCCCGCGTGGCGAAGTTCGATCCACCGCGGATCCTCGGCGAGCGCGCGGTAGCGCTCGTAGGCGAGCCGCGCGACGTCGAGCGCCGTCCCGCCAACGAGGTCGGCGGCGGTCGGGTCCTCACGCGCGATCTGCTCGAGGCGCGGATCGACCGCCGAGTCGATGCGGCTCAGGAAGAAGCTCGCGACGCAGGCGATGCCGCCGATCACCGCGCCCTCGGCGTGGCGTCGCTCGAGGCCGGCGAGCCATGCGTCGATCGTCCGCGAGTACTGCTCGACGCCGAAGATCAGCGTCACGTTCACGTTCCTGCCGCGGTGGACCAGTTCCGTGAGCGCGCGTAGCCCCGCGTCCGTCGCCGGCACCTTGATCATCACGTTCGGGCGCGCGATCGCGCTACACCAGCGCTCCGCCTCCGCGAGCGTCGCCGCCTCGTCGTGCGCGGTGCGCGGTGCGACCTCGACGCTGACGCAGCCGTCCCAGCGCTCGCTGTGCCCCCATGCCGGCAGCAGCAGGTCGGCGGCCTCGCGGATGTCCACGGCCACGAGCGATTCGTAGATGGCCTGCGAGTCGAGCCCGGTGGACCCAAGTCGCTCGACGTCCTGCGCGTAGTCGGCGCGCGCCGCGAACGCCTTCGCGAAGATCGTCGGGTTCGAGGTCACGCCGGTGATGCCGGCGCCCACGAGACGCGCGAGCTCGCCGGACCGGAGCAGCCCGCGGGACACGGCGTCGAGCCAGAGGCTCTGGCCGGCGGCACGAAACGCTGCGAGGGTGGACGTCATTCACGTTCCGGTGTGTGGGACTTCATCCGTGGCGAAGGCGCGGAACGCAGCTCCGCGCCTTCGAACGTGGAACCATGCCGCAGACGTCAGGCCGATGACAGTGCCGCGCTGCGAAGGCGGCAACTCGTGCGTCCATCGGCGGGACGGGTCGTGCAGAGTGGTGGCGCCGGTGCCCAGCCGGGAACGGGAAGTCTTCGTGCGGGTGGAGTGCCCGCCAGCGGCCCGGCTCGCCGATCCGAGCCCCCGGCCGAGCGGCACCGCGTGCGCGAGCCGAAGGGCCCTTCAGGAGCGAGGCGCGGCGCCGCCCCGCCACGCGGGCTCGCGGCGCCGGCAGGCCCCGCGAGCAATCGAACTAGAACGGCTTCGCCACGCCGATGAACGCGATCGTGCCGATGCCGATCCAGTAGACGTAGGCCATCCCGCGCGCGATCGCGATCTCGCGCTGCAGCCGGCCCTCGAGCGCGGGCGTCGGCCCGTGCATCGCGATCTCGCGGAAGATCGTGGTCCAGTGCCGCATGATGAAGCGCAGTCCGAGCCCGATCACGAGCATCAGCGAGTAGAGCAGCACCTTCGCCGAGAACCAGTCCGCGGCGAACGGGTAGCCGGTCGCGAGGGAGTAGGTGGCGCTGACGAACAGCACGGGGATCAGCAGGTAGCGCAGCTGCTCGTCGATCTTCGTCAGCCGGATGCCGAGGTCGGTCTCGCGCATGAAGAACGCGGTCCACGTCAGCGCGAGCCACGTCAGCATCGCGATCCAGACCGGCGCGACGAGGTCCGCGAACGGGTGGGCGCCGAGGTTGTAGCCCATGTGGAAGCCGAGCGGCAGCAGCAGGATGATGCCGGTGCGCGCGAGGATGTCGATGCGGTACGCGGTTTCGAGGTGTCGCCGACGCTCGTCCAGCGTGAGCCGCGGATTGGTGACGTTGTACGAGGTCTGGAACACGCCCCACTCGCCGCCCAGCCAGTAGACCATGGCGACGATGTGCGCCCACTTCAGCACCAGGTGCAGCGGAATCTCCACGGCGCTCCCCCTCTGCGGAAAGTAACCCTGACCGTTACGGCCTCCGGCGCAGAAGGTAGCCAGCCGCGGCGGGCGGCGGCGTCGTGGTTTCTACCGCGGTCGTGGGTTCAGGCCGGTAGCCCCGAGCCTCCCCCGCCGAGCCCGAGCGCACCGGGGTTCAGGCGGCCGTCGGGGTCGACGGCGCGCTTCAGCGCGGCGAGCAGCTCGGCGGCCGGCGCCTCCAGCCGGTCGAAGTAGGGGTAGGTGCGGCCGATCTGGTTCGACGCGGCGCCGTGGCGAGCGAACAGCTCGACCATCTCGGCGCGGGCCCGGTGCACGAGGTCGCGAGCCGCCGGGTTCGGCAGCGGCTCCGTGAACTTCGCGAGGTGCCGCGGGTCGGCTGCGCGCCGGTGGATCGGCAGCCATGCGTCGCGCCAGCGGAACACCGGTTCGTAGCTGAACGAGTGGTTCGACAGCGCGATCAGCAGGCGCGTGGTCCAGATGCCGTGCTTTTCGAACTCGGCTGCGTGGCGGGCGAGCAGCGCTTCGCCCTCCGCGACCAGCGCCAGCGCGTCCGAGTGCGCCACCTTCGCATTCAGCGCCGCCCAGCGCTCGCCGGTCGTGCCGAGGACGCCGTTGGGCGGCGGGAACAGGTCCGCGCGCGCGGCGCGCGGCATCGACGCGGGGATCTCGGTGCCGCCGCACTGCGCGGCGAGCGCGCGGCAGGCCTCGAGGTCGGCCTCGAGCGCGGGAGCGCTCTGCGCGGCGGCCACCACGTGCAGCGAGTGCACGTCGTGCGCGCCGAAGTCGCGGCCGGCGGCGGCCATGCGCGCGCCGTCCTTCAGACCCTGCAGCCAGTTCGAGCCGCCGCGGACCACTGCACCGAGCGTGCGCAGCGCCTGCGCGAGATCCGCGCCGTCCACGCTCTGGCGGGTGCTCAAGGGGTCCAGCACGTAGGCGTCCTCGGCGACCCCGGCCCGCGCCACTTCCGACAGCGCGCGAGCGGAGGTCTCGAGCGAGCCGAACGCGAACGACAGGTAACCCGTGTGCGTCGGTGCCCGGATCAGGCGAAACGTCGCCTCGGTCTTCACGCCGAGCGTCCCGCCGTCGTGGACGAACAGGCCGGTCAGGTCCGGACCGAACGTCCGGTAGAAGGGCCGCTGTGCCGATCTCAGCGCGCGCTGGCCGGTATGCAGGCGCGTGCCGTCCGCGAGCACGACCTCGAGGCCTAGCAGCGAGTCCGCGACCGTGCCCCAGCGCGCCGAGCCGAAGAACAGCGCGCCGTTCGACAGGCCGCCGCCCACCGTCGCGCGCGCGCCGGAGAACGTACCGAAGCAGGGCAGGCGCAAACCCAGCGGCGCGAGCGCCGCGTGCAGGCTCTTCCAGGTCACGCCGGCCTGCGCGGTGACGTACATGTTGTCGGCGCTGACCTCGACGATGCGGTCGAGGCCGGCGCAGTCCACGATCACGCTGCGTTCGTGCGGCGGCGTGTAGCCGCCCGTGTACGTGAGGCCGCCGCCACGCGGAATGACGGCGTAGCCGGCGCGCGTGGTGTACGCGACCGCGGCGGCGAGCTGCTCGGTATCGGCGGGACGGACCACGGCGGCGCAGGTCGCGCCTTCCGAGTACACGTCGGCGGACGCGGCGTGACGCTCGACCGGATCGAGTACGACCCGGTCGGCACCGAGCAGCGCTACGAGCGAGGACTGCAGGTCGGGGGTGTCGAGTGCTTGCGCGGCCATCGTTGCTCTCCTCGGGGTAACGGAGAGTACACACGGCCGACGCATCTGCGAAACACGCCGGGCGCGGCGGGGCCGCACCCGGCGGAAGTGGGAGCCGCGGACCCGGCGAATCCCGGTCCGCGGCCGCGCTCAGTTCGCCGGTGCCGGCGCCGGCGCCGGCGCCGGCGTCCGGTCTACGGTGACGTCCTTCGTGAACTTGCCGGTCTCGGCATCGCGCGTCGCGACCACGTCGCGCGAGAGCGTCGCGCCGTTCGGCTTCACGATCGTCGTGTCGCGCGTGTAGCCGTTCTCGGTGCGCGTGACCACGTCGCTCACCGAGCGCGTGCGGCCGTCGGGCAGCGTGGTGGTCGCCTCGCGCGTGCGCGTGCCCGCGTCCCGGTCTTTGACCACCACGGCTTCGCGCGAGGCGTTGCGACCGTCGGTGCCGGTCCACGTGTCCTTGCGGACGTGGCCGTTCGTGGTGCGCTGACGCTCGGTATGGCGCTGGAAGTCGCCGCGCGGCATCGCCCGGTCGGCCGCGCGCGCCGGGCGGTCGCGGGCTTCGGCGGACGTCGGAACGGCGGCGGCGCCGGTGCCGAGCGCACAGGCGACGGCGAGTGCCAGTGCGAAAGGGGGGGCGGAACGCAGGATCGAAGGCTTCATGCGGGTCTCCTGCCGGCGGTGCGCCGGTGCAAGTGGGCTGTCGGAGACCGGTAACGCGATCGAAGCACGCCGGTTGACGCCGGCCGGCGTGCGCCGGATCGCGTTCCGCCGTGGGTGCTGAACCAGGCGAGGGTGCGCTGCCAGCCGTCCTTCGCGAGTTCCGGCCGATAGGTGGGACGGTAGTCCGCATGTAAGCCGTGCGGGGCGTCGGGGTACACGACGATCTCGGACTTCGTGGACCCGATGGCGAGCGCCGCCCGCATCTTCTCGATGCCGTCGAGCGGGTGCCTCGGCGTCAGCGCCGAAGGCTCGCCGACCACGCGCCCGTACCATGCGACGCCCGCCCGGACGCGCGGATTGTGGGCGGCATACAGCCACGTGATGCGCTCGCCCCAGCAGAAGCCGGTCGCGAACGCGCGGTCGGGATCCGGACCTCGCCCGCCGCCAGGCCGTCGGTGCCCGTGGTGATCGTCGCGGCCGACACGGGACGCACCGCGAGCGCGAAACCGGTGGCGAGGGCGCCGACCGGCACGCCGCGGCGCGTCAGGGGAACGTCGTCGCCCTCGAATTCGGGATGCCGTGCCATCGTCCGCTCCTCTGTGCCGACCGGGCGCCGGGCCCGTGTGGATCGATCGTCGTCAGCGCATCCGCGCGGCGTCCAGTGCGCCGCGCAGCTGCGTCGCCCAGGCACGCAACGCGCGCCGGGCGTCTGCCCGGTTGGAGGCCGAGGTCGCCCATTTCAGCGTCCCCGTGTCGGGGTCGCGCTTGCGGTCGCGCACTCGCGCGAGCACCGTGCCGGTCACCGAGTCACGCGCCTCGAGCGCGAGCGTCATCTCGCCGGCGCTCAGCACGTAGGTGCGCACGCGCCCGGGCTCCTGGGGCTGCGGCGCGTTCACCACGAGATCGACGATGTCCGGGTGCACCTCGAGCACGTCGGGACCGGGCTCGTCGACGACCTGATAGCGACCCTCCTTCAGGACCTCGACGAAGGCTTCCCGAACGAGTTCCGCGAGCTCCGTGCGGATCCGGTTCACCTCGTCGGGGCGCAGCCCGAAGCGCCCGTAGTCGCGCGGGTTCCACGAACTGCGGAACGAGACGTTCGCCGGTGCGATCAGCACCTTCGTGTACGGCGCGAAGTCCGCGCCCGGGCGGCGGTACAGCCGGTCGAAGTTGCGGTTCTCGACGCGCTGGAGGCCGTCCTCGGTGATGGTCGGCGGGGGCGCGGCTTGGAGCGGGGCGTGGGCGGCCAGCGCAAGCGCGGCCGCGAGGGCGAGTGCATACGGGTTGAGCATGGACGGACTCCTGCGGGTGCCGACGGTGGCGACCGGCGGAGCATGCCGGAAGTTCCCGGACGCGCGAGGCGTGTCGCATCAACGCGGTGCGCGGTCCGGGCAGCCGCGGCGCCGTGACTCGACTCAGTGCACCGGCGTGCGGTCGTCGCCGGGATCCGCCGCCGGACGCGAGATGCGCGCGACGGCCTCGGTGAGCTTCGGCGCCGACTTCCGCGTCAGCTCGTCGAGCAGCTCGCCCAGTGGCCGCGGTGCCGCGAGCGCGTAACCCTGCCCGAACGTGACCCCGAGCGTCGCGAGGTGCGAGGCGCATTCCGGGGTCTCCACGCACTCGGCGACGGTCTCGAGCTCGAGCTGCCGCGCGATGTCCAGGATCGCGCGCACCATCGACTCCGAGCGCGCGTGCGTCAGCAGGTCGCGCACGTAGCGCGCGTCGATCTTCAGCGCGCTGACGGGGAGCGACTTCAGGTGCGCGAGCGACGAGGCGCCGGAGCCGAAGTCGTCGAGCGTGACGCTGCAGCCGAGTTCGCGCGCGCCGGCGACGAAGCGCTCGGCCTCGGGCAGCCGCCCGATCGCGATGCTCTCCGCGATCTCGAACCCGAGCGTGCCGGGCGGGAGCTGCGCCTGCGCGAGCCGCGCGCGGGCACGTTCGAGGTACTCGGGCGACCCCAGCGCCTGCGCCGACACGTTGACCGCGAACGTGGCGCTCGTGCCCGCGAGCCGGACGTGCGCGCGGCCGAGCTGCTCGGTCAGTTCCTCGAGCACCCAGTCGTCCAGCTGGCCAAGGCGCTGGTACCGGTTCGCGGCCGCGAGGAAACGCTCCGGCGCTACCGGCTGCTCGCGCGCATCGAGCAGGCGCACCAGCACCTCGTAGCGGGGCGCCCGTGACGGGTCCCACAGCGGCACGATCGGCTGCACGTAGAGGCGGAAACGGCGGTTCTGGAACGCGTCGACGAGATCGCGGTAGATCCGCAGCTCGTCGTGGCGCTGCACGAGGCTCGCATCGGTGTCGGAGAACACCTCGACGCGGTTGCGGCCGCGGTCCTTCGCCGCCTTGCAGGCCGAGCGGGCCGCGGCGAGCGCGTGCTCGAGCGGGCGCGCGGGGTCGAGCATGGCCACGCCGAAGCTCGCGGAGACGCGGTGGACGGCGCACCGCTCGGGCGCGGGCAGCCGCGCGATCGCGTCGCGCGCCTCGAGGGCCCAGGCGCGCGCGCGGTCGGCGGAGGCGTCCTCGAGGAGCGCGACGAAACGGTCGCCGTCGAGACGCGCGGTCAGGCTGCCGGGCGGGAGCTCCCGAGAGCGCCAGGTCTCCGCGACCGCGGCCACCAGCGCGTCGCCGGCGGCGAAGCCGAACAGGTCGTTCACGAGATGCAGCTGGTCCACCTCGCAGTAGACGAGGGCGCGGGGGCGACCGGGCTCGCGCGCGAACAGCGCGGCGGCCCGCTCTTCGAGCGCGTGGCGCGTCAGCAGGCCCGTCGCTTCGTCGAACTGGACGTCGACGATCTCCCGCAGGCGCGGCGCGAGCCGCTCGAGCATGCGCGCGTCCCGGGTCTCGAACGGGCGGCCGGCCGCGCGGTTGAACGCCACGGCGACGCCGATCACCTGGCCGCGCTTCGCGATCGGCACGCAGAGGATGCGGTAGGGCACGAGTCCGCCTGCGGCGGTTTCGCGGACCTTGTTGACTATCAGGGTCTTCTGCTGCAACTGCGCGATCCGGTAGAGGTGCCTGCCGACGAGGCCGCGCAGCAGTTCGAGCTCCGCCGTCGCGAGCGGGGAGCGCGTCGCCGCGCGCTCTAGGCAGCGCCCCGGCACGTGCAGCAGCACCACGTCGCACTCGTCGCGCTCGGCGAAGGCCTCGAGCAGCGGCTGCAGCGGATCGGCGCCCGAGCCCCGCGGCGGCTCTAGGTGCGTCACGTCGAGCAGCCACTGCAGTTCCTGCGTGTCGGCGAGGTTGAAGCGGCTGGTCTCGGCGATCAGCTTGCGGCTCGCGAGTTCGCGCCGCGCGAGCGCCAGCAGCGGCGCGAGCGTGCGTTCGACGGCGTCGAACGCGGGCAGGTCGTCGGTGCGGCCGGGGACGCGGCCGAGGATCGCGAGTACTGCGAGCACGCCGCCGAGTTCGTCACGCAGCAGGAAGCACCACGCCGGTAGCTCGTCGATCATCGCGAGGCGGCCGCGGAGGTCGAGGTGGGCCGGATCGCGCGCCGCGTCGAGCAACTGCTCGACCACCGGACGCAGGTCGAAGTAGTCGGCGCCCTCGGAACTCCACGCCAGATCGCCGTCGGCGACGTAGAGGTAGATGCCTCGCGCGCGCGGCAGCAGCGCGCGCAGGATCTGCGCGTAGGGGGCGAAATCCAGGTCCTGCGTCGCCACGCGTCGAACCTCGACTGTCGGCGAAGGGAGACGGAGCATCCCAGCCGGCTCCGCCCGGGACAGTAGAGCGTGTCACGAATTGCCGCAGGGGGCACGGGGGCGCCGGTCGAGGCGCAACGAGCGCCGCCGCGTCCAGCGCGCTCGCCGCACGGCGTGCTGCGGCGCGTCAGCGCGCCCAGTCCCTCGACCGACCGACGGCGCGCTTCCATTCGCCCATCCGTTCCGCCGCGGCCTCGCGCGGCAGGCCGGGCTCGAAGCGGCGTCCCACGCGCCAGTTGCCCGCCAGTTCGTCGGTGGAGCGCCAGAAGCCGACGCCGAGGCCGGCGAGGTAGGCGGCGCCGAGCGCCGTCGTCTCCGTGACGGCCGGTCGCACCACCGGCACGCCGAGCAGGTCGGCCTGGAACTGCATCAGCAGATCGTTGGTGGTCGCACCGCCGTCCACGCGCAGTTCCACGAGCCGGCGCGCCGCGTCCGCCTGCATCGCCTCCAGCAGTTCGGCGCTCTGGAATGCGATCGATTCGAGCGCGGCGCGCGCGATGTGCGCCTTCGTCGTGCCGCGCGTGAGCCCGACGATCGCGCCGCGCGCGTACGGGTCCCAGTGCGGACTGCCGAGGCCGGTGAACGCGGGCACGAGGTAGACGCCGCCGGCGTCCGGCACCGTCGCCGCGAGCGACTCGACCTGCGCCGACTGCTCGATGAAGCCGAGCCCGTCACGCAGCCACTGCACCACCGCGCCGGCGACGAACACGCTGCCCTCCAGCGCGTAGCGCCGGCCGTGGTAGTCCCACGCCATCGTCGTCAGCAGCCGGTGCCGCGAGGCGAGCGGCGCCTCGCCGGTGTTCATCAGCATGAAGCAGCCGGTGCCGTAGGTGTTCTTCGCCATGCCCGGGTGGAAGCAGGCCTGGCCGAACAGCGCGGCCTGCTGGTCGCCCGCGATGCCGGCGAGCGGAATCTCGCGGCCCTCGAGGTGTGCGAGCGGCGCCGCGCCGCCCGCGAGACACGACGGCACGACCTGCGGCAGCACGGCCGGCGGGATGCGCAGCAGCGTCAGCATGTCGGTGCTCCACTCGCCGGTCGCGAGGTCGAGGAGCAGCGTGCGGCTCGCGTTGGTCGCGTCGATCACGTGCGCCTGGCCGCCGGTCAGGTGCCACGCGAGCCAGCTGTCGATCGTGCCGAACGCGAGCTCGCCGCGGTCCGCGCGCGCCCGCGCCCCGGGCACGTGGTCGAGCAGCCACGCGAGCTTGGTGCCGGAGAAGTAGGGGTCGAGCAGCAGGCCGGTGCGGGCGGTGACGTCGGCCTCGTGGCCCGCGGCCTTCAGCCGCTCGCACTCGTCCGCGGTGCGGCGGTCCTGCCAGACGATCGCGGGCGCCACCGGCCGCCCGGTCGCGCGATCCCACAGCACCGTGGTCTCGCGCTGGTTCGTGATGCCGATCGCCGCGACGTCGGCCGCGCCGATCCGCGCCCGCGCCAGCACCTCGGCGATGGTCGCCGACTGCGTCGCCCAGATCTCCTCGGCGTCGTGCTCGACCCAGCCGGGCCGCGGGAAGTGCTGCGTGAACTCGCGCTGCGCGCTCGCGACGATCGCGCCCGAGTGGTCGAACAGGATCGAGCGCGAGCTCGTGGTGCCCTGGTCGAGGGCGAGTACGTAGGTCGACACGCGCATTCCCCTCCTCGGGCGCGCCGCAGCCGCTCAGGCCGGCTGGCGCGCGAGCCAGTCGTCGAGGCGCGCCTGCGCAGCCCGCGGCAGGTGCAGCCCCAGCTTCGTGCGGCGCCAGAGCACGTCCTCGGCGGTGGTCGCGAACTCGTCGCGCCGCAGGTGGTCGAGCTCGGCCCGGTACACGCCGGGCAGGACCTCCTCGCCGAGCTCCGCGGGCGAGGTCGCGCCGCCGAGCAGCTTCTCGAGCCGCGAGCCGTAGGCGCGCGCCCAGCGGCGCAGCAGCACGGGGTCGAGCGCAGGATACTTCGCGATCGTCGCGGCGACGTAGGCCTCGAAGTCGGCGCCCGGCAGGTCGCCGCCCGGCAGCGGCACGCCGAGCGTCCACGGCTTCGTGCTCAGCCCGAGCGGCGGCAGCAACTGCACCAGCGCTTCCTCGGCAAGCCGGCGGTAGGTCGTGATCTTGCCGCCGAAGATCGACAGGAGCGGCGGGCCGCGAACGTCGAGCTCGAAGCGGTAGTCGCGCGTGACGCTCGACGGGTCGTCGGAGTCGTCGTCGAGCAGCGGCCGGACGCCCGAGTAGCTCCAGACCACGTCGGCCGGGGCGATCTCGCGCGCGAAGTAGCGGTTCGCGAGCTCGCAGAGGTAGGCGACTTCCTGCGCGTCGATCGCGACCTTCGCGGCGTCGCCGCGGTACTCGACGTCGGTGGTGCCGACCAGCGTGAAGTCGTGCTCGTACGGGATCGCGAAGATGATCCGCTTGTCCTCGTTCTGGAAGATGTACGCGTACGGGTGGTCGTACAGCTTCGGCACGATCACGTGGCTGCCCTTGACGAGCCGCACGCCGCGCGTGGGCTGCACCGGCGAGGACTCGCTCAGGAACTGCCCGACCCAGGGCCCGGCGGCGTTGACGACGCCGCGCGCGCGCACGGTCTCGGTCGAGCCGTCCGCGCGCGTCAGCGTCGCGATCCACGCGTCGCCGTCGCGCACGAGGCGCGTGCAGCGCGTGCGCGTGAGTATGCGCGCGCCGCGCTCGCGCGCGTCCACCGCGTTCAGCACGACGAGGCGCGCGTCCTCGACCCAGCCGTCGGAGTAGGCGAAGGCCTTCGACCAGCCGGGCTTCAGCGGCCGGCCGGCCTCGTGGCGGCGCAGGTCGAGGCCCTCGGAGCCCGGCAGTCGCCTGCGCCGCGCGAGGTGGTCGTACAGGAACAGGCCGGCGCGGATCATCCAGGCGGGGCGCAGGTGCGGCGCGTGCGGCAGCACGAAGCGCAGTGGCCACATGATGTGGGGTGCGGCGTCGAGCAGCAGTTCGCGCTCCTGCAGCGACTTCCGCACGAGGCCGAACTCGTAGTACTCGAGGTAGCGCAGGCCCCCGTGGATCAGCTTCGTGCTCGCCGACGAGGTGTGCGCGGCGAGGTCGTCCTTCTCGCACAGCACGACCGACAGGCCCCGGCCCGCTGCGTCGCGGGCGATGCCGGCGCCGTTGATGCCGCCGCCGACGATCAGCAGGTCGACGGGCGCGGAGGCCGTGCCGTTCACGGCGCGTTCTCGAGCCAGAGCACGAGCGCGAGGCTCGTGCCCGCGATGAACGCGGTCGCGAGTCCGCCCAGCAGCAGCGCGCGCCAGCCGCGCGCGGCGATGCGCCGGAAGTCGGTCTCGAGGCCGACGGCCGCGAGCGCGACCGCGAGCAGCGCCTGCGTCAGCAGCACCACCGGCGGCATCGCCGCCTGCGGCACGATGCCGGTGCTCGCGACCGCGACCATGCCGAGGAAGCCGAACACGAACCAGGGCGTCGGCGGGCGCGCCGCGTTCTCGCCGCGATCGCGGGCGGTGCGGACCGCCCACCAGCCGAGCAGCAGGATCATCGGCGCGAGCAGCAGTACGCGCGTCAGCTTCGAGATCGTCGCGAACCCGCCCGCGTCGTCGCCGCCGGCGAACCCGGCCGCGACCACCTGCGCGACCTCGTGCACGGAAGCGCCCACCCACAGGCCGTACGCGTGCGGCGTGAGGCCGACCGCGTGCATCAGCACCGGGTAGGCGAGCATCGCGACCGTGCCGTAGAGCGTCACGACCGCGAGCGCGTAGGGCACGCCGCCGTCGCGGTCGCGGACCACCGTGTTCGCGGCGATGATCGCGGACGCGCCGCAGATCGCGGTGCCGACGCCGACCAGTTGCGCGAGCTTCGGGTCCACGCCGAGCGCGCGGCCGGCGGCGACCGTGAAGAAGAACGTGCCGGCCGTGCAGGCGATCAGGATAAGGAGGCCCGCGCCGCCGACCTCGAGCACCTGCGCGAGCGTCAGCTGCAGGCCGAGGAGCACGATGCCGGCGCGCAGCGGGCGCCGCAGGCAGGCGGCGAGGCCGGCGTGCGCGGCCGCCGGTGTGCCGACGAGGTTGCGGACCGCCATGCCCAGCAGGATCGCGAGCATCAGCGGGCTCACGGCCGCGAAGACCGGGATCTGCCGGAGCGCGAACGCGCCGGCCGCGACGGCCGCCGCGAGCGCGAAGCCCGGCAGCAGCGGGGCCAGTCCCGCCGGGGGTGCCGTGCCTGCCGCTCCGCTCATCGGGCTGCCGGTCCCGTGCCGATCATCGACCGCGCGCGCCGCGGGCCGGCGTCAGGCGGCACCGCCGAGATGGCGGCGGACCGCGGCGGCCGTGACGGCGCTGACGCGCACGTTCGACTCCTCGGTGACGCCCGCGACGTGGGGCGTGAGGATGAGGTTCTCGAGTCCGGCGAACTTGGCGCCACCGGCCGCGTCGAGCGGCTCCGCTTCGAACACGTCGAGCGCGGCGCCGCCGAGCCGCTTCGCGCGCAGCGCTGCCGCGAGCGCCGCCTCGTCGACGACGCCGCCGCGCGCCGCATTCACGAGGATCGCATCCGGCTTCATCCGCGCCAGCGCGCGGGCGCCGATCATGTGCCGGGTTTCGTCGGTCAGCGGCACGTGCAGGCTGACGACGTCGGCGCTCGCGAGGAGGGCGTCGAGCGTCGCGCGTTCCGCGTCGCGCCACGCGGCGTGGTCCGCCGGCAGGTGCGGGTCGTAGGCGGTGACGGTCATGCCGAGCGCACGGGCGCGGGCCGCGGTCTCGCGCGCGATCGCCCCGTAGCCGACGAGGCCGAGGCGGCGGCCCGAGAGCTCGCGGCCGATCAGCGCCATCCGCGGCCACTTTCCGGCGATCACCGCGTCGG
The DNA here is from genome assembly GCA_027531255.1 of Steroidobacteraceae bacterium. GTDB lineage: Bacteria > Pseudomonadota > Gammaproteobacteria > Steroidobacterales > Steroidobacteraceae > JAPZRU01. The sequence goes on along the minus strand of JAPZRU010000005.1, from coordinate 18,446 downwards.
TCGCGTACCACGCGCGGCGCAGCAGCACCAGTGCCGCCGTGATCACGTACTCGGCGACCGAGAGGTCGTTGGCGCCCGTGGCCGGGTACACCGCGATGCCGCGCGCCCGGCACGCGTCCACGTCTATGTTGTCGAGGCCCACGCCGAGCCGCCCGACGCACTCGAGTTTCGGCGCATGCGCGAGCAGCGCCGGGCGCACCTGCGTGCGGTTGCGCACGACGAGCGCGCGCGCGTCGGCGAGCGCCGCCTGCAGTCGCGGCGGGTCGTCCACGAGCTTCGGGTCGTACAGCACGTCGAAGCCGGCGAGGTGTTCGCGGATCGCGGCTTCGTCCATGAACTCGGAGATCACGATCGTGGCCATGGGGGGTCTCGGTCTGGGTCGGGTCAGCGGGCGGCGGCGAGGCCCGCGATCTCGGCGTGCAGCGCGGCGGGGATCGCGACACCGTCGCGCGCGGCGCGCGCCCGCGCCGCGAGGCGGCGCGAACCGGGGAGGCGAACGCCCGCTTCGGCGGCGACGGCTTCGAGCAGGACCGCCATCCGCGCGTCGAACGCACCGCCGGAGAGTGGCATGGGGTCGAGTGCGAGGAACAGGTGGCCCATGTCGGGCGGACCGCCCTGGTCGTCGAAGTACGAACTCGCTTCCCAGCCGTAGTGGCTGCCGGTGAGCGCCGCGGCGAGCACCTCGACGAACAGGGCGAGCGCGGCACCCTTCGCGCCGCCGATCGGCGCCAGCGTGCCGTTCAGGGCGGCGGCGGGATCGGTGGTGGGCTGGCCGTTCGCGTCCACCGCCCAGTCCGCTGGGATCGGCGAGCCCGCCGCCTTCGCCGCGACGATCTTGCCGCGCGCGGCGACCGACAGCGCCAGGTCGACGACCAGCGGCGGCTGGCCGCCCCGGCCGGCCGGGGCCGCGAACGCGAGCGGGTTCGTGCCGAGCATCGCGCGGCGGCCGCCGTGGAAGGCCATCGCCTTCGGCGTGTTGCCGAACACGATCGCGATCAGGCCGGCGCTCGCGAGGCGCTCGGCGTGCGCGCCGGCCTGGCCGAAGTGATGCGAGCGGTGCAGCGCCGCGACCGCGACGCCGGTTTCCCGGGCGAGCGGCGCGAGGCGCTCGAGCGCAGCGTCGATCGCGGGGTAGGCAAGGCCAAGGCCCGCGTCCACGCGCAGCGCTGCACGGGCGACCTGCTCGACGCGGGGCACTACGTCGCCCTTCGCCTTTCCGCAGCGCAGGTGCAGCGCATACGGCGGCACGCGCGACAGGCCGTGGCCGGCCTGCCCGTCGGCTTCCGCGGCGACGAGCGCGCGGGCGGTGGCCCGTGCCATCGGTTCGGACGCGCCGCTGGCTCGCAGCGCGCGGGTCGCGAGCGCCTCGGCGTCGACGAGGCTCAGTCGGATCGGATCGCTCATCGCTGCTCCGGGAGCCGCGACCCGGGGGCCGGGTCCCGGCGGGGAGAAACGCGCCGCGGACCGGCCCTGGCCGGCGCCCGCGGCGCGCAGGGGGGACGTCGGCGGTCTCAGGCGCTCCGGTAGAGCTTGGTCATCACGAATTCCGTGTGACCCAGCGCTTCCGCGGCCGTGTAGCGGCCGTTCGCCGTGCGCACGATCATCTCGATCAGCGCGTCGCCGGCCTGGTCGATCGTCATCTCGCGGCGCACCACGCCCGAGACGTCGACGTCCACGTGCTCCGACATCAGGCGCACGGTGCGCGGGTTACCGGTGACCTTGATGACCGGCATGATCGGGTTGCCGATCACGTTGCCCTGGCCGGTCGGGAAGATGTGCAGCACGTAGCCGGCGGCGGCCTGCAGCGTGCAGCACTCCGCGGCGGCGGACGACGTGTCCATGAAGTACAGGCCGTTGCCGCGCGCCGGCGCTTCCGCCGGCTCCAGCACGTCGATGAACTTCACCTGCTTGCCGATCTTCTCGAGGTTGCCGAGCGCCTTCTCCTCGATGGTGGTCAGGCCGCCGGCGATGTTGCCCTTGGTCGGCTGGCTGTCCGACAGGTCCGAGGTCTTGTGCGCCTCGATCACGTCGGTCTGGTAGGCAGCCCAGGTCTTCATGAACTTGGCGCGCACCTCGTCGTTCGCGGCGCGCGCGGCGGCGAGGTGCTCGGCACCCGTCAGCTCCGAGGTCTCCCCGAAGCAGCCGTAGAGGCCGTGTGGGATCAGCTTGTCGTACATGTTGCCGACGGTCGGGCAGGACGCGAGGCCCGTGGTCGTGTCCGACTCGCCGCACTTCGCGGCGATCCAGAGGTCGGTGAGCGGGCACTCGACGCGCACCTGCTCGCTCGCCCAGTGGACGAACTCCTTGGCCTTGCGCGAGGCGGCCGCGATCGTCGCGATGTCGCCGTTGCCCTCGATCCAGAAGCCCGCGACCGGCTTGCCGGTCTTCGCGATGCCTTCGACGATCCTGTTGGTCCAGCCCGGCTCGATGCCGATCACGATGCAGGCGGCGACGTTCGGGTTGGCGCCCGTGCCGATCATCGTGCGGAAGTGGAGGTCGAGGTCCGCGCCGAACTGCAGGCGTCCGTAGGCGTGGGGCAGGGCGATCGTGCCCTGGATGTGCGCGGCGACGGCCTCGCAGGCGGCGTTCGAGATGTCGTCGACCGGCAGGATGGCGACGTAGTTGCGGACGCCGACGCGGCCGTTCTCGCGGCGGTAGCCCCAGACCTTGCGGCCGACGTGGCGGTTCTCGTGATGCTCGTGGTGGGACACGTGGGCTACTCCTTACCAGCGCTTCGTCTTGAGGTTGTGGGTGTGCACGTGCTCGCCCTTGCCGACCGCGGCGACCACCTTGCCGATGTCCTGCCCGTACTTGATCGCGGTATCGCCGACCTCGAGGTCGACCAGCGCGATCTTGTGGCCGATGGGCACGGCCATCTTCGAGGTCATCCGGAAGTCCGAGTTGTCCTCGGTGACGACGCACAGCATCTCCGTGCCGGCCTCGAGGCCTTCGACGACCACCACGCCGACGTTGTCCTTGCGGTCGTGGACCAGGAGATGGGGGACGCTCGCCATGGGTGCTCCTCGGACGGCGCGGCCGCGGCCGCGCGGATGGTTGCGGGGACGGGAGGGGAGTGCGGCGTTCGTGGCCGCCAACTCTTCTATAAGATACTATACATCAGAGCATGGACAGGAAGCCAAGCGGCCCTTAACCTCCGATGGCCCTCGCGACGGTCCCCACCATGGCCTCCACGCCCGTGGAAGAGTCACCGCACTACCGCCCGCTGTACCGCCAGGTGTACGACTCGCTCGTGCGCCAGATCGCGGAGGGCGCCTGGCGCCCCGGCGAAGCGCTGCCGAGCGAGCAGGCGCTGGCCGCGCGGCTCGGCGTCAGCCAGGGCACCGTGCGCAAGGCCCTCGACACGCTGGCCGTCGAGAAGCTGATCGAGCGCCGCCAGGGCAAGGGCACGTACGTCGCCGAGCACACGGCCGAGCGCTCGCTGTTCCGCTTCTTCAAGCTGACGCTGCCGGACGGCACGCGCGCCACCCCGACCACCGAGGAGGGCGAGACGGTCCGTCGCCGCGCCGCCCGTGCGCCGGAACTGAAGCGCCTCGGCCTCGCGCCGGGCGCGTCCGTGGTCGAGATCAACCGGGTCCGCTCGATCGACGGCAGCCCCGCCATCCTCGAGCGCATCCTGCTGCCGGTCGCGCTGTTCCCGGACATCGACAAGCGCATCCCGCTACCGAACGCGCTCTACGCGCTGTACCAGCGCGAGTACGGCCAGAACATCGTCGCGGCGGAAGAGGAACTGCACGCGGACGTCGCGCGCAGGGAGGACGCGAAGCGCCTCGGCGTCGTCGTCGGCACGCCGCTGCTGCACATCGAGCGCGTCGGCATCGGCGTGGACGGCACGCGCGTCGAGTGGCGCACCAGTCGCTGCGACACGCGCCGGCTCGTCTACGCCGTCACCCTGTCCTGAGACCCCGATGGCTCTGGTGCTCTGCGTCGGTCACGCCGTGCAGGACTTCGTGTTCGCGGTCCCGCGGCTGCCGGATCGCGGCGAGAAGTACCGCGCCACCGGCTTCGAGTCCGTCGGCGGCGGTCCGGCGGCGACCGCCGCGGTCGCGATCGCGAGGCTCGGCGGGCGAGCGCGGCTCGCGGCACGCGTCGGCGACGACGCGGTTGCCGGCGTCGTGATCGACGAGCTCGAACGCTACGGCGTCGACTGCTCGCTGGTGCGGCGCTTCGCCGGCTGCAGCACCTCGCTGTCCGCGGTGATGGTCGACGGCGCGGGCGAGCGCATGATCGTCAACCACCTCGACCCGCGGCTGCCGCGGGAGGCGGAGTGGCTGCCGGAACCGGCGGCGCTCGGCGTCGCGGCGGTGCTCGGCGACGTGCGCTGGCCCGAAGGGAGCGCCGTCGCGCTCGCGCGCGCGAAGGCCGCCGGACTGCCGGCCGTGCTCGACGCGGACCGCCCGATCCCGGTGGACGGTGCGCTGCTGCGTTGCGCGTCGCACGTGGCGTTCTCCGCCGACGGCCTCGCGGACCACGCCGGGGAGGCCGATCCGGCCCGCGCGCTGGAACGCGTCGGGCCGACGCTCGACGCGTGGAGCTGCGTGACCGCCGGCGCCGACGGCGTCTACACCTGGGATCCGCGCCGCGGCGCGCTCGAGCATCAGCCCGCGTTCCGCGTCGAAGTCGTCGACACGCTCGGCGCCGGCGACGTCTGGCACGGTGCGTTCGCGCTCGCGCTCGCCGAAGGGCGCACCGAATCCGCGGCCGTGCGCTTCGCGCAGGCCGCCGCCGCGCTCAAGGTGCAGCGCTTCGGCGGGCGCACGGGTGCGCCGACGCGCGCCGACCTCGAACACTTCCTGGAGACACGATGACGATCTCGGCCGGCAAGTACTGGGGCATGAAGCGGATGGCGGACTCGGCCGGGCGTTTCAAGATGACGGCCGTGGACCAGCGGCCGCCGATCAAGAACCCGATCAAGGCGAAGCGCGGTACCGCCGAGGCGCCATGGGAGGACGTTGCGGGCTTCAAGGAGCTCCTGATCCAGGAGCTCCAGGCGGAGTCCTCCGCGATGCTGCTCGACCCGCACTACGCATACCCGCGCGGCGTGACGCTGCTCGACAAGCGCCTCGGCCTCGTCGTCACGCTCGAGGACTCTCTCTTCAAGGAGGCTGCGGACGGCTCCGGCGATCGCTACTCGGCCGAGATCGACGACTGGTCGGTCGAGAAGATCAAGCGCATCGGCGGCGACGCCGTGAAGGTGCTGACGTGGTACCGTCCGGACGGCGACCCCGGTGTGTGCCGCGCCCAGCAGGCGTTCACGCAGCGCGTCGGCGAGGCCTGCCGCAAGTACGACATCCCGTACGTGTTCGAGCTGCTGGTATATCCCCTGAAGAAGGACGCGGAGCAGACGAAGGACTACGTCGAGATGCGCTCGAAGCACCCCGAACTGGTGCTCGAGAGCGTGACGACCTTCGCCGACCCGAAGTACGGCGTCGATCTCTTCAAGCTCGAGAGCCCGCTCGCGGCCGCGGACGTGCCCGGCGTGGGCGCGCCCGGCTGGGAGGCCGCGCAGGAGTGGTTCGACGCGCTCGGCCGCGCCGCGGGCCGCCCGTGGGTGATGCTGTCCGCCGGCGCCGGCATGGAGGAGTTCCGCAAGGTGCTCACCCACGCCTACCGCGCCGGTGCTTCGGGCTACCTCGCCGGGCGTGCGATCTGGCTGAAGGCCTTCCAGCACTTCCCGGACTGGGACGCGATCCGCCGCGACCTGGCGAACGACGCGGTCGCCTACATGAAGGACCTGAATGCGCTGACGAACTCGCAGGCCCGTCCGTGGCACGCCCACGAGTGCTACGGCGCCGGCGGCGCGCGGGTGACGCCCGCCGACGCGAGCTTCCGTCACGTCTACCGTGGATTCGGAGGTTGAGACGATGGCACTGACGACTGGTCTGACGATGGGTGTGGCCGCGCTCGCGCGACCCACGTTCGACGTTCCGTTCGCGGAGCAGATGAAGGAGAGCGCGTTCGCCGCGCTCGCCGCCGCGGGCATCGAGACCGTCGGCCCGCGCGAGCTGCTGTTCGACCGCGACGCGGCCGAGAAGGCGGTCGCGCAGATCACCGCGGCCGCCGACGGCGGCCGGAAGATCGACGCGCTGCTGATCCTGCAGGTGACCTTCACCGACGCGACGATGATCGTGAAGCTCGCGAAGGACGTGACCGACCCGCGCGGCATCCCGCTCGCGATCTGGGCGCTGCCCGAGCCGCGGATCGGCGGCCGCCTGCGTCTGAACGCCTACTGCGGCCTGAACCTGGCGGCGCACGCGCTGGGTCGCGCGGGCGCTTCCCACACCTGGCTCTACGCCGACCCCGTCGCCGGCGGTGCGGCGCTCGCGGACGAGCTCCGCGCGCTCGCGCGGCCGGCCTCGCCCGCGAAGCAGGCGCCGAAGAGCGTCCGCGCCCGCGCGCCGCGCGTCACGCCCGAGGGCGAGGCCGCCGCCGCGCGCGTGCTCGCGAAGCTCCAGGGCTCGAAGATCACCGTCGTCGGCAAGCACCCCGACGGCTTCGACACCTGCGAGTACGACGACGACCTGCTGCAGCGGCTCGCGGGCATGAAGGTCGAGACGGTGCAGCTGAACCAGGTCTTCGAAAGAGCGAAGGGCGCCGACGCGGCGCGCGTCGCGAAGGTGCGCGCGGGCGCGGCGGCGGAGTTGCACGGCCTCGACGAGGTGAACCAGGAGCAGCTCGACAAGTCGTTCCGCGTGTTCTGCGCGCTGCAGGACGTCAGGAACGAGACGAACGCGAAGGGGCTCGCGGTCCGCTGCTGGCCCGAGATGTTCACCGAGTACGGCTGCGCCGCCTGCGGGCCGATGGCGATGATGAACCAGGACCGCGTGCCTTCGGCCTGCGAGGCCGACGTCAACGGCTCGATCACGCAGCTGATGCTGCAGGAACTCGCGGGCGAACCCGCGTGGATGGCCGACCTCGTCGACATCACGCCCGCGAACGATACCGCGGTGCTCTGGCACTGCGGTCTCGCGCCGCTGTCGATGCGCGACCCCGAGGCCGACGCGCAGGCGACGATCCACACGAACCGCAGGATGCCGCTGCTGCACCAGTTCCCGATCAAGCCGGGCAAGGTCACGCTCGCGCGGCTGTCGCGGGCGAAGAACGAGGTGAAGCTGATGATCGCGTCGGCCGAGGTGGTCCGCGCGCCGATGGCCTTCACCGGCTGCTCGGGTACCGTGAAGTTCGCGAAGCCCGCGGGCGAGGTCGAGCGCACGATCATCGAGGAAGGCCTCGAGCACCACTTCGCGCTCGCGTACGGCGACCACAAGCCGGCGCTCGAGGCGATCGCGAAGCAGTGGAACCTGCCGGTCCTTGAGCTGGCCTGAGCGGAGCGTCGCGATGACGGGCAGCGTGATAGGAAGGGCGCCGGCGAGGCCGGCCGTGCGGCTGCACGACGCCGAGTCGCCGGTGTGGGGCCGGGTGCCTCCGGTCGAGGTCGGCGACGCGCCGCGGCTCGACGGCGAAACGGTCGTCGTGCCGACGAGCGGCGGTACGCTCCGGGTCACGCTGCACGCGTTCGGCGTGCGCCTGCGGCTCGCGGCGGATGACCCGCGCCCGGCGGCGGCCGGGCCGGCGCCCGAGGCCTACGGCATGCTCGTCGCCGATCCCGTGGCGCTGCCGTGCCTCCTGGCCGAGACGACCGTGGCACATGCGAGCGGCGCTCCCGAGCCGTCACCGGCCACGCGCGTGAGCGCCGGCGATCTCGAGCTCGTGATCGGCCATGCGCCACTGTGCTTCGTGCTGACGCGCGGCGGTCGGCGCGTGCAGTCCTCGCCGACCGACGGGCATTTCGTGCGCCGCTTCCGCGTGCCGCCGTTCGCGCGCCTGGCCGACGGCTGGCTGGTCTCGCTCGATCTCGGTCCGGACACGCGCGTCTACGGCCTCGGCGAGAAGTGGGGCCGGCTGGACCATCGCGGCGAACTCGTGCGCTCCTACAACCGCGACGCGCTCGGCGTGAACGGCGAGTGGAGCTACAAGAACGCGCCCTACGCGTGGAGCCCCGACGGCTGGGGCTGCTTCGTGCACACGGTCGCGCCGGTCACCCACGGCGTCGGCCATGCACCGTGGTCGCAGCGCGCCTACGTGCTGCACGTGCAGGAGCCCGCGCTCGACCTGTTCCTGTTCACCGGGGCGACCGGCGCGGAGCAGCTGGCGCAGTACACCGCACTGACGGGCCGCGCGCCGGTGCCGCCGCTCTGGAGCCTCGGCGTGATCCTGTCGAAGGCCTACTACCGCACGGCCGACGAGATCCTGGCGGTCGCGCGCGAGGTCCGTGCCAAGGGGATGCCCTGCGACACGATCACGTTCGACGGCCGCGCGTGGCAGGACACCGACACGCGCTTCGCGTTCGAGTGGTGCCCGAAGCGCTACCCGGACCCGAAGCCCACGATCGACGCGCTGAAGGCGCTCGACTTCAGGATCTGCGTCTGGGAGTACCCGCTGATCTCCGTGCAGAACGCGCTGCACGCGGAACTGGCGGCGAAGGGCTGGCTCCTGAAGGACGCGCGAACCGGGCAGCCGTACCGCTACGCGTGGGACCTCGAGCCGTTCGGCAAGGTGCTGACGCCGCTGCCGGACTCCGGACTGCTCGACTTCACGCACCCCGAAGCCTACGCCTGGTGGCGCGACCGGCACCGCGAGCTGTTCGAGCTCGGCGTCGACATGATCAAGGCCGACTTCGCCGAGCAGGTCGAGGACTTCATGGTCGCGCACGACGGCGCGACGGGCGATGCGCTCCACAACGTCTACGCACTGCTCTACAACCGCTGCGTCTACGAGGCGGCGGAGCGCTGGTCGAAGCACGGCGCGTTCCTGTTCTCCCGCGCCGCGTGGTCGTCCCAGCAGCGCTATCCCTCGCAGTGGGGCGGCGATCCTCAGGCCGACTGGGGCGGCCTCTCCGCGAACCTGCGCGGCGGCCTGAGCTGGGGCCTGACCGGCGCGCCGTACTACGCGACCGACGTCGGCGGCTTCTACGGCGATCAGCGCGATCCGCTGCTCTACGTGCGCTGGGCGCAGGCCTCCGTGTACTCGGCGCACATGCGCCTGCACGGCATCGGTCCGCGCGAGCCGTGGTCGTACGGAGCCGAGGCGGAGCGCGCCGCGGGCGCGGCGCTCGAACGGCGTTATCGGCTGTTGCCCTACCTGCACCGCGCCTGCGAGCAGGCCGCCGCCACCGGCCTGCCGGTGCAGCGTGCGATGGTGCTGGCGTTCCCGGACGACCGCGCCGCCTGGGCCTTCGAGAACCAGTTCATGTGCGGCGACGACCTGCTGGTCGCGCCGTGCACGAATCCCGAGGGCGTCGTCGAGGCCTACCTGCCGGCCGTGCCCGGCGGCTGGGTGCGCTTCCCGGAGGGCGGCCCGCGCTACGAGGGCGGCCGCGTGCACCGGTTCGAGCTTGCGCTGCACGAGACCGCGGTGTTCGCCCGGGCCGGAGCGGAGATTCCGCTCGGCCCCGCCGTCCGGCATACCGGCGAACTCGGTGGCACCGCGCGCATCGCGGAGACGTGGCGCGCGGCCTGAACGCGCGTCGCGGACGGTCTCCCCGAGCAGGCGACCCCACCGCGCCCGGGTACGTCGACGTTGGCGGCAGCGTTCATCGCTGCAACGACCGCGGCGCGGGCAGGGCGCCGTGACGTCCGGCGCGCCGAGCGACGGCCGGTACGAGCGGGCGGAAGCCATCGCGTCGTAGACGTCGGCCACCGAGAGAATCCTCGACTCGAGGTGGAGGTCGCGGCCCACCAGCCCCCGCGGGTAGCCGCGGCCGTCGACCCGCTCGTGGTGCTGCTGCACGATCTCGGCGATCGGGAACGTCGACCGCAGCAGCGCGAGCGCGTCGTGGCCGTGCTGCGCATGGCGGCGCACGATCACGCGCTCCTCGTCGGTCAGCGGCCCCTGCTTGTGCAGGATCTCCCTCGGCACCTGCAGCTTGCCGAAGTCGTGGATGCCCGCCGCGAGGTCGAGCACGGCGAGGCGGATCGGCGGGAGCTCGAGCAGACGACCGATCGCGACCGAAACGCGCGCGACCCGGCGCTCGTGCGCCCCGGTGCGAGGGTCGCGGCCCGTGGCGAGGCTGCGCAGTCGCTCCACGCCCGCGCGCAGCTCGCGGAGTCCCGGCAGGTCGGCATCGACGGCGGCCATCGCGGTTCCCGGCACGGCCGGTACGCCGCCCCCCCTGGCCGCGCCGGCTCCGTGCGCCCCGTGCGCAGCGGAGCTCGCGCCCGAGAATAGCGCGCGGCGGCGATTGCGTCAGGCTGCGGAGCGCGCGGGCACGCCGACCGGCGCCGCCGCGCCGACCGGAGGGGCGCCGAACCAATGGAGCCGCGTCGCGCAGGTGGCCACGTCGCCGACGACCAGCAGCGCCGGCGAGCCGATCCGCTCGCGGCTCGCGAGCGCCTCGGCCTCGCGGAGCGTACCGACGAAGACCCGCTGGTCCGGCCGGCTGCCGTTCTCGATCAGCGCGATCGGCGTCGCGGGCGAGCGGCCGTGGCGGATCAGTTCGCGCGTCAGCGTGCCGAGCAGCGCGACGCCCATGTAGACCGCGAGGGTTTCGCGTGCGTCCGCGAGACCCTTCCAGTCGGTCGCGTCGATCGACTCGCGGCAGTGCGCGGTGACGATCCGCAGAGATCCGGAGTGCTCGCGGTGCGTCAGCGGGATGCCCGCGTAGGCGCCGCAGGCCAACGCCGCGGTGACGCCCGGCACCACCTCGAACTCGATGCCGGCAGCGCGGAGCGCCTCGAGTTCCTCGCCACCCCGACCGAACACGAACGGATCGCCGCCCTTCAGCCGGACCACTCGGCGGCCGGCGCGCGCGTGTTCGATCAGCAGTTCGTGGATCCGTGTCTGCGTGACGCTGTGCCCGCGGGACTTGTCGCCGCTCTTGCCGACCTCGACCAGTTCCGCCTCGCGTCGCGCCAGCCGCAGGATCTCGGCCGACACGAGACGGTCGTGGAGCACGACGTCCGCCGACTGCAGCGCGCGCAGCGCGTTCAGCGTCAGCAGGCCGGGGTCGCCCGGGCCTGCGCCGACCAGGACGACGGAGCCGCGCGGTCGCAGCGCGACCCGGGCGTCCTGGTCGGCGCAGTCGAGCGCGTCGGCGAGCAGCGCGTCGGCCTCGGGTTCGCGCCGGCGGCGCACGAGCTCGGCGACCGGGCCGCGCAGCAGCTCGTCATAGAGGCGCCGGCGCGCGCCGAGGTCGGCGACCCGCGCCTTGATCGTGCCGCGCCAGCGCTCGCAGAAGGCCGCGAGACGCCCGAACGATTCGTCGACGAGCGATTCGACGCGCTCGCGCACGTGACGCGCCAGCGCGGGCGTCGTGCCCTGCGTCGAAATCGCCACCACGATCGGGGAGCGGTCGACGACCGCCGGCAGGATCGCGGTCGCGAGCTCGAGGTCGTCGACGACGTTGGCCGGGATCCCGCGGGCCTCCGCCGCGTCGGCCACCGTGCGGTTGACGTCGCGGTCGTCGGTGGCGGCGATCACGAACCGCGCGCCGTCGAGGTCCGCGGGCTCGAACGCCCGCGCGCGGTGCTCGAGGGCGCCGTTTGCGGCCAGGCGGGCGAGACGCGGCGTGACGTGCGGGGCCACGACCACGAGCCGGGGTCCGGCCTCGCGGACCAGGTCGAGCTTGCGCTCGGCGATCGTGCCGCCGCCGACGATCACGACGGTGCGGCCGCGCAGGTCGAGGAACAGCGGGAAGTAGCGCATGGCGGACGGGGAGCTTGCGGGAGGTGGCGCGGGGCGGCGTGCGATGGCGCCGGAGCGCGTCAGGACGACCGTGCGCGGACCGGCGTCGCGATCCGGCCGGTGCGCCACAGGAAGTCGCCGAAGCGTTCGCCGGGTACACGGTCCGCAGCCCAGGCGGCGAACAGCTCGTCGAGCACTGCGAGGAAGCCGGCCTCGTCCACGTTCTCGCGGTGGAGCACGTTCAGCCGCTGCCCGCGCGCATCCCCGCCGAGGTGCAGGTTGTAGCGACCGGGCGCCTTGCCGACGAGCGCGATCTCGGCGAGATACGGTCTCGCGCAGCCGTTCGGGCAGCCGGTGATCCGCAGGATCAGCGGCTCGCCGCCGAGCCCGTGCCTCGCCTGCAGCGCTTCGACGCGGTCGAGCAGCGTCGGCAGGTAGCGCTCGGCTTCGGCCATCGCGAGCGGGCAGGTGGGCAGCGCGACGCACGCGAGCGCGTCGCGCTTCAGAGCCGAGCCGCGCTCGGCGGCGTCGAGCCGGTACTCGGCGATCAGCGCGTCGAGCCGCGCGCGCTCGGCCTCGGGCACGCCCGCGAGCGTGACGTTCTGGTTCGGCGTCATGCGGAAATCGCCGGAGTGGATCCTGGCGATCTCGCGCAGGCCCGTCAGCCACGGCTGCCCGTCGCGGTCGGCGATCCGGCCCGCCGGGATCCGCAGCGTGCGGTGCCAGCGCCCGTCGTGGCCGCGCAGCCAGCCGTAGCGGTCGCCGTTCGAGTCGAACGCGAACGGCCGCGCGGGTTCGAGCTCCACGCCCGCGCGCTTCTCGACCTCGCCGACGAAGCGGGCGAGCCCGAGGTCCTCGACGGTGTACTTGAGCCGCGCGTGCTTGCGGTTCGTGCGGTCGCCGTGGTCGCGCTGCGTGGTGACGACCGCCTCGGCGATCGCCAGCAGGTGCTCCTTCGCGAAGTAGCCCGCGACGTCGGCGAGGCGGGGGTACGTGTTCGGGTCGCCGTGCGTCGCCCCCATGCCGCCGCCCACCAGCAGGTTGAAGCCGGCGAGCGTGCCGTCGGCGGTCGTCCCGGACGGGCCGGGCTCGACGATGGCCACGAACCCGAGATCCTGCGAGTAGACGTCGACGTCGTTGGTCGGCGGCACGGCGATGCCGGCCTTGAACTTGCGCGGCAGGAACGTGCGGCCGTAGATCGGCTCGGGCTCGGGTTCGCCGACCAGCTTCTCGCCGTCGAGCCAGATCTCGTGGTAAGCGCGCGTCTTCGGCAGCAGGTGCTCGGAGAGCGCCGCGGCGAGCCGCGCGACCTCGAGGTGCGCCGGCGACTCGACGAGGTTCGAGCTCGCCATCACGTTGCGGTTGACGTCGCCGCAGGTGGCGATCGTGTCCATCAGCGCGGCGTTCATCGCCTGCATGGACGCCTTGAGGTCGCGCTTCGCGATGCCGTGGAACTGGAACGTCTGGCGGGTCGTCAGCCGCAGCGTGCCGTTCGCGTGCTCGCGCGCGATCGCGTCGAGCGCGCGCCACTGCGCCGGCGTCGCCACGCCGCCCGGCAGTCGCACCCGCACCATGAAGCGCCACTGCGGCTCGAGCTTCTGCAGCCGGCGTTCCTCGCGCAGGTCGCGGTCGTCCTGCTGGTAGCTGCCGTGCAGCCGCAGCAGCTGCTGGTCGGTCTCGCGCAGGCTGCCGGAGTGGGGATCGACGAGGCTGTCGGCCAGCGTGCCGCGCAGACCGCGACTCTCGGACTTGATCTTCTCGACGGGGGAGTGGTCGGACATGCAGCGTGGGAGTCCCGGTGGGCCGACGGCGGCGCGGCGCGGCGCGCCGCGCTCGATTCAGTAGACGTCGCGGGCGTAGCGCTTCTGCGCGGTCAGCTCGGCGACGTACTCGCGCGCGCCCTCGGCGTCGCGGCCGCCGTGGGTCGCGATCACGTCGAGCAGCGCGGCGTGGACGTCCGGCGCCATCCGCTCGGCGTCGCCGCAGACGTAGACGTGCGCGCCCGCCTCGAGCCAGCGCCAGAACTCGGCGCCGTGCTCGCGGATGCGGTGCTGCACGTAGACCTTCTCCGCCTGGTCGCGCGAGAACGCGACGTCCAGCCGGTGCAGCTGCTTCTTCCTGAGCGCCTCGAGCCACTCGAGCTGGTACAGGAAGTCCGAGTCGAGGTGGCGCCCGCCGTAGAACAGCCAGTGCCGGCCGCGCGCGCCGTCCGCGACGCGCGCCTGCAGGAAGCCGCGGAACGGCGCGACGCCGGTGCCCGGGCCGATCATGATCACGTCGCGGTGGCCGTCGGCCGGCAGGCGGAAGCGCGGATTGGGCTCGACGTAGGCCTTCACGCGGTCGCCGGCCGCGAGCGCCGCGACGTGCGCGGAAGCGGCGCCGGTGCGGCGCTCGCCGTCGCGCTCGGCCTCGAGGAGGGCTATCGTCAGGTGCGCCTCGTCGCCGACCGCGCGGCGGCTCGACGCGATGGAGTAGAGACGCGGCGACAGCGGGTGCAGCGCAGCCACGAGCGAGTCTGCGTCCCAGTCGGCGGGCCAGCGCTTCAGCAGGTCCGCGACCTGCAGTTCCTTGAGGGCGCGGCGCAGCGACTCGCCGCCCTCGGGAGTCAGCCACCGCGCGAGCTCCGGGTCGCCGGTACGGCGCGCGAGTTGCTCGACGAGGCCGCGCGCCACGCGCGTGACTTCGCGACGCTTCGTCAGCCACTCGGCGAGCGGTGCGGTCGCGCCGTCGAGGGTGACCGTCGTGCCCGCGTCGAGGCGGACCAGTTCGAGCACTCGCTCGACGCTCGTGGGCGAGTTCTCGATGCGCAGGCCGAGCGCGTCACCGGGCTCGTAGTCGAGACGCCCTTCCGGCAGCGCGAGCTCCAGGTGCCGCACATCGCGTTCCGCGCCCCGCGCGGTGATGCGCTGGTTGGCCAGGACCTCCGCCTCGCCGGGCTGTTCGCGGGTGGCTGCGACCGAGGCGGGGCGCAGCGGCGTGACGACCGCGATGCGTGGTGCGAGGGCTCCGACGGGCTCGGGGCGCGCATGCTCGGCGAGCGTCGCGCGGGCCGCGGCGATGGCCTGCGTCACCCACGGACCCGCCTTCGGTTCGAGGTCCACGTCGCACTCGACCCGCTCCTGAAGGCGTCGCGCGCCCAGTTCCGCGAGCCGCTCGTCGAGCCAGCGGCCGGTCGCGCAGAACTTCGGGTAGCTCGAGTCGCCGAGCGCGAGGACCGCGAACGCGAGATTCGGCAGCTTCGGCGCGCGGCGGCCCGCGAGCAGGTCGAACAGCGCGCGCGCGTCGTCGGGCGGCTCGCCGTCCCCGTGCGTGCTGACGACGGCGTAGAGCGTGCGCTCGTCGGCGAGGTGCTTCGGCGCGAAGTCGGCGGCCGAGACCACGCGCGCCGCGACGCCGGCGGCCTCGAGTTCGCGGCCGAGCCGTTCGGCCACGCGCCGACCGTTGCCGGTCTGCGAGGCGTAGAGGACTGTGGCGACCGGTACCGGTTCGGCGCGCGCCGCGGGAGCCGCTGAGGGCAGGGCGGCCTGCACGGCCGCGCCGAGCCGGGTCGCCCGCGAGCGTTCCGCCGCGAGCGCGGCGGCGTAGCCGCTGACGTAGGCCAGCGCGAGCGGGTCGAGATCCGCGACCAGCGCGTCCAGGCGCTGCGCACGCTCCGGATCGAGCAGCAGCGGGGCGGCGGGCAACGGGCTGGCAGCGCTCATGGGAGATCCGATGCGGTGGGCGAGCACGGATCGTAGGTAGGCGCGCGAAGCGCGGGAAAAGCTTTCCCGTTATCGCCTGATAACCGGATGGGGGCATCGCGCGCGGAGCGCGCGCCCCAGCGATCGGTTCGTGGCGCGCCACGGTGCAGCGCGTCAGGCTGCGGGTCACGGACCGGCGCGTGACACTGCGTGCCCTGCCTCCTGGCGCATGCGGCAGCACGGGCACAGACGGGGCGGTCTCCGAATGTTGCACTGCTGCGACACGAGGGTCTTCTAGAAGAGTTGTATGACACAGAAGCGCGGTGCTATCGTCCGGCGCGGTCCGGGACTACGTCCGCGCCCGACTGTTGCCCGAGGGGGGCGCAGCGGGGTCGCAGGCCGGGACAACGCGTCGCATCGCGCCGCGCCGCGCCTGTCGCAGTCGTGCAACCCGAGCTCTTGCCGGCACCGCCGACGATCCCGGCGCGCGCCGGCCGCGGGACCCCCGTCCGCGACGGTTCGACACAACCAGCCAAGGCCCGCCGCGAGCGGGTCGACCAGGAGCAGCCGATGACCCTTCGCATCTCCGATTCCCGTCCCGTCCCGGGTCGCCGCGCTCGCGCGCTCGCGCTCGCCGTCGCCGGCGTGCTCGCGACCGGCGCGGCCTCCGCGCAGCAGGCGCCCGCCGGTTCCGACACCGGCGGGATGGAGAACCTGGGCGAGATCGTCGTGACCGCGCAGAAGCGCGAGCAGCGCCTGCAGGAAGTTCCGATCGCGATCAGCGTCGTCAGCGGCGACGTGGTCGACAAGATGGGCGGGTTCAACGCCGAGTCGCTGAAGACGCTCGTGCCGTCGCTCAACATCCGCAAGACCAACACCTCGCTGAACCAGTCGCTGTTCCTGCGTGGCGTCGGCACGATCAACTTCGCGATCGCCGCGCAGCCGAGCGTCGCGTTCGTGCTGGACGGCGTGGTGCTGTCGTCGGCGGGCGAGGCCTTCGGCGACCTCTACGACGTGGACCGCGTCGAGGTGCTGCGCGGCCCGCAGGGCACGCTGTTCGGCAAGAACGCGTCCGCCGGCGTCGTCAACGTGGTCTCGAAGATGCCGGGCGACGAATTCGGCGGCTACGTCGACCTGCAGTACTTCGAGGACGACGAGAAGCGCGTGAAGGCCGCGCTCGACGCGCCGCTGTCGGACACCCTGCGTACCCGCACGACGGTGACCTGGGGCCAGTTCGACGGCTACCTCGACAACGTCAGCGCGACGCCCGCCGGCGGGCCGACCAACGGCTACGACCGGTGGGGCCTTCGCAGCATCTGGGTCGCCGACCCGACCGACAACGTGCGCCTGACCTTCATCGGCGACTACCGCAAGTCCGACGACAACTGCTGCGTCGAGATCGTCGGTCCGATCCCCGCCGGCGCGAACGCCGCGGCGCTGCGCCAGCTGCTCTCGGGCACCGATTTCGCGACCGGCGAGGACAGCCGCACCGTGCGGCAGAACCAGGAGATGCGCTCGGAGGAGGAGGCATGGGGCCTGTCCGCGCAGGCGGACGTCTCGTTCGGCGACTACACGCTGACCTCGATCACCGCCTATCGCACGTGGGACGCCACCGAGTTCCGCGAGGGCGACTGGCTCGACCAGACCGCGCCGTACGTCGGCAACGCCTTCGCGCAGCTGCACGACTTCGGCCCGCAGACCCAGGAGACCATCTCGCAGGAGCTTCGCCTCGCCTCGCCGGCGGGCGGCTTCCTCGAGTACGTCGCGGGCGTGTTCTACTCGCGCACCGAGGCGCAGCGCCTGTTCCAGCGCAACACCGTGGTTTGCCGTTCCACGACGCTGCCGGTCGACGCGACCGGGCTCGCGCCGTGCACGCCGGCGGCGTCGGTGATCCAGGACCAGTTCGCGGTCGCGACCTTCGACGCCGACTTCGACAACCTCGCGCTGTTCGCGGACGGCACGTTCAACGTCAGCGACCGCTGGCGCGTGATCGCCGGCCTGCGCTGGACGCAGGACGACCTCAGCTTCAACCACCGCTACACGTTCTCGCCGCGGCCGGGCCCGGGCATCCGCGACGTCACCGATCCCGAGTGCACGGTCGGCGGCGTGGTGTGCGCCGGCAACACGCGCCTGCTCACGGGCGAGAACGACGCGAGCGAGGTGTCGGGCCGGGCCGGCCTGCAGTTCGACGTCACCGACGACTTCATGGCGTACGCGACCTACGCGCGCGGGTACAAGGGCCCGGCGTTCAACGTGTTCTTCAACATGCGCCAGCGCGACGCCCGGCCGCTCGAGGCCGAGATCGCGGACTCGTTCGAGATCGGCTTCAAGTCGACGCTCGCCGGCGGCCGGCTGCTGCTGAACGCCGCGGTCTTCGACGCGAAGTACGACAACTTCCAGGCCAACAACTTCCTGGTGCTGAACGGCGTCACCATCACGACGCTGCAGAACGCGGGCGAGGTGTCGAGCCAGGGCGCGGAGATCGACTTCCTGGCGCGGCCGACCGACGCGCTGTCGATCACCGGCGGCCTGTCGTACACGAAGGCCGAGGTCGACCGGTTCTTCCTCCAGCCGGGCATCACGACGCCGCCGGTGCGCAACGGCACGCAGCTGCCGCTCGCGCCGGAGATCAAGGGCTCGGTGGGCGTCGAGTACCGCTTCGAGCTGGCGACGATCGACGTCGTGCCGAGCCTGCTGTACGCGTACACCGACGACCAGTTCGCGGACCTGAACGAGAATCCGATCACGCTGATTCCCTCGTTCTCGACCGTCGACCTGAGCATCGCGTTCGCGTCGAAGGACGACCGGTACCGCCTGACGCTGGTCGGCCGGAACCTCACGGACGAGAGCTTCGCGGCGCTGGTGTCCACGGGCGGCCCCGGCGGCGCGCCGCGCCTGCAGATCCCGCGCGACGCCGACCGCTACTTCGGTGCCCAGTTCCGCGTGAACTTCGGCGCGAACTGAAGCCGGTCGCGGGGGGGGGGGGGGGGGGGCGGGCCGCGGGGCCCCCCCCCCCCCCCCCGCCCCCCCCCCCCCCGGGGGGGGGGGGGTGGCGCGCCGGCGGGC
>JAPZRU010000009.1 GCA_027531255.1 Steroidobacteraceae bacterium | reverse complement strand
CGGATCTTCTCCCGCTGGTCGCCCCCGGCAACCTCGCCGCCGAACACGCCCGCCGCGCTCTGCAAAAGCTGCGTCTTCCAGCTCGTCACCTGGTTCGGGTGCACCTCGTGATGCGCCGCGATCTCCGCAATCGTCTTGTCGCCCCGGATCGCTTCCAGGGCCACTCGCGCCTTGAACGATGCCAAATGGTTCCGTCTCGCCTTCGTCAGGACTCCTGCCTCCGGACGTCTGTGCCCGGTCAGACATCCACGCTACTTCGTGTCCGAAAAAACGGAGCCAGCTCTCCCGCCGTCACCTTCAACTGCCGCGACAGCGTGTCA
The DNA here is from genome assembly GCA_027531255.1 of Steroidobacteraceae bacterium. Taxonomy (GTDB): domain Bacteria; phylum Pseudomonadota; class Gammaproteobacteria; order Steroidobacterales; family Steroidobacteraceae; genus JAPZRU01. The sequence goes on along the minus strand of JAPZRU010000009.1, from coordinate 159,479 downwards.
AGGTCTTCGCCCCTCAGCAGTCGCAGCACCGCGTCGGCCTTGCGCTTCGCCGACCACCGGCCGGAACCCCCAACCTCTGTGGCTCGCCTCACGGACTTCGTCATTCTCAAGACTCCAAGGAGCACACCATCGTGCCCCAATCAGGTGTCCAGAGAAATCCTAGGCCGCAGGAGCACGATCGTCCCGGACGCGCCGGACCGGATGTGGGGCACGGACCTGACTAGCACGGTGACGACGCAGGACGGCCAGGTCGCCGTGTTCATCGCGGTGGATCATGCGACGGCGGAGCTCGTCGGCACGCATGCCGCCAAGCGCGCCACGCGGCACGAGGCGCTCGAGCCCGTGAAGCAGGGCGTCCGCCGCTGCTTCGGGCAGATAGCCAAGGGCGTTGCGAAGGGCTTGCAGCTGCGCCACGACAACGGCACGCAGTACCTGAGCGACACGTTCCAGACCGAGATCGCGTTCCTGGGGCTGGAGTCGTCGCCCTCGTTCGTCCGTGCACCGGAGGGCAACGGCTGCGCGGAGCGCATCATCCGTACGCTGAAGGAGCAGCTGCTGTGGGTGCGCACGTTCGCGACCGTCGAGGAGCTGCGGCTCGCGCTCGCGGCGTGGGCGGAGCTGTACAACCGCGAGTGGATGATCGAACGACACGGTCATCGCTCGCCGCCCGAGGCCCGGCACGCGTACTACGCGCGGCCGGAACACAGCGTCGAGAAGATCGCCGCATGAGGCGCACTTATCGACGTTCAACTGTCCAGAAATCCTTGACCGCTACACTTTTTTCTCTCATTTCTGAGAGAAATCGCGAGAAAGCCGGCCGCAAACCCAAATGCCAGTCGGGCAATCTTTGCCCCACCCAGTATTGAGGATGGGCACCTTCAGTGCCCAGCCACGCCCAATGCCAGTCAACGCACCTTCACAAGTTGCCACGCCCCAGGCCGCGCTTGACTGCGCCGCCCGGGCGCTGAGCCCGCTGGTTACTATGCTCATCGACTGCGGAGTTAGCGCCGCAGAAGCAAGCCACCTCATGAGGTGGTTGTTCGTGCAAGAAGCAGCTTCGCGCCCAACATCGGGATCTCGGCGAGAGTCAGTTTCGCGTATCGCAGCAGTGACGGGCATTCCCCGAAACGAAGTCAAGACATTGCTTCAACGCAAGCACGAGCTAGGCGCACCTCGGCGCGACGGGTCCAGCCAGAAAACCAGTCGCGTGCTGACAGGTTGGCTTACGGACGCAGACTATCTCGCAGCCGAAGGCACTCCACGTCCTCTTGCCTACAGCGGACCTTCTCCATCCTTCTCTTCACTTGCGAAACGTTACGCGGGCGACACACCGCCTAGAGCAGTTCTCTCTGAACTTCTGGAGTCCGGTGCAGTTCAGCAAATTAGTGACGACGTCTTCGAGCTATCCAAGCGAGAGAACTACCGCATCTCGCCAGACCTAAATCACCTAGTCGACGTTGGCGAGGCACTGCGTGCAGCATCACACGCCATCACCACCGATCTATCTCGCTCGGGAGGTGCCGACCCCAACTATGTGTTGATCTCAGCTGAGCGAATCGAGGAGGCGAAGGTTTTCAAGATGCAGCGCGAACTCAAGCGCCGCGCAAATTCTTTCGCATTGGCTGCAAATCAGTACCTAATTGACCAGTCGACTGCGGCGCACGACGGGGACGCATCGGCGATTCCCGGAGCCAAGGTTTCGGTCTTGATCTCTATCGCAATCGAACCAGCACCAGGGGTCGCACCCGAGTTTAGCGATGCGCGCTTGTCACTAAATCTGCCTAGGAAAACATCATGAGTCGCGGATCCGAGCCTCAGCTTGATGCGCTAGTGAAGGCCCTTGTTCAAGAAACAGCAAGGCTGTGCAGGAACTCGAACACCGAAATCTCAACGGTCTTGCGCGAGCTTGAAGCGGCGTATCGGGATACAGCACCTGCCATTGATCAAGTTGCTCAGCTAGGCTCCGAGAACTCCGCCGCTCAGGTGCTGAGCACTTGGCATGAACGCGCCGAGTTCCTGGATGAAGTTGGGTCTCCTCGAGTACTCACGACCGGTGCAGGCTCCGAATTCGAGCACCTGTGCCGTGCGGCGAATCCCGTTGCCAACCCCCAAGAAGTGCTGTCAATACTGGCAGCATCAGGCGCAGTTCAAACTTCCGAGGGCTCAGCGCGTGCCATTCGACGCCGGGTGATGCTTGCTTGTGGAACCTCCGTTAGCGCCGCAAGGGTAATTCGGCTCACCAGAGCCTACTTCCGTACTTTGGTTGGCAACACCAGCGTCGATCAGTCAATACCAAGGAGATTCGAGCGAACTGTTGCGACGAGCCGCCTCAGTCCCAAACAACTTCCAGCGCTAATCGCGTAGTGGCTATCCATGGCCAGGCCTTTCTCGAGGACTTAGACGGATGGATGACGGCCAGGGAGGTTACCGAAGATGGCCAAGCAGTAGGCGTAGGACTGTATTTGTTTACAGAGTGAGTAACTCCGCGTACTCAGCTTCTCCTTCCCAGGACTTGCAGGAAAGCAACCTCATCAATCACTTCCACCCCCAACGCATTAGCCTTCTCGAGCTTTGACCCCGCGTTCTCCCCGGCCACCAGGTACCGCGTCTTCGCCGACACCGAGCCACTCGTCTTGCCGCCGCGCGCGCGCACCGCCTCTTCCGCCTCGCCGCGGCCCATGGACGCGAGCGTCCCCGTGATCACGAAGGTCAGACCTTTCAGGGGTCCCTCATCCTTCTGTGCCTTCGCGGCGGCGGGCTCCCGTTTCGGCCAGTGCACGCCGTGTGCCCTCAGGCGCGCGATGATCTCGAGGTTGCCCTCGTCGACGAAGAAGTTGTGCACTCGCTCGGCCACCACGGGGCCGACGTCGGGCACTTCGAGAATCGCCTCCCGGGGGGCGGCCGCCAGCGGATCAAGGTCGCCGAAATGCACGGCCAGACCGCGCGCCGTGGCCTCGCCCACGTCGCGGATGCCGAGCGCGAACAGGAAGCGCTCCAGGGTGGTTGTGCGGCTCCGGGCGATCGCGGACACGAGGTTCTCGGCGCTCTTCGCCCCCATTCGCTCCAGCTGCTCCAGCGTTTCCGCCGTCAGCGCGTAGAGATCCGCGGGGTCTCGCACGAGACCGGCGTCCACGAGTTGCTCGATCAGCCGATCGCCCAGGCCCTGGATGTCCATGGCGCGCCGGGATGCGAAGTGCTTCAGCGCCTCCTTGCGCTGCGCGGCGCAGTGGAGACCACCGGTGCAACGCGCCACCGCCTCAGCGTCGGGCCGTTCCACAGCGCTGCCGCAGACCGGGCACGCGGCGGGCAGGACTGGCTCGACTGCGCCCTGCGGCCGGCGCTCCGGCACCACGCGGACCACTTCGGGTATCACGTCGCCCGCGCGCCGGACCACGACCGTATCGCCGATCCGCACGTCCTTGCGGCGCAGCTCGTCGACGTTGTGCAGGGTGGCGTTGCTTACGGTGACGCCGCCCACGAACACCGGTTCCAGACGCGCCACGGGCGTCAGCGCGCCGGTGCGGCCGACCTGCCACTCCACGCCGCGTACTAGGGTCATCTCCTCCTGCGCCGGGAACTTGTGCGCGACGGCCCAGCGCGGCGCCCGCGCCACGAACCCGAGCGCGCGCTGCTGCTCGAGGCGATCCACCTTGTAGACGACACCGTCGATCTGGTACCCGAGTCCCGCGCGACGCGCACCGATGTCGGCGTAGTACGCGAGCAGTTCGTCCACGCCTTCGGCGACTCGCGCTTCCGGCGACGTGCGCAGCCCCCATGCGCGCAACTGCGCGAGCACGGCACTGTGGCGATCCGGCAGTTCGCCGTCCTCCACGTGACCCACGCCGTAGAAGAAGATCTCGAGCGGTCGCGAGGCGGTGATGCGCGGATCGAGCTGGCGCAGGCTGCCTGCCGCCGCGTTCCGCGGGTTCACGAACACCTTATTCCCTGCCGCCTGCGCGCGCCGGTTCATCTCGGCGAAGCCGCGGTCGGACATGAAGACCTCGCCGCGCACCTCGATTCGGCCCGGCAGACCTTCGCCACGCAGCTGCAGCGGTACGCTCTTCAGGGTTCGCAGGTTGACCGTGACGTCCTCGCCGCGCGCGCCGTCCCCGCGCGTGGCACCGCAGACGAAGCGGCCGCGCTCGAACGCGAGGCTCACCGCGAGCCCGTCCAGCTTGGGCTCGCACGAGTACGCGACCGGGCCGTCGGTCTCCAGCCGCTCGCGGACGCGACGGTCGAAGTTGCGGATGTCGTCCTCGGTGAACGCGTTGTCCAGCGAGAGCATGGGTGCGCGATGCACCACCTCGCCGAACTGCCGCGCGGGCTCGCCACTGACGCGCTGGGTCGGTGAATCGGGAGTGACGAGATCCGGGTGCTCGGCCTCGAGCCGGCGGAGCTCCGCCATCAGGCGGTCGTACTCCGCGTCGGGGACTTCGGGATCGTCGAGAACGTAGTAGCGGTAGTTGTGTTGCTCGATCTGCGAGCGCAGCGCCTCGATGCGTGCGGCGGGCCTGGACCCCATCGAGATCCTCCGCGGTACTCAGCGCTGCCGCGTCTTCGCGACGAGACCCTGGAAGTGCACGAGTTCCTCGCGCAGCAGCAGGGCACGCTGTGCCGTGAAAGGCACGCCGTGCTCGTCCTGGATGGCCGCATCGAGGCGCTCCGCGAGCCGCCGCGCCGACGCGAGCAGCTCGTCGAAAGCCTCTGGCGCGTCGATCGGTCCGGGGAACACTGCGAACATGCTGATCCCGGGGAACAGCAGCGTTTCCATGCGATCGAGGTCGAACGAGCCCGGCTCTAGCAGGCTCGCGACGCTGTAGATCGCGCGGCCGTCCACGCGCTGGCGATGGAAGATCGAGTACTTGCCGAAGCGCAGACCCTCGGCCTCGAGCGCCGCGCGCAGTTCGGCACCGTCCACGAGCTGCTCGGTGCGGGCGACGAGGCGGATCGCGACGATGCGCTGCTGCGCCGCGGCCGGCTCCGTCGTCGCCTGCCCTCCGCCGTCCGCTCGTTCGCCGGCCGACGCGACTCGCCCGGCCGTGCGGGGCGCGGCGGCTCGCGACTGCGATGCGCCGGCAGACCCGCCGGCAACCGGCGCAGCCGCCACCGGCGCGTCAGTGCGCCGCGAACCGGCACTCGCTGATCCCGACGCACCCGCTGTCCGCGTCGCGGGCGCCGCAGGCGCTACGTTGGGTGCCGGGGTGCCCGTGGAATCCGGCGTGGCCGACACCGCCGCGGGCTCGCCGGCAGGCGCCGAAGCGCTCGACGCTTGCGCGCCTGGGGCGCCGGGTGCGGCCAGCCCTCCGCGGGCGATCGCCGCCCCCTCGTCACGCCGCGCGACGATCGGCGCTGTCTTTACGGGCGGCGCGTCGTCCGAAAGCTCGACCTGGGAGGGGTCGTCGGGCAGTCCGTCGATCGTCAGCACCGGCGGATTGAGTCCCGCCGGCCGGCGCTCGTCCGGCGCAACGCGGATCGACGCTATATCCACGTCGTCAGGCGACGCACCCACACCGCCCTCGAGGCTCGGCTCCGCGCGCTCCGTCGGCCTGGCGCCGTGCGCGCCTTCGATCTCGCCGAGCGCCGCCCGCCGCGTGGCGCGCGAACGCCGTGCTTCCCACCACCACAGGCCCGCGACCAGCACGGCGCCCAGGCACAGCAGTATCCAGCGCAGTTCCGGCATCGTTCAGCCCGCCGCCGCCATGCGCAGCGCCTCGTCCACGTCCACGGCCACGAGCCGCGACACGCCGGGCTCGTTCATCGTCACGCCAACCAGGTGCTTCGCAAGTTCCATCGTGTTCTTGTTGTGCGTGATGAAGAGGAACTGCACACGCTCCGACATGTCCCGCACGATTTCGCAGAACCGCCCCACGTTGTGCTCGTCGAGCGGGGCGTCAACCTCGTCGAGCAGGCAGAACGGCGCCGGGTTCAGGTCGAAGATCGAGAACACCAGCGCGACCGCGGTGAGCGCCTTCTCGCCGCCCGAGAGCTGGCTGATCGTCGAGTTGCGCTTGCCCGGCGGACGCGCCATCACGGCGACGCCAGCCGACAGCACGTCCTCGCCGGTCAGCTCGAGGTAGGCGTTGCCGCCACCGAACAATCGCGGGAACTTCTGCTGCAGGCCGGCGTTCACTCGATCGAAGGTGTCCTGGAAGCGCGAGCGCGTTTCCTTGTCTATCTTGCGGATCGCCTGCTCGAGCGTGTTCAGCGCTTCGGTGAGGTCCGCGAACTGCTTGTCGAGGTACTCCTTGCGCTCGGAGGCCTCCTTGAACTCGTCGATGGCGGCCAGGTTCACCTGGCCGAGCCGCGCGATGCGCTCCGCGACTTCGGCGACGTTCTGCTCCCACGTCGCGGCGGTGGCTTCCGGTACGAGCCCCCGCAGGACCGCCTCGAGTTCGAACTTCGTTCCGGCGAACTGCTCGAGGATCGACTCGCGACGGACGCGCGTCTCCTGGGCCGCCAGCGCGGCCGCGTTCACGGCCTGGCGTGCGGTCTCGACACGGGCCTCGGTCGACGCACGCGCCTCGTCGAGACGGCGGAACTCCGACTCCGCCTCCTCCAGCGCACTGCGTGCGGCCGCGAGCTGACGCTCCACTTCGACGCGGCTCGCGAGCAGCCCCTCCAGAACCCGCTGCTGATCGGCGAGCGGTGCTTCGCCCTCGGCGAGCTGCCGCGCAGCGTCCTCGCGCCGAGCCTGCAGCTGGGCGATCTGCTGTCGCACGCGCTCGAGGTTCGTAGCGATCGACGCGAGCGAAGAGCGCCGGGACTCGACCTTGATCGCGGCCTCCTGCGCCGCAGCCCTATCCGACTGCGCGCGGGCACGCGCGTCTGCAAGTGCGGCGCGACGGGACTCGCGCTCGCCCTCGAGCTCGGCGCGGCGATCCTCGAGCGACTGCATCGCCTCGAGCGCGCCCTCGAGCCGCTGACGCGACTGGCGCGTCTCCGCCTCGGCGGCCGCGATCTCGTGCGCGAGGTCCTCGGCCTCGGTCGTCAGGCGCTCGAGCCGATCCTGCGTCTGCTGGGCGCGCGCGCGGAGCTGGTCGAACTGGCCGCGCAGGTCGACGTGGCTGCGGTGCAGGCGATTCACCGCCGCCTGGGCATCGTCGCGCTCGTCGTCGAGCTGCTTGATGCGCGAGCGGGCGTCCTGGAGCGCACGGTCCGCGTTCGTGACCGCGAGCTCCGCGGCGGCCAGCGCCTCGCGCAGGCCGCGGATCTCCTTCTCGCGCTCGATCACGCCTGCGTGCGAGTCCTGCTCGCGGCTGACGCGCAGCCAGTGACGGCCGATCCAGACGCCGTCACGCGTGATGATCGACTCTCCCGCCGCGAGCGCGGCGCGGCGCGCGAGCGCTTCGGGCAGCGTGTCCACCGCGAGGATGCTGCCCACGAGCGACTCGAGCGCGGCCGGACCCTGAACCTTCGCGAGCAGGCTCTGCGCCGGGCGGATCGCGCCGCCCGCTTCGCCGTCGAGCCCGACGAACGTGACCTGGCCGACCGCGAGATCGTCGACGAGCGACGCGACGGCATCGAGACCGTCGACGCACACCGCCTCGAGATAGCTGCCGAGCACGGTCTCGACGGCGCGGGCCCAACCTGGCTCGACGACCAGCTGCTGCGCGAGCCGCGGGCGGTCGCCGAGCGCGTGGCCGGCGAGCCAGTCCACGACCTTGCCCTTCACGGTGCCGAGCGCCGCCTGCTGCAGCGCCTCCAGCGAGACCAGTTGGCCGCGCGCGCGGCTCTGTTCCGAACGCGCCCGATCGAGCTGGGCCTGCGCCGCCCGCTCGGCCTCGCGAGCGGCGGCCAGTTCGTCGAGCAGTTCGGTGAGCCGCTCCTGCGCCGCCCGACCCTCCTCCGCGGCCTGCTGCTCGCGCTCCGCAAGCGACTCGAGCTGCTGCGCGACGTCGTGCCCCGCGAGCGCGTCGCGCTCCGCGAGCACTCGATCCTGCTGTTGCAGGCTGCGGCGCAGGCGGCTCTCGAGCTGCTCGATGCGCGCGCGCTCGACCATCGCCCGCTGGTTCGCGTCGCTCGCTTCGCGCGAGAACGACTCCCACGCGTGCTGCCACTCCTGCATCGCGTGCTCGGCGGCGTCGAGCGCATCGTGCGAGGCGTGCTCGCGCTCGCGGGCCTGCTCGAGACCCGGTTCGAGTTCTGCGAGCGCGCGCGTCAGCTGGTCCACCTGCGCCTGGTCGCGGTCGAGCAGTGCGATCGATTCCGCGAGCCCGGCCTCGGCCTGCTCGAGGTCGGTGCGCTGGCGCGCGCGCAGCTCGCGCGCGTGCGCGATCGCCTGTTCGGTGCGCGAGACGTCGGCGCCGGCCTGGTAGTAGCGGCCCTGCACTTCGTTCAGCGTCTCCGACTGCGCCGCGTGCCGCTCGCGGGCCGCCTCCATCGCGGCCTCGGTCTCGCGCAGCTGCGCGAGCGCCGCCTGGAGTTGCAGGTCTTCCTCGGACGCGCGCGCGTCGCGCTGCCCCGACTCGGAATCGAGGTCGCGGAGCTTCAGCGCCAGCAGTTCCGCCTGCAGCCTGCGCTCCTCCTCCTTAAGCGCCTGGTAGCGGCGCGCGGTCGCGGCCTGGCGCTGCAGGTGACGGATCTGCTTGTCGAGCTCCTCGCGGATGTCGTTCAGCCGGTCGAGGTTCTCGCGGGTGTGCGAGATGCGGTTCTCCGTCTCGCGCCGGCGCTCCTTGTACTTCGAGATGCCGGCCGCCTCCTCGAGGAACGCGCGCATGTCGTCCGGCTTCGCCTCGATGAGGCGCGAGATCATCCCCTGCTCGATGATCGCGTACGAACGGCTGCCGAGACCGGTGCCGAGGAACAGCTGCGTGATGTCCTTGCGGCGACACTTCGCGCCGTTGATGTAGTAGGTGGACTGGCCGTCGCGCGTGACCTGCCGCTTCAGCGACACCTCCGCGTAGTTCGCGTAGGGGCCGGTGAGCGCGCCGTCCGAGTTGTCGAACACGAGTTCGACCGACGCGGCGCCCACGGGCTTGCGGCCGCCGGAGCCGTTGAAGATGACGTCGGTCATGTCATTGCCGCGCAGGTGCTTCGCGGAGATCTCGCCCATGACCCACCGCACGGCGTCGATGATGTTCGACTTGCCGCAGCCGTTCGGCCCGACCACGCCCGTGAGGTTGCCCGGGAAGTGCACGGTGGTCGGGTCGACGAACGACTTGAAACCGGCGAGCTTGAGCTTCGATAGGCGCATGGACGACCCTGGGGGGATGTGGACCGCCCGTGCGGGCGGATTCCGGAGCGGCGCGGGTGCGACCGGACGCGGCCCGCGGCGCGCTCGTGGTCCGGCGAGGCGCCGTAGTGTAGAGTACGACGCCCGCGAAAACGACCCGCCCACGGCGCGTGTCGAGCCGCGCCCGGGTCAGCGCAACGACCCACGAATTCCAGCCCAAAGCGATCGTCCGCACCTGGTTGTCCGCAATAGGAATGGCACACGCGATGGCGACTGCGCCCACCGCTCCGCAGGATCACGTCGACACCTTCCCGAATCCGAACCCGGGTCGGGACTACACGATCCGCATCACGATCCCGGAGTTCACCTGCCTGTGCCCGAAGACCGGCCAACCGGATTTCGCGCACCTGGAACTCGAGTACGTCCCCGCGGAGCGCTGCGTCGAACTGAAGGCGCTCAAGCTCTACATGTGGTCGTTCCGCGATCGCGGGGCGTTCCACGAGGCCGTCACCAACGAAATCCTGGGGCGGCTCGTCGACGCTACCGAGCCGCGCTACATGCGCCTGACCGGCAAGTTCAACGTGCGCGGCGGCCTCTACACCACGGTGGTCGCTGACTACCGCAAGCCGGGGTGGACGCCGCCGGCGCCCGTGAACCTGCCGTGATCCGCGCGGGGTCGCCGGCCTGCGACGCCTGCGCGACGGTGGCCGGCGCGCGCGCGGTCATCCCGGATTCCCCTTAGCCGACGCGTCTGTACGGCACAAGCGTGGCGGCTATAATCGCGCGCTCGTCAAGGGTCCTCGAGCGCGGGATCGCCGCGGTCCCCGCAAGGAGTAGCACATGGCTGCCAAGAAGCCCGCCGCGAAGGCCGCGAAGCCCAAGAAGCCTGCGCCCAAGAAGGCGCCCGCGAAAGCTGCCGCGCCGATGCGCAAGGCCGCGGCGAAGCCGGCCGCGCCCAAGCCCAAGATCACGTCCACGAAGGCGGTCAAGCCCTTGCCGAAATCCACCGTACCCGCGGCCGCCCCGGCCTCGAAGCCGAAGGCGGTGGCCAAGCCCGCCGCGAAGCCGGCGCCGGCGAAGCCCGCCGCGGTGAAGCCCGCGCCTGCCAGGGGCGGGGCCGCGTCCGGCAGCCGCGGCGCTCACGAGCCCGAGTCCGCCGTGGCGCCCCCGTCGGCGACCACGCAGACGCAGCCCCGGGTGCCCGTCGTCGGGAGCGACGCTCGCCCCGTCCCGCCCCCCCGGATTGCCGCCACGCCCGCCGAGGGCGAGGAAGAGGGCGCCGAGGCGGCGTCCAGCCTCAGCCTGCTCGCCGGCCCGCGCAACGTCACGCCCTACCGCGCGAAGAAGGGCGAGCAGTACATGAGCAAGGAGCAGGTCGAGCACTTCCGCACGATCCTGAACACGTGGAAGCGCGACCTGATGGAAGAGGTCGATCGCACGGTCACCCACATGAAGGACGAGGCGGCGAATCCGCCCGACCCGAACGACCGCGCGACGCTCGAGTCCGAGTTCAGCCTCGAGCTGCGCACCCGCGACCGCGAGCGCAAGCTGATCCGCAAGATCGACGAGGCCCTGAAGCGCATCGAGGACGGCAGCTACGGCTACTGCCTCGAGACCGGCGAGGAGATCGGCATCAAGCGGCTCGAGGCGCGGCCCGTCGCGACGCTGTCGATCGAGGCGCAGGAGCGCCGCGAACGCCGCGAGAAGCAGTACGGCGACCGCGACGACCGGTATCGCTGAGTCGACCCCGGCGGAGCGTCCCCGCGGCCGCTTTGCCCCCTCTCCCACGGGCCGGCTCCACGTCGGCTCCCTGCTGACGGCCGTCGGCAGCTGGCTGGACGCTCGCGCCGCCCGCGGCGAATGGCTCGTGCGCATCGAAGACGTCGATCGCGACCGCGAAGTCCCGGGTGCGGCCGACGACATCCTCCGCACGCTCGAAGCCTTCGGCCTGGCGTGGGACGGCCCCGTGCTCCGCCAGAGCGAACGCGGTGCGCCGTACGCCGCCGCGCTCGACCGGCTGCTGGCGAGGGGCGCAGCCTATCCGTGCTCCTGCACCCGCGGCGACATCGCGGCCGTCGGCGGGCCGGACGCGCCCTATCCAGGCACGTGTCGCAACGGTCCTGCGCGGGGAGATGCCATTTCGCTGGCATGGCGCTGGCGCGTTCCGCCGGGTCCAGTCACCGTCGAAGATCGCCTGCAGGGCGTGCTCACGCAGGACGTCGCCGGCGCGGTCGGGGACTTCGTGCTGCGCCGGAAGGACGGCTTCTGGTCGTACCAGCTCGCGGTGGTGGTCGACGATGCGGCCCAGGAGGTGACGGACGTCGTCCGCGGCCTAGACCTCTGGGACAACACGCCGAGGCAGGTGCTGCTGCAGCAGGCACTGGGGTTGCCGTCGCCGCGCTACCTGCACCTGCCCCTCGTGGTGGAACCGGACGGCGCCAAGCTCGCGAAAACCCGTCGGTCCGTACCGGTGGACGCCGCGGCGGCGCCCCGGGAGCTCACCCGCGTGCTCGAACTGCTGCGGACGGCGCCGCCCGCCGACCTCGCGGGTGCGCCCGTGCGGGAACAGCTCGACTGGGCGGTCGCCGAATGGCGCCCGGAGCGCCTGCGCGGGCTCGCAACCCTGCCGCTGCCGGCGCCGCGGCCGGGATTGCCGCAGGACCCGAGCCGCGTATGATGAAGAGCAGCGACGGGCCACCAGGAGCGCCGCGACCGTCCGCGGCGACGCGACCATGACCGAGCCCCGCGTCATCAGGAAGTACCCGAACCGTCGTCTGTACGACACGGTCGAGAGCCGCTACGTCACCCTGGCCGACGTCCGCCGGCTCGTGATGGACAAGGTGGACTTCGTCGTCGTCGACAAGAAAACCCAGGAAGACATCACACGGTCGATCCTGCTGCAGGTGATCGCCGAGCAGGAGCACGAGGGCGAGCCGCTGATGAGCCAGGATTTCCTGGCCCAGGTGATCCGCGCATACGGCGGCGCGATGCAGGGTCTCGTCGGGGACTACCTCGAGCAGAGCCTCAAGCTGTTCATGAACCAGCAGGCGCAGCTGCGCGACCGCCTCCGATCGATGGTCGGCATGGACCCCATGAGCACGATGACCCACCTGGCGCAGGACAACTTCCAGCGCTGGCGGCAGATGCAGGACACGTTCTTCCAGACGATGATCTCGGCCGCCGGTGGCGCCTCGCGCGCGGGCACCAGCGAGAAGGACGACGACGCACCACCGAAGTAGCACCCGATGCGCGCCATCACGGAGCGGCAGGCGGAAGACCCGGGCCATGGCCTGCCGATCCGCGACGTCGCCTCGTATCCGCTTCCTGTTCGTCAGGCCAGCGCTTTGCCTCCGGCTTCCTTCAGACGCCCAGTCGCCCGGGTCGCCCTCGCCGTGCCGCCAGCGATTCCCCGGGTCGGGTCCGCAGAGGACTTCCACCTCCAAGCAGGGGCGCCCTGCCGGACGCGCAAAGAGAAAGGCCCCGCGACGCGCGTCGCGGGGCCTTTCCGTATCGACGTGGGGAAGCGCCGCGCCGAGGCGACGCCCCGCCGGCTCAGACGTCCTTCATCGACAGGCGCACGCGGCCCTGGCGGTCGACCTCGAGCACCTTCACGCGCACGACGTCGCCTTCCTTCAGCTTGTCGCCGACGCGCTCGACGCGCTCGTTCGAGATCTGCGAGATGTGCACGAGGCCGTCGCGGCCCGGCAGGATCGTGACGAACGCGCCGAAGTCCATCAGGCGCACGACGCGGCCCTCGTAGATCGCGCCGACCTCGACGTCCGCGGTGATCAGCTCGATGCGGCGCTGGGCCTCGCGGGCCTGCGCGCCGGACACGGAGGCGATCTTCACGGTGCCGTCGTTCTCGATGTCGATCGTGGTGCCGGTCTCCTCCGTGATCGCGCGGATCACGGCGCCGCCCTTGCCGATGACGTCGCGGATCTTCTCCGGGTCGATCTTGATCGTGGTGATCGTCGGCGCCCAGTCGCTCATCTTCTCGCGCGGCTTCGAGATGACGGCGTTCATCTCGTTCAGGATGTGCAGCCGGCCATCGCGCGCCTGCGACAGCGCGACCTGCATGATCTCCTTCGTGATGGACGTGATCTTGATGTCCATCTGCAGCGCGGTGACCCCGTCCTTCGTGCCGGCGACCTTGAAGTCCATGTCGCCGAGGTGATCCTCGTCGCCGAGGATGTCGGTCAGCACCGCGAAGCGGTCGCCTTCCTTGACGAGGCCCATCGCGACGCCCGCGACCGGCGCCTTGATCGGCACGCCCGCGTCCATCAGCGAGAGCGAAGAGCCGCACACCGAGGCCATCGAGCTCGAGCCGTTCGACTCGAGGATCTCGCTGACGATGCGCAGCACGTACGGGAACTTCTCCATGTCCGGCATCACCGCGGCAATGCCGCGGCGGGCCAGGTTGCCGTGGCCGATCTCGCGGCGCTTCGGCGAGCCCATCATGCCGGTCTCGCCCACGCTGAACGGCGGGAAGTTGTAGTGGAGCATGAACGGCTCCTTACGCTCCCCTTCCAGCGCATCGATGATCTGGGCGTCGCGGCCGGTGCCGAGCGTGGTCACCACCAGCGCCTGGGTCTCGCCGCGCGTGAACAGCGCCGAGCCGTGCGTGCGCGGCAGCACGCCGACCTTCACGGTGATCGGGCGCACGGTCTTGGTGTCGCGGCCGTCGATGCGCGGCGCTCCCGACAGGATGCGGTCGCGGACGATGCGGTACTCGAGGTCCGCGAACGCGGTCTTCACCGCCTCGGCCGGGAACTTCGGCGTCTCGCCGGCGGCGAGCTCCGCCATCACCTTCTCGCGGATCTTCGCGATGCGGTCGCGGCGCTCCGACTTCACGACGATGCTGTAGGCCTCGTTGAGGCCCGCGCCCGCCAGCGCCTTCACCGCCGCCTCGAGCTCCGTGTTCGGGGCGGGCAGCTGCCAGTCCCACTTGGGCTTGCCGGCGACCTTGACCAGCTCGTTGATCGCGTCGATCGCGACCTGCATCTGCTCGTGGCCGAACGTGACGGCGCCGAGCATCACTTCTTCCGACAGGCCCGAGGCCTCGGACTCGACCATCAGCACGCCTTCCCTGGTGCCCGCGACCACGAGGTCGAGGTCCGAGGTCTTCAGCTGCGCGGCGGTCGGGTTCAGGATGTACCGACCGTTCTGGTAGCCGACCTTGGCGGCGCCGATGGGGCCGAGGAACGGCAGGCCCGACAGTGCGAGCGCGGCAGAGGCACCGAGCAGCGCCGGGATGTCCGACGGCACGTCCGGGTTGAGCGAAATGACGGTCGCGACGACCTGCACCTCGTTCCGGAAGCCCTCGGGGAAGAGCGGACGGATCGGGCGGTCGATCAGGCGGCTCGTGAGCGTCTCGCGCTCGGTCGGGCGGCCCTCGCGCTTGAAGAAGCCGCCGGGAATGCGGCCCGCGGCGTAGGTCTTCTCCTGGTAGTTGACCGTGAGCGGGAAGAAGTCGCGGCCCGGGACCGCGTTCTTGGCGCCGACCGCGGTGACGAGCACCACGGTCTCGGCAACGGACACGACGACCGAAGCGTCGGCCTGACGGGCGATCTCGCCCGTCTCCAGGGTCACCTCGTGGGCGCCGTACTGGAAAGTCTTCTTGTGAACGGACACGGAGATTCCTTGCAGAGGTTGGGTCCGGCGACCCCTCGGGGACAGCCCAGAGGGCGCGCTCGCCGGGAACTCGGGTTGCCAGAAACGCGACGGCCCACCGAAGGGCGGGCCGTGCGGGGTCTCGCTCTTAGCGACGGAGACCGAGGTCGTTGATGACCTTCTGGTAACGGTCGGGGGCGTTCTGCTTGAGGTAATCAAGCAGCTTGCGGCGCTGGTTCACCATCTTCAGGAGGCCGCGGCGGGACGAGTGGTCGCGCTTGTGGCTGTTGAAGTGCTCGCCCAGGCCGTTGATGCGCTGGGACAGGAGCGCGATCTGGACCTCGGGCGAGCCCGTGTCCTGGGCGCCGCGCGCGTACTTCGCGACGATTTCGGCCTTCTGCTGGCTGTCGAGTGGCATTGACCTGGCGACCTCGAGACGAACTTGTAGCCTTTGAAGAGCCGCGCATTGTACCGGGGCGGCTCCCGACCCTCAAGGCAGAATTGCGCGGCCCTCAGCCGTCGACCCTGCCGCCCCCCCGCCCAGCGCCCGGGGTGCCGGCGGTTCATTCGCCGGCAGCACCGAGGACCGGCGCCAGCTGGACGAGGGCTGCGGCGGAGGGCCTCTCAGCCGGCAGGCGCACGCGGGCGGCCGAACAGGGTGCCCGTTCCGGTCGGCTTCGCGGTCGTCAGGTGCGGCGCGACCTTCTCGCCGAAATCGCGGATGCCCTGCACGAAGTCCGGGAAGCTGAAGAGGATGCCGTCGACGCCGGTCTGCTCGGCGATCGCGTCGAGCTCCGCGGCGACCCTCCGGTAGGAGCCGCGCACGACGGGGATCCCGAGGAAGGCCATGTTGCCCTCGTCGATCGACTTCGCGAGGCCCGACTTCAGCAGGTCCGACGTGCCGCCGCGATTCGTATCGAGCTGGGCACTGGCGATCATGTTGCCGATCGCGACGGGGTCCGCGCCGGCCAGGATCGCCTCCGCCTGTGCATCGGCCTCGGCATCGGTCGGCGCCGAGATCACGTGGAACAGGGCGTAAGTGCCGGGGTTTCGGCCGTGGCGGGCGGAAGTCGCCTTGACGTTGCGCACGATCTCCGTGAGCTGCGACCGGCTGCACATCACGAAGTTGTGGTCGCCCAGCTCGGCCGTGAACTCGATTCCCTTCGGCGACATGCCGGCACAGACGATAGGAATCTCGTGCTTCGGACGGGGCAGCGAGACGCAATCCTCGATCGTCACGAACCGGCCACGGTGCGTGACGCGCCCGTCGCGCCAGAGCGTCTTCAGGACCGTCAGGTACTCGCGCGCGTACTCGTAACGCTGATCGTAGTACTCGTCGCCCCGCCACACGCCCATCTGGGTGTACTCGGGCTTGTTCCAGCCGGTGACGATGTTGAGGCCGCAGCGGCCCCCGCTCACGTCGTCGATCGTCGCGATCATCCGCGCGACGATCGCGGGGTGGTGCGCGAGCAGCGTGACGCTCGGGAACAGGCCGATCCGCGACGTGTTCGCCGCCAGCGCGGCCATCAGCGTGAAGGTCTCGAGGCACTCGTCCCAGAACCCGACTTCACCGCCGAAGCCGCGGTACTTCATCATCGACAGCACGAAGTCGAGCCCCTGCCGCTCCGCCTCGAGCGTCACCGCCAGGTTGTGCTCGTAGGTCGGCACGTACACCGGGCTGGCCCGGGAAATGATGTAACCGTTGCTGCCGTTGGGCAGGAATACCCCGTACTTCACGACGACCTCTCCCCCTCGGGCGCCGACGAAGACGCGCCCTTTCGTTGCGGCTCGGGCTCGATCGTAAGGGAACGCGCGGGCGCGATCACCCTGAACGGGGCCGCTCGCCCCGACTGGACGGCGGCGAGCGCCACGAGTCGCCCCGCCGCATCGCGAAGCCGGGCATGGGCTGCGTCAGGAATGCCCACCGGCACGGCGCGGCCGTGCAGGACGTCGCTCACCCGGACGTCGTCGAGCGTCTCGGCCGGCCAGTCGAGCCCGGCGTCGATCGGCAGCAGCGCAGCGTCGAGTTCGGACTCGCCGCGTGCTGCGAGCGCCGAGAGTTCCTCCAGCGTCCACGCACGGTACCCGTCCAGGGCGCCGATGGCGGTCCTGCGCAGCGCCACCAGGTGGCCTTCGGTGCCCAGCGCGCGGGCGATGTCTTCGCCGAGCGTGCGCACATAGGTGCCCTTCGAGCACTCCACCTCGAACTCGAGTGAGTCTTCCCCGAGGGCCAGGAGATCCAGTCGCAGGATCTCGACCTCGCGCGCGTCGCGCTCCACCTCGATGCCGGCCCGCGCGAGCTCGTACAGCGGTCGTCCGTCGCGCTTCAGCGCGGAATACATCGGCGGTACCTGGCGCTGACGGCCGACGAATCCGGCCAGCGCGCGCGCGACGGCCGCGGCATCGAGCGGCGGGATCGGCGCCCTGGCGACCACCTCGCCCTCGGCGTCGCCGGTCGTCGTACGCGCGCCGAGCACGAGCCGCGCGACGTAGTGCTTGTCGGCGTCGAGCAGGAACCCGGAGACCTTGGTGGCTTCGCCGAAGCACAGCGGCAGCAGGCCGCTCGCGAGGGGATCCAGGCTGCCGGTATGACCTGCCTTGCACGCCCGGAAGAGACGGCGCGCCTGCTGCAACGCCTGGTTCGAGGACAGTGCGAGCGGCTTGTCGAGCAGCAGGATGCCGTCCACGTCCCGCCACTGGACACGCGGGCGCGCGGCGGCCGAACTCACGACGCGCGAGGATCCGGCGCGACCGGCGGGGTGCCCTCGCCCCCCTCGGGGCCCGACCGGGTACCGGCGGCCGTCGCATCGGCGGGCGATTCAGCGGTCGCTTCGTCCACGTGCCGCGCGGCGTCGTCGGCGACCGCCGCGTTGATCAGCGCCGACAGCCGCGCCGCGCGATCGATCGACTCGTCCGGCAGGAAGTGCAGTTCCGGCACCTGCCGCATCGTCAGGCGCTTGCGCAGCAGCGAGCGCAGGAAGCCCGCTGCCGAGGCGAGCGCGTCGCCGACCTCGGCCACTTCGCGCTTCGAGTCGAACGGCAGGAAGTAGACCTTCGCGTGCGACAGGTCCTTGCTCACCTCCACGGCCGTCAGGGTGACCAGCCCGACGCGCGGATCCTTGACCTCGCGCCGGACCAGTTCCGCGAGCAGCCGCAGGATCTGCTCCTCGACGCGGCGGCTACGGGAGAATTCCCTGGGCATGCTGGCCGTCAGAGCGTCCGCGTGACCGTGACGCGCTCGAAGCACTCGATCTGGTCGCCGGCACGCACGTCCGAGTAGTCGCGCACCGCGATGCCGCACTCGGTGCCCGCGCGCACCTCGTTCACGTCGTCCTTGAAGCGGCGCAGCGACTCGAGCGCACCCTCGAAGATCACGACGTTGTCGCGGAGCACGCGGATCGGGTTGTTGCGGCGCACGTAGCCGTCGATCACAAGGCAGCCCGCGACCTGGCCGATCTTCGACGAGCGGAACACCTCGCGCACCTGCGCGATGCCGACGATCTGCTCGCGGACCTCCGGCGCCAGCAGGCCCGACAGCGCCTGCTTAACGTCGTCGATCGCCTCGTAGATGATCGAGTAGTAGCGCAGGTCGACGCCCTGGTCCTTGATCGCGTTGCGCGCGGTGGCGTCCGCGCGGACGTTGAAGCCGATGATCCGGGCCTTCGACGCGGCCGCGAGCATCACGTCCGACTCGGTGATGCCGCCGACGCCGCTCGCGACCACCTTCACCGCGACCTCGTCGGTCGACAGCTTGGTCAGCGCGTCGCGCAGCGCCTCGGCGGAGCCCTGCACGTCCGCCTTGATGACGATCTGGATGGTCTGAGCCTTCTCCTCGCCCATCTGCGAGAAGACGTCCGCCGCGCTCTGGGTGCGGCTCGCGAGCTTGACGTCGCGGAACTTGCCCTGGCGGTACAGCGCGACCTCGCGCGCCTTGCGCTCGCTCTCGACGACGAGCAGCTCGTCGCCGGCGTTCGGCGCACCGGACAGGCCGAGCACCTGCACCGGGATCGACGGGCCCGCCTCCTCGACGGCCTTGCCGGCCTCGTCGAACATGACGCGGACGCGGCCGAACTCCTGGCCCGCGAGGATCGGGTCGCCGTTCTTCAGCGTGCCGCGCTTGACGAGCACGGTCGCCACGGGGCCGCGGCCCTTCTCGATCGAGGACTCGAGCACGACGCCCGCGGCCGGACCGGTCGGGACGGCCTTCAGCTCCAGCACCTCGGCCTGCAGCAGCAGCGACTCGAGCAGCTGGTCGACGCCCTGGCCGGTGCGCGCCGAGACCGGCACGAACTGCACGTCGCCGCCGTAGTCCTCGGGGATCACCTCGTACTTCACGAGCTCGGCCTTGACGCGGTCCGGGTCGGCTTCGCTCTTGTCCATCTTGTTCAGGGCGACGACCAGCGGCACCTCGGCCGCCTTCGCGTGCTGGATGGCCTCGATCGTCTGCGGCATGACGCCGTCGTCCGCGGCGACCACCAGCACGACGATGTCGGTGGACTGCGCGCCGCGCGCACGCATCGCGGTGAAGGCCGCGTGGCCCGGCGTATCGATGAACGTGACGATGCCCTTCGGCGTCTCCACGTGGTACGCGCCGATGTGCTGCGTGATGCCGCCCGCCTCGCCCGCCGCCACCTTGGTGCGGCGGATGTAGTCGAGCAGCGAGGTCTTGCCGTGGTCGACGTGGCCCATGATCGTGACGACCGCGGGCCGCACCACCGCCTCGGCGCCCTCGGACGCCGTGCCCTGCAGGTTGTCCTCGAGCGCGTTCTCCTTGATGGGCTTCGCGAGATGGCCCATCTCCTCGACGACGAGGGTGGCGGTGTCCTGGTCGATGGGCTGGTTGATGGTCGCCATCACGCCCATCTGGAACAGCGCCTTGACCACTTCGGCGCCCTTGACCGCCATCTTCTGGGCGAGCTCGGCGACCGTGACCGTCTCCGGGATCGTGACCTCGCGCTTGACCGGCGCGGTCGGCATCTCGAACCCGTGGCCGCCGCCGCCACCGCCGCCACGGCGCATCGGCCGCATCGGCTTCTTCTTCTTGTAGCGGGCGCTGACGTCCGTCGAGACGTGGAGCTCGGTGCGGCCGTAGCGCGTGCCCTTCTCCTTGTCCTTCTCCTTGTCCGCAGGCTCGGCTGCGCGCGGGGCCGGGGCCGGCCGCTCCGCGGCCTTCCGGGCACGCTCCGCTTCCTCGCGCACGCGCTGCTCGGCCTGGCGGCGCGCCTCTTCCTCGGCGGCGCGGCGCGCCTCTTCCTCGCGCCGGCGGCCCTCTTCCTCGGTGCGGCGGGCCGCTTCCTCGGCGGCCCTGCGCGCCGCCTCCTCCTCCTCGGCGGCGCGGCGCGCGGCCTCCTCGACCTCGCGCTGGTGATGATCCACGTCGTCGTGGGCGGCGCGCGCCTGGCCCTCGAGGACGTCGCGCTTGATGTAGGTCTTCTTGGTCCGCACCTCGACGCTGACGGTGCGCGCACGGCCCTGCGCCGCGGACACCTTCAGCTCGCTCTGCGTCTTGCGCTTGAGGGTGATCTTGCGCGGACCCGCCGACGCGTCTTCCTCGCTGCGCCCGTGGGCACGGCGCAGGTGGGTCAGCAGCTCGAGCTTGGCCTCTTCGCTGATGCGATCGTTGGCGCCCGCGACCTTGATCCCGGCCTCGTCGAGCTGCATCAGCAGCTTGTCGACGGGAACCTTCAGGACCTCGGCGAACTGGGCGACGGTGACTTCGGACATTCGTGACTCCAGTGGTGCGGGACCCGCGCCGCTCAGGCGCGCGCACCCTCGGCAGCGTCGGCGAACCAGTGCGCGCGTGCCGCCATGATCAGCTTCCCGGCCCGCTCATCGTCGAGCCCGTCGATCCCGTCGAGGTCCTCGAGCGACTGCTCGGCGAGGTCCTCGCGGGTGCAGATGCCGCGCGCGGCGAGCGCCTTCGCGAGGTCCTCGTCCATGCCGTCCAGCGACAGGAGGTCCTCGGCCGGCGCTCCCTCGGCGGTCTCCTCGCTCGCGATCGCCTGCGTCAGCAGCGTGTCGCGGGCGCGGTTGCGGAGCTCCTTGACGATCTCCTCGTCGAACTCCTCGATGCCGAGCAGCTCGTTGGTCGGCACGTAGGCGATCTCCTCGATCGTCGAGAAGCCCTCCTGCACCAGGATCGTCGCGACGTCGGCGTCGACGTCGAGGCTCTTCATGAACAGCTCGCGCAGCGCCTGCGACTCGGCTTCGCTCTTCGCCTCGGCCTGCTGCTCGCTCATGATGTTGAGCTTCCAGCCCGTGAGCTCGGACGCGAGGCGGATGTTCTGGCCGCCGCGGCCGATCGCCTGCGAAAGCTTCTCCTCGGACACCGCGATGTCCATCGAGTGCGAGTCCTCGTCGACGACGATCGAGGTGACCTCGGCCGGCTGCATCGCGTTGATGACGAACTGCGCGGCGTTGTCGTCGAACGGGATGATGTCCACGCGCTCGCCGGCGATCTCGTTCGAGACCGCCTGCACGCGCGAACCGCGCATGCCGACGCACGCGCCGACCGGATCGATGCGGTTGTCGAGGCTGCGCACGGCGATCTTCGCGCGCGCGCCGGGATCCCGCGCCGCGGCGAGGATCTGGATGAGTCCCTGGCCGACCTCGGGCACCTCGAGCTTGAACAGCTCGATCAGGAACTCGGGCGCCGTGCGACTCAGGAAGATCTGCGGACCGCGCGGCTCGCTGCGCACTTCCTTGAGGAAGGCCTTGACCCGGTCCTGGGTGCGGATCGGCTCGCGCGGGATCATGTTCTCGCGCGGGATGAAGCCCTCGGCGTTCTGGCCGAGATCCACGTAGATGCCGTTGCGGTCCACGCGCTTGACGATGCCGCTGACCAGCGTGCCGACGCGGTCCTGGTAGGCGTCCACGACCTGCGCGCGCTCGGCCTCGCGGACCTTCTGCACGATGACCTGCTTGGCGGTCTGCGCGTCGATGCGGCCGAAGGCCTCGGCCGGGATCGGCACCTCGACGTAGCCGCCGACCTGGGCGTTCGGGTCGACGTCGAGCGCGTCCTCGAGGCGCAGCTCGCGCTCCGGGAACTCGAGCTCGCGGGAGTCGTCGGCGAACACCTTCCAGCGCTGGAAGGCGTCGTACTCGCCGTTCTTGCGGTTGATGGCGACACGGACGTCGATCTCCTCGCCGTGGCGCTTGCGCGTCGCGGACGCGAGCGCGGCCTCCAGCGCGCCGAAGATGATCTCCTTGTCGATGCTCTTCTCGTTCGCGACGCTCTCGACCGCGTCGACGATTTCTTTGAGTGTGGTCTTCGCCATCGCCCTGCTCCCAACCGTTGCCGTCGTGCGCGACGCACGCCCGCAGCCCCGTGCGCTAGCGCACGCCCGCCGTATCGAAGTCCGGCACCAGTCGCCCGTGCCTGATCTCGTCCAGCCCGAGCTCGACGGCCTTGCCGTCGACGTCGAGCAGTACCGTTCCGTCGTCCTTCACCGCGTCCAGCCTGCCGGTCCAGCGCTTGCGCCCGTCCCGCGGCAGAGCGGTCTCCACCCTCACCCGGTGCCCCACGAACCGCTCCCAGTGCGCTCGCGTCCGCAGCGGCCGATCGAAGCCCGGCGACGAGACCTCGAGCGTGTACGCGGACTTGATGGGGTCCGCGACGTCGAGCACCTCGCTCACGCGCCGGCTGACGAGCGCGCAGTCGTCCACGTGCACGCCACCCTGCGACTCCTGCTCGAACGCGGACTCGCTCGGCTCCGGCAAGGCCGTCGGCATCACGGCCGACGCCGGCTTGTCGATGTAAAGCCGCAGCAGACCGCCGCCCCGGTGGGCGTTGAACTCGAGCTCGACGAGTTCGAAGCCCAGCGCCTCGACCTCCGGCTCCAGCAGACGGATCAACTGCTCGCGCACCGCTCGCCCTGCCCGGACACGCCCCTCGGGCCGCGCCCCTGATCGCCCTGGCAAACCCTTCGCCCGGAAAAATCCGGTCCCAGAAACGAAAAATGGGCCCTAGGCCCATCATCGCGACCGCCGCGGCCGGAGCCGGACGGCCCAAACGAAAAAGCCCCCGAGGGAGCGCACCGGGGGCTCTGCAGCTCGCGGGTGGCACCGGGCTCCGCGCGAGCGGCCGATCAGTGGCCAGCGCCCGCGGGCTCCGCGCCGGGCCGGCCCTGCCAGGACCTGCCCCCTAGGGCCGCGGATTATACGGTTTTGCGCCGGGCGAGCCAACCGACGTCGCGCCACGACCGGACAGCCGGCCCCGTGCGGCGGTCAGCCGGCCCGGCTGGAGGGGATTCGGCAGGTGGACCTGGTCGCCCGCCGCCTCGACTCGCGCCCGGTCGTCGGGATGCACGAACTCGATGAACGAGTCGACCGACGGCTCGAACTCGCCGGGCGAGCAGCCGAGCATCTCCCTGCGCCGCGCCCTGCTGCTGGGCGCGGCGCTCGCGCGCGTTCTCGACCGCCACGCCGAGTCCGCCGGCGGCGAGCACGTCGTCGCCAACGGCATCGGTGGCGCCGGCGCGCACGAACCGGCGGCAGGTGGCGGGCTCGAGATCACCCGACATCACGATCACGGGGACGGTGATGTAGCCGTCGACGCGCGGCAGCGCCGCGAGCACCTCTCGTCGTGCCGGCGGGAAGATGCCGCGCCACGCGCACGCCCTCCCGCTTCGTGCTGCAATCCTGAGCCGCCTCGTTTGCATTGGGATCCTGCGCGTGCAAAATCCGTCCAACCTCCGGCAGCGCGAGGCACGCGTCCGCGCGATGCAAGACTCCCACCACACGCCCTCGCCGGCCGCCGCGCGCGCGCCGCTCCGCGTCGTCATCGCCGACGACAACGCAGACCTGAGCGTCGCGATGAGCCACGTGATCGACGCCGAACCCGACATGCGCTGCGTCGGACGCGTCGACGCCGCGAGCCGAGTCGTCGAGTTCACGCGCGAAACCGACGCGGACGTGCTGCTGCTCGACCTGCGACTGCGCGACGGCACGGGAATGGACGTGATCGAGACGCTGACGGCGGAGTTGCCCGCGCTGCGGGTCATCGTGTTCAGCGGCTACCCGCACCCGGAACTGGCGCAGGAAGCCCGGCGTCGCGGCGCGGCCGGCTTCGTCACGAAGTCGGGCGACCTCGATGAGTTGCTAGACGAGATCCGCCACGTCGCCGCCAGCGGCCGCGCCTGACGCGGCCGGCGTTGCGCAGATGTGTCCGCGCGGTGCGGCGCTTCAAGTGGCCTCGATCGCATAGAGCACCGGCGCTCCGCCGCCGGCCTGCGAGGCGCAGGGCTGGTCGGACACCCAGACCCCGGAGCGGTCGACGTCGGGGCGATAGTAGCCCGCCGCATCCGTGAATCCGCGCGTGTCGATCTGCGCGGCACCGTCGGTGGTCGTGGCATGGAACAGGGGCATCGGAGTCACCTCGTCGGTGGCGGTCGGTGGCCGCGACGAGGCCAGCGTGGCACGACGGGGATCGCGTGCAATGCTGCGGAGCGGGCGGGCGGAGCGCGGAATTCCCTGAGCCGGGACGCGTCGTGAGCTGCGTCGGGAGGCAGCGGCCGCAAGAACGACGAAGCCCGGTGCCGTCACCGGAACCGGGCTTCGGTCGAAAGGTTGGTAGCGGGGGCAGGATTTGAACCTGCGACCTTCGGGTTATGAGCCCGACGAGCTGCCAGACTGCTCCACCCCGCACCGGGTGAGCCGCGCAGTATACGCGTTTCGTGCGGTCGTTCAAGCCCTCAGGGCAGCGCGCGGTTGATCGCGTCCAGCAGCGCGCCGCTGAACAGACCGAGCGCCAGCACCGCGAGTGCGTTCACGCTCAGCAGGAACCGGAACGACCCGCTGGCGCTCACCGCGAGCCCCGGCGCCGGCTCGTCGAAGAACATCACCTTGACGATGCGAAGGTAGTAGAACGCGCCGACCACCGAGAACAGCACCGCCACGCCCGCGAGCCAGACGAAGCCGACGTCCACGATCGCCTGCAGCACGTAGAGCTTCGCGAAGAAGCCGACGAACGGCGGCACGCCCGCCGTGCTGACCATCAGGAACAGCATCATCCACGCGAACCACGGGCTCTTCTGCGCGAGGCCCCGGAAGTCGTCGATGCGGTCCGCCTCGAAGCCGCGCCGGGACAGCGCGACGATCATGGCGAACGAACCGACGGCCATGATGACGTAGGTGACGACGTAGAAGAGCGCGGCTCGATAGCCGTCCGGCGTGCCGGCGAGGATGCCTAGCAGGATGAAGCCGACGTTCGAGATCGTCGAGTACGCGAGCATCCGCTTCAGGTTGGTCTGCGCGACCGCGACCAAGTTGCCGACGACGAGCGACAGCACGGCCAGCACGATCAGCATGTCCTGCCAGGCCTGCACCGCGGAGCCCAGGCCCTCGGCGAGCACCCGCAGCGCGAGCGCGAAGTACGCGAGCTTCGGCGCCGCGCCGAGGAACAGCGTCACGGAGGTCGGTGCGCCGTGGTAGACGTCCGGCACCCACATGTGGAACGGCACCGCCCCGAACTTGAACGCGATGCCGGCCATCAGGAATGCGAGCCCGAACAGCAGGCCGACGTTGGTGGCGGCGCTGCCGTCCAGGCCGGCCGCGAGCTCGTCGAGGTCGAAGGTGCCGGTGACGCCGTAGATGATCGAGATGCCGTACAGCAGCGCACCCGACGCGATCGCCCCGAGCACGAAGTACTTCATCGCGGATTCGGCCGCGACCGGCGAGTCGCGGTCGAACGCGACCAGGGCGTACTGCGACAGCGCCAGCAGCTCGATGCCCATGTACATGGTCAGCAGGCTGCCCGACGACACCATCACGAAGATACCGAGCGTCGCGAACAGGCCGAGCACGAAGTACTCGCCGCGGAACAGGCCCCGCGCCAGCAGGTAGTCCCGCGAGTACAGGAACACGGCGGCCACGGTGCCGCAGGTGACGAGCTTGAGCAGCTTCGCGACTGGATCGGAGATCCAGGTGCCGCCGAAGGCGGTCATCCGTTCGCCCGGCAGGCCGGCCACCAGCACGGCGCTGACGACCAGCGCGACGAGGCTCAGCAGGTAGGTGACCTGGCGCAGCCGCTGCGGCAGCCAGAGGTCGATCAGCAGGATCGCGCAGGCCGCGCAGAGCAGGAAGATCTCAGGGGCGACGAGCGCGAAGTCGGCGGCGCCTGCGACGGGGGTCGTGTTCATCGGTCTACCTCGGGCCCGCTCAGAGCTTCGACGCCGACATCAGCGTCAGCGTCTGCTGCAGCGTCGGCTCCATGACGTCGGTCAGCGGCTTCGGCCAGATGCCGAGCGCGAGCACGCCGACCGCCAGGATCGCGAGCACCAGGAACTCGCGCCGGTTCAGGTCCTTGAGCGCCGCGACGCCCTCGTTCGCCACCTCGCCGAACACCACGCGCTTCACCAGCCACAGCGTGTACGCGGCGCCGAGGATCAGCGTGACCGCGGCGAAGAACGCGTACCAGAAGTTGGCCTTGAAGGCGGCGACGATGACCATGAACTCGCCGACGAAGCCGGACGTGCCCGGCAGGCCGGCGTTCGCCATCGCGAACAGCACCATGAACGCGCCGAACACGGGCATCGTGTTGATCACGCCGCCGTACGCGCCGATCTCGCGGGTGTGCAGCCGGTCGTAGAGCACGCCGATGCAGAAGAACAGCGCGCCGGAGACGAGCCCGTGGCTGATCATCTGCACCATCGCGCCCTGCAGACCCAGCACCGCACCGGTGGTCGCGCCGGTGTTGGCGTAGATGTCGTAGGCCAGGAAGCAGCCGAGCGTCACGAACCCCATGTGGGCGATCGACGAGTACGCGATCAGCTTCTTCATGTCCTGCTGCACGAGCGCGACCAGGCCGATGTAGACCACCGCGACCAGCGACAGCGCGATCACGAGCCAGTCGAGTTCGCGCGAGGCGTCCGGCGTGATCGGCAGGCTGAAGCGCAGGAAGCCGTAGCCGCCCATCTTCAGCATGATCGCCGCCAGGATCACGGAGCCGCCCGTCGGCGCCTCGACGTGCGCGTCCGGCAGCCAGGTGTGCACCGGGAACATCGGCACCTTCACGGCGAATGCCGCGAAGAACGCGAGGAAGATCAGCACCTGCTCGGTCAGCGTCAGCGGCAGCTGGTAGAAGGCGCTCAGCTCGTAGGTGCCCGTCTTCAGGTACATGTAGACGAACGCGACCAGCATGAACACGCTGCCGAGGAACGTGTACAGGAAGAACTTGATCGTCGCGTACACGCGCCGCACGCCGCCCCAGACCCCGATGATGATGAACATCGGGATCAGCATCGCCTCCCAGAACACGTAGAACAGCAGCGCGTCGAGCGCCGCGAACACGCCGACCATCAGGCCTTCCATGATCAGGAAGGCGGCGAAGTACTGGCTCGGGCGCTTCTCGATCACCGACCAGCCGGCGATCACGACCAGCACGGTCGTGAAAGTAGTGAGCAGGATCAGCGGCAGCGAGATGCCGTCGACGCCGAGGTGGTAGTCGGAATTCAGCGCCGGGATCCACGGCAACCGCTCGACGAACTGCATCGCCGCAGTGGTGGAGTCGAAGCCGGTGTACAGCGGGACGCTGAGTACGAACGCGAGGACGGTCACGCCGAGCGCGAGCCAGCGGCCGAGCGCCGCCCGCGCGTCGCCGAGCAGCATGACGGCGATGCCGCCGACGATCGGCAGCCAGACCAGGATGCTGAGCAGGGGCCAGTTGTTCATGTTCTCAGGTCCGCACCAGCAGGTAGGCCAGCAGCGCCGCCAGGCCGATGATCATCGCGAAGGCGTAGTGGTAGAGGTACCCGGACTGGACGTGGCGGATCACGCCGGCCAGCCAGCCGACCACCCGCGCGGAGCCGTCGACGAGCGCGCCGTCGATCAGCATGCGGTCGCCGCCCTTCCAGAAGATGCGGCCGAACGCCCGTGCGCCCGCCGCGAGGTAGTTCTCGTTGAACCAGTCGAAGTAGTACTTGTTCTCGAGCAGCCGGTTGAGGCCGCGCGTCCTGGCCTGGATCGCGTCGGGGATGTCGGGACGCTTCAGGTACAGGAACCAGGCGGTTGCCACGCCGGCCGCGGCCAGCCAGAACACCGGCGCCTGGACGCCGTGCAGCACGAAGGCCGCAGGCCCGTGCCACTGCTCGCCGAGCTTCGCGAGTACGTCGTGCTGCGGCAGCACGAAGATCACGTCGCGGAAGTAGTCGCCGAACAGCACCGGCCCGATCGTGAACCAGCCGATGAAGATCGACGGGATCGCGAGCAGCACCAGCGGTAGCGTGACCACCCACGGGCTCTCGTGCAGGTGCTCCCGGGTGTGCTCGTCCATGCGCTCCTTGCCGTGGAAGGTCATGAAGACCATCCGGAAGGTGTACAGCGCGGTCACGAAGACCCCCGCCATGACCGCGAACAGCGCGTAGCCGGCGCCCGGGATCGTGGATTCGGCGACCGCCTCGATCAGGCCGTCCTTCGAGAAGAAGCCCGAGAACCCCGGAAAGCCGATCAGCGCCAGCGCGCCGATCAGGCAGGTCCAGTAGGTGATCGGCAGGTACTTGCGCAGCCCGCCCATCCGGCGCATGTCCTGCTCGTGGTGCATCGCGATGATCACCGAGCCGGCCGCGAGGAACAGCAGCGCCTTGAAGAAGGCGTGGGTCATCAGGTGGAAGACGCCCGCGGCGTAGGCCGAGGCGCCGAGCGCCACCGTCATGTAGCCGAGCTGCGAGAGGGTCGAGTACGCCACCACCCGCTTGATGTCGTTGTTGACGAGGCCGAGGAAGCCCATGAACAGCGCGGTGGTCGCGCCGATCACCAGGATGAAGGTCAGCGTCGTCTCCGAGTACTCGAACATCGGCGACATGCGGGCGACCATGAAGATGCCGGCGGTCACCATGGTGGCCGCGTGGATCAGCGCGGAGATCGGCGTCGGGCCCTCCATCGAGTCGGGCAGCCAGACGTGCAGCGGCACCTGCGCGCTCTTGCCCATCGCGCCGATGAACAGGCCCACGCAGATGATGGTCAGCGCGTTCTCGGTGGTGTTCGTGCTGAACAGGTGGAAGTAGACGTCCGCGATCGCCGGGGCGGCGGCGAACGCGTCCGAGTAGCGCAGCGAATCCGTGAAGTAGTAGACGCCCGCGATGCCGAGGATGAAGCCGAAGTCGCCGACCCGGTTGACCAGGAAGGCCTTCATGTTGGCGAAGATCGCGGTCGGCCGCTTGTACCAGAAGCCGATCAGCAGGTACGAGACGAGGCCGACGAGCTCCCAGCCCACGAACAGCTGCAGGAAGTTGTTGCTCATCACGAGCAGCAGCATCGAGAACGTGAACAGCGAGATGTACGAGAAGAAGCGCTGGTAGCCGTCGTCGTCGTGCATGTAGCCGATGGTGTAGACGTGCACCATCAGCGACACGAAAGTCACCACCAGCATCATCAGCACCGTCAGCTGGTCGACCAGGAAGCCGATCTCGAGCGTCAGGCCGTCGGTCTCGAGCCACGTGTAGACCGCGCCGTCGAAGGCAGGCTGGCCCTGCAGCACGTGGTGGTTGAAGACGTAGACGGACAGCGCGAACGAGACCGCGACGCCGAGGATCGTCACCGTGTGGGCGCCGGCGCGCCCCACCCACTTGCCGAACAGTCCGGCGACGATCGAGGCGAACAGCGGCGCCAGCAGGATCGCGAGGTAGATCTTTTCCATCGTGGTCACGGCTCAGCCCCGCATCGTGTCGAGGTTCTCGACGTTGATGCTCTTCCGCTCGCGGAACAGCACGACCAGGATCGCCAGGCCGATGGCGGACTCCGCGGCGGCCACGGTCAGGATGAAGAACACGAATACCTGGCCGTCGAGGTCGCCGAGCCAGCGGCTGAAGGCGACGAAGTTGAAGTTCACCGCGAGCAGCATCAGCTCGATGCACATCAGGATCAGGATCACGTTCTTACGGTTCAGGAAGATGCCGGCGACCGCGATCGCGAACAGGATGCCGGCCAGCACCAGGAAGTGCGGCAGGCCCACCGGACCACCAATCGTGGCGAGCGAGCTCATGGGCCCTTCTCCGCCGGGAGCTTGACGAGCCGCACGCGGTCTTCCTTGCGCACCGCGACCTGCTTGGCCACGTCCTGCTGCTTGAGTCCCGGCCGGCTGCGCATGGTCAGCACGATGGCGGCGACGATCGCGACCAGCAGGACGACCGCCGCCAGCTGGAACGGCAGCACGTAGTCGTCGTAGAGCAGCGCGCCGAGCGCCTCGGTGTTGGAGCCCTGCGTGCCGCGCAGCGGCTCCGCCGACGGGAAGGCCATGTCCGCCGTGAGGCCCAGCCGCCGCACCCAGGTCACGTAGACGATCTGCACGATCACCATCAGCGCGACCAGCGCGCCGAGCGGCGCGTAGCGCGTGAGGCCCTCGCGCAGCTGCGCGACGTTGATGTCGAGCATCATCACGACGAACAGGAACAGCACCATGACGGCGCCGACGTAGACGAGCACCAGCACGATGCCGAGGAACTCGGCCTCGAGCAGCAGCCAGAGCGCCGCGCTCGTGAAGAACGCGAGCACGAGGAACAGCGCCGAGTGAACGGTGTTGCGCGACAGCACGACGCCGAGCGCCGCGCCGACCAGCACCGCGGCGAACGTGTAGAAGAGGATGGTGATCAGCACTTGTACCGCCTGCCCGCGACGGCGCCGCGCCGTCGCTCTGCTGTGACCCCGCGCCGGCCCGCGGCCGACGCATTTCGCTTTCTCGTTGTCCCCGCCCGGCGGTCCGGCCCGCCGGGGCCGCTCAGCGATACTTGGCGTCCGCGGCCTTGTCGGCCGCGATCATCGCCTCGTAGCGGTCTCCCACCGCGAGCAGCTTGTCCTTGCTCATGATGTTCTCGCCGCGCTTCTCCATGTGGAACTCGTGGATCCGCGTCTCCACGATGGCGTCCACCGGGCAGGCTTCCTCGCAGAAGCCGCAGTAGATGCACTTGAACAGGTCGATGTCGTAGCGCGTGGTGCGGCGCGTGCCGTCCGCGCTCACGTCCGAGTCGATGGTGATCGCGAGCGCGGGGCACACCGCCTCGCAGAGCTTGCAGGCGATGCAGCGCTCCTCCCCGTTCGGGTAGCGGCGCAGCGCGTGGAGCCCGCGGTAGCGGACCGACTGCGGCGTCTTCTCCTCCGGGTAGTGGACGGTGAACTTCGGCTTGAACAGGTACTTGCCGGTGACGGCGAGGCCCTGCATCAGCTCGGGCAGCAGCAGCGTCTTGGCGAGGTTTCGTACGGCCTGCATGGCGTCTCGTGTCCTTGTGCTGGCGCGCGTCAGGCCGCCCAGGGCCCGATCTCGAAGTGGACGAAGGCCGCGAGTACGAAGATCCAGACCAGCGTCAGCGGGATGAACACCTTCCAGCCGAGCCGCATGATCTGGTCGTACCGGTAGCGCGGGAACGTGGCGCGGAACCAGAGGAAGAGGAACAGGAAGAAGACGATCTTCAGGAACAGCCAGACGAACGACGGCTCGGCCAGCAGCGTGCCGGGCGCGATCCCCTCGAACGGCGACAGCCAGCCGCCGAGGAAGAACACGGCCGAGAGCGTCGCGACCAGGATCATGTTCGCGTACTCGGGCAGCGCGAACAGGGTGGCGAACGTGGCGCCGGAGTACTCGACGTGGAAGCCGGCGACGATCTCGGACTCGCCTTCCGCGACGTCGAACGGCGCGCGGTTGGTCTCGGCGATCCCGGAGATGAAGTAGATCACCATCAGCGGGAACAGCCAGAGCCAGTGCCACTCGAGCACGCCGCCCGACTGCGACTTCACGATCTCGGTGAGGTTCAGGCTGCCCGCGGCCATCAGCACGCCGACCAGCGCGAAGCCCATCGCGATCTCATAGGCGACGATCTGCGCGGCCGAGCGCATCGCGCCGAGCAGCGCGTACTTCGAGTTAGCGGCCCAGCCGGCGAGGATGATGCCGTACACGCCGAGCGAGGTCAGAGCGAGCACGTAGAGCAGGCCGGCGTCGATGTCGGCGAGCACGAAGTCCGGCGAGAACGGCACCACCGCCCACGTCGCGAGCGCCGGCACGAGCGCGATCAGCGGTGCGACCAGGAACAGGAACCTGTCGGCGTTCGCCGGGACGACGATCTCCTTGAGCAGGAGCTTGATCACGTCCGCGAAAGGCTGCGCCACGCCCTTCAGGAACGGCAGGCCGAAGATGCGGATCTGGTTCGGCCCGTGGCGCACCTGGATCCAGCCGATGACCTTGCGCTCGGCCAGCGTCATGAACGCCACCGAGAGAATCACCGCGACGGTCACGCCGAGGATCTGCAGGACCAGGATCACGAGGTCCTGCAGGTTCGCGGGCACTGCGTCCCAGTAGCCGAGTGCTTCGTTCATGGTGGGCTCGCGGCTCAGTAGGCGGTGAACGGCTGCCCGGCGTCGCGCGTCTGCTGCAGCGCGGGCGCCCGGCGCACCAGCGGATCGACCTGGTACAGCGGCACGTCCACGAGCGGACCGCGGCGGCCGTCGTTCGCGTCCACGGCGCGGCTGCCGCGGAAGGCGGTGTCCGCGAGCGCTCCGGCGCCGTCCCCGAGGCGCGCGCGCAGTTCGTTCAGCACCTGTTCGGAGGAGTCGTACTCGAAGCCGGGCAGGTTCAACAGGTTGCCGAGCACGCGCAGCACCTTCCACCCGGGCCGACTCTCGCCGACCTGGCGCGCGGCCGCCATGAAGCCCTGCCAGCGCCCCTCGAGGTTCACGAACGTGCCCGAGGTCTCGAAGCAGGTGCCGATCGGCAGCAGCACGTGGGCGAAGCGCTTCACGGACTCGGGCGCGAACGGCGTCAGTGCGACGACGAACTGCGCGCGCGCGAGCGCGTCCGCGGCCGGGCCGCCGGTGGCGTCGAGCTCGGGCTCGAGGCCGCCGTGCAGCACGTAGGCCCGGAGATTGCCCTCCCACATCGCGCGCGCATCGAGGCCGGCGCGGGCCGCGGGTCGCCCGCCCGCCTCGCGGTGCGGCAGCGCGCCGGCGAGGCAGGCGCCCGCCACGTTGCCCCCGTCGGGCACGTAGCCGAGCGTGGCGCCGGTCAGCTGCGCGACCGCGGCAGCGGCGGCGCGGAGATCCGCCCACGCCGGGTGGCGCTGCGCGAGCGCGCCGAGCAGCACGAGACGGCGGCCGTCGGCCGCGAGGCTCGCGGCGATCGCACGGTGCGCGTCGCCGACCGGCACGCCGCCGGCCGCGGCCGCCACGGTAGCCGGCAGGCTCGCACCCGCGGTCTCGGCGGCCGCGCGGGCGATCGCGAGCAGTTCCGCGACCATCGCATCGGGCGCGACCGAGCGGTAGGCGGCGATCGGGAACAGGTACGGGAACTCCGCGGGATTCACGAACGAGACGCGCGCGCGCCGCCTGGTGGCGGCCTTGCGCAGGCGATGGGCCAGCAGCGGCGCCTCGTGGCGCAGGTGCGAGCCGACGACGAGCGCGGCATCCAGCGACTCGAGATCCGCGACCGCCATACCGAGCGACGGATACAGGGGGTCCGCGGCCTGGTCGCGGAAATCGACCTGGCGCAGCCGGTGGTCGACGTTGCCCGTGCCGAGCGCCCGCGCCAGCTTCGCGACGAGATAGTGCTCCTCGGTCGTTGCGGTCGGCAGCGACAGGACGCCGACCTGCTCCGCACCGTGGACGCGCACGACGTCCTGCAGGCCGCGGGCCGCGGCCTCGAGCGCCGTCTGCCAGTCGACGACCTTCCACTCGCCGTTCTCGCGCAGCATCGGCTGCTGCAGGCGGTCGGGCGCGTAGACGGCCTCGTACGAGAAACGGTCGCGGTCGGCGATCCAGGTCTCGTTGACCGCCTCGTTCGGGCGCGGCACCACCCGCATCAGGCGGCCGCGGCGCACGTGCGCGTAGAGATTCGCGCCGACCGGATCGTGCGGCGACACCACCTCCTGCGCGACCATCTCCCAGGAGCGGCCCTGGTAGCGGAACGGCTTCGAATTCAGCGCGCCGACCGGGCAGAGGTCGATCACGTTGCCGGACAGCTCGTGGTCGACGCTCTTCTCGATCCACGTGCCGATCTCGGTGGTCTCGCCGCGGCCGGTGGTGCCGAGCTCCTGGATGCCCGCGACCTCGGCGGTGAACCGGACGCAGCGCGTGCAGTGGATGCAGCGCGTCATGTCGGTCGAGATCAGCGGCCCGAGGTTCTTGTCCTTGACGACGCGCTTGCGCTCCGTGAAGCGCGAGACGTCGCGCCCGAAGCCCATCGCGAGGTCCTGCAGTTCGCACTCGCCGCCCTGGTCGCAGATCGGGCAGTCGAGCGGGTGGTTGATCAGCAGGAACTCCATCGTCGCGCGCTGCGCACCGATCGCCTTCGGCGACTTCGTGTAGACCTTCATGCCCTCCGCGACCGGGGTCGCGCAGGCCGGCAGCGGCTTCGGCGCCTTCTCGACTTCCACGAGGCACATGCGGCAGTTGGCCGCGACGGACAGCTTCTCGTGGTAGCAGAAGCGCGGGACGTAGACGTCCTGCGCGTCGGTGACCTCGATGATCATCTGGCCCTTGCGGGCCTGCACGGGCAAGCCGTTGACTTCGATGTTGACGAGATCCTGGCTCATGTCGTCTCGGTGTCGGTGGGGCGCTGTGCGCTCGGGCGTTCCGGGCGGCTTCAGGCCGCGCGCGACGGCGCGGCTTCCACGAGGCTGCGGCCGCCGTTCTCGATCATGTACTCGAACTCGTGGCGGAAGTGCTTCACGAAGCTCTGCACCGGCCACGCCGCCGCGTCGCCGAGCGCGCAGATCGTGTGGCCCTCGATGCGGTTCGCGACGTCGACCAGCAGGTCGAGGTCCTCCTTGCGCCCCTGTCCCGCGATCACGCGCCTCAGCAGCCGGTTCATCCAGCCGGTGCCCTCGCGGCACGGCGTGCACTGGCCGCAGCTCTCCGCCTTGTAGAAGCGCGAGATGCGCTCCAGCGCGCGGACCATGCAGGTGGTCTCGTCCATCACGATCACGGCCGCGGAACCCAGCGCCGAGCCCGCCTTGCGCAGCGAGTCGTAGTCCATCGTGCATTCGAGGATCGTCTCGGCCTTCATCACCGGCACGGACGAACCGCCCGGGATCACGGCCTTGAGCCTGCGGCCCTGCCACACGCCGCCGCAGACGTCCTCGAGGAGCTCGCGGAACGGGATGCCGAGCGGCAGCTCGTAGTTGCCCGGGCGGTTCACGTGGCCGGACACCGAGAAGATGACGGTGCCGCCGGAGTTCGGCACGCCGAGGTCCGCGAACCACTTCGACCCCTTGCGCAGGATGGTCGGGACGCTCGCGTAGCTCTGCGTGTTGTTGATCGTGGTCGGCCGGCCGTAGAGGCCGAAGTTGGCCGGGAACGGCGGCTTGAAGCGCGGCTTGCCCTGCTTGCCCTCCAGCGACTCGAGCAGCGCGGTTTCCTCGCCGCAGATGTAGGCGCCGGCGCCCGCGACCGCGTACAGGTCGAAGTCCACGCCGGAGCCGAGCACGTTGCGGCCGAGCAGGCCCGCGGCGTACGCCTCGCGCAGCGCGGCCTCGAAGCGCGGGAACGGCTCGGCCAGGAACTCGCCGCGAATGTAGTTGTAGCCGACCGTCGCGCCCATGCAGTAGCCGCCGATCGCCATGCCCTCGATCACCGAGTGCGGGTTGAAGCGCAGGATGTCGCGGTCGTGGCAGGTGCCCGGCTCCGACTCGTCGGAGTTGCACACGGCGTACTTCTGGCCCGGCGCGTTGCGGGGCATGAAGCTCCACTTCGTGCCGGTCGGGAAGCCCGCGCCGCCGCGGCCACGCAGGCCGGAGGCCTTCAGTTCCTCGATGAGCTTCTCGGGCGGGATCTTCTCGCGCAGGATCTTCTCCCACGCCTCGTAGCCGCCGACCTTCCGGTAGCTGGCCAGCCGCCAGCTCTCGGGCAGCGCGAGCGGCTCGAACACGACCTGGTTGAACTCGCGGGCCATCACTTCACCTCGTCCAGCACCCGGCACGCCGACTCCGGCGTCAGGTGCTCGTGGTAGACGTGGTCCACCATCATCATCGGCGCGTTGTTGCACGCGGCGAGGCACTCTTCCTCGCGCTTCAGGTAGAACCTGCCGTCCGGCGTGCTCTCGCCGGTCTTCACGCCGAGGTGCTTCTCGACCGCCTCGACGATGCGCTCGGCGCCGCGCAGCCAGCAGCTGATGTTGGTGCAGACTGAGACGTGCACGCGGCCGCACGGCTTCGTCTCGAACATCGAGTAGAAGCTCGCGACCTCGTAGACCTGGATCGGCGGCAGGCGCAGGTATTCGGCCACCGCATCCATCAGCTCCGTGCTCAGCCAGCCGTGGTTCTGGTGCTGGGCCGCGCGCAGCGCGGCGAGCACCGCCGAGCGGCTGCGGTCCGGCGGGAAGCGCTGCACCCAGGCGTCGATGTCGGCGCGCGTCGCGTCCGACAGGAGCTTCGTGCGCTCGGTCAGCGGGCCCGGCCCGGGACGCACGTCGCCGTGGGCCGGGTGCGGGTTCGCCGGCGGCAGCGTCGTCGCGTGCTGGTCGTGGTGCTGGTCGCTCACTTTGTGCATCCCGTAGCCGGCGCGCGCCGCGCGCTCAGCGGTCGATCTCGCCGAACACGATGTCGAGCGTGCCGATCACGGCGACGACGTCGGCCAGCATGTGCCCGCGCACCAGCTCGTCCATCGCGGCGAGGTGCGGGAAACCGGGCGCGCGGCACTTCACGCGGTAGGGCTTGTTCGCGCCGTCGGAGACGACGTACACGCCGAACTCGCCCTTCGGCGCCTCCACCGCCCCGTAGGACTCGCCCTCGGGCACGGTGTAGCCCTCGGTGTAGAGCTTGAAGTGGTGGATGAGCGACTCCATGTCGCCCTTCATCTCGACGCGCCGCGGCGGCCGCACCTTGCGGTCGTCCACCATCACGGGGCCCGGGTTCTGCCGGAGCCACTCGACGCACTGGCGGACGATGCGGTTCGACTGCCGCAGTTCCTCGACGCGTACGAGGTAGCGGTCGTAGCAGTCGCCGTTCACGCCGACCGGGATGTCGAAGTCCATCTCCGCGTACTTGGCGTACGGCTGCTTCTTGCGCAGGTCCCAGGCGATGCCGGAGCCGCGCAGCACCGGGCCCGTGAAGCCGAGTGCGATCGCGCGCTCCGGCGACACGACGCCGATGTTGACCGTGCGCTGCTTCCAGATGCGGTTGTCCGTCAGCAGCGTCTCGTACTCGTCGACCGCCTTAGGGAAGCGCTCGGTGAAGTCCCAGATGAAGTCGAGCAGCCCGCCCGAACGCGCCTCGTTCAGGCGGTCGATCTCCTTCTTCGAGCGGAACTTCGACGGCTGGTACTTCGGCATCGTGTCCGGGAGGTCACGGTGCACGCCGCCGACGCGGTAGTACGCCGCGTGCATGCGCGTGCCCGAGACCGCCTCGTAGCAGTCCATCAGGTCCTCGCGCTCGCGGAAGCAGTACAGGAACATCGTCATCGCGCCGATGTCGAGGCCGTGCGCGCCGAGCCACATCAGGTGGTTCAGGATGCGCGTGACCTCGTCGAACATCGTCCGGATGTAGAGCGCGCGCTCCGGCGGCTCGATGCCGAGCAGCTTCTCGATCGCCTGCACGTAGGCGTGCTCGTTGCACATCATGGACACGTAGTCGAGACGGTCCATGTACGGGATGCTCTGGTTCCAGGGCTTCGTCTCGGCGAGCTTCTCCGTCGCGCGGTGCAGCAGGCCGATGTGCGGATCGGCCTTCTGGATCACCTCGCCGTCCAGCTCGAGCACGAGCCGCAGCACGCCGTGCGCGGCGGGGTGCTGCGGGCCGAAGTTCAGCGTGAAGTTGCGGATCTCGGACACGGCTCAGCCTCCGGACTTCGGCGTCGCGGCGCCGACCTGACCGGGCACCGCCGCCCCGGCCCCCGCCGGCCGGTCGTGCAGCGCGGGCTCGTAGCGGTGGTCGTGGCGGATGACCTTCGGCACCAGCGTGCGCGGCTCGATGCTGACCGGCTCGTACACCACGCGCTTCTTCTCGGGGTCGTAGCGGACCTCGACGTTGCCCGACACCGGGAAGTCCTTGCGGAACGGATGGCCGATGAAACCGTAGTCGGTGAGGATCCGGCGCAGGTCCGGGTGGCCGCGGAAGAGGATGCCGTAGAGGTCGAAGGCCTCGCGCTCGAACCAGTTCGCGGCAGGCCAGATGTCCACCACCGAGTCCACCATCGGCGGCTCGCGGTTCTCGATCCAGCAGCGCAGGCGCAGCCGCCGGTTGTGGGCGATCGACAGCAGGTGATAGACGACCGCGAAGCGCTGCGCCGGATGGGACTCGGCCTCGTAGCTGGCCGGACGACGGTTCACGCCGCGGCTGAAGCCGGTCTCGGTGGCCGAGCGGGTCTTCCACTCGTCCCTGCCGAAATCCAGGTAGTCGACGCCGCAGAGGTCGGCGAGCAGGTCGAAGCGCAGGTCGTCGGCGTCGCGAAGCGTCCGGCAGACTTCGAGGAGCGCGGGCGGCTCGCACTCGAACGTGACCTCGGAAGCGATCGACTTCGCACGTGTCGCGCGCCCACCGAGTCTCGCGGCCACTTGGGCGGCCAGCGCTTCCATCCTTTCCGACATGAACGAACTCCCGGATCGGATCACCGTCGTGGGGATCGGCCCCCGCGGCGGCCCGCCGTCGCCCTCATCGGGCCCCTGCCTTCATCGAGCCGCTGCCCTTACCGGGCAATGGTGCTGGTACGCCGGATCTTCTTCTGCAGCTGCAGGATCCCGTACATCAGCGCCTCCGCCGACGGCGGGCAGCCCGGCACGTACACGTCGACCGGCACGATGCGGTCGCAGCCGCGCACGACGGAATACGAGTAGTGGTAGTAGCCCCCGCCGTTGGCGCAGGAGCCCATCGAGATCACCCAGCGCGGCTCCGGCATCTGGTCGTAGACCTTGCGGAGCGCGGGCGCCATCTTGTTGACGAGCGTGCCGGCCACGATCATGACGTCGGACTGGCGCGGGCTCGGGCGGAACACCACGCCGAAGCGATCGAGGTCGTAGCGGGCCGCACCCGCATGCATCATCTCGACCGCGCAGCACGCCAGGCCGAAGGTCATCGGCCACAGCGAGCCGGTGCGGGCCCAGTTCATCAGGTCGTCGAGCCGCGCCGTCAGGAAGCCCTTCTCGGCGAGCCCCGTCTGCAGCTGCTCGTCCACCGGCGAGCGTTCTGCCGTCAATCCCATTCGAGTGCTCCTTTCTTCCACTCGTAGATGAAGCCGACGACGAGGATGGCGAGGAACACGAGCATCGATACGAGGCCGAAGGTACCGATCTCGTCGAGCGAGACGGCCCACGGGAAGAGGAACGCGATCTCGAGGTCGAACAGGATGAAGAGGATCGCGACGAGGTAGTAGCGCACGTCGAACTTCATGCGCGAATCCTCGAAGGCCTCGAAGCCGCACTCGTAGGGCGAGAGCTTTTCGGCGTCCGGGCGGCGGGGCCCGAGGAGGAATCCGAGGGCGATCAGCACGAGGCCAAGGCCGGTGCCGACGCCGAGGAAGATCAGGATCGGAAGATATTCAGCGAGCATCGCGCCTCGGCACGAGGTCCGTTACAGGACCCCTCTTAGCCGCTCTATTCTAGACGGCCTTCGCACGCGGCGAAACCTCGCAACGCGTTCCGCACGCGGGTTCCCGGGCGGGCGCGTTGCGTGTTGCGCGCGCCGCACCGTGCGAGATGCACGCTGTCGGGCGATCGCGACGCGAGGAGATGACGAAGGGAGGAAAAGAGCGCCGGAAGCGCGAGAACGATCGAAGGAAGGTGGTGCCGACGGCCGGACTCGAACCGGCACGGTGTTACCCGCTAGCACCTCAAGCTAGTGCGTCTACCAATTCCGCCACGTCGGCAAAGACACTTCCTTGGAGCACGAAATCCGTACAACCCCTCAGGGCGACGGCTGCGCCGGGTTCGCCGGCAACACGGGAACCTCTCTCGGCGCGGCCGGCGCCGGCGCGGTGGCCGGTGCCGGCTGCGCCGGCACGCTCGTCGTCGGCGCCTGCTCGAGCAGGCTCTTCGGCGCGCGCGGACCCTGCGTCGCGAGGTACGCGAGCCAGAGGCTCGTGATGAAGAAGCAGGTGGCGAGCACGGCCGTGCTCTTCGAGAAGAACGTGGCCGAACCGCGCGCACCGAACACGGTGCCGGACGCGCCCGAGCCGAACCCGGCACCCGCATCCGCACCCTTGCCACGCTGCAGCAGCACGAGGGCGACGATCGCCACCGAGAGCAGAACGTGGATGACCAGCAGTACTTGTTGCAGCATGAGACTCAGGACCTCGCGCCGGCGCTCAGGCCGCCGCCGCGCAGATCCGCACGAATTCCTCGGACTTCAGGGACGCGCCGCCGACGAGACCGCCGTCGACGTCCGCCATGGCGAACAGCTCCGCGGCGTTGGCCGCCTTGACGCTGCCACCGTACAGGACGCGCAAACCAGCTCCGATTGTAGCATCACGATCCGCGATGCGGCCACGGACGAAGGCGTGGACATCCTGGGCCTGGTCGGGTGTCGCATTCTTGCCGGTGCCGATCGCCCAGACCGGCTCGTACGCGACGATGGCGCGGGCGAACGCGGCCACGCCCGCGAGACCGAGCACCGCGTCGAGCTGGCGCGCGACCACGGCGCTCGTCACGCCCTTCTCGCGCTCGTCCAGCGTCTCGCCGACGCACAGGATCGGCACGAGGCCCTGCGCCTGGGCCGCGACGAACTTCCGGGCCACCAGGGCGTCGTCCTCGCGGTACAGCGCGCGCCGCTCCGAATGGCCGACGATCGCGTATCCGCAGCCGACGTCCTTGAGCATCGCGGCCGAGACCTCGCCCGTGAACGCGCCGGGCCCCGCCTCCGCGCAGACGTCCTGCGCGCCGAGACCGATGCGGCTGTCCTTCAACTGCCGCCCGACTTCCCAGAGGTACGCGCACGGTGGGCAGACGACGACGTCGACGCCGCCGCCGAAGCTCGCCTGGACGAGTTCGTCCACGAGCTTGGCGTTCTCGGCACGCGAGCCGAACATCTTCCAGTTACCGGCGACCAGCGGGCGACGCATCGGGTGTCCAGGCTCGGGTTCCGAGAGGGTTCACGCGAGCCGGACCGAAGCCGGTCCGGCGAACGGCGGCGCAGTTTATGCGCCGGCCCCCGCCGAATCAACGCCGCGACGACGGCGGCAGGGGCCCGACTCAGGCGGCAG
Source organism: Steroidobacteraceae bacterium (assembly GCA_027531255.1). Lineage (GTDB taxonomy): Bacteria > Pseudomonadota > Gammaproteobacteria > Steroidobacterales > Steroidobacteraceae > JAPZRU01. Next base: position 118,594 of record JAPZRU010000009.1, on the reverse strand, counting down.
CGACCCGGCCGACCACGGCCGCGAGGCCGTCGGCTTCCGCGCGCACCTGCGCCTCGTCGCGCCCCTCCACCATCACGCGGATCACGGGCTCCGTGCCGGACGCCCTCAGCACGACGCGCCCGGTGCCGGCCAGCCGCTGCTCCGCGGCCTGCACCGCCGCCTCGATCTCGGGCGAGGACTTCGGATCGAGCCGGCGCGAGGTGCGGACGTTCAGCAGCACCTGCGGGTAGCGCGGCATCGCGACCGCGAGCTCCGCGAGCGACGCGCCGGTCTGCTTCATGATCGCGAGCACCTGGAGCGCGGCGACGAGGCCGTCGCCGGTCGTGGTGCGGTCGAGGCACAGCAGGTGGCCGGAGGTCTCGCCGCCGAGCTGACCGCCGCACTCGCGCAGCATGGCCAGCACGTAGCGGTCGCCGACCGCGGCCCGGCGGAAGCCGATGCCGAGATCCGCGAGCGCGTGCTCGAGACCGAGGTTGCTCATCACGGTGCCGACGACGGCTCCGCGCAGCGAACCCTCGGCGTGTCGACCCTTCGCGATCACGTACAGCAGCTGGTCGCCGTCGACGATGCGACCGAGGTGGTCGACCATCACGAGCCGGTCGCCGTCGCCGTCGAGCGCGATGCCGACGTGCGCACGTACGCCCGGCACCGTCAGCTGCAGCAGGCCGGGCTGCGTCGAGCCGCAACCGTCGTTGATGTTGCGGCCGTTCGGCGAACAGCCGATCGGGATGATCTCGGCGCCGAGGTCCGCGAGCACGCGCGGCGCGACCTTGTAGGCGGCGCCGTTCGCGCAGTCGATCACGATCTTGAGCCCCTCGAGGTTCGTGCCCGGCGGCAGGGTCGAGGCGCAGAAGTCCTGGTAGTGGCTGCGCGACTTGTCGACGCGCGCGGCGCGGCCCAGCCGACGCGATTCCACGGTCGTCGGCGGGCCGTCGAGGTGCTTCTCGATCTCGGCCTCGAGCGCGTCGGACAGCTTCCCGCCCGAGCCGTCGAAGAACTTGATGCCGTTGTCCTCGTACGGATTGTGCGAGGCGCTGATCACCACGCCGAAGTCGCAGCCGAACCGCTGCGTCATGTAGGCGACGCCCGGCGTCGGCAGCGGCCCGATCAGGTTGACGTCGACGCCCGCGGCGACGAAGCCGGCCTCCAGCGCCGACTCGAACATGTAGCCGGACAGGCGCGTGTCCTTGCCGATCAGCACCGAGCCGCCCTCGGGCGCGAGCACGCGGGCTGCGGCACTCGCGAGCCGCAGCGCGAAGTCGACCGTCATCGGATGCTCGCCGACGTGGCCGCGGACGCCGTCGGTGCCGAAATACTTCCTGCTCATGTACTGCTCCGGGTAGCGGGCGCGGGCCTGGCGGCCCACCCCATGCGAACGGCGTCCAGCGTGGGCGCAACGTCGTGCGCGCGGACGATGCGGGCGCCGCGGCTGGCGGCCAGCGCGGCGGCGGCGAGGCTTCCGGCGAGGCGCTGTTCCACGGGTCGGCCGGTGACGGCGCCGACCAGCGACTTGCGCGACAGGCCGACGAGCAGCGGCACGCCGAGGGTCGTGAATCGTTCCAGCGCCGCGAACAGCGCGAGGTTGTGCTCGAGCGTCTTGCCGAAGCCGAAGCCGGGATCGACGACGATCGCGTCGGCACCGATGCCGGCCGCCCGGCAGGCCGCGACGCGCTCGGCGAGGTAGGCGCGCACCTCCGCGACCACGTCGACGTAGGCCGGCGCTACCTGCATGGTCGGCGGCTCGCCCTGCATGTGCATCACGCACACGGCCGCGCCGCTCGCGGCCACGGCCGCGCGGGTCGCCGGATCGCGCAGCCCGCGCACGTCGTTCACGAGCCCCGCCCCCGCCTCGACGGCGGCCGCCGCGACCTCGGGCCGGCTGGTGTCGACCGAGATGACGACGTCGAGCTCGGCCGCGAGCGCGCGGATCACGGGCACGACGCGCCGCAGTTCCTCGGCGACCGGCGGCGGCTGCGCGCCCGGGCGGGTGGACTCGCCGCCGACGTCGACGATGGCCGCACCTTCGGCCACCAGCTCGCGGGCCCTTTCTACCGCGCGCGCCGGCTCGAACCAGCGGCCGCCGTCGGAAAAGGAATCGGGCGTGACGTTCAGGACGCCCATCACCACCGGCGCGGACAGGTCGAGATGGCGGCTGCCGCAGCGGAGGGTCTGGGGAGTTTCGGGCATGGGTGGACCGGCGGCCGGAGTCTAGCCGCCCGGGGGCCCGAAGCAAGGCCGCCGTGCACGGATCCGTGCCGGGCGAGGCGCAATCCCGCCGGCCGGCCGGGCTCGTCGCGGCCGAGCCCGCGCAACCGGCTGGGGCGGAGAACAAAAAACCCGCGGACGCCTGCGTCCGCGGGTTCCTTTCAGGCAGTCCGGTCGCGGCCGGCGCCGCGACCGGGCCGAGGCTCAGTGCTGGCCGGCGGGATTGCCTAGCGGGGGGCCGCTCTTGCCGCTGTCCGCCTCGGGCTGCACCGGCGGCGCGCCGGGGGGCGCGATCGCGGTGTCGTCCCAGTCGGTCGGCGGCCGCGGGTCGCGACCGGCCATGATGTCCCTGATCTGCTGCTCGTCGATCGTCTCGTACTTCATCAGCGCCTCGGCCATCTTGTGGAGCTTGTCGAGGTGCTCCTCGAGGATGCCCTTCGCGCGCGTGTAGTTCGAGTCGATCAGGATGCGGATCTCCTCGTCGATCACGTGCGCCGTGACGTCGGACACCTGCTTGTGCTGCGTTACGCTGCGGCCGAGGAACACCTCGCCCTCGTCCTCCGCGTAGGTCTGCGGGCCGAGCTTGTCCGAGAGGCCCCACTTCGTGACCATGCTGCGCGCAATGTCGGTGGCGCGCTCGATGTCGTTCGAGGCGCCGGTCGTGATCGCGTCCTTGCCGAACACCACCTCTTCCGCGACGCGCCCGCCGAACAGCGTGGCGATGCGGCTCTCGAGGCGGCGCTTCGAGGTGCTGTAGCGGTCCTGTTCCGGGAGGAACATCGTCACGCCCAGCGCGCGGCCGCGCGGGATGATCGTGACCTTGTAGACCGGGTCGTGCTCCGGCACCGACAGGCCGACGATCGCGTGGCCGGCCTCGTGGTAGGCCGTCAGCTTCTTCTCCTCCTCGGTCATGACCATCGAGCGCCGCTCGGCGCCCATCATGATCTTGTCCTTGGCGCGCTCGAACTCCTCCATCGCGACCACGCGCTTGTTGGCGCGCGCGGCGAACAGCGCCGCTTCGTTCACGAGGTTGGCGAGATCCGCGCCCGAGAAGCCCGGCGTGCCGCGCGCGATGACCGAGGGCTTGACGTCCTCGGCGACCGGCACGCGGCGCATGTGCACCTTCAGGATCTGCTCGCGGCCGCGCACGTCCGGCAGCGCCACCACGACCTGGCGGTCGAAGCGGCCCGGGCGCAGCAGCGCGGGGTCGAGCACGTCCGGCCGGTTCGTGGCGGCGATGACGATGATGCCCTCGTTGCCCTCGAAGCCGTCCATCTCGACGAGCAGCTGGTTCAGCGTCTGCTCGCGCTCGTCGTGACCGCCGCCGAGACCGGCGCCGCGGTGGCGGCCGACCGCGTCGATCTCGTCGATGAAGATGATGCAGGGCGCGTGCTTCTTGGCCTGCTCGAACATGTCGCGCACGCGCGAGGCACCGACGCCGACGAACATCTCGACGAAGTCCGAGCCCGAGATCGTGAAGAACGGCACCTTGGCTTCGCCCGCGATCGCGCGGGCCAGCAGGGTCTTGCCGGTGCCCGGCGAGCCGACCATCAACACGCCCTTCGGGATCTTGCCGCCGAGCTTCTGGAACTTGGCGGGGTCCTTCAGGAAGTCGACGATCTCCTTGACCTCTTCCTTCGCTTCCTCGACGCCGGCGACGTCGGCGAACGTGACGTTCACCTGGTCCTCGTTGAGGAGGCGTGCCCGGCTCTTGCCGAAGCTCATCGCGCCCCGGCCGCCCGCGCCGCCCTGCATCTGGCGCATGAAGTAGACCCAGACGCCGATCAGCAGCAGGATCGGGAAGCTCGAGATGAACAGCTGCATCAGGAACGACTGGCGCTCCGGCGGCGCCGCGCCGAAGTTCACGTCGTGCTTCTTGAGCAGGCCGATGAGGGCTGTGTTGTCGGTTTCGGGCGAGTACGTGACGAACGGCTCGCCGGTGGAGCGCTGGCCGGTGATCGCCTCGCCCTTGATCGTCGCCGAACGGATGCCGTTGCTCTCGACTTCCGTCAGGAACTGCGAGTACGCCATCTCGGAAGCACCGCCGGACCGCGTCCCGAAGTTCGAGAACACGGCGAGCAGCACGACCGCGATGACGACCCAGAGGATGATGTTCTTGGTCAAGTCGTTCAAGAAAGGCTCCTAGCCGTGAGCGCACCAGGCGAGGGGGACGCCGGAGACACCCACTGAGTCCGACCCATTTCGCACCCGGGACCCGCGCCGGTCAATCGACGGCGCCGATGCCGGGCATCGGCGCGGGCTCCGGAACGGACCGTCGGTGGCCGCCGCACCCGGTGCCGCTCCGCGACCCGTGGCACCGATGCCCTGGAGGGATTCCGCCGAGCACCGCCGGAGGGGAACGGCGCGCGCGACGGACTGCGGAGGAAAACATCAATTGCAATCCGACGTTACACGATACGACGACCCGTCGCTACCAGATACATCTCGGCACTTCGAGAACGCGACGCCGGCGGTTTCCTGAGCTTCACCTCGCCGAAGTCGCGGCGCGTCGCGCGCACGAGTTCCTCGAACCCGGCGCCCTGGAACACCTTCGCGACGAAGGCCCCGCCCGGCTTCAGCGTCTTCTGGGCGAACTCGAGCGCGAGTTCCACGAGGTGCATCGAGCGAGGCTGGTCCACGGCGTCGATCCCGCTCATGTTGGGCGCCATGTCGCTCAATACAAGGTCCACCGGCCGGCCGCCGAGCGCGGCCTGCAGGGCCGCCAGCGGTCCAGGCTCCCGGAAGTCGCCCTCGATGAACTCGACGCCCGGGATCGCGGCCATCGGCAGGATGTCGAGCGCGTACACCGAACCCTTGCCGTTCAGGACCTTGGCCGCGTACTGGCTCCAGCCGCCCGGCGCCGCGCCGAGGTCCACGACCACCATGCCCGGCTTCAGCAGCCGCTCCTGGGAGTCCAGTTCCTCGAGCTTGTAGGTGGCGCGCGAGCGGGCGCCCTCCTTGTGGGCCCGCTTCACGTAGGGGTCGTTGACGTGTTCGTGCAGCCACTGTCGGCTGCTCTTGCTGCGCTTGGCCATGGGTCTCGGCAGGTGGTCGCACCGCGGCCGCCCCGGCGAACCGGGACCGCGCGCCTATAATGCCGGGATGCAACTCACCGAGAAGCAGAAGAAGCATCTCCGGAAGCTCGGCCATCCGCTGAACCCGGTGGTGATGCTCGGCAACGCCGGCCTCACGGACGCAGTGGTCGCCGAACTGGACCGCGCGCTCACCGATCATGAGCTGGTCAAGGTACGGGCGCGCGTCGGCGAGCGGGACGCCCGCGACGAGGCGCTCGGCACCCTTGCCACGCGCACCGGCAGCCAGCTGGTGCAGCGCATCGGCAACGTCGGGCTGTTCTTCCGGCCCCGCCCGAAGGTCAGCCGGATCGTGCTGCCGGACGGCTGACCGGCCGCTCGCACCCGCGCACCCTCGCCGCGCCGGGCGGCGGCGGCGCGCGGCTAGCGCCGCAGTTCGCGCCAGAACAGCGCGAGCACGACCAGCGTCGCAACGGCGTACAGCGCGGCCGAGACCGCGTGCCAGGCGAGGAACGCCGGCGTCACGCCACCGCCCTCGCCCTCGCGAACCCCGTGCATGACGACGCGGACGCCGTACTCGTTGGCGACCAGCAGCACCGCGGGCACGAACGCCCAGCCGCGCCACGCGAGCCAGGCACGCCCGCCGCGGGGCGCGGCCGAGCGCAGCGCCCACGCCGCGACGGCGGCGGGCACCGACAGCCACGTCAGCAGCGTGAACAGTTCGCCCGCGACGAGCCCCGCGAGCGCGCGCTCCGGCAGCACGCGGAACAGCGTCGGGGCGACCAGCGCGCCCACGGTCAGCAGGGCGCCGGCCCAGAGCGCGAGCACGAGACCACGGAGTCGATCCTGGCGCACGGCGGCGGGCGCGATGGCGACGGGCGGGACGCGGGCGTTCAGACGTACCGGACGGCGACGATCTCGTACGAGCGGACGCCGCCCGGCGCCTGCACGTCCACCACGTCGCCCTCCGCCTTGCCGACCAGCGCGCGCGCGATCGGCGAGGTGATCGCGATCAGTCCCTGCTTGATGTCCGCCTCGTCGTCGCCGACGACCTGGTAGGTGACCTTCGCGCCGTCCTCGCTCTCGAGGTCGACCGTCGCGCCGAAGATGACCTTGCCGGTCTGCGGCAGCCTGGCGACGTCGATGATCTCGGCGTTCGCGAGCTTGGCCTCGATCTCCTTGATGCGGCCTTCGATGAAGCCCTGGTGCTCGCGCGCGGCGTGGTACTCGGCGTTCTCCGAGAGGTCGCCGTGCCCACGGGCCTCGGCGATCGCCTTGATGACGGCGGGCCGGTCCTCGGACTTCAGCTTCTTCAGTTCGGCCCGGAGACGCTCCGCGCCCTGGACCGTGATCGGGGAACGCTTCACGCGGCGAACTCCTTGTGCAGATCCTGCAGCCGGTTGACCTCGACCTCGTCGAGGTGCTCGAGCGCGTCGCAGGTCGCGCGCGCACCGGGCAGGGTCGTGTAGTAGGTGACCTTGCGGGCCACGGCCTCGCGGCGGATCGAGCGCGACTCGCGCACCGCCTGCTTGCCTTCCGTGGTGTTGACGATCAGCTGGATCTCGTCGTTCTTGATCATGTCGACGATGTGCGGGCGGCCCTCGCGCACCTTCAGCGCGCGGCGGCACGGGATGCCGGCGTCATCGAGCACCTTCGCGGTGCCCTCGGTGGCGACGAGCTCGAAGCCGAGCTCGATCAGCTTGCGCGCCAGCGGCACGGCGCCCGGCTTGTCGCGCTCGCGCACGGACAGCAGGCAGACGCCGCGGCGCGGCAGCACCACGCCGGAGCCGTGCTGGGCCTTCGCGTAGGCCTCGCCGAACGTGCGGCCGGTGCCCATCACCTCCCCGGTGGACTTCATCTCGGGGCCGAGGATCGGGTCGGCCTCGGGGAACTTGCCGAACGGGAACACCGCTTCCTTCACGGCGTAGTACTTCGGCACGCGCTCGACGGTGGCACCGAGCGCCTTCAGTCGCTGGCCGGTCATGACGCGCGCGGCGATCTTGGCGAGCGGCAGCCCGGTCACCTTCGACACGAACGGCACCGTGCGCGACGCGCGCGGGTTGACCTCGAGCACGTAGACGATGCCGTTCTGGATCGCGAACTGGACGTTCATCAGGCCGACCACGTTCAGCGCGCGGGCCATCCGGCGCGTCTGCTCGCGCAGTTCGTCCTGCACCTTCGGCGGCAGCGCGTACGGCGGCAGCGAGCACGACGAGTCGCCGGAGTGCACGCCGGCCTGCTCGATGTGCTCCATGATGCCGCCGATCAGCACGTCCTCGCCGTCGCAGACCGCGTCCACGTCGACCTCGGTGGCGAGGTCGAGGAAGCGGTCGAGCAGCACCGGGCTGTCGTTCGAGACCTTCACGGCCTCGGTCATGTAGGTGCGCAGGTCGTCCTCGTTGAACACGACCTCCATCGCGCGGCCGCCGAGCACGTAGCTCGGGCGCACCACGAGCGGGTAGCCGACCTCGCGCGCGAGCTGCACGGCCTGCTCCTCGTTCCGCGCGGTCGCGTTCGCCGGCTGCTTCAGGCCGAGCTTCTGGATCAGCTGCTGGAAGCGCTCGCGGTCCTCGGCGACGTCGATCGAGTCCGGGCTCGTGCCGATGATCGGCGCGCCGGCGGCGGCCAGCGGCTTCGCCAGCTTCAGCGGCGTCTGCCCGCCGTACTGCACGATCACGCCCTCGGGCTTCTCCCTGGCGATGATCTCCATCACGTCCTCGAAGGTCAGCGGCTCGAAGTAGAGCCGGTCCGAGGTGTCGTAGTCGGTGGAGACCGTCTCCGGGTTGCAGTTGACCATGATGGTCTCGAACCCGTCCTCGCGCAGCGCGAGCGCCGCGTGGACGCAGCAGTAGTCGAACTCGATGCCCTGGCCGATGCGGTTCGGGCCGCCGCCGAGGATCATGATCTTGCGGCGCCGGGTCGGCTCGGCCTCGCACTCCTCCTCGTAGGTGGAGTAGAGGTACGCGGTCGAGGTCGCGAACTCCGCGGCGCAGGTGTCGACGCGCTTGTAGACCGGGTGCAGCCCGTAGGCGTGGCGGCGCTTGCGGATCACGTCCTCGGCGACGCCGATCAGCTTCGCGAGCCGGGCGTCCGAGAAGCCCTTGCGCTTCAGGTGCCGCAGCCGCGCCTGCTCGAGCTCGGCGAGGCCACCCCTGCGCACCCGCTCCTCCTCCTGCACCAGCTCCTCGATCTGCGCGAGGAACCACGGGTCGATCGCGGTCAGGTCGTGCAGCCTGTCGAGGCTCCAGCCCGCGCGGAAGGCGTCCGCGACGTACAGCAGCCGGTTGGGACCGGGGTGACGCAGCTCCTGCGCGAGGAACGCGGACCGCTCCTCCGAGAGCTGCAGCCGGCCGTCTTCGCCGCGCGGCGCGTGCAGCACCTCGTCGAAGCCGGTCAGGCCGGTCTCGAGGCTGCGCAGCGCCTTCTGCAGCGACTCCTGCTGGGTGCGGCCGATCGCCATCGCCTCGCCGACCGACTTCATCTGCGTGGTCAGGCGCGGGTTGGCACCGGGGAACTTCTCGAACGTGAAGCGCGGGATCTTCGTGACGACGTAGTCGATCGCCGGCTCGAAGGAAGCGGGCGTGGCGCCGCCGGTGATCTCGTTGCGGAGTTCGTCCAGCGTGTAGCCGACCGCGAGCTTGGCCGCCACCTTGGCGATCGGGAAGCCGGTGGCCTTCGAGGCGAGCGCGGAGGAGCGCGACACTCGCGGGTTCATCTCGATGACGATCACCCGGCCGTCCTTCGGGTTGATCGCGAACTGCACGTTCGAGCCGCCGGTGTCCACGCCGATCTTGCGCAGCACGGCGATCGAGGCGTCGCGCAGGCGCTGGTACTCGCGGTCGGTGAGCGTCTGCGCGGGCGCGACGGTGATCGAGTCGCCGGTGTGCACGCCCATCGGGTCGAGGTTCTCGATCGAGCAGACGATGATGCAGTTGTCCGCGCGGTCGCGGACCACCTCCATCTCGTACTCCTTCCAGCCGAGCAGGCTCTCCTCGAGCAGCACCTCGCTGGTCGGCGAGGCGTCCAGCCCGCGCGCGACGATCGTCTCGAACTCCTCGCGGTTGAAGGCGATGCCGCCGCCGCTGCCGCCGAGCGTGAAGCTCGGGCGGATCACGATCGGGAAGCCGATCTCTGCCTGCGCGGCGAGCGCCTCCTCCATCGAGTGCGCGATCTTCGAGCGCGCGCTGCCGAGGCCGATCTGGGTCATCGCGTTCTTGAAGAGCTCGCGGTCCTCGGCCATGTCGATGGCCTCACGCGACGCGCCGATCAGTTCGCAGTCGAACTTCTCGAGCACGCCTTCCCGCACGAGGTCGAGCGCGCAGTTGAGCGCGGTCTGGCCGCCCATCGTCGGCAGCACCGCGTCCGGGCGCTCCTTCTCGATGATCCGCGCGACCGTGCGCCAGTGCACCGGCTCGATGTAGATGGCGTCCGCCATCTCGGGGTCGGTCATGATCGTCGCGGGATTCGAGTTCACCAGGATGACCCGGTAACCCTCCTCGCGGAGCGCCTTGCAGGCCTGCGCGCCCGAGTAGTCGAACTCGCAGGCCTGGCCGATGACGATCGGGCCGGCGCCGATGATCAGGATGCTCTGGATGTCGGTGCGCTTGGGCATGGCTCAGGTATCCGTGGCGGAGGCCGCCGCGACCGGCGTCGGCGCCGCCGTGCTGCCGGAAGCACCGCCCTTCGGCGCACCGCCTTCCGCGCCGGCGCCCGCCCGCGGCGGCAGCATCCGGCGCAGACGGTCGACCATCAGGTCGACGAAGCGGCCGAACAGGTACGTCACGTCGTGCGGGCCCGGGCCGGCCTCCGGGTGTCCCTGGAAGCTGAAGGCGGGGCGATCGGTCAGCGCGATGCCCTGGTTGCTGCCGTCGAACAGCGACCGATGCGTGACCCGGACGTTGGCCGGCAGCGTCGCCTCGTCCACCGCGAAACCGTGGTTCTGGCTCGTGATCAGCACGCGGCCCGAGTCGAGGTCCTGCACCGGGTGGTTCGCGCCGTGGTGGCCGAACTTCATCTTCACGGTACGCGCGCCGCTCGCGAGGCCGAGCAACTGGTGGCCGAGGCAGATGCCGAACAGAGGGATGTCGGTCTTCAGGAACTCGCGGATCGCGGCGATCGCGTAGTCGCAGGGCTCCGGGTCGCCGGGACCGTTCGACAGGAAGATGCCGTCGGGCTTGAGCGCCAGCACCTTGTCGGCGGGCGTCTGCGCGGGCACGACCGTGACGCGGCAACCGTGGTCGGCGAGCAGTCGCAGGATGTTGCGCTTGATGCCGAAGTCGTACGCGACCACGTGCAGCCGCTGCGAGGCGCGGATCGGCGGCTGCGTGGAGTCGCCCCAGTGCGTGCCGTCGTTCCACTGGTACTGCTTCTTCGTGGACACGACCTTGGCGAGGTCCATGCCCTTCAGGCCCGGGAACTTCTTCGCGGCGAGCACCGCGGCGTTCACGTCCACCTTGTCGCCGGTCATGATGCAGCCGGCCTGCGCGCCCTTCTCGCGCAGGATGCGCGTGAGCTTGCGGGTGTCGATGTCCGCGATCGCCACCACCTTGCCCCGCTGCAGGAAGCTCCCGAGCGACTCGGTGGCGCGCCAGTTGCTGTGCAGCCGCGGCAGGTCGCGGATCACGAGACCGGCCGCGCCGATCGTGGCGGCCTCGAGGTCCTCGGGCGTCGTCCCGTAGTTGCCGACGTGCGGATAGGTGAGCGTGACGATCTGCCGGCTGTACGAGGGGTCCGTGAGGATCTCCTGGTAGCCCGACATCGCCGTGTTGAACACGACTTCGCCCGTCGTGTTGCCCTTGGCACCGATCGAAACGCCGCGGAAGACGGTGCCGTCCTCCAGCGCTAGCACAGCGGGTGTCGTCACTCGAATCTCCGCTGCGACCGGCCCGCCCGTCGCGCGTGCTGGCTCGAGTCCAGTCGATCGCGCGGGGCGCCGGTCCGCAGGCCGTAGATGTGCAAAGCGGGTGGAGCCTCGTCGAGACTCCTCCCGCTTTGGACACGCGAAAAACGTGGGTTCGGACCGAGACCGAAGTCTACGCCAGTCCGAGTACGTTATCCATCGTGTAGCGGCCCGGTTTGCGGCCCGCGAGCCAGCGGGCGGCGCGCAGCGCGCCCCAGGCGAAGGTCATGCGATCGTGCGCGCGGTGGGCGAGTTCGATGCGCTCGCCGGGACCCGCGTAGATCACGGTGTGATCGCCGACGATGTCGCCGCCGCGGACCACCGCGAAGCCGATGCCGCCCTCGGCCCGGGCGCCCGGTTCGCGGCCGCGCACGCCCGCCGAGAGTTCGGCGAGCGTGCCACCCCGACCCGCCGCCGCCGACTCGCCGAGCTTCAGCGCGGTGCCGGACGGCGCGTCCACCTTGTGGCGGTGATGCGCCTCGACGATCTCGATGTCGTAGCCCGGCGGCAGCGCCGCGGCGGCCTGTCGGACCAGCTTGGCGAGCAGGTTGACGCCGAGGCTCGTGTTGGCGGCCTGGATCAGCGGGATGCGGGCCGCCGCCGCGTCCAGCGCCGCGTGGTGCGGGGGCTCGAGGCCGGTGGTGCCGAGCACGAGGCCGCACCCGTGGGCCACGCACGCCTCGAGGTTCGCCGGCATCGCCGCCGCCAGCGTGAAGTCGACGACGACCTCGGCGCCGGCGACCGCAGCGGAGCGATCCGCGACGACCGGCACGTCGAACCGCCGCCCTAGACCGACCGCCTCCCCGGCGTCCCGGCCGAGTTCGGGAACACCCGGCGCGGCGAGTGCGCCGACCAGCCTGAATTCCGGCGACTCCGCGATCGCGCGGACGAGACAGTGGCCCATCCGGCCCGTGACGCCGAAGACGGCGACCCGCAGCGCGTTCACGGGCCGATGTTCTCGAAGAACTTCTTGACGCCCTTCAGCCACGACTCCTCGCGGGGATTGTGGCGGTCGGGGTGCTTGCGGAGGGTCTCCTCGAAGCGCCGCAGCAGGTCCTTCTGCTCGTTCGACAGGTTGACGGGGGTCTCGACGACGATGCGGCAGAACAGGTCGCCGGTCGGACCGCCGCGGACCGGGCGCACGCCCTTCTCGCGCAGGCGGAACACGCGGCCGGACTGCGTCTCGGCCGGCACCTTGATCTTGGCGTGGCCGTCGAGCGTCGGCACCTCGATCTCGCCGCCGAGCGCGGCGGTAGTGAAGCAGATCGGCACTTCGCACGAGAGGTGCGCGCCGTCGCGCTCGAAGATCGGGTGCTCGCGCACCGCGACCTCCACGTAGAGATCGCCGGGCGGCCCGCCGTTGCGGCCCGCCTCGCCCTCGCCGGACAGGCGGATCCGGTCCCCGGAGTCCACGCCCGGGGGCACCTTGACCTGCAGCGTCTTGTTGCGGCGGACGCGGCCCTGCCCGTAGCAGCCGTCGCACGGCTTCTCGACGATCTGGCCGCGGCCCTTGCAGCGCGGGCAGGTCTGCTGCACGGCGAAGAAACCCTGCTGCATGCGCACCTGGCCGACGCCGTTGCAGGTGTCGCAGCGCTTCACGCCACTGCCCTTCGCAGCGCCGCTGCCGTCGCAGGTGCCGCACTCGCCGAGCGTGGCGATCTCGACCTCCGCGGTGTGGCCGAACACGGCCTGCTCGAGGTCGAGCGGGAGCTCGTAGCGGAGATCCGCGCCGCGGAACACCTGGCGGCCGCCGCCGCGGGCGCGGCCGCCGCCGAAGATGTCGCCGAACACCTCGCCGAAGATGTCGCCGAACACGTCGCCGGGATTCGGGCCGCCGCCGCCGCGCGAAGGATCCACGCCGGCGTGGCCGAACTGGTCGTAGGCCGCGCGCTTCTGCGCGTCGGAGAGCACCTCGTAGGCCTCCTTGGCCTCCTTGAAGCGCTCCTCGGCCTCGTGGTCCCCTGGATTGCGGTCCGGGTGGTACTTCATCGCGAGGCGCCGGTAGGCCTTCTTGATCTCGGCCTCGGTGGCGGTGCGCGCCACGTCGAGCACCTGGTAGTAGTCGCGTTTGGCCATGCCGATCACGTCCGCGGGCGCGCGGCCCGCGTCGTCGTCCTCCCGTGGGCGGCGCGCGCACCGCGCACGCGCCTGCCTTCGAACCCTGCGGTCACTGTAGCAAGCGGCGCGGCTCCTCGCCGCGCCGCCTCGTCACCCGTGTCCGCCGCTCAGCGCGCGGGGCTCACTTCGGCTTCTTCACTTCCTCGAACTCGGCGTCGAGGACGTCGTCCTTCGCACCGGAGCCACCCTGCGCACCGCCGGCCGCACCGCCGGCGTCGGGCCCGGCGCCGGCCGCGCCCGCCTTCTGGAAGGCGGCGGCCGCGGCCTGCGAGAGCTGCTCCGCCTTGCGGTCGATCACGTCCTTGTCGTCGCCCGCGAGCGCGCCCTTCACGTCGCCGAGCGCCGACTCGAGCTTCGCGCGGTCGGTCGCGTCCACCTTGTCGCCCAAGTCCTTCAGCTGCTTCTCGACCTGGTGCACCAGCGCATCGGCGCGGTTGCGGGTCTCGACCAGCTCGCGGAACTTCTTGTCCTCGGCGGCGTGCGCCTCGGCGTCGCGGACCATCCGCTTGATCTCGTCCTCCGACAGGCCGGACGAGGCCTTGATGACGATCTTCTGCTCCTTGCCGGTGCCCTTGTCCCTGGCGGACACGTGCAGGATGCCGTTCGCGTCGATGTCGAACGTGACCTCGATCTGCGGCAGGCCACGCGGCGCCGGCGCGATGTCGGACAGGTCGAAGCGGCCGAGCGACTTGTTGTCGTGCGCGCGGTCGCGCTCGCCCTGCAGCACGTGGATCGTAACCGCCGGCTGGTTGTCGTCCGCCGTCGAGAACACCTGCGTCGCCTTGGTCGGGATAGTGGTGTTCTTCTCGATCAGCTTCGTCATCACGCCGCCGAGCGTCTCGATGCCGAGCGACAGCGGCGTGACGTCGAGCAGCAGCACGTCCTTCACTTCGCCGGACAGCACGCCGCCCTGGATCGCGGCGCCGATCGCGACCGCCTCGTCCGGATTGACGTCCTTGCGAGGCTCCTTCCCGAAGAAGTCCTTCACGGCCTTCTGCACGAGCGGCATGCGGGTCTGGCCGCCGACCAGGATCACCTCGGCGACGTCGTTCATCGACAGCCCGGCGTCCTTCATCGCGGTGCGGCACGGCCCGATCGTGCGCGTCACGAGGTCCTCGACGAGGCTCTCGAGCTTGGCGCGCGTCAGCTTCACGTTCAGGTGCTTCGGGCCCGACGCGTCCGCCGTGATGTACGGCAGGTTGATGTCGGTCTGCTGGCTCGACGACAGCTCGATCTTCGCCTTCTCCGCGGCCTCCTTGAGTCGCTGCATCGCGAGCGGGTCCTTGCGCACGTCGACGCCGGACTCCTTGACGAACTCCTCGGCGATGTAGTCGATGATCCGGCGGTCGAAGTCCTCGCCGCCGAGGAAGGTGTCGCCGTTGGTCGAGAGCACCTCGAACTGGCGCTCGCCGTCCACTTCCGCGATCTCGATGATCGAGATGTCGAACGTGCCGCCGCCGAGGTCGTAGACCGCGATCCTGCGGTCGCCGCCCGACTTGTCGAGGCCGTACGCGAGCGCCGCGGCGGTCGGCTCGTTGATGATGCGCTTGACGGTCAGGCCCGCGATGCGGCCGGCGTCCTTGGTCGCCTGGCGCTGCGAGTCGTTGAAGTACGCGGGCACCGTGATCACGGCTTCGGTGACCGGCTCGCCGAGGTAGTCCTCGGCGGTCTTCTTCATCTTCATCAGCACGCGCGCGGAAACCTCGGGCGGCGCCATCTTCTTGCCCTGCGCCTCGACCCACGCGTCGCCGTTGTCGGCCTTGACGATCCGGTACGGCACCATGCCGACGTCCTTCTGCACCACGTCGTCGCCGAACTTGCGGCCGATCAGGCGCTTCACCGCGTACAGCGTGTTCTGCGGGTTCGTGACCGCCTGGCGCTTCGCGGACTGGCCGACGAGCACCTCGTCGTCCTTCGTGAACGCGACGATCGACGGCGTCGTACGGTCGCCTTCGCTGTTCTCGATCACGCGGGGCTTGCCGCCCTCCATGATCGCCACGCACGAGTTGGTCGTGCCGAGGTCGATGCCGATGACTTTGGGCATGGGATTACTCCTGGGAGCCGGATTCGGGCGAGTTTCGGGAAGGGTGTCTGGTCGAGGACTTGGGGTCTACGTGCGGGCCGCACCGACGGCGTTCAAGGGCGGGCCGGAGCGCGTCGCGCCACCGGCCCCGCCCCGCCCCGGTCAGCCCGGGGCGCGGGCGACGATCACGCGCGCCGGGCGCAGCAGGCGCCCCTGCAGCACGTAGCCCTTCTGGATCGTCTGCAGCACCGTGTCGGGCGGAGCGTCGGCGGTCGGCTGGGCGACCATCGCCTCGTGCCGCTCCGGGTCGAACGGCTGGCCGGTCGGGTCGACGGCCTGGATGCCGGCCTTCTCGAACGCCTTCTGCAGCAGCCGGAGCGTCGCCGCCTGGCCTTCCAGCAGGCTCCGGGCGTCGGCGTTCGCACCGGCCGCGGCCGCCATCTCGAAGCTGTCCATCGCCGGCAGCAGCTCCTGCGCGAGCTTCTCGACCCCGGAGCGGGCGGCCTGCTCGACGTCGCGGGCGGTGCGCTTGCGGACGTTGTCCACTTCCGCCAGCGCGCGCACGTAGAGCGCGAAGTTCTCATCGGCCTTCGCGGTCGCCTCGGCCAGCGCCTTCTCGAGCGCGGCGACGCCCGGGCGGAGCGAGTTCTCCGGCAGCACGGCCGTGGCCTCGGGATCGTCCGCCGGCGGCGGAGTGGCGCGGGACGGGTCGAACTGCGGGTCGTGCGAACTCATGGAGCCTCCGGGACCGGCCCGGCGCCGGGGGAGTCCGGGCACCGACGGGTCCGACGATTGGGCGCGGAGGATGGGGACGGGGCCCCGGGGTTTCAAGAGCGAACCGCGGCGGACGACGCCGGGCGGCGCGAGCCGGGTTGCGGGCCGGGCCCCGTCAGCGGTTGTTCAGCGCGGAGCCGACCAGCCGGGCCGTGAGGTCCACGATCGGGATCACGCGCTCGTAGGCCATCCGGGTCGGACCGATCACGCCCAGCACCCCGACCACTTCGTTGTCGACGGTGTACGGGGCGGTCACGACGCTGCAGTCGTCCAGGATCTGATAGCCGGACTCCTGCCCGATGAAGATCTGCACGCGGTCGGCGCGCAGGCACTGGTCGAGCAGGTGCAGGATGTCGCGCTTCTCGTTGAAGGCCTCGAACAGGCGGCGCAGCCGGTCGACGTTCGAGAGCTCCTGGAAGCCCATCAGGTTCGTCTCGCCCGCGATAACGACCTCGACCGGCGCCTCGCCGGGCGTGCGCGGCTCGAACATCTGCTGCGCCATCGTGATCGCGTCCTGCATCAGGCGGTCCATGTGGGCGCGCGTCTCCTGCAGCTGCGACAGCAGGTGCGCACGCACCTCGTGGAGCTCGCGGCCCCTGAACTGCTCGTTCAGGTAGGCCGCGGCGCGACGGAGTTCCTCGGCGCCGAAGCGGCGGCCGAGCTGCAGGATGCGATTCTGCACCTCGCGCCCGTTCACGACGAGGATCGCGAGCACGCGGTTCTCGGACAGCGCGACGAACTCGATCTGGGTGACGGCGGCGTGCTGGTTGCGCGGCACCGTGACCACGCCCGCGAGCCGCGTCAGGTGCGAGAGCAGCTGCGAGGCGGAGGCGATCAGCGCCTTGGGGTCGTCCGCACGCTCGTTCAGGCGCTGCTGGACGAGCGCCGAGATCTGGTCGTCCGCCGACGGCCGCAGCTTCAGCAGCGTGTCCACGAAGAACCGGTAGCCCTTGTCGGTCGGGATGCGCCCGGCCGAGGTGTGCGGAGACGCGACGAAGCCGAGCTCCTCGAGATCGGCCATCACGTTGCGGACGGTCGCCGAGCTGAGCGCGAGCCCCGACTCGCGCGACAGCGTGCGCGAGCCGACCGGCTGGCCGTCGCGGATGTAGGCCTCGACGAGCACGCGCAGCAGGCGCTGCGCGCGGTCCGACAGCGGCGGCGTCGCGCCCCCTCGGCCCTCGCCTCGCCCGAACTCCCGCAGGTCTTCGGCCACGGTTCTGTCCATCCGCTTTAAGCACTTGTCCGAGAACAGTTTTCGGACTGGCGCAAGCCAGCGTAGCGACGACTTCTCGGCAGTGTCAACCGGAGCGCACGGCGGCCACGAGACGGGGCGGCAGCGGCGTCGCCACAGCGCATTTCCGCGGCGTTCCGCGACCAATGGCGCACGGGTGGTTGACGTTGCGAACGGCGTGCTAAGGTGCCGGCCGCCCGCCCGGCTGCACCTGCATGAGCGCACATTTCCAGACTGTCGCCCTCGTCGGTCGCTACGCGGATGCGCCCGTCGCCGAGGCGATGGCCGCGCTGGCCACGAACGCCGCGGAGCGCGGGATCCGCGTCTACGTGGATCGTAGCAACACCGCGGCTTTCCAGGCCCCCGTCGAGCGCGTCGACGAGTCGGCCTTCGCCGACTCGGCGCAGCTGCTGGTCGCGGTCGGCGGCGACGGCACGCTGCTCCACGCCGCCCGCCTCGCCTACTCCCGCGATCTGCCGCTGCTCGGCATCAACCGGGGCCGCCTCGGCTTCCTGGCCGACGTCGCCGCCGCCGAGATGCTCGAGCGCTTCGGCGACGTGCTGGCAGGTCGCTATTCGCGCGACGTGCGGCACCTGCTGGCGGCGTGCCTGCACGGGCCGGACGGCGCGGAGCGGCGCGCGGTCGCGCTGAACGACGTCGTGGTCCAGAAGTGGGAAACGGGACGGATGCTCGACTTCGAGACCTGGATCGACGGCCGCTACGTGAACACCCACGGCGGCGACGGCCTCGTCGCCGCGACCTCGACCGGCTCCACGGCCTACGCGCTGTCGTGCGGCGGTCCGATCATCCAGCCGGATCTCGACGCGCTCGTGCTCGCGCCGATCTGCCCTCATACGCTCTCGGATCGCCCGATCGTCGTCAGCCGCCGCTGCGAGATCGAGGTGCGGCTCGTGCCGCGCGCCGCCACCAAGGCGCAGGTCACCTGCGACGGCGTGGTGCTCGGCGACCTCGAGCCGGAGGCGCGCCTGACGATCGGCCCTGCACCCGAGCGCGTCACGCTGCTGCACCCGCCCGGCTACGACTACTACCGCATCCTGCGCTCCAAGCTGCACTGGGGCCGCGGGGCGCGCCACGCCCACCCCGAGACCTGAGGCCGGCGAGCCGATGCTCACGCACCTGCAGATCCGCGACTTCGCGATCATCGATGCCGTCGAGCTCGAGCTGCGCGCGGGCCTCACCGCGCTGACCGGCGAGACCGGCGCCGGCAAGTCGATCCTCGTGGACGCGGTCATGCTCGCGATCGGCGGGCGCGCCGGCGCCGACGTGGTGCGTCACGGGGCGGAACGGGCGGAGATCACCGCGACCTTCGAGATCGCGGACAACGCGCCCGCGCGGCGCTGGCTCGAAGAGCAGTCGATCGAGCACGAGGGCGAGGTGCAGCTGCGCCGCGTGATCGGCGCGGACGGCCGCTCGCGCGCCTACGTGAACGGGCAGACCCTGCCGCTGCAGGTGATCCGCGCGCTCGGCGACTGCCTGATCGACATCCACGGCCAGCAGGAATTCCTGTCGCTGATCCGCCGCGACACGCAGCGTGCGCTGGTCGACGACCATGGCGGCCACGGCGCGCTGCTCGCGCCGGTCGCGCGGCTCGCGACCGAGTGGCGCGACGTGCACGGCCGGCTCGCGGACCTGTGCGCCGCGGCCGCCGACCGCGACTCCCGCCTCGAACTGCTGCGCTACCAGGTGCAGGAACTGGAAGCGCTGGCACTGAAGCCGGGCGAAGTCGCCGAGCTCGCGGAGGAGGCCTCGCGGCTCGCCAACCGCGGCCGTCTAGCCGAGGGCGCGCAACTCGCGCTCGGACTGCTCTACGAAGGCGAAGGCACCGACGCGCACACGCTCGCGAGCCGCGCCGGGGGCGCGTTGCGCGCGGCCGCGGAACTCGACCCGAGCCTGCGCCCGGCGCTGCTGCTGGTCGACGAGGCGCTGATCCAGCTGAAGGAAGCGGGCCGCGAGCTCGCGGGTTACCTCGACGGGCTCGAGGTCGATCCACGCCGCCAGGAATCCGTCGAGCGCCGCATGGCCTCGATCGAGGAACTGGCCCGCAAGCACCGGGTGGACCCGCAGGAGCTGCCGGCGCAGCTCGAGCGACTCGCCGAGGAACTGCGTGGGCTCGAGAACGCGGAAGTCCGCGTCCAGGATCTAGAGCAGCGGCTCGTGGCGCTGGGCCGCGATTACCAGGCGGCCGCCGATGCGCTCGGCGTCGGACGGCGCAAGGCCGCGAAGGCGCTGTCCCGCGCCGTCACGGACCTGATGCGCGTGCTCGGCATGCCGGGCGGCAGCTTCGAGATCCGCGTCGAGCGCGCTGCCGATGCGGTCGCGTCGCCGCACGGTGCGGACCTCATCGAGTTCCTCGTCAGCGCCAACCCGGGCCAGCCGCCGAAGCCGGTCGCCAAGGTCGCCTCCGGCGGCGAGCTCTCGCGCATCAGCCTCGCGGTGCAGGTGGCGGCCGCCGTGAACGACGCACGCGGGCGTACCTGCATGATCTTCGACGAGGTCGATGCCGGCGTCGGCGGCGGCGTCGCCGAGATGGTCGGCCGCCAGCTGCACGCGCTCGGCACGCGCGGGCAGGTGCTGTGCGTTACCCACCTGCCGCAGGTCGCGAGCCAGGCCGACCACCAGGTGCGCGTCGCGAAGCTTACGGACGGCCGCACCAGCCGCACGTCGCTGGCCGAGCTCGCCTACGACGAGCGCGTGGAGGAACTGGCGCGGATGCTGGGCGGCGTGTCGATCACCGACAAGGCGCGCGAGCACGCCCGCGAGATGCTCGCGAAGCCCGAGGCCGCGCCGGCGGCCGAGCCCGCCACCGGACCGAAGCGCGCACGGGCGGGCAGCGGCCGCAAGAAGTAGGACGCGCCCGGGGACCGGCTCCGACCGGAAACGGCGACCGCGAGCGCGGTCGCGATCCGCTCAGCCGTTCGACGCGCCCTTCGCGGCGCGACCGGGGCAGTTCTCGCGGCGGCAGTGCCCGTAGAGGATCAGCGAGTGGTCCGCGATCGTGAAGCCGAGCCGCGCGGCCGCCTCGGCCTGTCGCTCCTCGATGTCCGGATCGCTGAACTCCTCGACGCGACCGCAGTCCACGCAGACGATGTGGTCGTGGTGGTCCCCGCGGTTCAGCTCGAAGACCGCCGTGCCACCCTCGAAGTGGTGGCGCGTGACGAGCCCGGCCGCCTCGAACTGCGTGAGCACCCGGTAGACCGTGGCCAGCCCGATGTCCTCGTTCGACTCGAGCAGCTTCTTGTAGATGTCTTCCGCGCTCAGGTGGTGCGACGGCGACACCCCGAGGATCTCGAGGATCTTCACGCGGGGCATCGTCACCTTGAGTCCGGCCTTGCGGAGGTCCTGGCTTTCCACGGTGATTCCCCGGTCGAGTCGAGCGTCGTGAACGGTTGCGGTATGCTGCGCAGCCATTATCCAACGGGCGGGCGGAACCGACAAACCGCCCGCGTCAGGCACCCGATGAATTCTGCAGCGAACGTCCCGAACAGGTGCGGCCTCGCCATGGCGGCGCGGGCCGCCGCACTGGTGGCCGCTTGCGCGCTCGCGGCCGCGACCAGCGGCTGCGTGTACCGCATGAACATCATGCAGGGTAACTACCTGGAGGCCGCGGCCGTCGAGCAGGTCGCGGTCGGCATGACGCGCAGCCAGGTGCGCTTCCTGCTCGGCACCCCGATGGTGGCCGACTCGTTCACGCCGAACCGGTGGGACTACGTGTACCTGTTCAAGGACGGGCGCACGCGCAAGGTGGACCGCCGCCATTTCATCGTCTGGTTCGAGGACGAGAAGGTCGCGCGGATCGACAAGCCCGACGGCGAGATCGTCGATCCGAAGATGCCGACGTCGCCGGGCGCCTGAGCCGCTTCGCGCGACGCGCCGCTCGCGCGTCCACACTCCAGCGTCAGTCGGCGTTCGGCGCGCCGCCGGACCCCACGGTCCGCCCCATCGTGCGGCCCTCTCGCGCCAGCCGCCGGCGCGTCTCCTTCGGGTCGACCGGCAGGCGCCGGTAGAGCTCCACGCGATCGCCAGCCACGAGCACCCGTTCGGGCGCGACGACGCGGCCGTGCACGCCGAGGGCGTCGGCCTGCGGCACCGCTCCGAGCCGGCGGGAGAGATCCGCGAGTTCCACCGCCCGCGCCGCGGTCGTGCCGGCAGGCACCTCGAGGGCGACGAGTACCTGGCGGTCGCGCTCGGCCCACGCCACCTCGACGCGGATCGTGGGGCTCGGCACCGTCTCAGGCACGCGCGGTCCCGTGCAGCGCCCGCGCGCGGACCACGAAGGCGTCCACCAGCGAGTCCCAGCTGGCTTCGAACACGGGGCCGAACAGCACGGTCAGCGCCGCGCTCTTGAAGTCGAACCGGACCTCGAGCTCGACGCGGCAACCGCGTACGCGCGGCGCGGGCGGGGCGTCGGCGCCGGGTTCGGACGGGTCGCCCGCGACCGGAGCCGACGTGGCGGCCGCGTTGCCCACGGGCGTCGCGCGCTCGAGGATCGGCTCGAACCGCCACGAGCCCTCGAGCGTGCGCAGCGGCCCGTCGACGAGGCTCAGTTCGATCAGTTCGCCCGGCCGCATGCTGTTGCGCGTCGTGAGGCTGAGCCGCACGCCCGAACGCTGCACGTCCACCGTCGCCTCGATGCTGGTCTCGGTCTCCGCGTGCACGCGCGTCGCCGGGCACCAGGGCACGAACTCCGGGTACCGACGTACGTCGTTGACGATCGCGTACATCTGCTGCGGGGTGTACGGAACGATCGCCGTGCGGCGCACTTCGCGCATTGCGGTCCTGGAGGTCGCCGGGGGGTGGGCCATTCTCGCGCCTCCCCGCCCGCGGGACAACGCGGGCTACAATGGCCGACCGCGTCACGCTCGCGACCGAGACCATGCCCGACAAGGACTCCAACACCGGCACGATCGCCCAGAACCGGCGCGCGCGGCACGACTACTTCATCGACGAGCGCTACGAGGCGGGCCTCGCGCTCAAGGGCTGGGAGGTCAAGGCGCTGCGCGCCGGCCGCCTGCAGCTCAACGAGGGCTACGTGCTGATGAAGGGCGACGAGGCGTGGCTGCTCGGCAGCCACATCTCGCCGTTGAACTCCGCCTCCACGCACGTGATCGCGGACCCGACGCGCACGCGCAAGCTGCTGCTGAAGCGACGCGAGATAGACCACCTGGTCGGCGCGGTCGAGCGCAAGGGCTACGCGCTGGTGCCACTGTCGATGTACTGGAAGGACGGCCGCGCGAAGCTCGAGATCGGCCTCGCGCGCGGCAAGAAGCAGCACGACAAGCGCGAGACCGAGAAGAACCGCGACTGGGCGCGCGACAAGGCGCGCGTGCTGCGCGCGCGGAACCGCTGAGCGCTTCGACGACGCCCAGGGCCTCCCCACGGGCTGCCTGCTGGTCGCAATCGCCGTGCTGATGCTGCGCGAGGCCGGCCTCGCGTTCCTGCTCCACTACCGCACGGAGTGGCCGCACCGCCGCGTCCGCAGGCTGCTCGCCGCGGCAGCCCGCTCAGCCCGGCAGCGCCGCGATCACCTGGATCTCGACCTTGTACGCGGGCGTCACCAGCTTCGCTTCGACGGTAGCCCGTGCGGGCGTGTGGCCGGCGGCCACCCAGGCATCCCACGCGGCGTTCATCTGGCCGAACGTGCCGATGTCCGAGAGATAGACGTTCGCGCTCAGGATCCGCGTCTTGTCGGTGCCAGCCGCTGCCAGCAGGCGGTCGATCGCGGCCAGGATCTGGCGGGTCTGACCCGTCACGTCGGCGCTCGTGTCGTCGGCTACCTGGCCGGCGAGGTACACGGTGCCGCCGTGGATCACGGCCTGGGACATGCGGGGACCGGTCTCGAGTCTGCGGATCATGGCTGCTCCGGGCTTGGAAAGGCGCGCACGGTACCCGATATCGGACGGGAGCGCAGGCCGGACGTGCGTCAGGCGGCGTACACCGATCTGCGCTAGACTCCGCGACGTACCGGGGGCGACCGGGTTCGACGTGGGTTGCGAAACTCCAGGTGCATGCCGAGGTGCAGGTTCCTCGTTAAACCATTTGCAAACTCTAGCTGCGAACGACAACAGCTACGCTCTGGCGGCTTAAGCCCCGCCTACTCCGTCCTTCTCCGTGCCTGTGCGGGTGGGAACGGGGTCGCAATCACAGGATCGCGCTCACCGCGTGTCGCGGGTAGGTGAGAGCTAGACAGGACGCGGCTGTGCTTGCGGTTTTCCCTGCCGATCGGGTAGCCGACAGCGAGATCAATAGACCGGATAAGCATGTAGAGCTTGTAGCGTAGTGCTCGCGGACGGGGGTTCAATTCCCCCCGCCTCCACCATCAACTCCAAGCTGCTGAGTGGCTTGGAAAAAGGCTCCTGACAAGCGGCTGCTACAGCGGTTGCTACAGTCAGGAGCCTTTCTCATGCTACGCCGCAGAGACCACTGGACCGTCCGCGTCCAAGTCCCCCGTGACCTTCGCCCGCTCATCCGCCGCCGCGAGGTGTGGCGCTCGACACTCACGGGCGACCTGAAAGAAGCCAAGCTCCGCGCCGCTATGCTTCGGGGCCACATCGGCTCCCTGTTCACCCACCTCCGCAAGCACGGCCCCCGCATGAGTCGCGAGCAGATCGACGCCCTCACCGAGCAGTACCTGTCCGCACGCATCGAAGAGATCGAAGAGCGGATCGCGGTGTGCGTGCCTGAGAGTGACGAAGGTGGCCGCGACGCATGGGCCGACGATCTACAGGAAGAGATCGAAGACCTTGAGTTGGCCTTGCAGGAGGGCGACTACCGCAAGGTGCAGGAGGACGCGCGGCGGATGCTGCCGCAGGGTTCCGACTCTGCCGTCGCGATCCTGTGCCGCAGGCTGCTGGAGGTTCGCCTTGAGGTAGCGTGGCTGGAACTGAAGGGCCTTCAGGGCAAGCCGCTGCACACCTCCGCACGGCTCGCGACGCGCCCCGCAGCGACCCCGAAGAAGCCCACGGGACCGCTCCTGTCCAAGGTGTGCGCCGACTACGTCGAGACCACCTCGACGGCGCAGCAGTGGACCGAGGGCACCAAGGCGACCAACGAGACCGCAGCGGCAATGCTGGTGAGCTTCCTGGGTGACAAGCCCGTGTCGGACATCACCAAGGCCGACATGACCGCGGCGTACCTGAAGCTCCCGCGGTTCCCGTCGAATGCCACGAAGAAGTACCCCGGCCTGTCCCCCATCGAAGCTCTCGACGCTGCGGACGCCGCGAAGGACGAAGACCGGCTGCATCCGCGTACCTGCAACATCCGCCTCCAGTGCTGGAAGGCGATCTTCCGGCACGCCGTGGGTACCGACCTGATCGACAAGTCTCCCGCGGACCACCTGAAGGCGTTCGCGGAGGAAGGCTCCGCGCACTCCTCACGCGACGCCTTCACCGACGACCAGCTACGCGCCTTCTTCGGCCTCCTGCGGTCCAAGCAGGAGACGCAGCCGCAGTACGTCGGCATCCCTCTCGCCATGCTCTACGCGGGCCTCCGTCTGGAGGAGGCGTGCGCCCTCCGCGGTGCGGACATCCGGCAGGAGCAGGGGGTGTGGGTCTTCGATGTGAACGCCGACGCGGGTCACCTGAAGACCAAGAACGCGGAGCGGCTGGTCCCGATCCACTCCGCGGTGCTGCCCTACTTCCTGAAGGCCCGTGACTCGGTGGAACCCGAGGCGAATCTGTGGGGCCTTGAGCGTGGCGCGCGGGACCGCTTCGGCCATGAGGTGTCGAAGACGCTGAACCGCAGGCTCAAGAAGGCGATCCCCAACAAGCCCGATGAACTGGTCGCGTACTCACTGCGCCACACCTTCGCGACGCGCCTCAAGTACGCCGACGTTCAGGACCACACCATCAGCGAACTCATGGGACACGCCGTCGAGGCTCTCAGCGTCGGCCGCTACGGCAAGAAGCTGGAGGTGGGGCACCTCCGCGAGGCCGTCGAGAAGCTCGCCCTCCCGGTCCTGTAATCGGGAGTGGCGAACGCTACTCGCAGGTACCGGCGTACACGCGGCCCCAACTGTCCGAGAACTTGAACGGCTTCTTGGGGCCGCTGACGAACTCATTGACGATCAGGGTCTGGAACTCGCGAAGCTCAGACCAGACGGTTACCACCTTGAAGCCCCACTCAGAGTCACCGCGGTTCAACACCCGGACTGACTGCGCAGTGCTGTTGGCGAACAGGTTGCCCCCGATGATGCGCCCGTCCAGCCGATCCACGCTGAACTTGATCGGCTCCCGCCGGCTGTTCCACGGTGACTTGCCCATCTTCCCGTCGCTCTGAAGCTCGTACAACTCGCTCACCGAGCAGTGATAGGACTCGCGACCACCATGCGCAGTGGTGCTGGTCACCATCAACGCCGCGAACAGCATGAGAACACTCGGCTTCATCGTGCGCCTCCTTGGCGAGTCAGGAACAAGGCCCCGTTCTGAGAGAAAACTCCGAGGGGGTTAACGTACATGAACTACGCGCGTTCCCCCCGTGGGTACCCCCCGGCCGCGCGAGTAAAGCCGCAGGGGGTCTACCGGCCCACTCGCCCGCCTGCGGGCTGCCGTCCAACCCACGCGAATCCGCGTGGACGCTTGGCAGCACTCACCCACACCGCATAACCCGCTGACCTGACTGCACTTCCGGTACCCACCCCGGAGCTTGCTACACCGCTTGCTACACCGCGGCCCCTGCCGCGTCCCCTGACGGCTCCTGAGGCCCGCGCTGGGCCGCTCTCAGGCCGTCCCTGCCGCTCCCTGCGGCACCCATCCCATCACAACCCACCGGCCGCCCCGAGCGGTCCTGAAGCCTTCACAGGAGGCCCAACCGTGCGCCCTGTCCCCCCAGAACTCCTCAACCATCTCCGTGCCCTGCGCGCCGAGGGTCACGCCTACCAGCACATCGCGGACCGACTGAACGCCGCGGGCGTGCCGACGCTGACCAGCTACGGGAAGTGGTGGCCGCGGACCGTCCAGCGGCTGCTGCGGCGCGCGTCCCCGTGAGTCGGCCTGACGCGGCCTTCCCGCACCACCCAGCACCATCTCAAGGAGCCCCTCCGTGCCCGGAGTCCGTCCCATCTACACCTCCTGCGCGATCCCCGAGTGCCGCCGCCTCGTTCGCGCGTGGAGTCGCTACTGCCCGAAGCACGCCACCCGCCTCACCCGCTATGGAGACCCGCTGGTCATGCCCCTGAAGCCGAAAGAGTGGCTGCCCCATGAGAGGTACGTTGCCGACGCCTTCGCCCGCTACGCCTCCCGCCGTGGCACCCAGATCGCCCTCGACCTCGCCGCGGGCGTCCTCGCGTACCGCTCGGTCCACGGCTTCACCTACCAGCTTGAGGCCGAGCGTGAGTTCCGCCGACTCACCGATGCCGGGGTGACGCCTGCGGACCTCCTGCGGCGTGCCGCGGTCTTCTACGCGCTCCTGAAGCACCGCCCCGGCCGCTTCGGGGATCGCCAGAAGGCCGAGGACATCAACCTGGGGAGGTTCGTGTCGAGGCTGGCTCCCATGTCCCGCCGAGGGAACAAGACCCGCTCCACCTCCTACCGCTTCATCGGGGAGCTTGTGCGTGAGGGGTGCGCACTGTGGGCGGGTGCCTTGCTGAACACGATGGAGAGGGAAGCTGTCGAGGCCCGCGAGAGAGTGCGTGCGTCGGGTGACCTGACCATGGAGGCTGCCCCATGAAGCCCGCCCGTAAGTCCAGTCCGAAGACCCCCGACGACATGCTTGCTCACGCTGCCGCGTCCCTGCCGCCACGTGAGAGTCCCGAAGACTTCTGGCGGATGCACCGCCGCGACCTGAGGCGCGCCGCGCGCAACGTCGCGACGATCCTTCAGGAGCTTCAGGAGGTAGCCGAACAGGCCACCGTGGGGAACGTCCGGTACACGATGGATGCCCTGCGAACCGCCGAGCGGCAGCTTGAGGCGGCCACGGAGCGGCTCGCGGAGGCGAACGGTCTCGTGGGGGTGGAGGTGGCTTGAAGGGCGGCTGAAGGCGTCCCGGTGGGGAAGAGTTGATAGGGCGGCCTATCGTATACAGAAACCCGAACCCGACCCCTCTAACCGTGGGGAAGTGGGGCCGGTGGCCCGTGACCCACGGCCGCTGACGGTACCCCCGCGGCACGCCTTAAGTCCCCTGAGCAAGATCGCAGCACGTTCGCGACAGATCGTGTTGAGGGGCGTTCTCGTAGAAAGAGAGCAGTCGAGTCGGCGCGAAGTTGGGGATCGGCGTTCGGGCCAGTTCTTGGCAAAGCCAAGACCCGCTCGCCCTGATCTTGCGGTGGCTGCAATCCCGAGCGGGCCCGCCTGGCTCGCATCCTTCGCGCAAGTGATTGGAACTTCAAGGAAAAGCGTCCGATCCTCTGGACACCCCGTTGATCGAACGAGTTCTTGGTAACCCCCTACACACCCCCTCAGGCCCCTCCCGGCCTGCGGGGCGAACGCTTGTGGCGTGGTCCTTCCTGACTTCGTGAGCCGCTCCTCTAGAGCGGCCGACTGACGATCCGACCGGGTACCTCCGGTTGGGTCGTCGTCCCCTTTTTGTAGCCCGCTACGTTCTGGCGAGCCTGCTGATCACTCCTTGGCGGGAGTGTCGAGCGGGGCACCCGGCTGATCCCCGGCTCTGCCCCGTTCACCTACGACCACCCGCCGAGACCTTCCCCCACCCCCGCCAACCCGCGGTGCCCTGAATGGCACCCGAAGGAGTCCCCGTGTCCGCTGTCCTGTCGATTGAAGACCTCCTGCCCGAGGTCTGCCCTGTAGTCCCCGAAGGTGTGGCCCCCGTGCAACGGATAGTCACTGAATCTTCGGGTGCGGATCTCTCTCTATACGGAACCCCTGTGACTACCGCGCAGGCTCCCCACGCCTTCAGGTTCACCTTCGGCCATCACCCCGACGCCCTCCGGGCCTTCGACATCCAGCGCGAGCGGGCCGTCGCCCACCAACAGCAGTGGTCCGACAGGCACGCCCACGCCCTAAGGGAGCTTCAGCAGGCGTACGTCCTGACCGGGCTGGGGCTGACCGAGGGCCGCACCGCGTGGCCCCTCGCGGTGGGCGTCGGTAAGTCGGAGTCGGTCGTCGCCTTCGTGAGAGCGCAGTACGAGCGTTCCCTGAAGGGGTTGCCGCCGCTGACGCTGCTGGTGTGCATGGAGCGCACCGAGCAACTCACCAGCCTCTACAAGGACATCCTTTCCACGGGCGTTCCCGAGAGCTTCGTCGGAGTCTTCCACCGCAAGAGCGCCGCCGAGGTGAAGGCCGCTGGGCTGGTCCCCTCCGTCGAGGTCACCGAGACCGACACCTTCCCGGTGCTGCTTGCGACGCACGCGAAGATGCTGAAGGGCGAGGCCAGCATCACCGAGGTGAACACCTACCGCGGCCAGCCCCGCAGTCTGGTCGTATGGGATGAATCGCTGATCAAGTCCCGCGGTCACCACCTCGACCTCGCGAAGGTCGAAGGGGCCAACGCGGTCCTTGGGGTCGCCCTCAGTGACACCGAAGGCGACCAGTCGGAGGCCCGTGAAGCTCACGCCTTCTTCGCGTCGCGACTCTCCGTTCTGCGGGACCACTTCAACCGCGAGCTTCGCGGCGAGGTGGTCGAGGCCGTCACCTTCCCTGCACTCGCAGACGGTGAGGAACTTCGGTACTCGACGGCCCTGGCTGCCGCCCTCCTGCGTCGCGGTGCGGGTGACATGGAGCGAGGTGCCCACGACCTACTCGCGACCTTCCTAGATCACGTTCAGCGTCCCGTCAGAGTGCTGCCGTACCGCGAGGCGGGACGGAAGGTGGGTGTCATTCGCTTCGACACCCTGATCCCGCCGTCGCTCACGCGGCTCATCGTCCTCGACGCAAGCCATAACATCCGGCTCCTGACGGGGAAGCACGATGCGGACCTGAGGGTGACCGCGGTGGACTGTGCGGTGAAGACCTTCTCTGCGGTCACCGTGCGACACCTGAAGGCCGGTGCTGGCAAGGCTGCCCTTGAGTCGGCCTTGAGTCGTCGGAACTCCGCAGTGGTGCGGGAGATCGTCGCGGAGGTGAAGGCGTGGCCTGTCACCGAAGCCGGGCTCATCGTGACCTTCAAGGACCAGCGACGCGGCCGGAAGGTCTTCTCGTATGTCGATGCGATCAAGGACGCTCTCACCGACGCAGGCGTGGACCTCGCGCGGCTGTCCTTCATCACTTGGGGGCAGCACATCGGTGTCAACACCTTCGCCCACTGCACCCGCGTGCTGCTTGCGGGTGTCCTTCGCCGCTCTGCACTCGACCTGTCGTCCGCCATCGCAGGCCAGCGAGGTGACCTCACGGCCACCGAAGCTGCCGACCCGGAGGAAGTCGAGCGTGTCGAGAAGAGCGAAGTCTTCCACAACATCGTGCAGGCCGCGGGTCGAGGCTCCTGCCGCAACACTGTGGATGGGGCTGCGAAGCCCATGCACCTTGCTTTGGTGTGCAGCGACGACTTCCCCGCGGAGTGGTGGCAGAGCGCCATGCCCGGGGTCAGCGTCCAGCCGTGGAAGGCGAAGCACGCCAAGCCTGCGCGGCTGATCTCGGAGCATGAGCGAGCGATCCTCGCGGCGCTCGACAAGGTCTCCGAGCGGGACGGCTACGTCTCTGCGAAGACCCTGAAGGCGCTCGCGGGGCTGACCTCGCTGCACCGCATGACCTACTCGCGCGCCCTGAAGGGAGCCGCGAGCCACGCCGAGGGCTGGGGCTACGACACCTCGCGTCGAAGCTTCATCCGCAACCCCTTCGCCTGACGGTTAACGGCCAGTCTCCAAGAAGGACGATCCCTTCTGGAGGGTGGCCATTAACTCCGATCCCCGCCGCTACCCGCGGTGTCCCCAAAGCGTCCCCTCCGTTTCCCTGCCGTGCCGCGGCGGGGCGCTCTCCTGTTCGCGCACGGCTGTTCCCGCCAACCACAACGACCCACAAGGAAGATGACCCCATGAGCAACTTCGACCCGAAGACCCTCGCCCCCGCCCTCGACTCCGCCCCCGACGAGCCGACCGACGCTGACCTCGCCCTCGCGGCGGCCATGACGACCCTTCACAACCGCCAGTCCGCGCAGCCGAACATCGTTCAGGGGAAGCAGGAAGGCGACGGCAACGGCACGCCACCCGTGCAGGTGCGCGTGACCTCCACGGAAGACGCCCTGCTGACCGAAGAGGAGGTCTACGCCGAAGCCTCGCGACTGGCGAGCTTGGATGATGGGAGACAGAACTACGCCGCCGTGCGTGCCACGCTGGAGCAGGAACTGGCTCGCGTTCAGCGTGACCTCGACGCAGTCCGGTACGACGTCTACACGGGCGAGCCGCGTCACATCCACACCGGGGCGAACCGCGAGGCCAAGGAACGCACGGCCGCACTGATCAAGCAGCGGCTGGTCGTCAACGAGGTCGTTTCCAAGATGGTCGAAGAGGTCCGCGCGGAGCGGGCTGAATTCGCAGAGGCCGAGCGGCGCCATCAGGAGACCGTCTTCGCCTGGACTGGCGGAGACCCCCGACGCATCGAGGTGCTGAACAGGGCCATCGAGGAACTGGAAGCCCGCGACCTCGCGGAGCGGCTCATCGAAGAGCGCCGCCGACTCGACGCGGAACGCTTCGCACGCCGCAAGGCTCGCACTGCCTCGACCCCGAAGGGCAAGTCGTCCGCCGCGAAGGGCAAGCCGACCGATGGGGACGAGGAAGGCTTCCTGACCGGCAAGCTGCGGATCAAGTGACCGTGGCCCTCACCGGCTGCGCGCTGGTCGTTGTCGGCCTCGCAACGTTGACGGTCCTGTTCAGAGACCGTCGCTAACCCAACCCACCACACACCGCGGTTCCCCTCGCGTCCGTCATCGGCTCCCCGCTGGTGCGCGCGAGGTGGCCCGCGGCTACCTACTGGAACCCCATGAACTCAACCATCCTGATCAACGCCGCCTCCGCGCCCACGGCGGCCCCGACGAACAGCACCGAGGGCACGCTAATCCGCGACGAGAACCGGCCCGACAGTGGCGGCAAGGATGAACTCGTAACTCAGGTAACGCTGACCGGCACCGGAACTGTCCGCCTCTTCGGTCGCCTGCATCGCAACCTTCCTTGGCAGCAGATGGGTGCCGACATCACCGCGAGCGGCGTTGTGGTCCTGCCTCGCGTGCCCTTCCTGTTCGCTCAGGTCGTCGCGGTCAGCGGTGGCAGTGCCACCGTCGCGGCTGCGTTCTGATCCCCTAGGAGACCTTCAGTGACCACCAACTGTGCCGGGGTGGCAGAGACCATCCCCGAGAAGCTCGCCCGCTACGAGGCTCTGGAAGCGGCCCTGCGGGCCTTCATCGAAGCCGAGTACCTGCCCGAGGAGCGGGACGCTGCTGACGCGGAGACCCACGCGCTCTGCCGCGTGCAGGCGACTGTGGAG
Organism: Steroidobacteraceae bacterium; assembly: GCA_027531255.1. Classification (GTDB taxonomy): domain Bacteria; phylum Pseudomonadota; class Gammaproteobacteria; order Steroidobacterales; family Steroidobacteraceae; genus JAPZRU01. The sequence goes on along the minus strand of JAPZRU010000009.1, from coordinate 86,928 downwards.
ATGCTAAGAAGCGGCGCAGATCGCAGGGCCTTGGAGATCGTGGCCGAGGGCGAGCGGGGCTTGGTTCCGCAGGAGTAACGATTAAGGGCACCCCTGATTCTGGTTACGCCTAGGGAACGCTTGGGTTCGCCTGCGGTGCCTGCGGGTTAACTTCCCGCTCGCCGCGAGGGGCGCGGCCACAAGGAGAAGGCTGATGCTGATCCAGATCGGTGAGAGCTTCATGGTCGAACTCACGCGCGTCTCGGTGTACCTGAAGGCTGGCTCGCGGGAGTGGTTCTGGTCGCAGCGTGAGGGGTTCGTGAGCGGCTGAAGAGGCGCGAGCTTGCTACAGCAAACCGGGGCCTCCTTGCTACGCTGCTACACCACTTGCTACGCTGATCGCGCCGCAAGTCCTTGTCAGGACTCAGGTGGGTGAGGCGCAGTGCGTTTCCCCCCGCCTCCACCAATCCTGCGAGGCCGCAGTGGTCGATCGACCCTGCGGCCTCGTCGTCTCGGCAACCCTCGCGCCGGGACGCAGCGCGGCAATACGCAACGGAGCCAGTGCGAGCATCGAGCCGTGCCGGTCCGCCGCGCTCCCGACTTGCGGATACTCCGGCCTGGCAGAGGTTACGGGGCCGCTGCCGCCGCAGCGGCGCCGCGTCGGGCGCGTCCGTGAAGGCGGCGCAGCAGCGACGATGCAATCACACGATCCGTTGCGAAGGACCGCGACGCGCGAGCAGCGGGCGACCGGGACGACTCGCGCCGGGAGCAGCCGTTGAGCGCGACCCTCCCGGCCGTCATCGCCGCAACCGGGCCTGCCGTCGCCACCGAATCGGACCGCGTGCAGACCCTGCGGGGGCTCGCCTGCCTCCTGCTCGTCGCCTTCCACGTGATCGGCACCGACCCCGCAGCCGGGCTGCGCGTGGACGACGAGTCCTGGTATCGCGCCTTCGCGGAGGCCTTCCGGCCGCTGCGCATGCCCCTGTTCACGTTCCTGTCGGGCCTCGTGTACGCGTGGCGGCCGCTCGACCCGGCCTCGTCCGCGCTGTTCGCGCGCAAGAAAGTGCTGCGACTGCTGGTGCCGCTGCTGGTCGTCACTGCGCTGATGGTGGTGGTGCAGAGCGCCGTCGGCGCGAGCAACGCGCGGCTGCCGCCGGAGCGGATGTGGGAGGCCTTCGTCTACCCCTACATGCACCTCTGGTTCCTGCAGGCGATGCTCGTGATCTTCGCGGCGCTGCTCGCGCTCGAGCGCTGCGGGCTGCTCGCGACGCCCCGGCGATTCGCGACGGTGTTCGCCGTGATCGCGGGCATACACCTCTGTCTGCCGTACTTGCCGGCCGGCGTCCCGCGTGCGTTCAGCATCGAGAACGCGCTCTACCTCGCGCCATTCTTCCTCGCCGGCCTGGCGGCGCACCGCTTCCGGGCATTCGTCCGTCAGCCGGCCCTGCAGCGCGCCGCCGTGGCGGCGTTCGCGGCTCTGATCACCCTGCACGTGCTGGCGACGCTCGACGTCTTCGGCGCGCCGGCCGAGCGGTTCACTCCCTTCGGCCTCGCCCTGTCGACGAGCGCGGCGCTGACGCTGCTCCACCAGATGCCCGGCCTGCGCTGGCTCGCGTGGATCGGTGCCTACTCCTTCACGATCTACCTCCATCACGTGTTCTTCACGGCCGGCACGCGGATCGCGCTGGAGCGCGCGGGCGTCGCCGACCTCGAACTGCACTTCGTGCTCGGCCTGGTGGCCGGGATCGCAGGGCCGATCGCGATCGAGTTCGCCGCGAAGCGGCATCGCGCCGCGCGACGGATCCTGCTGGGACAGTCGTAGGAGAACGGCACCCGTGCGCGCCTGCAGCCTTCCGCTCATCGTGATCCTGCTCGCGCTGGCAGGCGCCGCGGTCGCGCAATCCATCTCGCTCACGCGCTTCGAGGACCAGGTGCGGGCCTACGAATCGGCCGACCGCACCGACCCGCCGCCCCGGAACGCGGTCGTGGCGGTAGGCAGTTCGACGATCCGGCTGTGGAACACGATCGCGACCGATCTCGCACCGATAGCGCCGGTGCTGGAACGCGGCTTCGGCGGCTCGACCGCGGTCGAGCTCGAGTACTACCTCGATCGCCTGGTGCTCGTATACGCGCCGCGCGCCGTGCTGATCTACACCGGCGAGAACGACGTCGCCTCGGGCTTCACGCCGCGGCAGATCGCCGACACGATGCGCCTGATCCTGGTGCGGATCCGGACGCAGCAGCCGGGTGCGCGACGCTACGTCGTGTCGATCAAGCCCTCGATCCTGCGGTGGTCGCAGTGGGAACGCGCGCGGCAGGCCAACGCGCTGCTGAAGGCGCTCTGTGCCGAGGGGCTCTGCCGCTACATCGACGCCGCCACCGGGCTGCTCGGCGCGGACGGCCGCCCGCGCCCCGACTACTACGCGACTGACCAGCTGCACCTCAGCGCGGCCGGCTACGCGGCCTGGACGAAGGCCATCAAGCCGGCGCTGCTCGCCGACGAGTCGCGACGCCCGAAGCCGCCGGACAACCTGCGGATCGGAACCGGATGAGCGCCGCGGCAGGCGGCAGAATGGCCCGATGCTCCGCCTGCTCCATCGCGACGCTCACCTGGTGGCGATCGACAAGCCGCCCGGCCTGCTGGTCCACCGCACCTCGCTCGACGCGGCGGCGACGGCGAATGCCGTGCAGTTGCTGCGCGGCCAGCTCGGGCAGTACGTGTACCCGGCGCACCGCCTCGATCGTGGGACTTCGGGCGTGCTGCTGTTCGCGCTCGACCCCGACACGCACCGCCGGCTGGGCACGGCCTTCGAAACGCGCGCGGTGCAGAAGCGCTACCTGGCCGTGGTGCGCGGCTGGCCCGAAGACCAGGGCACGGTCGACCACCCGCTCGCGCGCATCGACGAAGAGCCGCCGCCGCCGGACTCCGACGCCGCGGCGTCGCCCGGTCCCGGCAGCCGCGAGCCTCGCGCCGGAGACCTCGAATGCGCCGCGGCGGCCCCGCGGCTGGTCGTCCAGGATGCGCTGACGCGCTACCGCACCCTCGCCCGCACGGAACTGCCCGTGCGAGTGGACCGCTATCCGACCAGCCGCTATGCGCTCGTCGAACTGGAGCCGCTGACGGGGCGCCGGCACCAGCTGCGACGTCACCTGAAGCACCTCGGCCATCCGATCGTCGGCGACACCACCTACGGGAAAGGGGCCCACAACCGGCTCTTCCGCGAGCGCTTCGGCTGCCACCGGATGCTGCTGGCCGCCACCGCGCTCGCGCTCGACCACCCGGTAACCGGCGCTCGACTCGAGCTGATGGCGCCGCTCGACGGGGAGTTCCTCGCGGTCGTCACGGCCCTCGGGTGGCCCGACCCGACGGCGGCCGCGGGTACCGCGCCGTCGTAACGCCATCCTGGCGCGGGCAGCGCCGGCCCCGTGCGGCGCCGGCAAGTTCCCGCCGCCCAGCCGATCGACGGCGCCTCGGGCCGCAACGGCCGGAGCAGTTCCCGGTTTCGCAACCCGCGCCGATTGGCGAGAATGCGCGGCCGTCCGACCGGGGCCCGCCTGCATGCCCGACTCCGTGATCCCGCCGCTGTCGCTCCGCGACCACGATCGCGATTTCGCCGCGTTCGCAGGGTCGATGGGCGACACCTACGCGCGCTACGGCTTCGCGGTAGTGGCCGACCACGGGCTGCCGACCGAGACGATCGACGGGTGCCTGGCACGCTTCCGCGAATTCTTCGCGTGGCCGACCGACCGGAAGATGGCCTACCACGTGCCCGGCACCGGGGGCGCCCGCGGCTACACGCCGTTCGGCGTCGAGACCGCCAAGGACGCCAGGCACTTCGACCTGAAGGAGTTCTGGCACGTCGGTCGGGAACTCCCGCCGGACCACCGCTACCGCCGGTACATGCCGGACAACCTCTGGGTCCGCGAGATCGAGGGGTTCCGCGACTACACGCTCGGCGCCTACGAGGCACTCGACGCGCTCGGGCGCAAGCTGCTGCGCGCGATCGCACGCTTTCTCGGCCTCGCGGACGACTACTTCGACGACAAGGTCGCGCTCGGCAACAGCGTGCTCCGCGTGCTGCACTACCCGCCGGTCGAGGGCGCGCCCGAGGGCGTGCGCTCCGGCGCGCACGAGGACATCAACGCGATCACCCTGCTGCTCGGCGCCGAGGAAGCGGGGCTCCAGATCAAGGATCGCGACGGCCGCTGGCTGCCGATCAACCCGCCGCCCGGCTGCATCGTGGTGAACGTCGGCGACATGCTGCAGCGGCTGACCAACCACCGCCTGCCGTCCACGACGCACCGCGTGGTGAACCCGGCGCCCGAGCGCGCGCGCTTCCCGCGCTACTCGATGCCGTTCTTCCTGCACTTCGAACCCGAGTTCCTGATCGAGACCCTACCCGGCTGCGTGACGGACGACGCGCCGAACCGCTACCCCTCGCCGATCACTGCGGACGGATACCTGCAGCAGCGACTGCGCGAGATCAAGCTGCTCTGACCGGGCGGCAAGGCGCGAACCCCGCATGAACTGGACCCTGTACCTGCAGGCGCTGGCCGGCATCGCCGTGTTCGTCGCGCTCGCCCTGCCGTTCAGCTCGAACGTCCGGAAGATCAACTGGAAGCTCGTGGCGGGCGCGATCGCGCTCCAGTTCGCGATCTGCTTCCTGCTGATCAAGGTGCCGGTGATCAGCAGCGCGTTCGCGCACGTCAACGAGGCGGTCGGCGCGCTCGGCGAGGCGACGAAGAAGGGCACCACCTTCGTCTACGGCTACCTCGGCGGCGGCGAGCCGCCGTTCACGGTGGCGAATCCGAACACCCTGGTGACATTCGCGTTCCAGGTGCTGCCGCTCGTGATCGTGATGTCGGCGCTCTCCGCCCTGCTCTGGTACTGGCGCATCCTGCCGGCCGTCGTGCGCGCGATCGCCTGGGTGTTCGAGCGGGCGCTCGGCACGCGCGGTCCCGCCGGCCTCGGCGCCACGGCGAACATCTTCCTCGGGCAGGTCGAGGCGCCGCTGCTGGTGCGCCCCTACCTCGCGACGATGTCGCGCTACGAACTGCTGCTGCTGATGACCGCCGGCATGGCGACGATCGCGGGCTCCGTGATGGTCATCTACGCCGCGATGCTCGGCCAGCAGTTCGAGGGCGTGCTGGTGCAGCTGCTGATCAAGTCGATCATGTCGGTGCCGGCGGCCATCCTGTTCGCGCACGTGATGCTGCCGGCGGAGCCCCACTCCGAGTTCGAGTCGAAGCATCCGCCGCGGATCTACGAGGGCACCTTCGACGCGATCACGCGCGGCACCAGCGACGGGCTGAACGTCTACCTCTCCATCCTCGCGATCCTGATCGTGCTGATCGCGTTCGTGGCGCTGCTGAACGGCGCCGTCGGGGCGCTGCCGGAGGTCAACGGCGCGCCGCTGTCGCTCGAGCGGATCGCCGGCTGGCTGTTCGCGCCGCTGGCCTGGCTGATGGGCATGCCCTGGGAGGAAGCCCTCGTCGCCGGCAGCCTGATCGGCGTCAAGACCGTGCTGAACGAGTTCATCGCGTTCCTGCAGCTCGCCGAAGTGCCGCCCGAGGCGCTCTCCGAGCGCAGCCGCCTGATCACGATCTACGCGCTCTGCGGCTTCGCGAACTTCGCGAGCATCGGCATCCAGATCAGCGGCATCGGCGCGATGGCACCCGAGCGCCGCAACGACCTCGCGGACCTCGCGATCCGCGCGCTGGTCGGCGCGACGCTGGCCTCGCTGATGACCGGCGCGATCGTCGGGCTCGTGGCGTTCTGAGCGGTCGCGCGGCGTGGCCAAACTCTACTTCTACTACTCGACGATGAACGCCGGGAAGTCCACCGCGCTGCTGCAGGCCAGCCACAACTACCGCGAGCGCGGCATGCGCACGCTCGTCTACACCGCCGCCGTGGACGACCGCGGCGGCGGGCGCGTGCACTCGCGGATCGGCATCAGCGGCGAGGCGCGGCACTTCCGTGCCGACGCGGCGCTGTGGCCGGAGCTCTCGGCCGCCCATGCGCGCGAGCCGCTCGGCTGCGTGCTCGTCGACGAAGCGCAGTTCCTGACGCGGGCGCAGGTGCGCGAGCTCGGCCGCGTGGCGGACGAACTCGGGGTGCCGGTGCTGTGCTACGGACTCCGCACCGACTTCCGCGGCGAACTGTTCGAGGGCAGTGCCGCCCTGCTGGCCTGGGCCGACAACCTCGTGGAACTCAAGACGATCTGTCACTGCGGCCGCAAGGCGACGATGGTCGTGCGCGTCGGCGCCGACGGCACCGTCGAGCGCGAGGGCGCGCAGGTGGAGATCGGCGGCAACGAGCGCTACGTGCCGCTGTGCCGGAAGCATTTCGTCGCGGCCCTCGCGAGCGGGCATTGCTGAGCACGCCGGGCCGGGACGCCACCGCCGCGCACCACGCCGCGACCGCGCGGGTCGCGGCCGGCCGGCGCCGGACGGCCCGTCTCGTACTCGCGGGTCTCGTCCTGGTGCATGTCGTCGCGCTCGGGATCTTCGCGCTGCACGCCGCGCAGACGCGCCACATCGACCTCTATCTCGCCGCGCGCGAGGCCTGGCGATCCGGCGAGCTGGCGGCGGCGGCACGCGACTACGGCACGTTCGCGCGCGACTACGCCGACGAGACGTGGCCGGTGAAACTGCGTCAAAACTACCCGAGCGAGGCGAGCGCGTGGTTCGCGCTCGGCCGGATCGAGGCCGAGCGCGGGCGCACCGATGCCGCGCTCGAGGCCTTCCGCCGCGCGATGCGACTGGAGCCCGGCCGCGGTCGACGCGAGTACCGCGACCTGCTGCTCGAGCGAGGCCGCCCGGCGGAACTCGCCGCGCTCGCGCGCGAGGAGCTGGCGCGCGACGCGGCCGCGACGATCGCGTGGTGGGACCTGGGCGCCGCCGAACTCGCGCTGGGGCGACCGGCCGCCGCCGTCCAGGCCTACGACCGTGCACTCCTGCACCTGCCGGCGCTGCTGGCGCGTGTCGGCACCGCGCCCCCGGACGAGCTGTCCGGCGAGGAAGCGGACCTCGTGAACCTGCGGGCGATCGCGCGCCTGAAGGCCGGCGACCTGGCCGGTGCCGCCGCCGACTGCGAGGGCCTGGGCGACCGGCAGCCGCCCGGTGCGGATCTCGACCGGCTGTGCAGCGCGTTCCTGCTGCAGGCGGCCGGCCGGGGCGACGCCGCCCGGGAACGGCTGAAGGGCTACCAGCCGATCGGCCCCGAGCACGATGCGCTGGTGCACGAACTGCGGGCGCGAATCGGCTCGGGCAGCCCTAAGGAAAGCGGCCCGGAGCGTCGCTGAGCACTCCATCGGGGGCGCCATGCCCCGGTCTGCCGCACGGTCGCGGCACGGAGTCGCTCGTGGTCCCCCCACGCGCCCTGCTTCCCGCGTTCGCGTTCGGCGCGCGGCGCGCGGCGCGCCGACGGGATCACGTCGCGCTGCGGGTGACCTGCGCGGCGATCCGGATCGCGGTCTCCAGCGCCGCGAGGCCCGCCTCGCCGTCGACGAGCGGCGGGCGTCCCGTGCGGATCGAGTCGACGAAAGCCTCGATCTCGCCCTTCAGCGCGTCGCCCTGCTCGTAGGTGCGCTCGTCGATCGCGACGCGCGGCGGTTCGCCGGGCGCCGGTGCCGCACCTTCCTTGCGGATCACGGTCAGGATCTTCTGCTGCAGGTCCACCGACAGGTAGGCGTCGTCCTGGAACAGCCGCAGCTTGCGCTCGGTCTTCAGGCTGACGCGGCTCGCGGTGACGTTCGCGACGCAGCCCGAGGCGAACCGCAGCCGAGCGTTCGCGATGTCCACGTCGTCCGAGAACACCTGGCTGCCCACCGCGTCGATCGACACCAGCGGCGAACGCACGACGCTCTGCACGAGGTCGATGTCGTGGATCATCAGGTCGAGCACCACGCTGACGTCGGTGCCGCGCTGCTTGAACGGCGCGAGCCGCGTGCACTCGATGAAGCGCGGGTCCGCGACCAGGCCCTCGATCGCCTGCACCGCCGCGTTGAAGCGCTCGAGATGGCCGACCTGCAGCACGCGACCCCGGTGCCGCGCGACCTCGATCAGGTCGCGGGCCTCCTCGACCGTGACGGTCATCGGCTTCTCCACCAGGACGTGCGCACCTGCATCCAGGAACGCGCGGGCGATCGGGTGGTGCAGCGGGGTCGGCGTGACGATCGACACGGCGTCGACCTGCCCCAGCAGTTCGCGCCAGTCCGCGACCGCGCGCGTGCCCAGTTCGGCCGCGACGCGTTCGCGTGCGCCGGGATCGGCGTCCGCGACCGCCTCGAGCCGGCAGCCGGGCAGCGCGGCGTACTTCTGGGCGTGGAAGCGGCCGAGATAGCCGACGCCGATCACGGCGGCGCGCACGTCGCGGCCGGGCTCGAGAGTGGTCACGAGGAGCGCTCCTGGCTGGGGGACGCGGGCCGCCGCCGGCGGCCTCGTTCACGGAACCGTGGTTGTCCTGGATCCGGCCCGGCGCGATTATACGCCGCGTACGCTGCCGCTCCCGCAGTGACCCCGGCGAAACCATGCCCGACACCGCCCGCACGACCGCGTTTCCCGAGATCCGCGCCGACGCCCGGCTGGCACCGCGACGCTCGCCACGAGCCGCGGACGAGCCGGCCGACGCCCCGGGGCCAGGCGAGCCGTCGGTGGACCCGCGGCGGTCCCGGGCCGGCCGCGAGCTGCGCTACCTCGGGCTCGTGCTCGGCGCGAGCCTCCTGCTGATGCCCCTGCTGGTCTATCTCGCCGGCGCGCTGACGCTCGGCCCCTACGAGGACGGTCTCGCCGGCTTCCTCGCCACCCTGTACGGCGACTTCGTCCGTCTCGTGCCCGCGGCGTGGGCGCTGCTGGTCGGCCCGTACCTGCTGTTCTGGGCACTGCGTCTCACTACGCGACCGTGGCGCCGTCGCGCCCGTACCGCCTAGGGAATTCCCCGACCCCCGTCTAAAGATTCGCCGTCCGCGGCCGTCAACGAGGATCGAGCCGGTATCTGCGCACCGGCCGGATCCACGCTCCACGGAGTCGCGGCATGACGCCGGAACTCGAGACCCATCTGCGCTCGCTGGTGAACTTCCCGTCACCGGCGGGCGTGGCCACGCACATCATCCAGCTCGCGCAGGATCGCAATATCGAGATGGGGAAGGTGGCGAAGGCGATCGGGATGGATCCGGCGCTGGCCACCAAGGTGCTGCGCATCGCGAACTCGCCGCTCTATGCGCAGCGCCGCCGCAGCGAGAACCTGCGTCAGGCGCTGATCGTGCTCGGGCTGAACGCGATGCTGACGCTCGCGCTCAGCTTCTCACTCGTGAAGTCGCTGCGCGGCGGCAAGCCGAACGGAGTGAACCACCCGCTCTACTGGCGCCGTGCGCTGCTCGGCGCCACCTCGGCGCGGGTACTCGGCGAAGTCTCGGGCCAGACGCTGCTCGAGGAGCTGTTTCTGGCGGGCCTGCTGCAGGACATAGCGATGCTGGCACTCGACAGGGCGGTGCCGGACCTCTACCGCGACACCGCCGAGCTGCAGAAGAACCACCGCGAGCTCGCGGCGCGCGAGCGCAAGCGGCTCGGCTTCGACCACGCCGAGGTCGGCGCGTGGCTGATGAAGCAGTGGAACCTGCCGGAGCGCCTCTGCAACGCGATCGCCGGCAGCCACAAGCTCGACAATCGACGCGCGCTCGATCCGTCCGACGGCTTCAACCGGTGCGTGGCGATCTCGGGCTCGATGGTGGACATCTTCCTGCAGCCGGACGACCGCAAGCCCTTCCAGGAGACGGCGCAGCAGGTCGAGCGCGTGTTCGGTCTCGGCAAGGAGGAGTTCGGCCGCGCGATCCAGCGAGTCAGTTCGCTGATCCCGGAGACCGAGGCCATCTTCGAGGCGGAACTGATCGCGGACCCGGAGACGATCGTCGACCAGGCGCGGGAAGTGCTGATGATCCGCAACCTGCACACGCTGCAGGAGATGGGCACGCTCCGCGAGGCCGCCGACGCGATGACCGAGCGCGTCCGCGAACTCGAGGAGGAGTCGCGCCGCGACCCGCTGACGGGCGTGTACAACCGCGCCTACCTCGAGCAGTACCTGCGCCACGAGTTCGATCAGGCGAGCCGCAACGACTGGCCGCTGTCGATCGCGTTCTGCGACCTCGACGGGTTCAAGAAGGTGAACGACACCTACAGCCACCAGGCCGGCGACAAGGTGCTGAAGACCACGGCCGACCTGCTGCGCCAGAACGTGCGGCGCGTGGACGTCGTCGCGCGCTACGGCGGCGAGGAGTTCGTGCTGGTGTTCCCCGCCACGGACCGCGACGTCGCGCGCGCGGTCTGCGAGCGCATCGTCTCGGCGTTCCAGGACGCTCGGCACGACATCGGCCCGCAGCCGGTGACGGTCACGGTCTCGATCGGCTACGCCACGCACGGCGGCGGCCAGCGCTTCGCGAGCGTGGAAGCGCTCGTGCGCGCCGCCGACCAGGCGCTCTACACCGCGAAACTCCAGGGCCGCAATCGCACGGCGCGCTACGAGGCGACCGACCGGGCACCGGCGGTGCAGTTCCTGTAGCGGGCCCGCGAGGCCTCGAAGCGTCGCCGTCCGGCGACGTCGCGGCATTCCGTTGACGACATAATCCGGCGCGCGGCGACGGGTGTGCGCAGCTTCACGCTCGCGCACCGACGACGCGGGCAGGCTCCGTCAATCCCCGGCCTCGGGGCGGCCACGGAGAGCGTGATGCAGGACCGCACGCGCATCGCACGATCGCTGGTGCTGGGGTTCGTGCTCGCCACCGGACCGGCCGCCCTCGCCGCCGCGCACGAGGGCGACAGCCTCGAGCGGTGTACGCGCAGCGACGCGCTCGCGGCACGGCCGTCGTCTTCCGACCCGCGCGACGACCGGCCGGCCGACGCGGCCGTCGAAGCCGAGGCATCCCGCAGGCTCCCGCCGCCGAGCGTCGATCCGCCGGACCTCGAGGCCGCCGCCACCGCGGCCGCCGCCACCGTGGCACCGCTGCGGTTCGCGGACCACCTGTCGTTCAAGCAGCGGCTGAAGAACCTGAAGCGCTGGCGCGAGTTCGCGCTCGTTCGGCTCTGGGACGACCGCCGCGTGCAGGTCTACATCGGCGTGGACCGGGGCGGCACCGCGGGCCTGCACTTCCGCCAGCGCGATCCCGAAAACGCGGAACTCGCGACGCTAGCCTCGCTGGCGCCGGCCGGCGACGCGCCCGCGCCGGCGATGCCGCCGCGCGCGGTACCTCTCGGCGTCCCCTGACGCGGCCTCAGCGCGCCGCGGCGCGGCTGCGCTCGCGGATCGCGCGGAACTCGCTGGCGGGATACCACCCGGGCCAGCGGCGTTCGTTCGCGACGCGGTTGCCCACGCGGTACAGGAGCTGCAGGTCCTCGATGCTGCCCGCGACGTCCCACGCCGGATCGTAGTGGTCGCCGGGCTTGTGGTAGCGGTTGGCGATGTAGTCGTCGTTCATCGTACGCAGCGCGCCGGGCGGCAGCGTCCGCGAGTCCATGCCCGTCTTCACGTACAGCGCCGGCACGCCCTGCTTCGCGAGCTCGAAGTGGTCCGAGCGGTAGAAGAAACCCTTCTCCGGCTGCTGGTCCGGGCGCAGCACGCGGCCCTGCTCGGCCGCGAACTCCCGCAGGTAGTCCTCGAGTTCCGAGGCGCCGTAGCCGATCACCTCGATGTCGTGCGTCCGGCCGTACGGCGGCAGCGCGTCGATGTTGATCACGGCCGCGGTGCGCGCCAGCGGGAACAGCGGGTTCCGGCCGTAGTAGAGCGAGCCGAGCAGGCCCGACTCCTCGGCCGTGACCGCGAGGAACGCGACCGTGCGCTCGGGCGGGCGCCCCGCCGCCTGGAACGCCCTCGCGATCTCGAGGATGCCGGCGATGCCCGTGGCGTTGTCGACCGCGCCGTTGAAGATCGAGTCGCCACCGGCGCCAGCGAACGACATCGCGCGGCCGAGATGGTCCCAGTGGCCCATGTAGATCACGTACTCGTCGGGATGCCGGCTGCCCGGGATCACGCCGACGAGGTTCGCGGAACGCGCACGCCTTACCGCGTTGCGCACGCCGACGGTGGCCGTGGCCTCGAGCGGCACCGGGCGGAAGCCGCGCGTGCGCGCAGCCGCCTTCAGGCGGTCGAAGTCCCGGCCGCCCAACGCCAGCAGCCGGCGGGTCGCGTCGAGCGTCAGCCAGCCCTCGATCGCCGGCCGGCGCGCGTTGCCGTCCGCGCTCTCCGCGTCGAGCTGGGGGCCGGTCCAGGAATTGCGGACGGTGTCCCAGCCGTACGCCGCGGGCAGCGTTTCGTGCACGAGCAGCGCGCCCGCTGCGCCCTGCCGCGCGGCCTCCTCGTACTTGTAGGTCCAGCGCCCGTAGTAGGTCATCGCCGGCCCCCTGAACAGCGGCTCGCCGCCCTCGAAGTCCGGGTCGTTGACGAGGATCACCGCCGTCTTGCCGCGCATGTCGAGGCCGGCGTAGTCGTTCCACCCGACCTCGGGCGCGACGATCCCGTAGCCTACGAACACGAGATCGGAAACCTCGAGCCGCGACTCCGGCACGACCCGCTTCGTCCAGACCACCATGTCGTCGCCGTAGGCGAAGCGTGCGCTGCCGTCCCGCCCCTGCACCTCCAGCACGGCGCTCGGCGAGGCCGTGATCTCGACCAGCGGCACTTCCTGCCGGAAGCTGCCCGCGTTGCCCGGCTGCAGGCCGATGCGGCGGTACTCGGCCTCGAGCCATTCGAGCGTCTTGGTCTCGCCGGGCTGCCCGGGCTTGCGGCCCTCGAATTCGTCGGAGGCGAGCGTGCTTATGGCTTCGCGATAGCCCGTCTCGGTGATCGCGCCCGCGCCGTCGGTGCCTGGCGCCGCAGCCTCGAGCGAGGCGGACCGTGGCGCGCCCGCGCAGCCCGCGGCGAGCACCAGCACGCAGGCGAAACCGCCGGTCGCCAGCCGTCGAATCCGATCCACGAGGCGCTGGCCACCGTCGAAAGGCAGGTGCACCGGGCGAATCTCCGGACCGTCAGCGCGGCCAGTAGTACAGCGCGATCAGCGCGATCATCCCGTAGGTCGCCGCCTGCGCGTACCAGCGCCAGGGGCGGCCGCGGAGCACGCCGACGAACGCGTAGATGGCGGCGAGCGCCAGCACGAAGAACAGGGCGAAGCTGGCGAGCAGCGAGCCGTATTCCTCGGTGAGGCGCGGGTGCTCTCCCGAGAGGATCACGAACACGATGAGCACCATCGCGAGCCCGAGCGCGATGGTGACGGCGGAACCCATCAGGATGCCGGTCAGGACGGCCAGCGGAGTCATCGGTGCCCTCGCCCGGAACCGTCGGAGCGGCACTTGATCCGCCCGGGTCCCGCCAGTAGTGTCGGTGGAAGCTGCCTAGTCTAGTTCATGCACGGCCGCGGCGGACGTCGCCCGGCACAACCCCGCGAGCGTAGTCGCCGATGGCCGACCCGAACTCCCCCACGCCAGCCGACCCGGCGCCGGAAGGCCGTGCGGCCTCCCGGCTGTACGGCATCGGCGTGCGTCTCGCCCTCGTGCTGCCGGCGCTCGCGCTGCTCGGCCTGCTGTTCGCGGGGTCCGCTCCGAACCGCTCGGCCGCGGCGCCGGAAGCGGCCACGGTCACGCTGTCGCTCGCGCCGACCGACCGCCATCGCAAGGTCGCCCGCCTCGTCGGCGAGGTGATCGAGCGTTCGCACTACCGCCAGGCGGTGATGGACGACGAACTGTCGTCACAGGTGTTCGATCGCTACCTCGAGTCGCTCGACGGCAATCGCAGCTACTTCCTGGCCTCGGACGTCGCCGAGCTCGAGCGCTATCGCACGCAGCTGGACGACGCGATCCGCACCGGCAACGTCGAGCCGGCGTTCGTGGTCTTCGAGCGCTTCCAGAGCCGCAACCGCGAGGTGCTCCAGACCGCTCTCGGCCTGCTCGAGAAGGAACCCGACTTCGCGCTCGACGAACGCTTCGTGTTCGACCGCGAGCACGAGCCGTGGCCGGCCACCGTCGCGGCCCGCGAAGACCTCTGGCGGCAGCGCGTCAAGAACGACGCGATCTCGCTGCTGCTCGCCGGCAAGACCTGGCCGGAGGCGAAGGACGTGCTGGCGAAGCGCTACGAGCGCGTGCTGAAGCGCGTCGACCAGGTCACCGCGGACGACGTGTTCGAGAACTTCATGAACGCGTACGCCCACGTGTTCGACCCGCACTCGAACTACCTCTCGCCGCGCTCGAGCGAGGAGTACAACATCGCGATGAAGCTGTCGTACGTCGGCATCGGCGCCTCGCTGCAGCTCGTCGACGACCACGTCACCGTGATGAACGTGATCCCCGGCGGCCCGGCGGCCGTCAGCGGCCTGCTGAAGGTCAACGACCGCATCACCGCGGTCGGCCAGGGCGAAGGCGGCGAGATGGTCGACGTCGTGGGCTGGCGCCTCGACGACGTCGTGCAGCTGATCCGCGGCCCCGCCGGCTCGACCGTCCGGCTGTCGATCCTGCCGGCCGGCGCCACGCCCGGCACCAAGGAGAACCTGATTGCGTTCGAGCGCAACAAGGTCACGCTCGAGGCGCAGGCCGCGCAGAAGAAGGTCAAGACCGTGAAGCGCGGCGACCGCGAACTGAAGGTCGGCGTGATCGAGGTGCCGAGCTTCTACCAGGACTACGACGCCCGGGTGAGCGGCGAGAAGGATTTCCGGAGCACCACCCGCGACGTCTCGCGGCTGATCGGCGAACTCAAGGAGGAGCAGGTGGACGGCGTGGTCGTCGACCTGCGCGGCAACGGCGGCGGTCACCTCTCCGAGGCGACCGGGCTCGTCGGCCTGTTCGTGCGCGGCGGCCCCGTGGTGCAGCTGCGCGAAACCGGCGGCCGCATCGAGGTGCTGGACGATCCCGAGCCGGGCGAGGTGTGGGACGGTCCGCTCGTCGTGCTCGTCGACCGCTCCAGCGCCTCGGCCTCGGAGATCTTCGCTGCGGCGATCCAGGATTACGGGCGCGGCATCGTCGTCGGCCAGCAGACCTACGGCAAGGGCACGGTGCAGAACCTCTACCCGCTCGACCGCTGGGCGCTCGGCCCGAACGCGGGCTTCGGCCAGCTCACCGTCACCATCGGCAAGTACTACCGCATCACCGGCGACAGCGTGCAGAACCGCGGCGTGGTGCCCGAGATCACCCTGCCCTCGCTGATCAGCACCACCGAGGTCGGCGAGAGCACCCGGGACAGCGCGCTCCCGTGGGATCGCATTCGGCCGGTGGACTACGACTCTGACGGCGGCCTGGCGAGCGCGCTCGCGATCCTGGCGCGCAACCACGAAGCGCGCATGAAGGCCGACTCGGACCTGAGGGCGCTGCAGGCCGATGCCGCCTCGTTCGAGAAGCAGCGCGCCGAGAAGTCGCTGTCGCTGAACCTGGCGGCGCGCAAGGCGGAGCGTGAGCGCCTCGACGCGGAGCGCCTCGCGCGGATCAACGCGCGGCGCGTCGGCGACGGCCAGCCGGCGCTGAAGTCGCTGGAGGAAGTCGACCCGGAGACGGAGCCCGACGCCAACCTGTCGGAAGCCGCGCAGATCCTCGCCGACCTCACGCTGCTGCCGGCCACCGGCGACGCGCAGCTGTCGCAGAACCGCGCGGCGGCCCGCTGAGGCGCACCGACCGGCCCCGGGCCGGCGGCGCTCAGCGCAGCAGGACCTTGTAGAGGTCCCAGTAGTCGTCCACGAGCACGTTCGGCTCGCGGATGAAGACGCCGCCGCGGCCCGGGAACGCCGACGGTAGCGACGCGGGCTCGGGCACGGCATCCTGCGAGCGACGGTATGTCGCGCACGCGCGCAGGTGTTCGGTGCGCGTGCGGACCTCCTGCGCGGCGTCGCGCTGCGCGCGCACCCGCTTCAGCGCCGACGCGATGTCGACCATCATCGCGATGCACTCCTCGCGCGAGCCGTAGCGCGTGTCGTGCACGCTCTTCTGGCGCGCGAGCCGCGACTGCAACGCGAGGCCGCCATCGGCGAGGCGCGCGTACAGCAACTGCGCGTAAGCGATCACGGCGAGATTGATCGCTCGCCGACCTTCCAGGGCGATGCCCGGGAACTCGGGCCACGGTTCCTTCTCGATCGTGCGGCGCGCCTCGCGGATGTCGTCGAGGTGACGCGAGGCCCGCTCGCGCGCAGCGCGCGCCGCCTCGAGATCCGGCGCGAGCGCGCGGCGGCGGAAGTAGTGCCACGGACCGGACGCCGCGCGCAGCCGGGACTCGAGCGCGTGCACCGCGTTGTCCTCCGCCTCGAGCGCCGCCTGCGCCGCGGCGAGACGCTCGTTCGCGAGCGCGAGCCGCTGCTGGCGGTCCTGGTGGAACTCGACGAGCTGCCGCTTGCGTTCGCGGTCTTCCTGCTGGCGCCTGAGCTCCGACCCGAACTGGTCGAGCTGCTGCCAGCAGGCGCGCCACAGGCCGCGCAGCTGAAAGTGCACGAGCGCGCCGAACCCCACGTCCGGATTGCCGAGCAGCGTCTCTAGCGAGTCGAGCTGGTCCTCCACGCGCGCGGCCGCCGCCTCCTGCTGCTTCAGGCGGTCGCGCAGCTGGTGCAGCTGGTCGTCGAGGCTGGCGAGCTCCTTCTTGAGCTCCGCGCGGTTCCAGAACAGCTTCAGCAGCCGCTCTTCGTCGACGGGACCGCGGCGCGCGCCGATCAGCGGCACGCGCAGCCCGGTGAGCTTGTCCCCGAGGTTCATCGACGGCGGCCGCGCGGCTGGCGCGTGCGGCCTAGCGGCCGCTGGATCCGAAGCGGTGGCCGCGGTCCGTGCAGTACTCGAGCCACTTGTTGAGCAGCATGTTGCGCGCCCACCGGGTGCCGAGCGCGTCCTGCGCGGCCTCGCGCTGGGCGCGTTCCGACAGCCGCCGGAGATCCGGGTGGGCGGAGCGCTGCGCGAGCGGGCCCGTGCGCGCCTCGGCGAGCCGGGCGTCGTGATAGACCCGGATCTCGAGGTCCGGATCCTCGATCAACGCACCGTCGTCGGGGAACAGGTACGTGAGGCCGAGCGTCGTGGTGTACGGCCCGCGCTCGCGCACGGTCAGCTTCAGGTCGCAGTCGCCGGGCACGACGGACACCTGCTCGCCAGGCAGCGCGCGCAGGTCGCCGGCCAGCCAGCCGAGCCGGATGTAGTTGCTCTCGTAGAGCGTCATCAGCCCCACGAAACTGCCAGGCCGGGTGCGCCACGAGACTGTGCAAAGGCCGTCACCGATCATGGGCCGACTATATCAGGCGCAGAATGCCGCGGGGACGGCGCGCGCGCTGCGAACGCGCGCACGGATCCGGTCGCATCGCGCGCGCTGCGTTCCGCGTCACGGCTTCGCGACGCGGCACCGGCTCACGGACGGAGGCGTCGCTCGATGCCCGTCTTGTGGAGGATCCGGCTGCCGATTTCCTCGACCGAGCAGTCGGTGGTGTCGATGTACGGGATGCCGAGCCTCTCGAACAGCGACTCGGCCGCGCGCACCTCGTAGGCGACCTGCTGCGCGGACGCGTAGCGGCTCTCGGGCCGGCGCTCCGTGCGGATCTGCTGCAGGCGGTCGGGGCGTATCGTGAGTCCGTACAGCTTGCGCTTGTGCGGCACGAGCGACGCCGGCAACCCGCCCGCCTCGAGGTCGTCCTCGGTGAGCGGGTAGTTGGCCGCGTAAACGCCGTACTGCAGCGCCATGTACAGGCACGTCGGCGTCTTGCCGGAACGCGACACGCCCACGAGGATCACGTCCGCGCGGTCGTAGTCGCGGGTGTGCACGCCGTCGTCGTTGGCGAGCGCGAAGTTGGTCGCATTGATGCGCGCCGTGTAGGCCGCGAGGTCCGCCATGCCGTGCGCGCGGCCGGTGGCGTGGGAGCTCTTGACCTGCAGTTCCGCCTCGAGCGGCCCGAGGAACGCGTCGAAGAAGTCGAGGAACAGCCCGTTCGAGCGCTTCACCACGTCGCGCACGTCGTCCTTGACCAGCGTGCTGAACACGATCGGCCGCACGCCTTCCGCCTCGGCGGCCGCGTCGATGCGGCGGCGCGCCTCCTCGGCCTTGTCGAGATTCGCGATGAACGGCAGCGTCGCCGCGCGGAACTCGAGCGCGTCGAACTGCGTGAGCAGGCTGTGGCCCATGGTCTCGGCGGTCACGCCGGTCTGGTCCGAGACGAAGAACACCGTGCGCTTGGTCACACTTCCCCCGTGCGGCTGCGCCGCGGAGTTTAACCCGCGCACGCCTGCGCGGCGCCGGGCGCCCGGTTCGCGGGCCTGCCCGCCGGCGGGGTGGACGCCGGGCCGGGCCTTGCCCCGGCCGTCCGCCCGGCGGCGCCGGCCCATCCCCACACGCGGCGCACCCGCGGATGCGGCACAATTCGCGCCCGGACGAGGCGGACCGCCCTCGTCCGCGCCTGCTGCACGGAATCGAGGAGCCCGCGTGAAACCCTACATCGTCCCGTTCGAGAAGCTCGGCATGCACGACGTCGAGCTCGTGGGCGGCAAGAACGCGTCGATCGGCGAGATGATCGGCAATCTGGCGCGTGTCGGCGTGCAGGTGCCGGGTGGCTTCGCGACCACCTCCCACGCGTTCCGCGAGTTCCTGGCGCAGGACGGTCTCGCCGAGCGCATCAACGCCGTACTGGCGGCGCTGGACGTGGACGACGTCGAAAAGCTCGCCGCCACCGGCGCGCAGGTCCGCGACTGGGTGCTGGCGACGCCGTTCCCGGAGCAGCTCGAACGCGAGGTGCTCGCGGCTTGGGAGGCGATGGGCGGCGACAGGATCGCCGTGGCGGTGCGCTCTTCCGCCACCGCCGAGGACCTGCCCGAAGCCTCTTTCGCGGGCCAGCAGGAGACGTTCCTGAACGTGCGCGGGCGCAACCAGTTGCTGAAGTGCATGCACGAGGTCTACGCCTCGCTGTTCAACGACCGCGCGATCGCCTACCGGGTCCACCAGGGCTTCGACCACGCGCAGGTGGCACTCTCGGTCGGCGTGCAGCACATGGTGCGCAGCGACGTCGGCGCGAGCGGCGTGATGTTCACGCTCGACACCGACTCGGGCTTCCGCGACGTGGTCTTCATCACCGCCAGCTACGGCCTCGGCGAGACGGTCGTGCAGGGTGCGGTGAACCCGGACGAGTTCTACGTCTACAAGCCCGCGCTGCGTGCGGGCCGCCGCTCGGTGCTGCGCCGGACCCTCGGCGGCAAGGCGATCAAGATGGTCTACGCCAAGGACGGCGCGCGCGGCAAGCGCGTCGAGACCGTGGACGTGGCGGCAGCGGACCGCGCGCGCTTCTCGATCGACGACCGGGACGTCGAGGCGCTCGCGAAGCAGGCGCTGCTGATCGAGGAGCACTACAAGTGCCCGATGGACATCGAGTGGGGCAAGGACGGCGAGACCGGCCGGATCTACATCCTGCAGGCCCGCCCCGAGACCGTGCAGAGTCGCGCGGGCCGCTCGATCCAGCGTTTCACGCTCCGCAAGCGCTCGAAGGTGCTCGCGGAAGGCCGCGCGATCGGCGCGCGGATCGGCACGGGCCCGGCGCGGATCATCCGCGACGTCAAGGAGATGGCGCGCGTGCAGGCCGGCGACGTGCTGGTCGCCGACATGACCGACCCCGACTGGGAGCCGGTGATGAAGCGCGCCTCGGCGATCGTCACGAACCGCGGCGGGCGCACCTGCCACGCGGCGATCATCGCGCGCGAGCTCGGCATCCCCGCGGTGGTCGGCTGCGGCGACGCCACCGACCGCATCGCCGAGGGGCGCGAGGTCACGGTGTCCTGCGCAGAGGGCGACACCGGCTTCATCTACGAGGGGCAGCTTGAGTTCGACCAGCAGCAGATCGAACTCGACGCGCTGCCGCCCTCGCCCGTCCGCATCATGATGAACGTCGGGAACCCGGACCGCGCGTTCGACTTCGCGGGCATCCCGAACAGGGGCGTCGGCCTCGCACGCCTCGAATTCATCATCAACCGGATGATCGGCGTGCATCCGCGCGCGCTGCTCGAGTTCGACCGTCTCGACCCGGACCTGAAGGACACCATCCGCCGCCAGATGGCGGGCTACTCGGACCCGGTCGAGTTCTACGTCGACAAGCTCTGCGAGGGCATCGCGACGATCGCGGCCGCGTTCGCGCCGGAGCCCGTGATCGTGCGCCTGTCGGACTTCAAGTCGAACGAGTACGCCAACCTGATCGGCGGGCGCCAGTACGAGCCGCACGAGGAGAACCCGATGCTCGGGTTCCGCGGCGCCTCACGCTACGTGGACGAGACCTTCCGCCCGTGCTTCGAGCTCGAGTGCCGGGCGCTGAAGCGCGTCCGGAACGAGATGGGCCTGACGAACGTGCAGGTGATGGTGCCGTTCGTGCGCACGCTGAAGGAGGCCGAGCAGGTCACCCGCCTGCTGGCCGAGAACGGGCTGGCGCGCGGCCAGGACGGCCTCAAGGTCATCATGATGTGCGAGCTGCCGACCAACGCGCTGCTGGCGGAGAAGTACCTGCAGTACTTCGACGGCATGTCGATCGGCTCGAACGACATGACGCAGCTGGTGCTTGGGCTCGACCGCGACTCCGGCATCGTCGCGAAGTCCTTCGACGAGCGCGACGAGGCGGTCAAGGCGATGCTCGCGATGGCCATCAAGGCCTGCCGCGCGCAGGGCAAGTACGTGGGCATCTGCGGGCAGGGTCCGTCGGATCACCCCGACTTCGCGCGCTGGCTCGTCGAGCAGGGCATCGACAGCATCTCGCTGAACCCTGACACGGTGATCGAGACCTGGCTGTTCCTCGCCGGCGCGCGCGCCTGAGGGCGCGCGTACGCCCGTGAGGGAAAAGGGGGGTCAGGAAGGGGACTGGCCCGGCCTCCAGGCCGCCAGCCGCGGGTGCACCACTCGCCGCCACAGCGGCGGCACGAGCGCGAGCAGCACCATCGACGCGTAGCTCGCCGGCAGTTGCGGGGCGTCGTCCGCGTGCTCCAGCTCCTCGTACCGCCGCGTCACGTTGGCGTGGTGCTGGGAGTGACGCTGCAGGTTGAACAGCAGCCAGTTGCCGACCCGGTGGCTCGAGTTCCAGGAGTGCGCGTGGCGCACCCGCTCCCACCGCCCGTCGGGCCCGCGCGCGCGCGCGAGCCCGTAGTGCTCGACGTAGTTCACGAGTTCGAGCAGCAGCACCGCGTAGGTCGCCTGCAGCCACCAGAACGCGACCGCGACCGCGCCGAGCGTCACTCCCAACGCGAGCGAGATCGCGAGCGGCGCCGCCACGACCCAGAGCATCCGGTTCGACGCATGCCACGGCGTACGGCCTTGCCGCGCGAGCCGCTCGCTCTCGAGCCGCCACGCGTCGACGAAGCCGCCCACCAGCGTGCGCGGCAGGAACGCGAAGAACGACTCGCCGTAGCGGGCGCTGGCCGGATCTTCGGGCGTCGCGACGCGCGCGTGGTGGCCCTTGTTGTGCTCGATCAGGAAGTGGCCGTAGGCAACCGTCGCGAGCAGCAGCCCCGCGCACGAGCGCGGCACGCGTCCGAGCCGGTGTCCGAGTTCGTGCGCGACCGTGATGCCGATGCCGCCGGTCACCGCGCCGATCGACAGCGTCACGCCGAGCGCCGCGACCGGGTCCGTCGCCGCGGCGACCGCGTGGGCGCCCCAGGCGAGCAACGCGAGCTGGATCGGCACCCACGCATACAGCAGCGCATCGAACCAGAGCCGCGCCGCGGGCCCGGCCGAGCCGCGCGGGGCGAGGGGCGCGCGATCCACGCCGAGGGCCAGGTCGGCCAGCGGCAGCAGGACGAACAGCAAGACGAGGGTGAGGAAGTTCCACGCGCCGCCGAGCGCGTGGCCGGCGAGCACTGCGCAGGGCAGCGCCAGGGGGAGCAGGTGACCGAGCCAGCGGATCTGCATGGTCGGGACTCCGGCGTGGGATGGCTACTCCACTAAGGGGAACCTCGCGCCGCGACGACGTCGACTCGCGCGGTGCACGCTGAATCCGCGCTCGCGGCACCGGCCCACGCGGTGGCGAACAGGTGCCGACGGTAGTGACGCAGTTCCAGGATCGACTCGCGGACGTCGTCGAGCGCCTGGTGGGAGTTCGACTTGGCCATCGACGCCAGCACCGGGGGCGCCCAGCGGCGGGCGAGCTCCTTCAGCGTGCTGACGTCCAGGTTCCGGTAGTGGAAGAACTTCTCGAGCGCAGGCATGTAGCGCGCGAGGAAGCGGCGGTCCTGGCAGATGCTGTTGCCGCACATGGGCGAGGTGCCCGCCGGAACCCACCGCTCCAGGAACTGGAGCGTCGCGAGCTCGGCCTCGGCTTCGCCCGCCGTGCTCTCGCGCACGCGCCCGAGCAGGCCCGAGGCGCCGTGAGTCCTCTGGTTCCAGTCGTCCATCAGCACCAGCACGTCCTCCGGCTGGTGGACCGCGACGACGGGGCCTTCGGCGAGGACGTTCAGGTCGCGGTCCGTGACGATCGTGGCGACCTCGAGGATGCGGTCGAATTCGGGGCGCAGCCCCGTCATCTCGAGGTCGATCCAGGCCAGATTGTCGGGGTGTGGCGCCATGGTCGTGATCCTTAGGAGATACTATCAGAGGTCTCGCCCCGCGAATCCGCCCCGGCCGGCCCACCCGATGCACCCCTACACCCTCCTGTTCCTGGTCGCACTCGCGGCCACCACGGCGATGCGGCTCTGGCTGCAGCAGCGGCAGTTGCAGGCGCTGGCGGCGCACCGCGATCGCGTACCCGAACCGTTCTCCGCCGTCGTGACTGCGGCGGAGCACCGCCGGGCCGCCGACTACAACCGGGACGGGATCAGGCTCGCGCGGCTGCAGTTGCTCTACGGTACGGCGCTGCTGCTGGCGGTCACGCTCGGCGGCGGCTTCGCGGCGCTCGACGCGGCCGCGGGCCGGCTCGGCTGGCCGGCGCCGTGGGACGGCGTCGCGACGCTCACGCTGCTCGCGCTCGTGCTCGGGCTCGCGAACCTGCCGTTCTCGCTCTACGACACTTTCGTGGTCGAGGCGCGCCACGGCTTCAACCGCACCACGCCCGCGCTGTACGCGGCCGACCTCGCCCGCTCGCTCGCGCTCGGGCTCGTGCTCGGCGTGCCGCTGCTCGCGCTGCTGCTGTGGCTGATGACGATCGCGGGCCCGGCCTGGTGGTTGTACGCGTGGGCCGCGTGGGCGGCGTTCCTGCTCGCGCTGCAGTTCGCGTGGCCACGCTTCATCGCGCCGCTCTACAACCGCTTCCGCCCGCTCGAGGCGGGGCCCCTGCGCGACCGGGTCGACGCGATCGTCCGGCGCTGCGGCTTCGCCGCCGACGGCGTCTACGTGATGGACGGCTCGCGGCGCTCGTCGCACGGCAACGCTTACTTCACCGGCTTCGGCCGCCACAAGCGCATCGTGCTCTACGACACGCTGGTCGAGCGCCTCGACGCGGACGAGGTCGAGGCGGTGCTGGCCCACGAGCTCGGGCACTTCCGGCTGAAGCACGTGCGCACGATGGTGCTGGTCGGGCTCGCGGTCGCGTTCGCGGGCTTCGCGGTGCTCGGCTGGCTCGCGGCGCAGCCGGCGTTCTACGCCGCGCTCGGCGTGCCCGAACCCTCGCCCCACGCCGCGCTCGCGCTGTTCGTGCTGGCGAGCCCCGCGTTCACGTACTTCCTCGATCCGCTGGAGACGCTCTGGTCGCGGCACAACGAGTACGCCGCGGACCGGTATGCAGCCGAGCACGCGGACGGCCAGCGTCTCGCCGACGCGCTGGTCAAGCTCCACCGCGACAACGCCTCGACGCTGACGCCGGACCCGCTCTACTCGGCGTGGTACTACTCGCACCCGCCCGCGCTGGAGCGCATCGCCGCACTGCGCGCGTCCGTGCCCGCCGCAGGCTCCGCGGCGCCCGTCGCGGCGCGCTGAGGCCCGCACGGCCACCCGATGGGCAAGCGACCCCCGACACCGCCGCCGCAGCGCGACCTGCTGGCCGGGCTCGTGGTCGCGAGCCACGGCCGGCAACTGGACGTCGAATCGACGGACGGCGCCCGCCGTTCCTGCCGCCTGCACGGCCGCCGGCTGCAGGCCGTCTGCGGCGACGAAGTGCTCTGGGCGCACGCGACCACCGGCGACCCGCAGGGCACCGTCTACGAGGTCCTGCCGCGCCGCACGCTGCTCGAGCGGCTCGACGCCACCGGCCGCACCGAGCCGGTCGTCGCGAACCTCACGCAACTGGTCGCGGTGGTCGCGCCGCAGCCGGCACCGGACTGGTACGTCGTGGACCGCTATCTCGCCGGCGCGGCCTGGGCCGGCCTGCAGGCGCTGGTCGCGTTCAACAAGGACGAGCTGGCGGCGACGCCGGAGGCGAGCGCCGAACTCGGGGCCTACGTGGCGATCGGCTACCGGATCGTGCGCTGCTCCACCCGCGGCGTGCCCGGGGTCGAGTCGCTGGCGCACGAGCTCGCGGGCACCACCAGCGTGCTCGTCGGGCAGTCGGGCACGGGGAAGTCGAGCCTCCTGAACGCCCTCGTGCCCGAGGCACGGGCCGTCACGCAGGAGATCTCCGCGGCGACCGAGGAAGGCCGCCACACGACCACGACGGCCGCCCTGCACCGTCTCACGAGCGGGGGGCGGCTGATCGACTCGCCGGGCGTGCGGGACTACGCCCCGGCACTGCCCGCCGTGCGGGACGTCGCCACCGGGTTCCGGGAGATCCACGCGATCGGGGCCGGCTGCCGGTTCCAGGACTGCAGGCACGAGACGGAGCCGGCCTGCGCGGTACGCGAGGCGGTGAACGGCGGGACGATCCGGGCCCGGCGCTACGAGAGCTACCGACGCCTCGCCGAGCTGGCGCGCCATTTCGCGACGAAGTACCCCGAGCGCGCGCCGCCGCGCACGCCGCCGGGACTGCGGCGCTAGGCGCCCCGTTCAGCCGAGCAGCTGCCGCCCGGCCAGCGCGTGGGCCAACGTGCCGCCGTCCACGTATTCGAGTTCCCCGCCCACCGGCACGCCGTGCGCGATCCGGCTCGCGCGGATGCCGCGCCGGGTCGCGAGCTCGCCGAGGAAGTGCGCGGTAGCCTCGCCCTCCACCGTCGGGTTGGTCGCGAGAATCAGCTCGCGGACCTCGCCCTCGTCGAGCACCGCCTCCAGCTGCGCGACGCCGAGCTGCTCCGGGCCC
This sequence comes from Steroidobacteraceae bacterium, assembly GCA_027531255.1. Lineage (GTDB taxonomy): Bacteria > Pseudomonadota > Gammaproteobacteria > Steroidobacterales > Steroidobacteraceae > JAPZRU01. The sequence goes on along the minus strand of JAPZRU010000009.1, from coordinate 61,843 downwards.
ACGCCATCGAGCGGCGAGAGATGGCCCATCAGCACGAAGTAACGACCGCGGAAGCTCCCCGACTGCTCGACCGCGACCACGTCGGCCGGCGACTCGACCACGCACACCACGCTGCCGTCGCGGCCCGGATTCGCGCAGATCGGGCACAGCTCGCCGTCGGTCAGCATGCGGCAGCGGCGACAGCGGCCGACGCCGTTCACCGCGGCGTCGAGCGCGCGGCCGAGCTCGCGCGCACCGTCGCGATCGCGCTCCAGCAGGTGGAAGGCCATGCGCTGCGCGGACTTCGGGCCGACGCCCGGGAGGCGCCGCAGCGCCTCGATCAACCGCGCGAGCGCGGGCGAGTACTTCACGCGGCCGGCTCCCGGCTCAGAACGGCAGCTTGAAGCCCGGCGGGAGCTGCATGCCGCCCATCAGGCCCGAGAACTTCTGCTGCGTCGCGCCCTCGACCTTGCGGACCGCGTCGTTGATCGCGGCGGTCAGCAGGTCCTCGAGCAGCTCACGGTCGTCGCCCGGCACGGACGGGTCGATGCGCACGCGCCGCACCTCGTGCTTGCCGTTCATCTCCACCTTGACCATGCCGCCGCCGGCCTCGCCGACGATCTCGAGCGAGGCGAGCTCCGCCTGCGCCTTCTGCATGTTCTCCTGGATCTGCTGCGCCTGGCGCATGAGATTGCCGATGCCGCCTTTCATGGTCGCTGTCCTCGGGTGCGGGTTCTGGATGCGGATTCGTGGGTCGGGTGGCGAGCGCCGGTCGCGCGGACGCACGCGGCTGGATGCGGGCGAGGCCGCCTCACCGCAAGGGCTTGACGCTGTCCGGCTGCACGGTCGCGCCGAAGCGCTCCTGGAGGGCGCGCACGGTGGGATCCTGCTCGAGCGCGGCGCGCGCCTGCACGACCGAGGCCTCCGCCTCGCGCGCCTCGCGACGGGCAGGCGTGTCGACCTCGGGCTCGAGCTCGGCGACGTCGAACACGAGGCGCACGGTGCCGCCGAGGTGGCGGCCGAGCGCCTGCGCGAGCCGCTCGACCGTGCTCGGCGTCCGGAGCGCCTCGCTGGACGGCGCGACGCGCAGCCGGACCGTGTCCGCTTCGCGCCCGAGCCACGCGCAGTTGGCCGCCAGCTGGCGCGCGAGGCCACCGAGTTCGAGCCGCCCGACGAGTGTCTGCCAGTCCACGTCGCCGTTCGACGTGGTCGGCGGCGTCGGTGCGCCCGCCGGCGCGGCCCAGGCGCCGCGCGGTTCCTGCGATGCGGACGCCTGGGCCGGCCCGGTCGTGGACGGACCCGGCGCCGAGACGGCGGGCCGCTCCGCGGCTGGCTCGGGGGCCGCGGGACGCGCCGGCGACCGGGGTGCCGGGGGGGAAGCCGCAGCCGTGCCCGCATTCGCAGCGCCCCGCGTGCCCCCGGCCGGCGCAACCGCGGCGGGCGCACCCGCCCCGGCGACCGTGTCGGCCGGACGGAACGCGAGCATCCGCAGCAGCGTCATCTCGAAGCCGACGCGCGGCTCCGGCGCGAGCTCGAGGTCGCGCCGACCGTTCAGCGCGATCTGGTAGTACAGCTGCAGGTCCGCCGGCGGCACAGCGCGCGCGAGCGCGTCGAGCACTTCCGGCGCCCACTCGGCGTCCGCCGAGTCCTGCGGCACCACCTGCTGCAGCGCGACGCGCTCCAGCAGCGAAGCCAGTTGCACCAGCACCTGGTCGTAGTCCGGCGCGTGGTCGTCGAGCGCACGCGCGATCGCGAGCAGCCCCGGCGCATCCGCCGCCGCCAGCGCCTCGACGAGGTGCACGACGTGGTTGCGGTCGATGGTGCCGAGCATCGCGCGCACGTCGGCCTCGCCGACGCGGCCGCCGCCGAACACGAGCACCTGGTCGAGGAGCGAGAGGCCGTCGCGCAGCGAGCCGTCGGCCGCGCGCGCCAGCAGCGGCAGCGACGGGGCGTCGAACGCGACGCCCTCGGCCTCGAGGATCCTGCGCATGCGCTCGGCGATCAGCCCCGGCGGCAGGCGCTTCAGGTGGAACTGCAGGCAGCGCGACACGACGGTGATCGGCAGCTTCTGCGGATCGGTCGTCGCCAGCAGGAACTTGACGTGCGGCGGCGGCTCCTCGAGCGTCTTCAGCAGCGCGTTGAAGGAGTTCACCGACAGCATGTGCACCTCGTCGACGAGGTACACCTTGTAGCGGCCGCGGGCCGGCGCGTACTGCACGTTCTCGAGCAGTTCGCGCGTGTCCTCGACCTTGGTGCGCGAGGCGGCGTCCACCTCGATCAGGTCCACGAAGCGGCCCTCGTCGATCTCGCGGCAGGCGCTGCAGGTGCCGCACGGATCCGCGCCGACGCCGGTTTCGCAGTTCAGCGACTTCGCGAAGATGCGGGCGACCGTGGTCTTGCCGACGCCGCGCGTGCCCGTGAACAGGAACGCGTGGTGCACGCGGCCGGAGGTCAGCGCGTTCGTCAGCGCGCGCACGACGTGTTCCTGGCCGACCATCTCGGCGAACTTGCGCGGGCGCCACTTGCGGGCCAGGACGAGGTAGGTCATCGGGAGCGAGGATACGACGAACGCCGCCGCAGGAGGGGCGGCGGCCCGCGCCAGCACCCCTCCGGCACCCGATCGGGCCGGGACCGTTGCTCCCTTCCGGGCCTGGCGGGGTTAGCGGCTGATCGTCGCGGAGGAACCGACGCGGACCGCCATTGAACGGCGGCGGTTGCAGGTGGCGGAGAGGGTGGGATTCGAACCCACGAATACCTTTTGGGTATTACTGGAATTCCAGTCCAGCGCCTTCGACCACTCGGCCACCTCTCCGAAGGCCGGGAAGCCTAACCGCACCGCGGTGGCGAGGCAAACGCGGCGACGGGAACCGGCGCCGGGCGGTCACTCGGCGGCCGGCCGCTGGCCCGGCTTCGGGCGGTCCGGGTAGAAGCTGGGCGGTTCGTCGAGGCACGGGTCGCCTGCGCTGCGGCGCTTCGGCTCGGCCTGCACTTCCGGGATCCTGAGCGCGTTGCGCGTGGACGGCGCCGCGAGGCCCTCGGGCACCTTGAGCGGCGGCACGGCCTCCGCGGCCTGGTAGGGCTGGCGGTCGTGACAGGCATTGCGGTCGAAGGCCGAGCAGCCGGCCAACAGCACGAGCGACCCGGCCGCGGCCAGGCAGGGAATCAGGCGGGGCATGACACTCCGGCGGCGCGCATCGCTTCGCGCACGGTGGGCTGGGCCGCCGCGGTCAGCGGCAGCAGCGGCAGGCGGATGCCGCCGGGGATCAGGCCGAGCTGCTGCACGGCCCACTTGGCGGGAATGGGGTTCGGCTCGACGAACATGGCGCGGTGGAGGACCTGCAGGCGGCCGTCGAGTTCCCGGGCGCGCACCGCGTCGCCGGCCAGCGCCGCGACGCAGAGTTCGTGCATCGCGCGCGGCGCGACGTTGGCGGTCACGGAGATCACCCCGCGCGCGCCGGCCAGCATCGCGTCCGCGCAGGTGGGGTCGTCACCCGACAGGATCTCGAGATCGTCGCCGCAAAGCTCGCGCAGTTCCGCGAGCCGCTGCAGGCTGCCGGTGGCTTCCTTGACAGCGACGATGCGCGGGTGCTCCGCGAGCCGCCGCGCGGTGTCCGGCAGCAGATCGACGCCGGTGCGCGAGGGCACGTTGTAGAGGATCAGCGGGATGCTGGAGGCCTCGGCGACCGCGACGTAGTGGCGGTAGAGGCCTTCCTGCGTGGGCTTGTTGTAGTACGGCGTGACGACCAGCGCGGCGTCCGCGCCCGCCTGCGCGAGCCGGCGCGTGCGCTCGATCGTGCCGATCGTCGAGTTGGTGCCGGTACCTGCGATCACGGGCAGGCGTCCCCGCAGGCGGGCCTGCGCCCGAGCGACCAGCTCGACCGCCTCGTCGACGGTGACGGTGGGGGACTCGCCGGTGGTGCCGCAGACCACCACCGCGTCGGTACCCTCGTCGGCGTGCCAGTCGAGCAGGCGGTCCCAGGCCGCGAAGTCGAGCTCGCCCGCTTCGCCCATCGGCGTGACGACCGCCACGATGCTGCCGCTGTACATGAGTGAGACGGTCCCGCCGCGGACGCGGCTGCTCGGTCAGCCCCAAATCGTACGGGCCGTAGCGCGGCCCGCGCAAGGCCGGCCGCGCGGCGTTTCCCACGCCCGGGGCCCAGCGGGTACACTCCCCGCCCTTCGCGAGAGCGTCACAGCCGGCTCGAGGCCGGCGCGGATCCGGATGAAGCAGCTGATCGCCCTGTCCGCCATCGGTAGCGACCGCACCGGCATGGTCCACGACCTCACCCGCGTGATCGCCGACTGCGGCGGCAACATCGTCGAGAGCCGGATGAGTGCGCTCGGCAGCGAGTTCACCATGGCGCTGCTGGTTTCCGGCAACTGGCACTCGCTCGCGAAGATCGAGACCGAGGTCAAGAAGCTCGGCGACGGCGGCGAGCTCGCGGTGCAGATGCGCCGCACCGAGGCGCGGCCGGTCCGCGCCGACATGCTCCCCTACTCCGTCGACATCGTCTGCCTCGACCAGTCGGGCATCGTGTCGAGCGTGTCGGGCTTCTTCTCGGCGCGCGGCATCGACATCGCCGAGCTCGACACGCGCTCCTACGCGGCCGCGCACACGGGCGCGCCGATGTTCTCGCTGCGCCTCGTCGTCAACGTGCCGAGCCGGATCCACCTCGGCGTGCTGCGCGAAGAATTCATGGACTTCTGCGATTCCCTGAACCTCGACGCGATCCTCGAGCCCGTGAAGGGCTGAAGCCGCGTCGGGTCCCGCCACCCGCGCGGCGCGCCGGTCCCCGACTCGACCGGATCCGGCACCGCGCCACTCGGAGCACGCATGGCGAAGGTCTCGACGGTCGTACAGGTGGGCAAGAAGGTCCCGGACTTCCGGCTCGAGTCGACGGCGGGTCCCTGGCGCCTCAAGGACGCCGCGGGCAGGGCGCTCGTCGTCTACTTCTACCCGAAGGACGCGACCTCGGGCTGCACGAAGGAAGGCGAGGCCTTCCGCGACCTCCACGCGCAGTTCAGGAAGGCCGGCGCGGAGGTCGTCGGCGTGTCGCCCGACTCGATCGCGTCCCACGAGAAGTTCAAGGCCAAGCACGGGTTCCCGTTCGAGCTGCTGTCGGACCCCGAGCAGGCCGCCTGCACGCTCTTCGACGTCTGGAAGGAGAAGAGCATGTACGGCAGGAAGTACATGGGCGTCGAGCGCAGCACCTTCCTGCTCGACGCGAGCGGCGTACTGCGGCAGGAGTGGCGCAAGGTGAAGGTCGACGGCCACGCCGACGAGGTCCTCGCCGCCGCGAAGGCGCTCTGACGATGACGCGCCCGGAGCGCGACAAGCGCTGCATCTTCGTGCTCGACACGAACGTGCTGATGCACGACCCGACGGCGATCTTCCGCTTCGACGAGCACGACGTGTACCTGCCGATGGTCGTGCTCGAGGAACTCGACGCCGGCAAGAAGGGCCTGTCGGAGGCCGCGCGCAACGTCCGCCAGGTCAGCCGGTTCCTCGACGAGCTCATGAGCGGCGCGACCAAGGACCAGATCGACCGCGGGCTCCCGCTGCCGTCGGTGAAGAAGTCCGGCGCACCGACCGGCCGGCTGTTCTTCCAGACCAGGGCGCTCGAGGCCGGGCTGCCGGCGAACCTGCCCGGCCGCGGCAACGACGACGCGATCCTCGGCCAGGCGCTCGCGCTCTCGCGCGAGGTGCCGGATGCGGCCGTCGTGCTGGTGTCGAAGGACATCAACCTCAGGATCAAGGCTGCGATCCTCGGCGTGCACGCCGAGGACTACTTCAGCGACCAGACGATCGAGGACGCCGACCTCCTCTACACGGGCACGCAGGCGCTCGCGCCGGACTTCTGGGAGCGGCACGGCAAGGACGTGCAGTCCTGGAAGGAGCACTCGCGCACCTTCTACCGGATCGCGGGTCCCGCGGTGAAGGAGTGGCACGCCAACCTGTTCGTCTACGAGGACGCCGAGAGCGGCGTCGAGGCGATCGTGCGTCGCGTGCAGGGCGAGGAAGCGGTGCTCGAGTTGCTGCAGGACTACCGCGCCGATCGCCACAACGTTTGGGGCGTGACGGCGCGCAACCGCGAGCAGAACTTCGCGCTGAACCTGCTGCTCGATCCCGAGATCGACTTCGTGACGATCCTCGGGCCCGCGGGCACCGGCAAGACGCTGATGACGCTCGCGGCCGGACTCGCGCAGACGCTCGACAACAAGCGCTTCAACGAGATCATCATGACGCGCGTCACCATCCCCCTCGGCGAGGACATCGGGTTCCTGCCCGGCACCGAGGAGGAGAAGATGGAACCCTGGATGGGCGCGCTGATGGACAACCTCGAGGTGCTGACGCAGGGCCAGGAGGGCGGCAACTGGGCGCGTGCCGCGACCAACGACCTGCTGCGCAGCCGCATCAGGATCCGCTCGCTGAACTTCATGCGCGGCCGCACGTTCCTGCACCGCTACATCATCCTCGACGAGGCCCAGAACCTGACGCCGAAGCAGATGAAGGCGCTGGTCACGCGTGCGGGCCCCGGCACGAAGCTGGTCTGCCTCGGCAACATCGCCCAGATCGACACGCCGTACCTGACCGAGACCTCGTCCGGCCTCACCTACGTCGTGAACCGCTTCCGCGGCTGGACGCACTCGGGCCACGTGACGCTGGTGCGCGGCGAGCGCTCGCGACTGGCCGACTTCGCGTCCGAGAGCCTGTGACGGGCGGCGAGCCGGACCGCGGCCACGGCGCGCCCCGAGCGTGTTCGTCCGGGCGCCGGCCGGCGAACCAACCGCCGCGACGGGGGTCTGAAGGCTGACGATGGGTTCCACGATGCACCGCCGCTGCGGCCCGCTGGTCGCGATCGTCGCCCTGGCCGCCACGGCGGCACCGTTCGCGGCGCCCGGCGCCGCGGAACCGGGGCAGCCGGCGGGTCCGGCGCGCGGCGGTCCGGTCCTGACCGACCTGCCCGACATCGGCACCTCTGCGGACACCGTGCTGTCGAACGCGGACGAGTACCGCATCGGCGCGATGATCGTCCGTGGCCTGCGCGACTCCGGCGCGATCGTCGAGGATCCCGAGATCACGGAGTACGTGCAGTCGGTCGGCAGCCGCCTCGCCAGCCACGCGCAGGACGGCGGTCAGCGCTTCACCTTCTTCGTCGTCAAGGATCCCGGCATCAACGCGTTCGCGCTGCCGGGCGGCTTCATCGGCGTCAACGCCGACCTCGTGCTCGCCACGGCCGGCGAGAGCGAACTGGCCTCGGTGCTCGCGCACGAGATCGCGCACGTCACCCAGCGCCACATCGCGCGCGGCCTGGAGGCGCAGGGCCGCAACAGCCTCGTCTCGACCGCGGCGATGCTCGCCGCGATCCTGCTCGGCGCCGTGTCCGGCAACTCCGACATCGGCATGGCGGGCGTGATGGCCGGCCAGAGCGCCGCCGTGCAGCGCCAGATCAACTTCACGCGCGACAACGAGTACGAGGCGGACCGCATCGGCATCGCGACGCTGGTCGCGGCCGGCTTCGACCCGCACGCGATGGCGCGCTTCTTCGAGACGCTCGGTCGCCGCACCGGCTCGGCGTTCCAGACCGAGAACGCACGGATCCTCGAGTTCCTGCAGACCCACCCCGTGACCAGTTCGCGCGTCGCGGAAGCGCGTTCGCGCGCCGCGCAGTACCCGGCCGTGCGCCCGGTGGACACGATGGGCTACCGGCTCACGCGGGAGCGGCTGCGCGTGATGCGCCTGCCGGCCGGCGCGGACGTGGACGCACTCTACCCGGACGCGGTCTCGGCAGACGCCGACGCCGGCGACCACCGCTACTACGGCCGCGCGCTCGCGCTGATCGAGGCCGGCCGCGCACCGGAGGCAGTGCGCATCTTCCGGGACCTCGTGAAGCGGCAACCCAACGTCACCGAGTTCCACACGGGGCTCGGCCAGGCGCTGCTGGCGGCCGGGGAGACCGACGCGTCGCGCGAGGCGCTCGCGCACGCCAAGGAACTGTTCCCGCGCAACGTGCCCGTCACCGTCCGCTATGCACAGGCGCTGCTGCAGGCGGGCGACGCGAAGGCCGCGCACAAGGTGCTGCTCGACCTGTTCAACGTGGTGCCCCCGACCCTAGACCAGGTGCGCCTGATCGCGCTCGCCGCGAGCAGCGCCGGCGAGACGGCCGAGGCGAACTACTACATGGCCGAGTACCACCTGATGAGCGGCGACCTCACGCTCGGGATCGAGACGCTCCGTACGGCACTGGCTTCCCCGAACATCACGCCGGTGCAACGGAGCCGGTTCCGTGCGCGAATAGATGAACTGAAGGAGTACCTGCCGCCGCGCCTGCAGGCCGCGCTCGAACGCGGCGAGCCGCTGCCGCAGCCGCGTCCCGAGGACACGGCGGGCCGCCGCCGCTGAGCCGCGCCGGCGCGGCGACGCGCGCCTGCTAAACTGTAGTTTCCACGGAGGATCCGATGCTCTCGCCACGTTCCGCGCGGGCCGCGCTGCTCGCCTGCACCCTGTTCGTCATCGCCGCCGGCCCCGCGGTCGCCGCGGAGCAGCCCCGGAACCGTGACCCGCTCGAGAGGCTCAATCGCGCCACGTACGCGTTCAACGACGCGCTCGACCGCATGATCGCGAAGCCGCTCGCGCGCGCCTATCGCGAGGTGGTGCCGGAGCCCGCCCGCAACGCGGTGTCGAACTTCGTCACGAACCTCGAGTACCCGGGCACCATCGTCAACAACGCGCTGCAGGGCAAGTTCAGCGCCGCGGGCACGGACACCCTGCGGTTCCTCGTGAATTCGACGATCGGCATCGGCGGTCTCGCCGACCCCGCCACGCGCTTCGGCATCCCCTCGCACGACGAGGATTTCGGGCAGACCTTCGGCTACTGGGGCCTGCCGAGCGGCCCGTACCTGGTGCTGCCGGTGTTCGGCCCCTCGACCCTGCGGGACGCGCCGGGCCGCTTCGCCGACCGCTACACGAACGTGCGCCGCCACATCGGCGACGGCTCGACGGAGGAGTACGTGCTGCTCGGCGTTGACGTACTCGACACGCGGACGGAACTGCTGTCGGTCGAGCGTCTGCTGGAGGGCGCGTTCGATCCGTACGCTCGCGTGCGCGACGCCTACCTCGCGCGCCGCGAGTTCCTGGTCACCGACGGCGAGGCGCCGGCGGACGACTACGAGTTCGAGGAGGAACTGCCCGAGGAGATCCCGGTGGACGCGCCGACGGAAACGTCGATCCCGGAATCTGCGCCGGCGTCCGCGACGGAGCCCGAATCGGCGCCACCGAGCGGCTCCGGCTCGCAGGGCAGCTGACGCCGCCGACGCGCGAGCCGCGGGGCTCAGGCCGCCGAAGCTTTCGCCGGCGGCTCGGCGCCGCGCAGCAGAGCGGCTACGTCGCTGATGGCAGCGATCGAGGCGATCTGCCGCGGCAAACCGGTATAGCGCAGCGTGCCGCCGCGCTTCCGGGCACGTTCGACCCAGGCCAGCAGCACCGCGAGCCCGGCGCTGTCGGCGGCGGTCACGCCCGAGAGATCGAGCTCGACGTGCGGATACCGCGCGAATTCGGCGTTGCCGCGCGCCAGCACCGCGCTCGCGGTCTCGAACCCGAAGTGCCCGGCGAGCCGATAACGGCCGTCGGCGCCGAGCGCCTGGAGATCGAAGTCCGGCATACCGTCCGTCCTCGTCCGTGCCATCGACGCGCGCTCCCCGGCCCGTTCAGCGCGCTCGCGCCGCCGCGGGCTTCGCGGCCGGCGCGGCGTCGAGGTCGATGCCGTCCTTCTCGAGCCGTGCGATCACCGCGTCGAGCCCACGCTGCGAGACCTCGGCACCGAGGTCGTTGCGGTAGTTGCGCACGTACGAGATGCCCTCGATCACGACGTCGAAGGCCTTCCAGCCGTTCGCGGTCTTGCGCAGCCGATAGTCGACGGGCACCTCCTGCCCGTTGGCGCGCGTGACGACCGAGCGCACGGTGGCCTGCGTGGCCGTCGGATCGCCGCGGAACGGCAGCAGCTTGAGCCGGTCCGCCGTGAAGTCCGTCAGCGCGCCGCCGTAGGTGCGCAGCAGCGCGTTGTACAGCGCGCTGACGAAGCGCTTGCGCTGCTCCGGGGTGGCCGTGCGCCAGTGCTGCGCGAGCACCAGCTGCGCCGCGTAGTCGGTGTCGAAGTGCGGCAGCAGGATGTCGTTGACGATCGGGTAGACCCTGCTCGGATCCTTGCGGATCGCGGCGCGGTTCTGGTCGAGCGCGGCCAGCATGCGCTTCGAGACGTCGTCCATCAGTTCCTGGGGCCCGAGCTGCGCGTTCGGCGCCTGCGCGTGGACGTGGGCGACGGGCAAGGCGGCCACGAAGGCAGCAGCGCCCAGCAGCGCGACGGCGACCAGGGCGGCACGGCCACGGACCATCGCGGCGCGAAAACGGGCGGAACGGATCACTCGGGGGCTCCTTCGCTCTGCGCGCCGGACGCGGCGCTCGGGGTGCTGCCTTCCTCCGCGGCCCGGTCGAACAGGAACTTGCTGATAAGGTTCTCGAGCACGACGGCGGACTGCGTGAACTCGATTCGATCGCCGTCGCCGAGATAAGTTTCCGAGCCGCCCGGAGTGATGCCCACGTACTGGCCGCCGAGCAGCCCGGCGGTGTTGATCGCCGCGTCGCTGTCCTCGGGGATCTTGCCGAACCGCGACTCGATGCGGAGCGTGGCCACCGCCTTGTAATCGGTGCTGTCGAAGTCGATGGTCTCGACGCGGCCGATGGTCACGCCGCCCATCGACACGGGCGCGCCGGGCTTCAGCCCACCGACGTTGTCGAACTTCGCCGTCAGCCGGTAGCCGGCGTCGCCGAACGCGAAATCCCGGCTCGTGATCTGGCTGATCAGGAAGAACAGCGCCGCGAAGCCGAGCAGCACGAACAGACCCGTGCCGAGCTCGACCGCCCTCGCCTGCTTCATCGGTTGTCTCCTCGCCGCACGGGACGCCGCGCGACCGTCGTTGCGGGGCCGCGGCGGCTCACAGGAACACCGCCGTCAGCATGTAGTCCAGCACCAGCACGGCGACCGACGAGGTCACCACGGTGCGCGTCGTCGCGCGGCCCACGCCCTCGGCGGTCGGCGCGGCGTGGAAGCCCTCGTAGACGGCGATCGCGCTGCACGCGAAGCCGAACACGATGCTCTTCACCACGCCTTCCATGACGTCCTCCAGGCCGACTGCGCCGCGCATCTGCGACCAGAACTGTCCGGGGTCGACGCCCATCAGCTGCACGCCGACGAGCTGCGCGCCGAACAGGCCGATCATGCTGAAGATCGCGGCCAGCAGCGGCATCGCGACCACGCCGCCGAGGAACCGCGGCGCGCACACACGCTTCACGGGGTCCACGGCCATCATCTCCATCGCGGAGAGCTGGTCGGTCGCCTTCATCAGGCCGATCTCGGAGGTCAGCGCGGTGCCCGCGCGGCCGGCGAACAGCAGCGCGGTGACGACCGGCCCGAGCTCCTTCAGGAGCGCGAGCGCGACCGCGACGCCGAGCGCCTCCTCGGAGCCGAAGCGCTGCAGCAGGTCGTAGCCCTGGAGCCCCAGCACCATGCCGACGAACAGGCCGGACAGCATGATGATCACGAGCGACAGCGCGCCCGTGTTGTGCACCTGCGCGACGACGAGCCCGAAGCGGCGCAGCGCCGCGGGCGCCACCGCCAAGAGCTTCAGCGTGAACAGCGTGAACGCGCCCGCCTTGCGGGTGAACTCGACCAGCGAGTTCCAGAGGTCCGCGACGAGCGTCATCCGGCGACCTCGCGGTCGAGCAGCTGCGCGGCGAGGTCCGGCGCCGGGTAGTGGAACGGCACGGGCCCGTCGGCGAGGCCGTTCATGAACTGGCGCACCATCGGCGACTCGTGCTCGCGCAGCTCCACGGGCGCGCCGCTCGCGACCACCTTGCCGCCGGACAGCAGGTAGGTGACGTCGGCGAGCAATCCGATCTCGTGCACGTCGTGCGACACGACGATGCTCGTCAGCCCGAGCGCGTCGTTCGTGTCGCGGATCAGGCGCAGCACGACGCCCATCGCGATCGGGTCGAGCCCCGCGAAAGGTTCGTCGTAGATCAGGAGCTCCGGGTCCATCACGATCGAGCGCGCGAGCGCCACGCGGCGAGCCATGCCGCCCGACAGCTCGGCGGGCATCAGCCGCGCCGCGCCGCGCAGCCCGACCGCCTGCAGTTTCATCAGCACGAGCCGCGACACCAGCGACTCGGGCAGCTGCGTGTGCTCGCGCAGCGGGAACGCCACGTTCTCGTAGACGTCGAGATCGGTCAGCAGCGCGCCGTTCTGGAACAGCATGCCCATCCGGCGGCGCAGCCGGTACAGCCCGCGCTCGTCGAGACGGCCGACGTCCTCACCGGCGACCGTCACCGTGCCGCGCGTGGCGCGCAGCTGGCCCGTGATCAGTCGCAGCAGCGTGGTCTTGCCCGTGCCGGACGGGCCCATCACCGCCGTCACCTTGCCGCGCGCGACCTCGAAGTCGAGGCCGTCGAAGATCGCGCGCCCGCCCACCCAGTACGCGACGTCGCGCAGGCGGACCAACGGTTCCGCCGAGGACGCGCTGCCGGACGGCGGCGAGGCCGCCGGAGCGTCGAGCGTGGAGTCCACGGGCCCGGACCCCGGGCCCGTGGTGTCGGCGGCAGGCATCGGTGGGTGCAGGTCCGCTCAGGCGGCCTGCTGCTCCAGGCCGGGCTCGTAGCGACCGGTCGCCGCGAGGCCGTTCAGCTTCGCGCGCTTCAGGAACTCGCGCTGGCCGGCCGCGACGTTCTCGCCCTTGCCGCCCCAGGTCGTCAGCGAGGTCTGCTGCAGCGCTCGGCCGTAGCTGAACGACAGCGCCCAGGGGAGCCCACCGATGCGGTTCATCAGGTCGAGGTGGTGCGTGGCCTCGGCCTCGCTCTGGCCGCCCGACAGGAACGCGATGCCCGGCACCGCGCCAGGCACGTGGCGCTTCAGCGTGCGCACGGTGGCCTCGGCGACCTGCGGCGGGCTCGCGCGGTTCGCGTTCTTCTGGCCGGAGATCACCATGTTGGGCTTCAGGATCATGCCCTCGAGGTGGACGCGGTGCGCGTAGAGGCGGTCGAAGACCTCGGTGAGCACGGCGGAGGTGACGTCCTCGCAGCGCTCGATCGAGTGCGCGCCATCCATCAGCACCTCGGGCTCGACGATCGGCACGATCTCCGCGGCCTGGCACAGCGCCGCGTAGCGCGCGAGGAGCTCGGCATTCGACTCGATGCAGGTGCGCGACGGGATACCGTCCGCGATGTCGATCACCGCGCGCCACTTGGCGAACCGCGCACCGAGTCGGTGGTACTCGGCCAGGCGGCCGGCGAGGCCGTCGAGGCCCTCGGTGATCACCTCGCCGGGGAAGCCCGGCAGCGGCTTCGTGCCGGCGTCCACCTTGATGCCGGGCACGATCCCGAGGCGGGTGAGCAGGTCAGCGAAGCGCTCGCCGCCCTTCGTCGACTGGCGCAGCGTCTCGTCGTAGAGGATCACGCCGGAGATGTATTCCTGGCAGCCCGGCGCGGTGAACAGCATCTCGCGGTAGGCGCGGCGGGTCTCCTCGGTGGACTCGAGGCCGATCTTGTCGAAGCGCTTCTTGATCGTGCCGGTGCTCTCGTCGGCGGCGAGGATGCCCCTGCCCTTGGCCACCATCGCCCTCGCGATGCGCTCCAGTTCGTTCCGGTTCATCGGCTGCGTGCCTCCCGCCTGGTTCTCGGATGCTGACGACTTGACCGCCCGGGAGTTCCCGCTTGCTTCCCTGCAACCGTGGACGTCGGGCTGTTCGAAGCCGCAAAGTATATCGGATTCAGCCGAGCTCCCGGCCGTGGGGCGCGCACGCCCTCGCGCAAGCGGGTTGGCGGGCGCGACCAAATAGGACTAAAATGGTCCTCGATCCAGGGCGTCCGCGGCGGTCCCACCCGTGCTACGCATCAGCAAGCTGACCGATTACGCGACGGTGATCCTCGCTCACCTCGCCGAGGACGAGTCCGCGCGCTACGCCGCCGCCGAGCTCGCGGGCCGGACCGGCATAGGCGTCGCCACGGTCAGCAAGCTGCTGAAGGAGCTGAGCCGCGCCGGCCTCGTGGTGGCGACGCGCGGCCCGCGGGGCGGCTACGCCCTCGCCCGCCCGGCCGCCGCGATCAGCGCGGCCGACATCATCGACGCCGTCGAAGGGCCGGTCGGCCTTACCGAGTGCGCGACGCAGCCGGGCCAGTGCGGCATCGAATCCACCTGCCGCGTCGGGCGCAGCTGGCAGCGCGTGAACGTCGCGATCCGCCGCGCCCTGTACGACGTGAAGCTGACCCAGTTGACGGGTCGCGACGCCACCGTGATCGCCGCGCCGGACCTCGGCGCCGCGGTCGAGCACCGCGTCGCGTTCCGACCGTCGATGCGCGTGCGGGCCTGAGACCCCGCCGCCAGGAGCAGAACTTGTCCACCAAGCCCCAGGATCTCGAGGCCCTCGTCGGCCAGAAGTACCGGCACGGGTTCGTCACCGACATCGAGTCGGACACCGTGCCGCCCGGCCTCGACGAAGACGTGATCCGCCTGATCTCGCGCAAGAAGGGCGAGCCCCAGTTCCTGCTGGACTGGCGGCTCAAGGCGTATCGGCACTGGCTGACGATGCGCGAGCCGACCTGGGCGCACGTGAAGTACGCGCCGATCGACTACCAGGCGATCTCGTACTACTCGGCGCCGAAGGCGAAGACCGACGGCCCGAAGAGCCTCGACGAGGTCGACCCGAAGTTGCTCGCCACGTACGACAAGCTCGGCGTGCCGCTGCACGAGCGCGCGCGCCTGGCCGGCGTGGCCGTGGACGCGGTGTTCGACAGCGTGTCGGTGGCCACCACGTTCAAGGAGCGGCTCGCGAAGGCTGGCGTGATCTTCTGCTCGTTCTCGGACGCGGTTCGCGATCACCCCGCGCTGATCGAGCAGTACCTCGGCACGGTCGTGCCGCACACCGACAACTTCTACGCGGCGCTGAACTCGGCGGTGTTCACGGACGGCTCGTTCGTCTACGTACCGAAAGGCGTGCGCAGCCCGATGGAACTGTCCACCTACTTCCGGATCAACGCGGCCAACACCGGCCAGTTCGAGCGCACGCTGATCGTCGCGGACGAGGGCTCGTACGTCAGCTACCTCGAGGGCTGCACGGCGCCGCAGCGCGACGAGAACCAGCTGCACGCGGCCGTCGTCGAGCTGGTCGCGCTCGCGGACGCCCAGATCAAGTACTCCACCGTCCAGAACTGGTACCCCGGCGACGAGAACGGCGTCGGCGGCATCTACAACTTCGTGACCAAGCGCGGCGAGTGCCGCGGCCGGAACTCGAAGATCTCGTGGACGCAGGTCGAGACCGGCTCGGCGATCACCTGGAAGTATCCGAGCTGCGTGCTGATCGGCGACAACTCGGTCGGCGAGTTCTACTCCGTGGCCGTCGCGAACAACTGGCAGCAGGCCGACACCGGCACCAAGATGATCCACGTCGGCCGCAACACGAAGTCGACGATCGTCTCGAAGGGCATCTCGGCCGGCCACGCGCAGAACGCGTACCGCGGACTCGTGAAGATCCTGCCGGCCGCCGAGGGCGCGCGGAACTACACCCAGTGCGACTCGCTGCTGATGGGCGACCGCTGCGGCGCGCACACGTTCCCGTACGTCGAAGTGCGCAACCCGACCGCGACCGTCGAGCACGAGGCGACCACCTCGAAGATCGGCGAGGACCAGCTGTTCTACTGCCTGTCCCGCGGCATCGGCGCGGAGGACGCGGTGAACATGATCGTCAGCGGCTTCTGCAAGGAAGTGTTCAAGGAGCTGCCGATGGAGTTCGCCGTCGAGGCGCAGAACCTGCTGGCCGTCAGCCTGGAGGGGTCCGTCGGCTGACGCGGGCGGGCCCGACGGCCGCCCGCGGGTTCCGCCCGCACCCCGCTCTCACACCCGCGAGCCGTCGCCCGAGGCGCCGGCCGCACGCTGGAACCATGGACCGAACGCGATGACCGACACGATCCGTAGAGGCGACCTCCTGCTGCAGGTCGAGGGACTGCGTGCGAACGTCGAGGGCAAGAAGATCCTCGACGGCCTGGACCTCGAGGTCCGCGCCGGCGAGGTGCACGCGATCATGGGCCCGAACGGCTCCGGCAAGAGCACGCTCTCGCAGGTGCTGGCCGGGCGCGAGGACTACACGGTCGTCGGCGGCCGCGTGACCTTCCGGGGCCGCGACCTGCTCGCCATGCCGGCGGAGGAACGCGCGCGCGAGGGCCTGTTCCTCGGCTTCCAGTACCCGGTCGAGATCCCCGGCGTGAACAACGTCTACCTCCTGAAGGCGGCGCTGAACGCGAGCCGGAAGCACCGCGGCCAGCCGGAGGTGGATGCGTTCGAGTTCCTGGCGCTCGTCCGCGACAAGATGAAGCTGATGCAGATGGACGAGGCCTTCCTCAACCGCGGCGTCAACGAGGGCTTCTCGGGCGGCGAGAAGAAGCGCAACGAGATCCTGCAGATGGCGGTGCTGGAACCGACGCTCGCGCTGCTCGACGAGACCGACTCGGGCCTCGACATCGACGCGCTCAAGGTGGTCGCGAACGGCGTGAACTCGCTCCGCCGCGACGACCGCGCGGTCGTGCTGGTCACCCACTACCAGCGGCTGCTCGACCACGTCGTGCCCGACCGCGTCCACGTGCTGGCGGGCGGCCGCATCATCCGCTCGGGCGACCGCACGCTCGCGCTCGAGCTCGAGAAGCGTGGCTACGACTGGGTGCGGCAGGAAGCGGCGGCATGAACGTCGCGGTGAACGCACCCGGTCCGCTGACGCGCCTCGCGCCCGCACTGCCCGGCCTGCCCGGCGGCGCGCCGTGGGACGAGTGGCGAGGCTGCGCGCTCGCGCGGCTGCAGGCGCTCGGCCTGCCCTCCCCGCGCGACGAGGCCTGGAAGTACACGAACCTGCGGCTGCTGGAGCGCCGCGAGCTCGCGCCCGCGCCCCCGCGTCCGGTGGACGCCGGCGCGCTCGAGGCGCTGGTCCCGGCGCTCGACGGCGCGCGGCTGGTGCTGGTGGACGGGCGCGTGGCGCCGGGGCTCACCGCCGGCGTGCTGCCCGCGGGGCTGCGCGTGACCCCACTCGCGACGGCGATGGCGACGCTCGCCCCCGAGGCGCTCGCCGGCGGCTTTCCGTTGCCCGGCGACGACGTCGACCAGCGGGTGCGCCTGCTGAACTCCGCACTGCTCACCGACGGCCTGCACCTGCAGGTGGACGGCGAGCTCGCCGCGCCCTTGCATCTCATCCACGCGAGCACCGGGGGCGGCGCTCATCCGCGCGTGATCGTCGACCTCGCACCGCACGCACGACTGACGCTCGTCGAGCACCGCGTCCCGCTCGGCGAGGCCGAAGGCTTCGCCGCGCCTGCGACCGAGATCCGTCTGCAGCCCGGCGCGTGTCTCGAGCACGTCCGCGTGCAGCTCGCCAGCGCCCGCGAAATCGTGCTGGACGACGTGCAGGTGCAGGTCGACCGCGACGCGCGCTACGTGCAGCTCGGCTACGCGTTCGGCGGCCAGCTGGCGCGCGCCGAGACGCGCGTCACGCTGGCCGCGCCTGGCGCACACGCGGAGCTGCACGGCCTGTTCATGGTCGACGGCTCGCGCCAGCTCGACAACCGTACGCTGATGACGCACGCGGCGCCCCGCACCACCAGCGTGCAAGTGTTCCGCGGCGTGGCGTCGGGCCGCGCCCGCGGCGTGTACGACGGCAAGATCGTCGTCGCGCCGGGCGCGGCGAAGTCCGAGTCCTCGCAGTCGAGCCGCAACCTGCTGCTGTCGCCGCAGGCCGAGATCGACTCGCGACCGCAGCTCGAGATCCTGACCGACGACGTGAAGTGCGCGCACGGCGCCACCACCGGCCAGCTCGACGAGGACATGCTGTTCTACCTTCTGTCGCGCGGCATCGACCGCGCGACGGCGCGCGGCCTGCTGACCTTTGCGTTCGCCGAGGACGTGATCGCGAAGCTCGCGATCCCGACGCTGCGGCGCTCCCTCGAGGAGCGCGTCGTGCGCGGGCTGCCCGACGCCGAGCTGATCCGGGAGTTCGTCTGATGGCCGTCGCCCCCCGCCTCGCCCCCCCGCTCGACCTCGAGCGCCTGCGCGCCGACTTCCCGATCCTGCAGCAGCGCGTGCACGGCAAGCCGCTCGTCTACCTCGACAACGGCGCCTCGGCGCAGCGCCCGCGCGCCGTCCTCGACGCGGAGCGCCGCTACGGCGAGCAGTTCCACGCCAACGTGCACCGCGGCGTGCACTGGCTGTCGCAGCAGGCCACCGACCTCTTCGAGGGCGCGCGCGAGCGCGTGCGCCGCTTCCTGAACGCGCGCTCGACGAAGGAGATCGTGTTCACGCGCGGCACCACCGAGTCGATCAACCTGGTGGCGCAGTCCTGGGGCGGCGTGAACCTGCGGCCGGGCGACGAGATCGTGATCAGCTGGCTCGAGCACCACGCCAACATCGTGCCCTGGCAGCTGGCCTGCGAGCGCACCGGCGCGCGGCTGCGCGTCGTGCCGATCGACAGGCGCGGCGAGCTCGACCTCGACGCGTACCGGGCGAGCCTGGGCGAGCGCACGCGGCTGGTCGCGATGTCGCACGTCTCGAACGCGCTCGGCACCGTGATGCCGGTGCGCGAGATCGTCGCGGCCGCCCGCGCGCGCGGCGTGCCGGTGCTGCTCGACGGCGCCCAGGCGGTGCCGCACCTGCGCGTGGACGTGCAGGCGTTGGACTGCGACTTCTACGCGTTCTCGGGCCACAAGCTCTACGGGCCCACCGGCATCGGCGTGCTCTACGGCCGCGAGGCGCTGCTCGAGGCGATGCCCCCGTGGCAGGGCGGCGGCGACATGATCCGCACCGTCAGCTTCGAGGGCTCGACCTGGAACGACCTGCCGTACAAGTTCGAGGCGGGCACGCCGAACATGACCGGCGCGATCGGCCTCGCGGCGGCGATGGACTACGTGGACGGGATCGGCCTCGAGCGCATCGGCGCCTGGGAGCACGAACTGCTCGAATACGCGACCGCGAAGCTGCAGGCGGTGCCGGGCCTGACGATCGTCGGCCAGGCGCGCGACAAGGCGAGCCTCGTCTCGTTCGTGATGGACGGCGTGCACCCGCACGACCTCGGCACGATCCTCGACCAGGACGGCATCGCGATACGCACCGGCCACCACTGCGCGATGCCGGTGATGACCTTCTTCGACGTGCCCGCCACGGCGCGGGCCTCGTTCGCCTTCTACAACACCAGGGCCGAGATCGACCGTCTCGTCGCGGCGCTGCACGGCGCGCGCGAGATGTTCGGCTGAGCCTCCATCGGAACGCCGGCCGGCCCCGCCGTCGGCCGCGACCGCAGCAACGACCGACTTCACCGTGGACCTGAAAGACCTCTACCGCGACGTGATCCTCGATCACAACAAGCGCCCCCGGAATTTCGGGACGCTGCCCCCGCCCGCCCACGAGGCGCGCGGTCACAATCCCCTGTGCGGCGACCAGCTGACCGTCTACGTCGAACTCGACGGCGACGTGATCCGCGACCTGCGCTTCGAGGGCAAGGGCTGCGCGATCTCGGTGGCTTCGGCCTCGCTGATGAGCGAGGCCGTGAAGGGCCGTTCGCGCGCCGATGCGAACGCGCTCTACGAGCAGGTGCACGACCTGCTGACCAGGCAGGACGCACCCTCGCCGCCGTCGCTCGGCAAGCTCGCGGCGCTGCAGGGCGTGCGCGAATTCCCGGCGCGCGTGAAGTGCGCGAGCCTGTGCTGGCACACGCTGAACGCCGCACTCGAGGGCGGCGTCGCGCCGGTTTCCACGGAGTGAGCATGCGTCGCCACGAGAACGAACCGATCGTCGTGTCGCGGGACGTCCGCGCGGTGCTGATCCCGGCCGGCGTCGAGGTGAAGCTCAAGACCGGCAGCGTCGGCTACATCACGCAGGCGCTCGGCGGCAGCTTCACGGTCTACGTCGAGGGCAACCTGTTCCGGATCGCCGGCGACGACGCCGAGGCGATCGGCAAGGAACCACCGCCGAAGATCGAGCTGCCTCCCGACGCGACCGACGCCGACGTCGAGAAGCTGGTCTGGGACCAGATGAAGACCTGCTTCGATCCGGAGATCCCGATCAACATCGTGGACCTCGGGCTCGTCTACAGCTGCGAACTGTCGAAGCGCGACGACGGCGCGCGGCACGTCGCGGTGCGGATGACGCTGACCGCGCCGGGTTGCGGCATGGGCGACGTGCTCGTGCAGGACGTAAAGGAGAAGCTCGAGATCATCCCGACGATCGGCAGCACCGACGTCGAGCTCGTCTTCGACCCGCCGTGGAGCCAGGACATGATGAGCGAGGCGGCGCGCCTGCAGACCGGGATGATGTGATGGCGAGCGCGATTCCCGAACCCGCCGCGTGGGTCGACGTGGCGCCGGCGGGCGACGTGCCGCGCGGCGAGCATCGGGTCTACGAGGTCGACGGCCGCTTCGTCGCCGTCTACAACGTGCAGGACGAGCTGTATGCGATCGAGGACGTCTGCACGCACGACGGCAACCCGCTCTCCGACGGCCCGGTCGAGGGCACCGAGGTGATCTGCACGCGGCACGGCGCGCGGTTCTGCCTCAGGACCGGCGCGGCGCTGACGCCCCCGGCCTACGAGCCCGTGCCGTGTCACGCCGTCCGCGAGCGCGACGGCCGGCTCGAGGTCGGCGCACCGTGAGCGCGCCGCGCAGGCGGCTGACGATCGTGCGCCACGCGCACGCCGAGGCGCGGTCCTCGGGCCAGGAGGACTTCGAGCGGAGCCTCGACAAGCGCGGGCGCCGCGAGGCGCGCGAAATGGCCGAGCGCGTCGTGGAACTCGGGCTGGCGCCCGATCACCTGCTGACGAGTCCGGCGGATCGCGCCGCGGAGACGGCGCGCGAGTTCGCGAAGGCGCTCGGCTTCCCTCTGCACCGGATCCGCCACGACGACCGTATCTACGAGGCGACGCGCGAAACCCTGTCGGCGATCCTGCGCGCGTCGCCGCCGCAGGCGTCGCACGTGATGATCTTCGGCCACAATCCGGGACTCAGCCGCCTCGCTGCGTGGGCGAGCGGCGAGGACGGCGTGGAGTTGCCGACCGCGGGCGTGTACGCCATGCGGTACGGGCTGGACCGATGGGTGGACCTGGCGCGCGATACGTGCCAGCGCGAACGCTTCGAGATGCCGGGATGACGCGGGAGCACGCGCTCGCCGCAGCCCTGATCGGCTGGCTGGCCGGCGCGACCGCGACGGCAGCCGACGTCGCCGCGGCGCGCGCCGAGTGCGAGCGCGAGTTCCGTCCCACCTACGCGCAGTCCGGCAAGGACGTGATCTGGATCCCGACCCCGGAGACCCTCGCCGCGCGGATGCTGAAGATGGCGGACGTTCGGCCCGCCGACCTGGTGGTCGACCTCGGGTCCGGCGACGGCAAGATCGCGATCGCGGCGGCGCGCGACTTCCGCGCTCGGGCGCGGGGCATCGAGTACGACGCCAGGATGGTTCGGCTGGCGCAGTGCTACGCCACCGCCGAGCGCGTGGACAGCCGCGTCGAGTTCGTCCGCGGCGACATCTTTGCGCTCGACTTCGACGACGCGAGCGTGGTCACGATGTACCTGCTGCCGGAACTGACCATGCGGTTGCGCCCGCGACTCGCCCAGCTGCGGCCCGGCACGCGCATCGTCTCGAACGCCTACCACCTCGGCGACTGGGGCGCCGACGAAACCGTGCGCATCCCGGTCGGCACCGCCTACCTCTGGATCGTGCCGGCGCAGGCCGCGGGTCAGTGGCGACTCGCCGGACCGGACGGCACGGAGTACGGACTGTCGATCGCCCAGGCGCACCAGCGCGTCACGGCCAAGCTGGCGGCGCCCGGCGCCGCGACGCCGCTCGACGCCGAGGGCCGCCTGCGCGGGGTCGAGCTCGAACTCGGCGCGCGGAGCGGGCCGCGCTGGAGCCTGGAAGCCGCGGTGAACGGCGACCGTCTCCAGGGCACGCTGAAGTTCGCAGGCCGCTCGATCCCGGTGACTGGCACGCGACTGGCGTCACGCTGACGACGGCACCCGCGGTCCGCGCACCGTGGTTTCAGGGAATTCCGCAGGACCCGGAGACGCGCGCGCTCGCGAGACTCGCCGATCTCGCCCAGCGGGGGGTCGCGCAGGTGCGCAGCCTGTCGTACGAGGTCCGGTCACCCGCGCTCGAGCACGCGGGCCTGGCACCGGACGTGCTGGATCGCACGGACGGCCTCGGGCTCCTCGGCGCGTCCGAGCGGCTGCGGGCACTCGGCGGCCGGCTCGGGATCGCGCGCGACCCGCGGGGTGCCCACGTGGTCGCCTCGCTGCCGCTGGAGCCGCGCACCGCGTGAGGTCCGGGCGCCTGCCCCCGCGGGTGTCCGTCCGGGGCGAGCGCTAGCCCTCCCCGAGCGCCAGCAGCGAAGCGTTGCCGCCCACCGCCGCGGTGTTCACGGTCACCGTCTGCTCGGTCGCGAATCGCGCCAGGTAGTGCGGGCCACCGGCCTTCGGCCCGGTGCCCGACAGGCCGAAGCCACCGAACGGCTGCACGCCGACCACCGCACCGATCATGTTGCGGTTCACGTAGACGTTGCCGACACGCGCGCGGCTGCGCACGCGCTCGACCGTGGAATCGAGCCGCGTGTGGAGCCCCAGCGTCAGTCCGTAGCGGGTCCCGGCGATCGCGTCGAGCAGCGCGTCGAGATCGCGCGCGCGCCACCGGAGCACGTGCACGACGGGCCCGAACACCTCCCGCTCCAGCACGTCGAGGCGATCGATCTCGACCGCCAGCGGTGGGAAGTAGTACCCGTCCGGCAGGCCGCTCGGCCGGGCGCAGCGGTGCGACCAGCGCGCGCCGCGCACGATCGAGGCGGCGTGCGACTCGAGCGTCGCCAGCGCCTCGGCGTCGATCACCGGGCCCACGTCCGTCGCGAGCCAGGCGGGATCGCCGATGGCGAGCTCGTCCATCGCGCCGGCGAGAAGCTCCATCACGCGCGGCGCGATCTCTTCCTGCAAGCACAGCACGCGCAGCGCGGAGCAGCGCTGACCCGCGCTGTTGAAGCCGGACAGCACGGCGTCGTTGACGACCTGCTCCGGCAGCGCGGAGCTGTCGACGATCATCGCGTTCTGGCCGCCCGTCTCGGCGATCAGCGTGGCGATCGGGCCGTCCCGACCCGCCAGCGTGCGGGCGATCGCGTGCGCGGTCGCGGTCGAGCCGGTGAACGCGACGCCGGCCAGCCGCGGATCGGCGACGAGCCTTGCGCCGACGCGCAGGCCGTCGCCCGGCAGGAAGTGCAGCACCTCCGGGGGCACGCCCGCGTCGAGCAGCAGGCGCACCGCCGCGTGCGCGACCAGCGGGGTCTGCTCCGCGGGCTTGGCGATCACGGCATTGCCGGCCGCGAGCGCGGCCGCGACCTGGCCGGTGAAGATCGCGAGCGGGAAGTTCCACGGGCTGATGCAGGCGAACACGCCGCGCCCGCGCAGCCACAGCTCGTTCGACTCGCCGGTCGGCCCGGGCAGGCGCGTGCCGTGCGCGAACTTCGCGCGGGTCTCCGCGGCGTAGTAGCGCAGGAAGTCCACGGCCTCGCGCACCTCGGCGATCGAGTCGGGGATCGACTTGCCGGCCTCGCGCACGCACAGCGCGACCAGCTCGGCGCGGCGCGCCTCGAACGCGTCGGCGGCGCGCTCCAGCGTCGCGGCGCGATCGGCGGCCGGCGTGCGGTCCCACGCGGGGAACGCTGCGTGCGCCGACGCGAGCGCCCGCTCGACGTCCGCGTCGCCCGCTTCGCGGACCCAACCTACGAGCCGCGTGCGCTCGGCCGGGCTGCGGATCTCGATCGCGCTGCCGTGGCCCTCGCCGTCGCGGCCGCCCACGAGCGGTCCGGCCGCGCGCGGCGCAGGGAGCGCGGCCGCGCACGCACGCGCGAGCGCCTCGAGCTCGCGCCCGTCCGCGAGATTCGCGCCCGCCGAGTTGGGCCGCTCCTCGCCGTACAGGCGCGGCGGCAGCGGAATCCGCTGGTGCGCCACGACGGCGAGCGCCTCGACCGCCGCGACCGGGTCGGCCGCGATCTCGGCGGCCGGTAGCCGCGCGTCGACGATGCGATTGACGAACGAGGTGTTCGCGCCGTTCTCCAGCAGCCGCCGCACGAGGTACGGCAGCAGGTCCTCGTGCGAGCCGACCGGCGCGTAGACGCGGCACGGCGCACCGCCGCCGGCCGGGTCCGTGACCACGCCGTACAGTTCCTCGCCCATGCCGTGCAGTCGCTGGAACTCGAACGGGCTGCCCCGCGCCGTCTCGAGTATCGTCGCCACGGTGTGCGCGTTGTGCGTGGCGAACTGCGGGTAGATCCGGTCGCCCGCGTCCAGCAGCAGCCGCGCGCATGCGAGATACGCGACGTCCGTGTTCACCTTGCGCGTGTACACGGGATAGCCCGGCAGGCCGCGCTCCTGCGCCCGCTTGATCTCGCTGTCCCAGTAGGCACCCTTCACGAGCCGCACGTTGAGCCGGCGGCGCGTCGCCGCGGCCCGCGACGCGAGCCAGCGGATCACGTCGGGCCCGCGCTTCTGGTAGGCCTGTACCGCGAGCCCGAGCCCGTCCCAGCCGTCCAGCGCCGGATCGGAGAGCAGCCCGTCCAGCAGTTCGAGCGAGATCTCGAGGCGATCCGCCTCCTCCGCATCGACGGTCAGCGGGATGCCGACGCCGGCGGCCCGGCGCGCGAGCGAGTTCAGGCGCGGGCCCAGTTCCGCCAGCACGCGCTCGCGCTTCGCATACTCGTAGCGCGGGTGGAGCGCGGAGAGCTTCACCGAGATGCTCGGCCGGTCGTCGGGCGAGTAGCGGTCGGCGGCGCGGCCGAGCGCGTCGATCGCCGCGCCATACGCGGCCAGGTACCGCTCGGCGTCGCGCGTGGTAAGCGCCGCCTCGCCGAGCATGTCGAAAGAGTGCCGGTAGCGCGCGTTGGCGCCGTCGCGCGAGCGATCGAGCGCCTCGTCGATCGTGCGGCCCATCACGAACTGGTGCCCCATGATGCGCATCGCCTGGCGGAGCGCCGTGCGCACGACGGGTTCGCCCACGCGCGCCGCGAGCCGCCGCACGAAGCCGCCCGGATCGCGCAGTGCCTGCGCATCCGGCTGCACGAGGCGCCCGGTCAGCATCAGTCCCCAGGTCGATGCGTTCACGAACAGCGAACCGCCGTCCGTGAGGTGCGAGGCCCAGTCGCCCGCGGCGATCTTGTCCGCGATCAGCCGGTCGGCCGTGTCCGCGTCCGGTATCCGCAGCAGTGCCTCGGCGAGGCACATCAGGATCACGCCCTCCTGGGAGCCGAGGTCGTACTCGCGCAGGAACGCGTCCATGCCGGAACGCTGCGTGCGCTCGGCCCGCACGCGCTCGACCAGCGCGACCGCGCGGGCCTGCACCCGCTCGCGGTCGGCTGCCGACAGCCGCGCGAGCGGCAGGAGCGTCGCGATGCACTCGCCTTCGTCGGCGAGCCAGGCACGGTCGATGGCCGCGCCGACGGGGGTCTGGAAGGCGGATCCGGGGGGGCGCGCGAAGTCGTTCATCGGGGCTCCGGTTCGTCGGATGCGCTACTCTAGCGACCGACGAATAGTGCTTCTCACTATCCGCACCGTATCTTGTAGATGACTCCACTACCCGGAGAGCCGCCTTGCCCACGCCGCTGGACCGCACCGACCGCCGCCTGCTGGCGCTGCTGCAGGCCGACGGCCGCCTGTCGATCGCCGAGCTCGCGCGCCGGGTGCATCTCTCGGCCACGCCCTGCCTCGAGCGCGTGCGCCGGCTCGAGCGCGACGGCTACATCCGGGGCTATGCGGCCGAACTCGATCCCGTGCGGCTCGGCTGCGCGCTGCTCGCGTTCGTCGAGATCCAGCTCGACCGCACCACGCCCGACGTCTTCAATCGCTTCCGCGACGCCATCCTGCCGCTCGCGCCCGTGCAGGAGTGCCACATGGTGGCGGGCGGCTTCGACTACCTGCTGAAGGTGCGGGTCCGCGACATGGCCGCGTACCGCGGCTTCCTCGAAGAGCTGGCCGCGCTGCCCGGCGTGCAGCAGACCCACACCTACGTGGTGATGGAGGAAGTGAAGGCGACCCGCGAGGTGCCGCTGGCGGATTGACGGCCGCTCAGCGGCCGGCCGTGTGCTGCGCCGCGCGCCACGCGCGGTAGTCCGCGAGGATCCGTGCGTGGTCGAACGCCAGCGGTGGCGGCGTCCCGGGATCGACCGCCTGCACGTTCTTCGCGTCGTCGGCGGCCTGGGGACGGCCGCGCGCACGCCCGACGTAGACCACGCTGGCCGTGTGTCCGCGCGGATCGCGGGCCGGGTCCGAGTAGACGCCGAGCAGCGCGACGAGCTCGACGTCGAGGCCAGTCTCCTCGCGCGCTTCGCGAACCGCGGCCGCCTCCACCGTCTCGCCCACGTCCACGAAGCCACCGGGCAGCGCCCACCCCGGCGGCGGGTAGCGGCGTTCGACGAGCACGATCGGATGCGCCGGCTGGTCGAGCAGTTCGATCACGACGTCGACGGTCAGCGCGGGAGTTTCGGGGCGTGGCACGGCGGACTCCGATGGGATCGCAGGTGTCGAACCTCGCCTGCTGCGTCATCGACCGCACCCGTCCGTGGGCAGCTGCCGTCGACCGCGCGCGAGTCTACGCAGCGTTGCCGCCGGACGCTTGACGAATGCGGCGGCCGCCCCGATCTTGCGCGCTCCGCACCGAGACGCCGCCATGAGTCCCCAGCCCGTCGCCACGCCGCTCACCGTCACGACCGCCACGTTCGCGCAGGAAGTCCTGGAGCGCTCCGCGCGGGAACCCGTGCTCGTGGACTTCTGGGCAGCCTGGTGTGGTCCCTGCCGCTCGCTGGCGCCGGTGCTCGAGCGGCTCGCCGGGGCGTACGCCGGGCAGGCGACGATCGCCAAGGTCGACACCGATGCCGAGCCCGAACTCGCGACGCGCTACGGCGTCCGCAGCCTGCCGACGCTCGCGGTGTTCCGCCACGGCAAGGTCGTGGACGCCGTGATCGGCGCGCAGCCGGAGGGCGTCCTGCGCACCGTGCTCGACGCCCACGTCGAGCGCGAGAGCGACCGCGAGCGGACTACCGCGGTGGCCGCCGCCGGAGCCGGTCGCGTCGACGAGGCGCTCGCGACGCTCGAGCGGCTGGCGAGCGCGGAGCCGGACCGGCCGGCGCACTTCGACGCGCTCGTGGACGTGCTGATCGACGCCGGGCGTCTCGACGCCGCCGCCGCGAGGCTCGCGAACGCGCCGGTCAGCCGCGAGGGCGACACGGCGCTGGAGGGGCGGCGTGCGCGGCTCGAGATCGCGCGTGCAGCCACCGTGGACGCCGCGGATCCGGTGGGCGCACGGCTCGCGGCCGCCGCGCGGCAGTTCTTCGGCGGCGAACACGAAGCCGCGCTCGAAGGCTGGCTCGGCGTGATGCGCGAGGCGCCGCGCTACGGCGACGGCGCCGCGCAGCGCACGTTGCGCGCGGCGTTCCGACTGCTGGGCGACGGCAGCGACCTCGCGACGCGCTACCGTCGCCGCATGGCCGCGCTGCTGCACTGAGACCCGCCCGACGCGCCGCAGGACCGCGCGCGGCCGGTCAGGCGTCGCGGTGCACCGTGTCGGGCGCGAACGCCGGCAGGCATACGGCGACGTACTCCGCCCCTTCCGGCTCCGGCGTCGAATAGCGCACCCACTCGCCGGCCGGCACGATGACGGCCTGGCCCGCCCGGACGTCGAGCGTGCCGCCGCCTTCGCTCTCGAGCCGCAACCGCCCCTGCAGCACGAGGGTGTACTCGTCGAATTCCGGTCGCTGGCCGGGCTCGACCCATCCGGCCGGGCTCTGCATGCGAGCGATGCTGACGACCGCCGTGCCGCTGTTCACGCGGCCGACGAACTCCTCGATGCGCTTGGGCCGGGTTCCTACCGAGGGAATCACGGTCGGGTGAACGATCAGTTTCGGCATGGGCGTCCTCCCTGGCGGAGGATGCCATGCCGCGCGCAGCCTCGCCTGCGCGGACCTGCAGGCCGGCCCGTGTCGTTCAGTCCGCGGCCTCGAAGTGCGCCCGCAACCGCTGCTCGGCAGCGGCCTCCCAGCCCGCCTGCGCCGGCCGCTGGCGATCCTCGCGTTCGAGCCGCTCTCGGAGGCGGTCGAGCACCACCCGTTCCCAATCGGTCCGTTCCGCAGCGTCGTCCTTGACCATTCGGCTCACTCCCTGCCTTGCCTGCGCGCGAGTTCTTCCAGTTCGCGCCGTGCCCTCTTGTCCGGCCGCCCCTCGGGCCGGGGCGAGGCGAGCGCCGCGAGGCGCCGACTCTCCTGCCAACGCACGCCCCGCTGCACGCTCTCGGGCGTCTCCTCGTAGCAGGCCCGCGCCTCCGGCGCCGGCCCGCGACGTTCCGGGATCGCGCGGACCTCGAACTCGACCTCGCGTCCCGGCTGCACGGACACGCTGACGCGGTCGCCGATCCGCAGCGCACGCGACGGCTTCACGCGCGCGCCGTTGACGTGCACGCGCCCGCCGGCCACCGCCTCCGAGGCCTGTGCACGGCTCTTGTAGAACCGCGCGCACCACAGCCAGCGGTCGATCCGCAGGCGCCCGGCCGCGTCGCCGTGCGCATCCTCGTCCTGGGTCATGAGTGCCCGCTTCGAAGGGCGATGGTACGGAGCCCCACGGGGGAGATTTTGCCTATACTCGCGCCCTCTCGCCTGTCGGACCCGTCTCATGGACGAAGCGCTGCGCAATCGCCTGCGGAACCAGTCGGCCGAACTCCGGGCCCAGGGTCTCTACAAGGTCGAGCGCCTGCTCGGCTCCCCGCAGAGCCCCGTGATCCGCCTCGCCGACGGGCGCGAGGTGATCAACCTGTGCGCCAACAACTACCTCGGCCTCGCCAGCCATCCGGCCGTGATCGAGGCGGCCCATGCGGCGCTCGACCGCTACGGCTACGGCGTCGCCTCGGTGCGGTTCATCTGCGGCACGCAGTCAGTGCATCGCGCGCTGGAGCAGCGGCTGTCGGCCTTCCTCGGCACCGAGGACACGATCCTCTATTCCTCGTGCTTCGACGCCAACGGCGGCCTGTTCGAGACGCTGCTCGACGAGCAGGATGCCGTGATCTCGGACGCGCTGAACCACGCCTCGATCATCGACGGCATCCGCCTCTGCAAGGCGCGCAAGCTGCGCTACGCGAACCGCGACCTCGGCGAACTCGAGGCCCGGCTCCGGGAGGCCGCGGGCGCCCGCACGCGGCTGATCGTCACCGACGGCGTGTTCTCGATGGACGGCACCGTGGCGCCGCTGCGCGAGATCTGCGACCTAGCCGAGCGCCACGACGCGGTGGTCGTCGTCGACGACTCGCACGCCACCGGCTTCGTCGGCGCCCGCGGCCGCGGCACGCACGAACTGCACGGCGTGATCGGCCGCGTGGACGTCCTCACCGGCACCCTCGGCAAGGCGCTCGGCGGCGCCTCCGGCGGCTACGTCTCGGGCCGGCGCGAGGTGATCGAGTGGCTGCGCCAGCGCTCGCGCCCGTACCTGTTCTCGAACTCGATCCCGCCAGTGGTCGCCGCCACCTCGCTCGCGGTGCTCGACCTCGTCGAGCGCGGCGACGACCTGCGTGCCCGCCTCGTCGACAACGCCCGTCACTTCCGCGCGCGGATGACGGCCGCCGGCTTCGCATTGACGCCCGGCGATCACCCCATCGTCCCGGTCATGCTCGGCGACGCGCGGCTCGCGGTGGGAATGGCCGATCGGCTGCTGGAGCTCGGCGTGTACGTGATCGGCTTCGCGTTCCCGGTCGTGCCGCAGGGCAAGGCCCGCATCCGCACGCAGATGACCGCCGCGCACACTCGCGAGCAGCTCGACCGCGTCGTCGAGGCGTTCGCTCAGGCCGGCCGCGAGCTCGGCGTGCTCGGCCGCGCGGCCTGAACTGCATCGTTCGCCGCGCACGCCCGCGACCCTTCTTCGCCCGGAGCGACTCGATGAAGGCCCTCGTCAAGGCCAAGCCCGAACGCGGCATCTGGATGGCGGACGTGCCGAAGCCGGCGATCGGCCCGAACGACGTGCTGATCAAGATGCGCAAGACCGCGATCTGCGGCACCGACATGCACATCTGGCACTGGGACGAGTGGGCCCAGCGCACGATAAGGGTGCCGATGGCGGTCGGCCACGAGTACTGCGGCGAGATCGTGGAGCTGGGCTCGGAGGTCCGCGGCCTGCAGGTCGGCGACCGCGTCTCGGGCGAAGGGCACATCACCTGCGGCTACTGCCGCAACTGCCGGGCCGGCCGCCGTCACCTGTGCCGCAACACCGTGGGCGTCGGCGTGAATCGCGCCGGCTGCTTCGCGGAGTACATGGCGCTGCCGGCCGCCAACGTGTTCCGCCTCCCGGACGCGATCACCGACGAGATCGCCTCGATCCTCGACCCGCTCGGCAACGCGACGCACACCGCGCTGTCGTTCGACCTGGTCGGCGAGGACGTGCTGATCACGGGCGCCGGCCCCATCGGCATCATGGCGGTCGCGATCGCGCGCTTCGCGGGCGCCCGGCACGTCGTGATCACCGACGTGAATCCCTACCGCCTCGAGCTCGCGAGGCGGATGGGCGCCTCGCTCGCGCTCGACGTGCGCACCGAAGCGCTCGACGGCGCGATGGCGCAGCTCGCCATGGAGGAAGGCTTCGACGTCGGCCTCGAGATGAGTGGCGTGCCGTCGGCGTTTCGCGAACTGCTGCGCACGATGCACCACGGGGGCAAGGTCGCGCTGCTCGGCATCGTGCCGAAGGACACCGGCATCGACTGGGACCAGGTCATCTTCAAGGGGCTGGTCCTGAAGGGCGTCTACGGCCGCGAGATGTTCGAGACCTGGTACAAGATGGCATCGATGCTGCAGTCGGGCCTCGACGTGACGCCCGTGATCACGCACCGGCTGCCGGTCGAGCAGTTCCGCGACGGCTTCGAGATCATGGGCTCCGGGCAGAGCGGCAAGGTGATCCTCGACTGGACCACGCTCGGCTGAGACGGCGGTGCCCGAACGCGGCCACGCTGCACCGCGAGAGAGCGGTTCGGCGTGCGCGTCATGCTGCGTACCTGCGCCCGGGATGCGGACGCACGCGCACGCACGCCCGCGAGCCCCTCGAAGAGCGTCGGCGACGCCCTCCCCATGCTTCAGCGGACCTCGCAGGCAGTGCAGAGGAAGTATAGGTTTCGCGGGTCGTTCAGCGCGGCGATCCGCCCGAGCTCCCGTTCGACGGCCGCGAGCGTGCGGCTCGCGAGCGGCGGCGTGCGGTCCACGAGACCGATCCGCCGGGCCGCATGCAGCGCGATGGCGCCGAGGTCGCGTATCAACACCTCGCGCCAAGACATAGGCTGCTCGCGCCGGTCGATCCCGTACTGCCCCTCCTGCAGCTTCGCGAGTCGCGCCGCCGCCTTCACCGCATCGTCGAGCCCGCCGAGCTCGTCGACGAGACCGACTTCCTTCGCGCGCGTACCGAGCCACGTACGTCCCTGCGCGAGCTCGTCGGCCTGCTCGACCGTCTTGCCGCGGGATTCCGCGACCAGCTGCAGGAAGTGCCGGTACTGCTGGTCCACGCCCAGCTGCAGCAACTCGCGGATCTCGGGCGACAGTTCGCGGTCGAGCCGCGCCGCCTCGGCGAGCTTCGAGGTCGCCACGCCGTCGAAGCCGACGCCGAGCTTGCCCAGCAAACCCTCGAAGGTCGGCACGATCGCGATCACGCCGATCGAGCCGGTGATCGTCGTCGGCTCCGCCCAGATCTCGTCGGCGGCCGTCGCGATGTAGTAGCCGCCGGAGGCCGCGACGGTCGAGAACGACGCGACCACCGGCTTGCCGGCCTCGCGCAGCGCGGCGACTCGCTGCCGAATCAGCTCGGAGGCCAGCACGCTGCCGCCCGGACTGTCGACGCGCAGCACCACGGCCTTCACGTCGTCGTCGTGACGTACGTCCTCGAGCACCGCGGACAGCGTGTCCGCGCCGATCGTGCCGGGCGAGCCCGAGCCGTCGAGGATTTCGCCCGTCGCGGTGACCACCGCGACGTGTCCCGCCGGATGACGCTCGAGCACGCGCTCGGAGCGCACCGCCGCGAGGTAGGAGTCCTGGTCGATCGCGGCGAACGCGCGCTCGTCCTCGTCGGGGCCGACCACCTCGGCGACGCGGGCCTCGAACTCCTGGCGCGTCTTTCGCCCGGTGACCAGGCGCGCCTTCTCGGCCATCAGCGCGGCATCGCCGTTCGTCTCGCGCAGCAGCGGCACGGCCTGCTCGACGTAGCGGTTCACGCCCGCGGGCTCGAGACCGCGCGGCTGCGCGACGCCTTCCGCATAGGCGAGCCACAGCGCGCCGAGCCACTCCTGCGTCTCGGCCTTTACCTCCGGCGACATGTCGGTGCGGGTGAACGGCTCGCCGAGCGACTTGTACGCGCCCGAGCGGAACACGGACACGCTGACGCCGAGCTTGTCGAGGCCGCCCTTCAGGAAGGGCGAATACACCGAGAAGCCGTCGATGCCGACCGCGCCCTGCGGCTCCAGGTACGCCTCGTCCGCCTGCGCCATCAGGTAGTACTGCGTCTGCGTGACGTACTCGCCGTGCGCATAGACCTTCTTGCCGGCGGCGCGGAACTCCTCGATCGCGCGCGCGATCGCGCGCAGCTTCGCGAGTCCCCCGCCCGTGAGGTCCTCGGTCTCCAGCACGAGCGCGTCGATGCGGTCGTCCTTCGCCGCCGCGCGGATCGCCTCGACGATGTCCGGCACGAGCGCCTCGGGCTCGCGATCCCCGGTGATCTCGCCGACCGCGCGGTCGAACGCGTCGCCCGACAGTTCCTCGACCAGCGCGCCCTGCGGCGCGATCACGAGCGCCGCCTGCGCCGGCACGATCGGCACGCGCTCGCGGAACGCCGCGAGCACGAGCGCGAACAGGAACAGCAGCACGATCAGGTGCAGCACCTTGCGCAGGCCGTCCAGGCCGCGCCACAGTAGCTCGAACACGCGACGGATCACGTTCATCGGGGACTCCGGCCGGAAGACGGCCGCGGATGCGAGGAAGCGCCGAGTCTACTCACGCGACCATGGCGACGTAATGGCGCCGACCACGGCGGAACGCAAAGAGGCCGGGCCGTACGGGACGGCACCGGCTTCGGGGTCGGCGGAGATGCGCCGGCGCGTGCGAAATGCCGCGCCCAGCCGCAGCTCAGACCTTCTCTTCGATGCGCGCGCTCTTGCCCGAGCGCTCGCGCAGGTAGTAGAGCTTCGCGCGACGGACGTTGCCGCGACGCTTCACGGTGATCGCGCCGAGCGCCGGCGAGTAGGTCTGGAAGACGCGCTCCACGCCCTCGCCGTGCGAGATCTTGCGCACGGTGAACGAGGAGTTCAGGCCGCGGTTGCTGCGGGCGATCACGACGCCCTCGTAGGCCTGCACGCGCTCGCGATCGCCTTCCTTGACCTTGACCTCGACCACGACGGTGTCGCCCGGACCGAACTCCGGCACCTCGCGCGTCATCTGCGCCTTCTCGATCGACTTGATCAGCTCGTTCATGGTCGTGCCTCGACTAGCAATCATTGCGCTCACGCACCGCGCGAACGCTCGTTCCGGTACTCGTCGAGGAGCCTGCGTTCCTCGACCGTCAAATCCCGCTGCTCCAGCAGCTCCGGGCGCCGCTCCCACGTGCGACCCAGCGACTGCTTCAGGCGCCACCGGCGAATCGCCGCGTGGTTGCCCTCCTGCAGCACCTCGGGCACCCGCCGCCCGTGCCATTCCACCGGCCGCGTATACGCCGGCCCCTCCAGCAGCCCGGCCGGCCATTCGAGCGGGCCCGCGCCGTCGGTGCCGACCGCGCCGCCCTCGCCGAACGACTCGAACGCCGCCGAGTGCTCACCGCCGAGGACGCCCTGCAGGAGCCTCGCGACCGCATCGATCACGACCAGCGCCCCGAGCTCGCCGCCCGACAGGACGTAGTCGCCGATCGACAATTCGTCATCGACGCACTCGGCCAGCAGCCGCTCGTCGACGCCCTCGTAGCGCCCTGCCAGCAGCAGCAGACCCGGCCGCCGTGCGAACTCCCGCGCCACGCGCTGGGTGAACGGCCGGCCCTGCGCGGACAGGTAGATCCGCGGGCTGCCCTCTGGCAGCCGGGCCTGCGCCGCACCGAGCGCCGTCGCCAGCGGCTCGACCTTCAGCACCATGCCGGGGCCGCCGCCGTAGGGCCGGTCGTCCACCGTCCGGTGCACGTCCGTCGCGTACGTCCGCGGGTCTTCGGTACCTATCCGCAGCAGCCCACGTTCCACCGCGCGCCCGACGACGCCGGAGGCGAGGTACGCCCGGACGAACTCCGGGAACAGCGTCACCACCTCGACGTGCATCGCGAGCCCCCGGCTCCGCCGGCGCCTCAGAACTCCGGGTCCCAGTCCACCGTCACGAGCCGAGCCGCCGTATCGACCCGCTTCACGTGCTCGCGCACCAGCGGCAACCAGCGTTCGCGTTCGCCCCGCACGACCAGCACCGGGTTCGCCGGCATGTCCATCAGGTGCGCGACCACTCCCAGGTCGCGGCCCTCGAGGGTCACCACCCGGCAGCCCTCGAGATCGTCCCAGTAGTACTCGCCCGGCGCCGGCTCCGGCAGCGCGCTCCGGGGCACCGCGACGTCGCGTGCCACCCAGAGCCGTGCCGTTTCCGGATCCTCGACGCCCGGCAGGCTCACCACCACATGGCGGCCTCCCTGCGCGCGTCCTTCGACGATCGCCATCTCGTCCCACCCCCCGGGGTCGTCTCCGCGCGCGGGGCGCGCGAGGAACCACGTGGGGTAGTCGAGGATCCCGGCCGGCGGGTCGGTGTACGACTCCGCCTTGATCCATCCCTTCACACCCCAGGGCGCCGTGAGTCGCCCCAGCACCACCATCCGGCCCGCCTGCTCCAGCGGTCGATCCGCGGATCGGCCGGCCACGGACTCTCGACCGGCTGCGCCGGGAGATTCCGTCCCGGTCAGGCGGCGACCTGCTGCTTGCGGTACTGCGACACGAGCGCGGCGACGCGATCGGAGGTCTTCGCGCCCTTCTTCACCCACGCATCGATCTTGGCGACGTCGAGCCTCAGCTCCGTCTCCTTGCCCTTCGCGATCGGGTTGTAGATGCCGACCTGCTCGAGCGTCGTGCCGCCCTGGCGCTTGCGGCTGTCCGTGACGACCACGTGGTAGAAGGGATCCTTCTTGCCACCGCGCCGCGTCAGGCGAATCGTAACCATCTGTCGAACCTCGAACCCCGCGGGCGGGGCGTGTTGCGGCCCGGCCCCGCCAGCGCGGCGGACCCGGTCCAGGTGATCCAACGGCGAGCACGCGCGAGCCTGCGCCGCCGCCAAAGAGCCGTGCAGTCTACAGAAAGGCGGTTCGGAGTGGAACGGGTGGCGGCCTCCTCCAGGGCTGTGCCCGCCGGTCTGGGTAGGAGGGGCCGGCCGGGAGAGCCCCAGTCCCGCCCGGCGGCGCGCGCAACGGCCGACTGAAACGCCCCGACTCGGGGTGGCAGGACGCTACCGCCCCCCGAGTCCGGGCGGCATCCGGCCGCCGAGGCTGCGCAGCATCCCGCGCATGCCGCCCTTCGAGAACTGCTTCATCACCTTCTGCATCTGCAGCATCTGCTTCAGCAGGCGGTTGACGTCCTGCACCTGGGTGCCGGAGCCGTTCGCGATGCGGCGCTTGCGCGAGCCGTCGATCAGGTCCGGCTTGCGGCGCTCCTGCGGCGTCATCGAGTTGATGATCGCGATCTGGCGGCGCACCTGCCGGTCGTCGAACGCGTTCGGCTGCTGCGCGGCGGCCTGCTGGAACTGCGACGGCAGCTTGTCGAGCAGCGCGTTCATGCCGCCCATCTTCTGCATCTGCAGCAGCTGCTCGCGCAGGTCGGTGAAGTCGAAGCCCTTCCCCTTCGACAGCTTCTGCGCGAGCTTCTCGGCCTTCTCCTTGTCGACCTTGGCCTGCACCTCCTCGACCAGCGACAGCACGTCGCCCATGCCGAGGATCCGCGAGGCGACGCGCTCCGGGTGGAACAGCTCGAGCGCGTCGACCTTCTCGCCCTGCCCGAGGTAGAGGATCGGCTTGCCGGTGACCTGTCGCACGGAGAGCGCGGCGCCGCCGCGCGCGTCGCCGTCGGCCTTCGTCAGGATCACGCCGGTGAGATCGAGCGCGGCGTTGAACGCGCGCGCGGAGTTCACCGCGTCCTGGCCGGCCATGCTGTCGACGACGAACAGCCGCTCGTGCGGCGCGATCTCGCGGTCGATCGCCTGCACCTCGTCCATCATCTCGGAGTCGACGTGCAGGCGGCCCGCGGTGTCGACGATCAGCACATCCCAGAGCCCGCGCTTCGCGTCGTCGAGCGCGCGCTTCGCGATCGCGACCGGACGCTCGTCCGCGGAGGACGGCACGAAGCCGGCGCCGACCTGCTCCGCGAGGCGCTGCAGCTGCGTGATCGCGGCCGGCCGGTAGACGTCGGCACTGACCAGCAGCACGCGCTTCTTCTGCTGTTCCATCAGGAGGCGCGCGAGCTTCGCCGCGGTGGTGGTCTTGCCGGCGCCCTGCAGGCCCGCCAGCAGCACGACCACCGGCGGCTGCGCGCGCAGGTTCAGGCCCTGCGCCGGCTCGCCCATCACCCGGACCAGTTCGTCGTGCAGGATCTTGATGAACACCTGGCCCGGCGTGAGGCTCTTCTCGACCTCGGCGCCGAGCGCACGGACCTTCACCGCGTCCACGAACTGCTTCACGACGGGGACGGCCACGTCGGCCTCGAGCAGGGCCATCCGCACCTGGCGCAGCGTGTCGGCGACGTTGTCCTCGGTCAGGCGGCCGCGGCCCGTCAGGGCCTGGGCGGCGCGCGACAGGCGTTCGGTCAGCTGGTCGAACATGGGGCAAGATCCCGGGAAACCGTGTCTGGGCCCTGCAGTATAGGGTCCCGTCGGGGTAAGCCGCGCTTACACTGGGGGCGTCCCCCATGCGATCATGGGATTGGTTTCCTTCCCCGGCCCGGCCGTGCTCACCCTCGTCCCCCTCGCGCTCTACGTCGCCGCCGCCGTCCTGCTGGCGCGCGAAGCCAAGGCCCGCGTGGAGGCGCGCTTCGCGCCGTCTTACTTCGTCGCGCTGGCCGGCTTCGCCGCCCACGCGTGGATCCTCTTCTCCGCGATCCGCAGCGAGACCGGTGGCTTCAGCCTCGCGATCACCGACAGCGCCTCGCTGGTCGGCTTCGTGGTCGCGGGCTCCGCGCTGGCCGCGATGACGTCGCAGCGGCTGGCCGCGATGCCGGCCCCGCTGTTCGTGCTGTCCGGCCTGCTGGCGGTCGGCACCGGCCTGGTGACCGGGTTCCGCGAGATCCACGGCCCGACGCAGTGGGAGATCACCGCGCACATCACGATGGCCGCGCTCGCCGCCGGCTGGCTCGCGGCCGCCGCGATCCTCGTCGTGCTGCTGACCTGGCAGGACCAGCGCATCCGCGCACGCCAGCCGGTCGCCGCGCTCGCCTGGCTGCCGCCGATGGAGACCGTCGAGACGTGGGTTTTCCGCGCGCTGTTCGGCGGCTTCACGGTGCTGACGCTCGCGCTGGTCACCGGTTTCTTCTTCGTGTACGACCCGTCCGAGCAGCGCCTCGTCCACAAGATCGCGCTCGCGGTCGTGGCCTGGACGATCTTCGGCGTGCTGCTGTACGGCCGCTGGCGCTACGGCTGGCGCGGCCGCAAGGCGCTGCGCTTCACTGTCGGCGGCTTCACCGTGCTCGCGCTCGCCTACTTCGGCTCCAAGTTCGTGCTCGAGGTGATCCTCGGGCAGCATTGGGGCTGAGTCCCGCCCGCGTGGGCGATCCCCTCCCCGCCGGCTTCGGCTGGTCGTCCGGCTGGACCTGGGCGGCGCTCGGGCTCGCCGTCTGCCTGCTGCTCGCCGCGCTGTTCGCGGCCGCCGAGACCGCGCTCGTCAGCGTGGACCGTTCTCGACTGCGCGACCGCGCCCAGTCCGGCGAGCGCGCGGCCGAGCGGCTCGAGCGGCTGCTCGAACGTCCCGAACGCGTCGTCGCGACCGCGCGGTTCCTGAAGCTGCTGGTGCAGAACGGCGCGGCCGCGCTGGTCGCGGTCCTCGCCTACGGTGCGTCGGGCAGCCTCGGCGCGGCAACCGCGGTCGCGCTGCTGACGCTGGCCGCACTCGTGGTCTGCGAACTCGCACCGAAGACGTGGGGAGCCCTCGAGCCGGACCACATCGCCTACCCGCTCGCGCTGCCGTTCGAGTGGCTGCAGCTCGCCACGCGCCCCGTCGTCGGCTCGCTCCAGCGCGCGAGCGCCGCGCTCCTGCGACTCGCGGGCGTGGGCGCGCCGGCGCGACCGGCCACCGGCGCCCGGCCCGAGCGGACCCCGACCGCCCCGGGCTTCGCCGGGGACGCCGACGCGACGCCCGACCACGGCGCGCCGCCCCCCGCGCCGGCGCGCGGCGATGCCGAGGCCCTGCGCGACGCCGTCGCCGAGGCCGGCGCCACCGTGCCACTGCGTCACCGCGAGATGCTGCTGCGCGTGCTCGACCTCGAACGCATCACGGTCGACGACATCATGGTGCCGCGCGGCGACGTGGTCGGCGTCGACCTGCACGACGACTGGGATCGCATCCTGCGCGTGCTGCGCGACACCCAGCACACGCGCCTGCCGGTCTACGAGGGCGACCTCGACCACATCGTCGGCATCCTGCACATGAAGCGCGTCGCGCGCGAACTGGTGCGCGGCGAGTTCGACCGCGACGCGCTGCTCGCGCTCGCGCGCACGCGCGAGCCCTACTACGTGCCCGAGGGCACGACGCTGAACACGCAGCTCGCGAACTTCCAGCGCGACAAGCGCCGGCACGGCTTCGTCGTCGACGAGTACGGCGACGTGCAGGGCCTCGTCACGCTCGAGGACATCCTCGAGGAGATCGTCGGCGAGTTCACGACCGGAACGCGCACGCTGTTCCGCGGGGTGCGACCCGAAGCCGACGGCAGCTACGTGATCGCCGGCGGCACCACGATCCGCGCGCTCAACCGCGCGCTCGGCTGGAGCCTGCCGACCGACGGCCCGAAGACGCTGAACGGGCTCGTGCTGGACTACCTCGAGGCGATCCCCGAGCCCGGCACGAGCCTGAAGCTCGAGGGCCACGCCGTGGAAGTGCTGCAGCTCGCGGACAACGCGGTGAAGACGCTGCGCGTGTGGCCGGCGGCGGACGGCGAGCGTGGCGTCGCGGCGCGCCCGCTCGTCTAGACACCGGGATCCCGGCTGCCGAACGGACCGCTTGCCGGGCCCATCGGCTCCGGACGCGATGCGGCGCGCGGGCAGTCAGCCCTTCGCCGCCGCCAGCGCCTCGTCGAGGCGCGTCACGCCGAATACCTCGAGCCCGTCGATCGAGGTGCCTTTCCGCGGCGCATTGGCGCGCGGCACGATCGCGCGCCGGAATCCGTGCTTCGCCGCCTCGCGCAGCCGCTCTTCCCCGAACGGCACCGGGCGTATCTCACCCGCCAGCCCGAGTTCGCCGAACGCGATCAGCTCCTGCGACAGCGGCCGGTTCTCGAGGCTCGACACGGCCGCGAGCACCGCCGGCAGGTCCGCCGCGGTCTCGCCGACGCGCACGCCACCGACCACGTTCACGAACACGTCGTGCGCGTGCAGCGCGATGCCGCCGTGGCGGTGCAGCACCGCGAGCAGCAGCGCGAGCCGGTTGCCCTCGAGGCCGACCGTGACGCGTCGCGGGTTCTGCGCGCGCGAGTCGTCGACCAGCGCCTGCACCTCGACGAGCATCGGGCGCGTACCCTCGCGGGTCACCATCACGAGGCTGCCCGCCACCGGCTGTTCGTGGCGCGACAGGAAGATCGCCGAAGGGTTCTTGACCTCCTTCAGGCCCTGCTCCGTCATCGCGAACACGCCGATCTCGTTCGCCGCGCCGAAGCGGTTCTTGACCGCGCGCACGACGCGGTAGCGCGAACCCACGTCGCTCTCGAAGTAGAGCACCGTGTCGACGAGGTGCTCGAGCACGCGCGGACCCGCGATCGTGCCCTCCTTCGTAACGTGGCCGATCAGCAGCACCGCGGTGCCCGAGGACTTGGCGTGCGCGACGAGGCGTGCGGCGGATTCGCGCAGCTGCGTCACGGAGCCGGGGCTCGTGTCCGCCGCCTCGGTCGCCATGGTCTGGATCGAGTCGACCACCATCACGCGCGCCGCGCCGGCCCGCGCCGCGTCGAGCACGCGTTCGACGGTGGTCTCGGCGAGCAGTTGCAGCGGCGCGTCGCCGAGGCCGAGCCGGCGCGCCCGCAGCCCGACCTGCCGCAGGCTCTCCTCGCCGGTCGCGTAGAGGACCGGGACGCGCGCGGCCATCGCGGCCGCGGACTGCAGCAGCAGCGTGGACTTGCCGATGCCGGGATCGCCGCCGATCAGCGTGACGGAACCGACGACGAGCCCGCCGCCGAGCACGCGGTCGAACTCTTCCGAGCCCGTGGGCACGCGCGCCGCCTCCTCGGCCTCCACGGCACCGAGCGAACGGGCCGCGGCGCTCTCGCCGCCGGCGGCCGCGACGGCGCGAGCCCGGGGTTCGGTGCGGGCGGCGACGTGCAGCGCCGACAGGGTGTTCCAGGCGCCGCAGGCCGGGCACTGGCCCTGCCACTTGGGGCTCTCGTCGCCGCAGGCGCTGCAGACGAAGACGGTACGGGATTTCGCCATGGGACTTCGATGCTAGCAGAGCGACCGTCGCCACCCCGGGCCGACGCCGGGCATGGTTCGCGGCGCGCGCGCGGCGGCTCGGCTAGACTCCGCGCAATTTCGCCCCCGGACCCCGCGTGACCCAGCCTTTCCTCCGCTCGCTCACCGTCGCGTTCGGCTTCGTCGCCGCCCTCGCCGGCCTCGCCCACTCGGCGGCCGAGGGGCTCGAGGCGCGGCTCGAGGGCGCACTGCTCGCCGTCGTGCAGTCCGCGGCGGACACACCGGTGACCGCGCCGGTGACCTGGCTCGACACGGGCGGCGGCGAGGGCGACGCGACGCGCGGCGAACTGGCGGTCGCCATCGAACGACTGCGCCGCGACGGCGCGACGACCGTCGTCATCGCGAGACCGCTCGAGCAGCCGTCCGGCAGCCCGGACCTCACCCGGGTGCGGGCGTTCCTCGACGGCCCGGAATCGACCACGGATCCCGCGACGCGGGCGCGAC
Source organism: Steroidobacteraceae bacterium (assembly GCA_027531255.1). Lineage (GTDB taxonomy): Bacteria > Pseudomonadota > Gammaproteobacteria > Steroidobacterales > Steroidobacteraceae > JAPZRU01. The sequence continues at coordinate 20,653 of JAPZRU010000009.1, read as the reverse complement.
TGCAGGCCTGGGCCGCCGAACTCGACCACGACGCACGGCTCGAGCAGGCGATCGCCGCGGCCGGCAACGTCGTGCTGCGGGCCCGCCCCGACGCCGACCCGCCGCTCGAGCGATTGGCGCGCCGCGCATCGGCCGTCGGCGTCGATCCGACGCAGGCGCCCGACGCGGACGGCGTGTACAGGCGTGAATCGCTCGTCGTCGGTGCGGAGCGCCGACCCTCGCTCGCGTATGCGGCGGCCACCGCAGCCCAAGCGCGTGCGGTGACCACGGGTGAACGCGTCACCGCCTCGCTGCCGGTGCAGACCGGATTCCGCGTCAACCCCGACGGCGCGTGGGTGCCCTACTATGGGCGTCGCGCCGGGACGCCGGGAGGACTCGAGCGCCAGCGTTTCTCGGACTACACGGCAGGCCGCGTCCCACCGCTGGCGGTCGCCGGTCGGATCGTCGTGATTGGCAGTTCGCGTGACGCGGTCCCGGTGCCGACGGCCGCCGCGATGCCGGCCGCCGAGGCGCTCGCGCTGCGCATCGCGAGCCTCGTCGAGGGCCGCTACGCGATCGTCCCGGTCTGGGCGCCGTGGGCCTCGATCGCGCTGTTGCTGCTGGCGGCGCCGTGGGCGGCCTGGCTCGGGAGCGGCGTACGGCCGGGCGCGGCGATCGCCCTGACGCTGCTGGCCGCGTTCCTGCTGCTGGCGATCGAGGTCGTGCTGCTCGCGCAGGGCGGTCTGTGGCTGCCGATGGTCGTGCCCGCCGCGGCCTTCGTGCTCGCGACGGTGGCTACGACGCTTGTGGCTTCCCGCGCGCCGGACGGCGCGAGCCGGCGAGCGGCCGCGCCGCCCATGCGGCCGGCAGGCACGGCCCGACCCGCGTTCGTCGCGGAACGCGAGCGGCGGCCGCCGCCGGATACCGCACCGCCCGAACAGACCGCACCCCTCGCGCCCGACCGCGGCACGCCCGGACCCGAGCACGCGGGCCGGAATGGGACTGCAGCCGGCGCGCCGGCGCCGCCCACCTCACTGCGCGAGATCAGCGACGCGCTGCGCGCTCGGGCCGAGGAACCCTCGCGCGCCGACGTCGCGGACCTGCTGCTCGGCCGCGTCAAGCGGCCGCCGAAACCGCGGCTCGGCCGGTACGAACTGGAGCGCGAACTCGGCCGGGGCGCGATGGGCACGGTCTATCTCGGTCGCGATCCGCACATCAACCGCGTCGTGGCGATCAAGGCGCTCCCCATCGCCGAGGAGTTCGAGGAGCAGGATCTTGCCGAGGCGCGGGCGCGCTTCTTCCGCGAGGCGGAGATGGCCGGCCGGCTCAGCCACCCCGGCATCGTCACGGTCTACGACGCCGGCGAGGACGGCGCCGTCGCCTGGATCGCGATGGAATACGTGCAGGGCCGCATGCTGTCCGAGCACGCCGTGTCCGACCGGCTGCTGCCGGCCGCGCACGTGCTCGAAATCGTCGCGCGCATCGCCGACGCGCTCGACTACGCGCACCGTCAGGACGTGGTGCACCGGGACGTGAAGCCCGCGAACGTGATCGTCGACCCCCAGAACCTCGACGCGAAGATCACCGACTTCGGCATCGCGCGACTGACGAACTCGAGCGCGACGCGCACCGGCATCGTGCTCGGTACCCCGTCGTTCATGGCCCCCGAGCAGCTCGAGGGACGATTTGTGACCGGACGCTCGGACTTGTTCTCGCTCGGTGTTACCTTATTCCAGCTCCTGGCGGGGCTGCTGCCGTTTAGAGCCGATTCGATGACCGGCCTCATGGACAAGATAGCCAACGCGCCACACCCGCCCCTGCGCACCATTCGCCCGGACCTCCCGCCCTGCGTCGGCCTGATCGTCGACAAGGCGCTCGCCAAGGATCCGGCCGACCGTTACGCCACGGCCGCCGACATGGCTAGGGCCCTGCGCGCCTGCGCGCGCAGCCTGAAGGCCTGAGCGGGGAACCCCGGCGCGTGCGCGGCAAGGTCAAGGGCTTCCTCCTCACCGACACCGGCAAGGTACGGGAGCACAACGAGGACGCGATCGGCTCGGACCCGGACATCGGCCTCTACGTGCTGGCCGACGGCATGGGCGGCTACAACGCCGGCGAGGTCGCGAGCGGCATCGCGGTCAAGACCATCGTCAACCTCGTCCGCGAGGCCTTCCAGGTCCAGGAACTGCGCGGGGTAGACCGCGACACCGGCCTGATGCGGCCGAGCATCATCCTGCGCGACGCGATCCTCCGCGCGAACAAGATCATCCACCAGACCTCGAAGACCCAGCCCCAGTGCGAGGGCATGGGCACCACAGTCGTGGCGGTCCTGTTCTACGACAACAGGGCGATCGTCGCGCACGTCGGCGACTCCCGCCTCTACCGCCTGCGGAACGACCGCTTCGAGCAGCTGACGCTCGACCACTCGCTGCTGCAGGAACTGGTCGATCGCGGCTTCTACTCCGCCGAGGAAGCGGCGCGCTCGACCAACAAGAACTACGTGACGCGCGCGCTCGGCGTCGAGGCCACCGTCGAAGTCGAGATCAAGGAATACCCGGTCGCCAAGGGCGACCTCTACGTCCTCTGTTCGGACGGGCTGTCCGACATGGTCGAGGACGACGATATTCACTTAACTATCAGCACTTTCAACGATAATCTAGAGATGGTTTTGAGGCAGGTCGTGCAGCTCGCGAACGAGCACGGCGGGCGCGACAACATCTCGGTAATCATGACGCAGGTCATTGACTGGTTCCCCGCGCGCCGGTCCATACTTGACAAAATACTGGGGTGGTTCGGCTGATCGCGCCGGACGTGAAGCCTGCCGCGCAAATGATTGGATTCTCAGGGGCGTACACCGATGGCTAGACTGCTCCTCAGCCTGGACAGCCAGGTGCTTGCCGAATACAACATGAACAAGGAGCGGTACACGATCGGCCGGCTCCCGGACAACGACGTCCGCATCGACAACCCGGCGGTCAGCGGCCACCACGCCCTCATCATCAACATCCTGAACGACTCGTTCCTCGAGGACCTGAACTCGACGAACGGTACCTACGTCAACGGCAAGCTGATCAAGAAGCACGCGCTGCAGAACGGCGACGTGATCATCTGCGGCCACCACCAGCTGCGGTTCGTCGACAGCCAGGCCGCCGAGAACGAGCCAGACGAGTTCGAGAAGACGATGGTCATCCAGCCCTCCGCGGCGCTGGAGGACCGCATCCGCGCGATGAAGACCCCGAAGGCCCCGCCCCGTCCCGCGCATGCGAACGGCGCCAACGGTGCCGCCGCCGGGAACGGTCACGCGCAGAACGCGGCGCCGCCGAAGGCGAAGCTGCAGGTCCTGTCGGGCGCGTTCGCCGGCCGCGAACTCGAACTCGTGAAGGCGCTGACGACGCTCGGCCGACCGGGCATCCAGGTCGCCGCAATCACTCGGCGCGCGGACGGCTACTACCTCGTCCACGTCGACGGCGGCTTGGACGACGAGTTCCCGCTGGTGAACGGCACGCCGATCGGCCCGCAGGCGCGCCGGCTCGACGACAACGACGTGATCACGCTCGCCGGCGTGAAGATGGGCTTCTTCTCCCACTGAGCCGCGCTCGCTCGAGCGATCCGCGCCCGGCCTCGAATCGGCCGGGCCCTGTCGGCTTCGAGGCCTGAGACGGCCCTAGGCGCGCCGCTGCCGCGCGCCAGCGCACCGCTGCCGACGACTAGCGGCCGTAACCGCCTCGACCGCCGCCGCTGCGACCACCGCCGCCTCGACCGCCGCCGCCCGGGCGTCCACCGCCGGAGCGGCTGCCGCCCGCACGCGCGCCGCCGGATGGGCCGCGAGCGCCGGGGACACCGCCACCGCCACCGCCGCTCGAAGCCCCGCGCGGGAAATAGGCGTCGTGCGACGCACGACCTGCAGCGACCCCACGACCGCCGCCGTGCCCCCCGCCGGCCTGGACGCTGCGCGCGCTGCCCTGGCCGCCGTGGGCTGCCCGCGCGTGCCCGCCGCCCGCACGGCCCTGCCCCTTCGCCTGCGAGCGCGCGCGGTCCTCGGCCTTCTTCGCGCGGATCGCGGCGATCCGCTCCTGCAGCGGCACTTCGAGCCTCGCCTCGGGCTTCGCCGCGTAGTCGAAGTCCGGCACCGTGACGCGCGGCAGCCGCTTGCCGAGCACCTTCTCGATCTGGCGCAGTTCCTGCTCCTCGTCCGGCGCGACGAACGTGAACGCCTCGCCGGTCATCTCCGCGCGGCCCGTCCGGCCGATGCGGTGGATGTAGTCCTCGGGCACGAGCGGCACGTCGAAGTTGACGACGTGGCCGAGCGCCTCGACGTCGATGCCGCGCGCCGCGATGTCGGTCGCGACCAGCACGCGATAGGTGCCGTTCTTGAAGCCCTCGAGCGCCTGCGTGCGCTGGTTCTGCGAGCGGTTGCCGTGGATGCGCTCCGCCGCGACGCCGCGCTTCACGAGGAACTCGGCGAGCCGGTTCGCGCGATGCTTCGTGCGCGTGAACACCAGCGCCTCGTTCATGTCGCCGCGCTCGAGGATCTTGAGGAGCAGGACGCTCTTCAGTTCCTGCGCGACCGGATAGATCGCCTGCATGATGCCGGTCGCGGGCGTGCTCTGGCGCTCGAGGTTGATGGTCGCCGGATCCTTCAGCATCTCCTTCGCGAGCTGCGCGATCGGCGGCGGCATCGTCGCGCTGAAGAACAGCGTCTGCCGCTTCGCGGGCACGTACTTCAGCACGCGGCGGATGTCGGGCAGGAAGCCCATGTCGAGCATCCGGTCGGCCTCGTCGAGCACCAGGAACTCGAGGTGGTCGAGCTTCGCGTACGGCTCCTTCAGGTGATCGAGCAGCCGGCCGGGCGTAGCGACGATCACGTCCACCTGCGTGCGGAACGCATGCTCCTGCGGCCCGTGGCCGACGCCGCCGAAGATCGCGGCGCCGGACACCGGCGTGTGCACGGCGATCTCCTCGAGGTCCTGGAGGATCTGCGCGGCCAGTTCGCGCGTGGGCGCCAGCACGAGCGCGCGCGTGCGGCCGCGCGGCTTCGCGATCAGGTGCTGCACGATGGGCAGCAGGAAGGCGGCGGTCTTGCCGCTGCCGGTGGCGGCACACGCCAGCAGGTCGCGACCGGCGAGGCCGTGGGGGATCGCGTCGGACTGGATCGGCGTCGGCTTGGCGAAGCCGAGTTCCTCGAGGCCACGGAGCAGGTCGGCGTGCAGGCCGAAATCGGCGAACGATGACATCGGGTGGGGAAACCTTCGAAACGGGGGGGACGTGCGGCGCGGCGGGCCGGAGGGGCGGCGGGCGGCGCGGGCCGCGAGCATAGCAGGCTCGGAGCAGGGTGACGGTCTCGACGCCGACGCCGATCCGTCGCGGCCCGGTCACGACGGCCGCGGCTTACGCCACGCGTACATGGTCATCGGCGGCATGTTCCGCGGCTCGAACGTGGCATCGGGTGGGCCGAACAACGGCGTCGCGAAGCGCGCGACGTGCGGGCGGAACTGGTAGGCGACGAAGCGTCCGCCACGTGGCGTCGGTCGCCCGACAGGGCCGTCGCGGTCACGCGGGCCGCCAGGAAGCGCGAACTCGGCACGATGGACGCCACGCTCGGCGGCCGGCGCAGGAAGCCGCGCAGGAATCGCAGCCCGTTCCCGGCACGAGGCGGCGGGAACCGCAGCGACTGGTCGACCTCGGCGGCTTCGACGCGAACTCGGGACGGCTCCTTCATGCGCTCCTCGTGCTCTGACGACCCGCGGCGCGGCGAGCGTGCGGCCCTGCGGCCGCGCGCCGCGCGAAGCCTCCGCTTGCAGGAAGCGTACCGGGCAGACGCGCGCGCAAGCGGCGCCGCCCCGGGCGTCCGCGGCACGCCGCTACGCGACAGCGTCGCCGAGCAGGCCGCGCAGTTCGGCCGGCGTGAGGTTGCGCCAGCGGCCCGCCGGCAGCCCGTCGAGGCGCACGTTGACGAAACGCACGCGCACGAGCCGCCGCACGGTGTAGTCGAACTCCTTCGCCATGCGCCGGATCTGCCGGTTCAGTCCCTGCGTCAGCACGATCCGGAACACGTTCTTCGCCACTCGCTCGACGCGGCACGGCCGCGTGACCTGGCCGAGGATGCGGACGCCCGAGGCCATGCCCCGCAGGAATTCGTCGGTGACCGGTCGATCGACGGTGACGACGTACTCCTTCTCGTGCCGATGCTCCGCGCGCAGCAGGCGGTTGACGATGTCGCCGTCGTTCGTCAGCAGGATCAGCCCCTCGGAGTCCTTGTCGAGCCGGCCGATCGGGAAGATGCGCTCCCGGTGTGCCACGAAGTCGACGATGTTGTGTGGCACGCGCGTATCGGTGGTGCATTCGATGCCCACCGGCTTGTGCAGCGCGAGATAGACGTGGCGCATGGGCTCGCCGACCGGCCGGCCGTCCACGCGCACGTCGTCGGCGGGTCCCGCCTGCGTGCCGAGCGTCGCCACCGCGCCGTTCACGGTGACGCGGCCGGTCGCGATCCATGCGTCCGCCTCGCGACGCGAGCAGAGCCCCCGCTCGCTCAGGTATTTGTTGAGCCGCAGCCGCCCGTCGACCACCGGCGCGGTTGGCCGCGGCCCGTCTTCCGCTGCAGTTCCCCGATCTTCCTCGCCGCGTCCGCCTTGGTCATGCCCTCGTCGTCCACCCGCTCCCTCGCCTCCGCCGCGAGCGTGTGCAGGTGGGACCGCTGGGCGGCGGTGAGGGGCTCGTCGCCGGTCTTCCATTCGTCGAGGTTCCGGATGGCTCCCAGGTCGTTCTGCGCGCCGTGCGCCGAGGGCTGCGTGGCGGACGCACCCGCGTCCCTGCCCCGTCGTCCGGTGGCCATGATGCCTCCTGTCGCGGTTCGATGCCGTGATCGCGGAGGCAGCACGTTCCGTGCCACGTCGGCACCCGCGCACGCCGCACGGCGTGCGCGGGAGCGGATCTTGCAACAACGCGGGCGCGTCGGCCCAGAACTCTCCGCCGTGACCACGGCGGGCCGGGCCGACGGACCCCGCGGGTTGACGCGCCTGCCGCGACCTCGCGACCATCGTACGCGTGAAGGCACTCAAGTGGATCGCCGTCGGGCTCGGCGGCCTCGTGGCGCTCGTCGTGCTGGCGCTCGTCGCCGTCGTCCTGCTGGTCGATCCGAACGACTACCGCGACGAGGTCGCGGCACGCGTGGAGGCCGCGACCGGACGGCAGCTGACGCTCGAGGGGGACATGGAACTCGCGCTGTTCCCATGGATCGCGCTCGACGTGAGCGGCGTGGCGCTCGGCAACCCGCCGGGCTTCGACGCACCGCCGCTGCTGCGCGCCGAGCGTGCGCGCGTCGGCGTGAAGCTGCTGCCGCTGCTGCAGCGGCGCATCGAGATCCGACGTATCGCGATCGACGCGCCGCAGGTCGAACTCGTGACGCTCGCCGACGGGCGGAACAACTGGAGCGACCTGGCAGAGTCCAGGGAGCCCGCCCGGGATGGCGGCGGCCCACGACTGGAGAGCCTGCAGATCGCGGGACTCGACGTCACGCGCGGCGCGCTGACGCTGCGCGACCTCGCCAAGAGCAGCGTGACGCGCGTGCGCGATCTCGCGGTGACGACCGGCGCCATCGGCGGCGGCACCCCGACGCGGGTGGAACTGTCGGCGCTGCTGGACGCCGGCGAGAACACGGCCGCGACGCGACTCGCATTCGAGGCCGAGACGCGCGTCGACACGGCGGCCTCGCGGCTCGAGTTGGCGAACTGGACGCTGGAGGGCGAACGGCAGCCCGCACCGGCAACTGCGACGGGTACGGCCGCTGCCGCGGGCCCGGCGGTGACGACGAGCGCGGCGGATGCCAAGCCGACGCCGTTCTCGGCGAGCGGCACGCGACTCGCACTCGACTGGGCGGCCGGCCGGCTCGAGCCGACGACCCTCCAGGTCCGCTACGGCGAACTCGGCGTCGGCCTCGAGATCGCCGGCGAGCGACTGTTCGATGACCGGCTGTTGACCGGCCGGCTGACGCTGGCCGAGCAGAACCCGCGCGCCCTCGCGACCGCGTTCGGCGTCGAAGTGCCGCGCACGCGCGCGGACTGGGCGTTCACGAAGCTGGCCGGCTCGGGCGCGTTCCGCGTCACGCCGACCCGGGCCGCGCTCGAAGAACTCGACGTGACGCTCGACCGCTCGCGGTTGAAGGGCCGCGTCGCCGTCGAAGATCTGGAGACGCTGCGGCTTTCGTTCGACCTCGCGGTCGACGCGCTCGACGTGGATGCCTATCGCGCACCCGCACCGGGCACGGCCGACGCCGCTCCCTCCGCCTCGCCGCCGGCACCGCCGTCGCCGCTGCCGGTCGAGGCGCTGCGCGCACTGAACGCCGAAGGCCGCTTCGCGATCGGCCGTGCGACGCTGGCCGCGCTGCCGCTGTCCGACCTGAAGCTCGCGCTCGCCGCCCGCGACGGCGACGTGCGTCTGCAGCCGGCCGCCCGCGCTTTCGGCGGCAGCTACGTCGGCGACCTGCGACTGGACGCGAAGCGCACCGCGCTCGGCGTCACGATGACGCACGAGGTCCGGGGTTTCGACCTGGGCGCGGCGATCACGGCCTATGCGAAGTCGGATCGCCTGTCCGGCCGCGCGAATCTGACCGCGAAGCTGGCCGGTAGCGGCACCACCGATCGCGCGCTGATCGACGCCCTGACGGGCCCGATCGACATCGAGATAGTCGGCGGCGCGCTCGAGGGCCTCGACGTCACGTACGAACTCCAGCGCGCGCAGGCGCTGTTTCGCCGGCAGGCGCTGCCGGCGCGCAGCGGCCCGCCGCGCACGCCGTTCCGCACGCTGGTCGCGAACTCGCGGCTCGAGCGCGGCGTGCTCGCGAGCGACCCGATCCGCGTCGAAACCGACGTCCTGCAGATGCGCGGATCGGGCACGTTCCGGCTCGCCGACCAGGCGGTGGACTACCGGCTCACGACGGTCGTACGCGAAGTGCCGGCCGCCGGCGCCCAGGCGAGCCTCGCGGACCTGCGCGCGATCGAGATCCCGGTGTCCATCACCGGCACGGTGCGCGACTACAAGGTGCGTCCAGACCTGTCCGATGCGGCGAGGGCGCGCGTGAAGCAGGAAGTCGAGAAGCGCCGCGACGAGGTCAAGCAGAAGGTCGAGGACAAGGTGCGCGAACGGCTGGACCGCCTGTTCAACCGGCCGTGAGCAGGCCAGACGCCGAGGTCCGGCCGGACGGCGGCGTTCCGACCGCCACCGACGGCCTGCCCCCGGCCGCGCCGGCCAATCGGCCAATCGGCCAATCGGCCTAACCTTGCGATCAGCCGCGCCGCGCGAGCGGCAACGTGCAGGCGTCGGGCGTCAGCGCGTAGACGCAGTGCTCGATGCCGTCGCGCATCGCGCAGCTGCGAAGGACGCCACCGATCTTCTCGACCGCGCGCCGCGAGCGCAGGTTGCCCGCGCCGACCGTGAAGACCACGGTGTCGACGAACCTGAACGCGTGGTCGAGCATCAGTCGCTTCATCTCGGCGTTGTACGTGCCGCCCCAGTGCGATCGCGCGAGGAACGTCCAGCCGATCTCGATCTCGCGCGCCGCGGCATCATGGTGGCCGTAGCGCGACGACCCGACGATCGCGCCGGCCGCGCGGTCGATGGCGACGAGTGCGCCGCGGCTGGCGAGACCGGCGTCGAAGAAGCGCCGGAAGACGTCCGACCGCCAGCGATCGTGGTACGGGTGCTGCGTCCAGATCAGCGGGTCCTTCGCGACCGCGTAGAGCGCATCGTGGTCCGTCGCCAGCAGCGGTCGCAGCGTCAGGCGCTCGCCCTCGAGTGTCGGCTGGCATTCGAACGGCAGTTCCACTCGCTCCTCCGGCCTGGCCTCGGGCGACCCGGGGTCGCGCTCGGCCCGCAAGGATACGCCGTCGCGGAACGCGGCGACATCCGTCAGCCGCGGCGCGCAGCAGCAGCGGCAACGCCCGGCAACGGCGGCGCGCGAGGCCGTCGTCGTGCTGCCGGAAGTGCAGTCGGTCTACGTGGCCGCACGCTGCAGTGACGGGCAGCCGCTGCACTCCGCCGATGGGGCCTTCCCACGCGCCGGTGGCGCGGCTCAGCACCACGTCGAGACGACGACCGGCCAGGGCGGCTCGCCGCCGAGCCGCTCCCGCTCGACGCGGCCGCGCAGTGCGAAACCGGCAGCGGTCGCCTCGCGGGCCGCGACGGCCGCTTCCTCGGCGCCGTGATTGACCATCAGCAGCAGCCCTCCCGGTCGAAGGTTGCGGCGCATCGCGCCGAACAGCGTCGACGGATCGAGCAGGCCGAGCGGCAGGCGCCAACCGAGCACGGGTCCGGGTGTCACGAACGGGAAGAAAGCGGTCAGCACGTCGGCACGCTCCGCGTACTCGCGATAGTCGGCGACGACGAACTCCGCACCGGCGAGGCCCTGGAGGTGACCGAGCACGCGCTCGTGCCGCGTGACGCCACCCTGGAGCCGACGGTGCCCCTCGACGTCGATGCCGACGAGCCGCCGCGGCGCGAACCAGCGATGGAGGGCGGCGGCGTACGCGAAGCCGCCGCAGCCGACGTCGTGCACTTCGCCGCCGCGCGGCGGCTCCCAGCCCCACTCGGCGCTCGCAGCGTCGAGCAGGTCGAGATACTCGTAGTTCAGCAGCGCCGAGCGCGCCGCGTAACGCCGTTCGAACGCGACGGCGTAGTGCGCGCGGAGCGAGTCCACGCGCGCTCGCGCCTCCGGCGCGAGATTCCCGAGTTCGCCGCAGGGCGTCTCCGCGCGCGGGCCACGCACACGACCCGTGCGCTCCGAGAGCGCGAACCAGAACCCGTACCAGGCCGAGCGCAGGCGGTCGACGGGCCCCGGCGCCGAAGGCACGGACGGAGGCGCGGCATCCGCGTCGTCCCGCCCGCAGGCGCTCAGCGGAACGCCCCCTCGCCGTAGGCTTCGGCGACGAGGTTCTCGAAGCGCGTGTACTCGCCGAGGAACGCGAGGTGCACTTCGCCGGTCGGGCCGTTGCGCTGCTTCGTGATGATCACGTCCGCGATGCCCTTGCGCGTGGTGTTGGGCTCGTAGACCTCTTCGCGATAGATCATCAGGATCAGGTCTGCATCCTGTTCGATCGCGCCCGAGTTGTGACTGACGAGGCCGTCGGCGAGCCAGCTTGCGGGCCCCGGCACGGTCAGATCGAAGACTTCCTGCTCGCCTGCGGGCTCGACGGCGACCACGCGGTCCCAGAACAGGTCCGACTCGACCCAGCGCGACAGCGCATCGTCATCGAGCAGCTTCGCGTAGGACGCGAGCGTTCCGCGACCTGGGGCGAACGAGAAGTGACTCGTGCCGCCGTAGGCAGTTCCGCGCATCGACGCCATGCGGCGCCTGCTCACGCCATTCGAGACCATCGCACGACGGACGTCCGCGAACGCTTCCAGCGGGAGGGTGTCGGCGTTGGGGTTGGGCGTGATCGACGCCAGCTGCTCCCGCAGCACCGCCGCGGGCGCCTCGCGAGGACCGAAGGCTCCGACGCGGTCCAGGAACAGTTGCTGCTGTTCCGTGCCACTCACGTCGACGGTATGCACTGCGCGGCCCCTGGTACTCGCAGTGGTACGCAGGCGCGCGACGATGCCCAGGCGAAGCAGCAGCGCGGCGACGTCTTGCGCGAGGCCCTCGCTCGAGGTCGCGAAGTAGACGCGTGCCGCGCCACGCTGACTGGGCTTGCGGACGTGGATGCAGCCGTCGGTGGCCCACAGGTGACGCAGCAGGAGCCCCAGCTGTGCTTCGGGGAGGCGGAACACGGAGGCCGGCAGTCGCTTCTCGTGCGACCTCTGCCCGAAGATGCCGAGGCGCTTGAGCCAAGCCCCGACCCCACGCGCATGCCAGCGATCGCCGTTCCCGCCGATCACCAACTGGTGCCAGGCGCCGCGACCCGCGTGACGCGTCACGGTGCTGCCGAGCGCTTCGGCCGCGCCACGCACCGCCTCGCTGTTCGACTCGGACGCGGTCGTGTAGCGCAGGGGCTGATGCACGAGATAGCTGCCGTCTCCGACCAGATGGCCGAGCAGGACGAGTTCATGCTCCGGCCACGGCTCGGGGCTCTCGACCTCGGGCATGCGGCGGGCAACGGCGAAACGTGCGCCGGGCTGGAGTTCTCCGACCGGCCGCCACCCCGCCCCGGTGTAGACGCGGTGCTGCGCCGTCGCGGTCAGCGTTCGGCCGCTCGCGAGCGAAACCCGGAAGACCGGCTTCACGCCGACCGACCAGACCAGGTCGGACTCTGCCGCGACGATCTTCTGCCGCTCGTCCATCGCCAGCACCCGCGGCGTCTGGCCGACCAGTTCACGGATCGGTACGCGACGCCCGTCCGCAAGGCACACCCGCGTGTCTCCGACCACGCATTCGCGCAGGTCCGACATCACCGGCTTCTTCTCGGTGCGCTGCTCGACGCTGCGGTTCAGCTGCGACAGCGCGATCACCGGGCAGTGCAGTTCCTTCGCGAGCGCCTTCAGGCTGCGCGAGATCTCCGAGATCTCGGTAGCGCGGTTCTCCTTGTTGCCCGCGACCTGCATCAGCTGCAGGTAGTCGACCACGATGAGCCCGAGGCCCTTCTCACGCTTCAGGCGACGCGCGCGGGCGCGCATGTCGGTGGGCGTGAGCGCCGGCGTCTCGTCGATGTAGATCGGCGCCTTCGAGAGGATCTCGGTGGCCGTCGTGATCCGCGGCCAGTCCTCCGCGGACAGCTGGCCCGTGCGCAGCGGCCCCTGGCTGACGCGTCCGAGCGAGGAGATCATGCGGAGCGTCACCTGCTCCGCCGACATTTCCATCGAGAAGATCGCCGCCGGGATCCCGCGATCGATCGCCGCGTTCTCGGCGATGTTCACGGCCAGCGTGGTCTTGCCCATCGACGGGCGGCCCGCGATGATGATCAGGTCGCCCGGCTGGAAGCCGGTCGTCATCCTGTCGAGCTCCGTATAGCCCGTCGGCACGCCGGTGAACGCGCCGGGGTTGCTGTGGAGCATGTCGATGCGATCGATCGTGGTCGGCAGGATCTCCTTCACGGCCTGGAAGCCCGCCCGCGTGCGCGTGCCGCGCTCGGCGATCTCGAAGACCTTCCGCTCCGCTTCGTCGACCAGTTCGGTGGCGGTGCGGCCCTGCGCCTCCAGCGCGCTGGAGGCGATCGCGCCGCCGGCCGAAACCAGCGCGCGCAGCAACGCGTTCTCGCGGACGATGCCCGCATAGGCCCGGACGTTGGCCGCGCTCGGGGTGTCCTTCGCGAGCCGCGCGAGATACGCGAGCCCGCCGACCTCGTCGACCTGGCCGCGGCGCGTCAGTGCCTCGGACACGGTGATGGCGTCGCACGGACCGCGGGACTCCACGACCTCGGCGATGGCCTCGAAGATCAGCTGGTGGTCGCGACGATAGAAGTCCGCGGCCTGGATCAGGTCCGCGACGGCGTCCCACGCGGACGCGTCGAGCAGCAGGCTGCCGAGCACGGCCTGTTCCGATTCGATCGAATGGGGCGGCAACCGGAGGGACTCCGGTCCGTCGGCAAAGCGCCGGGGGGCCGCGGTGGCCATCGGAAGCCTCGGGGGAGCAGATGGAATGCGCCCGATTCTACCCGCAAACGCACCGTTCCGAGGCGCCGGTTTGGCGGGGAAAAGCCGTGAAAACCAGCCCGGGACGCGCGGCCCAGGCGCACGGGAAGCATGCGCCGGGGCTGGGCCGTACGGGTGCGGCGAGGGCGCGCATCATGCACCGCGCGACACGCAATTTCGCACCCCGCGGATCGCGGCCGCCGACCTGCGGCGGCCCGCGACCTGCGCGTCGATCACTCTTCCGCGGCGACCGCGACGACGATGTCGACGTTCACGTCCGTGTGCAGGTGGATCGTGAGCGTCTGCTCGCCGACGGTGCGGATCGGGCCCGCGGGCATGCGCACTTCCGCGCGCTCCACCGCGTGTCCCGCCTCGGTCAGCGCCTCGGCGATGTCCGCGGTGCCGATCGAGCCGAAGAGCTTGCCCTCGCTGCCGGCCTTCGCCTTCATCTCGAGGCGGAAGTCCTTGAGCGCCGCAGCGCGCCGCTCGGCGTCCGCCAGGTCGGCCGCCGCCTTCTTCTCGAACTCGGCGCGCTGCGCCTGGAACTTGGCGACGTTCGCGGGCGTGGCCAGAGTGGCCTTGCCCGTCGGCAGCAGGAAGTTGCGGCCGTAGCCGGACTTCACCTTCACGCGGTCGCCGATGTTGCCGAGATTCGCAACCTTCTGGAGGAGGATCACTTCCATGGAAGCACCTGTCGATTCAGTGGGAACTTGTGAGGGGAAACGAAGCGTCGCGCGGGCTCAAGTCCCGCCCGGACCGCCGCGGCGGTCCCGGGCGGCCAGCCGCTCGCGCAGCGGGTACCAGTTGTCGAGGAAGCCGAACACGGCGAGGCCGCCGAGCACGAACACGGTGGTGAACGGCAGGAACAGCAGCACGTAGGTGCCGACCAGCCAGTGCGTCCCGAGGCCGAACAGGTGGTGCATCGCGTGCAGCACCGCGAGGCCCTGCAGCACGAACGCGCCGAGGAACACCCACGTCGCGTCCGCGGCGAGGTTCCACCCGAACGCGAGCGTCGCGACCGTGACCACCAGCGCGACCACCGCGAGCGTGCGGCCCGCCTTCAGCTGGCGGAACGCCGGCCCGAGCCGCGGCTGCTTCGCGGCGAGCCCGGCCCACCAGAGACCCGCGAACGCCGCGACCATCGTGTTCAGCAGCAGCAGCCACGTGACGACGCCCCACATCCGGGCGGCAGAGGCCTCGATGAGTTCCGCGTCCTGCGGCCGACGGCCGGAGCCGACGTTCGACATCATCGCGCCCATGCGGTCGAGTTCGGCGGCCAGCTTCTCGAGGAACGGCCGCCAGACGCCCGGCGGATCCGCGAGCACCAGGTGCACTACGCACAGGAACGCGAGCGCGCCGAGCGTCGTGAACTGGAACGTGAGCGTGAGCGGCACGCCGCGCGCGAGCAGCCGGCCGATCAGGAACGGCGGCAGGATCAGCGCCGTCGTGACCAGCGCCGACGGCACCGCCCCGGCACCGGCCGACAGCAGCCACCAGGCCAGCGTGAACGCCGCGACCAGCGCGGCCGCGCGGTCGTCGAGCACCTGGCCCGTGCGGCCACCGGGCAGCACGGCGCCGGTGCCCTCCGTCGGGCCGGCGACGTTCTGCACGCGGGAGGCCGCATGCACCGCGAGCAGCACGACGAGCGCTCCCGGCAGCCACGAGCCGAACGGCAGCAGCAGGGCCAGGAACGCGAGCACCGCCGCGCCCACGAGAGCGCGGGCGCGCGAGGTGGTCAGCCACTCCGCGAAGCGTTGCATGCGTGCGGGGCGTGCGGCCCCGGCCGCCGGTCGCTGGCGCGACGACGGCCCGGACCGGACGCGGACTCCGTCAGTGCTGGTCGGTGTACGGCAGCAGCGCGAGGAACCGCGCGCGCTTCACTGCCTCCGCGAGCTGGCGCTGGTAGAACGAGCGCGTGCCCGTGATGCGGCTCGGCACGATCTTGCCGGTCTCGGTGATGTAGTTCTTCAGCGTCGCGAGATCCTTGTAGTCGATCTGCTCGACGCCGTCGGCCGTGAACTTGCAGAACTTCTTGCGGCGGAAATAACGCGCCATGATGTGTCCTCCGGTTTACTCGCCGCGGCCTTCGAGGCGGTCGTCGCGCTCGCGACGCTCGCCGCGGTCACCGCGGTCCTCGCGGTCGCCACGCTCGCCGTCGCCCTTCTCGTCGCCGGCCTTGGCCATCGGCGAGGGCTCGGTGA
This sequence comes from Steroidobacteraceae bacterium, assembly GCA_027531255.1. GTDB lineage: Bacteria > Pseudomonadota > Gammaproteobacteria > Steroidobacterales > Steroidobacteraceae > JAPZRU01. Next base: position 4,916 of record JAPZRU010000009.1, on the reverse strand, counting down.
CGGCGGCGTTCATCCGCACCGTCAGGTGGCGGATCACGGCGTCGGAGAAGCGGAACGCACCCTCGAGCTCCGACAGCGTCTTGCCGTCGCACTCGATGTTCATCAGCACGTAGTGCGCCTTGTGCACCTTGGCGATCGGGTACGCCAGCTGGCGCCGACCCCAGTCCTCGAGGCGGTGGATGGCACCGCCGGTGGCCGTGATCATGCTCTTGTAGCGCTCGATCATGGCCGGGACCTGCTCGCTCTGGTCCGGGTGGACCAGGAACACGATCTCGTAGTGTCTCACCTTGTGCTCCCTGTGGCTGTGAGCCGCCCGGGGGTGAAGCCCGGTGCGGCAAGGAGAATCAACCTGTTACGCTCGGCCTCTGAAGGCGCGGGCCTCCGTGCGGGAGTGGTTTCGGGTCGATCCGGAATGCTCCGCCGGACCGGGTCCGGCGAAAGGGCGCGCAGCATAGCGGGTTAGCCCCCGCCGTGCAATTGCAAACCCTTGACGCAGCGAGGGTTCGGAAACGGGGGAGCAACGGCCGTGGGACAGGCAGGAAGGCGGTGGGACCGGCGAATCGCCCTGCTGATCGTCCTGACCGGGGCCGCAGCGGGCTGCGGCACGTTCGGGACCGCCGAGGACGTCGCCGATGCACGGAGCCCGACCGGGGCGGCCGGATCGAGGCTCCCGCCGCCCGGATCGCCCCGGGATGCCGTCGAGGCGGTGCGCGCCGCGGAGACCCGCCGCCTCGCGGCCGTCCGCGAAGCCCGCGGCGCCGCGGCCGTAGTGCTGCGATCGGCCGGGACGTCGCCCCGCAGTTCGGGTGTCTAGGCCCCGGACGCGGCGGCGCGCTGACGCAGCACTTCGTACAGCACCACGCCGGTCGCCACCGAGACGTTGAGGCTTTCGACCGCGCCCAGCATCGGCAGCCTGACGACGAAATCGCAGTGCTCGCGCGTCAACCGGCGCATCCCGGTGCCCTCCGCGCCCAGCACGACCGCGAGCGGCCCCGTCAGGCTCGCCGCGTGGTGGAGCTGCTCGGCCTCGCCGTCGGTGCCGACGATCCAGAGGCCGCGCTCCTTGAGGTCGCGCAGCGTGCGCGCGAGGTTCGTCACCTGCGCGAACGCGACCGTCTCGGCCGCACCCGCTGCGACCTTGCGCACCACGGGCGTGAGACCCGTCGCGCGATCGCGCGGCACGATCACCGCAGTCACACCGGCCGCATCCGCGGTGCGCAAGCACGCGCCGAGGTTGTGCGGGTCCTGGACGCCGTCGAGAACGAGCACGAGCGGCGGGCCGGCCGCGGTCTCGATGCGCGTATAGAGCTCGTCCTCGTCGATCGGCTGCGAGGGCTCCACGCGCGCGACCGCGCCCTGGTGCACGCCGCCGCCGGCCAGCTTGTCGAGCTCCTGCGGCGACCGCGTCTCCACGGCGATGCCCTTCGCGCGCGCGAGCTCGACGACCTCCGTCGCGCGCCGGTCGCCGCGATTCGCCTGCACGATCAGCCGCCGCACGGCCTGCGGCCGCTTCTCGAGCAAAGCACGCACCGCGTGCAGGCCGTAGACGACTTCCTCGGTCATCGGCGGCTCCGCCCGCCGGGCTTAGGCCCCTGCCTGCGGCCGCCCGGACGGGCACCACGCGGCGTGGTCGGGAAGCTGCCGTGGCCGCGCGTTTCGGCGCGCGACCGCGGATGATGCGCGGCCGCCGCCTTCTCGATCAGCTCGAAGTCCATCTTCCGCTCCGAAGGGTCCACGCGCACGAGCCGCACGCGCAGCCTGTCGCCCAGCGTGAAGCGCTGCCCGGTGCGGTCGCCGACCAGGGTGCGGCGATCCTCCTCGAAGCGATAGTAGTCGTGACCGAGCGTGGCGACGTGCACGAGGCCGTCGACCTGCAGGCCGTCCAGCTGCACGAACAGGCCGAACGCGACCACGCCGGTGACGACGCCGTCGAACTCCTCGCCGACCTTGTCCCGCATGTACTCGCACTTCAGGAACGCGGTGACGTCGCGCGAGGCCTCGTCCGCGCGTCGCTCCGCCATCGAGCACTCCTGCCCGAGGTGCTCCATCTCGCGTGCCGGGTGCAAGAAATCGTCCGCGGTGCCGCCGTTCAGCGCGTGTCGGATCGCGCGGTGCACGAGCAGGTCCGGATAGCGGCGGATCGGCGAGGTGAAGTGGGCGTACTCGTCGAGCGCGAGGCCGAAGTGGCCGATGTTCTCCGGCTGGTACACCGCCTGCGCGAGCGAGCGGACGATCATGCCCTCCAGCATCGCGGCGTCTGGGCGGCCCTGCACCGACCGCAGCGTGGCCTGCAGCTTCACGGGATCAATCTCGCCCTGCGTCTCGAGCAGGATGCCGCGAGTCGCCAGGAAGCGCTTGAGCTCAAGGATGCGTTCCTCGTCCGGCTGCGCGTGCACGCGGAACAGGGCCGGCATCCTCTTCTTCTTCAGGAAGCGCGCGGACTCGACGTTGGCCGCGATCATGCATTCCTCGATGAGCCGATGCGCGTCGCTGCGAGGGTAGGCGCGAAGGTCAGCGACCTTGCCCTCCGCGTCGACGACCACCTTCATCTCGCTCGACTCGAAGTCGAGCGCACCGCGCGTCTCGCGGCGGCGGCGGAACGCGCGGTAGACGTCGTAGAGCGACTCGAGCGAGTCGAGCACGGGCTCGGGCAGCATCGCGCGCGCCCGCGGGCTGCGCTCGATCAGGATCTCGGCCGCGCGCGTGTAGGTGAGGCGGGCATGCGAGCGCATGATCGCCGCGTAGAACTTCGAGCGCGCCACCTTGCCGTCGCGCCCGACGCTCATCTCGCAGACCAGGCAGAGTCGCTCGACGTCCGGCATCAGCGAGCACAGGTGGTTCGACAGCTGCTCAGGCAGCATCGGGATCACCCGGCTCGGGAAATACACGCTGGTGGCGCGCTCGCGGGCGTTGGCGTCGAGCGCCATGCCCGGCTTCACGTAGTGGCTGACGTCGGCGATCGCGACCAGGAGCTTCCAGCCGGTCTTCGTCGGCTGCGCGTACACCGCGTCGTCGAAGTCGCGGGCGTCCTCCCCGTCGATCGTGACGAGCGGCACCTCGCGCAGGTCGATCCGCTCCTCCTCGGTCTCGGCGACGGACGCGGCCGTCACCGTCTTGCCGAAGCGGCGCGCCTCGCGGATCGCCGCGGCCGAGAACTCGTAGGGCAGCTGGTGCGAGGCGATCGCGAGGTCCACCGCGGTGGCGGCGACGCCGCCCTCCTCGGGCAGCACCCGCACGACCCGTCCCACCGCCTCGGAATGCCGCGACGGCGGCTGCACGATCTCGGCGACGACGAGGCTGCCGTCGCGCGCCGCGCCGCGATCCTTCGCCGGCACCGCGACGCGGTGCGCGATCCGTCGGTTGTCGGGCACGACGAAGCCGATGCCGGTCTCGAGGTGGAAGCGGCCGGCGACCTGCTTCACCTTGCGCTCCAGCACTTCGACGATGCTGCCCTCCTTCCGGCCCCGTGCGTCGAGGCCCGCGACGCGCACCGCGGCGCGGTCGCCGTGCATGACTTCCCGCATCTGCGCGGGCGACAGGAACAGGTCCTCGTCGCCTTCGTCCGGCTTCAGGAAGCCGAAGCCGTCGCGGTGGCCGATCACCGTGCCGGTCACGAGCGCGAGGCGGTCGAGCAGCAGGTACTCGTCATTGCGGTTCCGGAGCAGTTGCCCGTCGCGGACCATCGCGCCGAGACGCTTGTCGAGCGCGGCGCGCTGCGCCTTTTCCTTCAGCTTCAGGCGCTGCGCGAGCGCGTCGGCGGTCAGCGGTTCGCCGGCTTCGCGGAGCACCTGCAGCAGGTACTCGCGGCTCGGGATGGGGTTCTCGTAGCGCTCGGCTTCGGCGTCGCGACGGGGATCGTCGGTCTGCCACTGGGGACGGCGGGGCATGGGGTCCTTGGGTTCGGGCTGGTTTTCGTTCTGGCCGCGGCGCTCCGTCGCCGGGCTTTCGAATGGTACCCCAATCGTCGCGCCGGACCGCTCCGCTCGATTGACAAGCCTGAGGGCCGTCCGTAACCTTCCGCGGCTAGTTTGGCGGGGTTTCCGGTCCCTGCACCACCGTGCCCAGGTGGCGGAATTGGTAGACGCACTAGTTTCAGGTACTAGCGGGTAACACCGTGGAGGTTCGAGTCCTCTCCTGGGCACCACTCACGCTTCCCAGCGTGTCCCACGCCGTCCCATCCCTCTTGCGGACGCGCTGAATTCCCCAGAAATACAAGCACTTCGTGTTTCACGGCGTCCCAGCGACGCCCACCCAAGCACGCCTCGCGTGCGGGTAACTTTCTGGGTAACTCCGACAGGAACTCGGAAACTGGGACCGATAGTTTACTGCTAGGGTGAGCGCAGCCTGAGTGCCAGAGAGGGTACTCCCGATGCGACTCACGGACGTGGCGATCCGCAAGGCGAAGCCTCGCGAGCGACCCTACAAACTCGCCGACGGACGCGGCCTCACGCTGCTCGTGCAGCCTTCGGGCGCCAAGTGGTGGCGCTTCCGATACCGGGTGAACGGCGCGGAGAAGATGCTGTCGCTCGGCATCTACCCGGACGTCTCCTTGAGCGATGCGCGCGAGCGCATGGCCGGCGCCCGCCGCCTCCTCGCCGCCAACGTCGATCCCAGCCTCGAGCGGCAGCGCACGAAGCGCTCCAACGAGCAGACCTTCGAGGTCATCGCGAAGAGCTGGCTCGCTTCGCTCGAGAAGGCCGTCGAGGACGACCGCCGCTCCGAGCGGACGCTCTCGAAAGCGAAGTGGATGCTTGAGACCTTCGTGTTCCCGAAACGATCGTGTCCCGCGGCGTGGTGTACGAGTCGTGAGTTCTGGTTGGGTCGGACTCGTGCTCAGTTGACGACGGCCGCCAGCCGAGCGGGTTGATTGTCGACGAGCGTGCGCAGCGGCTCAAGCGACATGTAGCGGCGCTGCA
>JAPZRU010000012.1 GCA_027531255.1 Steroidobacteraceae bacterium | reverse complement strand
CGCCGCCGGCGGCCGTCGAGCGTCTCGGCGGCCTGCGCGCCGGCGCGCCGTGGCTCGCGCTGCCGCTCGGCGCCCTGCAGTCGCTGTCGTTCGCCCCGTTCGACCTGTTCCCGCTCGGCTTCCTGTGCCTTGCCGCACTGTTCTGGCTGTGGCAGGACGCGAGCCCGAAACGCGCCGCGTGGACCGGCTTCGCGTTCGCATTCGGCCTGTTCCTCGCGGGCACCTACTGGCTGTACATCAGCATCCACGTCTTCGGTCGCGCGCCCCTGCCGCTCGCGCTGTTCCTGATGCTCGGCATGGTCGCGATCATGGGCTCCTACGCGGCCGCAATCGGGTGGGCGCTCGCGCGCTTCCTGCCGCGCGGCGGGCTCGCGGGGTGGCTGCTCGCGCTGCCGGCCGCGTGGGTGCTGATGGAGTGGTTCCGCGGCTGGTTCCTGTCGGGCTTCCCGTGGCTCGCGGTCGGCTACGGCCAGCTCGACACGTGGCTGTCCGGGTGGGCGCCGGTGCTCGGCATCTACGGGCTCAGCTTCGCGGCGGCCGTCACCGCGGGTGCCGTGCTCGCACTCGCACAGGGCGACGTGCGCCAGCGCGTCGTCGCGGGCCTGGTGCTCGCGGCGCTCTGGCTCGGCGGCGGCGCGCTGCGCACGGTCGAGTGGACGCGCCCGAGTGGCGCGCCGATCCCGGTCGCGCTCGTGCAGGGCTCGATCCCGCAGGACGTGAAGTGGGATCCGCAGACGCGTCGGAAGACGCTCGACCTCTACCGCTCGCTGACCGACCAGTCGTGGGGGGCGCGGATCGTCGTGTGGCCCGAGGCGACGCTGCCGCTGCTGTACCACGAGGCCGTCGACTACCTGGCGTCGATCTACCGCGAGGCGCAGGCGCGCGGCGCCGACCTCGTGTTCGGGCTGATCCGCTACGACTTCGAGACGCAGCAGTACCGCAACGGGCTCGCCGCGTTCGGTGCCGCGGGCGAGCACTGGTACTACAAGCGGCGGCTCGTGCCGTTCGGCGAGTTCTTCCCGGTGCCCGGCTTCATCCGCGAGTGGATGAGGCTGCGGAACCTCGCGTACGCCGACTTCCACCCCGGCCCCGCCGACCAGCCGCCGCTGCCGGCCGCGGGCGAGCTGCTGGGCCAGACGATCTGCTACGAGGACGCGTACGCGGCCGAGCAGCTCGCCGTGCTGCGCGAGGCGACGCTGCTCGTGAACGTCAGCAACGACGCGTGGTTCGGCGACTCCACGGCGCCCCACCAGCACCTGCAGATCGCGCGGATGCGCTCACTCGAGGCGGGCCGCTGGATGATGCGGGCCACGAACAACGGCATCTCCGCGTTCATCGACCCTCGCGGCCGCGTGGTGGCGCGCTCGACGCAGTTCGTGCCGGAAGTGCTGCGCGGCGAAGTCGTGCCGCACGCGGGGCTCACGCCGTACGCCGTGGTCCGCAACTGGCCGGTGCTCGGCGCCTGCGTGCTGGGACTCGGACTCGCAGCTTGGCAGCGCCGTAGCGCGCGACGGGGCGCGGCCGAACGCGTCTAGAATCGGGCGACCGGGGCCGCGTCGGCCCCATCCAACGGGAGCAGGCCGATGGACCGGAACCAGGCTGCGCGGCGCGCGGCGTTGCGCACTCTGCTGCTGGGCACCGCCGGCTTCGCGGCCGCCGGTTGTGGCGGCTCGAAAGAACCGGTGGGTGACGGTGCGCCCGCGGCGGGCACCGGGCCCGCGACCGGTTCCGCGCCGCCGCCTGCGCCCGCCGCGAGCCCCCCGCCCGCGCCGGCTGCCGGCGCGGCGGCCGTTGCACCGGTGCGGCTCGTCGCGTGGCCGTGCGGCGCCGGGTGCGCCTAGAATCCCCGGACGTCCCGACGGAGCCGAGTCCGAATGCGCGCCAGTTTCCCGTTCTCCGCGATCGTCGGGCAGGAAGAGATCAAGCTCGCGCTGCTCGCGACCGCGGTCGATCCCAGCATCGGCGGGGTGCTCGCGTTCGGTGACCGCGGCACCGGCAAGTCCACCGCGGTGCGCGCGCTCGCGGCGCTGCTGCCGCCGATGCGCGTGGTGGTCGGCTGCCGCTACGGCTGCGACCCGAACGTGCGCACCGCGTGGTGCGAGGACTGCCGTACGCAGCACGGCGCGGACGACGCGCCGCCGAAGTCGCGCGTGGCGCCGGTGCCGGTCGTCGACCTGCCGCTCGGCGCCACCGAGGATCGCGTCGTCGGTGCACTCGATCTCGAGCGTGCGCTCGCCGACGGCGTGAAGGCCTTCGAGCCCGGGCTGCTGGCCCGCGCGAACCGCGGCTTCCTGTACGTGGACGAGGTGAACCTGCTCGAGGACCACCTCGTCGACCTGCTGATCGACGTCGCTGCCTCGGGCGAGAACGTGGTCGAGCGCGAAGGGCTGTCGGTGCGGCACCCGGCGCGGTTCGTGCTGGTCGGCAGCGGCAATCCCGAGGAAGGCGAACTGCGCCCGCAGCTGCTCGACCGCTTCGGACTGTCCGTCGACGTGCGGACTCCCACCGACCTGCCGACGCGCGTCGAGGTCGTGCGGCGCCGCGACGAGTTCGAGCGCGACCCCGAGGGCTTCGTCGCCAAGTGGTCGAAGCAGGACGCGAAGGTGCGTCGCCAGATCCTGACCGCGCGCGAGCGGCTGCCGAACGTCGCCGTGCCTGACGCCGTGCTCGCGCGGGCCGCGGAGCTGTGCCTCAAGCTCGGCACCGACGGCTTGCGCGGCGAACTGACGCTGATGCGCGCGGCGCGCGCGCTCGCGGCGCTGGACGCCGATACGTCGGTCGGCGACGCGCACCTCAGGCGGATCGCGGGTCCGGCGCTGCGGCATCGCCTGCGGCGCGATCCACTGGACGATGCCGGCAGCGGCCTGCGCGTGGAGCGGGCGGTGTCGGAGCTGTTCGCCGCATGAGCGATCCCGCCGCGGCGGTGCCGCCGGGCGCGTCGGGCTCGCCGAATCCGCCGGGCGTCTCGATTGCGGCCGATCCGGCGGCCGACGCGCGGCTCGCGTGTGCGCTGTTCGCGATCGACCCCGCCGGGCTCGGGGGCGTGCGCCTGCGCGCCGCGCCGGGCCCGGCGCGCGACGCCTGGCTCGCGCGGCTGAAGGCGTGGCTGCCCCGCGGCGCGCCGTGGCGGCGCATCCCCCTGCACGTGAGCGACTCGCGGCTCCTCGGCGGCCTCGACCTCGCCGGCACGCTGGCGGGCCTCCGGCGCGTGGCGGAGCGCGGGCTGCTCGCGGAAGCCGACGGTGGCGTCGCCGTGCTCGCGATGGCGGAGCGCGTGGAGCCGGCGACCGCGGTGCGGCTCGCGCAGGTGCTCGACACGGGCGAGGTCGCGGTCGAACGCGACGGGATCGCGGCGCGCCATCCGACGCGCTTCGGGCTCGTGGTGCTCGACGAAGGACTCGAGGACGAGCGGCCGCCCGACGCGCTGCTCGAGCGCCTCTCGTTCGAACTGGCGATCGACGGGCTGCGACCCGAAGCCTTCGACGCGGACGCCGAAGCGCTCGCGAGCGCCGTCGCCGCGGCACGGGAGATCCTGCCTCACGTGCAGGTGGAGGACACGGTCGTGACGCCGCTCGCCGCCACGGCGCTCGCGCTCGGCGTACCGTCGCTGCGCGCGACGTGGTTTGCGACGCGCGCGGCCCGTGCCGCCGCCGCGCTCCGGATCGCGGTCGAGCGCCTCGACGGGTCTGCGCGCGCGGGCGCTCGGCCCCGCGCCGACGCGCCTGCGTGGGCCGCGACGCTCGAAGACGCGGCGCTGGCCGCGCGCCTCGCGCTGGCACCGCGCGCGACCCAGGTGCCGGCAGCCGAGGAGGCGCAGGACCCTGAGCCGCCGCCCGACCCGGAGGCCGAGGCTCCGCCGCCCGAGCCTCCACCGCCCGAGCCGCCGCCGGACGCCACGCCACCGCCCGAGGCGGCGCCGCCCGAACCGCCGCCGGCGCCGGACTCGCGGCTGCCCGACGACCTCGTGCTCGCGGCCGCGCTCGCGGCGATCCCGCCCGGCCTGCTCGCGCGACTGCAGGCGCAGGCGCTGCGCACCCGCGCGCCGCAGTCGCAGGGCCGTTCGGGCGCGGCGCGCAAGTCCGGCTTGCGCGGTCGGCCCGCCGGCGTGCGCCGCGGCCTGCCGCGCCCGGGCGTGAGGCTGCACGTGGTCGAGACGCTGCGGGCCGCCGCGCCTTGGCAGAAGATCCGGCGTCGCGAGGCGCTGGCCGCGACCGGCGCGGCCTCGGCGCGCGCCGCGACCGTTGCACCGCGAGGTCGCCGCGTCGAGGTTCGTGCGGACGACTTCCACGTCGCGCGCTACCTGCAGCGCTCGGAGACGACGACGATCTTCGTCGTCGATGCCTCGGGCTCGAGCGCGCTCGCGCGCCTCGCGGAGGCCAAGGGCGCCGTCGAACTGCTGCTCGCGGACTGCTACGTGCGCCGCGACCGCGTCGCGCTGGTCGCGTTCCGCGGACGCGGCGCCGAACTGCTGCTGCCGCCGACGCGCTCGCTCGTGCGCGCGAAGCGCGGCCTCGCCGCGTTGCCGGGCGGCGGCGGCACGCCGCTCGCGAGCGGGCTCGACGCTGCGCTCGCGCTGGCGGAGGCGGTGCAGCGCCGCGGCGGCACGCCGACGCTCGTGCTCCTGACCGACGGTCGCGCGAACGTCGCGCGCGACGGCACGCCGGGCCGGCCGCGCGCCCAGGACGACGCGCTCGCGTCCGCACGCCGCGCCCGCGCGAGCGGCGTCGCCGCGCTCGTGATCGACACCTCGACGCGCCCGGAGCCGGCGGCGCAGCGGCTCGCGGAGGCGATGCGCGCGCGGTACGTGCCACTGCCGCACGCGGATGCGCGGGCGGTGAACGCCGTGGTGCGGGCCACCGTCGCCGGTGCCTCCGCCGCGGCCGCCGCGCGTCGCTGAGTACATGCCGGAGCGCCTGCACTGGGACACGGACGGTCGCGACTGGCCGCTGCGCGAGCACAGTCGCTTCGTGCACGCGGGCGGCCTGCGGTGGCACGTGCAGGCACTCGGTGCCGGACCCGTGGTGGTGCTGCTGCACGGCACGGGCGCCTCGACCCACTCGTGGCGCGCGCTCGCGCCACGACTCGCGACGGATCACGCGGTCGTCGCGATGGACCTGCCCGGTCACGGTTTCACCGATCCGCTGCCGGGCCCGGCCACGCTGCCGGCGATGGCGGCGGCTCTGGGAGCGCTCCTGCATCGCATGGCGCTCGCGCCGGCGCTGCTCGTCGGTCACTCGGCCGGTGCGGCGATCGCTGCGCGGGCCCTGCTCGACGGCATCGCGCCGCAGACCCGCGGCCTGGTGTCGCTGAACGGCGCGCTGGTGCCGCTGCACGGCAGGCCGCTCGAATGGTTCGGCCCGCTCGCGCGCATGCTGGCCGCGACGCCGTTCGTGACGCGCCTGTTCGCGCGGCAGGCCGCCGCGCCCGGCGCGGTCGAACGGCTGCTGGCCGGCACCGGCTCGCGGCTCGACGCCGAAGGCGTCGCGCTCTACGCGCGCCTGGTGCGCAGCCCGGCACACGTCCGCGGCGCGCTCGCGATGATGGCCGGGTGGGACCTGCGTTCGCTCGAGCGCGACCTGCCGCGATTCGCGAGGCCGCTGCTGCTGCTGGCCGGCACGGCGGACCTTACCGTGCCGCCCGCGGAGTCCGCTCGCGTCCACGCGCTGGTGCCGGGCGCCGAGTTCCGCACGTTGCCGGGGCTCGGACACCTGATGCACGAGGAGCGTCCGGAGGAGTGCGCGGTCGCGATACGCGAGTTCCTCGCGCGCGTGCTCGAGCGGTCCGGAGCCGGAGGATCCGCGTGAGCGTCGAGCGCACGCCGCGCCACGGCGTCGCGCGTGCGATCTCGAAGCTCGGGCTGGGCTCGCGCACGCAGGCGGCGGCATGGGTCCGCGAGGGAAGGGTGCGCGTCGACGGCCGCGTGGTGCGCGACCCCGAGTTCCCCGTGCGCGTCGGTACCGATCGCGTCGAGGTGGACGGCCGGCCCGCGGCGGCGCGCGAGCGGATCGTCGTGATGCTGAACAAGCCGCGCGGCCTCGTGACGACCGCGCGCGACGAGCGCGGCCGCGCGACCGTCTACGAGTGCTTCGCGGGCGCGGACCTGCCGTGGCTCGGCCCGGTCGGCCGCCTCGACCGCGCGAGCGAGGGCCTGCTGCTGCTCGCGAACGATCCCGCGTGGGCGGCGACGATCACCGACCCGGCGACCGGTCCCACCAAGACCTACCACGTGCAGGTGGATCGCGTACCCGACGCCACCTGGCTCGCCGCGGTGGCGGGCGGCGCGACCGACGCGGGCGAGCGGCTCGAGGTGAACGCCGTACGACTGCTGCGCGCGGGCACCCGCAACGCGTGGCTCGAGATCGTGCTGGACGAGGGGCGCAACCGTCACCTGCGCCGTCTGCTCGCGGCGCACGGCGCCGCCGTGCTGCGGCTCGTGCGCGTCGCGGTCGGCGGACTGGCGCTCGGCGACCTGCCGAAGGGCGCGTGGCGGCGCCTGACCGATGCCGAGATCGCCGCGCTCGCGAGGTCGGCGTGAGCGGGTCGCCGCTGCTCACGCGCGAGGCCTGCGAGGCTCTCGCGCGGGCCAGGACCCTGGGCACTTCGACGCTCGCGTGTTCGCTGGATCTCGGCCGCTCGATCGACGTCGTCGAGGTCGACGCGGAGGGCTGGGGCTGGCGCGGACGCCGATTCCCGCATCCCGCCGCGTGCCGCGAGCGCACGATCTACGCCTGGGACGGACGCGAGTTCGTGCCGGTCCAGCGCTACGGCACCGCGCTCGTGAAGCTCGTGCCGACCGAGTGGGGCGCGCCGACCTTCGAGATCGACGGCGTGAAGATGCTGCCGACCGCGCAGGTTTCGCCGTGGGACGACGCGCGGGCGAAGGTGGAGTGGGTGGAGCCGCGCGGGCGCGTCGTGCTCGACACCTGCGGCGGTCTCGGCTACTTCGCGGCACAGTGCCTGCTAGGGGGTGCCGCGCGCGTGCAGTCCTACGAGAAGAACCCCGACGTGACCTGGCTGCGACGGCTGAACCCGTGGTCGCCGGAAGGCCCCGGCTCGACGCTGCCGCTGGATCGCCTCGTACTCACGCCGGGCGACGTCGCGGAGGCGATCGCCGCGCTGCCGGACGCACACTTCGACGCCGCGCTGCACGATCCGCCGCGGTTCGCGCTCGCGGGGGAGCTGTACTCGCAGGCGTTCTACGACCAGCTGGCGCGCGTGCTGAAGCCGCGCGCGCGGCTGTTCCACTACACCGGTACGCCGAACCGCGTCAGTCGGGGCCGCGACCTGCCGGCGGAAGTGGCGGTGCGCCTCGAGCGCGCGGGCCTCGACGCGGCGCCGCACGGCGACGGCGTGCGCGCAGTGCGGCGCGGGGGCGGGGCGCGCAGGCGGGCCCGCGGGCCTGGATGGCAGGGCGCGGCTCGCGGCCGCCGGAACCGTTCGCGCGACGGCTCCGGCGAATCGTGACCGTCAGGCCCGGACGATCCGGCGTCGCAGCCGCCGCACGCTGAGCGCGATCAGCAGCGCGACGATCGGGATGCTGACGCCGACCGCGACCGCCGGATCGATCGGCACGCCGCCGGAGCGCAGCGCCTCGGCCGCGTAGGCGAGCAGGCCGACCACATAGTAGGTGATCGCGGCGACGGACAGGCCCTCGACCGTCTGCTGCAGCCGCAGCTGCGCCTGCGCGCGACGGTTCATCGACTCGAGCAGCGCCTGGTTCTGGCGCTCGCGCGAGATGCCGACGCGCGTCGACAGCAGCGCGCTTGCCCGCGCCACGCGCTCGGACAGCGAGTGCTGCCGGCGCGCCATCGCACGGCAGGTGTTCATCGCGGGTGCGAGCCGCCGTTCCGTGAACTCGCGGAAGGTCTGCAGGCCCTCGAGACGCACCTCGCGCAGCTCGTCGATGCGGCGCTGCACGAGTTCGTTGTACGCGGCGGCCGCTGCGAACCGGTAATCGTTGCCGGCTATGCGGCTCTCGATCGCGGCCTCGAGCCGGGTGAGGCGATCGAACAGTGCGGGTTCGTCCTCCTCGCGGCACTCGATCAGCGCGGTCGTCACCTGAGCGAGCTCGCGCTCGGTCTCGTTGAGGAACGGCGCGAGCTCGCGCGCCACCGGCAGCGCGAGCAGCGCCATCAGGCGGTAGGTGTCGATCTCGAACAGCCGCTGCAGCATGCGGCCCGTCTGGCGCGGCTTCATCCCGCGGTTCAGCAGCAGCAGTCGGCTGTAGCCGTCCGCGCGGACGCGCACGTCGGTGAGCACGGTGGCCGCGCCGTCCGCGACCTCGCCGCCCACGAGATTGTTGCCGTCGAAGCAGGCGGTCGAGACGGCGTCGTAATCGAGCGGGCTCCCGTCGTGCGCGAGCAGTTCCGCGTGCGTGGCGATCAGCGTGCGGCCGGGGAGCCGGGCGATCCAGTCGGACGGCACGTGCGACAGGGCGGGCTGCACGAACGGCGCGGGCCCCGCGCCGTGGACGATGAACACCCAGCGCGAAAACTCGGTGTGCCGCTCGTACTTCAGCCGGAACGCGCCGAAGTCCCGGCTGAAATGCGGGGCGTTCGGCAGCGGGGGCTCGATGCCGCAGCGCGCGGCGAGCTCGGCCACGAGCCGGTTCTCCTCCGCGCGCTGCGCGGCGTCCGCGTGCAGCGCGAGGTACGAGACGCGCAGCGGCACCCGGAGCGACTCCGGCGGGCGCGCGTGCACCTCCGCGTTCAGTTCCGCGCGCAGCGGGTGATCGTCGGGTCGGGGCAACGCGGTGAGGGCGTCCATCGGCGGAATCCGGGCAGGCAAGGCCCGACGACGGTACACCGGGCTCGTGCAGCGCACAAACCACCGTGTACCGTGCGGCGTCGCAGGTTGCGCGGCATCGTCGGCGCATCACCTGCTCGTGGCGCCACAGGTTCATCGACGCCGAGTCGCTCGTGCTGCGCGCGTAGCCGAGTTCCTGCGCGAGCGCCTTGCGGTCGTCGAGGCTCGAGTCGAGGTCGAGCAGCTTCATCGGGTCGACGATCGAGGTGCGCCGGTTCGGCGGCGGATCGGGAGATTCAAGGTATCGACAGCGAAACGTTGCGTAAACACAAGAAGCGTGCGAGTACGCGTAACGCACCGCACAACCGAATCGTCGTCTTCCGCGCCGAATGCGGGTTGTCGCGGCGCGACCTGGCCGAGCTGGTACAGGTGAACCCGCAGACCATCGGCTTCCGCGAGCGTGGCGACTACGGGCCGAGCGTGGAACTCGCGCTGAAGCTGGCCCGCGTCTTCCAGGTCCCGGTCGAGACGCTCTTCTCGCTCGAGCCCTTCCCCCCCGCTCGGTGCCCAGCTCGCGAGCCCGCCGGCCGTCGTCGTGGGTCCGGGCACCCGCCCTCGAGCCCGCGTCAGAGGAGACTCCGGATGAACGCGAACCCGTCGCCCGCCGCGCCGTTCACGATCTCGCCGCGCGCCCACGCGCGCGCTCTTCCTCATGCATTTCGCCCTGCTCGGCGCACGCGAATTCGGCGCGTGGACGCCGACCCCGGACGATGTCCTCGACCTGCTCTCCCTCCTCGGCATCGGTGCACTGGCGCTGCCCGGCACGCTGCTGGCCTGGCGCGGCCGCGGCGACGAGGTGGAGTCCGACTGAAGGCGGCGTAGCAGCGCGTCTCCGCTCACTTGTCGACGGTGCGCGCTGTGCGCAGCTGGCGGACGCGATCCGTCGCGTCGACGGTGAGCTGCGCAAGATCCGCGAGTTCGGTGCGGCGTGGACCAACGACGGCTCCACGCCCGAATCGATGGTGGGCGCGAAGCGCGAGCTGGAGCGCGCGCGCCGGGAACTCGAGTCGGAGCGGGGGAGTTCGGGATGCTGAAGCACGGGCAGATCGTCGTCGCGTCGTTGGTCGTCGCGCTGTGCGGCGTCGTGGCGCCGTCGGCCGCGCAGGAGGGCAGCGGTGCGCCGCGGCCGTCCTCGCTCGGCGAGGTGATGCTCGACAACGGGCTGTCGCTGCTCGACTGGATCAACGCGGTCGCGAGCCGCGAGACCTCGCCGAGCCTCGCCACCGGCGGGCAGGCGGCGACCTACGTGCGGCGCTACGGCGCCTATCGCGAGCTGCTGGACGTCGTCCATCGCGCGTCGCAGCGCCCTGAACTGCTCGCCGCGCCCACGAACGAGACCGCGGCGAACCAGCTGCAGACGCTGCTGACGGCGCGCCGTGCGCTCGGCGACTGGCCGGACCTGGTGCTGGCGACCGCGACCGCGCGCGCGGTGCTGGGCGATGCGGCGGGGGCGGTGGGGGAGCTGCGGCGCTGGATGGCGGTAGCCCCGGCTTCGGCGCCGCTGCGCACCGAGGTCGCGCAGCAGCTGCTGGCGGCGGAGTCGGACCCGGTGCCGGCCGTCGAGTGGCTCCAGCGCACGGCCATGGTCGAACTCGCCACGCGCCCTCGGCGGCCGATCCCCGAGCGGCTCCAGCCGTACCTTCCCGAACTGCAGAAGGCGGCGCGCTGCGTGGGGCTGCCGGCTTCGCAGGACGACTATGCGTTGCGCCGGAAGCAGGTGCTGAGGGTCGGCAAGGACCGTCACGCCAGCGACTTCACGACGCGCTTCCGTGCGGTGGCTTCCGGACTCGTCGAAAGCGGTCCCGTCGAGTGGGACGGCAGCGCGTCGAAGTACGAGTATTACGACGAACTCAGCTCGACCTTGGGAGGAGTGTCCGCCCAGCGCACCAGGACGTCGGGCGAGCATTGGACCGAGACGACCCGGTACTACGAGGCCGTCGAGTGCAGCGGGTCGGTGTTTCCAGTGAAGCTCGGCACGCCGGTCGAGTGGGCATCGCGCGGTCGCGTGAAGATGACCTTCAAGTGGGCGACCGATCCCTCGCCGAACACGAGGCAATCCCGGATCGATTCACGGGTCTCGATCACAGCTACGTCCGGCCCGCTGACGCCCGAGCAGATCATGGCGCTCGCTCCGCTCGTTCAGATTCCGTCCGCGGCGCTGGGCCGCTGGAAGGTCTACGAGGGGCTCGTCGACTCCCGTTCCAAGTTCACGGCCGCAGATGGCGAGGTGACCGAACACTCGAGTAAGGGTCGAGTCGCACTCGTCGAAGGGCCCAACGTGGTGCTCATGATCGACAAGAACTCCAACGAGAACGTCGAGTCGTTCGAGCAGATCCTCACGCCGCTGTAGCGGATCGATCGCGGTCCTCGTACCACCCCACGTCGAGGGTCGCGACCTCGCCGAACGGCACGCCGCGCGCCCGTGCCATCGAGATGATCGTCCACGACGTCCACGGCATCGACAGCAGCGGCCACGGATCGTCCGGGCTCCACGTCACGTCGCGCGCCGTGCGCATCGCTCTCCAGACGCGCGCGGCGCGCGCCCGGTCGAGCCCCGCGTTGCCGAGTTCCGTGAGGCAGGCCCAGAACTGCATCAGCGTCCGCTCGTCGCGGAAGCGCACCGGCCGGGGATCCTCGGGCGCGACGACACCGCGCGCCAGGTCGTCCGGGTGCAGGAAGTGCAGGCCGCTCGTCGTGCGCGGGTTGCACTCGATGGCGTGGGCGCGGCCCTCGGCGTCCACCACGAAGTCGAAGGCGACGAAGCCGGTCCAGCCGGTGCGCGCGACGAACGTGCGCACCCACTCCTCGACCGCCGGCTGCGCGATGCGCTCGAAGCAGACGGCGACGCTGCCGGACATCACGGCGCCCCGGTAGACCACCGTCGCCAGCACGCGCCCGTCGTGCGCCTGAGTGCAGGTGCTGCAGAGTGCGCCCTCGACGAAGGACTGCACCACGAGTCCAGGGTCGGCGGGGAACCCGGCGCCGGGGGCGTGGAAGCGCACGCCGCGTCCGGAGCAGGAGTACGCGGGCTTCGTGACGAAGCGGCCGGCCCGTGCGATTTCGGCCGCGCGCGGCGCATCGGCCATCGCGCTGTCGGGCACCGCGAGCCCGTAGTCGCGACAGCGCTCGACGAAACGGCCCTTGTGGTGCACGGCGAGCAGCGCCTCGGGCGGCATCGTGTACAGCCGGACGCCGCCCGGCAGCCGGTCGCGCAGGAACGCGACGTGCATCGCCTCCTCCGACACCGGCACGACGAGTTGGACGCGTTCCGCATCGATCACGCGCAGCAGGTCGCCGAGGTAGCGCTCGCGGTCCACCGCCGGCGCCGTCACGACGTGGCTGCGCGCCACCACGTTCGACGCGCCGACCAGGTGCCGGCGGAACGGTTCCGCGACGACGACGCGCCAGCCGCCGCGCGCGAAGCTGCGTGCGAGGTCGAGCGCCTTCGGCAGGCGGCCCAGCGTCAGCAGCACGGTGCGCGGACTCCCGGCGCCGGCCGCGCGATCGCCGCAGGTGCGGCCGTCCGCGCCGGCGTGCCTCCGCTCGTCCGCGGCGCTCACGCGGCCCCCCGCCGCCGCACGCGGCACCAGACCTGCTCGGCCGGACGCGTAGTGAGGCGCGCGACGGGCCGCACGCGCTCCGGTTCCCGCGCCTCGAAGTCGTAGCGCCGTGCGAGCCGCGCGAGGATCAGCGCCGCCTCGGTCTGCGCGAACGAGGCGCCGACGCAGACGCGCGGTCCGATGCCGAACGGCAGGTAGGTGCCGGGCACCACCTCGCCCTCGCGCTCGGGCATGAAGCGGTCGGGGTCGAACTCGTCCGGGCGCTTCCAGTACTTCTCGTGCCGCTGGATCGTCCACGGCGCGATCATGATCATCGCGCCGCGCTTCACGCGGCGGCCGCCGATCGTGGTGTCACGCTCGGCGACCCGCGGGATGAACGTGATCGGCGGGTAAAGGCGGGCGGTCTCGCGGAACACCGCGCGCACGAACGGCAGCCGCTTTGTGTGCTCGAAGGTGACCGGCCCGTCGCCGACCACGGCGTCGACCTCCGCCCGGATCCGCGCCAGCACCGCGGGCTGCAGCGACAGCATCAGGAACGCCCAGGTCAGCGCGCTCGCCGTGGTCTCGTGGCCGGCGAGGAACATCACGCCCAGCTGGTCGAGCAGTTCCTTGCGGTCGAAGCCCGCCCCGGTTTCCGGATCGCGCGCGGCCACGATCGCGCTCGCGATGTCGTCGTAGCCGGACTCGGGCCCGGCGTGTGTGTCGAGCAGCTCGCCGAGATGCGCGCGGATGCGCCGGCAGGCCTCCAGCACCGCGGGCTCCTGCGGGGCCTTCGTCCACGCGGGATCGATGATCAGCGTCTTCAGGCGCACCTGCGCGACGCTCTTCTCGAACACGGTGAAGGCCTCGAACACGTCGCGCGCGGTCTGCGACTGAAGGCCGGTCGAGAACACCGCGCGGCAGATCACGTCGGCCGTCAGGCTGCTCATCGCGAGGTCGAGCGACAGCGGCTCGCCGCTCGCGCTCACCGCGTCGAGGTGCGCCTCGTAGTCGTCCACCGCCGCGGTCATCGCCTGGAACGCGCGGCCGAGGCGCAGCTGCGAGAACGCCGGGTCGATCATCCGGCGCTGGCGCTTCCAGGCCTCGCCGCTCGACACGAACATCGAGTTGCCGACCAGCGGCTCGAGCGCGTCGACCATCAGGTCGCTCTTCGGGAAGATGCCATGCGGATCCTGCAGGATCTCGCGCACCAGTTCCGGCGCGTTGACGACGAGGATCGACCGGCGCGACCACCCGAGCCAACCGGTTTCGACGCGGTAGGCCTTGGCCGGCAGCAGGCTCAGCAGATCGCCGTCGCCCTGCAGGACGACGCGGACCAGCGCGGCGACCGCGGGCAGCGGCCGCGGCCTCGGCGGGCAGTACATGGTGATTCCTCGGCCGCGCGTGGCGTGGCGTGCGCGGCGATGGCCCGTGCGCATGATGGCCGCGCGCGATGCGCGGTGCAAAGGCGGGCCGGTACGCCCGACACCGGCACGATTGCGCAGCGTCGGAGCGCCATCGCGGATGCACGCCCACGCGACGCCATCGAGTTGACGATCCGGCGCAGAGTGCATCGGGAAAAACCGAAAGTCCCGCCTGCCGCGCGGCCTTTGACTGCGCCGGTACCGGGGCGCAGCATCGACGGATCCGGCGGGGACCTGTGCGATGCACGACGCTTTCCGGCTTTTCGTGGCGCTCCACATCGCGACCGGCAGCATCGGCCTGCTCGCGTTCTGGGTGCCTGTCGTCGGCCGCAAGGGCGGGGACGCGCACCGCCGCTGGGGCCGCGTGTTCACGTGGTCGATGCTCGCGACCGGCGCGGCGGCGGTCGGCATCAGCACCTGCACGATCCTCGACCCCCTGGGCACGCATCCGCACCTGGTCGGCTCGCACAGCGAGGTGTGGATCCGCGACGTGTTCGGCTGGATGATGCTGTGCCTCGCGGTCCTGACCGTGAACCTCGCGTGGTACGGCTGGCTGTGCGTGAAGAACGCGCGCGACCACCGGGCGAACCGCGAGTGGCGCAACCTCGCGCTACAGGCGGCACTGCTGGCGGCGGCCGCGAACTGCGCGTGGCAGGCCTGGGCCACGCGCATGCCGCTGCTGTACGGCGTGGCGGTGCTCGGTTTCGCGACCGTCGCGACGAACCTGTGGTTCCTGTACTCGCCGCGGCCGCCGCCGGGGATGTGGCTCAAGGAGCACGTCAAGGCGCTGGTCGGCGCGGGGATCTCGGTCTACACCGCGTTCATGGCCTTCGGCCTCGTGCGTACCGTGCCCTCGCTCGCGCTGCACCCGGCGCTGTGGGCCGTCCCCCTGACGATCGGCCTCGGGCTGATCCTGTACCACCGCTGGGACATCGGCCGGAAGTACGCGCGCACGGTGCCGCCGCCGACGGCGCGAGCGCTGTCGTGAGTCGTGCGCGCCGACGCGACGCGCCGCGCGTCGTCGTGGTCGGCGCCGGCGTGGGCGGGCTCACCGCCGCCGCGGACCTCGCGCGGCGCGGCGCGGACGTCACGGTCTGCGAGCGTGCGGCGGCGCCCGGCGGCAAGCTGCGGCAGCTGCTGGTCGAGGACGGGCTCGGCGTCGACGCCGGGCCCACCGTGTTCACGATGCGGTGGATCTTCGACGGCCTGTATGCCGACGCGGGCCGCCGGCTCGAGGATCACCTGGAGCTAGAAACCGCCGACGTGCTCGCGCGCCATGCCTGGCGGGCGGGCGGGCGCCTCGACCTGCACGCCGACGTCGAACGCTCGCGCGAGGCGATAGCCGCGTTCGCCGGGCCCGCCGACGCGCGCGGCTTCGCCGGCTTCTGCGCACGCAGCCGCGACGTCTACGCGACGCTCAAGGACACATTCATCGCCGCGGAGCGCCCGTCGCCGCTCGGGCTGACGCGCCGCGTGGGCCTCGCGCGGCTCGACGCGCTGCTGCGCCTCAAGCCGTGGCAGACGCTCTGGACCGCGCTCGGCGAGCACTTCGCGGATCCGCGGCTGCGCCAGCTGTTCGGCCGCTACTCGACCTACGTCGGTTCCTCGCCGCTGCAGACGCCGGCCACGCTGATGCTGGTCGCGCACGTCGAGCAGGACGGCGTCTGGCTCGTGCGCGGCGGGATGGCGGCCGTCGCGCGCGCGCTCCAGCGACTCGGCGAGCTGCAGGGCGCGCGCTACCGCTACGGCGCGCACGTCGCCGAGATCTGCGTGGAGCACGGCCGCGCGGCCGGCGTGCGGCTCGCGGACGGCGAGCGGCTGCCGGCCGACGCCGTGCTCTACAACGGCGACTGCGCCGCGCTCGCCCAGGGGCGCCTCGGTGCCGCGGTCGCGCACGCGGTGCCGGACGTGCCGCGCGCGAAGCGCTCGCTGTCCGCGGTCACGTGGTGCCTGCGCGCCCGCACGCGCGGGTTCCCGCTCGAGCACCACAACGTGTTCTTCGCCGAGGACTACCCCGCGGAGTTCCGCGCGATCTTCGGCCGCCGGGAGATCGTGGCCGCGCCGACCGTCTACGTCTGCGC
Organism: Steroidobacteraceae bacterium; assembly: GCA_027531255.1. Lineage (GTDB taxonomy): Bacteria > Pseudomonadota > Gammaproteobacteria > Steroidobacterales > Steroidobacteraceae > JAPZRU01. The sequence goes on along the minus strand of JAPZRU010000012.1, from coordinate 205,979 downwards.
GCAGGACCGCGGCCCGGGCCGCGCCCCGGCGCACGGCGACCGCGAGCGCCTGCTGGTGCTCGTGAATGCACCGGCGGACGGGGACCGCGGCGATCTCGGCGCTGGCGCGCTCGCGGGGCTCCAGGACCGCACCTTCGCGCTGCTGGCCGCGTGTGGGCTGCACGTGGAACTCGACGCCGCGCATTGCGTGGCCACGACGCCGGCCGGTTTCGACGCGTTGTTCCCGGGGACCGGCGGGGCGCTGTATGGACGCGCGAGCCACGGGCCGATGGCGAGCTTCGCGCGGCCCGGCGCGCGCTCGCGCGTCCCGGGCCTCTACCTCGCCGGGGGCTCGGTGCACCCGGGCCCCGGCGTGCCGATGGCGGCGATGTCAGGCCGGCTCGGAAGCGCCCGCCTGCTGGAGGACCTCGCGCCGGCTGCCGTGCGCGCCGGTCAGCAGCACGTCGTCGACGATCTTCGCTGACGACAGCACGCCCGGCAGTCCCGCGCCCGGGTGCGTGCCCGCACCGACGATGTAGAGGCCCGGCACTTCCTCGCTCATGTTGTGCGGCCGGAACCATGCGCTCTGGAACAGCTTCGGTTCCATCGCGAAGGCCGCGCCGTTCACGGACAGCAGGCGGTCCCGGAAGTCCTGCGGCGTCATCACCTTCGAGGTCGCGATCGCGCCGTCGAGGCCCGGCAGCACGGTGTCCGCCAGGCGTCGCTGGATCTTCGCGCGGTACGACTCGGCGAGCGCCGGCCAGTCGGTGCCGCTCTGCAGGTGCGGTACCGGCGACAGCACGTAGAACGAGTCGCAGCCCGGCGGCGCGAGCGACGGGTCGGTCGCGCTCGGCCGGTGCAGGTAGAGACTGAAGTCCTCGGCCAGCTGCTTGCGCTCGAAGATGTCGTCCAGCAGCCCCTTGTAGCGCGGCCCCAGCACCATCGTGTGGTGCCGCACGTTCTCCCAGCGCCGGTTCGTGCCGAAGTACCAGACGAACAGGCTCATCGAGTAGCTGGCCTTCGCGAGCTTCGCGTCCGTCCAGCGCCGCCGCGGGTGGTTCGCCAGCAGCTTGCCGTAGGTCCACGCCGGGTCCGCGTTGGAGACCACCACGTCGGCCGGCAGGCGCTCGCCGTTCGCGAGCCGCACGCCCGCCGCGCGGCCGTCGCGCACGAGGATCTCGGCGACCTCGGCGTTGCAGCGGATCACGTTGCCCTGGCCGCGGATCAGGCCCGCGAGCCCGTTCACGAGCGAGCCCATCCCGCCCATCGCGTAGTGCACGCCGTACTTCCGCTCGAGGTGCGAGATCAGGCAGTAGAACGAGGTGGTCGTGAACGGGTTGCCGCCGATCAGCAGCGGGTGGAAGCTGAACAGGATGCGCAGCCGTTCGTCGCGGAAGTATTTCGAGACCTTGCCGTGGACCGACCGGTGGCCCTCGAGCCTGAGCAGGTCGTACGCGCAGCGGAGCATCGTCGAGAACTCGTGGAAGGGCTGGTCCGCGAGTTCCGCGAACGCGACCTCGTAGATCTCGGCGCTGACCTCCATGAAGCGGTCGAAGCCCTCGACGTCGCGCGGCGAGATCGCGCCGATCTGCCGGCGCATGTCGTCCGCGTCGTCGCTGTAGGCGATCTCGGTGCCGTCGTCGAAGCGCACGACGTAGAACGGGTTCACCGGCCGCACGTCGACGTCGTCCGCCATCCGGCGGCCGCACAGCGTCCAGAGTTCCTCGAACAGGTACGGCGCGGTGATGATCGTCGGCCCCGCGTCGAAGGTGTAGCCGTCCTGCCGGAACACGGAGGCGCGCCCGCCGGGCGCCTCGAGCTTCTCGACCACGGTCACGCGGTAGCCGCGCGCACCGAGCCGCACCGCCGCGGCGAGGCCGCCGAAGCCGCTGCCGATCACCACCGCCTGCTTCACGTCGGCCATCTGCGAGTCCCTCCGCGGGAGTCGCGCGCAAGATACGCCCGCGCGCGCGATGCGGGAATGGAAAGGGCTGCGGGTTTCCGCAGCGCGATCGCGGCGCGCGGCGGCCGGTCGTCCGTCCTGGACGCCCCGTTGCGCCGTACGCGAACCGGTGTACCCTGCCGGCTGGGCAGGCTGCGCGGGGGCGGTGCCGCATGGCATCGGCGTGGACCGACGACGATCATGCGACCCGCGACGACCTCGCGGCCTGCCGCGCGCTGCTGCGCGAGGGTTCGAAGACCTTTCACGCCGCGTCCATCGTGCTGCCGGGCCGCGTCCGCGAGCCCGCGATCGCCCTCTACGCGTTCTGCCGGCTCGCCGACGACGCGGTGGACGTCGCGGGCGGCGGTCACGAGGCGCTCGAGCATCTCCGCCACCGGCTCGATCTCGCGTGCGCCGGCCGGCCGCTGCCCGAGCCGGCCGACCGCGCGCTCGCCGACGTGCTCCGCCGCTTCGGCATTCCCCGCGAGCTGCCGGCCGCGCTGCTCGACGGTTTCGACTGGGACGCGCGCGGGCGCCGCTACGAGACGCTCGACGACCTGCTCGACTACTGCGCGCGCGTCGCGGGCACCGTCGGCGCGATGATGGCGCTGCTGATGGGGCGCCGCGAGGCGGACGTGCTCGCGCGCGCCTGCGACCTCGGCGTCGCGATGCAACTCACGAACGTCGCGCGCGACGTCGGCGAGGACGCGCGGCTCGGCCGCATCTACCTGCCGCTCGCGTGGCTGCGCGCGGAGGGCATCGACCCGGACGCGTGGCTCGCGCGGCCCGTGTTCGACGCGGCGCTCCCGCGCGTGGTCCGCCGCGTGCTCGACTACGCGGACGAACTCTACCTGCGCGCGACCGCAGGCCTCGAGCGGCTGCCGGCCGACTGCCGGCCCGGCATGTGGGCCGCGCGCCTGATGTACGCGGAGATCGGCCGCGAGGTCGAGCGCCGCGGCTACGATTCGGTGAACGCGCGTGCGATCGTCTCCGGCCCGCGCAAGCTGCGCCTGCTCGCCGAGGCGGTCGCGGCGGCCGCGCGCGGCGCGGCCGACGTGCGTGGGCCGGCGCCCGACCTGCCGGCCGTGCGCTTCCTCGTGGAAGCCGCCGTGCGCGCCGGCGCGCACCGGCGTCCGGGCGACGACGACGGCTTCGCCGCACGCGCCCGGCGCGTGCTCGACCTGATCGAGCGCCTGGAGCGCCTGGAGCGCATCGAGCGCGAGCCGCGCGCGCCGGCCGCCGGAGGTTGAGCCGTGGACCGCGCCTGGCTGCCGTTCATGGAGCTGCTGATCGTGGTCGCGTTCGCCCTCGGGTGGCTCGTGCTCGAGTGGAACGGCCGGCGCCTCGACCGGCAGCAGGCCGAACGCGAGGCGGCGCGTCGTGCGCGCGAGGGCGCGGCGGACGCGGGCGACGAAGGAGCGGGTGCGGCCGGGCCGCATGCGGGAACCTCAGCGCGCGACGCGCGGCATCCGGAAGGGCAGTAGCACCTGCACCCAGCGGGCCGCGAAGCGGTCCAGCGACAGGCTCTCGTGGATCGCGGCGACGTCCTGGCCGTACAGCCGCTGGCGCACCTCCGAGCGCGCGTAGAAGGGCGCGTCGGTGAGCGTGCGGACGACTTTCGCGCGCGCCAGTTCGCTGCGGGTTAGCCGTTCGACGCGCCAGCCCGAACGCGGCAGCGTCGCGACCGGCGGCGGCTCGAACGCGTGCACGCCGCCGTGCCGGTCGAACTTCAGCGCCAGCGACAGCCGGTCGCCGTCGCGCCGCTCGACGTCGTAGAGCACGGCCGCGCCGTCGCACAGCGCCGCGCGCGACCAGTGCCAGGACGCGAAGGCGGTTTCGAGCGGCGCGTCGCCGCTGTTCGAATCGAGATAACCGGTGCCCGCCCAGCGCAGCCCCGGGTGCGCGAATTCGACCTCGACGCGCGCTTCCGGCGCGATCGGGGACCAGCGGTGCAGGCCCGTCGCGTCGAGTACGGCCGTGTAGTGCGTGCCGGCGGTCGGCGTCAGGCGGATGCGACCGCGCACGCGCAGCGGCACCGGCATCGCCACCTCGTCGACGTGGATCGACAGCGAGTGGCCGTCCCACTCGAGCGCGCTCGGGCCGATCTCGAACGTGTCCGCGCCGCGTCGGACGGCGGTGCGGCCGCGCTCGGTCATGGCCCAGCGGGCGTGGTCGGGGCCATACAGCGCGACGTTCAGTGCGCAGTGCTCCAGCGGGTCGGCGGGGCCCTGCCGGCGGCGGTGCGCGTAGTAGGGCGAGAACACCGAGCCGACGAACGCGATCACGGTCAGGCCGTAACGGCCGTCATCACTCAGGGCGTCGACGTACCACCAGGCGTAACCGTCGCGCGGCACCGGCCGGTCGAACCGGGGTGCGCCAAACTGCCGGACCGGCTGGGGCCGGGTCGGGAACAGCGAGTTGGACTCGTACCGGACGGCCACGGCCGTCTCCCGCGAGAAGGGTTTGTATCGTCAGCTTGACGTAGCAAAATGACAAGCGGAATGTACACTGCTGCTGAACGGTCGGGAGACCGCCCATGGACGCTGCAGTGCGTATCGATCGGGCCCTGGCCCACCTCGTCGACCGGGCGCAGGGGGCGGGAAGCCCGCCCGGCCTCGCCGAAGCCCTCCGCTACGCCGTCTTCCCGGGTGGGCAGCGGTTGCGACCGCGCCTGTGTCTCGCGGTCGCGCAGGCCTGCGGCGAGGACGCTCCGGACCTCACCGACGCGGCCGCGGCCGCGGTCGAACTCATCCACTGCGCCTCGCTGATCCACGACGACCTGCCGTGCTTCGACGACGCGGCCACGCGCCGCGGCCGCGCCACCACGCACCGCGTGTACGGCGAGCCGCGGGCCGTGCTCGCCGGGGACACGCTGATCGTCCTCGCGTTCGAGGCGCTCGCGCTCGCGGGCGCGCGGTACCCCGCGCGTCTGCCCGGGCTCGTGCTCACGCTCGCCGCGGGCACCGGCATGCCGAGCGGCCTCTGCGCCGGGCAGGGCTGGGAGTCCGAGTCCGCGGTCCGCCTCGCCGACTACCAGCGCGCGAAGACCGGCGCGCTGTTCGCGGCGGCCACGGCCGCGGGCGCGGCTGCCGCCGGTCACGACGCACCGCCGTGGCGGCTCCTCGGCGAACGGCTCGGCGAGGCCTACCAGGTCGCCGACGACGTGCGCGACGTCGCCGCGGACCCGGTCGCCCTCGGGAAGCCGACCGGTCGCGACGCCGCGCTCGGGCGCCCGAACGCCGTGCACGAACTGGGCCTGGACGGCGCGGTGCGGCGGCTCGACACGCTCGTCGCCGCCGCACTGGAGGCGGTTCCGCCGTGCGCAGGCGCGCAGGAACTGCGCGCGCTGGTGCTCGCGCAGGCCGTGCGGCTGGTGCCGCGCCACCTGCGTCACGGGAACGCCGCATGAGCGCCGCCGCCGTGTCCGGCGGCTGGCTCGACGCGCCGCGCCGCCTCCGCGATCGCCTGCTGGCGAGCGAGGGCTTCCGGCACTGGGCCGCCGGCTTTCCGCTGACGCGGGCGCTCGCGCGCCGCCGCGCGCGGCGGCTGTTCGACCTGTGCGCCGGCTTCGTCTACTCGCAGGTCCTGCTCGCGTGCGTGCGCCTCGACCTGTTCGAGGCGCTGCGCGGCGGGCCGCTCGAGGCCGCCGCGCTCGCGCCGCGACTCGGGCTCGACGTCGCGGCCTGCGAGCGCCTGCTGAAGGCCGCGGCCGCGCTAGAACTGGTCGAGTCGCGGGCCCGCGGCCGCTGGGGACTCGGGCCGTTCGGCGCGGTGCTGGTCGGCAACGAGGCCGTGCGCGCGATGGTCGAGCATCACGCGCTCGTCTACGTCGACCTGCGCGATCCGGTCGCGCTGCTGCGCGGCGAGAGCACCGCGACCGGGCTCGAGCGCTACTGGGCCTACGCGGCCGATGCGCCGCTGGACGGTCTCGCGGGCGAGCGCGTCGTCGACTACACGCGCCTGATGTCGAGCTCGCAGCCACTGGTCGCGGCCGACGTGCTCGACGCATACCCGCTCGGCCGGCACGCGTGCCTGCTCGACGCCGGCGGCGGCGACGGCACGTTCCTGCGCGCCTGCGCGCGCCGTGCGCCCGCTCTGCGCCTCGTGCTGTTCGATCTGCCGCCGGTGGCCGCGCGCGCGCGCGCAGCGTTCGAGCAGGCCGGTCTCGGCGCACGGGCCACGGCCGTCGGCGGGGACTTCTTCCGCGATCCGTGGCCGCGCGGCGCCGACGTCGTGTCCCTGGTGCGCGTGGTCCACGACCACGACGACGCGGCGGTGGCCCTGCTGTTGCGGCGTGCCCGCGAGGCGCTGCCGCCCGGCGGCACGCTGCTGCTGGCCGAGCCGTTCGCGGGCACCCCCGGCGCCGAAACGGTGGGCGACGCCTATTTCGGTTTCTACCTGTTGGCGATGGGCCGCCATCGTGCAGGGCGCGCCCGGACCGTGCGGGAACTCCGGGAAATGCTCGGCCGTGCGGGTTTCGTCGACGTCCGGGAGGTGCCGACCCGGCAGCCGCTGCAGACCGGTCTGCTGGTTGCACGCACCCCTGAACAGGAATTGGACGACCGGCGTTAATGGAAGTTGACACTCGACAGAGTCAGCGTATCGTGACAGTCGGGGTCCAGGGAGGCGCCGCTTGCTCGGCAACCGAAACACTGGGGGGGTCGCGCCGTTGAGCCATTCGCTCGACACGCTGGCCGTCGTGCTGGACGAACCGGAGCGCCTCCGGGTCGATCGCCTGCGCCTCGTGCCCCCGGGCCCGGAAGACGTCGTCGTCGACGTCGAGTTCAGCGGCATCAGCACCGGCACCGAGCGCCTGCTCTGGTCCGGCCGCATGCCGCCGTTCCCCGGCCTCGGCTATCCCCTCGTGCCCGGCTACGAGTCCGTGGGCCGCATCGCGGCCGCCGGTCCGCTGGCCGGTCGCCGCGCCGGCGAGCGCGTGTTCGTGCCCGGAGCCCGTTGCCACGAAGGCGTGCGCGGCCTGTTCGGGGGCGCGAGCGCGCGGCTCGTGGTGCCGGGCAAGCGCGTCGCGCCGCTACCGGACACGCTCGCCGAAGACGGTGTGCTGCTGGCGCTGGCGGCCACGGCCGTTCATGCCCTCCACGCGCCGCACGCGCGGCCGCCCGACCTCATCGTCGGCCACGGCGTGCTCGGCCGGTTGCTGGCGCGCCTCGCGGTCGGCGCCGGCGCGCAGCCGGTGGTCTGGGAGCGCAACGCGGACCGTGCGCAGGGCGCGGCGGGCTACGCGGTGCTGCATCCGGACGCGGACCCGCGCCGCGACTACCGTTCGATCTACGACGTCAGTGGCGACGCCGGGATCCTCGACTCGCTGGTCGCGCGGCTCGCGCCGGGCGGCGAAATCGTGCTCGCCGGCTTCTACGCCGAACGCCTGTCGTTCGCGTTCCCCGCGGCGTTCATGAAGGAAGCGCGCGTGCGCGTCGCGGCCGAGTGGAAGCCCGAGGACCTCGCCGCGGCGCAGGTGCTCGTGTCCTCCGGTCGTCTCCCGCTCGCCGGTCTGGTCACGCACCGCGTCAGCGCGACGCGCGCGCCGGACGCCTACCGCACGGCGTTCACCGATCCCGCCTGCCTCAAGATGGTCCTCGACTGGAGAGCCTGCGCATGAGCCCTAGCAATGCAACGTCGGGCAACGCGGTCACCGTGCTCCTCGACCGCTCGCGCGTGCAGCGCCTGCGCGCCGAGGCCGCGGAGGAGCCCGCGAAGCCGGCGGTCGCGCCGGTCACCAAGGCCACCCAGGTCATAGCGATCTACGGCAAGGGCGGCATCGGCAAGAGCTTCACGCTCGCCAACCTGAGCTACATGATGGCGCAGCAGGGCAAGCGCGTGCTGCTCATCGGCTGCGACCCGAAGAGCGACACCACCTCGCTCCTGTTCGGCGGCAAGGCCTGCCCGACGATCATCGAGACGAGCTCCAAGAAGAAGCTCGCCGGCGAGCCGGTCGGCATCGGCGACGTCTGCTTCAAGCGCGACGGCGTCTACGCGATGGAACTCGGCGGCCCCGAGGTCGGCCGCGGCTGCGGCGGGCGCGGGATCATCCACGGCTTCGAACTGCTCGAGAAGCTCGGCTTCCACGAGTGGGGCTTCGACTACGTGCTGCTCGACTTCCTGGGCGACGTGGTCTGCGGCGGCTTCGGCCTGCCGATCGCCCGCGACATGTGCCAGAAGGTCATCGTCGTCGGCAGCAACGACCTGCAGTCGCTGTACGTCGCGAACAACGTCTGCTCGGCGGTCGAGTACTTCCGCAACCTCGGCGGCAACGTCGGCGTCGCGGGCATGGTGATCAACAAGGACGACGGCACCGGCGAGGCGCAGGCCTTCGCCGACGCGGCCGGCATCCCGGTGCTCGCCTCGATCCCGGCGCACGAGGAGATCCGGCGCAAGAGCGCCAACTACCAGATCATCGGCCGGCCGGGCGACACCTGGGGCCCGCTGTTCGAACAGCTGGCCACGAACGTCGCCGGCGCGCCGCCGCAGCGGCCGAAGCCACTGTCGCAGGACGCGCTGCTCGGCCTCTTCAAGGGCGACGCGGTCGGGCGCGGCATCGTGCTCGAGCCGGCGACGCCCGAGGACATGTGCGGCGGCACGCTGGTGCAGAAGCCGTCCCTGGAGGTCGTGTACGACGCGGTCTGACCGCGCGCGCACGCACTGCCATGAGCCTCTGCCGTCCCAAGCCGGTCCCCGCGGGCGCCCCGAGCGCCGATGCGAGCAGAGAGGTCCTCGCGCGCTACGCGAAGGACTATCCCGCCGGTCCGCACGACCAGCCGCAGAGCATGTGCCCGGCGTTCGGCTCGCTGCGGGTCGGGCTGCGCATGCGCCGCACCGCCACCGTGCTGTCCGGCTCCGCGTGCTGCGTGTACGGGCTGACGTTCACGTCGCACTTCTACGGCGCGAAGCGCACGGTCGGCTACGTGCCGTTCAACTCCGAGACGCTCGTCACCGGCAAGCTGTTCGAGGATATCCGCGAGGCGGTGTTCAAGCTCGCGGATCCGGCGCTCTACGACGCGATCGTCGTCACCAACCTGTGCGTGCCGACCGCCTCCGGCGTGCCGCTGCGGCTGCTGCCGAAGCAGATCGACGGCGTGCGCATCGTCGGCATCGACGTGCCCGGCTTCGGCGTGCCGACCCACGCGGAAGCGAAGGACGTCCTCGCCGGCGCGATGCTCAAGTACGCGCGCGAGGAGGCCGAGCAGGGCCCGGTGCAGGCGCCGCGGGGCGGCCGCGGCGAGAAGCCGACCGTCACGCTGCTCGGCGAGATGTTCCCGGCCGACCCGGTCGGCATCGGCATGCTGCTCGAGCCGCTCGGGCTCGCGACCGGCCCGGTCGTGCCGACCCGCGAGTGGCGCGAGCTCTACGCGGCGCTCGACTGCGCCGCGGTGGCCGCGATCCACCCGTTCTACGCCGCCTCGATCCGCGAGTTCGAGACCGCCGGCCGCCCGGTCGTCGCCTCCGCGCCGGTCGGCCACGACGGCACCGCGGACTGGCTCGAATCGATCGGCCGCGCGTGCAACGTCGAGACCGCGCGCGTCGACGCCGCGAAGGCGAAGTGGCTGCCCGCGATCCGCGCGGCGCTCCAGGCCGCGCCGATCCGCGGTCGCATCACGCTGTCCGGCTACGAGGGCTCGGAGCTCCTCGTCGCCCGCCTGCTCGTCGAGAGCGGCGCGGACGTCCGTTACGTCGGCACCGCCTGCGGGCGCACCGCGTGGTCCGATCCGGACCGCGAGTGGCTGGCCGCGCGCGGCGTGCACGTGCAGTACCGCGCCTCGCTCGAGCAGGACCTCGCGGCGTTCCGCGAGTTCGAGCCGGATCTCGCGATCGGCACGACGCCGGTGGTGCAGAAGGCCAAGGAGTCGCGCACCCCGGCGCTCTACTTCACGAACCTGATCTCCGCGCGGCCCCTGATGGGCGTCGCGGGCGCGGGCTCGCTCGCGCAGGTGGTGAACGCGGCGCTGTCCAACCGCGAGCGCTTCCAGCAGATGGAGGACTTCTTCGGCGGCGTCGGCACCGGCGACGCCGCGGGCGTCTGGGAAGACCGCCCCGCCGAGCATCCCGAGTACCGCGCAGCCTACCGCCGCAAGCTCGAGAAGGCGGCCAAGGCGAAGAAGACCGAGGAGCCCGTCTGATGCTCGTGCTCGATCACGATCGCGCGGGCGGCTACTGGGGCGCGGTGTACGTCTTCACCGCGGTCAAGGGCCTCCAGGTCGTCATCGACGGCCCGGTGGGCTGCGAGAACCTGCCGGTCACCTCCGTGCTGCACTACACGGACGCGCTCCCTCCGCACGAACTGCCGATCGTCGTCACGGGCCTCGCGGAAGAGGAACTCGGCCAGCACGGCACCGAGGGCGCGATGAAGCGCGCGCACAAGGTGCTGGACCCCGACCTGCCCGCCGTGGTCGTCACCGGCTCGATCGCCGAGATGATCGGCGGCGGCGTGACGCCCGAGGGTACGAACATCCAGCGCTTCCTGCCGCGCACGATCGACGAGGACCAGTGGCAGAGCGCGAACCGCGCGATGCTCTGGCTCTGGACCGAGTACGGCCGGAAGAAGATCCCCGCGGCCCGCACCGTCGAGCAGATCCGCGCCTCGGGTGCGAAGCCGAAGGTCAACCTGATCGGGCCGTGCTACGGCACGTTCAACATGCCGTCCGACCTCGCGGAGATCCGCCGCCTGGTCGAGGGCATCGGCTGCGAGGTCAACCTCGTGTTCCCGCTCGGCGCGCACCTCGCGGACGTGCCGAGGCTCGCGGACGCCGACGTCAACGTCTGCCTGTACCGCGAGTTCGGGCGGCTGCTCTGCGAGACGCTCGAGCGCCCGTACCTGCAGGCGCCGATCGGCCTGCACTCGACGACGAAGTTCCTGCGCACGCTGGGCGAGCTCACGGGCCTCGACCCCGAGCCGTTCATCGAGCGCGAGAAGCACACCACGATCAAGCCGGTCTGGGACCTGTGGCGCTCGGTGACGCAGGACTTCTTCGGTACCGCGAGCTTCGCGATCGTCGCCAACGAGACCTACACGCGCGGCGTGCGCCACTTCCTGGAGACGGAGCTCGGGCTGCCGTGCTCCTACTCCCAGGCGCGGGTGCCGGGCGGCAAGACCGACAACGAGGCCGTGCGTGCGGCCCTGCATGCGCGGCCGCCGCTCGTGCTGTTCGGCAGCTTCAACGAGCGCATGTACGCCGCGGAGATCGGCGGCCGGTCGACGTACGTCCCGGCCTCGTTCCCGGGCGCGATCATCCGTCGGCATACCGGCACGCCGTTCATGGGCTACGCCGGCGCCACCTACCTCGTGCAGGAAGTCTGCAACGCGCTGTTCGACGCGCTGTTCCGCATCCTGCCGCTCGGCACCGACCTCGACCGCGTCGACCCGACGCCGGCGCGGGTGCACCGCGAGCTGCCGTGGAGCGACGCGGCCAAGGCGGCGCTCGACGTGCGACTCGAAACCGAGCCGGTGCTGGTGCGGATCTCCGCCGCCAAGCGCCTGCGCGACGCCGCGGAGCGCGAGGCCCGTGCGCGCGGTGCGGCCGAGGTCGCCCCCGAGCACCTGCCGGCCGGCGCCGGCGAGGCGGTGCCGGCATGAGCAACGACGAATTCCGCCACGGCGGAACCCCATTCACGGCGGCTGCAGCCGTGGAAACCCAAGCCGCGCGGGTCGTGCGCGGCAACGGCCTTCGGGCCGGCGTCTGGAGGTAATCGCAATGGCTGATGACAAACGCAGCTCGCTCTCGGGCCTGAACGCGGACGAGGCGAAGGCGTTCCACTCGATGTTCATCACCGGCTTCATCGTCTTCACCCTGATCGCCATCGTCGCCCACTTCCTCCTGTGGCAGTGGCGTCCTTGGTTCTGACGAAGAAGACGGCCTGAGCACCGGCTCGGCACGACGGCAGGAGAAGGCACGTGGTCCACTCGTTCGACGCGATCTCCCCGGGACTGGCCCGGGCGTGCGCGCGGGTGGTCGCGGCCCTCCGGCTGCTCGTCGTCGACCTCGGGCACCACGCGTGCCTCGGGGGCGGTGCGGGTCGATGGACCGTTTTCGAAAGCAAAGGAGACTGAAACATGTGGCGTATCTGGTTGCTCTTCGATCCGCGTCGTGCGCTGGTCGCTATGGCTACGTTCCTGTTCGCGCTGGCACTGCTGATCCACTTCATCCTGCTCAGCACGAACACGTTCAACTGGCTCGACGGCCCGAACGCGGCGCAGACGCAGATGCAGCAGGCCCCGCTGCCTGGCGGAGCGACGTCACCGTAAGGTGGCTCGCGACCGGTGGCGGGAGGCGACCGGCGACACCGACGCACAGTCGGCGCCGCCGGCCCCGCCCGCCACCACCCCGCCCGGCGGGTGACTGACAACGAGAGCTCGAGGACACAGCGATGCTGAGCTTCGAAAGAAAATACCGCGTGCGCGGCGGGACGCTGCTCGGCGGCGACCTGTTCGACTTCTGGGTCGGGCCGTTCTACTGCGGCTTCTTCGGCGTGACGACGATCTTCTTCTCGGTGCTAGGCACCGCGCTGATCCTCTACGGCGCCGCGATCGGTCCGACGTGGAACATCTGGCAGATCAACATCGCGCCGCCGGACCTGAGCTACGGGCTCGCGCTCGCGCCGCTGCAGGACGGAGGGCTCTGGCAGATGATCACCATCTGCGCGATCGGCGCCTTCGTCTCCTGGGCGCTGCGAGAAGTCGAGATCTGCCGGAAACTCGGCATGGGCTACCACGTGCCGTTCGCGTTCGGCGTGGCGATCTTCGCCTACGTGACGCTGGTCGTGATCCGGCCGCTGCTGCTGGGCGCCTGGGGCCACGGGTTCCCGTACGGCATCTTCAGTCACCTCGACTGGGTGTCGAACGTCGGCTACCAGTACCTGCACTTCCACTACAACCCGGCGCACATGCTGGCGGTGACGTTCTTCTTCACCACCTGCTTCGCGCTGGCGCTGCACGGCTCGCTGATCCTCGCCACCGCGAATCCGAAGCGCGGCGGCGTGGTGAAGGGCGCCGAGCACGAGAACACGTTCTTCCGCGACGCGATCGGCTACTCGATCGGCGCGCTCGGCATCCACCGGCTCGGCCTGTTCCTGGCGCTGAACGCCGGCTTCTGGAGCGCCGTCTGCATCGTGATCAGCGGTCCGTTCTGGACGCGCGGCTGGGCCGACTGGTGGTCCTGGTGGCTCGACCTGCCGATCTGGTCCTGAGGAGCACGCACATGCCCGAATACCAAAACCTCTTCACGCGCGTGCAGGTGCACGGGCCCGCGTACGCCGGCGTGCCCGTCGGCGGTGCCGCGTGGCCGCGCTTCGGCAAGGCGCGCTTCTCCTACTGGCTCGGCAAGATCGGCGACGCGCAGGTAGGCCCGTTCTACCTCGGCTGGACCGGCCTCGCCTCCGTGATCGCAGGCATCATCGCCATCGAGATCATCGGGCTCAACATGTGGGCCTCGGTGAACTGGGACCCGATCGAGTTCGTGCGCCAGCTGCCGTGGCTCGCGCTCGAGCCGCCGGCGCCCGGCTACGGCCTGTCGATCCCGCCGCTGCAGGAAGGCGGCTGGTGGCTGATGGCCGGCTTCTTCCTGACGCTGTCGATCATCCTCTGGTGGGTGCGGCTGTACCGCCGCTCGCGTGCTCTCGGCCTCGGCACGCACGTGCCGTGGGCCTTCGCCTCCGCGATCTTCCTGTACCTGGTGCTCGGCCTGATCCGCCCGGTGATGATGGGCAGCTGGTCCGAGGCGGTGCCGTTCGGCATCTTCCCGCACCTCGACTGGACGGCCGCGTTCTCGCTGCGGTACGGGAACCTGTTCTACAACCCGTTCCACGCGCTCTCGATCGTCTTCCTGTACGGCTCGTGCCTGCTGTTCGCGATGCACGGCGCGACGATCCTGGCCGTGGGCCGCTACGGCGGCGACCGCGAGGTCGAGCAGATCGTCGATCGCGGCACCGCGTCCGAACGCGCCGCGCTGTTCTGGCGCTGGACGATGGGCTTCAACGCGACGATGGAGTCGATCCACCGCTGGGCGTGGTGGTTCGCGGTGCTGACGACGCTGACCGGCGCCATCGGCATCCTGCTGACCGGCACAGTCGTCGACAACTGGTATCTCTGGGCCGTGAAGCACGGCGTCGCACCGATGTATCCCACGGTGTGGCCGACGCCGGCCGTCGACCCGCTGACCCTCCCGGGAGCACAGCCATGAGCGGCCTCAACCAGTCCTCCTCGGAACTCGGGCGCCCGGCGCTCCAGCGCCTCGGGCTCTCGCGGCCCGGCCGCGCACTCTGGATCGCGGCCGCCGTCGCCGGCGCGGCTGCGCTGCTCGCCGGCTGCGGCGAGCGGCCGCCGGTCGAGCCGGTGCAGCTCGGCTACCGCGGCACCGGCATGGAGACGGTGTACAACCCGCGCATGGTCGCGAGCCTCTACGAGGCCCAGCAACTGCCGTCGGTGACGCCGGCGGCCTCGCCCGAGGGTCCGCGCGCGAGCGAGGTCTACCAGAACGTCAAGGTGCTCGGGAACCTGTCGGTCGGCGAGTTCACGCGCGTGATGCTCGCGATGACCGCGTGGGTGGCACCGCCCGACCAGGCCTGCAGCTACTGCCACGGCGCCGACATGGCGGACGAGAGCAAGTACCAGTACCAGACCGCGCGCAAGATGCTGGAGATGACCCTGCATACCAACGCGCAGTGGAAGAGTCACGTCGGGTCCACCGGCGTGACCTGCTACACGTGCCACGCGGGTCGGCCGGTGCCGCAGTACGCCTGGTACACCGCGCCGCCGGAACAGCCGAACGGGCTGATGGCCACCAACGCGATGCAGAACCGTCCCGAGCTTTCGGTGCGCCTGACCTCGCTGCCCTACGACCCGTTCACGCCGTTCCTGCTCGACAAGCAGGAGATCCGGATGGCGGGCAACACCGCGCTGCCGACCGGCAACCGCCAGTCGATCAAGCAGACCGAGTGGACCTACGGCCTGATGATGCATTTCAGCAATTCGCTCGGCGTGTCGTGCCTCTACTGCCACAACTCGCGGGCGTTCGCGAACTGGGAGGAGAGCCCCCCGCAGCGCACGACGGCCTGGCACGGCATCCGCATGGTCCGCGACCTGAACGTGAACTACCTGCTGCCGCTGACCGACATCCAGCCGAAGAACCAGCTGGGGCCGACCGGAGACATCGCCAAGATCAACTGCTCGACGTGCCACCGCGGCGTCTACAAGCCGCTGTTCGGCAAGGGCATGTTGAAGGACTACCCGGAGCTGTCGGGCGCCTACCCGCCCGCGCCGCCCGCGCCGCCGGCCGACGGCGCGCCGGTCGATGGCGTGCCGGCTGACGCGGCGTCCGGCGACGCGGTGCCGGGCTCGCCGCAGCCAGGCGGCGAGCCGCCGACGACCGCGCAGGCGAAGGCGCCGGCGCGGCTCGCGCAGCTGCCGGCGAACTGAGGCTTCGTCCCGCCACCCCGACGAGGTGACGAGCGATGGCGACGGTCGGTGACGCGGTGATCCCGCGGGTCCGCGAACCGGATCCGCATCCGGGGCCGGGGCTGGTCCCGGACCGTCGCGATCCGCAGGCGCGCGACCTGCGGTCGCGACGGCCGCTGCCCGGTCCCGCGGCCGAAGCGGTCGTGGCGCCGCCGGTCGCGCGGCGGCCGGCCGGCCGGCCGGGCCTGCGCCTGCAGCCGGCGCCGGCCCGCGAGATGGTGCTCGCGCAGCCGCGCGGCTTCTGCGCCGGCGTCGCGCGCGCGATCGAGATCGTCGAGCGCGCGCTCGCCATCCACGGCGCGCCGGTCTACGTCTTCCACGAGATCGTGCACAACGGCCACGTGGTCGCGGAGCTGGCGGCGAGGGGCGCGGTGTTCGTGGACGACCTCGCGCTCGTGCCGGCTGGCGCGATCACGGTGTTCAGCGCCCACGGCGTCGCGAACGCGGTGGTCGCCGAGGCGGCGCGCCGCCGGCTGCGCGTGATCGACGCGACCTGCCCACTGGTGTCGAAGGTGCACCAGCAGGTGCAGCGCTACGCGCGCGCCGGGCGCCACGTGGTGCTGATCGGTCACGCCGAGCACGAGGAGGTGGTCGGTACGGCCGGCTCGGTGGACGTGCCGGTGCACGTCGTCGGCACCGCCGCCGAGGTCGAACGGCTGCCGGCCTGGTCCGGCGAGCCGGTTGCCTACGTCACGCAGACCACGCTGTCGGTGGACGACACGCGCGGGATCATCGCGGCGCTCGAGCGGCGCTACCCGGGCATCGCAGGTCCGGCGCTCGACGACATCTGCTACGCCACCTCGAACCGCCAGCGCGCGGTCGCCGAACTCGCACGCGAGGTGGACGTCGTACTCGTGGTCGGTGCGCGAAACAGTTCCAACTCGAACCGGCTGCGCGAGGTCGCCGAGCAGCACGGCGTGCCCGCGTACCTGATCGCGGACGCGGGCGCGATCGAGCCCGCGTGGGTCGACGGCGCGGTGCGGGTCGGCGTGACCGCGGGTGCCTCGGCGCCCGAGGTGCTGGTCCACGGCGTGCGCCAGCGACTCGCAGCGCTCGGCATCGACCGCGTCTCGGAGCTCGACGGCCCGGCCGAGAACGTTCGCTTCAGGCTTCCCTCGCTGCACCCGGCCTGACGCGACGGACGCCCGGCGCGCCCGTGCGATACTCGCCGGGTGCCGACCGTGCCCGACTCGCCGCTGTTCAGCCCGTTCGAATGCCGCGGCCTGCGGCTGCGCAACCGCATCGCGATGGCGCCGATGACGCGCGAGTGCGCGCCGGGCGGCGTGCCCACGCCCGCGATGGCGGAGTACTACCGCCGCCGCGCGGCGGGCGGCACCGGCCTGGTCGTGTCCGAGGGCGTGGCACCGGACGAATCCGGCAGCTTCGGCACCGCCGTGCCGCGCCTCGCGGGCGCCGCGGCGATCGCCGGGTGGCGCGCCGTCACCGACGCGGTGCACGCCGAGGGCGCCGCGATCCTCGCGCAGCTGTGGCACGTCGGCGCGTTCTCGCCGTCGATGATCGGCATGCAGGACAGCCTCGCCGCCGACACGCCGCGGCTCGGCCCGTCGGGGCTCGCGGCTCCCGGGCGGCCCTGCGGGCGCGCGATGACCGACGCCGACATCGAAGCCACGATCGCGGCTTACGGCGCGGCCGCGGCCGCCGCGCGCGAGGCGGGCTTCGACGGCGTCGAGATCCACGGCGCGCATGGCTACCTGCCGGACCAGTTCCTCTGGGCGCCGACCAACCGCCGCACCGACCGCTGGGGCGGCGACCTGCACGGGCGCGCGCGGTTCGGGGTCGAGGTGGTGCGCGAGTGCCGCCGCCGCGGCGGCGAGGATTTCGCGATCTCGTACCGGCTGTCGCAGTGGAAGCAGCTCGACTACGCGGCGCGGGTCGTCGACGGCCCGCACGAACTCGCGGCGCTGCTCGGCTGGCTGGCGGAGGCGGGCGTCGACCTGTTCCACGCCAGCACCCGGCGCTACTGGGAGCCCGCGTTCCCGGGCTCCGAGCGCTGCCTCGCCGCGTGGGTGCGCCACCTGTCGGGGCTCCCCACGATCGCGGTCGGGTCGGTGACGCTGCGCACCGACCTCAAGTCGCCCGGTGGCCGCCAGTACGCGGACACCGCGCCCGAGCAGGTCGCCGACCTCGAGCGGCGACTCGCCGACGGCGAGTTCGACCTCGTCGCGATCGGGCGTGCGCTGCTCGCGAACCCCGACTGGGCGCGCCGGGTGGCGGCCGGCGAGGCCGCGAGGCTGCAGCCGTTCTCGCGTACATACCTCGACGCCCTGGTGTGAGCGCGCCGCCGGAGCGACACCGATGAGCGAACTCCCCGCGAGCGACCGATCCATGAGCGACCGATCCATGAGCGACATCCCCGCGATCACCCTGGCCGACGTCGAGAGCGCGGCGGCGCTGCTGGACGGCGTCGCCGTGCGCACGCCGCTGCTCGAGTTCGAGGCGCTGAACGCGCGTGTCGGCGGGCGCGTGCTGCTGAAGTGCGAGGGCTTCCAGCACACCGGCTCGTTCAAGTTCCGCGGCGCCTACAACCGGCTCGCGCGGCTCGCGCCGGCCGAGCGCGCCGCCGGCGTGGTCGCGTTCTCGTCCGGCAACCACGCCCAGGGCGTCGCGGACGCGGCGCGGCGCCTCGGCATGCGCGCGACCATCGTGATGCCCGCGGACGCGCCCGCGATCAAGCTCGCGAACACGCGGGCGCTCGGCGCCGAGGTGGTGACCTACGACCGGCTCCGCGAGTCCCGCGAGGCGATCGCGGCCCGCATCGCCGCGGAGCGCGGGAGCGTGCTGGTGCCGGCCTTCGACGACCCGTACGTGATGGCCGGCCAGGGCACGATCGGCCTCGAGATCGCCGCGCAGGCGGCGGAGCGCGGCGTTGCGGTGGACCAGGCGGTGGCGTGCTGCGCCGGCGGCGGACTGTCCTCCGGGATCGCCGTCGCACTCGCCGGGCGCTCGCCGGCGACGCGCCTGTACGCCACCGAGCCCGCCGGCCACGACGACCTCGCGCGCTCGCTGCAGTCGGGCCGCCGCGAGGTCAACGAGCCGGGCACGCGCTCGATCTGCGACGCGCTGCTGGTCGTGCAGCCGGGCGAGCTCACGTTCCCGATCCTGCGCGCGCGGCTGAGCGGCGTGCTCGTCGTCACGGACCCCGAGGTGCGCGACGCGATGCGGCTCGCGTTCCGCGACCTGAAGCTCGTGGTCGAGCCGGGCGGTGCGGCGGCGCTGGCCGCGGTGCTGGCCGGGCGGCTCGAGACGCGCGGCCGCGTGACCGCGGTGACGCTGTCGGGCGCGAACGTCGACCCCGAGGCCTTTGCACGCGTGCTGACGAGCACCGGCTGAGCGCGCCGTCGTCGGGCTGAGCGCGCCGTGGTCGGGCTGGGCGGGGCGCGGTCCTGCTCAGCGCCGCAGGTGTCGCGCCAGCTCGGCGAGGTGCGCGGCGAAGGCCGCCGTCAGCCACACGACGACCCACGCGGTCGCGCCGGTCAGGGCGGCCCGCAGCGCGAGCAAGAGCGCGACGCCGGCGAGCAGGTTCGGCAGCCAGGCCGCGACGGGCGGGGCGTGGCCGAGCACGCGACGCTGCAGGAGCGCGAGCCACGCCGCTTCGAGCACGAGCACCGCGAGCGCGAGGTCGACGAGCCGGCCGCTCGCCAGCCACTCCAGCACCCAGCGGGGCAGCGCGCCTTCCATGGCTCAGCCGAACGGTCCGTTCAGGCGCGCGATCTCCCACGTCAGCGCCGCCGCCAGCGTCACCCACGCGAGATAGGGCAGGAGCAGCAGGGCCGCGAGGCGCGAGGCGTTCTGGAGCACGACCATGACCCACACGATCGAGCCCCAGAGCAGCACGACTTCGCTCGAGGCCCAGTCGGGGCGGCGCAGGAAGAAGAACAGCGCGCTCCAGAGCACGTTCAGTGCCGCGTTGACGCCGAACGCGAGGAGCAGGCGGCGCCGGAACGCGGCCTCGGGCCGCGCGCGCCACGCGAGCGCCGCGGCCACCGCGCAGAGCGCGAAGATCGTCGTCCACGCCGGGCCGAACGCGAGGTCGGGCGGCTTCCAGGGCGGCACGCGCAGCGCGTAGTACCACGCGTCGAGGCGCGTGAGCAGGCCGCCGGCCGCGCCGATCGCGAGGGCGAGGCCGGCGGCCACGGCGAGCGGCTTCCAGAAGGACGGCGGTGCGGTAGGCGTGCGGGAGACGTTCACGGCGGTCGGCGGGGAACCCGGGTTCCCCGGCAGTGTAGGCGACCCCGGGCGGTCAGGTGCGCGCGAAGCCCAGCAGGTGCGCGGCGTCCTTGAAGAACACGCGCACGTGCGCGAACGGCCGGCCGCGCACCAGCTTCTTATGCATGTAGGCCTGCCAGGTGAGGCGCTGCACGTCGGGGTCGCGGCACATCGCGACGAAGCGCTCGCGCCGGCCGTCGCTCGAGTACCAGAAGTGCTGCAGCAGGCCGAGCACCCAGAACACGCGGCCGTGCGCCCGCATGAACTCGCGGCGTGCACCGGCGAGTTGGCGCCCGTCGCCGGTCGCCAGGAACGCATCGACGGCCCTGGCCGCCATGCGCCCGCAGGCCATCGCGTAGTAGATGCCCTCGCCCGACGCCGGCGCGACCACGCCGGCGGCGTCGCCGGCCACGAGCACCGCGCGGCCGTCGTCCCAGCGCCGCAGCGGCTTCATCGGGATCGGCGCGCCCTCGCGGCGCACCGTTTCCTGGCCGTCGAGCCCGGCCGCCGCGCGCAGCCGCGCGGTCGCGGCGCGCAGCGAGTAGCCCTTGTGCGCACTGCCGACGCCGACGCTCACGGTATCGCCGTGCGGGAACACCCAGCCGTAGAAGTCCGGCGACACGGTGCCCTGGTACCAGACGTCGCAGCGCGTGGCGGAGTAGTCCGCCGGTTCCGCGCCGCCGGGTCCGCGCGGCGAGGCGACGGATGCCGCGGGGGCCGCGACCGTCGCGGCGCCCCGCGAGCGCCGCGGCGCGCGCACGATCTCGTGGTAGGCCGCCACGTACCGGATGCGGTCCGCGCCGGGAATGCACTGCTTCGCCACCGCGGAGTTCGCGCCGTCGGCGCCGATCACCGCCTCGGCCTCGACCGCGTACACGGTGCCCGCGTCCGCCTCGGCCGTGGAGCGCAGCTCGACGCGAACGCCGCCGTCCGCGTCGTAGGCGAGCCGCTCGAAGGTCGCGCGCACGCGCATCGCGCCCGCCCGCGCCGCGCGGCCGCGCAGCCATTCGTCGTAGACCTCGCGGTCGACCATCCCGACGTAGCCGCCGTCGATCGGCATGTCGACCGACCGCGCGCTCGGCGCGACCATCCGCGCGGAGTCGATGCGCGCGACCAGCAGGCTCTCTGGGATCTCGAACTCCTCGATGAGCTGCGGCGGCACGGCGCCGCCGCACGGCTTGATGCGGCCGCCGCGATCGACCAGCAGCACGCGCCGTCCGGCACGTGCGAGATCCGTCGCGGCGGTCGCGCCGGCGGGGCCGCCGCCGATCACGACGACGTCGAAGCGTTCAGGGATGGTGGTCATCGCAGGCCCTCCGCGCGGGCGGCCGGGATTCAGTGGCGGGGCATCGCGTAGCCGGGGGCCGCCCGCGGCGGTGCGGCCCGGGTCGCGGCTGCGCGCAGGCCGCCGAGGCTCGCGGCCAGCGCGGCCGCGGCGACGAACATGCCGGACTCGATGCCGAACACGATGCCGTAGGCGCCGAGCGGGTCGGCGTAGACGTAGCGCACGAGGTCGACGAGCCCGGTGCCGAGCAGGCCGCCCGCGGCGAACGCGATCGCCTGCGCGGCGCCCCAGAGGCCCATGCGCAGGCCTTCGCGGCCGTCCTTCGGTGCACCCGCCAGTTCCATCATCGAGCCGAGCGCGGCGATCGTGAACGCGCCGTTGCCGACGCCGAGCGCGAACACCACGGCGGCGAGCGGAAAGCCCGGCCCGAACCAGTCCGCGGCGGCGAGCAGCGCCAGCATCGCGGCGCTCGCGAGGCAGCCGCCGATCATCCAGGTGCGCAGCGACACGAACCGGCGGCCGACGAGTCGCTTCGCCAGGCCCCCCGCGACGGCGACCAGCAGCATGCCGGCGAGCGCGCCGCCGTGCTGGGCGCCCGACAGCTGCGTGGTCTCGCCCGGGCTCATGCCGAACGCGAGACCCGCGTACGGCTCGAGGATCAGCTCCTGCATGCTGTACGCGAGCGAGGCGACGAACACGAACACCGTGAACAGCCGCGCCTCGGACTGCGCCCACACCGCGCCGAGCGCCTCCCGGAAGCCGCCGGTCGGGGTCGCCGGCGCCGCCGGGTCGTGCGCGGCGCGCGCGCGGTCCTCGAGTCCGCGGATCGCGAGCACCGCGACCGCGAACGCGAGCGTCGCCGCGACCGAGTGCACGAGCACGAGGCGCCCGAACGAGAACGGCTGCAGGAAGTGGCCGGTGATGCCGGCGGTCACCGCGAAGCCGACGATCATCATGATCCAGAGCGTGGTCGCCGCCGGCGCACGCAGGTGGGGCGCGACGGTCTTTGCGAGGAGCGTCAGCTGCGAGGTGCCCGCGGCGCCGACGCCGAGGCCGATCATCGCGTACGCGACGATCGCGGCGAGCACGCCGAGCGTGGGATTCACGGCCATCAGCGCGGTCGCGGCGGTGGCGCCGATGCCGCCGAGCGCGAGCACCGCCATGCCGCCGACGATCCACGGCGTGGTGCGGCCGCCGACGTCGGCGCCGTGGCCGAAGCGCGGGCGGACCATCTGCACGCCGTAGTGGAACGCGACCAGGAGCCCGGGCAGCAGCGCCGGCAGCGCGAGCTCGACGACCATCACGCGGTTCAGCGTGGACGTGCAGAGCACGACGATCGCGCCGAGCGCGGTCTGGACGAGCCCCAGCCGGACGATGCCCGACCAGCGGAGCGTCGGCGCGTCCGCCCCGGCCACGCGGCTAGATCCCGGGCCGCAGCGCGAACGCCGTGGCCAGCATGCCGAGCACGTACAGCACGATGCCGGTGGCGTTGTACCAGGGCGCGAGGTCGCGCGGGTCGTCGAGCAGGCGTTCCATCAGCGCGAGCTGCGCGAGCAGCAGCACGCCGACGACGGCGGCGTACCAGCCGTGGCCCCACCAGAACAGCAGGCCGATCACCGCGGCCTGCGCGATCGCCATCATGAAGCAGGCGATCGCCGCGGCGTTCGCCTCGCCGTGCTGAACCGGCAGCGAGCGGATGCCCATCCGGCGGTCGCCGGGCACCGACTTGAAGTCGTTCAGCGTCATGATGCCGTGGGCGCCGAAGCTGTAGAGCGCGGCTACCGCCAGCACGCGCGGCGACGGGGCTGCACCCGTCATCACGATCACGCCGGTGAGCCACGGCAGGCCCTCGTAGCAGGCCGCGACGGCGGAGTTGCCCCACCAGCCGTTGCGCTTC
The DNA here is from genome assembly GCA_027531255.1 of Steroidobacteraceae bacterium. GTDB lineage: Bacteria > Pseudomonadota > Gammaproteobacteria > Steroidobacterales > Steroidobacteraceae > JAPZRU01. Next base: position 183,184 of record JAPZRU010000012.1, on the reverse strand, counting down.
AGCCGGAACGGCGGCGCGCTGTAGGCCCACGCCAGCGCCAGGCCGACGACCGCGGCGGCGAAGCCCCACGGCCCGAGCAGCCACGCGACGCCGAGCGAGACCAGCGTCCAGATGATCGCGACGTAGAGGCCCCAGTAGCCGGGCAGCCGGCCGGACGGGATCGGCCGGTGCGGCTCGTTGATCGCATCGACGTGGCGATCGAACCAGTCGTTCACCGCCTGGCTGGTGCCGCACACCAGCGGCCCCGCCAGCACGATGCCGGCGAGCACCTGCGCCCAGCGCGGCGCGACGGCGCCGCCCGTGCTGATCACGCCGCAGGCGAGCGCCCACATCGGCGGGAACCAGGTGATCGGCTTGAGGAGCTCGACGACGGCCGGGAGGGCGGGGCGCGCCGAGGGGATCGCGTGAGTCGCTGTGCGTGCCATGACCCGACGCTAGTCCGGCGCCGAGTAGGTGTCAAGCTGGATTTACAGGCAGATGTGGAAAACCGGATTGACGATGAAAGCCGTTCTCAGGCGGACGCGGGCGGCTCCGCGTCGTCCTCGGTGGAGACGAGGTCGCCGAGCCCGTAGCGGCGCAGCTTCGCGTACAGGCTCTGCCGGCTCAGGCCGAGGATCTCGGCGGCGGACGCGCGATTGTCCCCGGTGAGTTCGAGCGCGGCTTCGATGCAGAGGCGCTCGATCATGTCGCTGGACTCGCGCACCAGCTCCTTCAGCGGCACCCGGCCGACGAGTTCGGTCAGCTGTTCGACCGAGCGCGGCCGCTCGCGGTGCACGCGCTTCTCCGCGGCGACGCGGTGGCTCACGTTGCGCACCGTGAAGCCGAGCCGCGGCTGTTCGGCGTCCGGCACCGCCACCGCGCAGATCTCGACGTCGGTGACCGAGCCGTATTCGCCCCGCACCGTCGTCGCGAACAGGCGGATCGAGCGGTGCTCCTTGAGGTGCGCGGACAGCAGACCGAAATCCACGCCCGGGCGGCCCAGCCAGCGCTCGAGCGATTCGCCGCGGGCCAGTTCCTCGGTGGCGAGCTGCGCCATGTCGAGGAACGCGCGGTTCGCGTACTCGATGCGACCGTCCGGGTCGGTGACCAGGAAGCCGTCGGGCCCGTTCTCGACCAGTTCCAGCACGCGGGAGGCGCGGGGCACCGCGTGGCCGTTGCCGGCCGCGCCGCCGTGCGGCGCGAGCCGTACCAGGAAGAAGGTGCCGCGCTCCTCGCGGAACAGCGACACGGCGGCGAGGAACTCGTGCGCGCCGTCGGCGGTGCGCACGCGCGTCTCCTCGGTGCGGCCCGTGGCGCGCACGGTCGCGAGCAGGGTCTCGAGCGCCCGTTCGCTCGCGGCGTCGAGCCGTTCCGGGAACGGCCGGCCGATCAGCGCGCGTTCCTGCGCGCCGAGCAGCCGGGCGCTCGAGGGGTTCGCCTCCACCACGCGGCGGCTGGCGGCGTCGACGATGAGCACCGCCTCGCTCGACAGCTGGAACAGCAGCCGGTGGCGGGTTTCCGCCTGGCGCATCCGCGAGTACTCGCGGTCCATCGACTGCTGGGCGTCGAGCAGGCGCTGCTGCAGCGTGGCGATGGGCCGCAGGCTGCGACCCATCGCGAGCACGCTCGTGCCGCCGGCGACGGGCAGCGCGGCGTAGAGCACCGGGATGTCCTCGCCGCCCGACGGGGAGCGGTGGTTCACGTGCCGCCAGCGCGGCGGCGCGTTCGCGAGCGCGTCGCGAACGAGGGCCTCGACCTTCGGGCGGCTCTCGATCGTCACCAGGTCGAGCCACGCGCGGCCGGTCCAGTCCTCGGTGATCTCGCGCGCGAGTTCGTTGCTGCCGAAGGCCACGTCGCGGATCACCGGCACGTCGCGGGGTGCGACCAGCAGCGCGACGTCGGATGCGACCGCGACGAACTGCGCGGCGGTCTGGGCGTCGACCTCGCCCAGCCATTGTTTCGCGGCGCTGAAAGCCTTCACTGCGCTGTCCGGTCCGGGTCCGTGGGGTTGGCGCGCAAGTTTAAACGCGCTCGCCTGTCAGTGCGCTGCCACCAGGAGGCCGCGCAGGCGTCGCGCCTGCAGCACGGCCTGGCGACCGTCGGCCGCGGTCCCGTCGGCGCCGATGCGGCCCGCGAGCTCGGGCGCATCCGTGAACAGGCGGCCGCCGACCAGCACGCCGATCCCGCGGTTGCGCGACGCGCGCCGCACCGCCTGGATGCGCGACGCGAGGCCGTCGAGCCGCGACTCGGACGCGCACGACAGGCCGACGACGGCGAAGCGTTCGCCCGCGACGAGTTCGAGCAGATCCGCGGTGGTGGCGGGGAACTCGCTGGAGACGTCCCAGCCGGCGCGCCGGAAGAATTCGGCCACCAGCATCAGGCCGAAGGTATGCTGCTCGCCCGGCGACGGCACCAGCAGCACCCGCGCGCCAGGCTCGTGGGAGTCGATCATCGGCTCGTGGCCGTCGACCGAGACCTCGCGCAGCACCGTGTGCAGGCGGGCGAGGGCGAGCGAGACCTGCATGATGTCGGCGCGATCGTGTTCCCACAGTTCGCCGATGCGCCGCGCGGCGGGCGCGAGCAGTTCGAGACACAGGGTGTCGAGCGGCATGCCGCGGGCATGCAGCGCGGCCACGAACGCGAGCGCCACGCCCGATTCGTGCGCGAGCAGCAGGCCGACGAGTTCCTCGACTTCTTCCCGCGTGGGCGAGCGCGCGGCCGAGCCGGCCGCCGGCAGTGCCGTGCAGCGCGCGAGCACGAGCCGCGGGACGATGTCGCCTTCGATGGTGCGCAGCAGGCCGCTGAGCGACATCGCGGCGGCGCGGGTCCGGGGGCGGTCGTCCGGCGGGGCGGCGATGCCTCGCGCGCGGAGGTCCGCGCGCGCATCGTCCTCACCGTAACCGCACCCGGTGAAGCCCAGCGTCAAGTCGTCGACGTGCATGGCCCGAACCTTCGCCGGCGCGTGCCGGCTCGATCGCCGTCGTGTCCCGTCCCCGGCGCGGACCGCCGCGGAGGGGAGATATCTCGGCGAGCCCTCGGGCGGCTCCCGGTCGACTCGACGGAGCAAACCTGCGCTCCGCCGGGGGCTACTGTCAACTTTTTCTTACGTCCAACCTAATTGACACCCGTAGGGTGGGGGACTAGGGTGCGGGTGGACCACAGGGGGTTCCCGCGATGCCCGTCCGCTCTTCCGGCAGCCGTCGCGCGCCACTTCCGCTCTACACGGCGGAAGAGCGCCGCCGGCGGGATACGACTCCCTGGACGGTGGTGCAGGGCGTGCTCGCACCGGTTCAGTTCCTCGTCTTCCTCGTCAGCACGGTCCTCGTGCTGCGCTGGTTCGCAACGCACGAGGGCCTCGTCGGCGCGCAGCTCTCGGTCGTCCTGAAGACGCTGCTGCTCTACGCAATCATGGTCACCGGCGCGATCTGGGAACGCGCCGTGTTCGGCCGCTGGCTGTTCGCCCGCCCGTTCTTCTGGGAGGACGTCGTCAGCCTCCTGGTGCTCGCACTCCATACGGCCTACCTCGTGGCGTGGTTCGCGTCGCTCGGCACGCCGTCGGAGCAGCTCGCGCTGGCCCTGGCGGCGTATGCGGCCTACGTGATCAACGCCGCGCAGTTCCTCCTCAAGTTCCGCGCGGCGCGCCTCGAGGCGCCCCGCTCCGAGCCGCCCGGCTCGCTCGCCGGAGCCGCGCCATGAACGCCGTACCCGACTGCGCCGTCACGGCGGACCGTGCGACCGCGCCCACCGCGCCCACCGCGCCCACCGCGCGCACCGAGCGCGGCCAGCGCGAAGTGTTCTGCGGGCTGACGGGCATCGTGTGGCTGCATCGCAAGATCCAGGACGCGTTCTTTCTCGTCGTCGGCTCGCGCACCTGCGCGCACCTGATCCAGTCCGCCGCGGGCGTCATGATCTTCGCGGAACCCCGCTTCGCCACCGCGATCCTCGACGAACGGGATCTCGCGGGGCTGGCGGACGCGAACGCCGAACTGGATCGTGCGGTCGCCCGGCTCCTGGAGCGTCGACCCGACATCCGACTGCTGTTCCTGGTCGGCTCGTGTCCCTCCGAGGTCATCAAGCTGGACCTCGCACGCGCCGCCACCCGACTGTCGGTGATCCATTCCCCGACGGTTCGCGTCCGACACTACTCCGGCAGCGGCATCGAGACAACGTTTACCCAGGGCGAGGACGCGTGCCTCGCGTCACTGGTGCCGTCGTTGCCGGTGGAAGATACGGATGCGGCCTCGCTGCTGGTGGTAGGCGCGCTGCCGGACGTCGTCGAGGACCAGTTCGATCGCGTACTCGCCGCAATGGGCATCGGTCCCGTCCGGTTCCTGCCGCCGCGGCGCTCCACCGAGCTGCCGCCGGTCGGGCCGAACACGCGTTTCCTGCTCGCACAGCCGTTCCTCGCGGACACCGCGCGCGCGCTCGCGGCGCGCGGCGCGCGACACCTGCCGGCGACGTTCCCGTTCGGCGCCGAGGGCACCACCGAGTGGCTGCGCGCCGCGGCGCGCGAGTGGCGCGTGTCGCCCGAGCGCTTCGAAGCCGTGACCGCGCCGGCGCGTGCCCGCGCGACCCGCGCACTCGCGCGCTACCGCGCCCAGCTCGAGGGCAAGCGCGTGTTCTTCATGCCCGATTCGCAGCTCGAGGTGCCGCTGGCGCGCGTGCTGTCGCGCGAGCTCGGCATGGAACTCGTCGAGGTCGGCACGCCGTTCCTGCATCGGCAGCACCTCGCGGCCGAGCTCGAGCGGCTGCCGCCGGGCACCGCGATCGTCGAGGGACAGGACGTCGAGCGCCAGCTCGACCGCGTGCGCGCCGCACGGCCGGACGTCACGGTCTGCGGCCTCGGCCTCGCGAATCCGCTGGAGGCCGAGGGCCTGACGACGAAGTGGTCGATCGAACTCGTGTTCACGCCGATCCACGGCTACGAACAGGCCGGCGATCTCGCCGAGCTGTTCGCGCGCCCGCTGGTGCGGCGCGTGCGGCTGGCGGTCTAGGAGAACGCGGTGCAGCTGACGGTCTGGACCTACGAAGGCCCGCCCCACGTCGGCGCGATGCGCATCGCCGCCGCGATGGAAGGCGTGCACTACGTGCTCCACGCGCCGCAGGGCGACACCTACGCCGACCTGCTGTTCACGATGATCGAGCGCCGCGCGTCGCGCCCGCCGGTCACGTACACCACGTTCCAGGCGCGCGACCTCGGCACGGACACCGCGGAGCTGTTCAAGACCTCCGCACGCGACGCATACGCGCGCTTCGAGCCCGAGGCGCTGCTGGTCGGCGCGAGCTGCACGGCGGAACTGATCCAGGACGATCCGGGCGGGCTCGCGCTCGCGCTCGACCTGCCGGTGCCGGTCGTGCCGCTGGAGCTGCCGGCCTACCAGAAGAAGGAGAACTGGGGCGCGGCCGAGACGCTGTACCAGCTGGTGCGCGCGCTCGCCGGCCCGACGATCCCGCGGTTCGCCCCACCGCCCGGCGAGACGCAACGTGCCGTGCGGGGTGCGCGGCCACGCTGCAACCTGCTCGGCCCCACGAGCCTCGGCTTCCGCCACCGCGACGACGTGCAGGAAGTGCGGCGTCTCCTGGAGGCGATCGGCGTGGAGGTCGCGGTCACGGCGCCGCTCGGCGCGCGGCCGGCGGATCTCGCGCGTCTCGGCGAGGCGGACTTCAACGTCGTGCTGTACCCCGAGATCGCGGGGCTCGCCGCGCAGTGGCTGCAGCGCAGCTTCCGGCAGCCGTACACGAAGACCGTGCCGATCGGCGTCGGCGCCACGCGCGACTTCCTGCGCGAGGTGGCGACGCTCGCGGGCCTCGACCCGGAGGCCGCGGTGCGCGCCGGCGAGTCCCGGCTGCCGTGGTATTCGCGCTCGGTCGACTCGACCTACCTCACCGGCAAGCGCGTGTTCGTGTTCGGCGACGCCACGCACGCGATCGCCGCGGCGCGCGTCGCCACCGAAGAACTCGGCTTCCAGCTGGTCGGTCTCGGCACGTACTCGCGCGAGCAGGCTCGCGACGTACGCGAGGTCGCGAAACGTCACGGGCTCGACGCGCTGATCGCCGACGACTACCTCGAGGTGGAAGACGCGATCGCCCGTGCCCACCCCGAGCTCGTGCTCGGCACGCAGATGGAGCGTCACGTCGCGAAGCGCCTCGGCATCCCGTGCGCGGTGATCTCGGCGCCGGTGCACGTGCAGGACTTCCCTGCGCGCTACTCGCCGCAGATGGGCTTCGAGGGCGCGAACGTGCTGTTCGACACCTGGGTGCATCCGCTGATGATGGGCCTCGAGGAGCACCTGCTCGGGATGTTCCGCGAGGACTTCGAGTTCCACGACTCGGCCGCGCCCTCGCACCTCGGCCACGGCGCGCGAGTGGCGGTGGAAGCGCCACGCCACGACGCCGCGATCGCGCACGCACCCGCGCCCGCAGCGACGGTCGCCTGGGAGCCCGAGGCCGAGCTCGAGCTCCGGAAGATCCCCTTCTTCGTCCGCGCCAAGGCGCGCCGCAATACGGAGAGCTACGCCGTCGCCCAGGGAATCGCGTCGATCTCGGTCGGAACCCTCTACGATGCCAAAGCCCACTTCGGCCGCTGAACGCGCCCCGCGCGAGTCCGTGCGCGTCGTGATCGTCACGATGGACACGCATCTCGCGAGCGCCGTCGAGCGCGCGCGCGTGCAGCTGGCCCGCGAGATCCCGGGCCTGCGCCTGACTCTGCACGCCGCGGCCGAGTGGGCCGCCGTGCCCGAGGCGCTGCAGGAGTGCCGCGACGACATCGCCCGCGCCGACGTGGTGATCGCGACGATGCTGTTCATGGAGGAGCACTTCCACCCGGTGCTCGATGCGCTCGCGGCGCGCCGCGACGCCTGCGACGCGATGGTCTGCGCGATGTCGGCGCCCGAGGTGATGCGCCTGACGCGGCTCGGCGCGTTCGAGATGAACGGCGAGCCCGGCGGCCCGATGGCGTTCCTGAAGAAGCTGCGCGGCGGCGGCAAGGGCGAGCGCGCGAAGCAGACCGCCGGCGCGCGCCAGATGCGGATGCTGCGGCGGCTGCCGCAGATCCTGCGTTTCATCCCCGGCACCGCCCAGGACGTGCGCGCGTACTTCCTGACGCTGCAGTACTGGCTCGGCGGCTCCGACGCGAACGTGGTCGGCATGGTGCGCCTGCTCGTCGACCGCTACGCGAGCGGGCCGCGCGCGCACCTGCGCGGTGCGCTGCCGCCGGCGCCGCCGGTCGAGTACCCGGACGTCGGCCTGTACCACCCGCGCGCGAAGCAGCGCATCGTCGACCGCCTCGCGAAGCTGCCGAAGCCGCCGCGCGGCTGTCGCGGCACCGTGGGTGTGCTGGTGCTGCGCTCCTACGTGCTGGCCGGCAACACCGCGCACTACGACGGCGTGATCGCCGCCCTGGAGTCGCGCGGCCTCCACGTGGTGCCGGCGTTCGCGAGCGGCCTCGACGCGCGCGAGGCGGTCACGAAGTTCTACGTGCAGGACGGCCACGCGACTATCGACGCGCTCGTGTCGCTGACCGGCTTCTCGCTGGTTGGCGGCCCTGCCTACAACGACGCGCGCGCCGCGGAGGAGCTGCTCGCCAACCTCGACGTGCCGTACGTGGCCGCGCAGCCGGTCGAGTTCCAGACCCTCGAGGAGTGGGACCGCTCCGCGCGCGGACTGATGCCGGTCGAGGCGACGATCATGGTCGCGATCCCGGAGCTCGACGGCGCCACCGGCCCGATGGTCTACGGCGGCCGGTCGAGCGCCTCCGGCAACGCGCGCGACATGCAGGTGCACGGCGAGCGGGCGGCGATGCTCGCGGCGCGCGTGGACCGCCTGATCGACCTGCGCAAGGTCGAGCGCCGCGAGCGGCGTCTCGCGGTCGTGCTGTTCAACTTCCCGCCGAATGCCGGCAACGCCGGCACCGCCGCGCATCTCGCGGTGTTCGAGTCTCTCCATCGCACGCTGGGCTCGCTGAAGCGCGCGGGCTACCAGGTGGAGCTGCCGCCGAGCCCGCAGGCGCTGCGCGAACGCCTCGTCGGCGGCAACGCGCAGGCGCTCGGCCAGCACGGCAACGTGCACGCGCGCATCCCGGCGGACGACCACGTCCGGCGCGAGCCGTGGCTCGCGGCGATCGAGAACCAGTGGGGCCCGGCTCCCGGGCGCCAGCAGAGCGACGGCCGCTCGCTGTTCGTGATCGGCGAACGCTTCGGCAACGTGTTCGTGGGCCTGCAGCCGGGCATGGGCTACGAGGGCGATCCGATGCGCCTGCTGTTCGAGCAGGGCTTCGCACCCACCCACGCGTTCAGCGCGTTCTACCGCTGGATCCGCGAGGACTTCGACGCGCACGCGGTGCTGCACTTCGGCACGCACGGCGCGCTCGAGTTCATGCCGGGCAAGCAGGCGGGTCTGTCGGCGGAGTGCTGGCCGGACCGGCTGATCGGCGATCTGCCGAACTTCTACCTCTACGCCTCGAACAACCCGTCCGAGGGCACGATCGCGAAGCGCCGCTCCGCGGCGACGACGATCAGCTACCTGACGCCCCCGATAGCGCACGCGGGCCTGTATCGCGGCCTGCTGGACCTCAAGGCTTCGCTGGAGCGCTGGCGCGGGCTGCCCCCGGAGGCCGCCGGCGAACGTGCGGGCCTCGCGGTGCTGATCCAGTCGGAGGCCGCCGCGGTCGAGCTCGCCGAGGTCGAGCCCGCCTGGGCCGAGCACGCGGACGCGCGCATCGCGAAGCTCGCGAACGAGGTGCTGGAGCTCGAGTACACGCTGATTCCGCACGGGCTGCACGTGGTCGGCCGCGCGCCGACGCCGGCGGCGCGCGCGGACTGGCTGATGGCGATGGCGGAGGCGGCCTTCGGCGAGCCCGTGCCGCGCGTCGCGATCGACGCGCTGATGGCGCAGCATCCCGTCGACGAGGTCGCCGCACTCGCGGGCCGCCCGGGCGACGGCGAGGCGCTCGAGCGCTTCCGGGAACTCGGCGCGGCGGACCGGCTGCTCGCCGACGACCACGAGACGCCGGCGATCGTCCACGCGCTCGACGGCGGCTTCATCCGGCCGGCGCCGGGCGGCGACCTGATCCGTACGCCGGGCGTGCTCCCGACCGGCCGGAACCTCCACGGCTTCGACCCGTTCCGGCTGCCGACGCCCTACGCGATCGCCGACGGCGCGCGGCAGGCCGAGCGGCTGCTCGCGCGCCACGTCGCCGACGGCGCGCCGTTCCCGGAGTCGATCGCGCTCGTGCTGTGGGGCACCGACAACCTGAAGACCGAGGGCGGCCCGATCGCGCAGGCGCTGGCGCTGATGGGCGCGCGCCCGCGCTTCGACAACTACGGCCGGCTCGCCGGCGCGACGCTGGTGCCGCTCGACAAGCTCGGGCGCCCGCGCGTCGACGTCGTGATGACGCTGTCCGGCATCTTCCGCGACCTGCTGCCGCTGCAGACGCGCCTGCTGGCCGAGGCGGCGTGGCTCGCCGCCAGCGCGGACGAGCCGGTCGAGCGGAACTTCGTGCGCAAGCACGCGCTGGCCTACGCGGCCGCGCAGGGCTGCGACCTCGAGACCGCGGCGCTACGCGTGTTCGGCAACGCCGACGGCGCGTACGGCGCGAACGTGAACCACCTGGTCGAGAGCGGCCGCTGGGACGACGAGGACCAGCTCGCCGAGACCTACACGCGGCGCAAGGGCTACGCGTACACGCGCGCCGGCCGGCCGGTGCAGCAGACCGCGCTCCTGAACCGGATGCTCGCGGACGTCGACCTCGCCTACCAGAACCTCGACTCGGTCGAACTCGGAGTGACCACCATCGACACCTACTTCGACACCCTCGGCGGCATCTCGCGGGCGGTGAAGCGTGCGCGCGGCGGGCAGGCGGCGCCGGTCTACGTCTCGGACCAGACGCGCGGCGAGGGGACCGTGCGCACGCTGTCCGAGCAGGTCGCGCTCGAGACGCGCACCCGGATGCTGAACCCGAAGTGGTACGAGGGAATGCTGGAGCACGGCTACGAGGGAGTGCGCCAGATCGAGGCGCACGTCACGAACACGATGGGCTGGTCGGCGACGACCGGCCAGGTGCAGCCGTGGGTCTACCGCGAGCTCGCCGCCACCTTCGTGCTCGACCCCGCGATGCGCGAGCGCCTCGCGAAGCTGAATCCCGCCGCGTCCGCGAAGCTCGCGAACCGGCTCATCGAAGCGCACGAGCGCGGCTACTGGCAGCCCGACCCGGCGATGCTGGAGGAACTCCGGCGCGGCGGCGAGGAACTGGAGGACCGCCTGGAAGGCATCTACGACGAGGTGGCCGCATGAACGCCGTCCCTGCAGAACACGCGATCCCCGTGACCAGCATCGGCAAGGGACCGCGCCCCGGCGACGGCGAGGGCAGCGTGCAGGTGCCGCTCGACCCGAACGTGCGCATCGGCCGCGCGAAGGTGTTCGCGGTCTACGGCAAGGGCGGCATCGGCAAGAGCACGACCTCGTCGAACCTGTCGGTCGCGTTCTCGAAGCTCGGCAAGCGCGTGCTGCAGATCGGCTGCGATCCGAAGCACGACTCCACGTTCACGCTGACGAAGAAGCTGATGCCGACCGTCATCGACGTGCTGGAGTCGGTCGACTTCCACGCCGAGGAGCTGAAGACCGAGGACTTCGTCTACGAGGGCTACAACGGCGTGATGTGCGTCGAGGCGGGCGGGCCGCCGGCCGGCACCGGCTGCGGCGGCTACGTGGTGGGGCAGACCGTGAAGCTGCTGAAGGAGCACCACCTGCTCGACGACACCGACGTCGTGATCTTCGACGTGCTGGGCGACGTGGTCTGCGGCGGCTTCGCCGCGCCCCTGCAGCACGCGGAGCGTGCGCTCGTCGTCACCGCGAACGACTTCGACTCCATATTCGCGATGAACCGGATCGTCGCCGCGATCCAGGCCAAGTCGAAGAACTACCGCGTGCGGCTCGGCGGCGTGATCGCCAACCGCAGCGCCGCCACCGACCAGGTGGACAAGTTCAACGGCCGGGTCGGCCTGAAGACGATGGCGCGCTTCCCGGACCTCGACGTGATCCGGCGCAGCCGGCTCAAGAAGGCGACGCTCTTCGAGATGGAGGCCTCCCCGGAGCTCGAGGCCGTGCAGCAGGAGTACCTGCGGCTCGCCCAGGCGCTCTGGGACGGCACGGACCCGCTGATCGCGGAGCCGCTGAAGGATCGCGAGATCTTCGACCTGCTGGGCTTCGATTGAGCACTACCGTGAACGGCACCGCCCTCGGCAGCACCGCCACCGTAACCGCCACCGCCCGCGCCGGCGCGGAAGCGGAACGTGCGCGCCTCGACGCCCAGCGCGTCGAGCGGCCGCGGGCGGACATGCCCCGCGCGGCGACCGTCAGCGCGCCCGCAGGCTCGGCCAGCTGGCAGTCGCGGCGCGGCCAGATCGAGGCCTACTTCGATCGCACGGCGGCGGACACGTGGGCGCGGCTGACCAGCGGTGCGCCGGTGGGCCGGATCCGGCGCACGGTGCGCGCGGGCCGCGACGCGATGCGCGCGCAGCTGCTCGCGTGGCTGCCGATGGACCTCGCCGGGCGGCGCGTGCTGGACGCCGGCTGCGGCACCGGGATGCTCGCGATCGAGGCGGCCCGCCGCGGCGCCGAGGTGGTCGCCGTGGATCTCGCGCCGACGCTCGTCGAGCTCGGTCGCGACCGCATGCCGACGGACGTGCGCGAGGCGATCGAGTGGCGCGCCGGCGATTTCCTGGATCCCGCGCTCGGCACGTTCGACCACGTGGTGGCGATGGACTCGCTGATCCACTACCGCCTGCAGGACGTGCTGCCGGCGCTGGCGGGCCTCGCGGAACGCACGCGCGGCAGCGTGGTGTTCACGTTCGCGCCGAGCAACTGGCTGCTCGCCACGATGCACGCGGTGGGCCAGTGGTTCCCGCAGGGCCACCGTTCGCCGTCGATCGAGCCGGTCGCGCCGGAGAAGCTGCGCGCCGTGCTGGCCTCCGACCCGCGGTTCGCGGGGTTCGCCGTCGGCCGCACCGAGCGCGTGGTCAACGGCTTCTACACCTCGCAGGCGCAGGAGCTCGTCCGGCTATGAACGCGCGCCGCCTCGCCGCCGGTCCGACGCGCGCGAGCCGCTTCGCCAGCGGCTGGACGCACCTGCCGTCGCGGTGGCTGCCGTTCGCCGACGCGACCTCCGCCGCGCTGCCGTTCGGGCGGCTGGTGCGGCTGTCGCTGTTCCAGGTCTCGGTCGGCATGGCGACGGCGCTGACGATCGGCACGCTGAACCGCGTGATGATCGTCGAGCTCGGCGTGCACGCGTGGGTGGTCGCGACGATGGTCGCGCTGCCGCTGCTGTTCGCGCCGTTCCGCGCGCTGGTCGGCTTCCGCTCCGACACGCACGTCTCCGCGCTCGGCTGGCGGCGCGTGCCGTACCTGATGATCGGCACGCTGCTGCAGTTCGGCGGGCTCGCGATCATGCCGTTCGCGCTGATCATCCTGTCCGGCGACACGCACGGGCCCGCGATCGTCGGCCCGATCGCCGCCGCGCTGGCGTTCCTGATGGTCGGCGCCGGGATGCAGATCGTGCAGACCGCCGGCCTCGCGCTCGCCACCGACCTCGCGACCCCGGCGACGCGCCCCCGCGTGGTCGCCGCGCTGTACGTGATGCTGCTGGTCGGGCTGATCGGCGCGGGCGCCGCGTTCGGCTGGCTGCTCGCCGACTTCGGCCAGATCCGCCTGATCCAGGTGGTGCAGGGCGCGGCGGTGCTGACGCTGGTGCTGAACGTCGTCGCGGCCTGGCGGCAGGAGCCCCGGGACACGGCGCGCACGCGCGCGCCCGACTCGCCGCCGGACTTCCTCCGCGCGTGGCGCGGCTTCATGGCGCAGCCGCAGTCGCGGCGTTTCCTGCTGTCGGTCGGGCTCGGCACCGCGGCCTTCAACATGCAGGACATCGTGCTCGAGCCCTACGGCGGCGAGGTGCTGCACCTCTCGGTCGGGCAGACGGCGCAGCTGACGGCGGTGCTCGCGGGCGGCGCGCTCGCGGCCTACCTGCTCGCCGCGCGCGTGCTCGGCCGCGGCGGCGACGCCTACCGCGTGGCCGCCGCCGGCATCGTGGTCGGCCTGTTCGCATTCGCCGCGGTGCTGCTCGCGGCGCCGCTGGACTCGCCCACCCTGTTCCGGCTCGGCGGTCTCGCGATCGGCTTCGGCGGCGGGCTGTTCGCGGTCGGCACGCTCGCCGGCGCGATGCAGCGCGAGCACGCGGCGACCGACGGTTCCGCCAACGGCCTCGCGCTCGGCGCGTGGGGTGCCGTGCAGGCCACGGCCGCCGGCCTGGCGATCGCCGCCGGCGGCCTCGTGAGCGACGCGTTCGGCGCGCTCGCCGCGCGGGGCTCGCTCGGCCCGGCCCTCTCCGACCCGACGGTCGGCTACGGCTTCGTCTACCAGTTCGAGATCCTGCTCCTGTTCCTGACGCTCGCGGTCATCGGCCCGCTCGTGCGCCATCGCGGCGCGCCCGCGGCCGGACCCCGTGCCGCGCCCGACCACTACCGCGAGCCAGTGCGGCTCGGACTCGCGGACCTGCCCCGCTGAACCGCATCGGAGACCTGCCATGCCCACTGGCGCTTTCACCGGCTACATCGACGTCGCGCAAGTCGTCCTGTATGCCTTCTGGATCTTCTTCGCCGGCCTGCTCATCTACCTGCACCGCGAGAACAAGCGGGAAGGCTACCCGCTCGACTCGGACCGCAACGCGCGGACCGATCGCGTCAAGGTGGAGGGCTTCCCGGCGGTGCCGCGGCCGAAGACCTTCATCACCGCGCACGGTGGCGCGGTCGACGTGCCGAGCGACGCGCGGCACGACCGCCGGCCGATCGCCGCCGCGCCCGTCGAGGGCCACCCCGGCACGGCCTACCAGCCGACGGGCAACCCGATGCTCGACGCGGTCGGTCCCGCCTCGTACGCGATGCGCGCGGACGAGCCCGACCTGACGATCGACGGCCGGCCGAAGATCGTCCCGCTGCGCGTCGCCACCGACTACCGCGTCGAGGGCCGCGACCCGAACCCGGTCGGCATGCCCGTCTACGGCGGCGATGGCGTGATCGGCGCGACGGTGCGCGACGTCTGGGTCGACCTGTCCGAGCCGCAGATCCGCTACTACGAGCTCGAGGTCGCCGCGAACGGCCGGCGCGTGCTGGTGCCCGCCACCTTCGCCAAGGTCAGCCGCTACAAGAACCGCGTCACGGTGCGCTCGATCATGAGCCGCCACTTCGCGGACGTGCCGGGCCTCGCGAACCCGGATCGCGTGACGCTCCGCGAGGAGGACCGCATCTGCGGCTACTACGGTGGTGGCACGCTGTACGCCGAGGAATCGCGCCTCGGCCCGGTGCTCTGAGGAGTCGGTCATGGACGAGCACGAGTTCGAGGCGAGCCCGGGACTGCCGGAGCCGCTACCCGAAGGCGAGCGCCTGCTGTGGCAGGGCTCGCCCGACTGGAAGAGCCTCGCGCGTCGCGCGTACCACCTGCCGGAGCTCGCGGGCTACTTCGCGGTGCTTTGGGCCTGGTACGTCGGCACGGCGTGGTACGACGGCGCGCCGCTCGGCGCCGCGATCGCCGCGGGCTTCGTGCCGCTCGCGATGGGCGCGGTCTGCCTGGGTTTCCTCGCCTGGGCGGCGCGCGCCGCGGCGCGCGGCGCGGTCTACACCGTGACCGATCGCCGCGTCGTGCTGCGGCACGGGGTCGCGCTGCCGATGTGCGTGAACCTCCCGTTCGCGCTGGTCGAGGGCGCGAGCCTGAAGGCCTGGGCGGACGGTTCGGGCGACGTGGCGCTCCAGCTCGTGCGCGGCCAGCGCGTCGGCTACCTCGTCAGCTGGCCGCACGTGCGGCCGTGGCGCTTCACGCGCACCGAGCCGGCGCTGCGCTGCATACCCGACGCGGAGCGCGTGGGCCGTCTCGTGGCGCAGGCGCTGGCGGACTACCACGGGCTGCCGCTGCGTGCGCCGGCGACGGTCGCGACGCCGGTCGTCGCGGATGCCGCGCGCGGCGCCCGCACACCGGCCAGGGCCTGACAGGAGAACCGCGATGGGCGATCCGTTCCGTCAGGAGATATTCCCCAAGGGTGCGCTGTACGCGGCCGCGGCGCTGATCCTCGGCGCGATCGGCCTCGCCGCCGGTGCGCGATTGACCGGCTACGGCGTGACCTCGATGCCGGCCGCGACCGCGGTCGAGGTGCTCGAGCTGCGCTTCCTGCCGCAGGAAGACGGTCGCCTCGTGATCGAGGACGCGCGCCGCGGCGGCACGGTGGCGGTGCTGAACCAGGAAGGGGAGGGCTTCGTGTTCGGCGTGCTGCGCGGGCTCGGCCAGGGCCGCGCGGTCGCGCGCGCGAGCCCCACCGAACCCTACCGCCTGACGCGGTGGTCCGACGGCCGCATGTCGATCGCGGATCCCGTCACCGGCCGCACGATGGAGCTCGACGCGTTCGGGCCCACCAACGCCGCCTCGTTCGCCCGCTTCTTCGACCCGGCCAGGGAGACCCGATGAACGCCACGATCCTGCCGCCCCCGACGATCGCCTCGGCGGAGGACGCCAAGCGGGTCGCGGAAGCGAACACGCTGCTTACGCCGCGCTTCTACCGGACCGACTACGACGCGCTCGACGCGCTCGACGTCGAGCCGGTCCGCGCGGAGTGGGACGCGATGATGGCCGAGTTCGAGAGCGACGCGAACCGGCACCACTTCGAGCGCGACCCGGACGAGTACCGGGCCGAGGTGAAGGACCTGCCGCCGGAGCTGCGCGCCGAGTTCCTCGACCTGCTGGTGAGCTCGGTCACCGCGGAGTTCTCGGGCTGCGTGCTCTACAGCGAGATCGCCCGGAACGTCGACAACCCGGACATCAAGAAGCTGATGAAGTACATGGCGCGCGACGAGTCGCGGCACGCCGGCTTCATCAACACCGGGCTGAAGGACTTCGGGCTCGGCGTGGATCTCGCCGCGCTGCGGCGGGACAAGAAGTACACCTACTTCAAGCCGAAGTTCATCTACTACGCGACCTACCTGTCCGAGAAGATCGGCTACGCGCGCTACATCACGATCTACCGCCAGCTCGAGCGGCACCCGGAGCGCCGGTTCCACCCGATCTTCAAGTGGTTCGAGGACTGGTGCAACGACGAGTACCGGCACGGCGAGGCGTTCGCGCTGCTGATGCGCGCGCAGCCGGAGCTGCTCCGCGGCCACAACCTGCTGTGGATCCGCTTCTTCGTGCTGGCGGTGTTCGCGACGATGTACGTGCGCGACCACACGCGCCCGGAGCTGCACCGCGCGTTCGGCTTCGACGCCGACGACTACGACCGCGAGGTGCTGGCGATCACGAGCGAGATCACGAAGCAGGTGTTCCCGCTGACGCTCGATCTCGACCACCCGACGTTCCGGGCCGGGCTCGCGCGGCTGGCGCGGCTGGCGCAGCGGATGGACGCGGCGAAGGCGCGCGGCGGGGTGTTCGCGGCGATCGAGCGGGCGGGGCTCGCCTGCGCGGCGGCCGCGACGTTCGCGCGGCTCTACGTGCTGCCCGTGAAGCGGCACGAGCTGCCGCGACAGGTCCGGCTCGCGCCGGCCTGGTGACGATGCGCGGGCGCGTCGGAAAGAGGCACAGATGACCGAACTGCTGGTCCCGGGACTCTGCGCCGCGTTCGCCTGGTGGGCGACCACGGGAATCATCCTGTGGCTCGACCACCGGGCGCCGTCCACGTACCCGCTCACGCTGGCCGGCGCGACCGGCCTGCTGATCGTCGGCCTCTACGGCCTCGCGGTGACCGCGGCGCAGCCGACGGAGTCGGGCGCCTACCTCGCGTTCGCCTCTGCGCTGCTGGTGTGGTCCTGGATCGAGGTGACGTTCCTGCTCGGCTACGTGCTGGGACCGCGCCGCACGCCGTGTCCGCCGCTCGCCACCGGCTGGCGGCGCTTCCGTTACGCGGTGAGCGCGATCCTCTGGCACGAGCTCGCGATCCTCGCGCTCGCGGTCGCGGTGCTCGCGATCACTCGCGATGCCGTCAATCCGGTCGGGGCGTGGACCTTCCTCGCGCTGTGGGTGCTCCGGACCAGCGCGAAGCTCAACCTGTTCCTGGGCGTCCGCAACCTCGGCGCCGACCTGCTGCCCGAGCACCTGCGCTACCTGCAGGGTTACTTCCGCAAGCGCCCGATGAACGCGCTGTTCCCGCTGTCCGTCAGCGCCGGAACGGCAGTTGCCGCGTGGCTCTACTGGGTCGCGTGGGGCGCGCTGGGCGGCGCGGACGCCGGCTTCGCGGTGACTGCCTACGCACTCGTCGCGACGCTGGTCGGCCTCGCCGTGCTGGAGCATTGGCTGCTGGTGCTGCCGACGCCCGGCGACTGGCTCTGGACGTGGGCGCTCGGCGGCCGCGACGCGAAGGAGGCTCGACCCACATGAACGCGAAGTCGCGAGGCGCAAGCGCGTTCCTCGACGTCGTGGCGACGCCCGAGGACCTGCGCCGCCTGCCGGAAGCCAACCTGCCGCGCGTCGCGAACGAACTGCGCGAGTTCCTGCTGCAGAGCGTCGCCGCCGGCGGCGGTCACCTCGCATCGGGGCTCGGCACCGTCGAGCTCGCGATCGCGCTGCACTACGTGTACGACACGCCGCGCGACTCGCTGGTCTGGGACGTCGGCCACCAGGCCTATGCGCACAAGGCGCTGACCGGCCGCCGCGGACGGCTGCATTCCATCCGCAAGCGCGGCGGGATCTCGGGCTTCCTGAAGCGCGACGAGAGCGAGTACGACGCGTTCGGCGCCGGGCACTCGAGCACGTCGATCAGCGCGGCCCTCGGCATCGCGGTCGCGAACCGCAGGCTCGGCTCGCCGGCGCGCGCGGCCGCGGTGATCGGCGACGGCGCGCTGACGGCGGGCCTCGCGTTCGAGGCGCTCGACCACGCGGGCGCTACGGATGCGGACCTCGTCGTCGTGCTGAACGACAACGGCATGTCGATCTCCGAGAACGTCGGCGCGCTGGCCGAGTCGCTCGCGCGGCGTCGCGCTCAGGACAAGTGCGGTGCGGTCGCGCCGCCTCTGCTCGCCGCCTTCGATCCGGCGGCGCGCTCGCCGCTCGGGCAGTTCTTCGGGCAGTTGGGCTTCGTCTACCACGGTCCGGTCGACGGCCACGACGTCGTCGGGCTGGTGGACAGTCTGCGTCGTCTCCGCGCGGCGCGCGGCTGCCACCTGCTGCACGTCGTCACGAAGAAGGGCAAGGGCTACGCGCCCGCCGAGGCGGACCCGATCAGGTACCACGGCGTGACGCCGTTCGACCCGGACGCCGGCCTCCGGCCCGGCGCTGCGTCGGTCACGTATACGCAGGTGTTCGGGGACTGGCTGTGCGAGGCCGCCGCGCGCGACCCCCGGCTCGTCGCGGTGACGCCCGCGATGCGGGAAGGTTCGGGCCTGGTGGGCTTCGCGCGGCAGTATCCCGAACGCTACTTCGACGTCGGCATCGCCGAGCAGCATGCGGTGACGTTCGCCGCGGGCCTGGCCACGCGCGGGCTGCGCCCGGTCGTGGCGATCTACTCGACCTTCCTGCAGCGCGCCTACGACCAGCT
Source organism: Steroidobacteraceae bacterium (assembly GCA_027531255.1). Lineage (GTDB taxonomy): Bacteria > Pseudomonadota > Gammaproteobacteria > Steroidobacterales > Steroidobacteraceae > JAPZRU01. The sequence goes on along the minus strand of JAPZRU010000012.1, from coordinate 164,649 downwards.
CGTGCACGACGTCGCGCTGCAGCGGCTGCCGGTCACGTTCGCGATCGACCGCGCCGGGCTCGTCGGCCCGGACGGCGCGACCCACAACGGCGCGCTCGACCTGAGCTTCCTGCGCTGCGTCCCCGACCTGGTCGTGATGGCGCCGAGCGACGGCGGCGAGCTCCGCGACATGCTGCACACGGCCGCCCACCACGACGGTACCGTGGCGGTGCGCTATCCCCGCGCCACCACGACGGTCGGCTCGCGCGCGCCGCGGCGCCTGCCGATCGGCCAGGCCGAGGTGCGCCGCCACGGCACCGCCTGCGCGCTGCTCGCGTTCGGCACCACGCTGGCGGCCGCGCTGGAAGTGGCTGAAGGCATCGACGCGACCGTGGTCAACATGCGCTTCGTGAAGCCGCTCGACGAGCGCCTGGTGGCGGAACTCGCGCGTTCGCACGAACTGCTGGTCACGCTCGAGGAGAACGCGGTCGCCGGCGGTGCCGGCGCGGCGGTGGGCGAGTGCCTGGCGGCGCGGGGCGTCGCGGTACCGCTGCTGCACCTCGGGCTGCCGGACCGCTTCGTCGAGCACGGCACGCGTGACGAAGTGCTGCGGGAGACGGGCCTCGACGCCGCCGGCATCCTCGCCGCGATCGCGGACCGCCACGCCGCGCTGCTCGCGGCGCGGCGACCGCACGGGCCCGCGCCGGTCCGCCGGCTCGACGCGGCGGCGGTCGTGTTCGGGCGCCGGCTCGGACGCGTGCTGTCGCGCTGAGAGCGCGCGGCGGCTGCCCATGCTCGACGGCATCTCGCCGACCGCGGCGGCCGCCCTCGTCGCCTGCGCCGCATTCGCGGTCAACGTCCCTTTCGGCTGGTGGCGTGCCGGTCTGCCGAAGTTCTCGCCCGCGTGGTTCGTCGCGGTACACGCCGCGGTGCCGGTCGTCGTCGGCACGCGGTTGCTGTTCGACGTGCCCTTCCGCTGGATCACGCTGCCGCTGTTCGTGGCCTGCTACTTCGCGGGCCAGGCCACCGGCGCGAAGCTCCGGGTGCCGGCCTGATGGTTCCCGGCGCCAGCGGGCCGACGGGCGCGTGGCTCCTGCTGGTGCTGGCCGGCCTGTTCGAGATCGGCTGGGCGATCGGGCTCAAGTACACCGAGGGCTTCACTCGCCCGTGGCCGACCGCGCTGACCCTGGCGGCGATGGCCGCCAGCATCGTGCTGCTCGGTCTCGCCGCGAAGACCCTGCCGATCGGCACCGCCTACGCGGTCTGGGTCGGCATCGGTGCGGTCGGAACCGCGATCCTCGGCATCGTGCTGTTCGGCGAGCCGCGCAGCGCGGCGCGCCTCGCGTGCATAGCGCTGATCTGCATCGGCGTGGTGGGGCTCAAGTTCGCGTCGCGTTGAGCCGGAGCGCCTGCGCGCCGAGCGCGAGGCGCGGGCCCGCGCGCGCTCAGCCGAGCGCGGCCAGGCTGCGTCGATAGGGGGCGCGGCCGAACCAGAGGATCGCCGCGGCGAGCGGCGCCGCGATGCCGACGATCCACGCCATCGAGTCGCCGATGCGGTTCGGGTCGGCGAACACGTGGTCGTTCACGAAGCCGGTCAGGAACGAGCCGAGTCCGATGCCGGCGAGGTTCACGGCGAACAGGTACACCGCCGCGACCTGGCCGCGCAGGCGGTTCGGCGTGACGTTCGTCAGCCCCGCGGCGGCCGCGGCGAACGGGAAGCTCGCGAACACCATGAAGCCGACGAAGGCGATCAGCGCGGCCTCGCCCGACGGCGCCTGCGTCGCGTAGAGGCCGAACGGCCACAGCAGCAGCGCGCCCAGGATGCCTGACCACAGTTCCGCGTCCTGCACGCCGCGGCGGCGCAGCGCGTCGGCGAACGCGCCGCCGGCGTAGATGCCGATCGCGCCGCCGATCGCGAGGATAAGGCCGAGCGTGATCCCGAACTCGGCCGGCGCGAGCCCGTGCACGCGCATCAGGTACGGCGCCATCCAGAACACGACCGCGTTGAACAGCAGCGTGACCATCGAGAAGCCGAGGAAGTGCGCGCCGAAGGTGGCGCGGTTCGCGCGCAGGAACGCGAGCGCTTCGCGCAGCGGCACCTCGGGGGCGGCAGCACCCGCGCCGCGGCGCGGCGGCTCGCGCAGCGTCCAGACCCAGAGCGCCAGCAGCACGCCGGGCAGTCCGACGATCAGGAAGGTCAGGTGCCACGCGCCGAGCTCGCCGATGCCGGGCACGACGAGCGGCGGGTCGTCGGCGAGCGCGGTGACGACCTGCGCCCCGATGATCATCGCGAGGCCGATGCCGAGGTAGACGCCCATCGAGTAGAAGCCGAGCGCGCGGCCGCGCTTCGCCGGCTCGAAGTAGTCCGCGAGCATCGAGTACGCGGCGGGGCCGAGCGCCGCCTCGCCGATGCCGACGCCGACGCGCGCGAGGAACAGCTGCCAGTAGTTCTTCGTGATCCCGCAGAGCGCGGTCGCGAGGCTCCAGAACGCGACGCCGTACGCGATGATCTTCCGGCGGTCGCCGCGGTCGGCGAGGCGGCCCATCGGGATGCCGGCGAGCGTGTAGAAGATCGCGAAGGCCGCGCCCTGCAGCAGGCCGATCTGCGTGTCGGTGACGCCGAAGTCAGCCTTGATCGGCTCGACCAGCAGCGACAGGATCTGGCGGTCGATGTAGGAGAGCGTGTACGCGAGCATCAGCACGAAGGTCGCGTACCACGCGTAGCCACTGCCTGCGGTGCGGTCGGGGACGGGGAGCACGCGCGTCAGTAGTTCGGTTCGCGCGGCCATTCCTGGCCGTACGGCTTCAGGCGCTCAGGCAGCACCGGCCGGTGCTCGGGCGTCCAGGTGAACGGCTTCTTCTCGGTCGCGAAGTGGTTCACGAGCGGGCCGTTCACGGTGCGCACGAACAGGTTGTAGCCGGTCTCGGTGCCCGCGGGCCCGTGGTACACGTTCTCGCGCCACCAGCAGTAGCCGCCGCGGCGCATCACGCCGAGGTCGCCCCAGGTGTACTCGCCGTCGAGGCAGTAGAGCTCCTCGACCATCGGGTGCGTCCACTGCGGCTTCGCCATCCCGGGCGGCACGCGGTGCGGCGGCGAGCAGTACAGGAACGAGGTCTCGCCGGTGTACGGGTCGGTGCGCAGCGGCTTGATCGCGACGCCCTTGGCGAGCTGCGGGTCGACGAGGCCGGGGTCCCAGTCCATCGTCAGCGGGTTCACGTACTCGACGAGCAGCTTCGGGTCGTGCGGCTCGGCGGCGGCGCCCGGCGCATACGTGGCCGGGCCGTAGTACATCGTGAGCAGCACCGCGCCCTCCGGGGCCCGCGCGCTCTCGCGGGCCCAGCCCTTCGGGAGGAATGCGTACGTGTGCTTGTCGTAACGCCGGCCGTTCACCTCGAGCCACCCGTCCAGCACGAGGAACTCCTCGTGCGTGGACAGGTGTTCGGGCACCGCGCGCCGCCAGCCGGCGGGGTAGCGCACGACCTGCGTCGAACTCGCGTCCTCGTCGTCGACCGACAGGAGCTTCGAGTCGACGTCGCGCCGGTTGCCGCCGTGCAGCCCGTGCGACCAGGGGATGCGCTGCGCCTGGACGAAGCAGGTGTGCGGGCGGCTCATGGCGACCTCGATGCGCGTGCGGCGCTCAGAATCGATACGTCAGGTCCACTCCCCACGTGCGGCCCGGCGCCGGGTAGCCCAGCGCGTTGCCGATCGAGAACGGATCCGTCACTCGCGCGCCCGGCGCCGGCAGCGCGAAGCGCGGCGGCGGCAGGCTCGTGGACGTGAACTGGATGATGTTGTGGAAGTACTCCTCGTCGCCGAGGTTCTTGCCGTACGCCGCGACCTCCAGGTTGCCGGCCGGGTTGGTCCAGGAGACGCGCGCGTCGACCAGCGTGTAGGCGGGCTGCCGCAGGTTGGGGTCGTTGGCCGCGTTGAAGTAGATGTCGTCGGTGTAGCTGACCTGCCCGAGCACCTCGAGCGAGCCCGCGCCGCCGAGCGGGAAGCGGTAGGTCGCGAACGCGTTGGCCTTGATCTCCGGCGCGTTGTTGAGGCGGTTGCCCTCGGCGTTCACGACGCGCACCGCGCCGGCCGTCGCGCCCGCGCAGGACGGCGTGTTCAGCACGAGCGGCGAGCAGAGGCCGTACGGGAACAGGAACTCGTCGTAGGTCGCGTCGAGCCAGCTGACCGACGCGCCGAGGTTCAGCCCGTCGACCGGGCTCGCGAGCAGTTCGAGGTCCACGCCCTGGATCGTCGCCTCGGCGGCGTTCGAGACCAGCGTCAGGCTCTGGAAGAACGTGGTGACCTGCAGGTCGGAGTAGTCGTAGTAGAACGCCGAGACGTTCGCGCGGAAGCGGCCGCCGGCCCAGTCGGTCTTCGCGCCGACCTCGTAGCTCTTGATGAACTCGGGCTCGAACACCGGGTTCGACGGCTGGTAGCTGTTGTAGCCGCCGGACTTGAAGCCCTTCGTGTAGCTGGCGTAGAGCAGCACGTCGTCCGTCAGCCGGTAGTCCAGGCCGAACTTCGGCGTCCACGCACGCCACGTGTTCTCGCCGCTGCGGGTCGTGGCGGGAGCGCCGAGCACGAGGTTGCCGTAGAGGCCGCGCTCGATCTGCGCGACGGGGTTCGTGGCGCTCGCGAACACGTTGATCTGCTGGTTGAAGTCGGTCTTGCGCTCCTCGCTCCAGCGGATGCCGGCAGTGAGCTTCAGGCCCTCGAGCACCGTCCAGTCCACCTGACCGAACACCGCGCGGGCGTCGGTGATGCCGGTGGCGGGCAGCAGGAACACGCCGGGCGTCGCGAGGTTCAGGCGGACGAGGCCGAGCGTGCCCTCCTTGTCCTCCTTCAGGTAGTAGCCGCCGGCGATCCACTGCAGCGGCGCGTCGCCGGTGGAGGCGAGGCGCAGCTCGTGCGAGTGCTGCTGCGAGTCCACCTTCGTCGAGGTGCGGGTGACCTCGATCTCGGTGCCGTCGGTGTTGAACAGGAAGTCCTGGTCGAACTTGCGGTACGAGCCTACGTAGGTAACCGAGAACGCGTCGTTCGGCCGCCACTCGAGCGTCGCCGTAGGGCCGCCCGTCTCCCAGTTCTGGAACGACGGCACGTTGTTGCGGACCTCGAGCTTAGAGCCGGTCGGCACGGCGCCGAGGGCCTGCGCGGCGCCGAAGCCGTCGTTCGGCACGATCGCCGTATTGCCGTTCTCGAACTTGCTGTAGTCGATGATCAGGTCGAGCCGGAACGCGTCGCTCGGCTGGATCCGCACGCTGCCGCGCACGGCGCGCAGGTCGTTGTCGTCGAGGTTGGTGCCGCCCGGGAACCTGTTCTCGACGTAGCCGTCGTCGCGGAGGCTGCGCGCCGCGATGCGAACCGAGGTCGCGTCGTTGAGCGGCGCGTTCCACGCCGCCTTGAGGTCGACGCGGTCGAAGCTGCCGGTGCCGGCGGAGAAGTAGCCCTCGTTCTCGCGCGTGGGCATGCGCGAGACGATGTTGACCGCGCCGCCGGTGGCGTTGCGGCCGTAGAGCGTGCCCTGCGGGCCGCGCAGGACCTCGACGCGCTCGACGTCCAGGAACTGCGTGAGGCCCATGTTGGGCCGGCCGAGATAGACGCCGTCCTGGTGGATCGCGACCGACGGATCGGAGCCGATCGCCAGCAGGTTGCTGCCGACGCCGCGCACGTAGAGCTGCGCCTCGCCGCCGGCCTGGCTGTACTGCAGCGTCGGCGTGCGCGCGGCGACCTGCAGCACGTCGGTGGTGTTCAGTCGCTCCAGCGTTTCCCCGGACAGCGCGACGATCGAGATGGGCACGTCCTGCGCGGACTCGGTGCGCTTCTGCGCGGTGACGACGACTTCCTGGAGCAGGCTGTCGGCGGCCGGCTCGGCGGCGACGGCCGGAGCGGAGGTGCCGACCGCGAGCGCGGCGGCCACGGCGGCGGCGAGCGTGGGGCGGTGGAGGCGGGACGCGTGCGGCATGGGGAACCCTCGTGGAGGCTGGTCGGGCGCGGGGCGGGCGGCGACCTGCTGTCGCGCCGGCGCCACGCGTGCGCACGGTCGAACGCCGTGCGCGCAATGGCGACACTATGCATGAGCGATTCTCGGGGCGGCAAGCCGCGAACCCGGAACTCCTGGTCAGGTGTCGATCACGAAAAGCGATAGGTTTGCAGCCAAGTTCGCGCTGCGACCGAACTCTTCGGTAGGGCTGGACGGCTCCCGACGGATGTGCATGAATCAGCCTCGGTAAGACCCACCTGGAATTCCACTCATGCAGACGGAGCTCGACGCCGTCGATCTGAGGATCCTGCAGTTGCTGCAGGCCGACGCCTCGCTCTCGGCCGCGGACGTGGCCGCCCAGGTGGGGCTGTCGCAGTCGCCCTGCTGGCGCCGGATCCACCGTCTCGAGCAGGAGGGCTACATCGCCGGCCGCGTCGCGCTGCTCGACCGCCGCAAGCTCGGTTTCCGGGTCATGGTGTTCGTGCACGTGAAGCTGGTGCGCGGCGCGCGGAACTCGCTCGGCGACTTCGAGGCGACCGTGAAGGCGTTCCCGGAAGTGCTCGAGTGCCACATGCTGATGGGCGAGACGGACTTCCTGCTGAAGGTCGTCACCCAGGACGTCGAGGGCTACGAGCAGTTCCTCCGCGACAAGCTCTCGACGATCCCCTCGGTGCAGGAAGTGCAGTCGTCGATGGCGCTCACGAGCGTGAAGTGCACGACGGAGCTGCCGCTGGCCGGTCTCGGCGTCGCCGCCGATGGCTGAGTTCCGCGTCCGCAGGCTCGATCACGTCGGACTCGTCGGCACCGAACTGGCCGCCCTGCGCGGCGCGTGGCAGCGCCTCGGCTTCGCGCCGACCGAGCCGCGGCCGCTGCTCGGCCGCGATCCCGCGACCGGTGCGAGCGTGCCGCTCGGGCAGGAGAGCTGTCACGTGGTGCTGGACGGGGGCTACGTCGAACTGACCGCCGTCGCGCCCGGCATCCGCAACCACCTGGATCCGTGGCGCGTGCGCGGTCCGGGCCTCCACATCCTCGCGATCGGCGCGGCCGACGCCGCCGTCGAGCGAGCGCGCCAGGCCGCCGCCGGTCTCGCGGTCTCGCCCGTGATGCACGCGAGCCGCGCGATCGAGTACGGCGAGCGCCACGGTGCGGCGCAGTTCGCGTGGTTCATGCTGGAGCCCGCGCAGTCGCCGGAGCTGCTGGTGTGCACGGTCGAGCACCGCACGCCGGAACTCGTGTTCCAGCCGGAGGTCCAGCGCCATCCGAACGGTGCCGTCGGCCTCGATGCGCTGGTGCTGGTCGTGGCGGAGCCTGCGCGCGAGGCCGCGCGCTTCCACGGCCTGTTCGGCGGCGATCTCCACTGCAGCGCGGACGCCGCGCGGTGTCGCGCCGGTGGCGAGTCGCTCGAGCTGCTGACGCCGGCCGCCTTCGCCGCGCGCTGGCCCGGCGCGCCGCGGCCGCCGGTCCCCGGCGCGGGCGCCCTCGTCCTCGGGTGCCGCGACGCGGGCGCGGTGCGTGCCGCGCTGAGCCGCGCCGGGGTTCCGTTCCACCGGCGGGGCGAGTCCACGTGGGTCGAACCCGGGGTCGCCGGCGGCGTGGTGGTCGAGTTCGCGCCCGGCGACGCCTGAGGGTCCGGCGGTCCGGGGGGCGGGCGCGATCCGGTATCCTTGGCCGTTTTCCCGCCCTGCCTTCGAGCCCCCGATGCAAGAACGCTACGAACCGTCCGCGATCGAGTCCGCCGCCCAGCGCTGGTGGGACGAGCACGGCACCTTCCGCGCCGCCGACGACCCGTCGCGCGAGAAGTACTACTGCCTCTCGATGTTCCCGTACCCGAGCGGGCGGCTGCACATGGGGCACGTGCGCAACTACACGATCGGCGACGTGATCTCCCGCTACATGCGCATGCAGGGCAGGAACGTGCTGCAGCCGATGGGCTGGGACGCGTTCGGCCTGCCGGCCGAGAACGCCGCGATGGCGAACGGCGTGCCGCCGGCGAAGTGGACGTACGACAACATCGCGTACATGAAGCGGCAGCTGAAGTCGCTCGGCTTCGGGCTCGACTGGGAGCGCGAGGTCACGACCTGTCGCCCCGACTACTACCGCTGGAACCAGTGGCTGTTCCTGCGGATGCTCGAGAAGGGCATCGCGTACCTGAAGACCGGGACCGTGAACTGGGATCCCGTGGACCAGACCGTGCTCGCGAACGAACAGGTCATCGACGGGCGCGGCTGGCGCACCGGCGCGCTGGTCGAGAAGCGCGAGATCCCGATGTACTACCTCCGCATCACCGACTACGCGGAGCAGCTGCTGTCGGCGCTCGACGGGCTGCCGGGCTGGCCCGAGCGCGTGCGCACGATGCAGGCGAACTGGATCGGGAAGAGCGAGGGCGTGAACCTCGCCTTCCCGTACGAGCTCGACGGCCGGCCGGGCGAACTGCGCGTGTTCACGACGCGCGCGGACACCCTGATGGGCGTGACGTTCGTCGCGGTCGCGGCCGAGCACCCGCTCGCGCTGCACGCCGCGAAGTCGAAACCGGAGGTGGCCGCGTTCGTCGACGAGTGCCGCCGCGGCAGCGCGATGGAGGCGGACCTCGCGACGCTCGAGAAGAAGGGCGTGCCGACCGGGCTGACCGTGAAGCATCCGATCACCGGCGCCGAGGTGCCGGTGTGGGTCGGCAACTACGTGCTGATGGGCTACGGCGAGGGCGCGGTGATGGGCGTGCCCGGCCACGACGAGCGCGACTTCGCGTTCGCCAGGAAGTACCGGCTGCCGATCGTGCCGGTGATCGACGTGGACAGCCGGACCTATTCCACCGAGGCGTGGCAGGACTGGTACGCGGAGTACGGCACCTGCACGAACTCGGGGAAGTACGACGGGCTCGGCTACCAGGCGGCAGTGGACGCGATCGCCGCCGACCTCGGCGCGCAGGGCCTCGGCCGCAAGCAGCTGCAGTGGCGGCTGCGGGACTGGGGCATCTCGCGCCAGCGCTACTGGGGCTGCCCGATCCCGATCATCCACTGCGCCGACTGCGGCGCCGTGCCGGTGCCGGACGACCAGCTGCCGGTGAGGCTCCCCGAGGACCTCGTGCCGGACGGCAGCGGCAACCCGCTCGCGAAGCACGAAGGTTTCCTGAACTGCACGTGCCCCAAGTGCGGCAAGCCCGCGCGGCGCGAGACGGACACGATGGACACGTTCGTCGACTCGTCGTGGTACTTCCTGCGCTACGCCTGCGCCGGGAACGACGGCGCGATGGTCGACGCGCGCGCCGACTACTGGATGCCGGTCGACCAGTACGTCGGCGGCATCGAGCACGCGATCCTGCACCTGCTGTACTCGCGCTTCTGGACCAAGGTGATGCGCGACCTCGGGCTCGTGAAGGTCGACGAGCCGTTCGCGAACCTGCTGACGCAGGGCATGGTGCTGAACCACATCTATTCGTACGCCCCGGCGGCGGGCCGGCGGCAGTACTTCGATCCGAAGGACGTCGAGGAGAGCGCGGGCGCCGACGGTGCGAAGACCTACCGCGCGAAGGCCGCCGACGGGTCGACGGTCGAGGTGACCTACGAGGGCCTCGGCACGATGTCGAAGTCCAAGAACAACGGCGTCGATCCGCAGGCGTTCGTCGAGAAGTACGGCGCGGATACGGCGCGCCTCTTCATGATGTTCGCGAGCCCGCCCGAGCTGACGCTTGAGTGGTCGGACGAGGGCGCGGAGGGCGCCTTCCGCTTCCTGAAGCGGCTGTGGCGCATCGTGTACGACCACGTGCAGGCGGGCGGGGCGCCGGCGGTGATCGGCCGCGACGCGAAGGGCGCGGTGCCCGCGACGCTCACGGCGCCGCAGAAGGCGCTGCGCCGCGCGGCGCACGCCACGCTGGCGAAGGTCGGCGACGACATCGGCCGCCGGCGCACGTTCAACACGGCGATCGCGTCCGTGATGGAACTGCTGAACGCGGTGTCGAAGTTCGACGACCGCACTCCCGAGGGCCGCGCGGTCGTGCAGGAGGCGCTCGAGATCGCGGTGCTGGTGCTCTCGCCGATCGTGCCGCACGTCACGCACGCGCTGTGGGGCGCGCTCGGTCACGCCGGCGCCGTGATCGACGAGCGGTGGCCGGCCGCCGATGCGAGCGCGATGACGCAGGACGAGGTCGAGATGGGCGTGCAGGTCAACGGCAAGCTGCGCGGGCGGATCTCCGTCGCGGTCGATGCGGACGAGGCGACGATCCGCACGGCGGCACTCGCGGACGAAGGCGTGCGGAAGTTTGTCGCGGGGCAGACCGTCAGGAAGGTCATCGTCGTGCGCGGCAAGCTCGTGAGCCTGGTGGTCGGATGAAGCTGCCCCGCGCGCTCGCGGCGGCCGGCCTCGCGCTCGCGCTGGCCGCCTGCGGCTTCCACCTGCAGGGCACCGCGAGGCTGCCGCCCACGCTCGAGCGCACGTACCTCGCGGGCGACCGCTACACGGAGTTCAACCGGGCGCTGACCGACTCGCTCCGCGTCGCGGGCGTGCGGCTCGCGACGGCGCAGGACGACGCGACGGCGGTCGTCGAACTGCTCGAGGACGACACCGGCCAGCTCGTGCTGTCGGTGTCCGCGCGCAACACGCCGGGCGAGTACGAGGTGTACTACACCGTGCGCTACCGCGTGACCGCGGCGGGGCGCGAGCTGCTGCCCGCGCAGTCGCTCACGCTGACGCGCGAGTACAGCTTCGACGAGACCGCGCTCCTGGCCAAGGAGCGCGAGCAGGAACTGCTGCGCGAGGCGCTCGCGCGCGAGCTCGCGGCGCTCGTGATGCGCCGGCTGGCGGCGCTGCCGCCGTCGGCGCCTGCTCCGGCTGCGCCGGTCCCCGCGCCTGCCGCGCCGGCGACCTCGCCTTGAACGCCACGGCGGAGTCGGTCGCGACGCCGGCCGTGCTGCGCGTGGGCGACGGTCACGGCGCCGCGCTCGCGGCGCTGTGCGCCCGCTACGGCCTCGAACTCGTGCCCGTTTCCGCGGGCGCGCCGATCCCGGGCAGCTACTGGGGCGAGCCCGAGGCGGGCCTCGTGCGCGAGCGCGTGTATGCCCGCGACGACACGCCGGTGCACTCGGTGCTGCACGAGGCCTGCCACGCGATCTGCATGGGGCCCGGGCGGCGCGCGGCGCTGGAGCGCGACGCGGGCGGCGACCACGCGGAGGAGAACGCGGTGTGCTGCCTCCAGATCCTGCTTGCGGACGCGCTGCCGGGCGTCGGCAGCGCACGGCTGATGGCCGACATGGACGCCTGGGGCTACACGTTCCGGCTCGGCTCCACGCGCGCGTGGTTCGAGGCCGAGGCGGACGAGGCGCGCGACTGGCTGCGCGCGCGGGGCCTCTGCCCGCGCGCGGCAGACCTTGCGGCGCGCGCTCCGCTGGCGTGAGGGTCGCCGGCGCGAGCCTTGCCGGCTTGCGCGGCGCGGCGGCGGCACTCCTCGTCGCCGCGGCGCTGCTGCTCGCCGGCTGCGAGGCGGCGCTGTTCGACGTCGCCAACGGCGCCGACGTCGTCAACGGCGGCTACGCGCGGGAGACCGATCTCGCCTACGGCGCGCATCCGCGCCAGCGCCTCGACGTCTATCGCCCCGAGGCGGCCGCGAATCCCGGCGCGCCCGCGACGCTGGTCGTGTTCCTGCATGGGGGTCGCTGGAGCAGCGGCTCCAAGGACCTCTACCGCTTCGTCGGCGCGGGCCTCGCGGAGCGCGGCATCCCGGTGGTCGTGCCGAACTACCGCCTGTACCCCGAGGTGCGCATGCCCGAGGCGATGGCGGACGTGGCCGCGGCGGTCGCGTGGGCGCAGGCGAACGCGGCGCGCTACGGGTCGACCGCGGACCGGGTGGTCGTGATGGGCCACTCCGCCGGGGCCCACCTCGCCGCGCTGCTCGCCACCGACGGGCGCTGGCTGGTCCGCGCGGGCGGTGCGCCGGTGCGCGCGCTGGTCGGGCTGGCCGGACCCTACGACTTCCTGCCGATCGTCGACGCCGACCTCGTGGACTACTTCGGGCCACCGGTCCGCTTCGCCGATTCGCAACCGGTGAACTTCGTGTCCACCGACAGCGCGCCCGCGTTCCTCGCGCACGGCCGCGACGACTCGCGCGTGCGCCTGCGCAACACGGAGTCGTTCGCGGCGCGACTGCGCAACGCGGGCGTGCCCGTTGAACTGCACCTGCCCGCCGAGGACGGCCACGTCGCGATCCTCGCGCGCTTCGTGCGGATGAACCGCTGGAACGACCCGCTGTACGAGGCGATCCTGCGCTTCCTGCGCGAACCGCCGACGCGCGCGGCCCCGCGGCCGACGTCGACCGCCACTGACCCTGCGGCCGGTTGACGACGCGGAACCGGCGCCGGATGCCGGCGCGCCTGCGATAATGGCGGTCCCCTTCCTGCCGGGATGAAGCGATGACCCAGTTCTCCATTGCCGCGCGCCGCACGGCGAGCGCGCTCGCCGCGTTCGCGCTCATCGGCTCCGGGGCGTCCGCGCTCGCCCAGTCGGGCGGCCAGGCCGCGCACGGGGCTCACGGTGCACACGGGGCCGCGACGGCCGCCGGGACGAAGCGTGCCGAGATGCACGCCTACGGGGCCTGGGCGCGCGCGACGCCGCCGGGCTCGAAGATGACGGCCGCCTACGTGTCTTTCCACAACCCGCAGTCGGCCGCCGACAAGCTGCTCGAGGTCAGTACGCCGGTCGCGAAGCGCACCGAGGTGCACGAGACGCGCATCGAGAACGGCGTCGCGAAGATGCGCCGAGTCGAAACCCTCACGATCGCGCCGGACCAGGCGCTGAAGATGGCGCCGGGCGGCCTGCACCTGATGCTGATGGATCTGACGGGACCGCTGCAGGCCGGCCAGCAGGTGCCGCTGCGGCTGCGCTTCGCGAACGCGGGCGTGGTCGAGGTGCAGGCCACCGTGCGCGCCGCGACGGCGGAGGCGGGCAAGGCCGAGGCGGGCGGCCACGCGCATCACTGAGCACCTCGCGGTGCGCGTGCGCCGCCCCGCGCGACCTTCGCACGCGCTCCGCGTGTTCACGGGCACGGCGGCGCTGCTGCTCGCGGCGACCGTCGGGGGCGCGGCGGCCCCACGGGCCGCCGGCAGCGCGTCGGTCGAGCAGGATTCCCGCGGCCCGGCGGTCGCGCAGGCCGCGGGCGCCGCCGCGGCATCGCCCACCGCGGCGCCGCGTCCGCAGCGCGTGATCACGCTCGCGCCGCACCTCACCGAACTGGTCTACGCGGCGGGCGGCGGTGACCGGCTCGTCGGCACCATCGACACGAGCGATCATCCGGCGGCGGCGCGCCGGGTACCGCGCATCGGCGACGTCGCGCGGCTCGACCCCGAGCGGCTGCTCGCGGCCCGCCCCGACCTCGTGATCGCGTGGGGCGACGGAACGCCGAAGGAGCAGCTCGCCGTGCTGCGCCGGCTGCGCCTGCCGGTGCTGGAAATGCAGCAGCACCGTCTCGCCGACGTGCCAGACAGCGTCGAGCGCCTCGGTCGGCTGTTCGGCACCGAGGCGGTCGCGCGCGCCGAGGCGACGCGCCTGCGCGCGGAGCTCGACCGGCTGCGCGCGCGCTACGCGGGGCGTCCCCGCGTGCGGGTCTTCTACCAGGTGTGGAGCGCGCCGCTCTACACGCTGGGCGGTTCCCACGTCGTCACCGAGATGCTCGGCGTCTGCGGCGCCGACAACGTGTTCGCGGCCGAGCGCACCAGCGGCTTCGCGGTCGACGAGGAGTCGGTGTACGCCCGGGATCCCGACGTGCTCGTGATGGCGGGCAGCGCGGTGGAAGTGCGCGACTGGCGCGCGCGCTGGGCCGCGCGGCCGCGCCTGCGCGCGCTCGAGACCGGCGCGGTCGTCGTCGCCGATCCCGACCTCGTCAACCGGATGGGGCCGCGACTGGTCGCGGGCACCGCGCAGCTGTGCGAGGGGCTCGATCGCGTGCGGGCGAATCGCGCCGCGGGCAGTGCGGCCGGCCGGTGACGGCGCTGCCGTCCGGTGACGGTGGCGCACCGTCTCAGGCGTTCAGCACCTCGAGCCGCCAGCTGCCGCCGCGCTGCGCGAGGCGCGTGAGCCGGCCGTAGCCGACGTCGAACTTCCACGCCGCCCCGGGTGGCAGCTCGAGGCAGCGGACTAGGATCGCGCGGATCGAGCCGGCATGCGCGACGATCGCGACGCGCTCGAACGAGGAGCCGAGGTCCGCGAGGAAGCCGTCCACCCGCGCTAGCAGCGCTTCGTACGACTCGCCGCCGGGCGGCGCGGCGCGCAGGTAGTCGGCGGCCCACGGATCGCTCTCGGCCCGGTCGATCTCCGACCAGCGGCGGCCTTCCCAGCGGCCGAAGTTCAGTTCCCGCAGGCGCTCGTCGAGCGCGGGACCCAGGCCGTGCGCGGTGCCGAGCCGCTCCGCGAAGTGCCGGCAGCGCTGCAGCGGCGACGAGTAGAGCCGGTCGGGCGCGGCCAGCACCCTGGTGATGCGGTCGACGTGCGCTTCCCAGCCCGCGGCCAGCTCGACGTCGAGCCCGCCCACGCAGACGTCCGCGGCGATCCTGGTCCGCGGGTGGCGGATCAGCGCCAGTTCCATGCGTGCACTCCGAAGACGTCGAGCCCCGCGGCGCGGCCGGCCGCGACCGCGAGGCCGAGGTAGAAGGCGATCTCGGTGAGCTGCTGGGTCGCGCCCAGGCAGTCGCCGGTGTAGCCGCCGAGCCGGCGGCGGAACAGGCGCGCGAGCCAGGCGCGCGCGAGCACCGCGGCCAGCAGCCCGCCGAGCGCCGCGGGGCCGAGCAGCGCGAGCGGCGCGAGGCCGCACGCGGTCGCGACCGCGAGTCCGGCGCCCCCGATCGCGTGCGACAGCGGCTTGGCGCGCGAGCCCGCGTCTTCGCGCACGTAGTCCTGCGTCGCGATCACGGTGACCGCGAGCCAGCGCGACAGCGCGTGCCCGGCGACCAGCGCCGTCGCGACGTGCGCCGCCGGCAGCGCGAGCAGCGCGCCCGCCTTGACCAGCACCGCGAGCACCAGCGCCAGCGCGCCGTAGGTGCCGATGCGCGAGTCCTTCATGATCTCGAGCGCCCGCTCGCGCGTGTAGCCGCCGCCGAGCCCGTCCACGGTGTCGGCGAGCCCGTCCTCGTGGAACGCGCCGGTCAGCCACGCGGTCGCCGCGAGCGCGGCCGCGACGCCGACGAGCGGCGAGATCAGCGCGTGCCCGGCGAGCCACGCGGCGGCCGCCACGAGGCCGACGCCGATGCCGACCGCCGGGAACCAGCGCGCCGCCGCGTTGAGCTGTGACTCCGAGTGCCCCACCCAGCGCGGCACGGGCACGCGCGTGAAGTACTGCACTGCGGTCAGGAACAGTCGCAGTTCGCTCACGACACGGTCCGGCCGCTGACGCCGGCGGACTCGAAGGTCGCCATCTCGTTCAGCATGCGCTCCGCCGCCAGCACCAGCGGCCAAGCGAGCGCCGCGCCGCTGCCCTCGCCGAGCCGCAGGCCGAGGTCGAGCAGCGGCCGCACGCCGAGCGTATCGAGCAGCGCGCGGTGGCCCGGCTCCGCCGAGACGTGGCCCCAGACGCAGGCGTCCGCGACCGCGGGGTCGAGTTGCAGCGCGACCAGCGCCGCGGCGCCGACCACGTACCCGTCGAGCAGCGCGAGCGTGCGGGTGCGCGGCAGCGCGAGCAGTGCCCCCGCCAGCATCGCGATCTCGAGGCCGCCGAACTCCGCGAGCGCGTCGAGCGGCGTGCGCGCATCCGGCGCGCGGGCCGCGGCCCGCGCGAGCACTTCGCGCTTGCGCGCGAGGCCGACGTCGTCGAGCCCGGCACCGCGGCCGACCGCCACCTCGAGCGGGACGCCCGCGAGGCGGTGCACCAGCAGCGCGCTCGCCGCGGTGTTGCCGATGCCCATCTCGCCGAGCACCAGCGCGTTGCAGCCGCCGCGCGCGAGGTCCTCGACGAGTGCTGCGCCGCGGGCCAGCGCGAGCTCGCACTCCGCGCGGGTCAGGGCCGGGCCGGTGACGAAGTCCCGCGTGCCGGCGCGCACCTTCGCGTCGCGCAGTCGCGGGTGCGGCTCGAGCGGGCTCGCGACGCCGGCGTCGACGACGAGCAGCTCGAGGCCGAAGGTGCGCGCGAACACGGCGATCGCCGCGCCGCCCGCGACGAAGTTCGCGACCATCTGCGCGGTGACGGCGGACGGGTAGGGGCTGATGCCGTGGGCGGTCGCGCCGTGGTCGCCGGCGAACACGACCGCGTGCGGCGCGCGGAGCCGCGGCCGCGAGGTGCCCTGCACCTGCGCGAGCCGATGAGCGAGCGACTCGAGGGTCCCGAGCGAGCCGGGGGGCTTGGTCAGGTGGTCCAGTCGGTCCTGGACTTCGCGCGCGAGCGCGGCGTCGGCGGGCGGTCGGGCCATCGGGAGGGCCTGCAGGAGGATCGAGCGGGCGCCGGTCGCGATCGGGGCGCGTGGCCGGGCGGCGGCCCGCGAGACTACCGTCCGCATCGCCCGGGCGCCAGCCGCGGGCGGGGCGCCTGCGCCGCGGCCGCGTGCTATGGTCCGCGCCCCATGAGCGCGTCGCCCATTCCCACGTACGTCGTCACGGGCACGCTCGGCGTCGGCAAGACCACCGCGATCGCGCGCGCGTTCGCGGGCAAGCCCGAGCACGAGCGCTGGGTCGTGATCCTGAACGAGTTCACCGACACCGGCATCGACGTGCTGACGGTCGCCGGCCAGGCGCGCGGCGAATTCGACGTGCGGCTCGTGCCCGGCGGCTGCCTCTGCTGCGCGAGCGAGCTCGACTTCACGCGTACGCTGCGCGAGCTGGTGCGCGGTCCGCGGCCGGCGCGACTGTTCGTCGAGCCCTCCGGCATCGGGCACCCGGCCGCGATCGTCGAGGAGCTGCTCACGCACCAGTCGCACGGCAGCGTGCGGCTGGAGTCGATCGTCTGCCTCGTCGACCCGGGGCGGCTGCACGCGGTCCGCGAGCCGGGCGTCGCGCGCGACCAGGCGGAGGTCGCGGACGCGCTGGTGCTCGCCAAGGCGGACCTCGCGACCGACGCGACGCGCGCGGAGTTCGCGGCGCTCGCCGGCGACTTCTACCCGCCGAAGCGCTGGGTCGGCGAGTGCGCCCACGGCGACTTGCCTCCGCCGGCGCTGGCGCCGCCGGGCCCGCGCGCGCCGTTCGCGGTGCTGCCGCCGCGACCGACCGAACACGCGCATGAGCACGCGACGGCGGTCGGCGAGGGGAGTGCCGCGGCGAGCGCCGAGGCCCCGGGGCCGGCGCTCGCGTTGCCGGGCATCGGCGCCGAGCGACGCATCGCGCGGCACGTCGGCCGCGAGGCCGGCGCGTGGGTCTTCGAACGCCGCGTCGGCTTCTCGCGGCCCGCGCTCGTCCGCACGCTGGAGCGCGATGCGCGGCTCGCGCCGGTCGAGCGGCTGAAGGGCGTGTTCCGTACGGGGTCCGAGCACTGGGCGCTGGTGCAGGTGGCGGACGGGCGCGTGTCCGTCGCCGAGTCGAGCTGGCGGCGCGACAGCCGGGTCGAGGTCCTGCTGCGGCCCGGCGCGCGAGCCGACTGGCCCGCGTGGGACGCCCTCTGGGAAAGCGTGACGGACGTCGCGACTCCGCGCTGACGCGGCCTCCGGCGGCGCCGTGCCGCGACACGGCTTCAGGCGCCGTGCGGCCGCATTGCGTAGCGAGGTGCCGTGCCCCGGAGAATCCGTCGATGAACGCTGCCCCCCGCCTTTCCTTCCGGCGCCTCTCGTTCGGCGCGCTGCTGCTCGTCGCGACGCTCGCGACCTCGGGCTGTGCCTCGCTGTCGAAGGGCGAGTGTCTCGCGCAGGACTGGTACTCGATCGGCGTGCGCGACGGCGCGAACGGCGCGGGCGAGGAGCGCGTGCTGCAGCACGCGGAGTCCTGCGCCGAGCACGGCACGCGGCCCGACCGCGCCGCCTGGGAAGCCGGCCGTCTCAGCGGTCTCGAGCGCTACTGCACCGTGCACCGCGGCCTGCGCGCGGGCGAGCACGGGGAGCACTACGGCGGTGGGTGCGGGCCGGCCGGCGAGAGCGCGTTCCTGCACGGCTACGCGATCGGTCGCGAGCTGGCCGACGCGCGCGGCCGGGTCGCCTGGCTCGACCGCGAGATCGCGGCGATCGAGCGCGCGCTCGACGACGAGAAGACGGACAAGGACGAGCGCAAGCGCCTGCGCGCGCGGCTCGTGCAGCACGAGATCGAGCGCTTCCGGCGGCAGGAGGACCTGCGGCTGGCGGAGGCGCGGGCCGCGTCGCTGTAGTGCGCCGGCCGTGGGCCTGCGCCGCCCGTCGCTCAGTTCCGCGCGGGCGTCGGTCCTGCCGCGGTCTGCCCGAACAGAACCTGCTTCGCCGCCTCGGTCATGCCGGGGCTGCGGTACTGCTCCGCGAGTGCGTACGCGCGCTGCGTCGCCGGACGCGCCGCGATCGCCTCGAACCAGCGCTTCAGGTGCGGGAAGTCGTCGAGGGCCTGGCGTTGCTTCTGCCAGCCCGTGATCCACGGGTAGCTCGCCATGTCGGCGATCGAGTACTCCGCACCCGCGACGAACGCGTGGTTCGCGAGCCGCCGGTCGAGCACGCCGTACAGCCGGTTCGTCTCCTTCACGTAGCGGTCGATCGCGTACGGGATCGGCTCCGGTGCGTACTGCACGAAGTGGTGGTTCTGCCCGAGCATGGGGCCGAGGCCGCCGACCTGCCAGAACAGCCACTCCAGCACGGCCTTGCGGCCGCGCAGGTCGGCGGGCATGAAGCGGCCGGTCTTCTCCGCGAGGTAGACGAGGATCGCGCCGGACTCGAACACCGAGACGGCCGGGCCGCCGTCGGCGGGCGCGTGGTCGACGATCGCCGGCATCCGGTTGTTCGGACTGATCGCGAGGAACTCCGGCCTGAACTGGTCGCCCGCGCCGATGTTCACGGGAGCGATCCGGTACGGCAGGCCGGTCTCCTCTAGGAAGAGCGTGATCTTGTGGCCGTTCGGCGTGGGCCAGTAGTGCAGGTCGAGCATGGCGCGAGATCGCTGGGACCCGTCGCGGGCGGCAGCTCGTAGACTACCGCTTGCCGCTTGCCGCTTGCCGCTTGCCGGTGACGGTGGGATTGCCGACCATGGCGACCCCCGCGAGTCCCCCGATGAGCATGCCGTCCCCCGACCTGCGCCCGTCCCGTGGCACGGCCGACGAGCGCCGCGCCGCCTTTCGCGAAGGCGTGCGCGACTACCTGCCGATGCTGCCGGCGCTGATCGCGTGGGGCCTCGTCACCGGCGTCGCGCTCGTGCAGTCCGGGCTGACGCTCGCGCAGGCCATCGGCTTCTCCGTCACCGCGTTCGCCGCGTCGGCCCAACTCGCGACGCTGCCGCTGATCGTCGGCGGCGTGCCGCTGACGGTGATCGTGCTGACCGCGCTGATGATGAACCTGCGTTTCGTGATCTACAGCGCGGCGCTCAAGGGTTCGCTGCAGCACGTGCCGTTCGGCCGCCGGATGTGGTACGGCTACCTGACCGGCGACATGGGCGTCGTGCTGTACCTGAAGCGCATGCAGCGCGATCCGGGCTGGGCCGCCCGCGACGCCTATTTCCACGGCGTGGCCACGGTCAACTTCGCCGTGTGGCACGTGTCGTCGCTGGCGGGCATCTTCGCGGCCGCGTGGATACCCCGCGACTGGGGCCTCGAGTTCGCCGGCACGGTCGCGCTGATCGCGCTGCTGGTGCCGCTGTGCACTCGGTTGCCCGGCGCGGTCGCGACCGCGATCGCCGCCACGATCGGCTGGGCGACGCTGCACTGGCCGGCGCGGCTGGGACTCGTCGTCGCGATCGTCGCCGGCATCGCGGCCGCCGTGCTGGTGGATCGCTGGCGGGAACGACGCGCGGCAGGGCCGCGCCGATGAGCGCCGCGCTCGACCCGCAGGTGCTCTGGACGTGGGCCGCGATCCTCGGGGTCGCGGCCACCACCGTGATCACCCGCTGCAGCTTTCTCGCGCTCGGCGAGCGGGCGAAGCTGCCGCCGGTGGTGGAACGCGGGCTGCGCTACGCGCCCGCCGCGGCGCTGGCCGCGCTGGTCGTGCCGGACGTGCTGAGCTGGGACGGCGCGACGCGCCTCGCGCTCGACAATCCGAAGCTGGTGGGCGCGGCGGTCGCGATCGCCGTGTTCCTGCCGACGCGCAGCATGCTGGCCACGATCGCGGCCGGCATGGCGGGCTATACCGTGGTGCGGCTCTGGTTCTGACTGACCCGGCCGCGGCGAGTCCGCCGCGCGGCGTTCAGTACCGGTACTCCTCGAGGTCGGTCGCGGCGAGGGTGTAGGCCGCCGCGCCGAGGCGCGTCTGCTTCGTGCGCGTCGTCAGGCGGCCGGTGACCCAGTAGGCCGCGTACATCGAGTCGAGCGTGATGCCCTTCGGGGTCGTCACGAACAGCATCTGGTTCGGCGGCGGCGGCGGCACGTGGATGCAGGCGCCGAAGTAGGGCACCAGGAAGAACTCGGTGACCTTGCCCTGCTCGTCGAGCTCGAGCGGCACGATGAAGCCCGGCACGCGCACGTTGCGGCCTTCCAGCGCCTTGTTGACGTTGAAGTTCATGGGCTGCTGCGCGGCGAGGCTGCCGTCGCCGGAGAGGTAGTCGTGCACGGCCGGCGGCGGGCCGGGCATGAAGTTGTTGCGCTCGTCCTCGGGCAGCAGTTCCTCCCACTCGAGCGTCTGCGCCTTGCCGGGCGCGGGCGTCGGGGTGGCCGGCTTCGGCACCGGTTGGCCGACGCGCGGCGGCGTGGTCTGCGCGCTCGCGGGCAGCACGGCCGGCGCGCCGGCCGCCAACGCGACCAGTGCGACCGCGGCGGCCGCCAGCAGCGGCGTGCGGCGGGCGGGGCGAGGTGAGCGGGAGCTGGGGGTCATCGTGCTGTCTCGAGGTTCGGGTGGTCGGGCTGCGCCCCGGACTAGACGCGGATCGTGAGGCCGTCGGCCAGCGAGTTCCGGTACGCGCGCCACGCGGGCACGGCGCCGATCAGGAGCCCCGTGCCGACGACCGCGCCGAGTATGCCGAGATCGTACCCGCCGAGCGCGCCGATCTCCATGAACACGCCGAACCGGTGCTCCAGCCACGGTTGCAGCGCCGCCAGACCCCCGTAGGTGAGCGCGGTGCCGACCAGCACGCCGAGCAGCGCCAGCAGGCCGGATTCCAGCACCAGCAGCGTGAACACGTGACCGGGTCGCGCGCCGACGCTCCTCAGGATCGCCATCTCGCGGCGACGCTCGTTCAGGCTGGTCAGGATCGCGGTCAGCATGCCGAGCAGGCCGGCGAGCACGACGAACGCGGCGATGATCATCAGCGCGCGGTCGGCGACGCCGACCAGTTCCCAGAGCTGCTGGAGCGCGACGCCCGGGATGATCGCGAGCAGCGGCTCCTGCCGGTACTCGTTCAGCGCCCGCTGCATCATGAAGACGGTCGCCTTCGACTCCATGCCGACCAGGAACGCGGTGATGGTCTTCGGCGTGAGATCGGCGGCGCGGGCTTCCTCCGCGGTCACGCGCGCGCCCTTCGGCGCCTGCATGCCCGAGCCCCAGTCGAGGTGGATCGCCTCGATCGCCTCGAGGCTGACGTGCACCGTGCGGTCCACCGGCGTGCCGGTGCGCGCGAGCACGCCGACGATGGTGAACGGCTTGTCGTCGTGCTTGGCGAAGCTGACGTTGCCGATGCCGTGCGCGATCACGATCTCGTCGCCGACGCGGTAGTTCAGCGCCGCGGCGACGTCGGCGCCGACCACGGCGTCGTAGAGGTCGTGGAACGGCTTGCCGGCCTGGAACTCGAGCTGCCGCTTGCGCCCGAACCGGTAGTGCTCGAAGTAGGCCTCGCTCGTGCCCATCACCCGGAAGCCGCGGTGCGAGTCGCCGAGCGAGATCGGGATCGCCCAGGCGACGTCCGGGTGGCGCGCGACGCGCTCGTAGACGGAGTACGAGACGTTCGCGGTCGCATCGCCCACGCGGAACACCGAGTAGAGCAGGAGGTTCAGCGGGCCGCTGCGCGCACCGACTATCAGGTCGGTGCCGGAGATGGTCGCCGCGAAGCTCTCGCGCGCCTCGGTGCGCACCTTCTGCACGCCGAGCAGCAGTGCGACCGAGACGGCGATCGCGAATACGGTCAGCGCCGCGGTGCCGCGGCGGTTCCAGAGGCTCGCGAATGCGAGGCGCAGCAGCTCGCTCATGCGGCGCTCCGGGTCTGGCCGGCGTCGCCCGCGGGCGTGGCGGCCGCACGGTTGATCTCCGCGAGCGCGACGCTGCGGTCGAACAGGCCCGACAGCGAGACGTCGTGGCTCACGAACAGCAGCGTGGTGCCCGCGCTCGCGCACTCCCGCATCACGAGCTGCAGGAAAGACTCGCGTGCGTCCCAGTCGAGCGCGGAGGTGGGCTCGTCGGCGATCAGCAGTTCGGGACGGCCGAGGAGCGCGCGCGCCGCCGCGACGCGCTGCTGCTGGCCGATGGACAGCTGCGTGACGCCGCGCGCGACGAGGTCGGTGCCGAGCCCGAGTGCGGCCAGCAGGCGGCGCGCCTCCTCGTGCAGGTCGCCGGCCTTCGCGCGGCGTTCGGCCGAGAAGCGGGCGGGCAGCACCACGTTCTCGAGCACCGAGAGGTAGGGCACGAGGTTGAACATCTGGAAGACGAAGCCGACGTGCGCGGCCCGGAACGCGTCGCGCTTCGCGCCCGACAGGCCGCCGAGATCCTGGCCGAGGATCGCGACGCGACCCGCGGCGGGCCTCAGCACGCCGCCGACCAGTCCCAGCAGCGTGCTCTTGCCGCTGCCGCTAGGCCCCTTCAGGAACACGCGCTCGCCGCGCGCCACGGTGAAGCGCGGGATGTCGAGCACGGTGCGGCCGCGCACCCAGGCGTAGGTCACGCCCTCGAGGTCGATCGCCGGCGCCGTCGGGACGCCGGGCGCGACGGGGCCGGCGGTCACGTCAGCGCAGCCGGACGCGGATCGCGCCGGTCTTCAGGTCCTGGCGCGTCTGCAGCGCGCCGGTCACCACGTTCGCCTGCACGGTCGTGCCCGGCTGCAGCCGGTCGACCAGCGGCGCCTCGAAGAAGCCGAGGGCGGCGGGTTGCGCGCAGGTGAAGGTCCAGCGCGCCGCATAGTCGGCGTGATGGTGCTCGTGATCGTGGGCGTGATCGTGCGCATGGCGCTTGCCGTCGCCGTGCGCGTGGTCGTGCTTGGTGTCCTTGCCGTGCGCGTGGCCGCCCGACGACCACTCCGGGGCGGTCACCGACGACGAACCGGCCGTGCAGCGGGCCGCCACCGGGAACGCGAACAGCCGCGCGTGCGCGCGGAGCAGCGCGGTGGCGTCCGCGACGGCCTTCTTCTCCGCGTCGGTGCGCGGCGGGCGCTCGAAGCCGAGTACGTTGATCGCCGGCGTAGCGAGCGCAACGGTGAGCGTGCCGCCGTCCAGCGCGACGTCGAGCGTCGCCTTGCCATGCTCGTGGGCGGCGTGCTGGGTGAACTCCTCGGTGGCGAGCGCGGGGCCCGCCAGCGCGGCGAGTACGCACCCGGCGAGCCAGCCGGGGGCGTGGGCGGGGCGGCGGGTCGGGGGAGCGTTCTGTCGCATGGGCTGGCGTCCTGTGGGTCGGCGTCCGGTGGTCGGTATCGACCACCGGACGTCACGACGGTTCCGTGATGCAAAGGTACTCAGAAGTCGAACCGGACGCCCGCGGTGAACGAGCGCCCGGGCAGCGG
This sequence comes from Steroidobacteraceae bacterium, assembly GCA_027531255.1. Classification (GTDB taxonomy): domain Bacteria; phylum Pseudomonadota; class Gammaproteobacteria; order Steroidobacterales; family Steroidobacteraceae; genus JAPZRU01. The sequence goes on along the minus strand of JAPZRU010000012.1, from coordinate 141,004 downwards.
GGCGAACTCCTTCAACGGGGAGGTGTGGCGGCGCGCCTCCTCGTCCAGCAGGTTCGAGGCCCGCGCGAACAGGAGGGCCTGCCCGCCGGCGCTCGCGACCCGCCACGAGACGTCGAGCCCGAGCAGCGTGTAGCCGTCGGTCGGCCGCTCGAACTCGGCCACCCGGTCCTGCTCCGCGTACCGGTAGACGGAGGCACCCGCCTCGAAGCGCGGCGTCTTCCAGGCGAGTTCCGCGCCGACGCGCAGCGGCGGCAGCTGCGGCAGCGGGCCGCCGTCGGCCAGCTCGCCGCGCACGTAGTCGCCCGCGAGACGCGCGCCGAGGTCGCCGCGGGCGGTCGAGAGCAGCGGGAACTCGACCTCGGCCTCCACGCCCCACGTCCGCGCGTCGTCCTGCCGGAACTCGTAGACGTCGAAGTCGTCCTCGACCGCGCCGGTCGGCTGCAGGTAGACGAAGTCGGCGAAGTCGTTCAGGTAGGCGTTCACCTGCCAGCGCACGCGCGCCTCGCCCGTCGAACGCAGCGCCAGGTCGAGCGAGGTGGAGGTCTCCTTTTCGAGGGTGGGATCGCCGATCTCGTAGCGCCGGACGGCCGCGTGGGGACCCTCGGCGTAGAGTTCGGTCGAGGTCGGGTGGCGTTCCGCGCGCGTCAGGTTCGCCGCGAACGCGGCGGTCGGCCTGAAGCGCCAGACCGCGCCGGCAGACAGCGTGTAGCTGGTCTCGTCGTAGTCGGGCAGGCCGAGGCCGGCCTCGGGATCGACGGTCTGGCGCTCGAGCCGGCCGCCGAACTCGAGCGTCACCCGCCCCGCGCCGGTCTCGACCGGCCGCTCCTGGAACACGAACACGCCGGCGTTGCGCGTCCGCGAGGGCGGCACGAACGCCTCCTCGCCGGAGGCTACGAAGTCCTGGTCGCGGAACTGCACGCCGGCGGTGCCGCGGAAGGCGCCGAAGGCGTGGTCCACCGCAACCCGCGTCTCCCAGCCGTCCTGCTCGAACAGCGTGCCGATCGCGCCGTCGCCCTCCAGCTCCGCGTGGGTGTAGTCGCTGAACGTCGAGCGCACGCGCAACCGCCGGAACCAGCCCTCCCCGCCCGCGAGCTCGCCGGCGAGGTCGTAGCGGTTCTGCCGCAGGTCGATCTTCGGCCCGGCCTCTGCCTCCTCGTCGCCCTCCGCCGCAGCAATCGGCGGTGCGTCCGCCTCGTCATCGTGATCGTCGCCGTGCTCGTGCTTCTTCTTGCCGGGCAGCCCGTAGCGCGTCTCGAACCGCGTGTAGCTCAGGCCCAGGAAGCCGCGGTCGCCGACGTACGAGACGCCGAAGCCGCCGCCGTCGGCGCGGCCCGCCGAGTTCTCGATCTTGCCGGGCTCGTCGTCGAGCTCCTCGCCCTCGGCCAGTTCCTCGGCGCGTTCGGCCGCCGACATCGCGAAGCCGGGGATTTCCACGTCGTCGGTGGTGCGCGTATACGCGTCCGCGTGCACCGCCAGGCGGCCGACCGCGAAGTCGACGCGTCCGGCCGCGGTCTGCTCGCCGAGCGCGGTGTCGGCCCGTACCTCGATCGCGCCGGTCGGATCGTCCGGCAGCACCGAGTGGATGCGGTTGGTGAGGACGTTGACGAGCCCGCCGGCGGCACCGTTGCCGTACAGCAGCGTCGCGGGGCCCTTGAGGATCTCGATCTGGTCGGCGGCGAGGCCCTCGATCGTGACTGCGTGGTCCTGGGACAGTGCGGAGGCGTCGAGCGACTCGATGCCGTCCTCGAGCATCAGCACGCGCTCGCCGCCGAGGCCGCGGATCACCGGGCGGCTGGAGTTGGGGCCGAACCAGGTGCCGGTGACGCCGAGCTGCTCGGACAGCGTTTCGCCGAGGCTGGCGCCAAGGCTGCGCCGCAGGTCGACGCCCGCGAGCACCGTGGTCGGCTGCGCGATCTCGAGCGGCGAGCGGGACAGGGGCGCGGCGGTGACGACGATCTCCTGCAGGCCGTCGCCGCGGTCGGCGCCGGCGGCGTAGGCGGCGACGGGCGCGGCCGCGATGGCGAGCACGGTGGCGACCGCGCGGGACAGTGAACGGGAAAGGTACATGGCTGGGATTCCGGAGTGGCGGCGGGGCCGCCGTGAGCGAGTCCGCCCGGGCCGGGCCCGGGACCTGCGAGCGTCGAGAGTCTCGGCGCCTCAGGCGGGCGGGGCTCGGCTCCGGTGTGCGCCGGCCCGCGCGCCGGCCGGCAGCGGCGCCACCGCGGGCGAGGAATCGGCGGCCTGCGCCGCGGGCGGCGGCGGTACGGCGGGCGGCGCAGCGCCGCCGTTCGCGCGCTCGAGCGCGAGGCAGGCCGCGCAGAGGTGCGGCCGGTCGGCGTGGCCGTGCTCGCCGGTGGCGGGCTCGTGGGATGAGTGAGCGTGAGAGTGGGCGTGGGCCTCGCCCGGCAGGTGCCCCGCGGAGATCCCGAGCCAGCCCACGAGCGCCACGAGCGCGAGCGCCAGCACCCGGCGGCGGGCGCGGTCGGTGGGCCGGAGCGGATTGGGAAACGGGGATCGCATTGCTTGTTACTATATCACATCAGCACCCCCCCCCCTGCGTCCGGCCGGTCGTCGCCGCGCTAGGTGTGGTGGCGCGGGGTCACCGATAATCCGGCGATGCGACTCGTACCCGAAACCCTGGGCCGACACCTGTCGGGCGCGCTCGTCCCGGCCTGGCTGATCTCGGCCGACGAGCCCCTGCTGGCCGGCGAGTGCGCCGACGCGATCCGGGCGAAGGCGCGCGCCGAGGGCTACGCCAACCGCCAGGTCGTGTTCGCGGATCGCGGGTTCGACTGGGGCGTGGTCGAGGCCGAGACGCGCTCGCTGTCGCTGTTCGCCGAGCGCCGCCTGCTCGAGATCCGCCTGACCTCGAAGCCGCTCGCGGACGGGGCGCGCGTGCTCGTCGAACTCGCGACGAAGCCCGCGCCGGATCTCGTCGTGCTGGTGCTCACCGACAAGCTCGAGTGGGCCGACAAGCAGGCGGCGTGGGTCAAGGCCTTCGAGACGGGCGCGCATTTCGTGGACGTCGAGCAGCTGCTTACCGAGCAGCTGCCCGGCTGGATCGAGGCGCGGCTGCGGCGCGCCGGTCTCGTGCCCGACGCCGAGGCGGTCGCGCTGCTCGCGGAACGGTGCGAGGGCAATCTCGTCAGCGCGCACCAGGAGATCGAACGACTCGCGCTCGCCTGCGGGCCGGGGCCGGTGGACGCGCACACGGTCGCCGAGTCGGTCGCCGACACCGCGCGCTTCCACCTGTTCCAGCTCGGCGAAGCCGCGCTCGCCGGCGATCTCGCGCGCACGGTGCGCGTGCTCGACGGCCTCGAGGCCGAGGGCGAGGGCGAGGTGCTGGTGCTCTGGTCGCTCGCCGAGGAGATCCGCGCGTGCCTGCAGTGGTCGCCGCGACCGCCGCAGGGTGCGCCGAAGCGCCTGTTCCGGGGCGGGCGTCGGCGCCAGGCCCTGCTCGAGCGGGCGGCGCGCCGCCTGCCGCGCGCGCGCCTGCGCGAACTGCTGCTCCGCGCGGCGCACGCCGACGCCGTGATGAAGGGCGCGCGGCGCGGCGATCGCTGGAGCGAACTGCGGCGCCTCGCCACCGGCCTGGCCGGGCTCGAGGGTTGGCCCGCGCGCGCGACGCGCTGACGCCGTGCGGTCGATGCGTTTTGCATCCGCGGGTGATTTCAGGCACGTTAGGGCTCGATGCTGAAGCCGCAGCCGAGCGGTCGCGCTTGACGACCCCAGCCGATCCCTCCCGGACGCCGTCGTCCGCGGCGGGCGACTCCGGGGTCGGGAGCCTCCTGCCGACCGCCCCGATGGGCATCTTCGGCGGCACCTTCGACCCCATCCATTACGGGCACCTGCGCACGGCTTTCGAGCTGATCGAGCTGCTGCGCCTGCCCGAGATGCGCTTCATGCCGGCGGGCAACCCGCCGCACCGCGAGCGCACCGTGGCGAGCAACGAGCGTCGGCTCGCGATGGTCGAGGCGGCCGTGGCCGGCCAGCCTGGCTTCGTGGTCGACGGCCGCGAAATTCGCAAGGCCGGTCCCTCGTACACCGTCGAGACGCTCGGCGACCTGCGCACCGAGCACCCGGGTCGTCCGCTGTGTCTCGTGATCGGCATGGACGCGTTCCTCGGGCTGCCGAACTGGCACCGCTGGCGCGACCTGTTCGGCCTCGCGCACCTCGTGGTCGCGCACCGGCCCGGCTGGCGCGCGCCGACCACCGGCACGCTCGGCGAGCTCCTCGTCGAGCGTGGCACGGCCCGGGTATCGGACTTGCACGAGTCGCTCGCCGGCCGCATCTACATCCATGCGGTCACGCAGCTCGAGATTTCCTCGACCGAGGTGCGGAGCCTGATCGCCGCAGGCCGCGACCCTCGCTTCCTGATGCCGGACGGCGTGCGTCGAATCATTCTGGAGACGGGCTGCTACGCCCGAAAGGACGAAACCCGGGGATGACTCCCACGAAAACGAGCGAGTCCAGGCCCGCCGCGAAGTCGGCGGCCCGCAAGTCGGGCGGTGCGAAGGGCGAATCCGCCGCCCGGAAGCCCGCGTCGCCCAAGCCGGCCGCAGGCCGGCCCCGCACCGCCGCCGCGAAGCCCGCCGCGGGCCGCGCCGCGAAGGCACGAGCGAAGCCGAAGGCCGCCCCCGCGCGGCCGGGCCTCGCCGACGTCGTCACGGCCGCGCTGGACGACATGAAGGCCCAGAACGTCGTCGTGCTCGACGTCCGCAAGCTGACCGACGTCGCCGACACGATCGTGGTCGCGTCGGGCACCTCGGACCGCCACGTCAAGTCGCTGGCGGGCCGCGTGGTCGAGCGCGCCAAGGAGGCCGGCTACCGGCCGTACGGCGTCGAGGGCGAGCGCGACGGCGAGTGGGTCCTCGTCGACCTGAACGACGTGATCGTCCACGTGATGCTGCCGCGCGTGCGCGAGTTCTACGGCCTCGAGAAGCTCTGGGACGTGCGCTCGGCCGATCGCGCCGCGGGCTGAGCGGCCGCGGTGCGCGTGCGTCTCGTCGCGGCGGGCACGCGCCTGCCGGACTGGATGAACGCGGGCTACGCGGAGTACGCGCGCCGGCTGCCGCCCGAGACCCCGCTCGAGCTGCGCGAGATCGAAGTGCAGCGCGGGCGGGGCGGAGTCGAGCGCGCGATCCGCGACGAGGGCGAGAAGATGCTCGCCCTCGTCTCGCCCGCGCACTACGTCGTCGCGCTCGACGTGACGGGCCGCACGCTCGACACGCCGGCGCTGGCGAAGTGGTGGCAGAAGCGCCTGCAGGACGGGCGCGACCTCGCGTTCCTGATCGGCGGGCCCGACGGCCTCGCGCCCGACTGCCTCGCCCGCGCCGACGAACGACTGTCGCTGTCCGCGCTCACGCTCCCGCACGGCCTCGCGCGCGTCGTGCTCGCGGAGGCGCTGTATCGCGCGATCAGCCTGACGAAGGGACACCCGTACCACCGCGCCTGACGTGACGCCGCGCGGGTCGGCGTCGGCGGTGCGCGCTCCAGGGCCCGGACGCGGTCGTGTGCCGCGCTCCCGCGCGCGGCGGCCAGCGGCCTGCGCACCTCGTGACTGCCGGCCGGCGAGCCGCTACGCCGGCCGCGGCACGAGCGCGTCCACCACGGTGCCGCGTCCGCCGGCGCCCGCGTGCAGCCGGAACTCGCCGCCGAGCACGCGGATGCGTTCCCGCATGCCGACCAGCCCGTGCGACTTCGTACGCGCGATGGTGTCTTCCGGGATGCCGACGCCGTCGTCCTCGACGACGAGGTGCAGGTGCTCGGCCTCCCGGTGCAGCGCGACGCGCACCGTCTTCGCCTGCGCGTGCGCCCGCACGTTCGCGAGCGCTTCCTGCACGACGCGGTACAGCGCGATCGAGACGTCGGGGGCCAGCTCGGGCAGCTCCTGGTCGAGGTCCGGGATGCAGTCGACGCCGGAGCGGCGCGCGAACTCCTCGCACAGCGACTCGAGCGCGGTCGCGAGCCCCAGCATGTCGAGCAGGCTCGGGCGCAGCGCCTCGATCACGTTGCGCTTCACGTCCACGGCCTGTTCGAGCACGACGAGCGCGCGCCGCAGCCGGTCCGCCAGCTCCGGCTCGCGGTCGCGGAGCTTCTTCTCGACCCACTTCACGTCGATGTCGACGGCCGTCAGGTTGCTGCCGAGCGCGTCGTGCAGTTCGCGCGCGAACGCGGCCTTCTCCTCCTCGGCGCTCGAGATCAGGTGGCCCGACAGGCGGGTCAGCTCGCCCGTGCGTTCGGCCACCATCAGGTTCAGCGACTCGTTGGTCGCGGTCAGCCGGTCCTCCGCCGCGCGGCGCTCCTCGAGGTAGCGGCGCATCCGGCGGTGGAACAGCGCGATGGTCAGCATCGCGAGCGCGGTCACCGCGACCAGCGAGCCGGCCGTCAGCCACTCCGCGCGGACGGTCGCCGCGCGGCGCGCCTCCAGTTCGCGCTCCGTGCGCAACGCGAGCGTGGCGAGCTCGGCGCGGATCGCCGCCATCAGCGCGGGACCGGCGGTAGCCGCCTCCGGTGGCGGGGTGCCAGGCGGGCGGGCCAGCAGCGCGTCCGTGATCGCCAGTTCGTCGGCGACGAGGGCGCGCAGCCGCGCGAGGTCGGCGGCGGAGGCGACCTCGGGGGCGGCCGTGCGCTCCAACGCGTCGAGCGCGGCCTCGAGTTCCCGTCGCGCCGCGGCATGGACGACCGCGTGCCGGGCGTCGCCGGTCAGCGCGTGCCCGCGCGCCGCGGATTCGACGGCGGTGACGAGGCCACGCACGGTGGCGATCCGTTCGGGGACGTGGGCCTGCCGCTCGGCGGCCGTGGCGCGCGCGCTCGCCTCGCGCGCGTTCATCATGTAGACGACGACGTTCGCGAGCAGCAGGGCTTCGCTCAGCAGGAAGATCGCGATCAGGAGCCCGGGGACGGCGCGGGCACGTCGGGGCGCGGGAACCGGGTTGTCCATGCAGTTCGAACCCGCCGCCGCGGGTGGCGGCGTCCGGATCTTAACGCCCGCGCCGGGGGCGCCCGCGGGGTCGCTGCCAGGCTGGCGCGGCGCGGCCCACGGTTTCCGCAACGTGTACTTCGCGGGCCTGCGGGGGCCCGCTATCCTTGTCCGTTCCCGCGCGCCCGCCGCGACCCCGACGCCCATCCCATGTCCGCGCCCCTGCTCACTCTCGCCTCCGCCTCCCCGCGGCGGCGCCAGCTCCTGGACCAGATCGGCGTTCCGCACCGCGTGCGGCCGGCCGACGTCGACGAGACGGCGCAGCCGGGCGAGTCGCCCGCCGACTACGCCCTGCGCGTCGCGATCGCGAAGGCCGATGCGGGCTGGGCCGCGGATCCGTCGCTCCCGGTGCTGGCCGCGGACACCGCGGTCGCGCTCGGCACCACGCTCTACGCGAAGCCCGCGGACCGCGCCGACGGCCTCGCGATGCTCGCCGCGCTGTCGGGCCGCACGCACCGGGTGCTGACCGCCGTCGCGCTGCGCTACGCCGGCGGCCTCGATACGGCGCTGTCGATCAGCGAGGTCACGTTCCGCGCCACCACCGCGGACGAACGCCGCCGCTACTGGGACACCGGCGAGCCGCTGGGCAAGGCCGGCGGCTACGCGGTGCAGGGCTTCGCCGCCGTGTTCGTCACGCGGGTCGACGGCAGCTACTCGGGCGTGATGGGCCTGCCGCTCGCGGAGACGGGCGCGCTGCTCGCGCGCGCCGGCGTGCCGGTCTGGCAGGACGGGCCGCCGCACGGCGAGTGCCGAGCGCGGGCCGTACCCGCGATCGGCGCAGCCGTGGCGCGGCAGGCGACTACGGATCAGAGAACATGACCGCCGAGATCCTCGTCAACGTCACCCCGCGCGAGAGCCGTGCCGCCGTGCTCGAGAACGGCGTGCTCCAGGAGGTCTACCTCGAGCGCGCGAACCGGCTCGGGCTGACCAGCAACCTCTACAAGGGCCGCGTCTCGCGCGTGCTGCCGGGCATGCAGGCCGCGTTCATCGACATCGGGCTCGAGCGCACCGCGTTCCTGCACGCCTCCGACATCGCGCGGCGCGAGGACGTCGGCGTCGAATTCGGCGCGGCGCCGAACGAGGCGCGCGACATCCGCGCGCTGGTCGCGGAGGGCGACGAACTGCTCGTGCAGGTGCTGAAGGATCCGCTCGGCACCAAGGGCGCGCGGCTGACGACCTTCGTCACGCTCCCCTCGCGCTATCTCGTCTACCTGCCGCAGGGGCGCGGCGTCGGCGTGTCGGCGCGCATCGAGGACGAGGCCGAGCGCGCCCGGCTGCGCGGCGCGGTCGAAGCCTACGCCGGTGACGGCCCGGGCGGCTACATCGTGCGCACCGTCGCCGAGGGCGTCGCGCCCGAGGCGCTGTCCGCCGACATGCTGTTCCTGCGGCGTCTGTGGGAGGTCGTCAGCGAGCAGGGCTTCCGCGCGCCGGCCGGCACGCTCGTCCACGAGGACCTGCCGCTGCACCTGCGGATCCTGCGCGACCTGCTCGGCCAGGCCGTCGATCGCGTGCTGGTGGACCAGCCGGCCGCGCACGCACGCATGCTCGAATTCGCGCGCACGTTCATGCCGGAGAGCGAGCCGAAGATCGAGCAGTACCGCGGCAACCGCCCGATCTTCGACCTGTACGGCGTCGAGGACGAGATCCAGAAGGCGCTCGACCGCAAGGTGCCGCTCAAGTCCGGCGGCTACCTCGTGATCGACCAGAACGAGGCGATGACGACGATCGACGTCAACACCGGCGCGTTCGTCGGCCACCGCAACCTCGAGGACACGATCTTCCGCACGAACCTCGAGGCGGCGGTCGCGATCGCGCGGCAGCTGCGCCTCCGGAACCTCGGCGGCATCATCATCATCGACTTCATCGACATGACCGACGAGGACCATCGCAGGCAGGTCCTGCAGGCGCTCGAGAAGTCGATGACGGCCGACCACGCGCGCACCAGCATCTCGTCGGTCTCGCCGCTCGGCCTCGTCGAGATGACGCGCAAACGCACGCGCGAGAGCCTCGAGCACCTGCTGTGCCGGCCGTGCCCGACCTGCGAGGGCCGCCGCTACGTCAAGACGCCAGAGACGGTCGCCTACGAGATCTTCCGCGAGATCGTGCGCCAGGCCCGGCAGTTCGAGGTGCAGGGGCTCATGATCCTGGCGCACCAGGACGTCGTCGAACTGCTGCTCGACGAGGAATCCTCCGCGCTGGCCGAACTCGAAGTGCTGGTGGGCAGGCCGATCCGCCTGCAGACCGAGGCGCTCTATGCCCAGGACCAGTACGACGTCGTGCTCGTCTGAGCCGCGATGAGCCGCGCGCGCACCGTCTGGAAGTGGGCGGCGGGCACGCTGGCGGTGCTGCTGGTCGTGGCCGGCGCCGGCGTCGGCGCGCTGCGGCTGTGGCTCGAGCACTCGACCACGCTCGCGCCCGACCTCGTCGCCCGGGTCGAGGCGCGCACAGGCCTCGACTTCCAGTTCGAGCGTCTCGACGCGCGGCTCGGCCTCTACGGTCCCGAACTCGTGTTCCTCGACGCGAAGCTGACGGTGCCGGGTCAGCGCGAACCCGTCGTCACCGCGCGCGCCGGGCGCGTCGGCTTCGATGCCTGGCGTGCGCTGCGCACCGGACGCGCGACCGCCGGGCGTCTCGCGCTCGACGGCGCACGCCTCTACGCGCTCGTCACCGACGAAGGCGTGCAGCTCCGCGGCCTGCCGGACCTCGCCGACGACCGGGACCGCTGGCCGCTCGACCGGCTGCCGGTCGGCCGCTATCGCCTGTCGGATGCGACGCTGACGGTCGAGGACCTCCGCACGCGTCGCGCGCGGCTCGTGCTCGAGCGCGTCGATCTCGCTCTCGAGCGCGACCCGGAGCGGCTGGTCGTCGAGGGTGCCGCGCGGCTCCCGCCCGAGCTGGGCGCGCGCCTCGCACTGAACTTGCGGCTCCGCGGCGATCTCGCCGACCCGGCGCGGCTCGACTGGGAGGGCGAGGCGTCGGTGCGCGACGCCGTGCTCGCCGGGTGGTCCGCGTTCGCGCCGCAGTGGCCGTGGCTGCCGGAGGCGGGTCGCGGCGACCTGCGGCTGCGTGCCGACGGTGCGGGCCTCGGCCGCATGGCCGGCCGCCTCGACTTCGAACTCGCGGACGTCGGCGCGCCGGCCTACGGGGCGAGCGCCGGCGCGCGCTACCGTCGGCTCGCCGGCGAGCTGCGCGTCGGGCGCGAGGTGCGCGCGGAGCGTACGCGCTGGACGCTCGAGGGGCGCGACCTCGCGCTCGATCCGGGCCGCGACGCGTGGCGCGACGGCGAGTTCGCCGCCGCGCTCGACGTCGCGCCCGCCCCGGACGGCGGCGCGCGCGTGACGGGCTGGGAGGCGCGCACGCCGGGCGTTCGGCTCGACGCGGTCGCGCCGCTCACGGCGTTCCTGCCGGCGGGCGCGGCGCGCGACGCCCTGGCGGCGCTCGCGCCGCGCGGCGCGCTGACGCTCGTCGACCTGCGGGCCACGCGCGGCGCGCGGCCGGCGGAGTGGCGCTTCGACGGTGGGCTGCGCTTCACGAGCTTCGGTGTCGGCGCCTGGCGGGCCGTCCCCGGCGTGCGCGGCGTCGACGGCGAGCTCACGGCGCGCGGCGACGAAGTGCGCGTCGCGGTGCGCTCGCGCGGCTTCGGTCTGGACCTGCCGCGTTACCTCGCCGCCCCCGTCGGCGCGCGCGAACTCGGGCTCACGCTCGACGCGTACTGGCGCCCGGACGGCTGGCGCTTCGCGACCGACGACCTGCGCGTGGTCGCGCCGGACGGGCAGGGCGGCGGGCGCGCGCGGCTGTTCTTGCCGGTGGACGGCAGCGGCCCGCGACTCGTGCTCGACCTCGGGATCCGCGACCTCGACGCGCGGGGAGTCTCGAAGTACCTGCCGCTGCGCCGCTTCGGCAGCGTCGTGGTCGACTGGCTCGAAGGCGCGTTCCTCGCCGGCCGAGTGCCGGAAGCGCGACTCGAATACGCGGGCGAGATGCGGCGCTTCCCGTTCCGGGCCGGCGGGGGCCTGTTCCGCGTCGCCGCACGGTTCGAGGGCCTGCGCGTCCACTACCAGGGCCGCTGGCGCGACGCGGAGGATCTCGCCGGGCGCATCGTCTTCGAGAACGCCGGGTTCGCCGCGACGCTGACCGACGGACGCCTCGCGGGTCTCTCGGTCGTCGAGGGCACCGTCGCGATGCCCGACTTCCGCGACGCGGAACTCGCGATCCGCGGCCGCGTGCGCGGCGACGTGCGCGACGCGCTCGCTTACCTGCAGTCCGCGCCGGTCGGCCCGCGGCTCGGCAGCTTCTTCATGGACGTGCGCGGGCGCGGCCCGTTCGAATCCACGCTCGCGCTCGACTTCCCGCTCAGGCGCTTCGCCGAGCGCAACGTCGTCGTGGAAACGCGGCTCGCGGGCGCGATCGCGCGCGTGCCGCCGCTCAGCGAGGAGATCCGCGGCCTGACCGGCACGTTCGTCCTGCGCAATCGCGACGTGGAGGTCCCGGGTCCCGGCGTCACCGGCAGTCTCTACGGCGGGCCGGTGCGGCTGCGCGCCCGTACGATCGTCGCGCCGCGCGGCCAGCGCGTACTGACGGTCGAGGCCGACGGCCGCCTGCTCGGCGCGCGGCTCCAGCCGCAGCTCGGCATCACGACCGGCACGTGGCTCGACGGCAGCGCGGACTGGCGGCTGCAGGCGCGGTGGCCGCGCATCGAGTGGCGGCCGAACCCCGAGCCGCTGCCCGCCGACGCGCCGGCAGGCGCGCAGCCGCGGCCGCGCGAGGTCGAGGCCCGCTGGCTGCCCGCGCAGGTGCGCATCGACTCGACGCTCGCCGGCCTCGCGCTGCGCTTCCCCGCGCCGCTCGCGAAGGCCGCCGACCAGCCCCGCGCGACGCGCGTCGAGTTCGTCGCGGACCTCGGGCTCGGTGCGGGTGCGACGCCGGTGCCGGCCGCCCTGCGCGACCGCGGCGGCGCGCGCGACGTGCTCGTGCAGCGCCCGGTCGGACCGCGCACCGCCGAGCCGCGCGAACCGGACGCCCCGCGCGAGGCCTCCGTCTACGGCCGCGTGCAGCTCGGGGACGACTCGGCCGTGCTGGAGTGGCGGCCTGCGCCGCGCTGGTCGCTGACCCGTGCGACCGCGCGACTCGGCGGCGGCACGCCCGCCCTGGGCGAGGGCCGCGGCCTCAGGATCGAGGGCCGCACGCCGCAGTTCGACCTGTCGGCGTGGCTCAGGGTGCGCGTGGCGACCGCGGGCGAGACGAGCGAGGCCGCGTCGCGCGGGCCGTTCCTGCGCGGCGGGCGCGTCGCGGTCGAGCGCTTCTCGATCTTCGGCTATGCGTTCCCCGAGGTTACGCTCGCGCTGGAGCAGGGCGAGCGCGCGTGGCGCGCGCGCGTCGACGGACCGGCCTCGCGCGGCACGATCACCGTGCCGTGGGAACTGCCGGGCACTGCACCGGTGGTGCTCGACATGGACCGCCTCGTGCTCGCGAGCCGCACGCCGGAGGTGCGGGCGCCCGGCGAGCTCGAGGCCGCACCGGTGCGGCCCACCGAGTTCCCCGCACTGCAGGTGCAGGTGAGGAGCCTCGACGTGCAGACCCGCCGCTTCGGCAGCCTCGAGGCGAGCGTCGCGCGCGTGCCGGAGGGCCTGCGGCTCGAGCGCGCGACGCTGCAGGGCACGTCGTTCACCGCCCGGGCCGAGGGCGAGTGGGTGCTCGCGCCCGGCGCCGCGGGCTCGGAGACGCGGCTGCGCGGCGAGGTCGAGAGCACCGACGCGCGCGAGACGCTGACGGCCTGGGGCTTCGCACCGTCGCTGACCGGCGCCGCCGGGCGCGCCAGCGGTCAGCTCGGCTGGAGCGGTGGCCCCGAGGGCGACGTGTTCGCGCGGCTGCGCGGCACCGTGCGGCTCAGCGTGCAGGACGGTCAGCTGCTGAACGTGCAGCCGGGCGCGGGTCGCGTGCTCGGCCTGATGTCGGTCGCCGCGCTGCCGCGCCGGCTCACGCTCGACTTCAGCGATCTGACCGACGAGGGCTTCGCCTACGACTCGATCACCGGCGACTTCGAGTTCCGCGACGGCAGCGCCTACACCAGCAATCTCGTGCTTAAGAGCCCGGCGGCCGAGATCGGCATCGTCGGCCGTACCGGGCTCGTGGCGCGCGACTACGACCAGACCGCCGTCGTCACCGGCGACGTCGGCGGGCCCCTCGCGGCCGCAGGTGCGCTCGCCGGCGGCCCGGTGGTCGGCGCGGCCGTGCTGCTGTTCTCGCAGGTGTTCAAGGGCCCGCTCGCCGGCATCGCGCGCGGCTACTACCGGATCAGCGGCAGCTGGGACAAGCCGAAGGTGGAACGCATCGGTGCGAACGAGGCACGCGGTGGCGCGGTGGGCGCTGCCGCGCCGGCGCCTTCGGCACCGCCCGCGTTGGCCGACGACGCCCGCTGAGCGCGGGCGCGCGTGGTCCGTTCCGACCGTCGCGCGTAGGCACATTCCGCAGGCGCGCGGGCGCGCCTCGCCACCGCAGCGGCGACGCGCTGTAATGGCGCAGGTCCGGTCTCGCGATCGTGCCGGGCACGACCGCTCGCGCTGCACGCTCCGTACGCCGCAACCTGCCGTGACTTCCCCGATGCCCGCCCCGCGCTACCCCCGCGCTTTCCAGGCCGCGCTCGCGCTCGTCGCCGCGACGACCGTCTTCCTCCTGCTGACGGCGCACACGGGCGGACGAATCTACGACCTCGCCTCGATCGCACTCGCTCGCCGTCTCGCGCTCGCGGGTGAACTCGCGCCGCCGCACCCCGGCACCGAGCCGCTCGCCTTCGCGGACTTCCACGTGCGCCCGGCAGGACCCGCCGGCCTCGAGTTCACGCCGCGCCTGCGCGCACTCGACGGCCGGCGCGTGCGGCTCGTCGGCTACGTGGTGGGGCAGGACACGCCGTCGCCCGGCCGCTTCATCGTCGCCCCGGTGCCGGTCACCCTCGCGACGCGCGCCGACGGCCCGGCCGACGACCTGCCGCCGGCGCACGCCTACGTGCAGCTGCCGCCCGCGTACGCCCGCCACGACCTGCCGCCGCTGCCCGTGCCCGTCGTTCTGGAAGGCCGCCTCGAGCTGGGCCCGCGCGACGAGGCGCACGGCCGCGTCTCGTGGGTGCGGCTGGAACTCGATCCCGACGATCCGCGCCTGCCGCGTCCCGCGCCGGAGAACTCCCGATGACGTCCGCCCGTTCGCGTCCGTCCGCGCCGTTCGTCACGTTCGTCCTGCTCGCCGCCCTCTCGCTGGCCGCGGCCGCACCGGCGGCGGCCGCACCCCGGATCACGCGGCTGACGCCGCCGAGCGAGCTCTACGCCTCGGGCCGACCGGACCCGGTGATCGCGCGCTTCCTGCCGGGCCAGCGCTTCGACCTCCAGGCCTCCGTGCAGCCCGAGCCCGGCCGCCGCATCGCCAGCTGGCAGTTCCTCGTGGACGGCCGCGAAGTCCGCGGCGGCGTGCGCGGCGAGACCGTCGACGGACTCGTCGCCGGCCTCGCCGAGCACACGAAGGTGGTCTCGGTGCGCGGCCACGCGGTCGACAAGCCGGGGCTCCACACGTTCACGGTGCGCGTCGCCCAGGACGATGGCGCGGTCGCCGAGGCGACCGGCAACTTCGAGATCGTCGCCCCGTCGCGCGGCGGCCGGCGCGTGCGCAACGTGATCTTCCTGCTCGGCGACGGCATGGGCGCCTCGCACCGCACCGCCGCGCGGATCGTGTTCGGCGGCTACGCGCAGGGCAAGGCGCGCACGCCGCTCGCGATGGACTCGTTCCCGGTGACCGCCATGGTCAAGACCGCGTCGCTGAACTCGATCGTCACCGACTCCTCGCCCGGCATGGCCTCCTACGTCACCGGCAACAAGCACGCGAACAACCAGCAGGGCGTGTTCCCCGACGACACCACTTCGCCCTTCGACAACCCGCGCGTCGAGTACCTCGCCGAGTACCTGCACCGTACCGTCGGCACCGCGCTCGGCATCGTCACCACCGCCGACGTCTTCGACTCGACGCCCGCGTCGATGGCCGTGCACACCGCCGACCGTCGGGCCGGCACGGGCATCGTCGACCAGTTCCACGACGACCGCACGCGCAGCGGCCTGCGCGTGCTGCTGGGCGGCGGGCGCAAGTGGTTCCTGCCGAACGCGGTGCCGGGCTCGGCGCGCAGCGCCGCGACCGACTACGTGCTGCCGCCGGAACTCGCGCGGGCGTGGACCGCGGCGCCCGGCGCGATCGACCCGGCCCGCGACCTGATCGCCGACTTCCGCGCCTCCGGCTTCGAGTACGCGTCGAATGCGACCGAACTGGCGGCGGCGCAGGCGACGAACGGACGCCTGCTCGGCCTGTTCGCGTATTCGAACATGAACGTCGCACTCGACAAGGTCGCGGGCCGGCGCGGCACCTCGGACGTGGTCGAGCGCTACGGCCTGCCGGACCAGCCGATGCTCGACGAGATGACGGCGAAGGCGGTCGAGGTGCTGTCGCGCGAGCGGCGCGGCTTCCTGCTGCTGGTCGAGGCCGCCTCGATCGACAAGCAGGCGCACAACATGGACAGCGACCGCTGGGTACTCGAGACGCTCGAGTTCGACCGCGCGATCCGCGTCGCGCAGGGCTATGCGCGCGCCCGCGACGACACGCTCGTGATCGTGACCGCGGACCACGAGTGTTCCGGCGCGACGATCATCGGGGCCGCGACGCTCGGCGCCGCGGAGCTGCGTGCGCGGGCCGCCGCGGGTGGCGGCGCGGCGCAGCTGCGCGACGCGCCGCCCGCGGCGCCGGCCGCGCCCGGCGCGCGACGATCGGTCGCGCCGCCGGTCGTCGGCACGTACGAAGACGCCGGCTTCCCGCGCTATGCGCTGCGTGAGGACGGCTACCCGGAAACCACGGACGTCGACCGCAAGATGCTGATCGGCTACGGCGCGAACGCGGATCGCTACGAGGACTGGGTCGCGAACCCGCGGCCGCTGCGCGACTGGCAGCAGCCGGCGACGCTGCCCGTGCCGAGCGACGGCTATCCGGCGGGCTTCCCGGCGGGGCCGCTGGCGCGCGACGTGGCCGGCGGCTTCCTCGTCACCGGCCAGGTCGCAGACCCCGTGGCCGCGCACAGCGGCGCGGACGTGCCGCTGTCCGCGGACGGCCTCGGCGCCACGCTGTTCGGCGGCACGCTCGACAACACCGACGTGCACTTCGGGCTCGCGCAGGCGGTGCTCGGGGGCGTGCGGCCGGTGCACCGTCCGGCGCGCTGAAGGCTCGGCCACATACCGGTCGGCCGCAGCCCCATCGGCGGCGGCCATCCCCACGATCGGGTGCGTCGGTTGCGCCCGGCGTCCGGCGCCCCGATGATCGGGTCACGGAGGGCGCCGTGGGCCGATTCGCCGCGATCCAGATGACCTCGAGCCCGGACGTGGCCGCGAACCTCGCGGCCGCGGCCGACCTGCTCGCCGAGGCGCACGGCCGAGGTGCGGACGTGGCGCTGCTGCCCGAGAACTTCGCGTTCATGGGGCGAGGCGACGCCGACAAGCGTGCCGTGGCCGAGCGGCTCGACGATGGCCCGATCCAGGCTTTCCTGGCCGCGCAGGCGCAGCGACTCGGCCTCTGGATCCTCGGCGGCACGCTCCCGCTCGCGAGCGGGGCTGCGGACGGCCGCGTCACGAACACGGTGCTGGCCTACGACGCCGGCGGCCGGCGCGTCGGCCGCTACGACAAGATCCACCTGTTCGACGTCGACCTGCCCGACCAGCGCGACCGTTACCGGGAAAGCGCGCACGTCCGGCCGGGTTCTGAAATCGTCGTCATCGACACCCCCGCCGGGCGGGTCGGCGCGTCCGTCTGCTACGATCTGCGCTTCCCGGAGCTCTATCGCCGGCTCGCCGCCCGCGGCGCCGAGGTGCTCGTGGTGCCCTCGGCCTTCACGGTGCCGACCGGTCGCGCGCACTGGGAAACGCTGCTCCGCGCCCGCGCGATCGAGAACCTCTGCTACGTGGCCGCGGCCGCGCAGTCCGGCGTGCATCCCGACGTCGGGCCGGGCGGTCGCGAGACCTACGGCGACAGCCTTATCGTCGACTGGTGGGGCCGCGTCGTGACGCGGCTGCCGCGGGGCTCCGGCGCGGTCGTCGCGGACGTCGACGTGGCCGCGCTCCGGCGGGCGCGCGAGACGTTCCCCGCGCTGTCGCACCGCGTGCTCGACGCCCCGACCTAGCGAACAGTGCCCCGGCGGCCGGATCCGCCGCCGGGCGAGCCGACTCCGAACGCACACCCAGGAAGCGACCGACTCCATGGCAGCAGTACTCAGGGAAGACGACGCGCTCGACATCGCCGGCCGCTCGATCCTCGCGCCGGCCGGCCTCGACGAGCACCACCTGCAGCAGGTGCTCGGCCTGCTGGCGAGCCACTCGGTGGATTCCGGCGAGCTGTACTTCCAGTACTCGCGCGACGAGTCCTGGGCGCTCGAGGACGGCATCGTCAAGGAGGGCACGCACAGCATCGACCAGGGTGTCGGCGTGCGCGCGATCCAGGGCGAGCGCACTGGCTTCGCGTACTCCGACGAGATCGCGCTCCCGGCGCTGCAGGAGGCCGCCCGCGCCGCCCGCGCGATCGCCAGGCACGGCGCCCGCACCGCGACCGGCGACGGCCGCGTGCAGGCCTGGAAGCGCGCCGAGGGCCGCGACCTCTACCTGCCGGTCGACCCGATCGGCACCGTGCCCGACGCCGACAAGGTCGCGTTCCTGCAGCGGCTCGACCGCGAGACGCGCGCGCTCGACCCGCGCGTGAAGCAGGTGATGGCGAGCCTCGTCGCCGTGCACGAGGTCGTGCTGATCGCCAACACCGAGGGCGTGCTCGCGGCCGACGTGCGGCCGCTGGTCCGCTGCAACGTCACCGTGATCCTCGAACGGGACGGCAGGCGCGAGCAGGGCTACGTCGGCATGGGCGGGCGCTACACGCTCGCGGAGCTGCTGCGCCACCCGGAGGTTTTCGAACTCGGCCGGCAGGCGGTCCACGCCGCCAGCGTGAACCTCGAAGCCACGGCCGCGCCGGCCGGCACCATGACGGTCGTGCTCGCGGGCGGCTGGCCGGGCGTGATGCTGCACGAGGCGGTCGGCCACCCGCTCGAGGGCGACTTCAACCGCAAGGGCACCTCGGCGTTCAGCGGCAAGCTCGGGGAAACGGTCGCGAGCGAGCTCTGCACGGTGGTCGACGACGGCACGCTCGCGCGGCGCCGCGGCTCGCTGAACGTGGACGACGAGGGCACGCCGACGCAGTGCACGACGCTGATCGAGAAGGGCAGGCTCGTCGGCTACATCCAGGACCGGCTGAACGCGCGGCTGATGGGCATGGCGCCCACCGGCAACGGCCGTCGCGAATCCTTCGCGCACCCGACGCTGCCGCGCATGACGAACACCTACATGCTGGCCGGCCCGCACGATCCGGCCGAGATCATCGCGAGCGTCGAGAAGGGCCTGTACGCGGTGAATTTCGGCGGTGGCCAGGTGGACACCACCAGCGGCAAGTTCGTGTTCAGCGCGAGCGAGGCGTACCTGATCGAGAAGGGCAGGGTCACGCGGCCCGTGAAGGGGGCGTCGCTGATCGGGTCGGGGCCGGAGGTGCTGCAGCGGGTCACGATGCTGGGCAACGACCTGAAGCTCGACGCCGGCGTCGGCGTCTGCGGCAAGGACGGACAGAGCGTGCCGGTCGGCGTCGGCCAGCCGACCATGAAGATCGAGGGGCTGACGGTCGGCGGCACCGGCTGAGTTTTGCGGCGGTCGCGCCGCGTTTCCCCCTCGGTCCCGCACCGTCCGGCGCGCATGCTGGCCGCGCGGGGGCAGGAGGCCCGTCCGGCGCAGGAGCGCCCCGCATCCCCGGCGCGCCGGCGGCACTTCGCCGTTCCGCCGACCGCGTCGCGGGACTCGCATCCGACGCCGCGCTACCATCGATCCGTCGGGGCGTCGCGCCCCGTCGGAGGCCCGCCCGTGTACCTGCCGCGTCCGCTGTACGAAGTGCTGCCGTACGCCTACGTGCTCGGGGGCGGTGCGCTCGCGGTGGCGTCCTACCTGCTGCCGTCGTCGCCGTGGGCGGACGCCGCGCTCGCCTTGGGCTCGGTGGCCCTCGTGGCCGGGATCGTGCTGATCCTCCGGCGCCGCACGTTCAGGGACGAAGCGTCCCGCTACGACCCCAAGTCGCTGGACGATTTCTGACCGCGCCGCGCGCGGCGCGCGGTTCGCGCGGGTCCGGCGGCCAGCTCAGGGTCCGCTGACGGCCTGCAGCGCCGGCACCTGCAGCGACTCGTGGCGGCCGGTCGACGACGTGTCGAGCGCGCCGGTCGCGATCTCGAAACCCCTGGTCCGCACCACGCCCTCGTCCGAATAGCGCAGCTCGTGCTTGCCGACGACCACCACGTCGCCGTCGTGCAGCAGGTGCCGCCGCACGCGGCGCCCTTCGAGATACATCCCGTTGGTGCTGTTGAGGTCCTCGACCAGCACGCCGTCGGCGGTCACGGTCAGCTGGCAGTGGTGCCGGCTGATGTATTTCGAGTCCAGCTGCAGGTCGTTGTCAGGCGTGCGCCCGACGATGAACCGGCCGGGACGCAGCTCGCACTCCGCGACCGTGCGGCCCTCGGTGGTGACCTGGAGCCGGCCGAGCACCGTCTCCGGCGAGACGGGGCGCAGCACGGGCACGTGCAGGTCCACGCGCGACATGCGGTTCGTGCGCGAGGAGTACTCGACCCACTGCAGTTCGTCGATCGCGGCCTGCACCTCGGCGACATCCACCGTGTCCTTGTCGATCGCGAACGCGCTCATCATCGCCGTGTCGCACAGCGTGTTGATCAGCCGCGGCACGCCGCCGGTGTAGCGGAACACCGTCTGGAGCGCCTCGTCCGAGAAGATGCGCCGGCCGCTCGCGCCGGCGACCTCGAGCCGGTGCTCGACGTAGGCCTTCAGGTCGTGCTTGGAGAGCGGCGTCAGGTGGAACTTGAGCCGCACGCGCTGCGCGAGCTGCACGAGATCGGGCGAGTTCAGCTTTTCGTTGAGCTCGGGCTGGCCCGCGAGGATGATGCGGAGCGTCTTGTCCTTGGTGGTCTCGACGCCGGACAGCAGCCGCACTTCCTCGAGCACGCGGTTCGAGAGGTTCTGCGCTTCGTCGACGACCAGCAGCACCTTGCGGCCGGCCGCGTACTGCTCGATCAGGAAGTTCGTCAGCGTCGCGAGCAGCTCCGCCTTCTTCATCTTGAACGGCGTGAAGCCGAACTGCACCAGCACGCTCTGCAGGAACGCGATCGGGCTGACCTGCGTCTGGTTGATCTGCGCGACCACCACGTCCTGGTCGAGCTCGCGCAGGAAGGTCTCGATCAGCGTGGTCTTGCCCGAGCCGATCTCGCCGGTGATCACGACGAAGCCGTCGGTGAACCAGATCGTGGACTCCATGTACGCCTTGGCGCGTGCATGGTGCTTCGAGAGGTAGAGGAACTGGGGGTCCGGGCTGAGCCGGAACGGCAGGTCCTTCAGGCGGAACAGCTCGAGGTACATGGCGGGCCCGTCTCTGAACCATCCTTGGCGGCTGGACCGACACTATACGCAGCGCCGCCGGAGGGGAGTACGACCACCGCCGCGGATTGGGGGTTCCGTCGCAGGCGGCGGCCGAAAATGGCGCCCGCGGGCGGCGGACGCTGCGGTCCAGCTCGGCCGAGGTCCGGGGCGCGGCAGCCGGGCCGGGGGTGGTGGCGCGGCGACGGGGGCGGGGCTGGCGGGGCTGGCGGGGCCGGTGGGGCCGGCGGCGCTGCCGGGCCCGGTGACCCGCCCCCGGGTCCGCGGCCGCGACCCCGCGGTCAGCGTAGCTTCAGCGCCGCCTTGAGCCGCCGCTCGCGCTCGGCGGGCGTGGCCGCGACGAGCGTGGCGTGCCCGAGCTTGCGGCCGGGCCGCGCCTCGCTCTTGCCGTAGTCGTGCAGGTGCAGGCCCGCCGCCGCGAGCGCCCTCGCGGGCTTCGGCAGCCGCCCGACGAAGTTGACCATCGCGGCGTGGCCGCGCGTGGTGGTCGAGCCGAGCGGCAGCCCCAGGATCGCGCGCACGTGGTTCTCGAACTGGCTCGTCTCCGCGCCCTCGATCGTCCAGTGGCCGGAGTTGTGCACGCGCGGCGCCATCTCGTTGGCGACGAGTCGGCCGCGCTCCACGAAGAACTCGATCGTCAGCACGCCGACGTAGCGGAAGTGCTCGAGCACCGCGCGCATGTGGCGCTCCGCCTCGCGCTGCAGTTTCGCGTGCGCGTAGGGCGCGCGCGTGATCGCGAGGATGCCGTGCTCGTGCGCGTTCTCGACCAGCGGGTAGTACGCGATCTCGCCGCGACGCGAGCGCGCGGCGACCAGCGAGACCTCGCGCTCGAAACGCACGAAGCCCTCGTAGACCAGCGGCTGGCCGCCGAGCGCGCCCCAGGCGGTCGCGACGTCGGCGGCCGCGCGGATCCGCGCCTGGCCCTTGCCGTCGTAGCCGAGCCGGCGCGTCTTCAGGATGCCGGGCCGGCCGAGTCGCGCGCAGGCCTGCTCGAGGTCGCTCGCGAGATCCACGGGGGCGTATGGCGCGGTCGGGATGCCGAGGTCGCGGAACAGCGCCTTCTCGTAGAGGCGGTCCTGCGACTGCTCCAGTGCGTTCGCGGCGGGGTACACCGGCGCCACGCCCTTCAGCGCGCGCACGGACTCCACCGGCACGTTCTCCCAGTCGAACGTGACGACGTCGACCCCGCGCGCGAACTCGCGCAGACGCCCGAGATCGTCGAACTCGCCGACGACGAGCTCGCCGACGTGCCCGCCGGGCGCGTCGGCGACGCGGTCGTAGAAGCGGCAGCGGATGCCGAGCGGCAGCGCCGCGAGCGCGAGCATGCGCCCGAGCTGGCCGGCGCCGATGATGCCGACGGTCGGGCGCGCGGCGCCGCTCACGGCGCGGCGACGCGCGGGTCGGGCGCCCCGAGCACCTTCTCGGTCTGCGTGGTCCTGAACGCCTCGACCGCCTGCGCGTAGGCCGGGTACTTGTTGCCGAGGATCGAGGCCGCGAGCAGTGCCGCGTTGGTGGCGCCGGCCACGCCGATCGCGAGCGTGCCGACCGGGATGCCGGCCGGCATCTGCACGATCGACAGCAGGGAGTCCAGGCCGTTCAGCGCCTTCGACTGCACCGGCACGCCGAGCACCGGCAGGCTGGTCTTCGACGCCGCCATGCCGGGCAGGTGCGCCGCGCCGCCGGCGCCGGCGATCAGCACCTCGAGCCCGCGGGACTTCGCGGTGCCGGCGTACTCGAACAGCAGGTCGGGCGTGCGGTGCGCGGAGACCACGCGCACCTCGTGGGGCACGCCGAGCTTCGCGAGCGTGTCGGCCGCGTGCTGCATCGTCTCCCAGTCGGAGGACGAGCCCATGATGATGCCGACGAGCGGTGCGTTCATCGCGGGATTATCCGGCACCGGGTGGGCGTGCCGCCAGCGTTTCGCGCAACCACCGGAACAGCTCGCGCGCGGCCGACGGCGCGCGGCCCGCCGCCCGTTCCGCGCGCGCGGTGGCGACGAGATCGCACAGGTGGGCGGCGTCGAGCGACGGCTCCGCGGCGAGCAGCGCCTCGATCGCGGGCTCGCCCTCGTTCACCAGCCGGTCGCGCCAGCCCTCGAGCCGGTGGAACTCGCGTGCCGCCAGCTTCTGTTCGAGCTGCCGGCGCTCGATCGTCGCGCGGATCGGCTCGACGTCGACCTTCCGCAGCAGCTTGGCGACGAAGTTGCGCTGGCGCGCGAGGCCGCCGTGCGCGGTGATCCGCTGCGCGAGATCCACCGCGTCGCGCAGCTTCTCGGGCAGCTCGAGCGCGTCGAGCTCCGGCGGGCTCATCGCGATCAGGTCGAGGCCGAGGTCGTAGAGTTCGGCGGCGTCCCGCTTGCGCTGGCTGCGGCTGGGGCCGTCGTACGCGTCGAACTCGTCGGTGTCGCGGTCGCGGGGCATGGGCGCGCATCCTATCACCGGCCGTGCGGGGGGCCGCGGCCGAGCGCGGCCGTCACGCGCCGGGCCAGCCGCTAGAATGGCGGCTCGCCCCCGTCCGAGGTGCCGGCTCCATGACGACGTCCGATCCCGCGGTCCAGCCGCTCGCCGCCACGCCGGGCGAGCTCGCGGACCTCGTGCAGCGCGCCCTCGACGAGGCCCGCGCGGCGGGCGCCACGCAGGCCGACGTCGGCATCAGCGTCGACACCGGGCTGTCGGTCGGCGTGCGGCTCGGCGAGGTCGAGACGCTCGAGTACCAGCGCGACCGCGGGATGGGCGTCACCGTCTACGTGGGCCAGCGCAAGGGCTCCGCGACCACCGGGGACCTCACCTCGAACTCGATCGCGGAGACGGTCCGCAAGGCCGTCAGCATCGCGAGCTTCACGGCCGAGGACGAGTACGCCGGCCTGCCGGATCCCGACACGCTGGCGCGCGACATCCCTGACCTCGACCTGAACCATCCGTGGGATCTCGAGGCCGAGGCGGCGATCGAGCTCGCGAGGCGCTGCGAGGCCGCGGCGCTCGCGGTGGACGCGCGCATCACCAACTCGGAAGGCGCCTCGCTCGCTACGCACCGCGGGCTGCGCGTCTACGGCAACACGCACGGGTTCCTCGGCGGCTTCCCGAGTACCTACTACAGCGTCAGCTGCGTCGTGATGGGCCAGGACGGCGACTCGCAGGAGCGCGACTACTGGTACACGGCCGCGCGCGACTGGCGCGCGCTCGAGGACGTCGAGGCGGTGGGGCGCCGCGCCGCGACCCGCACGGCCGAGCGCCTCGGCGCGCGCCGCATCGCCACCACGCGCGCGCCGGTGCTGTTCGTGCCGGAGCTGGCGCGCGGCCTGATCGGCCACTTTCTCGGCGCGATCCGCGGCGGCGCGCAGTACCGCAGGAGTTCGTTCCTGCTGGACGCGGCGGGCACCCAGGTGTTCCCGTCGTTCGTGAACCTCGCCGAGCGTCCGCACCTGCCGCGCGCGCTCGGCAGCGCGCCGTTCGACGGCGAGGGCTGCGCGACGCGCGACCGCGAGCTGGTGGCCGGCGGCGTGCTCGACGGCTACGTGCTGAACACCTACGCGGCGCGCAAGCTGGGCCTGAAGACCACCGGCAACGCGGGCGGGGTGCACAACCTGCTGGTGCAGCCGGGGCCGCACGCGGAGGACTACGCGGCGCTGCTGAAGCGCATGGGCCGCGGCCTCGTCGTCACCGAGCTGATGGGGCAGGGCGTCAACGGCGTCACCGGCGACTACTCGCGCGGCGCCGCGGGCTTCTGGGTCGAGAACGGCGCGCTGCAGTACCCCGTGTCCGAGATCACGATCGCGGGCAACCTCAGGCAGATGCTGAAGGGCATCGTCGCGATCGGCACCGACGTGGACGCGCGGGGCTCGATCCGCACCGGCTCGATCCTGGTCGACGAGATGACCATTGCCGGCGAGTGACGGCCGGCGAGTGACGGCCGGCGAGTAATGGGGACACGCCCCAACTCCCGACGAGGGGTCTGACGCCTTTGCCTGCGCCGCGGACGGCCGCGCTCAGCGAGTCGCGTCCCGTCGCAGTTCCGTGA
The DNA here is from genome assembly GCA_027531255.1 of Steroidobacteraceae bacterium. Lineage (GTDB taxonomy): Bacteria > Pseudomonadota > Gammaproteobacteria > Steroidobacterales > Steroidobacteraceae > JAPZRU01. The sequence continues at coordinate 116,470 of JAPZRU010000012.1, read as the reverse complement.
CGCGCGGGTCTCCGCCGTGCGCGTCCGCGGCGGCCGGCGACGGTGCGACTCCGGTCGGACCGGCCTGCGCGACGAACTCCTTCAGCGACGTGCGCTGCAGGCACTCGCGGATCGCCGACTCGACGCGGTCGCAGGCTGCATCCGCGGCGGCCACCGTGCGCGCCCGACGGATCATCGCGGTGTTGCCGCTGCGACCGTCGCGCACCGCGTCGAGGATCGCGTCGAGCCCGATCTGCGCCGGATCGCGGCCCGGGACGAAGGCTTCCTTCTCCGTGGACTCGAGCAGCCGCGCCCGTTCCAGCGTGGCCACTACCGGCCCGAGCGCGCCGCTCGGCACCGCGAGCTCCGTCGAGAGATCGTTCAGCGTCCAGCGCCGCGCGCCGGTCTCGAAGTCGCGCGCCACCAGGTACATCACGCTGAGCGCGAGGCGCTCGCGCAGTCGCGCGGTGGCCTGCACCTCGCGTTGCCCGGAGCGCAGGTACTGGGGATTCTGCAGGTAGAACGCGAGCTGCGCGCCGAGCAGCAGGATCAGCCAGTTGAGCCACAGCCACATCAGCGCGAGCAGCAGGATCGCGAAGCTGGCGTAGATCGCCATCATCCGCGACGAGCTCGCGACCAGCTGCGTGAACGCGAATCCGGCCGCGACCCACGCCGCGCCCGCGACGAGCCCGGCCGCCACCGCGGCGACGCCCCTCACGCGCGTGTTCGGGATGAACGAGTACAGGAAGGCGAGCGATGCGGCCACGAGCACCAGCGGCCCGAGCTTGCCGAGCATCACCAGCACCGTGCCGAACGGCTCGTGGGAGGCGAGCCAGTGCACCACGTCGTTCGAGGTCAGCGAGGCGATCAGGCCGAGCGCGGTCACCATCAGCGCCGGGCCGACGACCATCACGCTCAGGTATTCGCTGAAGCGCCGGGCGAAGCTGCGCACCCGCTCGACGTGCCAGATGAAGTTCAGCGCTTCCTCGACCTTCTGGATCACGCCGATCACGGTCCAGAGCAGGAACAGGAAGCCAAGCGCGCCGACCACGTCGCCGCGCACGTTCCCGACGAACTCGACGATCCTGAGCGTCAGTTCGTCCGCGCCGGCGCCGATCGGCTCGAGGAAGGTGTAGACGACGGGCTCGAGCTGGTCCTCCTCGAGGATGCCGAAGCCCTTCAGCAGCGCGAAGGCGAACGCGATCAGCGGCACGATCGCGAGCAGCGTCGTGTAGACGAGGCTCATCGCGCGCAGGTTGATGTCCCCCTTCACGAGGTCGCGCGCCAGGGCGTACGGATAGCGCAGCATCGCGATCGCGAGGTCCGCGGGGCGACGCAGGCTGGCCTCGCGCGGCGCGAACAGGTGCGCCTCGACGCGCTTCCGGAGGTTCAGGAGGTCCTGGTCCATGCGGCCAGACTTGCACCGGTCGTGGGCCGTGGCAAGCGAGGGGCCCCGCCTCTGGCCCGCGGCGCCGGGCACCCGCTAAGGTAGCGGGCCTCCCGAGGAGCCTCCGTGAGCGCCTACCGCACCTACGCCGAACGCATCGTCTGCCTGACCGAGGAGACGACCGAGACGCTCTACCTGCTCGGCGAGGAGCGCCGCATCGTCGGCATCTCGGGTTTCACCGTGCGCCCGCCCCGCGCGCGCAGGGAGAAGCCGCGGGTGTCGGCCTTCACCAGCGCGAAGATCGAGCGGATCGTCGATCTCGAGCCCGACCTGGTGCTCGGCTTCTCGGACCTGCAGGCGGACATCGCCGCGGAGCTCGTGCGCCGCGGCATCGAGGTGCACGTCTTCAACCATCGCTCCGTCGCCGAGATCTTCCGGATGATGCGCACCGTCGGCGGCCTGATCGGCTGCGAGGCGAAGACGAGCGCGCTTTGCGACGAACTGGAGGCGGGGCTCGACGCGATCCGCCGGGCGGCGGACGCGCTCCCGCGCCGGCCGAAGGTCTACTTCGAGGAGTGGGACGAGCCGCAGATCTCGTGCATCCGCTGGGTGTCGGAGCTGATCGGGATCGCCGGCGGCGACGACGTGTTCCCGGAGCTCGCGCGCGAGTCGCTCGGGAAGAACCGCATCGTCGCGGATCCCCTCGAGGTGCCGCGGCGCGCGCCCGACCTGATCCTCGGCTCGTGGTGCGGCAAGAAGTTTCGCCCGGAACTCGTGAGCGCTCGGCCCGGCTGGGCCGACGTGCCGGCCGTGAAGAGCGGCGCGTTGCACGAGGTGAAGTCCTCGATCATCCTGCAGCCCGGACCCGCGGCGCTGACCGACGGTGTCCGGGACCTGCAACGGCGCATCGTGCAGTGGGCGGGCGCAGCAGGGGTCGACTGACGAGGCGGCAGCCTCGCCGGTTTCACTCGCCCGTCAGCAGTTCCAGCGCTTCGAGGTACTTTCGGCTCGTCCGCTCGATGACCTCTGGCGGCAGCCGCGGCCCCGGCGCCTTCTTGTTCCAGTCGAGCGTCTCGAGGTAGTCGCGCACGTACTGCTTGTCGAACGACGGCGGATTGCGGCCCGGCTCGTAGCTCGCCACCGGCCAGAAGCGCGAGGAGTCGGGCGTCAGCGCCTCGTCGATCAGCACGAGGCGGCCGTGACCGTCCACGCCGAACTCGAACTTGGTGTCGGCGATGATGATGCCGCGGGACAGCGCGTGGCGCGTCGCGAACTCGTAGAGCGCGAGCGCGGTGCGGCGCATCCGTTCCGCGAGCTCCGCGCCGATCGTCGCCGCGACCCGCTCGAAGCTGACGTTCTCGTCGTGCTCGCCGACCGCCGCCTTGGTCGCGGGCGTGAAGATCGGCTGCGGCAGGCGATCCGCGATGCGCAGGCCCGCCGGCAGCTTCACGCCGCACACCTCGCCCGTGCGCTGGTAGTCCTTCCAGCCGGACCCGATCAGGTAGCCGCGCACGACCGCTTCCACCGGCAGCGCCTTCAGGCGCCGCACGACGATCGCGCGGTGGCGCAGCAGCCTGCGCTCGGCCGGGTCGGTCACGTAGCGCTCGACCGGCGCGTCGTCGAGGTGGTTCGGCACCACGTGGCCGGTGCGCCCGAACCAGAAGTTCGAGATCTCGGTGAGCACGCGCCCCTTGCCGGGGATCGGGTCCGGCAGCACGACGTCGAACGCCGACAGGCGGTCCGTGGTGACGATCAGCATCCGCTCGGCGTCGAGCTCGTAGATGTCGCGGACCTTGCCGCGGTGGATGAGCTTCAGGCCCGAGAGGTTCGTCTCGAAAACGGCATCGGTCATGGTGGGCGGCGGGCTGGCGGAGGTGGTGCCGGGTGGGCGGAGGCGGCGAGGGCGCGGCTGGTAGTATGGGCGGTCCGGCGACGGGACCCGGTTCCGCGAGACTTCGCCGGGCATTCTCGCCGCGGCGGGAAAGCAGGGTCAAGGAAGCGGGGCGGCGTGGCCGATGGGCTGGACGGGCAAGGTGGTCGGAGCGCTGATCGGGCTGGTCGCCGGGCCGGTCGGCGCCGCCGTGGGCGCGGTGATCGGCCACGGCTACGACCTCTCGCAGCAGAAGGCGAAGGCCGAACCGCGTCGGCTGCCCGACGACTCGGATCCGGCGGCGATCGGCGAGGCGCTGTTCCGCACGGCGTTCGCGGTGATGGGCCACCTCGCGAAGGCGGACGGTCGCGTCTCCGAGCGCGAGATCGACGCCGCGCGCCACGTGATGCGGCTGATGCAGCTGCAGCCGGCCGACGTGCAGCGCGCGATCGACGAGTTCACGCGCGGCAAGCAGCCCGACTATCCGGCCGAGGCGGAGCTCGCGCGCCTGCGCGCGCTCTGCGGGCCGCGGCACGACCTGCTGCGATTCTTCGTCGAGATCCAGATGCGTGCGGCGCTCGCCGGCAACGACCTGCAGGGCCCGGTGCGCGCCCGGCTGCACGCGATCGCGGGCGGGCTCGGTTTCGGCGCCCTCGAACTGGCCTCGCAGGAGGCGGCGCTGCGACTGCAGCAGGGCCGCACGTGGAGCGGCGGGTCCGCCGGCGCCCGCCACGGGTCGGGGCCCGGTGCCGGGCACGGCGGGTCCGGTGCGGCGGCGGCCGCGAGCCAGCGGCTGCGCACGGCGTACGAGATCCTCGGCGTCGCGGCCACCGCGAGCGACGACGAGGTCAAGAAGGCGTATCGTCGCCAGATGAACGAGAACCATCCGGACAAGCTGATCGCGCGCGGCCTGCCGGAGTCGATGCAGGAGCTGGCGAAGGAAAAGACCCAGCGCATCCGCGAAGCCTACGAGACCATCTGTGAGCACCGGGGCATCCGCTGACACGAGCGCGCGGCTCCCGCCCGCGCTGCAGTCGTTCTTCCGCGTCACCGACGCGTGGGAACTGTCCGAGATCCAGACCTGCCGCCTGCTGCGCTGCCCCTCGGTCGCGGTGCTGCGGCGCTACCGCGTCGGCCAGGGGCCGCGGCTGACGCCCGCGCAGCAGAAGCGCATCCAGATCATCACCGGCATCCACGCGGCGCTCGCGAAGAACGGCGTGACCGGCGAGCGCGCGTTCCGATGGGTGCACGAGCCCCGCCGCGAGACGCCGTTCAAGGGCGAGACGCCGATCCACTACATGATGGACGGCGGCGTCGACGCGCTCGTGACGGTCGCGCACCTGCTGTCCGGTCGCTGAGCACCCCGATTCCGTCCGAGCCCGAGCCATGCCCGCACCGATCATCGCCCCGTCGATCCTCTCCGCCGACTTCGCGCGCCTCGGCGCGGAAGTGGACGCCGTGCTCGCCGCCGGCGCCGACTGGATCCACTTCGACGTGATGGACAACCACTACGTGCCGAACCTGACGATCGGCCCGCTGGTCTGCGAGGCGCTCAGGAAGCACGGGGTCACCGCGCCGATCGACGTGCACCTGATGGTGAAGCCGGTCGACCGGATCGTCCCGGATTTCGCCAGGGCCGGCGCCACGTACATCACGTTCCACCCCGAGGCGAGCGAGCACGTCGACCGCACGATCGGCCTGATCCGCGAGCACGGCTGCCGGCCCGGCCTCGTGTTCAACCCGGCGACGCCGCTCGCCTGGCTCGACTACGCCATCGACCGGATCGACCTCGTGCTTCTGATGTCGGTGAACCCCGGCTTCGGCGGCCAGCAGTTCATTCCGGGCGCGTTGGCCAAGCTGCGCGAGGCGCGCGAGCGGATCCGCGCCTCGGGCCGCGAGATCCGCCTCGAGATCGACGGCGGCGTGAAGGTCGACAACGTCGGCGAGATCGCGCGCGCGGGCGCCGATACGTTCGTCGCGGGTTCCGCGATCTTCGGCGCGAAGGACTACGCGGCGACGATCCGGCGGATGCGCGAGGAGATCGCGAAGGGCACGGGCGCGTACGCCTGAACGGACGCCGCGTGCTCACATCGAGTCGGTCGCGTCAAGTCGCGCCCGGGCGCCTCACGGTCCCTCCACTTCGCGTGCACCGCGCGCCTGCGCCCGTATACTGCGCGGCCCGCCGAGTGCCGCCGCCATGTGGTTCAAGAACCTCGTCGTCTACCGCCTGCCCGCCGACTGGGACCTCTCGCCCTGCGACCTCGAGGAGCGCCTGCAGCGCCGTCGCCTGCAGCCGTGCGGCCCGCTCGAGATGCTGAGCCGCGGCTGGGTCGCGCCCGCCGCGGGCGAGCGGCTCGTCCACACGGTCGGCCTGCAGCAGCTGTTCGCGCTCGGCGTGGACCAGCGGCTGCTGCCGGCGTCCGTGATCCGGCAGGAAGTGAAGGAGCGCGCCGACCTGCTGGAGCAGGAGCAGGGCTTCCCGGTCGGGCGCCGCCAGCTGCGCGAGCTGAAGCTGCGCGTCGCCGACGAAATGCGCCCGCGCGCGTTCGTGCGCCGCCGTGTCACGCGCGCATGGCTCGACCCCGCGGGTCGCTGGTTCTGCGTCGAGGCCGCCGGCGCGCCGCGCGCGGAGGAGCTCGTCGAGATGCTCCGCGAGACGCTCGGCACGTTCCCGATCACGCCGGTCGACACGGAGCACGCGCCGCACCTCGCGATGGCCGCGTGGCTGCGGGCCGGCGACGCGCCGCTGCGTTTCACGATCGACCAGGATCTCGAGCTGCAGGGCGCGGCGCCGTCGAAGGCTCTCGTGCGCTACGCGCGGCACCCGCTCGACGGCAAGCCTGTGCAGCAGCACCTGCAGGACGGCCTGCAGCCGACGCGGCTCGGCCTGACGTGGAACGACCGCGTGTCGTTCGTGCTTACGACCAAGCTGCAGGTCAAGCGCATCGACTTCCTCGAGGTGCAGGACGAGGCGGCGGACGGCGGCGAGACCGACGCCCAGGGGCAGTTCGACGCGGACTTCGCGATGATGGCCGGCGAGCTCGCCGCGCTGCTCGCGGACCTCGTCGTAGCGCTCGGCGGCAAGAGCGCACGCGAGCAGGCCGCCGCGGCCTGAGCACGCGGCGCGGGCGGCCCAGGCGGTGCTGCGGGCGGCGAGAATCGCCGGTGCGCGCAGGCGCGCCGGTGCCTCACTCTTCGTCGTCGTCGTCCTCGTCGTCGTCCCGCGGCGCGGCCTTCGCGAGCTTCTCGCGCATCTCCTTGGTCGGCACGATCAACGGGCGCGTCTTGGCCTTCGGCCGCGCGCCGTACACCACGATCGTCTTGCCGGTGGCCTTGAGCAGGCCCTGCTCCTCGAGCACCTTGAGCACGCGGCCCGCCATCTCGCGCGAGCAGCCGACGAGCCGCGACAGTTCCTGCCGGCTCACCTTGATCTGCATGCCCTGCGGGTGCGTCATCGCGTCCGGCTCGCCGCAGAGGTCCATGATCGCGTGCGCGACGCGACCGGTGACGTCGACGAACGCGAGGTCGCCGAGCTTGCGGTTGGTGCGGTCGAGGCGGGTCGCGAGCTGCGTCGCGAGCTCGAAGATCAGGCCCGGGCTCTCGGCCGCGATCTGGCGGAAGCGGGGGTAGGTCATCTCGGCGAGTTCGCAGCTCTGGCGCGTGCGCACCCAGGCGCTGCGGCTCGGCTGGTCGTGCTGGAACAGGCCCATCTCGCCGAAGAACTGGCCCTTGTTCAGGTAGGCCAGCACCATCTCGTTGCCGTCCTCGTCCTCGATCATCACTTCGACCGAGCCGCCAATGATGTAGTAGAGGACGTCGGGCAGGTCGCCGGCGTGGATGATCACCGTCTTCGACGGGACCGTCCGGATGCGGCAGTAGCTGAGGAACCGGTTGATGGCCGGCAGGTCGCTGAGCGGCTTCACCTGTTCTTCCATTCTTCGGGCCCCTCGTTGTTCGAAGACGCGTCGCCAGGCGGAGACGATTGCGCGACTTTGTAGAACATAACGCGCTGTTCCGCAAGCGAATCTTCAGCGGCGACGGCCGCTTGGACTCGGAACTTCGGTGAAAGTCTGAATACCCGCGGCGGCGCAAGTCCGAGTGCGCGACGGCTCAGACGTAGTAGGCGGTGCGCGTCATCACGCGGGCCACGAGCCGCATCGCCTGCTGCACCGGGCGGGGCAGTGCGACGCCGCCGCGCGCGAGCGCTTCACGGCCGTGCTTCACCTCGTCGGCCTTCATCTGCTCGAGGATCGCGCGGCTCTCGAGATCCGCGCGCGGCAGGCGATCCAGGTGTTCGGCGAGGTGGCCCTCGACCTGCCGCTCAGTCTCGGCGACGAACCCGAGGCTGACGCGGTCGCTCGCGAGGCCCGCCACGGCGCCGATCGTCGCCGATCCTGCGTACCAGAGCGGGGTCAGCAGGCTGGTCCGCGAGCCGAGGTCCCGGACCCGGTCGGCGCACCAGTCGAGGTGGTCCACCTCCTCGCGGGCCGCCGCGAGCAGGTGCGCGCGGGTTGCGGCGTCCCGCGCGACCAGGGCCTGGCCCTGGTACAGGGCCTGGGCGGCGATCTCGCCGGCGTGGTTCACGCGCATCAGCGCCGCGGCGTGGCGCTGCTCGAAGCTCGTCAGCGGCTCGGCGCCGGCGCCCGCCGGCGGTTTCGGCGCCGGCCGTCCGGAGCCGCCGAGGCGGACCCCGCCGATCACTCTAAGTGACTGATCCAGAAATGAAAATAAGCGGTCTCCGCCGGTCTGCGTACGGAAGTTCGTAGCCATGGACACTATATTATATGGAGCGAGCCGGGGCAGGGTGGCCACCCAGTGCCGGCGCGCCGGCGCCGAGCCCGGACGGCAGGGTGGTTCGCACCCGGTTTCGCAGTCGATTCGGGACTTTGCAAGCGGAGCCGCTTCCAGTAGACTCTCGCGCCTTTCGTCGGGCCGGTCTCGGTCCCGCAGTACCCTTTTCGCCTGGATCCACGACCATGAAGACGGTTCTCGCCAAGCCCTCGACCGTGCGCCGCGACTGGTTCGTCGTCGACGCTTCGGGCAAGACGCTCGGCCGCCTCGCGACGCAGCTGGCCATGCGCCTGCGCGGCAAGCACAAGGCGATCTACACGCCGCACGTCGACTGCGGCGACAACATCATCGTGCTGAACGCCGAGAAGGTCGCGGTCACCGGCAACAAGCTGCGCGACAAGACCTACTACTGGCACACCGGCGCGATCGGCGGGATCAAGAGCATCGGCCTGCAGAAGATGCTGGCCGAGCACCCGGAGCGCGCGATCGAGATCGCCGTGAAGGGCATGCTCCCCAAGGGCCCGCTCGGCCGGAAGATGTACAAGAAGCTGCACGTGTTCGCGGGCGACAAGCACCCGCACGCGGCGCAGCAGCCGAAGGCGCTGGAGCTGGGCTGAAGCCCGCTCGCGCGTAACCGACAACGCAAGGTTCGAAGATGCCCACGACGTACTACGGAACCGGCCGCCGCAAGACCTCGACGGCGCGCGTGTATCTCAAGCCGGGCAGCGGCAAGATCACCGTCAACGAGCGCTCGCTCGACGAGTTCTTCGGCCGCGAGACCGGTCGCATGATCGTCCGCCAGCCGCTCGAGCTCGTGCAGCTGACCGACAAGTTCGACGTCGAAGTCGCGGTCGAGGGCGGCGGCATCACCGGCCAGGCCGGCGCCATCCGGCTCGGCCTGACGCGCGCACTGATGTCGTACGACGAGACGCTGCGTCGTCCGCTCCGCGTCGCCGGCTTCGTCTCGCGCGACGCGCGCGAGGTCGAGCGCAAGAAGGTCGGCCGCCGGAAGGCGCGTCGCGGCACCCAGTTCTCGAAGCGCTGATCGCGCTTCGCCCTCGCGCCGGCGCGGGTCCTTCACCGGGGCCCGCCGGCGTCGGGTGGCGCGGAACTTGGGGGATCGTCTAACGGTAGGACAGCGGACTCTGACTCCGTCAATCTAGGTTCGAATCCTAGTCCCCCAGCCAGAACGAAAAGGGCCCGGTCTTCCGGGCCCTTTTTGTTTCGACCGCCGGGTTGTTCCGCCCGCCGCCCCCGGATACCGCCTTCACGGTCCGCGCAGTGCGAGACTGGAACGAGTCCGCGCGGTGATGCGGTCGAGCCCTGCCTCTCCCGAGATCCCGCCGACCGCGGTCGTCTTCGCGCCCGGCGGCCGCATCACTCCAGCCCTCATCCGGGACGCACTTCGATTCGCGTCTCCAACCACTGGCAATTCGTCATCAATCCCACCGAGCGCCCGCCGGCGCTCGTCGTCTCCGGCGCGCGCCGTCGCCCGCGCTCCACGTATTCGCGCGCGTCGCCGTCCGGGTTCGCCCCCTCGGTCCGCCTCGGGCACAATGCCAGCGCCTTTCCACCGGACACCCTGCCAGTGCGTCTCCCCGTCGGCCCGATCCGCGGCCTGTTCACGTTCCTGCTGATCGCCCTCAACACGCTGCTCTGCTGCCTGCCGCTGTTCGCCGTCGCCCTGCTGAAGCTCGCGATCCCGGTAGAGGGCTGGCGCCAGCTCACCAGTCGCTGGCTGGTCGTCATCGCCGAGCAGTGGATCGCTAACAATACGGCGATCTTCCGCCACACGCAGTCCATCACCTGGCGGGTCTCTGGTCTCGAAGGCCTCGAGCGCTCGCGCTGGTACCTGGTCGTCGCGAACCACCGCTCCTGGGTCGACATCTTCGCGGTGCAGGCCGTGCTGAACCGGCGGATCCCGTTTCTCAAGTTCTTCGTGAAGAAGCAACTGATCTGGGTGCCCGTGATGGGCCTCGCGTGGTGGGCGCTCGACATGCCCTTCATGCAGCGGCACTCGAAGGCCTACCTCGAGAAGTACCCGGAGAAGCGCGGACAGGACCTCGAGACCACGCGCCGCGCGTGCGAGCATTTCCGGAAGATCCCTACCTCGGTGATCAACTTCGTCGAGGGCACCCGGTTCACGCCTGCCAAGCAGGCGGCGTCGCAGTCGCCTTATCGCCACCTGCTGCCGCCGCGCGCGGGAGGCGTGGCGTTCGTGCTCGGCGCGATGGGTGAGCTGTTCCAGTCCCTGGTGGACGTGACGCTCGCGTACCCGAAGGGCGAGGGCGGCATGTGGGCGCTCTGCTGCGGGCATGTCCGCGAGATCGTCGTGGACGTGCACGTGTGCGCGATCGAGCCGTGGCTGATCGAGGGCGACTACGCGAACGATCCCGCGTTCAGGGAACGGTTCCAGCAGTGGCTCACGGAGCTGTGGCGTGCGAAGGACGCGCGGCTGTCGGCGCAGGCCGGTGCGGCTCGACCGGTACCAGCTGTGACCGGCGCGGCCTGATCGGTCCGCGGTAACCGGGAAGCAGGTAGCGGGCTGCGGTAATCACCGCCGGGACGGGTGCGCCGGGTCGGGCGCGCCGCGCGCAAGCGTCACCCCGTGTGGGCGGCGCGAGTGTCAGCGCTTCAGCATCTCTACGCCGCTCTCGCCGCCGATGAGCAGGAGGTCCGCGGGCCGGCGCGCGAACAGGCCGTTCGCGACCACGCCGGTGACCTGGTTCAGTTCGGTTTCGAGAGCCGGCGGATCGACGATCCGCAGTCCGTGGACGTCGAGGATCGCGTTGCCGTTGTCGGTCGTGAAGCCCTCGCGCAGCACCGGCTGCCCGCCGAGCTTAACGATCTGCCGGGCCACGTACGAGCGGGCCATCGGGATCACCTCCACGGGCAGTGGGAACCGGCCGAGCACGTCGACGACCTTCGACCGGTCGACGATGCAGACGAACCGGCGCGACGCCGCCGCGACGATCTTCTCGCGGGTGAGCGCGCCGCCGCCGCCCTTGATCAGCTGCAGGGCGCGGGTGCTCTCGTCCGCGCCGTCGACGTAGACATCGAGTTCGCCGGCCTCGTTGAGGTCGAGCACCGGGATGCGCGCGTCCTTCAGCAGGCGCGTGCTCGCCTCCGAGCTAGACACCGCGCCGGCGACGAGGTGTGGCCGCCGCGCGAGTGCGGCGATGAAGTGGTTGACCGTCGACCCGGTGCCGACGCCCACCACGCAGCCCTCCGGCACGTGCTCGAGGGCCGCTTCGGCCGCCCGCCGCTTCTGCTCGTCGCTCGTCATGCGCCGCACCCGTGCTCGAACGAAAAACCCTGGAATTTCCCTACGAAACTCGCGCCGGCGACGGGGCCTTCGCGGTGCGGGGACCGCGATTTCGCGGACGCCAGAAACGACTGTGCCCGCTTGCGCGGGCACAGTCGGTGAAGAGTCAGGACCTTCGGCAGTACCTCCAGTCCCGGCTGCTTCGAAGGCTTACTTCTTCTTCGCAGCCTTCTTCTTGGTCGCCTTCTTCTTAGCAGCCTTCTTCTTGGTCGCCATAGTGATCTCCACGTCGGGTTAGTCCGGGGACGGAGTATATACACAAAAAGTCAAATGGCAAGCAAGCGCAATGTCTATGTGCTAGCTCGCGCACTCGCATCGCACTCGCATCGCACTCGCATCGCACGCGCGCGAAGCGCGCCTGCTCGCGTCGCGCGCAACTCGAAGCGGCGCGCGCGACGCGAGCAGGCGCCGCGCGGCGCCGCTTCCGACGTTTCCGGGAACGACGCGGAAACCCCTATTTTTCCAGTGTTTCGCGCGCGCCCTTCAGGCGAGCGCGAGGACCGCGCGCCATTGCTGCGGCGTGACCGGCGTGATCGAGAGGCGGTTGCCGCGGCGGAGCACCAGCATGTCGCCGAGCTTGCCCGCGTTCGCCTTCAGTCGTTCGAGCGTGACGGGTTTCTCCAGCCGCGTGTCGAGTTCGACGTCGACCGAGTACCACGTCGGTGCCGCGGGATCCGAGTCCGCGTCGAAGTAGCGGCTCTTCGGATCGAAGGCGGAGGGGTCCGGGTAGCCCTCCTTCACGATGCGCACGATGCCGTAGACGCCGGGCGAGTCGCAGTTCGAGTGCCAGAAGAACGCCAGGTCGCCCTTCTTCATCTGGTCGCGGAGCATGTTCCGCACCTGGTAGTTCCGGACGCCGTCCCACAGGGTGCGGCGCTTCGGGGCGCTCGCGAGATGGTCGATCGAGAACGTGTCGGGCTCGCTCTTCATCAGCCAGTACTGCATCGAAAACCCCTGTTTTTTCCCTTGTTTTTCGTTCAGGCCGGCGACGCGCGCAGGAGCCGCGTGCCGGTCAGGACGCCCCACAGCGGGACGTCGCGGGCGTCGGCCGGCAGGGCCGCCGCCTCCTGCGAATCGAACGCGAGGCCGAGCAGACGCGGCCGCCGCCACGCCGTCCGGTGCCGGAGATACGCGTAGGCGCGATCGTAGTAGCCGCCGCCCATGCCCAACCGGGCACCGGCGGCGTCGAATGCGACGAGCGGCACGAGTACGAGGTCGAGGTCGCGGGGCGAGCGCCACAGGCGAGGGTCGGCGCCCGGCTCGTCGAGTCCGTGGCGATTGCGCCGCCATGCGGCGTCGGGTGCGTCGAGCGGCGCGAACGCGAGACGCCGGAAGCGAGCGCTCGCGATCACGGGCACGTAGACGAGCGCGCCGCGCGCGCGCGCGAGGTCCGCGATCGGCATCGGGTCGAACTCGCCGTCCGCGGGCAGGTAGACCGCGATCCGCGCACGCGGCTTCACGAGGCCGCTCTCGCGCAGCCGCGCAGCCGCCGCGCCGGCGGCGGCGGTGCGCTCGGCCGGCGCGATCGCGCGACGGCGCGCGCGGAACTCGCGGCGCAGCGCTCGCTTGATTTCGACGAGCGCGTCGGGCGCGCGCGGCTCGGGCGGCGGCCCGGCACCCGGGGAATCCCGGAGTTCGGGATCGGCAGGAGCAGGAGGAACGGCCGTCACGCGCGGGCCCGCCTCGAACCAAGCCCCGAACGAAGAAGGGCCCGCAGTCGCCTGCGGGCCCTGCTGGATCCAATGGCGCTACCCGCCTGTGCCGTCACGGGTCGGTTGCTCTCGGACCAGAGCAACAAGTGGGGCACGCCGCTGCACTTAAGGCTTTCCGCTCGAAGACGGACCTGCACAATGCTGCAACTGACGTAACGCCCCGGGTTTCAAGCATTAAGGCCGAGAGGTACCCACGACCCGTGTCGAACACCGCAGGCAGCGCCGGAGCGAGGTTACCCCAACGGCCTCGCGCGGCGAAAGTCGGACGCGGCGACGTGAGCGGTAGGACACGTTCGAACGGGCCGAGGCCCACCCGCGCACGGGTCGCGCGCCGGCGGCGACCCGACTAGATCTCCACCTGCTGGCCACGCTCGAGCGTGGCCTCCACCCGCTCGCGAAGCACGCGCAGGCGGTGGACCGCGTCTTCCCCCGGGCCGTCGGCGGCGCGGGCGCGGCTCTTCAGCAGTTCGTTGGCCATGTTCAGCGCGGCCATCACCGCGATGCGGTCGAGGCCGACGACCTTGCCGCTGTCCCGGATCTTGCGCATCTCGGCGTTCAGGTACTCGGCGGAGTCCAGCAGGGCGGCGCGTTCTTCGACCGCGCAGGCGAACTGGTATTCCTTTTCGAGGATGCGCACGCTGACGCGTGCCAGCTGGGCGTCGCCGCTCAAGTGCCGTGCTCCATGGACTTCAGGCGGCCGATCATGGCCTCGACGCGGGCCCGCACCTGCTCGTTCTTGGCGAGCAGCTGCGACCGCTCGGCCGTCAGCACGTCCTGGCGCTGGCGCAGCGCGCGGTTCTCTTCCTTGAGGTGACTGACGGTGACCATCAGCTCGTCGACGTGCTTCTCCAGCTTGCGGAGCTCCGCGTCGAACGCCTGCCGTGCGCTGGTATCGTTCATGCCCGGAACTATAGGCGTCGCCCGAACGGACGGTCAACGAACCGCGGCTGCCGGAGCGGCGCGAAGCGCGGGCCGCGGGTTACCATCGCGGCCATGGACGCCGTCTCCTACGACGAACTCGAGCGCGTGCTGGCCGCCGCCCGCGCGCCCGTCGCGCCGGCCGAGGCGCACGGCACGCTGTGCGGCGCTCTCTGCGGGCGGTCCGCGTACGGCGTGGAGGACTGGCTGCGCGAGGTGCTGCTGGACGCATCCGCCGCGCCCGCCGGCGCCGGCCGCCAGTCGCTGAACGCGGTGTTCGACGCCACCGCGCAGGCGCTCGGCGGGCAGGCGATGGAGTTCGAGCCGCTGCTGCCCGACGACGAATCCGACCTCGCCGACCGCGTCGAAGCGCTGGCGGAGTGGTGCAGCGCGTTCCTCTACGGGCTCGGTGCGGGCAGCCTCCCTTCGCTCGACGAGGTACCCGGGGAGATCGGCGAGGTGCTCCGCGACTTCGGCGAGATCGGGCGGGCCGCGGTCGGCGAGGGCGAGACGCTCGAGGCCAACGAGGCCGCCTACGCGGAGCTCGTCGAGTTCGTCCGCGCCGGCACGCAGCTGGTCTACGAGGAACTGGCGCGGCACCGCGAGCGCGACCTGCCCACGGACGACGGCGTTCACTGAGAGCATGAAGAAGCAAGACGAGTTCGGCCGCCGGCGGCGGCAGCTGATGAAGGACATCGGTCGCGACGGCATCGCGATCCTGCCGGCCGCGCCGGTGCGCCATCGCAACGGCGACGTCCACTACGAGTATCGCCAGGACAGCGACTTCTGGTACCTGACCGGTTTCGGCGAGCCCGAGGCGGTGGCGGTGCTCATTCCCCACCGGCCGCAGGGCGAGTACGTGCTGTTCTGCCGGGAGCGCGATCCCGAGCGCGAGCGCTGGGACGGCTCGCGCGCCGGCACCCAGGGCGCGGTGAAGCGTCACGGTGCGGACGACGCCTTCCCCATCGGCGACATCGACGAGATCCTGCCGGGGCTGCTGGAGAGCCGGGGCCGCGTGTTCTACACGATGGGCCTGCACCACGAGTTCGACCAGCGGGTGATCGGCTGGGTGAACGGGCTCCGCGCGCAGGCGAAGCACGGGCTGCACACCCCGCAGGAATTCGTGGCGCTCGATCACCTGCTGCACGACATGCGGCTCTACAAGAGCCGCCCCGAGCTCGACACCATGCGCCGGGCCGCGCAGATCGCGGTCGCGGCCCACCGCCGCGCGATGCGCCGCGCCCGGCCCGGCGCCTTCGAATACGAGGTCGCGGCCGAGATCGTCCACGAGTTCCACCGCAACCGTGCGGGCCCGAGCTACCAGCCCATCGTCGGCGGCGGCAACAACGCCTGCGTGCTGCACTACGTCGAGAACTCGGCCGAGCTGGAGGACGGCGACCTGCTGCTGATCGACGCCGGCTGCGAGTACGACTACTACGCCTCCGACATCACCCGGACGTTCCCGGTCAACGGCCGCTACACGCCGGCCCAGCGCGCGGTCTACGAAGTCGTGCTGGAGGCGCAGCTGGCGGCCATCGACCGGTGCCGTCCCGGCCACCACTGGAACGAGCCGCACGACGCCGCGGTCAAGGCCGTCACCCACGGGCTCGTCCACCTCGGCCTGCTGAAGGGCAAGGTGCCGAAGCTCGTGAAGGAGGGCGCCTTCCGCCGGTTCTTCATGCACAAGACGGGCCACTGGCTCGGCATGGACGTGCACGACGTGGGCGACTACAAGGTCGGCGACGAGTGGCGCGTGCTCGAGCCCGGCATGGTGCTCACGGTCGAGCCGGGCATCTACGTGCCGAAGGGCACGAAGGGCGTGCCGAAGGAGTTCCAGGGGATCGGCATCCGGATCGAGGACGATGTCGCGGTGACGCGCGGCGAGCCCGACGTGCTGACCGGCGAACTCGAGAAGCACCCGGACGCGATCGAGGCGTGGATGCAGGCGGCCTGACGGCCGGCTGCGACGAACCTGCGGGCCCGCGCCCGGTCCATCGACCGTGGAGCGGCGTGCCACCGGAGACGCGACGTGACGAACGAGCCCGAATCGCATTCCCCGGTCGACGCCGGTGCCGCTGCGGCTCCGATCGACTGCGACGTCGCGATCGTCGGCGGCGGCATGGTGGGTGCCAGCCTCGCGCTGGCGCTCGCGGCGCTGCCGCTGCGCGTGGTCGTGGTGGAGGCCGTGCCGCCGGAAGCGGATTCGCAGCCGAGCTTCGACACCCGCACCACGGCACTGTCGAACGGCTCGCGCCGGGTCTTCCAGGGGCTCGGCGTCTGGGACGAGATCGTGCGCTCGGCCACGCCCATCAGGCGCATCCACGTCTCCGATCGCGGTCACTTCGGTTTCGCACGCCTGTCCGCGGAGGAGCAGGGCGTGCCCGCGCTCGGCTACGTGGCGGAGAACCGCGCGATCGGCGCCGCGCTCTGGCGCCGGCTGCGGGCCGGCGGCCGCACGGAGCTGGTCTCGCCCGCGCGAGTCACCGCTCTCGAGACGCTGGACGACCGCGTCGTGCTCGAGGTGACGGCCGAGGGCGCCGCGCCGCGGCGCCTGTCGGCGCGGCTCGCGGTCGCGGCGGACGGTGCCCAGTCGCTGATCCGCCGCGAGTCCGGCGTCGACGCCGCGCGCTGGGACTACGGGCAGACCGCGATCATCGCGAACGTCGTGCCCGAGCGCTTCCACGACTACACCGCCTACGAACGCTTCACGCCGACCGGCCCGCTCGCCGTGCTGCCGATCGCCGACGGCCGCTGCGTCGTCGTCTACACGCTCGCGCCGGAGGCCGCCGAGGCCGCGCTGGCGCAGGACGACGCGGCGTTCCTCGCGGGCCTGCAGGAACGCTTCGGCTGGCGCCTCGGCCGCCTGACGAAGGTCGGGCGGCGCGTGGCCTATCCGCTCGCGCTGACGCGCAGCGACGCGATCGAGGCGCCGCGCGTCGCGATCATCGGCAACGCCGCGCAGGGCCTGCACCCGATCGCGGGCCAGGGCTTCAACCTCGGCCTGCGCGACGCGGCGACGCTCGCCGAGGTGATCGCGGCAGGCCTCGCGGCATCGCCCGACGCCGGCGACGCGGAGGTCCTGCGCCGCTACGTCGAGTGGCGGCGCACCGACCGCGGTGCACTGATCGCGTTCACCGACGGCCTCGTGCGCCTGTTCGGCAATCCGTTCGGTCCGGTCCGCGCGGCCCGCTCGCTGGGACTCCTGGCGTTCGACGCGACGCCGGTCGCGAAGTCGGCGCTGGCGCGGCTGTCGCTCGGTTTCGCGGGACGCCTGCCCCGGCTGGCGCGCGGCCTGCCGCTGGTGGACGTGCCGAGGGCCGCGCCGTGAGCGCCCGCCGCGAAGCCGTCGCGCGGCGCGACTTCGACGTCGTGATCTCCGGCGGCGGCATGGTCGGCGCAGCGCTCGCGGCGCTGCTGGTCGGCGAGCGCGCGACGCAGTCGCTGCGCGTCGCCGTCGTCGAGCCGCGGCCCGCGGACCTGCCGCTGCCGGGCGAGCCGCTGGACCTGCGGGTGTCCGCGCTGTCGCGCGCGTCGCAGCGCCTGTTGCGCGCGGTCGGTGCCTGGCCTGCGGTCGTCGCGCGCGGCGCGTGTGCCTACGATCGCATGCTCGTCTGGGAGCACTCGGACGCGCCGGAGGGACCGAATACGCTGGCGTTCGAGGCGGCGGAGATCGGCGAGCCCGACCTCGGCCACATCGTCGAGAACCGCGTGGTCGCGGCCGCGCTGCTGGCGGCGGCCACGCGCCGCGGCGCCACGCTGCTCCGCACCTCGCTCGACGACGTCGAACTGGAGCCCGACTTCGCAGTCGCGGTCACGCCGGACCGCCGCCTGACGACGCGTCTCGTGGTCGCCGCCGACGGCGCGGATTCGCCGGCCCGCGCTTGGGCCGGCATCGGCGGCACGCCCGAACCGTACCCGCAGGCCGCGGTCGTCGCGCACCTCCGTCCCGAGGCGCCGCACGGCGGCGCCGCGCGGCAGCGGTTCCTGGCCGACGGGCCGCTCGCGCTCCTGCCGCTCGCCGACGGGCGCGTGTCGCTCGTCTGGTCCACGACACCCGAGCACGCCGCGCAGCTGGTGGCCGTGGACGACGCCGCGTTCGGCGAACTCGTCACGACCGCGTCGGACCGCGTGCTCGGCACGCTGGTCCCGACCACGCCGCGCGTGCAGTTCCCGTTGCGCCGGTTCCACGCGCAGACCTACGCGCGCGCGCGGTTCGCGCTCGCGGGCGACGCCGCGCACGCCGTGCATCCGCTGGCGGGGCAGGGCGTGAACCTCGGCCTGCTCGACGCCGCCGCGCTCGCCGAGGTGCTCGGGGACGCGTTGGCGAACGGCGAGGACCCGGGCGATCTCCGCGTGCTCGGCCGCTATTCGCGCTGGCGTCGCGCCGACAACGCCGTCATGGGCGCCGCGCTCGACGGCCTCTACCGGCTGTTCGCGAACCCCTCCGCCTGGGTCGGTCGGGCGCGCCGCTCGGGTCTCGGGCTCGTGAACCGCAGCGGCCCGCTGAAGCAGTTCTTCGTCCGGCAGGCGCTCGGCACCGGCGGCGACCTGCCGCGCCTGCTGGCGCGCGAGGCGGCCGAGTGACGCACTGGGATCCGGCCAGCTACGACGCGCGGCACGGCTTCATACACGGGCTCGCGGGCGGCGTCGTGGACCTGCTCGACCCGCAGCCGGGCGAGCGCATCCTCGACGCCGGTTCCGGCACCGGGCACCTCGCGGCGCAGATCGCGGCGCGCGGCGCCGAGGTGGTCGGGATCGACGCCTCGGCCGCGATGGTCGAGGCCGCGCGCGCCCGCTACCCTGAACTGCGCTTCGAGGTCGCGGACCTGCGCAGCTGGCGGACTCCCGAGACCTACGACGCGGTGTTCTCGAACGCGACGCTGCACTGGATCCTCCAGCCCAGCGCGGCGATCGACACGATCGCGCGGGCGCTGCGGCCCGGCGGACGCTTCGTCGCCGAGTTCGGCGGCCACGGCAACGTCGAGCGGCTGACGACGGCGCTGCGCGAGGCGGTCGGCGAGGCGACGGGCCGCGTGCCGCCGCCGTTCTGGTACTTCCCGGCGCTCGGCGCGTACGCGCTTCTGCTCGAGGCGCACGGCCTCGCCGTCACCGACGCGCGGCTGTTCGAGCGCCCCACGCCGCTCGCCGGCGGCGAGGCGGGACTGGCGAACTGGTACCGCGAGTTCTGCACGCACGTATTGGAGCCGGTGCCGGCCGACGAACGCGAGCGCGTGCTGGCGCGCGCCGCGGCGCTGGCCCGCGACCGCTGGGTCGAGGGCCAGTGGATCGCCGACTACGTGCGGCTGCGCATCCGCGCGGTGAAGCGGGTTCCGCCGGTGGCCGTCGCGGCCGCCGGCGCGCGGCGCTGAGCGGTCTGCATGCGCGGCGTGAAGAAGGCCGACCTGCCTACGAAGACCTGCGCGAGCTGCGGGCGCCCGTTCACGTGGCGCAAGCGCTGGGCGAAGGTGTGGGACGAGGTGCGTTACTGCAGCGACGCCTGCCGCACGCGCCGCCGCGTCGCGGGCGCGGCCCGGGGAGAGCAATGAGCGAGCCAACGGCGGGCGGGCGGCCCGGCGAGGCGACGGGCCCGGCACGCGGACCGGTGGGTGATCCGCCGCGCGTGGCGCCCGCCGCGCCCACCGACATCGCGATCCGGTTCGGGCTGATCGGCGGCCTGCTCGCGAGCGTGTTCATCGTGGGCCCGCCGCTGCTCGCGCCCGCGCTGGGCGGTGCGCTGACCGACTACGCGGGGCTGATGATCGCGATGCTCGCGGTCTGGATGGGCTCGCGCGCGCTCGGCGTCGCCCATCCGCGGCTGCCCTACACGCGCCGGCTGGTGCTCGGCAGCACGATCGTCGCGACCGCGAGCCTCGTGGTCGGCTTCGCGCTGTATGCGCTGTACGCGTGGCTACGGCCGACGCTGCTGGCGGAGCGCTACGCGGCGCTCGAGGGCCGCGTCCGCGCGAGCGGGCGCGAGCCGGGGGAGGTGGCGACGGAACTCGAACGCCTCGCGCGCCAGCAGGTCCAGTACCTCGATCCCGCGTTCCAGGCGGTCGCCACCGCCGGCACGCTGTTCTTCTTCGGGATGATCCTCGCGCTCTACGCCGCGTGGCGCTGGCGCGTGGTGCAGCGGCTCGGCGCGATGCGCGGAGACGGCGGCGCCGCGGGACCGCGCTAGAGCAGGCGGTCCGTCTTGGCCGCGCAGATGAAGTCGTTTTCGGACAGGCCGCCGATCGAGTGCGTCGAGAAGGTGATCCGGCAGTAGTCGTAGCCGACTTCGAGGTCCGGGTGGTGGTCCTCGGCGTTCGCGACGTGCGCGAGGGCGTTCACGAAGCTCATCGTCCGGTAGAAGTCCTTGAAGCGCACCTCGCGCTTCAGCGCGCGGCCGTCCGCGCTCAGCTGCCAGCCCGGCGCCAGCTGCGCGAGCGCCGCCTCGGCCTGCGCGCGCTCGTACGGCGGCACGCCGCCCTCGCACGGCACGCACTTGCGGTCTGCCAGGCCGTGGCCTTCGTGGTGGCTCATGTTCCGTCTGCCTCTTGGGTTCTGCGGGGCGTGTGCGGGTTCCGCGCAGGCCGAAGTCGGGTCCCGCGCGGGCGTGATCAGGTGTCGGCGGCCGTCGCGGCGGGCGTCGACGCCGGCGCGGCCGACGGCGCGCCCTTCCGCGCGTAGCGGCGCGCGACGTAGCGTTCGACCAGTTCCTGGAACTCCTCGGCGATGCGGTCGCCCTTCAGCGTGACCGTCTTCTCGCCGTCCTCGTAGACCGGCGCGACCGGTCGCTCGCCGGTGCCGGGGAGGCTGATGCCGATGTTGGCGTGCTTGCTCTCGCCGGGGCCGTTCACGACGCAGCCCATCACCGCGACCGTCATCTCCTCGACGCCGGCGTAGTGCTTCTTCCACTCCGGCATCCGGTGACGGATGTGCGACTGGATGTCCTGCGCCAGCTCCTGGAAGTAGGTGCTCGTCGTGCGCCCGCAGCCGGGGCACGCGACGACCATCGGCGTGAACGCGCGAAACCCCATCGTCTGCAGGATCTCCTGCGCGACGATCACTTCGTTCGTGCGGTCGCCGCCCGGCTCGGGCGTCAGGGATACGCGGATCGTGTCGCCGATGCCTTCCTGCAGCAGCACCGCCATCGCGGCGGTCGAGGCGACGATGCCCTTCGAGCCCATGCCCGCCTCGGTCAGGCCGAGGTGCAGCGGGTAGTCGCAGCGCTTCGCGAGATTGCGGTAGATCGAGATCAGGTCCTGGACGCCCGAGACCTTCGCGCTGATCACGATGCGGTCGTGCGGCATGCCGAGCTCTTCCGCGCGCGCGGCGCTCTCGAGCGCCGAGACGACGATCGACTCGCGCACGACGTCCATCGCGTCCCAGGGCTGCTCGCGCTTCGAGTTCTCGTCCATCAGGCGCGTCAGCAGGTCCTGGTCGAGGCTGCCCCAGTTCACGCCGATGCGCACCGGCTTCGCGTAGCGGTTCGCGATCTCGATCATGTTCGCGAACTGCGGGTCCCGCTTCGAGCCGCGCCCGACGTTGCCCGGGTTGATCCGGAGCTTCGCGAGAGCCTCGGCGCACGCGGGCTCCTCGGTGAGAAGCCTGTGACCGTTGAAGTGGAAGTCGCCGACGAGCGGCACGTTCACGCCCAGCGCGTCGAGCCGCTCGCGGATGCGCGGCACCGCGGCCGCCGCTTCCTTCTCGTTGACGGTGATGCGTACGACCTCGGAGCCGGCGAGCGCGAGTTCGCGCACCTGGCGCACGGTGGCCTCGACGTCGGCGGTGTCGGTGTTGGTCATCGACTGCACGACGATCGGCGCGGTGCCGCCGACGGTCACGTGACCGACGCGGACGGGGACGGAACGACGGCGCGGGGGCAGGGGCATGGCGGGCCTCGGCGGGCGATCGGCGCAGCCCGCCATTCTACCGGGTCGGGCGCCGCCGCGGGGCTCGACGACGGCCGGCCCGTGGTGCGCCCGGAGGGCGAAACCCGAGGTGGATCAGTCGCTTGCAGGCCCGCGCGCTCTAGCGCATCGCGGCGTGGAACAGGTGCGTGTCGGTGATCTGGTGCAGCGAACGCACCCGGCCGCCCTCGACCTTCCAGACCACCGCGTAGGGCGCGTCGACCCGCCTGCCGGTCGCCCTGCAGACGCCGCGGTAGGTGCCGAGCGAGATCACGGTGTCGCCGCGCGCGAGGAAGTCGTCGGGCTCGGCCGTGAAGTCCGTCCACTCGGCGCCGAGCGGCGTCAGCACGTTCTTCACGATCGCGTCGATGCCGACGTAGGTACCACCGTAGGGATGGCCCTTCGCCTCGTCCCAGACGACCTCGGGGTGCAGCAGTGCGAAGAAACCCGGGATGTCGCCGCGCGCGAACGCGGCGTAGACGTTGCGGACGACGGTGGCGGGATCGTGGGTGTCGGTCATGGTCGGCTCCTGCGGTGCGGGTGCGGGTGCGGGTGCGGTGCGGGTGCGGTGCGGTGCGGGTGCGGGTGCGGGTGCGTTGCGGGTCGGCGCGCAGGCCGGCGGGCGGATCGTCAGCGTCGTGCGGCGATCCAGTCGTTCACGTGGCGTTCGAGCACGTCGAGCGGCACCGCGCCGGTGGCGAGTATCGCGTCGTGGAACGAGCGCACGTCGAACTTCGCGCCGAGCTCGCGTTCGGCCCGCGCGCGCAGTTCGAGGATCTTCAGCTGGCCGATCTTGTAGGCGAGCGCCTGGCCCGGCCAGCCGATGTAGCGGTCGATCTCGTTGACGATGTCGGCCTCGGTCTTCGCCGCGTTGTCCCTGAAGTAGTCGATCGCCTGCCGGCGGGTCCAGCGCTGCTGGTGGAGGCCGGTGTCGACCACGAGCCGCACCGCGCGCCACATGTCGTAGGTCAGCTGGCCGAAGCGCGAGTAGGGGTCGCGGTACAGGCCGAGGTCGTAGCCGAGTACCTCGGAATACAGCGCCCAGCCCTCGATGTAGGCCGTGATGCCGGCGAAACGGCGGAACGCAGGCCACTCGCCCTGCTCCTGCGCGAGGGCGATCTGCAGGTGGTGGCCCGGCACCGACTCGTGGACCGTCAGCACCTCGATCTCGTACTTCGGGCGCACCTCCGGCCGGTACAGGTTCACGTAGTAGTAGCCGGCGCGCGTGCCGTCGAGCGACGGACCGCTGTAGTAGGCGGTGGTGGTGTTCGGTGCGGAAGTCGCCGGGATCGGCCGGACGCCGAACGGCGTGCGGTACAGCCGCCCGAACAGCTTCGGCAGCTCGGGCTCGATCTGCTTCGCGGTGACGACGTAGGCGCGGAACAGCTCGTCGGGCGACTGGAAGTAGAACCGCGGGTCGGTGCGCAGCTGCGTGAAGAACTCCTGGAGCGTGCCGCGGAAGCCGACCTCGTCCATCACCTTCTGCATCTCGGCCCTGATGCGCGCGACCTCGGCGAGGCCGAGCTCGTGGATCCGCTCGGGCGTCAGGTCCGTCGTCGTGAAGTGGCGGGCGCGGTCGGCGTAGTACGCCGCCCCGTCCGGCGTGGCCCAGATGCCGACGTCGGTGCGCGTCGCGGGCAGGTACTCCTCGCGGAAGAAGCGCTCGAAGCGGCGGTAGGCCGGGATCACCCGGTCCGCGATCACGCTCCTGGCGCGGGCCTGCAGCCGCTCGCGCTCGGCGGCCGGCACGGCGTCCGGGAACTGCGTGAAGCGCGCCCAGAACGGGCTCCGCTGCGGCGCGTCGACCAGCTGCATCGCCAGCTGCGGCAGCACGCGCTCCATCAGCACGCGGGGCTGCGTGCGCTTCTCCCGCGCGCCCTCGCGCAGCATCGCGGCGTACTGGTCGAGGTACGCCGGCATGCGCTCGAGACGCGTCAGCCAGGTCTCGAAGTCGGCGGCCGTCGCGAACCGCATCAGCTCCGCGACCTCGTTCAGCGCCTGCACGCCCTCGCGGGCGCTCATCTCGTAGTACTCGGGCCGGAAGCGCTGCGCCGCGACGCGGTCTTCGTAGATCCAGCGGAACAGGTCGTGGTTGAGCTGCTCCGCGGGCGGCAGCGCGTCGCGCGGGATCGCCGCCAGCCGCTCCAGCACCTCGCGCTCGCGTGCGCGGTGGCGTTCGCGCGCGGCGGGCGAGAGGTCGGGCCAGCGGTCGTCGAACCGCCGATCCCCGTAGTACGTGGCCGCCAGCGGGTTCGCGGCGAGGTCGTACTCCCAGGCGCTCTCGAACAGCGCGTGCAGTCGCTCGACGGCGGCGGATTGCGGTGCGGTCGCGGGTGGCGGTGCGGCGCTCGTCGGCGGGGTGCTCCGGCCCGGCGCGGCGAACGCGGCCGTGCCGACCAGGGCCGGCGCGAGTCCCGCGGCCAGCGCGAGGGCGAGACGGGCGACGGGACGGAGCGTGCGCACGGGGATTCCTCGCGAGGCCGGGTGGTGCCTCGTCCCGGACCGGGGCGCGGCGCACGCCGATGATAAGGGCCGGCCCCACGGCCCAGCCAGATTCCCGGGCAACGCGTCGAGACGCTGGCTATGATGGCGGCCTCGCGCGTAGACCTGTCCGGAGAGATCGCGACGCACCGCGGGTCCGGCCCACTGGGCCGGCCGCAGGGCGCGACGCGACGCCGAAGGCGCAACCCGCCCGGAAACGCTCAGGCAGAAGAACGGCAGGATCTTGCGAGCTCTGGAGAGCGGCCCCGCCTGCGGGGCCCACCGAAGGGGTGCAGCGGCGCGGTTCCGTTCGTGAACCGCCCGCTCGATCTCTCAGGTCCAAGGACAGAGGGGCGCCAGGCTCGTGCCTGTCGTTCCCGCTCGTCCGCTTGACCGCTCTCCGGGAGCCCGCGATGCAGAAGCGCACCCCTCTTTACGACGTGCACGTGGCGCAGGGCGCCCGCGTGGTCGATTTCGGCGGCTGGGACATGCCGCTGCACTACGGCTCGCAGCTGGAGGAACACCACGCGGTGCGCCGCGACGCCGGCGTGTTCGACGTCTCGCACATGTGTCCCGTCGATCTCGAGGGCGAGCGCACCCGCGAGTTCCTGCGGCACCTGCTCGCCAACGACGTCGTGCGGCTCGTCGAGCCGGGCAAGGCGCTCTACAGCTGCATGCTGAACGAGCGCGGCGGCGTGATCGACGACCTGATCGTCTACTTCGTCCGCGAAACGCACTTCCGGCTGGTCGTGAACGCCGGCACCGCCGAGAAGGACCTCGCATGGATCCGCGCGCAGGCGCAGCCCTACGGCGTCGCCGTGCGCGAGCGCCGCGATCTCGCGATGCTCGCGGTGCAGGGCCCGAACGCGCGCAATCGCGCGGTCGCGCTGCTGGCGCCGGCGGATGCCGAGGCGGCCCTGCGCCTCGACGGCTTCTTCGGTCGCTTCGTCGGGTCCGCGGCTGCGCCGTGGTTCGTCGCCCGCACCGGCTACACCGGCGAGGACGGCTTCGAGATCATGCTGCCGGCCGCCGAGGCCGCCGGCGCGTGGCACCGCCTCGTCGAGGGCGGCGTGCGCCCCTGCGGGCTCGGCGCGCGCGACACGCTGCGGCTCGAGGCCGGCATGAACCTCTACGGCAGCGACATGGACGAGAACGTCACGCCGCTCGAGTGCGGGCTCGCGTGGACCGTCGCCATGAAGGCACCGCGGCCGTTCGTCGGTCGCGGCGCGCTCGAGGCGCAGAAGGCGGCCGGCGTGCCGCGCCGGCAGGTCGGGCTGCTGCTCGAGGACAAGGGCGTGCTGCGCGGCCACCAGAAGGTGGTGACGCCGGCGGGCGAGGGCGAGATCACGAGCGGCACGTACTCGCCGACGCTCGAGCGCTCCGTCGCGCTGGCCCGCGTGCCGCCGGGCACCTACGACCGCGTGCAGGTGGACGTGCGCGGCAGGCTGCTGACCGCCCGCGTCGTGAAGCCGCCGTTCGTCCGCTACGGCCAGCCCGTGATCGATCTCTGACCCGTCCGGCCGGCGGCGCGTCGCCGCCGGTCGCGTCGAGCCAACCCTTCCGACTCCGCTCCCGAGGTCTCGCCATGAGCAACGTCCCGCAGGAACTCCGCTACACGAAGACGCACGAATGGGTGAAGCCGCTGCCCGACGGCGGCGTGCTGATCGGCATCACCGACCACGCGCAGCACGCGCTCGGCGACCTGGTGTTCGTCGAGGTGCCGGAAGCGGGTCGCAGCGTGGCGGCGGGCGAGGCCTGCGCGGTCGTCGAGTCCGTGAAGGCTGCCTCCGACGTGTACTCGCCGATCCCGGGCGAGGTGCTCGAGGGCAACGCCGGGCTCGCGGACGCGCCCGAGAAGATCAACTCCGACCCGTACGGCGAGGGTTGGCTGCTGAAGCTGAAGCCCGCGAACGCGGCCGACGTCGCGGCGCTGCTCGATGCATCCGCGTACGCGCGATTCCTCGAAGCAACCGCCTGACGAGGAGAACGGACATGGCCTTCATCCCCCACACCGACGCCGACGTCCGCGCGATGCTCGACACGATCGGCGTCGCGAGCATCGACGACCTGTTCGACGAGATCCCGGCGAAGCTGCGCGCAGGCGACCTCGCCGGCATCCCCGCCGCGAGCTCCGAGATGGAGGTCGGCCGCCTGATGAGCGAGCGCGCCGCGCAGGACGGCCGCCCGCTGAACTTCATCGGCGCCGGTGCCTACGAGCACCACATCCCGGCGGCGGTCTGGCAGATCACCACCCGCGGCGAGATCTACTCGGCCTACACGCCGTACCAGGCCGAGGCGAGCCAGGGCACGCTGCAGGCGATCTACGAGTACCAGACGATGATCGCCAGCCTCACCGGCATGGAGGTCTCGAACGCCTCGCTGTACGACGGCGCCTCGGCGCTGGCCGAAGCCGCGCTGATGGCGGTTCGCACGCACCGCAGGTCGAAGTCCTCGCGGATCCTCGTGCCGCGCACGGTGCACCCGCTGTACCGCAAGTGCGCCCGCGCGATCGCGGGCAACCAGGCGTTGCAGTTCGAGGACGTCGCCTGCGATCCCGCGACCGGCCGCACGCTCGTCGACGCGCTGAGCGCGTGGGAAGGCCAGGACGTCACCGCGCTCGTGATCCAGCAGCCGAACTTCTTCGGCACGCTGGAGGACGTCGACGCGCTGACCGACTGGGCGCGCCGCCACGGCGCGCTCGTGATCGCGGTCGTGAACCCGACCTCGCTGGCGCTCCTGAAGCCGCCGGGCGAGTGGGGCACCGACGGCAGGGGCGTCGACGTCGTCGTCGGCGAGGGCCAGCCGCTCGGCGTGCCGCTGTCCTCCGGCGGGCCGTACTTCGGCTTCATGACCACGCGCCTCGAGCACGTGCGCCAGATGCCGGGCCGCATCGTCGGGCGCACGGTCGATCTCGACGGCCGTCCCGGCTACACGCTGACGCTGCAGGCCCGCGAGCAGCACATCCGCCGCACCAAGGCGACCTCGAACATCTGCACGAACCAGGGCCTGCTGATGACCGCGGCGACCATCTACCTGTCGCTGATGGGCCCGCAGGGTCTCGAGCGGGTGGCCGCGGCCAGCGTCGCGCGCACCGATGAGCTGGTGAAGGCGGCCACGAAGGTGAAGGGCGTGCGGCTCGCGTTCGCGCACTCGCCGCGCTTCCACGAGGCGGTGCTGCAGCTCGACCGCCCGGCCGGGGCGGTGCTGGAGCAGCTCGCCGCGCGCCGCATCGTCGGGGGCTACGACCTCTCGACGGACTACCCGGAGCTCGGCAGCGCGATCCTCGTCTGCGCCACCGAGACGAAGACGAGCGCCGACATCGAGACCTACGCGAGCGCGCTGAACGACGCCGTCCGCGCGGTCAAGGCCGCCTGACGCCCGAGCAGGACACCCGACATGAACACTCCCGACCAGATCGCCACGACCCCCACCCCGGCGGGGGCCCGCACCGACGCGCCGGCCGTGCGCGAGCCGACGATCTTCGAGCTGTCGAGGCCGGGCCGCAGCGCCACCGCCCAGCTGCCGCCCGAACTGCCGGCCGCGCTGCCCGAGCACCTGCGCCGCCGCAGCCGCCCGCTGCTGCCCGAGGTCTCCGAGCTGCAGGCGGTGCGGCATTTCACGCGCCTGTCACAGATGAACTTTTCAATCGACACGAACTTCTACCCGCTCGGTTCGTGCACGATGAAGTACAACCCGCGCGGGTGTAACCAGTACGCGATGCTGCCCGAGTTCCTCGCGCGGCATCCGCTCGCGCCGGAGTCCAACGGGCAGGGCTTCCTCGCCTGCATGTACGAACTGCAGGAGATGCTGAAGGAGGTCACCGGCATGCAGGGCGTGAGCCTCACGCCGATGGCCGGCGCGCAGGGCGAGTTCGCCGGCGTCGCGATGATCCGCGCGTATCACCGTGCGCGCGGCGACCTGGCGCGCAACGAGATCATCGTCCCCGAGGCCGCGCACGGCACGAACCCCGCCACCGCGACCATGTGCGGGATGAAGGTGATCGAGATCCCGGCCACGCCTGAAGGCGACTGCGACTTCGAGGCGCTGAAGAAGGCCGTGGGCCCGAACACCGCCGGCATCATGCTGACGAACCCGTCGACGCTCGGCGTGTTCGAGCGGCAGATCGCGGACATCGCCAGGGTCGTGCACGACGCGGGCGGCCTGCTCTACTACGACGGCGCGAACCTGAACGCGATCCTCGGCAAGGTGCGGCCCGGCGACATGGGCTTCGACGTGATCCACATGAACCTGCACAAGACCTTCTCGACGCCGCACGGCGGTGGCGGGCCGGGCGCGGGCGCGGTCGGCGTCGCGGCGCGGCTGCTGCCGTTCATGCCGATCCCGGTGGTCGGCAAGGACGACACGAAGGACGGGCCGAAGTACCGCTGGCTGCAGGAAGCCGACCTGCCGCAGTCGATCGGCCGCCTGTCCGGCTTCATGGGCAACGCGGGCGTGCTGCTGCGCGCGTACATCTACATGCGGATGATCGGCCGCGAGGGCATGAAGCGGGTCGGCGAGTACGCCACGCTGAACGCGAACTACCTGCTCGCGCGCTTCCGCCAGGAAGGCTTCGATCTCGCGTACCCGACCCGCCGCGCCACCCACGAGTTCATCCTGACGATGAAGCGGCAGTCGAAGGAGCAGGGCGCGACCGCGATGGACTTCGCCAAGCGGCTGCTCGACTTCGGCTTCCACGCGCCGACCACCTACTTCCCGCTGCTGGTCCCCGAGTGCCTGCTGATCGAGCCGACCGAGACCGAGAGCAAGGAGGCGCTCGACGGCTTCGTGGCGGCGATGGTGAAGGTGCTGCGCGAGGCCGAAGCCGACGTCGCGACCCTGAAGGGCGCGCCGTACACGCTGCCGGTGCGCCGGCTCGACGACGTGCGCGCGGCGAAGCAGCTCGACCTGACCTGGAAACCCGCGGCGTGAACGAACTCGCGCGCGAGGTGGCCGCGGACGACGGACGGGGGACCACCGCCACCGGCCCCTCGGTCGTGCCGCCGCCGGCGACCTCGCTCGCGCCCGCGCGGATCAAGCCGCGCGGGTTCCGTCGCCTGCTGAACTCCTTCCTGAACTCGTGGAACGGCCTCAAGGGCGCGTGGCGCGAGGAGGCGGCCTTCCGGCAGGAGTGCGCCGGTGCGCTCGTCGTGATCCCGGCCGGCCTGTGGTTCGGGGAGACCGGCGTCGAACGTGCGCTCCTGATCGCGCCGATGCTGCTGATCCTCGTCGTCGAGCTGCTGAACAGCGCCGTCGAAGCGGCGATCGACCGGATCGGCCCCGAGCGTCATCCGCTGTCCGGGCTGTCGAAGGATCTGGGCTCGGCCGCCGTGTTCGTATCGTTCGGACTACTCGGCGCGACCTGGCTGCTCGTGCTCACGGACTGAACGGCACCACGTCGAGCGACTGCCGCCCTGCGGCACCCTGCAGTGCGCCGCTTTGACCTGCGGGTAGCGAGCCGTCACGATGGCGACTTCTTCGGCCACCCCCGACCCGTAATGACCGCTCTCATCTCCGGCTCGCTCGCCTACGACACGATCATGGTCTTCAACGGCCGGTTCCGGGAGTCGATCCTGCCGGACAAGATCCACATGCTCTCGGTGTCGTTCCTGGTGCCCGAGCTGCGCCGGAACTTCGGCGGCTGCGCCGGCAACATCGCCTTCAACGCCCGGCTGCTCGGGCTGGAGGCGCGGGTGATCGCCGCGGTGGGTGACGACTTCGACAGCTACGAAACCTGGATGCGGCGCCACGGTCTGAGCACGGCGAGCGTGCGCCGCATCGAGGGGCTGTACACGGCGCAGGCCTACATCACGACCGACCTCGAGGACAACCAGATCACCGCGTTCCACCCGGGCGCGATGGCGTGCTCCGGCGAGCTGGCGCTGCCGGCCGACACGCCGCTCTCGATCGGCATCGTCGCCCCGGACAGCCGCGAGGCGATGATCGTCCGCGCGCAGCAGCTCGCCGACGCCGGCGTGCCGTTCGTGTTCGACCCCGGCCAGGCGCTGCCGCTGTTCGGCGGCCAGGATCTCGAGATGTTCATCGACCAGGCCGCGTGGGTGGTCGTGAACGACTACGAGGGCCAGCTGGTGCAGGAGCGCACGGGCCTCTCGCCCGAGAGAATCGCGCAGCGCTGCCGCGCGTACGTGGTGACCCACGGCGGGCAGGGCTCGACGATCCACGTCGACGGGCGCCGGATCACGATCCCGCCGGTGAAGGCGGAGCGCGTGGTGGACCCGACCGGCTGCGGCGACGCCTACCGGGCGGGCCTGCTGTACGGGCTCACGAAGGGGCTGGACTGGGAGACCACGGGCCGGGTCGCGTCGCTGATGGGCAGCCTGAAGATCGCGCACGCCGGCACGCAGACACACGCTTTCACGTTCGAGGAATTCGCGACGCGGTATCGCATGGCCTTCGGGCACGCGCTCGCGCGCTAGGCGCGCGCCGGTCGGGTGCCCGCGGGACCGCAGGGATCTCGCGGCCGGCAGTCGCAGCCGGCCGCGCGTCGCCGGAGAGGCTTCACGATGCGCTTCAAACTTCGCGCGGCCCGCGCCGCGTTCGTCTCGCTGACCGGTTCGCTGGTGCTCGCGCTCGCCGCAGGCGCAGCCCACGCGCAGGCCGTCCCGAACTCGGGCCCGAGTCCGGCCCCGGCGCCGTCCGGGATCGCACCGCCGATGGGCGGTGCCGCCGGCGGGCCGATCCGGCCCGCCGCGCCCGCGCCCGCGGCCCGGCAGCCGATTTCGGTCGCAGCGAACCCGACCGCCCTCGGCGACGCCGAGGAACGGCCCGAATGGGCGCGGACGCTCGAGCGCATCGCCACCGGAGTCGTCGCGATCCAGGTCGACCAGACGCGCGCGTTCGACACCGACTGGAACTCGTCGTCGCAGGCCACCGGCTTCGTGATCGACGCTAAGCGCGGCCTGATCCTGACCAACCGCCACGTCGTCACGGCGGGCCCGGTGACCGCGCAGGCCGTGTTCCTCAATCGCGAGGAAGTGCCGTTGCAGCCGGTCTATCGCGACCCGGTGCACGACTTCGGCCTCTACCGCTACGATCCGTCGAAGCTCCGCTTCATCGAGCCGACCGAAATCCCGCTCGCCCCCGAGGGCGCGCAGGTCGGCGTCGAGATCCGCGTGATCGGCAACGACGCCGGCGAGCAGCTGTCGATCCTCGCCGGCACGCTGGCGCGCCTCGACCGCGACGCGCCGGCCTACGGCGTCGGCCGCTACAACGACTTCAACACGTTCTACTACCAGGCCGCGTCGTCGACCTCCGGCGGTTCGTCCGGCAGCCCCGTGATCGACGTGCGCGGCCGCGCCGTGGCGTTGAACGCCGGCGGCTCCAACCAGGCGGCGTCGAGCTTCTACCTGCCGCTCGACCGCGTCGTGCGCGCGGTGCGCCTGATCCAGGCCGGTCAGCCCGTGCCGCGCGGCACGCTGCAGACGGTGTTCGAGTTCACGCCGTTCGACGAGCTGCGCCGGCTCGGCCTGCGCGCCGAGACCGAGGCCGAGGTGCGCAAGGCCTTGCCGAAGCAGGTCGGCATGCTCGTCGTCGACGAGGTCCAGCCCGGCTCGCCCGCCGAGCAGCTGCTCGAGGTCGGCGACGTCCTGGTGCGGCTGAACGGCAAGCCGGTCACCGAGTTCCTCGGGCTTGCCGAAGTGCTGGACTCCTCGGTCGGCCAGCCGGTGAAGCTCCAGATCCAGCGCGGTGGCCAGGTGCTGGAGCGCGAGATCCCGGTCGGCGACCTGCACGCGATCACGCCCGACGAGTACGTCGAGTTCGGCGACGCGGTCGTGCACGCGCTGTCCTACCAGCAGGCGCGCCACTTCAACCTGCCGGTGCGCGGCGTGTTCGTCGCCAATCCCGGCTACGTGTTCGGCTCGGCCGGCGTGCCGCGCGGCGCGGTGGTGGTGGCCTTCAACGGCCGGCCGATGAACACTCTCGACGACTTCGAGAAGGTGCTGGACGACCTCGCGCACGGCGACCGCGCGACGCTGCGCCTGCTGACGATCGAGGACGTGCGCACGCCGCAGGTGCGCGCGCTGCGCATCGACCGCCAGTGGTTCCCGGCGCGCCGCTGCAAGCGCGACGATGCGCAGGGGCTCTGGCCGTGCCGCGAACTGGCGGCGGGGCCGACGCCGCGCACGCCCGAGCCCGCGAGCACCACGTTCGCGAACATCGGCGAGCCGCGCGCCGACCGGCTCGCGCCCTCGCTCGTGATGGTCAACTTCGACATGCCGTACAGCGTCTCGGGCATCACCGAGCGCAGCTACCGCGGCACCGGCGTGATCGTCGACGCGGAGCGGGGGCTCGTCGTCGTCGACCGCAACACGGTGCCGGTCCCGCTCGGGGACGTGCGCCTGACCTTCGCCGGCACGATCGAGGTGCCGGGCCGCGTCGAGTACGTGCACCCGCTGCACAACCTCGCCGTGGTCGCCTACGACCCCGCGCTGATCGGCACGACGCCGGTGCGCGCCGCCAGGTTCTCGACGAAGCCGCTGACGCCCGGCGAGGACGTCTGGGCGGTCGGCCTGCGCGCGGACCAGCGCATCACCTCGCTGAAGAGCGTCGTGGCCTCGGTCGATCCCGTCGGCTTCCCGCTGTCGCGCACGCTCGCGTTCCGCGACAGCAACCTCGAGGTCGTGCGGCTCGTCAACGGGCCCGCCGAGTACGACGGCGTGCTCGCGGACGCGCGCGGCGAAGTGCGCGCTCTGTGGTCCAGCTTCGCGTTCGAGTCGGGCCGCGAGCTGCAGCAGCAGAACCTCGGCGTGCCGGCGGAGATCGTGCTGGAGCTCGTGGAGCTGGCGCGCGGCCAGCGCCCGCTGCACTCGCTCGAGGCCGAACTGCAGCCGGTCCCGCTTGCGGCCGCGCGCCGCTTCGGCCTCGGCGAGGCGTGGATCCGCCGCTTCGAGGAGCACAGTCCGACGCAGCGCCAGGTGCTCGGCATCGGCCGGCTCGTCGCCGGCACGCCGGCCGCGAAGGTGCTGCAGACCGGCGACCTCCTGCTCACCGTGGACGGGCAGGTCGTGAACCGCTTCCGCGAGGTGCACCGCGCCGCGCAGAAGCCGCGCGTCAAGGTCACGGTGTGGCGCAACGGCGCCGAAGTGCCGCTCGAGCTCGACACGGTCGAGCTGTCGGGCCGCGACGTGGACCGCGTGTTGCTGTGGGCCGGCGCGACGCTGCAGGCGCCGCACCGGGCGATGGCCGCGCAGCGCGGCATCGAGCCCGAAGGCGTGTTCGTCGCGTTCTTCCTGTACGGCTCGCCCGCGACGCGCTACGGCCTGTGGGCCGGCCGGCGCATCGTCGAGGTCGACGGCAGGCCGACGCCGGACCTCGACGCGTTCCTCGCGGCGGTCCGGGCCAAGCAGGACCGGGAGTCGCTGCGCCTGCGCACCGTCACCTGGAACGGCTCGGTCGAGGTCATCACGCTGAAGCTCGACAAGCACTACTGGCCCGCGTACGAGTTGCGGCGCACCGAGAAGGGTTGGGAGCGGCGGCCGCTGGAGTGAAATGTCTGCCGCTACCGCTGTCGGTCAGGCCGGCTGTCGCCGATCGGCGACGCACGTTCCGGCGCCGATTGCCCCGCGCCGTAGGACGGCCCGCACCACGAGGCCGTGACCCGCGGCATTGCCGCCGCGCACCGTAGTGGCTACCGTGGGGGTCAACTGAAGCCCGGCGCCAGGTCCGTGCCCGATTCCTCCGCCCAGCTCGACCTGTTCGGCCGCGCCGCGCCGGAGCCCGAGATGGTCGGGCCGGCGACGCCGACGCCCGAGCACCTGGAGCTCGCCTCGCGGCTGCCGGCGGGCCTGCGGCTCGGCACGTCGAGCTGGTCGTTCCCGGGCTGGGCGGGCCTCGTCTACGCACGCCGCGTCGGCGAGTCCACGCTCGCGCGCGAGGGTCTCGCGGCCTACGCGCAGCATCCGCTCCTGCGCGCGGTCGGGGTGGATCGCACGTTCTACGCGCCGCTCACCGCCGCGGAGTTCGCACGGTACGCGCAGACCGTGTCGCCGGAGTTCCGCTTCCTCGTGAAGGCGCACGCGCCGATCACGACGCCGCCCGAGCAGCTGCGCGCCCGCGCGTTCGTCGCGCAGGAACCCGATCGTTTTCTCGACGCGGCCTACGCGATCGACCGCGTCGTCGGCCCGGTCGTCGAGGGGCTGGGCACGAAGCTCGGCGTGGTGCTGTTCCAGTTCCCGCCGCTGGTCTTCAAGGCGCGCGAGGCGCCGGCCTTTACCGAGCAGCTCGGGCGGTTCCTCGAGGCGCTGCCGCGCGGCCCGCAGTATGCGGTCGAGCTGCGCAACCGCGAGCTGCTCGGGCCCGCGTACGTCGACGCGCTCGCCCGCAACGGTGCCACGCACTGCTTCAACGTCCATCCGCGGATGCCGGGCCCCCTCGAGCAGGCGAACCTGCTCGGCGAGGCCGCGTGGCTGTCCGGCACGGTCGCGATCCGCTGGATGCTGCACCCGCAGCAGGACTACGAGGCGGCGCGCGAGCGCTATTTCCCCTTCGACCGCCTGATAGACCCGGATCCGCAGAACCGCGCGCAGATCGCGGAGCTGCTGGACCGCGTGCTCGCCCGCGGCAACGACGCGCTGGTGATCGCGAACAACAAGTCCGAAGGTTCCGCGCCCCAGACACTGTTCATGCTGGCGCGCGAGTTCGACCGGCGCGTGCGGCCGCGTCGGCCCGCCGGCCCGTGAGCGTGTCCGCGTGCAGCGCGATCGCCGGGCGCACGAGCGCCGGCGCATCGACGGACGTGGCCGCCGCCGCGGCGCGGTTGCGGGCGGGCGAACTCGTCGCGTTCCCCACCGAGACCGTCTACGGCCTCGGCGCGGACGCGCGCGATCCCGTCGCCGTCGCGCGCATCTACGCGCTGAAGGGCCGGCCGCCGGGGCACCCGCTGATCGTGCACCTCGCCTCGGCCGCGGCGCTCGACGACTGGGCGCGCGACGTGCCGGCCGCGGCACGCGCGCTCGCGGCGCGGTTCTGGCCCGGACCCCTGACGCTCGTGCTGAAGCGAGCGCGCAGCGTGCCCGACGCGGTGACCGGCGGGCAGGACAGCGTCGGCCTGCGCGTGCCCTCGCACCCGGTCGCGCGCGAACTGCTGGCCGCGTTCGGCGGTGGCGTCGCCGCGCCCTCCGCGAACCGCTACGGCCGCGTGAGCCCGACGCGCGCCCGTCACGTGCTCGACGAGTTCGGCGCCGACGCGCCGCTCGTCCTCGACGGTGGCGACTGCGAGGTCGGGCTCGAGTCGACGATCCTCGCGCTGCTCGACGAGCCGCTGCTGCTGCGGCCGGGTCACGTGACCCGTGCGGCGCTCGAGGCGGTGATCGGGCCGGTGCGCGTGGCGCGTGCGGGCGAGGGGCCGCGCGCACCGGGCACGACGCAGTCGCACTACGCGCCGGCGACCGGCGCGCGCCTCGTGCCCGGCGTGGAACTCGCGGCGGCAGCGAGTTCGGACGCGCGACGCGCGGTCCTCGCGCTGGGTGCGGCGCCGCCGGGCTACGCCGGGCCGCTCTGGATCGACGCTGGCCGCGACGCGGTCCGCTACGCGCACGACCTCTACGCGAACCTGCGCCGTCTCGACGCCGCCGGTGCGGCGGAGATCCTGGTCGAGGCGGTCCCTCCGAGCGCCGACTGGGACGCCGTGCGGGACCGCCTCGCACGCGCTTGCAAGCCGGGCACGTTGCCCTAAAATCCGCCGCGCGCCCGCCCAGGCCTCACGGCCGCGGCGGGCGCGGGCTTTTCGGCTTCCGGCCCGCGTGCGCGGCAGCCGCCCCGGGTTCGAGCGCGTGGAGGTTTCGACCGTGTCCAGACCTTCGAAGTCGACGTGGCGTCCGCGCGTGGCCGGCGGCGCGGAGCCCGCCTGGCCCCGGCTCGTCGCGCCCTACACGGGTGCGGAGCTGCAGGCGCTGGTCGCGCGGCACGGCTCGCCGCTGCTGGTCGTGGACTGCGACGTCGTGCGTGCGCAGTATCGGCGTCTCGCCGCCGCACTGCCCGGCGTCGACCTGCACTACGCGCTCAAGCCGCTGCCCGAGGCCGCCGTCGTCGCCACGCTGATGGAGGAGGGCGCGTCGTTCGACCTCGCCACCAGCGGCGAAGTCGAACTCGTGCGGGCGCTCGGCGTCGAGCCGAAGCGCTGCATCCACACGCACCCGATCAAGCGCGACCAGGACATCCGCGACGCGCTGCGCTACGGCGTGCGCCTGTTCGTCGTCGACAACCCCGACGAGCTCGGCAAGTTCGTGCGCTACCGCAAGCGCGTGGAAGTGATGCTGCGCGTCTCGTTCCGGGCTCCGGACGCCGTCTGCGACCTGTCGAAGAAGTTCGGCTGCGCACCCGAGGACGTGCCGGAGCTGCTGCGCCTCGCCAACCGCCTCGGCGTGAAGGTGGTCGGCCTGTCGTTCCACGTCGGCTCGCAGGCGGGCACGCCCGAGATGCACGTGCGCGCGGCCGAGGCCTGCGTGGACCTGATCCGCCTCGCGCGCGAGCACGGGCTCGCGGAACTGGCCGTGCTCGACATCGGCGGCGGTTTCCCGGTCGGGTACCGCGAGCCCGTGATGCCGATCGAGGAGTTCTGCGCGCCGATCGTGCGCGTGCTCGAGCGCGTGCCGGCCGGCGTGCGCCTGATCGCCGAGCCCGGCCGCTTCATCTCGGGTCCCGCGGGCACCTGCGTCGCGACCGTGATGGGGCGCGCGAAGCGCGACGGCCGCTGGTGGTACTACCTCGACGACGGGCTCTACGGTTCCTACAGCGGCCAGCTCTACGACCACGCCCGCTATCCCGTCGACAGCCTGAAGCAGGACGGCCCGCGCTTCCCGAGCGTGCTGGCCGGGCCCACCTGCGACAGCATCGACGTGATCGCGGAGGACCTGCCGCTCCCGGAGCTCGAGGCCGGCGACCTCGTCGTCGGTCGCGTGATGGGTGCCTACACCTGGGCCTCCGCCACGGACTTCAACTTCTTCCCGCGGGCGAAGGTCGTGCCGGTGAACGTCAGCCGTCCGGATGCGGCGGTCGTCGACCTGGCACGGCCCGTGCCGGCGGACGTCCCCGGCGCGCATTCGGGTGATTCCGCAGGCCCGGGCGCGGGCCGGCGTCCTTGAATTCCGGCGGCCGGTCGGGTATCTGTCCGGCAACCCTCCCTTCGACCCCGCGGAAGCCGTGATGCCCCCGCACCGTCTCTCTCCCGCCGCGTCCCACTCGATCGGCCCGACGGGCCGCCCCGCCGTCGATCCCGGTCGCCGCGCGGCCCTGCGCTGGCTCGGCCTCGGCCTGGCCGCGGCCGGTCTGCACGCCGCCGGGATCCGACCCGCGGCCGCCG
Organism: Steroidobacteraceae bacterium; assembly: GCA_027531255.1. Lineage (GTDB taxonomy): Bacteria > Pseudomonadota > Gammaproteobacteria > Steroidobacterales > Steroidobacteraceae > JAPZRU01. Next base: position 78,797 of record JAPZRU010000012.1, on the reverse strand, counting down.
CCACCGCGGACGCCCGTTCGCTGGTGCTGCACAACACGCACACGCTCGAGACGCTGCGCGTCGAGTACTGCCGCGCCGGCGCCTACTGCGAGCGCGGGCTCGCGGCGATCGCGCGCGCGCTGCGCGACCACCGCACCGGGGACGTCCACCCGATCGACCCGGGCGTGCTGGACATCCTGCACGAGGCGGCGGTCCGCGCGGACCGCGAGCCGGAGTTCGAGGTCATCTCCGCCTACCGGTCGCCGCGTACCAACGCGAACCTCAACGCGCAGTCCTCCGGCGTCGCGCGGCGCAGCCTGCACCTCGAGGGCCGGGCGATCGACGTGCGCCTCGTCGGCTGCGACCTCGCGAAGCTCCGCGATCACGCGCTCGCCCTCGGCCGGGGCGGCGTCGGCTACTATCCGGGCTCGCGCTTCGTGCACGTCGACACCGGCCGGTTCCGCACCTGGGCGGGTTGAGGCGCCGCGCGCGCACCGTCACCGTCCGGAAGTTCCACATGAGTCGATTCGTGCCGCACGCCGGCCGCGCCTGCGCGTTCGTCGTCCTCGTTCTCGCGCTCGCCGCCTGCGGCGGCGGGGAGTCCGCGCCGGGTTCCACCGGTGCCGCCGCCCCGGACCCCGGCGCGCGCCTGTACGTGCAGAACTGCATCGCCTGCCACCAGCGCAACGGCGAGGGCGTCCCCGGCGTGCAGCCCGCGCTCGCCGGGACGGCCAGCGTGGTCGGCGACCCGCGGGCGCTGCTCGCGTGGGTCATGTACGGCGAGCGCCCGGCCTCGCTGCCGAAGGGCGCGTACCGCGGCGTGATGCCCCACTACGCCTACCTGAAGGACGAGGAACTCGCGCTGCTGCTGACGCACGTGCGCACGAACTTCGGCAACGCCGCCGCGCCGATCACGCCCGCGATGGTCGCCGAAGTGCGTGCCGCCCGCGGCGGCCGCTGAGCGCACCCGCGGGTGGAGGTCTCGGTCCACGACTTCGTCGACGGGGCCCGGGAGGCGCGTGGGCTCGCGATCGTGATCGACGTGTTCCGGGCGTTCTCGCTCGCCTGCTACGCCGTGGCCGGCGGCGCCCGCGTGATCCCGGTCGCCGCGATCGACACCGCGCTGGAACTGCGCCGCCGCCATCCCGACTGGCTGCTGGCGGGCGAGCGCCACGCGCGCCAGCTCCAGGGCTTCGACTTCGGCAACTCGCCGACGCAGGTCGAGAGCGCGGACCTCGCCGGCCGCACGCTCGTGCACACCACCCACGCCGGCACGCAGGGGCTCACGCGCGCCACGGGCGCCGACGAGGTGCTCACCGGCAGTCTCGTGAACGCGGCGGCGCTCGTCCGCTACGCACGATCCCGCGGCGTCGGCCACGTGTCGCTGGTCCGGATGGGCCACGAGGCGCGCGAGCGGTGCGCCGAGGACGATCTGTGCGCCGAGCTGCTGGCGGAGCGTCTCGCCGGCCGCGACTACCCGGTCGGGGGCGTGCGCGAACGGCTGCGCGTCGCGCCGGCGGCGGCGAAGTTCTTCGACCCTGTCGCGAGCTGGGCGCCCGAAGGCGATTTCGAACGCTGCACGGCCGTCGATCGCTTCGATTTCGTGCTGCGGCTCGGGCCGCCGGATGCCGAGGGGCTGCGGGCGCTCGAGAGGCTGGGCGCGTGAGCGGGCCGCCGCCGATCGCCGCGGTCGTCTTCGACGTCGGCCACGTGCTCGTGGACGCCGACTACGGTCCGTTCCTGCGGCTGCTCGAGGACCACGGCGTGCGGGCGAACTCGATGGACGAGGCCTGCGAGCGGATCGGGCTCGCGGCTCACGAGGCCGGCCGGCTCGGCGCGGACGACTTCCTCGACCGCATCGATGCGCTGGCAGTGCGCCGGTTCGACCGCGCCCGCCTGCTGGCCGAGTGGAACGGCATGTACCGCGCCGTGGAGCCGATGCTCGCGCTGGCGCGCGGGCTCGCCGCCACGCACCGGGTGCACCTGCTGTCGAACATGGGCGAGATCCACTGGGCGCACCTCGAGGCCGCGTTCGGCATCCCGTCGCTCGGTCACGGTGCGGTGGCGTCGTGGGAGGCGCGCTGCCTCAAGCCCGAGCCCGCCATCTACGCCGAGGCCGAGCGTCGCTTCGCGCTGCGGCCGGCCCACACCTTGTTCGTGGACGACCGCGCGGACAACTGCGCCGCCGCGATCGCGCGCGGCTGGCGGGCGATCCGCCACGTGTCGCCGGAGCGCACGCGTCGCGAGCTCGCGACGCTCGGGCTGCCGGTCTGAGCCGGTTCGCAAGCCGCGTCGTCGAGATCCGGGAGATCGCGTGAACCCCGTACTGCAGACCGTGCTGCCGCTGTCCGCCTCGAACGTGGTCATGACGTTCGCCATCCCCTGCATGAAGCAGGGCCTGAAGCTCGACTACCTCTGGGCCGCCCTGTGCCTGCTCGTCGCGGTCTGCTTCGTGTTCCGGGGCGAATGATGAGTACCGCGATCCATCGACGCGTCGCCGCGCTCGCGCGCGGCGAGGACCCCACCTGCGTGGCGCGCCTGCCGTCCGGCTGGGCGGTGATGGGCGACCCGCAGGTGATCGAGGGCTACTGCCTGCTGCTGCCCGATCCCGTAGTGCCGCACCTGAACGCGCTCGGCGGCACGGCGCGCATGCGCTTCCTCGCCGACATGGCGCGGCTCGGCGACGCCGTACTCGCGGCCACCGGCGCCGTGCGCATCAACTACGCGATGTTCGGCAACGTCGAACCCGCGCTGCACGCGCACGTGTTCCCGCGCCGCGCCGACGAACCCGCGGGCCTCGTCACGGCCCACCCGTGGGCCTGGGACTGGCAGGCCGCCCCGGCCTTCGACGCCGCTCGCCACGGCGCGCTGCTGGAGCGGATCCGGGTCGCGCTGCGAGAAGGGGACTGACCCCTTCTCAGTTTCACGCGGCAGGCATCGCGCCGCGGTCGCGCGTCACGCACGAAGCTTGGCGCGTGTCTTCGCCGCGAGCGCGTCTATCTCGGCACGACGGCCACGGTCGGCGACTTCGCGGTTCGGGCGGTCCGGCGCGTGCGCCGCGCGTTCCAGTCGCTCGAGCGCGTGCAGGTAATCGCCCTGCTCGTAGAGGAACTCCGCGTAGAAGAAGTTCGGATCGATGCCGGCCGGATTGATCTCCAGCGCCTTCTCGAGGTACGCCCGCGCCTTGTCGTCGTCGCCGAAACCCAGCGGGAAGCCGGGCACCTTGTAGTACAGCGTGCCGAGGCTGGTGTACGCCGAACCGTCCAGCGCGCGCGGGTCGATTCGGAGGGCCGCCTGCAGGTGGGCGAACGCCTGCTTCGCCACGCCGAGCGCGCCCAGTCCGCCGCGTGCGCCCGCGTAGCTGCTCTCGACGATGCCCTCCCAGATCAGCGGTTCGGCGCGCCCGGGGTTGCGACGGGCGAAGTCGGCCGCGCGCGCGACGAGCGCCTCGAGCGCCGACTCGCGCGCAGCGCCGGCGGCGATCTCGTAGTTGGCGTGTGCCCAGGCCCGCTGGATCGCGAGCAGATCGGCATCCAGGGCAACGGGCGCCGTGGACGACGGTGGCGGCGACCCGGGCGCGGCCGCGAGGGGGTCCGCGGACGCAGTGGCCGCGAAGAGGGCGCTGGTGACGACGGCGAGCAGCATGCGGTTCATGGGTGACTCCTGAAGATCGACGTTCAGGCGCGTCCCGGCGCGCCGGCGGAAACGGACATCGTCGTGCCGACCGCCGTCTCGCACGGCGTGCCCGGACGCGCGTGGCGACGGATCACCGGCAACTGCTTGCGGAGCGCGCCGTCCACCGCGCCGGGCAGTACGGCGTTCAGCCTCGTGTAGAAGCCTTCGGGCCAGCCGACCACCGCGGACGGTTCGCCGCGCTCGAGCAGGCGCCGCAGGCGGGCCGCGACGCGAGCCGGCGCATCCATCGCCACCCCGAGTTCCGCGTTCATCGCCTCGACCGCGGCGCCGTTCATGCCCGTCCGCGTCGCGCGTGGCGCCAGGTAGTGCACCCGCACGGTCGTGTCGGCGAGTTCGCGCCGGAGCGCCTCCGTGAAGCCGCGTAGCGCGAACTTGGTCGCCGAGTAGACCGCGTAGGCGGGATACCCGATGGCGCCGAACACCGAACCGACGTTGACGACGTGCGCGGCGGGTCGCCGTCGCAGGTGCGGCAGCAGCGCGCGGCACAGTTGCAGCGGCGCCTGCAGGTTGATCGCGAGCGCGAGGTCGATCTGCTCGGGCGGCTGGTCCTCGAAAAGCCCGAAATGGTTCACGCCGGCATTGTTGACCAGCACGTCCACGCCCCCGCGCCAGCCTTCGGCGGCGGCGACGAGCCGGCGGCGGTCGTCGGGGACGGTGAGGTCGACCGCTATCGTGCCGACGCGGTCGCCGTGGTGCGCCAGGCCATCGCGCGTCTCGGCAAGCGTCCGGGAATCGCGGCCGGCGAGGAGTACCGAGGCGCCCGCATCGAGGAACTCGGCCGCGAGCGCGCGGCCGATTCCGCCGGCACCGCCGGTGATCAGGTAAGTGGCTCGCGCGACGTTCATGCGGCGTGCCTCGCGTTCGCGGCGGTGGAGGCGTGTGGCGCGTCGGAGCCGTCGGCCGAGGCGTCGAGGCCGCGGAACACGTCTCCGTAGAGTCGGTAGATCGCACGCGCGCAGCGGACGACGGCCTCGCGGTCGTCCGGTTCCGTCAGCCGGGCGAGGATCCCGGCGAGGTGCTCGACGTGCTCGCGATCGAGTCGGCCGTGGCTGCGCAGGTAGGTGAACGCACGGTCCGGAAGGTCCAGCACGTGCTGGATGCGATCGGCGGCGTCCAGCGCGAGCGCGACGCTCGTGCCCTCGAGCACGTGGACCATGCCGAAGAAGCCGACGGGGTCGCGTCGCTGCACCGTGTCCCAGGCGTACGCCACCATCGCGTCGGTGGCATGGGCAGGCATCGAGAGGCGCGCGGTCTCGCGGTCGCCACCGGCCGCGACGATGTCGTTCAGGATCCACTCGTCGTGTCCGGCTTCCTCCTCGAGGTAGTGCACGATCTCCCCGCGCAGCCATCCGAGCCGATCCGGCAGTCGCGCGCCGACCCCCATGAGCAGCGGTACCGTGTGGCGCACGTGATGGAAGGCCTGCGTCAGGAACTCGACGTACAGGGCGCGCGTGACGTCGCCGGCGAGGCAGCGGCCGATGGCCGGCGCCGCGAGCAGGTAGGCGCGTTCGTGCGCGGTACGGGCCGACAGGTCGGCGTGGAAGTGGGCTTGGTTCATCGGCTCTCCTGCTGGGGAACTGAAACGGCACCGAGCCTCGCGAGTCGCTCGGCGTGGAGGGCGGCGACGCGCTCGCGGCGCGGCCGGCCGTTCGGGGTCAGCGTGCCGTCCGCGGGCGTCAGGCGCGGCATCCGCGCCCACTCGCATACCTGCGCATACTCCGGAAGCCGGGCGTTCGCGCGTTCCACCGCGACCGCCAGTGCCGTGTCGGATACGGAAGGATCGACCGGCGCGAGCAATGCGACCGGTCGCGGGCGCGACTCGCCGAACGCGAGCGCGTGTGCGATCTCCGGAGCACGCAGCAGCTCCCGCTCGATCCACTCCGGAGACACGTTGCGGCCGAGGCTCGTGATGAAGACGTTGCGGCGACGCCCGCGCAGGTGGAGGTAACCGTCGGAGTCGAACTCGCCGAGGTCGCCGGTGGCGACCTCGGTCGAGCCCGCAGCCACGGCACCGCGCACGTGTACCTCGCCGGTCGCGTCGACCTCGACCCGGGCATGGGGCAGCGGACGCCCGACGCTGCCGGGACGGTTTGCGCCCGGCACGTTGAGGCACACCACCGAAGCGCATTCGCTGAGCCCGTAGCCCTCATACACGGGCAACCCGAGGGTGGCCGCTTCCGCCAGCAGGTCGGGTGCGACGGCTGCGCCCCCGACCGCCGCGAACGCGAGCCCTGGCGGCGCCGACCAGCCGCGCGTCCGAGCGATCACCAGTGCGCGCAGCAGTTCGGGCACCAGGATCACGCTCTGCGGTGCATGCATCCCCAGCACCGCGAGCAGGCGAGGGACGTCCAGTTCGCCCGCGCCGACGCCGGTCCGGGCTGGCAGCACGCATTCCGCGTGGGCCAGCACGCTCGCATGGAGGCCGGCGACGTTCTCGAGCAGCGTCGGCAGCGGCAGCAGCGCGAGGTGGCGCCGGATTCCGAGCGACGCGGTGGCACCGACGATCGAGGCGGCCACCGACTCGAGTGCGGAACTCGTCAGCGGAATGCCCTTCGGGGTGCCGGTACTGCCCGAGGTGTAGGTCACCTTGACCGTGCCCTCTGGCCACGGACTCGTCGGTGGCGGCGGGCGCCGGAGCAGGCGTAGTCCGCTGCCGGGCGCGATGCCGTGATCCTCGAAGGCGGGCCAGGCCGCGAAGCGATCCGGTACGTCGGTGAGCACCGCGTCGATTCCGGCATCGTCCAGCGCATGGCACAGCTGCGCGTCGAGGAACCAGCTCGGCAGCGGGACGTTCGGAATGCCGGCGACGTGCAGCGCGACGTCGGCTACCGCCCACGCCACGCCGTTCCCCGCCTGCAGCGCGCAGCGCGCGATGCCGCTCGCACGCAGCCACGATTCCTCGCGGCCCAGCGCAGCGGCCAGCGTGCCGTAGTCGATCGCCGCCGAGTCGTCGCGGAGCGCGGGTGCGTGCGCAGGCGCCGAGCGGATCGCGTCCAGCAGCGCGCTAATGGTCGTAGCTCCCGGCGAACGCCGCCAGCGCGCGGCCGTGTGGCAGGTAACCGGCGAGCACGCGGGGCTGCGATTCGTAGTACGCCCCCCAGTCGTCGTCGGTGCTGCTCAGCCGGGCATGATCGGCAGCGCCGAGGTCGAGCATCGGCGCCTCGAATCCCTCGAGCAGCTCTCGGATGACGCGCGTGCCGGTGAACGTGAGCCACCGATATCCGGCCCCATCCAGCAGGGCCGGCAGGCGCGCGGCGAGTTCGCGGGCGGCACGACAGTTCAGAGCCGAGAGGTTGCCGACCTCGACGACGGCATCCCGCTCGACCGCGAGCCCGGCACCGCGGGCGATTGCCGCTTCCACGGGTTCGTCGAGGTATTGCTCCAGGAACAGGCGTCCGGCCGCGGCGGGCCGGTAGCCGGCGACGGCGCACAGGCGCCCGGCGCGGTCGCGCAGTTCCAGGAGAACCGGTAGGAAGCTCCGGATCCTGGCGCCGTGCTTGCGGTGGAAGCCCGCGTCCACGTACCGCTCGAGCGCCGCGCGCTCCGGACCCGTCTCGGGGCCGGGCCGCAGCGTGTACCGTGGGCCGCGCGTCGTCGGCGACGCCGAGGCAGGGGCCGCACATGCGGCTGCCGGCTGCGAAATGGCGTCGCGCGGGAGCTCCGGGGGCAGTCGGGTCACTGGGGTCTCCTCGGGCATTTCGCGGCCCGCACGGGTGGTCAGACGGTCGGACGCGTCCGGATCAATCGCGCGGCCCGCAAATAAAGTTCTCGGCGGGCTGCCGAGGGAGAGTCTTCGGCAGCCGCGATTGATCTGCGCCGGTACCGGCGTCTAATGGGGGTGACCACAGGGACCCACCCATTGAGCGACGAGGCGGAACTGGTACGCCGGATGCTGGCGGGCGACGAACGCGCATTCGCGGCGTTCTTCGATGCCCAGTTCCCGCGGCTCTACCGCTTCGCGTTGCCGCGGCTCGGTCGTGACCGCGAAGCGGCCCGCGACGTGGTCCAGGCGACGCTGACGCAGGCGATGCGTCGACTGGCGGAGTTCCGCGGCGAGGCCGCCCTGTACACGTGGCTGTGCCGAATCTGCCGCAGCCGGATCGCGGACCACGTCCGTGCCGAACGTCGGCACGGCGCCCGCGTCGTCGCGATCGACGATTCCGCCGACGTGCGTGCCGCACTGGAGTCGATCGAGGCACCACCGGAGCACGAACCGGCGCGCCTGCATGGCGCCGAGCAGGTGCGCGCGCTGATCCGCAGCGTGCTGGACCGGCTGCCTTCGCGCTATGGAGATGCCCTCGAATGGAAGTACGTCGAGGAACGTTCGGTCGAGGAGATCGGGGAGCGGCTCGGCATCGGCCACACCGCCGCGCAGTCGCTGCTGGCGCGCGCGCGGGTGGCGTTCCGCGAGGCCATCGAAACCGTGTTCGGCGCCGAGGCGGGCGACCTGTTGGGGACGCTGCGATGAGGCGCGGGGGTTGCAGTCGTGGGTAACCAGGGCCGAGACGAAGACGACGAGACGACCGTCGCTGCGCTGCTGCGGGCCGCGGGCCCACGCGAGCGGCCGCCGGCCGATGCGGAAGCGGCGGTGCGGGCGGCGGTGCACGCGGAATGGTCGGCAACCGTGGCGGCCCGGGGCGGTGCGCGCCGCCGCCGGTGGGCCGCCGCGATGCTGGCGGCTGCCAGCGCGGCGGTGGCGGTCGGCGTCGGACTGCTCTCGCCCGTGCCTCGCACCCCGGTCGCCGACCCGACGGTGGCCACCGTGGTCAGCGCGCGCGATCTCAGGACCTCCGCCGGCCCGGTGGCTGCCGGCGCGCCGTTGGCGCGCGAAACGCTGCTCGTGGCGGCGCCCGGTGGCGGCGCCGTTCTGGCCTGGAACGGCGGCGCCCAGTTGCGCGTCGCCGGCGGCTCGGAGCTGCGCCTCGGGGAGAACCGGGTCGTTCTCGAGCGCGGAGCGGTCTACCTGGATGGCGACGCTACACGGGTCGCACCCTTCGTAGAGACATCGCAAGGCCTGGTCCGGCACCTCGGCACTCGTTACGCCGTGCGCGTGATCGACGACGGGCTGCGGATCGACGTTCGCGACGGGCGCGTTGCATTCGACGGCGGCGCGGGCGCGGTGGTCGCGACGGCCGGCGAGCGGCTCGCGGTGGATGGCCGGGGTGTGGCGGTGCGCTCGCCCGTACCGACCTACGGCGCCGACTGGGCGTGGAGCGACGCCCTCGCGCCGGGGTTCGAGATCGACGGTCGCCGTCTCGCGGAGTTCGTCGAGTGGGCCGCGCGGGAGAGCGGCCGTCGGGTGCGCTACGCGACGCCCGCGGCCGGATCCGCCGCCGGAGAGCTCGTCTTGAAGGGTTCCATCGAGGGACTACCGCCCGATCTCGCGCTCCGCGCCGTGCTCGCGACCACGCGCTTCGAGTCGCGTACGGACGGCGCCGAACTCGTCGTCGACCTGCGCGACGCCGGTCGCGGCGGAGTCCGTTAAGATCGGGGCGGGTCGGTCGTCGACCCGTCGCCGGTGTCCCGTCATCGATCTCCATCCCGCGGCGTGCGCCGGTATCCTGACGGCCTGCCTCGCGGGGACAGTGTTGGCCTTGCCTGCGGGCGCCGCACTGCCCGCGACATCCGAGCGTGCCCGCGTCGCCGCGGCGGCCCCCTCGGCGGCTCCCGGGTCGCATTCGATCGTCGGCCGTCGTCTGGCGGACGTGCTCGTTGAGGCCACCGGCCCCGCCTTCCGGTTGATCTACAACGCCGAGATCGTGCCGCCGTCGCTCCGCGTGCTGGCGGAACCGGCGGCCGGCGATGCCGCGGCGCGAATCGCCGCGCTCCTGGCGCCGCACGGGCTGGCGCTGCAGCGGATCGTGGAGGGCACCTACGCCGTGGTCCGCGCTCCGAAGCCGCCACCGGACCCGTCGGCCGCGCCGACGATGCCACCGAGCGGCGAGGTCGAACCCGTCGTCGTGACGGCGAGCCGCTACGGCTTCGCGGCCCCGGACGACGGCAGCCACGTGTTCCTCACCTCGGCGCAGGTCGAGCGCCTGCCCGCACTGGGTGACGAACCGCTGCGCGCGGTGCACCGATTGCCGGGCACTGCGTCCGACGGTCTCTCCGGTCTCGCGCACATCCGTGGCGGCGAAGCGCGCGAGACGCTCGTCGTGCTCGACGGGCTCGCCTTGCACGCCCCGTTCCACCTGCGCAACTTCCTGAGCCCGGTGAGCGTGCTCGATGCGCGTGCCGTCGGCACGATGGACGTCTGGACGGGCGGCTTCACCGCCGCCTATGGCGACAGCCTGAGCGCCGTCGCGGACGCGCGCACGCGAACCGTGGAGCGCGAGCGCGAACTCGGCGCCAGCCTCTTCCATGCCCACGCGCTCGCCGCCGGCGCCCTCGCGGGCGACCGCGGCGACTGGTTCGTACTCGGTCGGCGCAGCTACGTCGGCGCTCTGACCGAACTCGCCGGCTCTGCGATCGGCGAACCCGATTACGGCGACGCCTTCGGCCGGGTTCGCTGGAGCCTCGCGCCTGCGACGGTGCTCGAGTTCCGAGTGCTCCGCGGTCACGACGACATCACGATCGGCGACCGGCGCGAGCGCGCTCGCGCGGCCTACGGAAACGGCTACGCCTGGGCGACGCTGACCCATCACGCGTCTTCCTCGCTGCAACTCTCGGCGCTCGCGTCGCACACCGACGTCGAGTCCGTCCGGCGCGGCGTCGTGACGGAAGAGGGACGGCGCGGCCGCGTCGACGACGAGCGCACCTACGGCGCCTGGTCGCTGCAGTTCGACGCGGACTGGGATCCCGGACCGTTCCGGGCTAGAGCCGGGGTCGCGACGGAGCGCATGGACGCCGAACTCCGGTACGCCGGCGAAGTGGCGTTCGACGCGGGCACGCCGTTCCCGGCCAGTCCTGCCGTCGCCTGGGCCCGGCAGGCGGTGCTCGACGGCGCGGCCAGGCGCTGGACGGCCTACGCGACCGTGCGCTGGGCGCCGGCGGCGGCGCTGGGTCTCGAGGCGGGCGTGCGTCACGCGGTGCAGTCCGGCGACGCCGGCGACCGCGTCACCGAGCCACGCCTCGGGCTGCTGTGGGAACTCGGCGACGGCTGGCGTCTGCGGGGCAGCCTCGGGCGCTACCACCAGTTCCAGGCTCTCGACGAGCTCGCGGTCGAGGACGGGGAGCGCGAGTGGCATGGCGCCCAGCGTGCCGATCACGCGATCGTCGGCCTCGAACGCGACTTCGCGCGCGTGCGCCTGCGCGTCGAGGCCCACCGCAAGCGCTATGCGCGATCCGCGCCCCGCTACGAGAATCGCCTCGATCCGCTGGCCGTGCTGCCGGAACTCCGCTGGGACCGGCAGCGCGTGGCGCCGACGTCCGCGACCGCCCGCGGTCTCGAGGTCCTGCTCTCCGCGCCGGACGCCGCTCCCGCACGCTGGTGGTTCTCGTACACGCTGGCCGAGGCCGTCGATCGGATCGACGAGCGCCGGGTGCCTCGCGCCTGGGACCAGCGGCATGCATTCGCTGCCGGATTCGACTGGAGTCGCGGGCTCTGGGAAGCCTCCGCGGCCCTCACGCTGCGCCAGGGCTGGCGGACCACGCGGCTGACGATCGACCGGGCCACCGGTGCCGCGAGCTACGGACCGGCGAACGGCGAGCGTCTCGCCGCTTTCGGCAGCCTCGACCTGCGCGGGAGCCGTCGCTGGTCGCGCGCCTCGGGTGAGCTGCTCGGCTTCGTCGAGCTGACCAACGCCACGGGCCGACGCAACCCGTGCTGTCGCGACTACACCGTATCGGGCGGGCCGGGAGCCTACCTGCTGTCGCGCGAGGACGAGACGTGGCCGCGTTTCGTGCCCCAGATCGGACTGCGCTGGAAGTGGCGTTGAGCGGCGATCGGAGCTGGCTGCGCAGCCACGCCGCCATCCGGTCCACCAGCCGTTCGTCGAGCGGCCGTCGCAGCCACTTCCGCAGCGACACGCGCCGGCACCGCGCGCGGTCGGCGCCGAACAGTTCGACCTGCGCGCGCGGTCCAGAGCATGGGCGGCAGATCCTCGGCGGCGGGCTCTCCGCGTGCCGGTACCGGCCGGGCGTCGCGTCAGTCGTCCCGCTCCGCGAGCATCAGACCGTCGCGCAGCCGGCGCACGAGGCGCCCGAGCGAAGCGACCGGCGGCTCGCAGGTGGAGCCCTTGCAAACGTAAGCGAGCGCTCCGGCGTGCGAATGCTTGGATGCGAGGGCCGGCGGCAGGCCGGTCGCGTCGTCGGGCACGGGCAGCACGACGCGCCGCGGCGCGTAGAGCGAGGCGAGTTCGCGCGCCCATCGCGCGACCTCGTGCGCCGGGCCGCGCAGGATCACGAACTCGGCGGGCGCGAGCCGCTCTTCCAGGGCGGCCAGCAGCGCGCCGTGCGCGTGCGGGTGGCTCTCCGTCAGCGGCTCCCAGCCCGCCCGCAGGGTGCGCTCGGCGGCGTCGAGCCAACGGGTCTCGCCGAGCAGCCAGCCGAGCCGCTGCAGCGCGTGCGCCGCGACCCCGTTGCCGGACGGCAGCGCCTCGTCGGCGAAGGTCTTCGAGCGCCGCAGCACCGTTTCCGCGTCGTGCGCGGTGAACCAGAAGCCGCCGTGCTCGCGGTCCTCGAAGCGTTCGAGCAGCGAGTCGGCGAGCGACACGGCCCATTCGAGGTCGGCGGCGCGCCAGCGCACCTGCAGCAGCGCGAGCAGCGCGTCGAGCAGGAACGCATGGTCGTCGAGGAATGCGGCGGCGCCGACGCGACCGTCCCTCCAGTTCGCGTAGAGACGGCCGTCGCGCCACACCCGCTCGCGCAGCGCATCGAGCGCCGCCGTCGCCGCCCGTTCCCAGTCGTCGCGCCCGAAGGCGCGGGCCGCGACCGCGAGTCCGCGGATCACGAGCGCGTTCCAGGCGGTCAGCACCTTGTCGTCGCGCCCGGGCGGCACGCGCGCCGCGCGCGCTGCAGCGAGTCGTGCGAGCGCCGCGTCGATGCGGGAGGCGGCCCCGGCCTCGTCGGTGCCGAGCGCGGTCGCGACCTCCGCGAGCGGCGCGTGCGCGTGCAGGTGCCAGCGCCCGCGCTCGAAGTTGGGCGTGCCGTCGAGTCCGTAGCGGAGGCTCAGCGCGGCGCATTCGTTGGGCGCCAGCGCGCGCTCGAGTTCCGCGCGATCCCAGGCGTAGTAGCGGCCTTCCTCGCCCTCGGAGTCCGCGTCGAGGCTCGTCGCGAACGCCCCGTGCTCGCCCCGCATCGCGCCCAGCAGCCAGCCGGCCGTGCCCTCGGCGGCGCGCCTGAACAGCGGCTCGCCGGTCGCGACCGCGGCGTCCGCGTACAGCGCGAGCAGGCGACCGTTGTCGCTCGCCATCTTCTCGAAGTGCGGGATCATCCACCAGCGATCGGTGGAGTAGCGCGCGAAGCCGCCGCCTACGTGGTCGTACAGGCCGCCCTCGGCCATCCGCGTCAGCGTGAGCGTCGCGGCCCACAGCGCCTCCAGATCGGGCAGGTCGGCGCTCGCGGTCGAGTGCCAGTGGCGCAGCAGCCGCTCGACGAACCCGGGCTGCGGGAACTTCGGCGCCGCGGAGAAGCCGCCCCACTCGGCGTCGAAGCTCGCGAGCAGGCGTTCGCGCGCGCGATCGAGCGGTGCGGCGTCGAGCGCGAGCCCGTCGGCCGGCGGCGCCGGGGCCAGCGCACGGAACACCTCTAGCAGCTCGCCGTTCTGGACGCGGATCGCCTCGCGCTGGTCGCGCCAGTAGTCCGCGACGCGCTCGAGCAGTTCGCGGAACGCCGGCAGGCCGTGGCGCGCGACCGCCGGGAAGTAGGTGCCGCCGAAGAACGGCGCGAGGTCGTCGGGCGCGAGGAACATGGTCAGCGGCCAGCCGCCGCCGTGGCGGACCAGCACCGAGTGCGCCAGCTGGTAGGTGCGGTCGAGGTCGGGACGTTCCTCGCGATCGACCTTGACGTTGACGAACAGCGCGTTCATGACCGCGGCGGTCGCGGGATCCGCGAACGACTCGTGCGCCATCACGTGGCACCAGTGGCACGCGGAGTAGCCGATCGACAGCAGGATCGGGCGGTCGAGCCGGCGTGCGAGCGCGAGCGCCTCCGGCCCCCACGTATACCAGTCGACCGGGTCGGCCGCGTGCTGCAGGAGGTACGGACTGGTCTCTGCGGCGAGCCGGTTGCGCGGTCCGGCGGGTGCTGCGGTCATCGCGAAGATCCGTGGGCCGTGCGGGGCCGTCGGCTAGAATGCGGGCCCGCGACCATACGCCATGCCGGCGGCGGGTCGGAAGCCCTGACGGTGAAGCCAAGATGACGAGCGCGGACGAACACGGGACCGGCGAGGCGGATGCGACGCCGGACGCCGCGACGCGCGCGGCCGTTGCGGCCGGTGATTCGGCGCACGAGTCCGAGCCGTCCGTCGGCGGCGAGCTCGCGCGCCTGTACCTGCGGCACCGGGAGGAGCGGCGGCTGGCGGCCGGTCATCTCTGGGTGTTCAGCAACGAGATCGACGTCGCGCGCTCGCCGCCGTCGAAGTTCGCGCCCGGGCAGCTGGTGGCCTTGCACTCCGATCGCGACCGGTTCCTCGGTTACGCCTACGTCAACCCGCATTCGCTGATCGCCGCGCGCATCCTCGGTCGCGACGCCGCGCACCGGCCCTCGAAGTCGCTGTTCGTGCACCGTCTGCAGGTCGCGCTGGCGCTGCGCAAGCGGCTCTACGCCGAACCGTACTACCGGCTCGTGCACGGCGAATCGGACGCACTGCCCGGCCTCGTGATCGACCGCTACGGCGATCTCTGCGTCGTGCAGGTCGGCACGGCCGGCATGGAGGCGCGGCGCGACTGGATCGAGGCGGCGCTCGCGAAGGTGGTGAAGCCGCGAGTGCTGGTCTGGAAGAACGACGGTGGCAGCCGCGAGCTCGAAGGCCTGCCGCGCTACGTCGAGTCGCCGCAGGGCGAGGTGCCGGAGAGCGTCGAGGTCGTCGAGGCCGGGCTGCGCTTCGCCGCGCCGCTGGCCGGCGGCCAGAAGACCGGCTGGTTCTACGACCAGGCCGCGAACCGGGCGCAGTTCCTCGGGCTCGCGCGCGGCGCCGAGCGGGTGCTGGACGTCTTCAGCTACGTCGGCGGCTGGGGCGTGAGCGCGGGCGCGCGGGGTGCCCGCGAGGTCGTCTGCGTGGATTCCTCCGCGACCGCCCTGGAGTATGCCGAGCGCAACGCGACCGCCAACGGCGTCGCGGGTTTCTCGACGCGACGGGGCGACGGCTTCGAGGTGCTCGAGTCGCTGCACGCGGCGCGCGAGAAGTTCGACCTCGTGGTCGTCGATCCGCCGGCCTTCATCAAGCGCCGCAAGGATGCGCCGAAGGGCGAGGCCGCCTACCGCCGCGTGAACCAGCTCGCCATGCAGCTGCTCGGTCGCGACGGGTGGCTGGTGTCGTGCTCGTGCTCGTACCACCTCGAGAGCGGCGCGCTGCTCGACGCGATCCAGAAGGCCGCGCGCCACCTCGGCCGCTTCGCGCAGGTGGTGGCCACGGGCGGCCAGTCGCCGGATCACCCTGTGCACCCTGCGATTCCAGAGACCCGGTACCTGAAGGGCTTCCTGGTGCGCGTGACGCACGACTGACGCACGCGCGCGCCGGCAGGACGCCGGCGCCCGAGACGAAGGACCGTCGATGGACCTGCATCCCACGTACGTCAAGTTCTATTCGCCCGTCAACGAGTCCAGCATCTCGACGCTGATGTCCGCGGTGGACCAGCGGCTGTCTGCCGGCATGCGCGAAGTCGTGCTGCTGATCTCGACCTCGGGCAGCTCCGTGTTCCAGGGTCTCACGGCCTACAACTACCTGAAGGGCCTGCCGATCAGCGTCACGACGCACGATTTCGGCAGCGTGGACTCGATCGGCGTCGCCATGTACCGCGGGGGCCGGCGCCGCCTGTCGGTGCCGCAGGCGCGCTTCCTGATGCATCCCGTGTCGATGAACTTCTCGCAGGGCGCGAGCTACGAGGAGCCGAAGCTCGTCGAGCTGGTGAAGAGCCTGCGCGTCGACATGGAGAACTGCGCGAAGGTGGTGGCTGCCAACACCGGCAAGACGCCGCGCCAGGTGATGCGCGCGATGGTGTCGCGCACGACGCTCGACCCCGACGAGGGGCTGAAATGGGGCCTGGTCCACGAGGTGCGCCAGGAACTGTTTCCGATCGGGGCCGAGGTCATCTCCATTCCCTGATCGATGGTCCGAAGTCGCCTGCCGGCGCTTCGGACGCGCCCGGGTTCTGCTGCATCAGGGGGCGGCATGGGCGTGGCGCGGTGCGCCGGTGTCGCCTGCCGTGCGGCACAATCGCGTCGTGGAACCGCTGTTCGTGCTCCGCGTGATCCTGAGGTCGTGGCTGCTGCCGCCGGCGGGGCCGCTCGTGCTCGCGCTCGTGGGGCTGTGGCTGATGCGCCGGCGGCCGCGGCTCGGCGGGTCGATCGTCGTGGCCGGGGTGGGTGTGTTGCTCGCGATGTGCCTGCCGCTGGTCGCGGATCGCCTCGCGGCGCTCGTAGGGCCGCATGCGCCGCTGGATCTGCAACGGCCCGTGGACGCCCAGGCGGTCGTGGTGCTCGCGGGCGGCACGCGTGCGGTGCCCGGCGGCGCGGCCGGCGAACGCGAGCCCTCGACCGTGACGCTCGAGCGGCTCGCGTATGGGGCGCGGGTCGTCCGGGCGACGCGCCTGCCGCTGCTGCTGTCGGGCGGGGTGGTGATCGACGGGGAACCGGAGTCGGCGTCGATGGACCGCGTGCTGCGCGCCGACTTCGGGCTCGCGCCCCGCTGGCTCGAAACGCGGTCGCGGAATACGCACGAGAACGCCCGCGAGTCGGCGCGGCTGCTGCGTGACGCCGGCGTCCGGCGCATCGTGCTGGTGACCTCCACGACGCACCTGAGGCGCGCCGCGGTCGAGTTCGAGGCGGCCGGGCTCGAGGTCGTTCCGGCGCCGGTCGGCGCGGTCGAGGGCGGCTTCGACGGGATCCACGACGTCCTGCCGAGCATTTCGGCGCTCCAGCGCAGTTCGAGCGCGGCCTACGAGTTGGCGGGCCTCGCGGTCGCCCGGCTCGGCGGTCGCTGACGCATCGGCGTCGCCGAATTTCGCTACACTCCGCGCCGATGCTGACCTTCCCGGCCTTCGACCCCGTCGCGCTCGAACTCGGGCCCCTGAAGGTCCGCTGGTACGGCCTGATGTACGTGGTGGCGTTCCTGGCCGCCTGGTGGCTCGGCCGCCGCCGTGCCGCGCAGCCGCACTCGACCTGGACCCCCGCACAGGTCGACGACCTGATCTTCTACTCCGTGTTCGGCGTGATCCTCGGCGGTCGCATCGGCTGGCTGCTGTTCTACGGCCACGGTGCGATGGAGCACGACCCCGGCTACTGGTACAAGATCTGGCAGGGAGGCATGAGCTTCCACGGCGGGCTGATCGGCGTGCTGATCGCTCTCGCCGTGCTCGCCCGGGTCCACGGCAAGAAGCTCGTGGACGTCTTCGATTTCGCGGCGCCGCTGCCGGCCATCGGCTTCGGTGCAGGTCGGATCGGCAACTTCGTCAACGGCGAGCTCTGGGGCAAGCCCACCGACGTGCCGTGGGGCTTCGCGGTGCCGCAAGCGGACGGCACCGTGCAGGTGCTGCATGCCTCGCAGCTCTACCAGGCGCTGCTCGAAGGCCTCGCGCTGTTCCTGATCGTCTGGTGGTTCACGTCGCAGCCCCGGCCGCGCTGGGCCGCGTCCGGCGTGTTCCTGGTCGGCTACGCAACCTTCCGCATCGCCGTCGAGTTCATCCGCGTGCCGGACCGCGACATCGGCTATCTCGCCGGCGACTGGCTGACCATGGGCCAGCTCCTGTCGTTGCCGATGCTCGGTGCCGGCCTCGTGATGCTGGTCTACGCCTATACGCGCCGCGAACCGTCGGGCAACTGCCGGCACGCCGGCGCCTGAGCCGCGCCGCCCGCGTCAACCCGCGCTCCCGCCTCACCCTCCCATGCAGCAGTATCACGACCTGCTCCGCCACGTCCGCGACCACGGGGCCCGCAAGACGGACCGCACCGGCACCGGCACGCTGTCGGTGTTCGGCTGGCAGATGCGCTTCGACCTGTGCGCCGGCTTCCCGCTCGTCACCACCAAGAAGGTCCACGTGAAGAGCGTGGTCCACGAACTGCTGTGGTTCCTGAAGGGCGAGACCAACGTCCGCTACCTGCGCGAGCACGGCGTGACGATCTGGGACGAGTGGGCGGACGAGCAGGGCGAGCTCGGCCCGGTATACGGGAAGCAGTGGCGCGACTGGGTCGCGCCGGACGGCCGCCACCTCGACCAGATGGCGCAGGCGGTCGCGCAGATCCGCACCAACCCGGACTCGCGGCGGATCATCGTCAGCGCGTGGAACGTCGGCGAGCTCGACCGCATGGCGCTGATGCCGTGTCACGCGTTCTTCCAGTTCTACGTCGCGGGCGGCCGGCTGTCCTGCCAGCTGTACCAGCGCAGCGCGGACCTGTTCCTCGGCGTGCCGTTCAACGTGGCGAGCTATGCGCTGCTGACGCACATGGTCGCGCAGCAGTGCGACCTCGACGTCGGCGAGTTCGTCTGGACCGGCGGCGACTGCCACCTCTACCTGAACCACCTCGAGCAGGTGGACCTGCAGCTGTCGCGCGAGCCCTATCCGCCGCCGCGGCTGATGATCCGCCGCCGCCCGCCGACGCTGTTCGACTACGTGTACGAAGACTTCGAGTTCGCCGACTACGTCCATCACGCCGCGATCAGGGCGCCCGTCGCGGTCTGAGCCGCGGCGCACCCCTTCGCTTCCAGCGGCACCATCCGCCGCCCGCTCCGAGCGTACCTTCGAGAGGATCGACCATGCCGAGTGTCTCGCGCGCCGCTCCCGTCTCCGACCCGCTGCCGTACCGCGTCCGTCGCTCGCCGATCCACGGCACCGGCGTGTTCGCGAGGCGCGATCTCCGCAAGGGCGAGCGGATCATGGAGTACGTCGGCGAGCGCATCTCGCACGCCGAGGCGGACCGCCGCTACGAGCACAAGGCTCCCGACGACAACCACACTTTCCTGTTCACCGTGGACTCGCGCACCGTGATCGACGCGGGCGTCGACGGCAACGAGGCGCGCTGGGTGAACCACTGCTGCGACCCGAACTGCGAGACCGTCATCGAGAACAAGCGCGTGTTCGTGGAGACCGTCCGGGCGATCCCGGCCGGACAGGAACTGACCTACGACTACATGATCGGCCGCGAGGCCGGGGATCCGCCGAACATCGACGAGATCTTCGCGTGCCGCTGCGGCAGCCCGAAGTGCCGCGGCACGATGCTGCTGCCGCCCGAGAAGAAGCGGAAGCGCTCGCCGGCCCGCGCGAACGCGCGACGGAAGGCGCACGCCGAGACCGCTTCCGGCGCGAACTCGCGCCGCGGGACGTCGTCGCGCGGCAAGTCCCAGGGCGCCTCGCGCTCGAAGTCGAAGTCGAAGCCGGGCCGGGCGTCCGGCGCCGGGCGCCGCTCGAGCCGCTGAGATGCACGGGCCGGCCGGCGCACGTCCCGTGACGCAGGCCGCCGGGTGCACCGTGGTCGACGCCGCGCAGGCGGCTGCGCTCGCCCAGTCGCTCGCCGGCCCCGGCCATGCGGTCGTGCCGGGCTTCCTCGACGCCGCGCTCGTGCGCGAACTCGCCCTGGAACTGGATGGCCGCGCGGTGCGCGGCGAACTGCGGGCCGCCGCGGTCGGTGCCGGTGCCCGCCGGATGGTACTCGAGGACGTCCGCGGCGACCGGATCCAGTGGTTGCGCGAGCCGGGCACTCGTGCCGAGGCCGCGGCGCTGTCGCGACTCGAGGCGCTGCGGCTCGCGCTCAACGAGCGGCTGTACCTCGGCTTGCACGAGCTCGAGTGCCACTACGCGCTCTATCCGCCCGGCGCCCACTATGCGCGCCACCTCGACCGCTCCCCGGCTGGCGTCGAGCGGGTCGTGTCGATCGTGCTATACCTGAATCCCGGCTGGGACGCGCGCGACGGCGGCGAACTGCGCTTGCACCTCCCCGACGGCACCCGCGACGTGGTCCCGCAGGGCGGTACGCTCGCCGTCTTCCTGAGCGAACGACTGGAGCACGAGGTCCGGCCGGCGACGCGGCCGCGACGCAGTCTCACGGGCTGGTTCCGGCGACGTCCGCTCGGAGCGCCGCTGGTCTAGCAGCGGCTCGCGGCCAGGCGCGGGACACGGTCCCCGGGCAGGGGTCGAGGCGATGGTGAAAAGGCCGCCGCGGGAGCCAACAACCTTCCCGCGGCGACCCAGATGGCAAGAGGCGGCGTCATTGCGCTACTTGCGCGTCCGATCACCAGGTCAAGTGATCGCCCCCGGCGGCGCCGTCTTGGCACCTGACGCCAAGGGCACCAGCAGGGTACAGGTTCGGCCCGGTACGGAGCGCCGAACGGTTCACACTTCGGGCCACTTATGTCAACGCAAGGCGGAACCGCTCCGCGGATCGAACTGGTGGTCGCGGCAGCGCGGAACGGGGTGATCGGCCGCGACGGCGGCCTGCCCTGGCGACTGCCGGCCGACCTGCAGCACTTCAAGCGGCTGACGCTCGGGCACCCGGTGCTGATGGGCCGGCGCACCTGGGAGAGCCTCGGCCGGCCCCTGCCGGGGCGCACCAACCTCGTGCTGACGCGCGCGGAAGGCTATGTCGCTCCCGGCGCCACCGTCGTGCACTCCCTCGACGAGGCGCTCGCGGTCGCAGGCCCGGTGCCCGTGCTGATGGTGATCGGCGGCGCGGAACTCTATCGGCAGTGCCTGCCGCGCGCCGCGGTGCTGCACCTGACCGAGGTACACGCGGACGTCGAGGGCGACACGCGTTTCCCTGCGTGGGATCGCGCGGCCTTCCGCGAGACCTGGCGCGAGGAACATGCGCCCGACGACCGGCATGCGCACGCCTACGCGTTCGTGCGCTACGAGCGCCCCTAGAAGCGTCGCCAGTTCGCGCTCGAGATTGCCGCGCGCGGTCGCCACGTGGCGCGTCGCGAGAATGGCGCGCGGGTCGCGGGCGATCCTCAAGTTCCCGTAGCGTGCGCGCGAAGCCTCGGCAGCGACTCGTCGACGAGCCGGGCGGCCTGCGCCCAGTCGACCGCGTCCGGCGTCCGCGCGTCGCGCGTCAGGCGCTCGAGGATCGCGGCCTGCGCGACGCCGCGGCGCTCGGCCTCGGCATACGGGATCTCGGCGTGGAACATCACCATCGAGTAGCGCGGGATGAAGCGCTCCGGGTGGCGCCGCTCGAGTTCGAGCGACAGTTCCTTCGCGAGCGCGAAGCGCGGGTCGCGCACGGTGTCGCGCATCTCGACGTAGTTCTCGATCGCCATCCGCGCGATCGCCGCGCAGTCGTCGCGGCGGAGCGCGTCGAACCGCGCGAAGCAGCGCCCCCAGTCGCAGCCGGCCTCGAGCAGGTCGTCGATGACCCGGCAGTCCTCGAAGGCACAGTTCATGCCCTGGCCGTGGAAGGGCACGATCGCGTGCGCCGCGTCGCCGACGAGGAGCGCACGCCCGTCCACCTGCCACGGGGCGGCGTAGAGCGTCGCCATGTGGCCGGCCGGGTTCGCGGCCCACTCGATCTCGAGGTTCGGCATCAGCGCCAGCGCGTCGGGGAACTCGCGCGCGAACAGCTCGCGCACGGCCGCGGGTCCGCCGGCCTCGAGGCTCGCGAAGCTCGGCGCCGGGCCCTCGGCCGCGAGGAACAGCGTGGCCGTGAACGAGCCGTCCGTGTTCGGCAGCGCGATCAGCATGTAGCCGCCGCGCGGCCAGATGTGCAGCGCGTGCGGATCCATCCGCCAGCGGCCGTCGGCGCCGGCGGGGATGTTGAGTTCCTTGTAGTCGTGCGCGAGGCGCTCCTCGCGCGCGCTGCCGAGTCCGGCGCGCACCATCGCGCCGCGCAGCGCCGAACCCGCGCCGTCGGCGCCGAACACGGGCGCGTCCGCGAGGCGCAGTTCGCGCACGGCGCCTTGCCGCAGGTCCTCGACGCGGATCAAGCCGCGTGCGAAATCCGCGTCCCGGCAGGCGTGCTCGAACAGCAGTTCGACGCCGTGTGCCTCGGCGGCGTCCGTCAGCACGTGGTTCAGCGGCGCGCGGCCGACCGAGTACAGCTGCTCGTGCGGTCGCTGGCCGTAAGGCAGGAAGCGGGTCGAGCCGTCGAGGTCGTGCAGCCGCCGACCGCGCATGGGCACGAGCAGCGGCCGCACCGCGTCGAGCAGGCCCGCGCGCTCGAGGCCGGCGAGGCCGCGCGCCGCGAGCGCGAGGTTGATCGAGCGGCCCGCGGCGAGCTGCACGCGTCGCGCGTCGGGCCTGCGCTCGTAGATGCGCACGCGGTGGCCGCGCTTCGCCAGCAGCACGGCGAGCAGTGGGCCGGTGCAGCCGGCGCCGAGGATCGTGACGGGTTCTTTCATTCGTGGATCGCGTCCGCGAGCGTGTCGACCGCGCGCGCGACTTCCGTGTAGGTGTTCCAGAGCGGCGCGGGCGCGAGCCGGATCACGTCGGGCTCGCGCCAGTCGCCGATCACGCCGGCGGCGGTCAGTCGCTCGAACGCGGCCCGCGCCGCGTCGCGCCCGCTCGGGAGTCGCAGCGACAGCTGAGCGCCCGCCGCCTCGCCCGGCGGCGTCAGCACGGCGACGCGCGCGCCGAGCCGTTCCGTCAGCCGCCGACGCGCATGGGCGCCGAGCGCCAGCGACTTCGCGCGGATCCTCGCCATGCCGGCCGCGTCGTAGACCTCGAGCGCAGCCGCGAGCGGCGCCATCGCCAGCACGGGGCCGTTCGACAGCTGCCAGCCGTCCGCGCCCGGCGTCGGCACGAACTCGGGACCCATGCGGAAGCGCGTCGCGACCTCGTGGCCCCACCAGCCGGCGAAGCGCGGCAGGTCGGTGGCCTGCGCGTGGCGCGCGTGCACGAAGCAGCCGGCGACCGCGCCGGGGCCGCCACAGAGGTACTTGTAGCTGCACCAGACCGCGAAGTCCGCGTCCCAGTCGTGCAGTCGCAGCGGCACGTTGCCGACGGCGTGCGCCAGGTCCCAGCCGACGGGGACGCCGGCGCGACGCGCGGCGGCCGTGATCGCCGCCACGTCGAGCACCTGGCCGGAGAGGTACTGCACGCCCGGCAGCAGCACGAGCGCGAGGCGCTCGCGTTCGCGGTCGAGCGTCGCGAGCACGTCCTCGGTGCGCAGCCCCGTCTCACCCTCGCGCGGCGCGAGTTCGAGCAGGGCGGACGCCGGATCGTAACCGTGGAACCGCACCTGCGAAGCCAGCGCGTAGCGGTCGGACGGGAACGCGTGGCGTTCGAGCAGGATGCGGTGTCGCGCGGCCGTGGGTCGGTAGAAGCTGACGAGCATCAGGTGCAGGTTCACGGTCAGCGAGTTCATCGCGACCACCTCGGCGGGTTCGGCGCCGACGAGCCGCGCCAGCGGGGCGGCGAACGGCTCGTGGTAAGGCAGCCACGGCCTGGTTCCCTCGACGTGACCGCGCACGCCGAGCATGGCCCAGTCGTCGAGCAGGTCGCGCACGCGCGCGGCGGCGGCGAGCGGCTGCGGCCCCAGCGAGTGACCGCAGAAGTAGATGGCTTCGCCGCCGTGCGCCGCGCGCGGGATCGCGAACCGGGCCCGGAACTCGCGCAGCGGGTCGGCGGCGTCGAGCGCCGCGGCCTCGCGCAGGCCCGCGTCAGTCATGCGGGCGCGCGGGGTAGAGCAGGGGGCGGCTGGGGGCCGCGTCGCTCATGAAGGCCGGCACCTGGAGGTCGAGCAGGTAGACGCCGTCGCGGATCGTCGGCGCGATCCACGCCAGTTCGGTGATCGTGCAGTCCCCGCGGGCCGCCTCGTGCGCCCGCTTCGCGCCCGGCGGCAGCCCCCAGAACACGCGGTGTGCGGCGAGGCGCCCGCGGTCCTCGGCTCGGTCCAGCGACGGCAGGTCCACCACGACGTGACGGATGCCGGCCGCCACCAGCACCGCGGCCGCCTCGGGCGTGAAGTACGGCGCCGGTGCGGCGCCTTCGTACCGGCGCGACAGTTTCGTGGCGTCGTTCGGCAGCGTGCGCACCACGAGCGCGGAGGCCTCGCCCGGCGCGCCTGCGAGCGCCGCTTCGAGCAGCCGCGCGGTGATCGCGCGTTCGGTCGGGCCGGCGTCCGGATCGCGCGTGTCCGGCGCGTCGCCGACCGGTTCCGGCCGCACGGACACGAGCCGCGCGAGGAACAGGCCGCCCTTCAGCACCTCGTGCACGGCGGTGCGATCGGTGGTCACGTGTCCGACGCACTCGGTGTGCGTGCCGTTGCAGTGGGGCACGAGCGTCAGCGTCTCGCAGTTCACGGAGCCGCCGGCGCGCACGTCGCCGACGAAGCCGCCGCCCGCCAGCGGCTGCGCGTGGGCTCGCGGCGCCCCGAAGTGATTGGGCTGCACGCCGTCGAAGTCGAGGGGCATCGCGAGCGGCAGCGGGTCCGAGAGGTCGGCCGAATAGCGGCCGCCCGCGGCGGTGAGCACGACGGCGGTCACGGGCGCTCCATGACCGTGCCGCACCGGCCGCAGGTGCGCTTCGTCGCATGCGCGTAGAAGCGCTCGAACACCGGCGGGAACTGGGTCTCGATGTTCTCGAGCACGAAGTGCTCCTCGTAGAGCAGCGCGTGGCAGTGCTCGCAGTACCACTGGAAACCGTCCTGCTCGCCGGGCAGGCGCCGGCGTTCGACCACGAGCCCGATCGAGCCCGCCTCGCGCTGCGGCGAGTGGGGTACGAACGCCGGCAGCAGGAACACCTCGCCGCCGCGCACGCGGTAGTCGACCGGCCCGCCGTCCTGCATCGTCTTCAGCGTCAGCGTGCCTTCCAGCTGGTAGAAGAACTCCTCGCCGGGATCGACGTGGTAGTCCTTCCGCGCGTTCGGGCCGCCGACCGCCATCACGATGAAGTCCCCCGCCGGGAAGATCTGCCGGTTCGAGACGGGCGGCTTCAGCTCGTGGCGGTGCGCGTCGATCCAGCGCTGCAGGTCGAAGGGGGCGGTCGGGCGCATGGTGTGGCGGCATTATAGCCTCGGGGGTCCGGACCGCCCCTCGTCACGCGAACCCCGGCCGCGTGGCGGGGTCCGATCCCTTCGAGGAGGAAACGCCGATGTCCGAAGTCCGCCCGTCGATGTCCCGGCGGTTCAGTGTTCGCGTGGCCGCTGGCCTGTGCCTGGCCTGGATGACTGCGGTCGGCTCGGTCGCCGTGGCGGCGACCGCAGGCGCCGAGCGCGCCGGCTCGCCGGTCTCCGCGGCGGACGGCGCGACGGTCGCGGGGCCGGTCGAGGGCGTCTGGGAGCGGCACGAGATGGTGTTCCGCTACGTCGGCCTGACCTCGTTCTACGCCTGCGACGTGCTCGCGGCCAAGGTGGGGCGCCTGCTCGAGTACGTCGGCGCGCGGCCCGGTGCCGAGGCTCGGGTCGCGGGCTGCGACGGGGGCTTCGACCGGATCTCCCGGTTTCCGAGCGTGCGACTGGTGTTCCACACGCTGGTGCCGGCCGCCGACGTGCCGCCGCCCCCGCCGCCGAAGCCCGAGGCGCCGGCACGCCGTCTCGGTCGCGACGTGCCGCCGCTGAAGCCGGCGACCGCGCCCGAGCCCGGCGTGGGCGCCTGGCGCACGGTCGAATTCGCGGCGCGCTCGCCGCGCTGGATCGAGGCCGGCGACTGCGAGCTTCTCGAGCAGTTCGCGCGCGACGTGCTGCCGAAGTTCAGGACGCGGGGACTCGACGATCGGGTCCGCTGCGCGCCGGGTCAGGTGTCCGGCGCGGACGTGCGGCTGCGCGTCGAGGTGCTCGGGGCGCTGCCGGAGGCCGACGCGCCCGCGGGGCGCTGAAGGCTCGCGCGGCCGCGGGGGCTAGAGCGACGCGCAGGAGTGCCCGCCGTCCACGGCGAGCACGGCGCCGGTCATGAACGCGGACGCCTCGGACGCGAGCAGCAGCAGCGGACCCGCCAGGTCCGCGGCCGTCCCGAGGCGTCGCTGCGGCATGCGGTTCAGCACCGCGCGGCCGGCCTCGGTGTCGAAGAAGCCGCGATTCATGTCGGTCTCGAAGTAGCCGGGCGCGATCGCGTTCACGCGGATGCGGTGGCGTGCCCACTCCATCGCGAGCTGGCGCGTGAGGTGCAGCAGACCCGCCTTCGAGGCCGCGTACGGCGCCAGCTGGCCCACCGGCTGCAACCCGACGATCGACGCGACGTTCACGACGCTGCCGCCGCGACCCGCGTCCCGCATCCCGAGCGCGACCCGCCGCGCGACCAGCCAGCAGCCCTTCAGGTTCGTGTCGAGCACCGCGTTCCAGTCACCCTCGTCCTGCTCGAGCGCGGGCTTGACGACCGCGCGGCCTGCGTTGTTCAGCAGCACGTCGAGACCGCCGCTCCAGCGCTCGACCTCGGCGACGCCCGCCTCGACCGACGCGGCGTTCGTGACGTCCAGCACGACCGCGTGGCAGTCCGTGCCGAGCGCGGCGAGTTCCGCGCGCGCGGCCTCGAGGCTCGACGCATCGCGGCCCGCGAGCGCGACGCGCATGCCCTGTGCCGCATAGTGATTCGCGGCGATGCGGCCGAGCCCGCGCGCGCCACCCGTGACGAGCACGGCCTTGCCGCGCAGGTCGGGGAACGTCGGCGTCGCGCACGCGCTCATTCGCCGGCGCTGCCGACGGCGTCGATCGCGGCCGCGCCGCGGCACGGGGTCCAGACCGCGTCCGTCGCGGTCGGCCAACGCTCGCCCGGGTACGCGTCGAGCCGCACGGCGGTGAGGCGCTGGCCCCAGACGCAGCCGGTGTCGAGCGACAGCACGCCGTCGCCCGTGTACCAGCCGAGCGCGGACCAGTGCCCGCACACCACGCGCGCGTCGCGCGTGCGCCGTCCCGGCACGCGGAACCACGGGATCGCGCCGGGCGGCGCGGATTCCGGCGGACCCTTCGGGCCGAGCAGCAGCCGTCCGTCCGCGCTGCAGTAGCGCAGCCGGGTCGTGCAGTTGACCGTGAAGCGCAGGCGGTCGTGGCCCGCGAGCTCGGGGCTCCAGCGGTCCGGCTGGTTGCCGTACATCTGCGCGAAGAACTCGCGCGGGTCGGCGGCGAGCGCGGCCTCGACCTCGCGCGCGCAGGCGAGCGCTTCGTCGAGCGTCCACTGCGGCGCGAGCCCGGCGTGCACCAGCGTCCAGCCGAGCGCGGCGTCGTGATGCAGCAGCCGGCGCGTGCGCAGCCACGCGAGCAGTTCGTCGCGGTCGGGCGCGGCCAGGATCGCGTCGAGCGTGTCGCCCGCCTTCAGGCCGCGACCCGCGCCCGCGGCCACCGCCAGCAGGTGCAGGTCGTGGTTCCCGAGCACCGTCACGCAGGACTCGCCGAGCCCGCGGACGGTGCGCAGCGTCTCGAGCGAGCCGGGGCCGCGGTTGACCAGATCGCCGACGAGCCACAGGCGGTCGGCGGCAGGATCGAAATCCAGGCGGTCGAGGAGCGCGCGGAATTCGTCGTGGCAGCCCTGCAGGTCGCCGATCGCGTAGACCGCCATGCGCGTCAGTTCACGAGGCCGGGCATCGACAGGCGGAATGGCGGGATCGGCGCGTCGAAGCGCCGGCCGTCGTCGGCGAGCATCTGGTAGCTGCCCTGCATCGCCCCGACGGGCGTCTCCAGGACGGCGCCGCTCGAGTAGCGGAAACCCTGGCCCGGCTTCAGGTGCGGCTGCTCGCCGACCACGCCGTCGCCGCGCACTTCCTGCACCTTGCCGTTCGCGTCGGTGATGATCCAGTGGCGCGTCAGCAGCTTCGCCGGCACGGTGCCGACGTTGCGGATCGTGATCGTGTACGCGAATACGTAGCGGCCTTCGCGCGGCTCGGACTGCTCCTCGACGTAGGTGGTGTCGACGTCGACGCTGATGCGGTGCTCGGCCACGGGCGGGTACTCGGTCGAGGAGCGGGGGCCCGCGACGCGCGGGCCCGTCGATTCTACTTGAGGCGCACCGCGAGCACGTCGCACGGCGCGGCGTGCAGGATCGTGTCCTCGGTCAGGTTCACGAGGATCGACAGGCCGTGGCGCTCGCGGCTGCCGATCACGATGAGGTCCGTGCCGGTCTCCTGCGCGACCCGCAGGATCTCTGTCTTCGTGTTGCCGGCCTCGACGCGACACGGGGCGTCCGGCAGGCCGAGCGCGACGGCGAGTTCGCGCAGGCGCTGTCCGGCGCGCTTCACGAGTTCCTCCTCGATCTGCACGGCCGGCAACAGCGTCTCGCCCATCGGCTCGACCGGCACGTACTCGACGACGTGCAGCAGGGACACCTCCGCCCCGGTCGCCGCCGCCACCGCGCGGGCGCGGGCGCCGATCACGCGACTGTCGTCGGTGAGGTCGACGAGGAGCAGGATCCTCCGGTACGGGGTCGCGGGTGCCGTGGCGTTCATCGGTGGCTCCTGGCGCGAAGGGCTCGAGCGCGATTATAGCGAGGCGGGACTAGGGCCCGGCCGCGGCGGGTGCCGGGGTGCGGGCGAGCGCGCCGTACTCCGCGGGCGCGAGGGTCTCGGCACGGCGTCCAGGATCGACGCCCGCGGCCTCGAAACCCGGGGCGTCCACGAGGCCCTGCAGCGCGTTGCGCAGTGTCTTGCGGCGCTGGCCGAACGCTGCCGCGACGACGCGCGCGAAGCGCGCCGGGTCGGGCACCGCGAACGGCGGCTCCGCGTGCGGCCGCAGCCGCACGATGCTCGAGTCGACGCGCGGTGGCGGGCGGAACGCGCCGGGGCCGACGTCGAACAGCTTCTCGACCGCGCAACGCGCCGCGAGCATCACGGTCAGGCGACCGTAGTCGCCGGTGTCGGGCCGCGCCGCCATCCGGTCCACGACCTCCTTCTGCAGCATGAAGTGCATGTCGACGATGGCGTCGGCGGCGTCGAGCAGGTGGAACAGCAGCGGCGTAGAGATGTTGTAGGGCAGGTTGCCGGCGAGGCGCAGCCGCGGGCCGTCGGCGCGCAGCGCGGCGAAGTCGAACTCGAGCGCGTCGGCCTCGTGCACCACGAGTTCGCCGCGCCCGGCCGCGCGTTCCCGCAGCACAGGGATCACGTCGCGGTCGATCTCGACCACTTCGAGCCGTTGCGCACGGTCGAGCAGCGGCAGCGTGAGCGCGCCGAGGCCGGGCCCGATCTCGACGAGGCGATCGCCGTCGCGCGGGTCGATCGCGTGCACGATGCGGGCGACCACGTTCGGGTCGTGCAGGAAGTGCTGGCCGAAGCGCTTGCGCGCCCGTATGCCGGGCGCCGACGCGGCGCCGTGACCCCGGTCCGACCCGCCGCCGCGACCGCTGCCGCGCGAGCCACCGCCGCGCGCGCCGCGTCCGCCGCTCGCGCCGCCGTGCCGGGGCGGGCTCACGCGCGCACGCAGTCGAGCGCGAGTTCGAGCGCCGCGTACAGGCTGCCCGGGTCTGCGCGCCCGGTGCCGGCGAGGTCGAGCGCCGTGCCGTGGTCCACGGACGTACGCACGATCGGCAGGCCGAGCGTCACGTTCACGGCGTGGCCGAAGCCCGAGTGCTTCAGTACCGGCAGTCCCTGGTCGTGGTACATCGCGAGCACTGCGTCGGCGTCCGCGAGGCTGCGCGAGGTGAAGGCGGTATCGGCTGGCACCGGGCCGCGCGCGGCGATGCCGCGCGCCTGGGCGCGCGCGATCGCGGGGCGGATCACCGCGTCGTCCTCGTGGCCGAGATGACCGCTCTCGCCGGCGTGCGGGTTCAGGCCGCAGACGAGGATCCGCGCGCGCTCGAGCCCGAAGCGCTCGCGCAGGCCCTGCGCGAGCACCTCGATCACGTCGTAGAGGCCGTCGCTCGTGATCGCGTCCGGCACCTCGCGCAGGGGCAGGTGCGTGGTCGCGAGCGCGACGCGCAGGCGGTCGGCGACCAGCAGCATCACCGGCAGCTTCGCGCCGGTCAGTTCCGCGAGGAACTCGGTGTGCCCGCTGAACGCGACGCCGGATTCCGCGATGACGCTCTTCTGCACCGGCGCCGTGACCAGCGCCGCGAACTCGCCGCGCACGCAGCCGGCGACGGCGGTGCGCAGCAGTTCGAGTACGTAGGACGCGTTCGCGGCATCGAGGCGGCCGGCGACCGTCGGCGTCGCGAGGCGCACCGGCAGCACCTGCAGGCGCCCGCGGACGTGCAGCATCGCCTCGGACGGCCGCACCTCGACCAGCACGACGCGCTTGCCGAGTTCGCGCGCGCGCGCGGCGAGCAGGTCGGGATCCGCGGCGACGACGAGGCGACAGGGCCAGTCGCGCTCGGCGAGCGCGAGGCACAGGTCGGGACCGATGCCCGCCGGCTCCCCGGAGGTGACGACGATCGCGGGCGGGCCGTCGCGGCCCGACGGCACCGCCTTCACATCCTGTAGTCGACGAACGCCTCGTCGCGGAGTCGGCGGAGCCACAGCTCGGTTTCCTCGTCGGCCTTCGACGCGCGCAGCTGCTCGAACGCGCGGCGACGGCGTTCCTCGCTGCTCATGTCCTGCGTGCGCTTGCCGATCAGCTGGGCGATGTGCCAGCCGTACTGCGTGCGGAAGGGCTGGCTGATCTCGCCCTCGGCGAGCGAGGCGAGCGCCTGTTCGAACTCGGGCACGAACGTGCCGGGGCTGGTCCAGCCGAGATCGCCGCCCTCGGCGGCGGAGCCCGGATCCTCCGACACGGCCTTCGCGATCGCCGCGAAGTCCTCGGTGCCCTTCGCGATGCGGTCGCGGATGCCGGCGAGGCGGCCGCGCACCGTCTCGTCGTCCTGCAGCTCGTTGGGCTTGACCAGGATGTGGCGGGCGTTTATCTGCTCGACGATCACCGGCTGGTCGTCGCTCTTCTCGGCGTCGAGGCGGATCACGTGGAAGCCGGACGGCGTGCGCACCGGGCGCGACACCTCGCCGGGCTTCAGCTGCTTCACGACGTCCGCCATGAACGTCGGCAGTTCCGTGCCCTTGCGCCAGCCGATCTTGCCGCGCTCGAGCGCGGTCTGCGCCTGCGAATAGGCGACCGCGAGCTGGCCGAAGTCCTCGCCGCGCTGCGCGCGGGCGTAGACGTCCTCGGCCTTCTTCTCGACCTCGTCGAGCTGCCCCGGCGAGGCCGCCTCGGGCAGCGACAGCAGGATGTGCGAGACCTCGTAGAGATCGTCGCCGGCCGCGTCCTGCGCCTGCTTGGCGACGAACTGGTCGAGCTCGCGCGGGCTCACGTAGATGCGCGCGAAGACGTCGCGCTGGCGCAGCAGCGAGAGGGTCATCTCGCGGCGCATCTGCTCGCGGTACTCGGCGTAGTTGATGCCCTCGGCCGCGAGCACGTCCGGCAGCCGCGAGAACTCGATGTTGTTCTGCCGCGCGACGTCGCGCACCGCGTTGTTCAGGGCCTCGTCGCCGACGCGGAGCCCCACGCGCTGTGCGCGCTGCAGCTGGATCTCCTGGAGCACCAGCCGCTCGGTGATCTGCTGGCGCAGCACGGATGCGGGCGGCAGCGGCGTGCCCTGCTGGCGCAGGCGCTGGGTGATCAGCGCCACCTGCTGGTCCACCTGGCTCTGCAGCACCACGCCGTCGTTGACGACGACGGCGATGCGGTCGAGCAGCTCGCCGCTGGCGCCCAGGCCGCGGGTCTGCGCGACGGCGGGCGTGGCCGCCAGCGCGGTCGCGGCCGCGACCGCGAGCGCCGCAACGATCACGGCCGGCCGGCCGAGCAAGCGGGCGCGCGGGTGGGGATTCGAGGGGGCTTCGAAGCGCATGGGAGGTTCCAGGGTGGGTCGGCGGCCCGGCGGGCGGCGTCCCGGAAGGCCCGGGAGTATCACCGAACCGGCCGCCTCAGGAAAGCATCGGCCGGGGTTCCGACATTCGACAGGCCGTTCAGTTCCAGCTGGAGCGAGACGCCGGTGTCCTGCTCGCCGGTGCGGCTGCTGACGTAGCGGGAGCCGACCAGCCGCACGCGCCAGCAGCACGCGCGGTACTCGAGGCCCGCCAGCGACTCGATCGGGCTCGAGTCCCGCAGCGAGTACACGTGGCGACCGTATAGGTTCCAGGACTCGGAGACCGGCCACGCGAACGAGCCTTCCAGCTGCTCCAGCAGGCCGCGGCGGAAGCGGTAGCCGAGGTTCGCGACGCGGCCGCCCTCGAAGTCGTACTGCACGCGCACCAGCGAGCGCACCGAGCGGCGCTCCTGGGTGTCGTACTGCTGCGCGAGCTGCACGTTCCACCGGTCGAACGCGCTGACGGTCACCTGGGCGAACGCGTCCGAGGACTCGCGGGTGGTCGGCGGCTCGCCCGGCAGCCGCACGCGCGGCGTGTCGAAGTAGCGGATCTGGCCGACGGTGGCCGCGACCAGCTCGCGGCCGGTGTCCGCGTCGATCAGCCGACCTGTCGCGCCCGCGGCGAGCTGGTTCGCGTCGCCGAGCCGGTCCGCGCCGACGTAGCGCTCCGGCCGGAACAACTGCACGAGGTTCAGGTCCGGCAGGCCCGTGTCGAACAGCGGCAGGTCCGACTGCTCGCGGAACGGCACGTAGGTGTAGACGAGCCGCGGCTCGAGCGTCTGCACGCGGCGCCCGGCGCTGCGCTCGAATACGAGCCCGGCGTCCACGGTCGCGAGCGGCGCCGTGCGGCGCGGTGCGTCGTCGGCGCCATCCGCCACGTCGTCGAGCGCGTACTGCGTGGCGCGGAAGCTCACCGCCGGCACGAAGAACGCGCCGGGCCGCCGCCACGCCCAGCGCAGCGTCGGCTCGACGTCGAAGCGCGCGCCGGTCACGCCGACGTCGCGCTGGAAGTTCACCGCCTCGCCGCGCATCTCGAACCCGAGTCCGCTCGTGCCGCCCCAGCGGCCGCGGAACGCGAGCTGCGGCGCACGCGCGTACGGGCGGTCCGCCGGCGCGATCAGGCGGTCGATGGTCTGGAACTCCTGCACCAGCGCGATCGCGCGCCAGTGACGGTCCAGGTAGGTCGCGGTCGCGATGCGCTCGAGGAACAGCACGCTCGTGCCCTCGGGACCGAGGCCGAAGTCCTCGAAGTAGCGGCCGTCGCTGGCGTGCGCCGCGCGCAGGTCGAAGCGCAGTCGCGGCGCGACGTCCCAGCGGTGCGCGAGGCGCAGGTAGCTGCGGTCCTGGTCGGCGAGCCGGTCGCCGGGCAGCCACTCGGCGTCGAACTGGCCGCGCGTGAGCGGCCCCAGCCAGCGGAACTCGCCGTCGAGCGTGACGCCGCGCTTCGACATCACGCCCGGCGTAAGCGTCGCGTCGTAGTTCGGCGCGACGTTCCAGTACCACGGTGCGGCGAGCTCGAAGCCGTTGCGGCTCGACTGGCCGTAGGTCGGGAACAGGAAGCCGGTCTTGCGCGCGTCGCCGACCGGGAACGAGATCACCGGCGTATAGAGAATCGGCACGCCCTTGAAGTCGAGCCGCACGTTGCGGCCGGTGCCCCGCGCCCGCGACTGGTCGATGTCGATGCGGTCCGCGCGCAGGAACCAGTCGCGCTCGCCCGGCGGGCAGGTGGTGTACTCGACCTCGTCGAGGCCGAGATCGCCCTCGGGCGTGAGCGTGATGGTCTCGGCGCTGCCGCGTGCCGCACGGCCCGGGATCTCGAACTGCGCGCCGCCGAAGCGGCCGCCGCCGGTCGTGCTCCAGGTCGCCGTGTCGCCGCCGAGGCGGATCTGCGGATCCCGGTACTCGACGCTGCCCTGCACGACGAACGCCTGACGCGCGGCGTCGTAGCGTGCGTCCTGGGCCGTCAGCTGGCGGTCGCCCTGGCGGACGCGCACCTCGCCGCTCAGCACCGCGTCGCCGGCGTCGGTGACCTCCGCGCCCTCGCTCGACACCTCGATCGGTGCGTCGGGGTCGACGACGCGCTCGGCGGTGGACGGTGCCGGCAGCGGCACGGGACAGGACTGCGCCGCGGCGAGGCCGGGAACGGCGAGCGCGAGGGCGACCAGCACGACGCCGCCGGCGGCGTGCCGGACGCCGCGCGGCGGCGGAGCGACGCGGCGCCGGGGGACTGCGGGAGGTAGGGCAGGGGCCAAGTCGCAGTCCCGGAACGGTGGCGCACGGTAGGCAGGGTGCCGGTCATTATACTTGGCGCCCCATGAACCTCCGACCCGAACCGACCCCGGCGCCCCGCGCGCCCGACGCCCGGCTCGAGAGCCTCACCCGCTGGATCCGCGCAGGGCTGGGGCGCCGCGACGCCACGGTCGAGCCGGCCTCGGCGGACGCGAGCTTCCGCCGGTACTTCCGCGTGCGCGACGGCGGCGCCACCTACGTCGCGATGGATGCGCCGCCCGACCGGGAGGACCTCGGTCCGTTCGTCGGCGTGGCCCGGGCGCTCGACGCGATCGGCGTCCACGTGCCGCGCGTCCTCGAGGAGGACCGCACGCACGGCTTCCTGCTGCTGACCGATCTCGGCTCGCGGCACTACCTTGCCGCGCTGAACGGCGGCGCCGACGTGGACCGGCTCTATGCCGACGCCGCCGCGGCGTTGCTCGCGATCCAGACGCGCGGCCAGGCCGCCGCCGCCGCCCTCGCGCCGTACGGCGTGCACCTGCTCGACCGCGAGGTGCAACTGTTCCCGGAGTGGTTCCTCGGCCGGCATCTCGGCGTTTCGCCGGACGCCGCCACGCGCGACCTGGTCGAGCGCGCCTCGGCGCGGCTCGCGGTCGCTGCGCTCGAACAGCCGCAGGTGTTCGTGCACCGGGACTACCACTCGCGGAACCTGATGGTCTGCGACGACCGCAACCCCGGCATCCTCGACTTCCAGGACGCGGTGCGCGGCGCGGTCACGTACGACCTCGTCTCGCTCTACAAGGACTGCTACGTGGTCTGGCCGCGCGATCGCGTGCTGGGCTGGGTGCGCGACTACCGCGAGCGCGCGGTCGCGGCGGGGCTCGCACTGCCCGACGCCCGCGAGTTCGTCCGCTGGTTCGACCTGATGGGCGTGCAGCGTCACCTCAAGGTGCTCGGCATCTTCGCGCGGCTCTGGTACCGCGACGGCAAGTCCGGCTACCTGCACGACCTGCCGACCGTGCTCGCGTACGTGCGGGATGCGGCGCGCGCCTACGGCGAGCTCGCGGAACTGGCGCGCCTCCTCGACGAGGTCGTCGCGCCGCGCTTCGAGGCCGCGCAGCGACGCGCGCTCGCGGACGCCCGCGCGTGACCGCGCGCGAGCGCGTGACGCGCGCGATGATCCTCGCCGCCGGCCGCGGCGAGCGCATGCGCCCGCTGACGCTGACTTGCCCGAAGCCGCTGCTCGAGGCCGGGGGCAGGCCGCTGATCGTGTGGCACCTCGAGCGCCTCGCGCGGGCCGGCGTCACGGACGTGGTCGTCAACCTGTCGTGGCTCGGCGAGCGCATTCCGGCCGCGCTCGGCGACGGTTCCGGCTTCGGCCTGCGCCTGCACTACGTGGACGAGGGGCCGGAGCCGCTCGAGACCGGCGGCGGCATCGTCAACGCGCTCGCGCACTTCGGGGAGGGGCCGTTCGCGGTGGTCAACGGCGACGTGTGGACCGACGCCCCGGTGCCGCTCGCGCCGGCACCCGGGCGTCTCGCGCACCTGGTGCTGGTGCCGAATCCGCCGCAGCACCCGCGCGGCGACTTCGGTCTCGAGGCGGGCGAGTGCCGCTACGACGGGCCGCGCCGGCACACGTTCTCCGGCATCGCGAGCTACCGGCCCGAACTGTTCCGCGGCCAGCCGCCGGGCAAGCGCCCGCTGAAGCCCCTGCTGGACCGCGCGATCCACGCCGGCCTCGCCACGGCCGAGCTGTACCGCGGCCGCTGGACCGACGTCGGCACGCCCGAACGCCTCGCTGCCCTGGACGCCGAGTTGCGCGGCGCGGCCCCGCGGGGCGCGGATAGGGCCGCCAGCGCGTAGAATCGGCGGCCCCGCCCAGCGCCTCCCACCCGGATCCGCCCCGTGCCCGAACTCAAGGGAATTCCCGTCGTCGTCGCAGGCCCCTCGGCCGCCGGCTCGACCGGCCCGCGGCCCGCGAGCGGCCAGAAGTACGTCACTCCGCAGGGCTTCACCGCGATCCGCGACGGCATCAAGGCCACCGCGAGCGCCGAGCCGCTCGTGGTCGGGCGCAAGCCGCCGTGGCTGCGCGCGCCGATGCCGGCGGGCGCGCGCTTCGAGTCGGTGAAGCGCACGGTGCGCGAGCACCGGCTCGCCACCGTCTGCGAAGAGGCGAAGTGCCCGAACATCGGCGAGTGCTGGAACGCCGGCACCGCGACGATCATGCTGATGGGCGCGGTCTGCACGCGCGCGTGCCGGTTCTGCTCGGTGGACACCGGCAACCCGCGCGGCTGGCTCGACGCGGAGGAGCCCGCGAACGTCGCGAACACCGTCGCGCTGATGGGCCTGAAGTACGTGGTGCTGACCAGCGTCAACCGCGACGACCTGCCGGACGGCGGCGCGGCGCACTACGCGGCCTGCGTGCGCGCAATCAAGGAGCGCAGCCCCGCGACCGCGGTGGAGGCGCTGACGCCCGACTTCCAGGGCGTCGAGGCCGACGTCGCGACGGTCGTCGACAGCGGCCTCGAGGTGTTCGCGCAGAACGTCGAGACCGTGGAGCGCCTCACGCACCCGGTTCGCGATCCGCGCGCCGGCTACGACCGCACGATCGACGTGCTCGCGTTCGCCAAGCGCCACCGGCCCGCGGTGCTGACGAAGACCAGCCTGATGCTCGGCCTCGGCGAGACCGACGACGAGGTCGTCGAGTGCATGCGCGACCTGCGCGAGGCGCAGGTCGACATCCTGACGCTCGGCCAGTACCTGCGGCCGACGGCGAACCACCTGCCCGTCGCGCGCTTCGTCACCCCGGAGCAGTTCGCGCACCTGCGCGAGGTCGCGCTCGGCCTCGGCTTCCTCGAGTGCGTGTCGGGCCCGATGGTGCGGTCGAGCTACCGCGCCGAGCGTGCGCTCGAACGCAACAACGCGGGGCTCGGCTGAGCCCGCCACCGTTGGCGACGCTGCCGCACGACGCGGACGCTCCACGGCCCGAAGGCGAACCACGGCCGGTCGCGGTCGCGCGCTGGCTCGGCCGCGTGCCCTACGAGCCGACGTGGCGCGCGATGCAGCGGCTCACCGACTCCC
The DNA here is from genome assembly GCA_027531255.1 of Steroidobacteraceae bacterium. Classification (GTDB taxonomy): domain Bacteria; phylum Pseudomonadota; class Gammaproteobacteria; order Steroidobacterales; family Steroidobacteraceae; genus JAPZRU01. Next base: position 42,082 of record JAPZRU010000012.1, on the reverse strand, counting down.
GCGCTGCGGACGCGCCCGACGAGCTCTGGTGCCTCGAGCACCCGCCGGTCTACACGCTGGGGCTGAACGGCCGCGCCGAGCACGTGCTCGCGGCGGGCGACGTTCCCGTCGTGAACGTCGACCGCGGTGGCCAGGTGACCTACCACGGTCCGGGGCAGCTCGTCGTCTATCCGCTCCTGGACCTGCGGCGTTCGAAGCTCGGCGTGCGCGAGCTCGTCACCGCGATCGAGGATGCGATCGTCGCGTACGCGGCGGAGCTCGGCGTCGCCGCGGCCTCGCGGCGCGACGCGCCGGGCGTGTACGTCGAGCGCCGGAAGCTCGCGAGTCTCGGGCTGCGCATCCGGCGCGGCTGCAGCTACCACGGGCTGGCGCTGAACGTCGCGATGGACCTGGAGCCGTTCCGGCGGATCGACCCGTGCGGCTACGCGGGGCTCGAGGTGGTGGACCTGGCCTCGCTCGGCGTGCGCCTCGCGCCGGAAGACGCGGCCCGCGGCCTGCTGCCGCACCTGTGGCGCCACCTGCGGCTGCCGGGCGAGCCGGCCTGGGCGGCGGCGCCCGCACGTCCTCAGAGCGCGTAGAGCACGAGCCCCGTGGAGTGCAGGTCGCGGTACGTGCGGTCGAGCTGCTCGCGGCTCTCGGCGCGCACCGTGCAGGTCAGCGACAGGTAGTTGCCGTCGCGGCTGATCCGCTCGGTGACGTTGACGGACTCGACCGGGCCGAAGTGCAGCGCCATCACCTGCAGCATGCGCGCCCGGAACTCCGGCGAGTTCCGGCCCAGCACCTTGACCGGGTAGTTGCAGGGGAATTCGAGCGGCGTGGAGTCCGAGTCGATGGTCATCGGGGCAGCATGGAGGCGGCCTGCCGCGGTTGCAAGGCGGCGCGCGGTCGCGCCCGCCGGCCGCCGCGCCGCGCGGCGCCTGCCGTCCGCGCGCCCGGGCTCGCGGCTCAGTACAGCGGCTGCGACGCGACCTCGACCTTGTAGGCCTCGAGGGCTTCGTAGAGGCGCGTCCACACCGGGCCTGGCCGCCCGGTGCCGACCGCCGCGCCGTCGAGGCGCGTGACCGGCAGCACGCCGCGCGTCGCGAACGAGATCAGCAGTTCGTCGGCGCCGCGCAGCACGGCTTCGGGCACGGGCTCGACGCGCACGCGCACGCCGGTGCGCCTGGCGAGCTCGAACACCAGCGCGCGCGTGGTGCCGGGCAGGATCTCGGGGCCCTCGGGCGGCGCATGCAGTACGCCGTCGCGCACGACCAGCACGGAGGTCGACGAGCCCTCGCGAAGCAGGCCTCCGGCCAGCAGGATCGCTTCGGTCGCGCCGGCATCGGCTGCGAGCGTCTTCGCGAGCACGTTGCCCAGCAGCGAAGTGCTCTTGATGTCGCAGCGCTTCCAGCGCGGGTCCTCGGTCGTGATCGCCGCGACGCCGTCGCGCTTGACGTCGTCGGTGACGGGCGGCAGCGGCATGGCCATCGCGAAGACGGTCGGGCGCACGGCCTTCGGGATCGCGTGGTTGCGGTCGTTCTCGGCGCCGCGCGAGACGTGCACGTAGAGGTACATGTCGCCGCCGCCGTTGCGCTCGACGAGTCCGGTCAGGAGCCTCGCCCACTCGGCGCGCGAGTGCGGAGGCTGCAGGCGGATCTCGCGGCAGCTGCGGTCGAGGCGGTCGAAGTGCGGCGTGAACAGGAACGGGCGGCCGCCGTAGGCCGGCAGCACCTCGTACACGGCGTCCGCGAACAGGAACCCGCGGTCGAGCGGCGAGATGCGCGCCTCGGCGACGGCGAGGAACTGCCCGTCGAGGTAGGCGATCGGCAGGGGTGCGCTCACGGCAGCCTCAGGCCAGCCAGAGCCGCACGGTGTCGATCAGCCGGCGGAACACGTTGCCGGGCTCGACGGCCTGCTGCGGGAACGCGGGCAGCTCGGCGATCACGCGGTCGCCCATCGACACGCGCACCTTGCCGATCGGCTGGTTCGCCGCGAGCGGCGCCACGAGCCGCGGGTTCAGGATCAGCTGCGCGCGCACGTTCGCGAACTGACCCCGCGGCGCGGTGGCGACGAGGTCGCGGCGCACCACCACGTTGATCGGGTCGCCGAACTTGAAGACGGTCGTGGTGCCGACCTGCTGGCCCGCCCGGTAGAGGCGGCGCGACTCGAAGAAGCTGAAGCCGTAGCCGAGCAGCGCCGCGCTCGCGTCCTCGCGCGTGCGGAAGCCGTCGCTGCCCATCACCACGGAGACGAGACGCATGCCGTTGCGGAACGACGAGCTCGCCAGGTTGTAGCCCGCGCTCGAGGTGTGGCCGGTCTTGATGCCGTCGACGCTCGGGTCGCGGTCGAGCAGGCCGTTGCGGTTGCGCTGCGTGATGCCGTTGAAGGTGAACTCGCGCTGCGAGTACCAGCGGTAGTACTGCGGGAACTCGCGGATGATCGCGCCGCAGAGGATCGCGAGGTCGCGCGCGGTGGTGTACTGGTTCGGGTCCGGCAGGCCGGGCGAGTTCGTCCAGTTCGTGCCCGTCATGCCGAGCCGCTTCGCGTGCTGGTTCATCAGCACCGCGAAGGTGGCCTCGTTGCCGGCCACGGCTTCCGCGAGCGCGATCGAGGCGTCGTTGCCCGACTGCACGATCATGCCCTGGATCAGGTCGACGACGCGCACGCGCGAGCCGAGGTCGAGGAACGAGGTCGAGCCGCCGGACTTCGCGCCGCCGGTGCGCCAGGCGTACTCGCTGATCGGCACTTCCTGCTCGAGCTTCAGCTTGCCGTCCTCGAGCGCGTGGAAGACGACGTAGGCCGTCATCAGCTTCGTCAGGCTGGCCGGCTCCATCCGCTGGTTCTCGTTCATCGCGGCCAGCACCTGGTTGCTGGCCACGTCGAGCAGCGCGTAGGCGCGCGTGGGCACGGCCGGCGGCGGCGGCACGGGCATCGCGGCGGCGGGCGCGGGCGGCGCGACCGCGGCGGCGGCGTGCGCGGCAGACGGTGCGGCCGCGTTCGCGAGCAGCACGGCTCCGAACAGCGTCGCGGTCAGCAGGGAGTGGCGAGTCCTCATCGGGCAGACAATCCTTTGGCTGGAATTCGGGAGCCGGTCCGTCGCGCCGGCGCCGGGTTCGGGCGACCGGCCGCGCACTGGCGCGCCGGGAGTCTAGGCTCCCGTGCGCGGCGCGGGGTCACGGCTTACGGAAACTTATGGTACGCGGCGCGTCAGTCCGCGGCGAGCCGCACGTCGGCGTGCCCGAGCGCCCGCAGGCGTTCGACGAGGCCGTCGAACGCGTCCACGCCGGGCAGGGGGCCGATCCGCACGCGCCACACGGGCCGGCCCGCGACGCCGTCGCGCCTGACGAACGCGTCGCGGAAGCCCGCGTCGGCGAGCTGCCGCTGCAGGCGGAAGGCGTTCTGCTCGATCGCGAACGCGCCGGCCTGCGCGTAGATCGGCGCGGCCTGCGGGGGCGGCGGCGCGGCGCCGTCGGGTTCGAGCGCGCGCACTTCGACGAGGCTCGTGCCCTCGCGCAGCATGTCGAGCCGCAGCGCCGCCGCGTAGCTCAGGTCGATGATCCGGTTCCGCTTGAACGGCCCGCGGTCGTTCACGCGCACGACGACCGAGCGGCCGTTGGCGAGGTTCGTCACCCGCACGTACGCGGGCAGCGGCAGCGTGGGATGCGCCGCCGTCAGCGCATACATGTCGTAGGGTTCGCCGGTCGACGTCTGGCGACCGTGGAAGTCGGGACCGTACCACGAGGCCACGCCGCGTTCGACGTAGCCCCGAGCCGTCTCGCGCACGACGTAGCGCACGCCGAAGACCTCGTAGAACGGCGGGTTGCCGCGCCGCGAGCGCGGTTCCGCCCGGGGGATCGGCTCCGGGAGCCGCAGGAGTTCCGCATCGGAGGGACGGTCGCGGCGCGGCTCCGCGGGGGCCGGGCCCGGCGGTGCCGGCCGCACGGGGGCGGTGCCGCAGCCGGCGAGCCACAGGGCGCAGCACGCGCCGACGAGGGCGGCGCGCACGAAGGCGCGCGGCACGGACGCGGGCGCGTGGCGGACGCGGCCCGTCACTGCGCGGCGGCCGCTCCGGTCGCGCCGGTCGCGGCACCCGGTGCGGGTGCGGCGGGTGGCGTGGCGGCCGGCGCCGGCGGCGGCACGAAGCCTTCCGCCGGCGTGGCGACCTCCGGGGCCACCGGCGCCGGCTCCGCCGCGATCGCCTCGGCCAGTTCCGACACCGCGAGCGCGTACATCTGGCTGCGGTTGTAGCGGGTGATGACCCAGAAGTTGTTGAAGCCGACGCGGTAGGTCGGGCCGTCCTCGCCGCGGAGCGCGACGAACATCGCGCGTGTCTCGCCCGGCAGCCGGGTCTCGAACGTGACGCCCCGACCCGCGAGTGAGTCCACCGTGTGCGCGAGTTCGAGGCGGCCGGCGACCAGGCCCTCGACACCCGGGTAGAACAGGTCCGCGGTCGCGTAGATCGGCTCGCCGCGGCGCCAGCCGTGCTCGACCATGTAGTTCGCGACGCTCTCGAAGACGTCGCGCCAGTCGGTCCAGAGGTCGATGCCGCCGTCGGCGTCGCCGTCCACCGCGAAGTTGCGGTAGCTGCGCGGCATGAACTGCGGCGCGCCCATCGCGCCGGCGTAGGAGCCGGTGGCCTTCAGCGGATCGATCTTCGCTTCGCGCACCAGCAGCAGGAACTGCTCGAGCTCGCCGCGGAAGTACGGCGCGCGCGCCGGGAAGTCGAAGGCCAGCGTCGCGAGCGCGTCGATGACGCGGAAACTGCCGGTGATCCGCCCGTAGAAGGTCTCGACCCCGACGATCGCGACGATGATCTCGGCCGGCACGCCGTAGCGCCGGCTCACGTCCTCGAGCGCGTCGCGGTGCACCGCCAGGAACTCGCGCCCTTCACGGATGCGGCGTTCGGTCAGGAAATGGGTGCGGTACTGGAACCACGGCCGTACGCGCTCGGCCGGCCGGCTCATCAGGTCGATGATCGGCTGGCGGAACTCCGCGCCGGTCACGAGCTTCGCGACCCAGTCGCGGTCGAGCCGGTTGCGGGCGGCGACCTCGTCGATGAACGCCTTCACCTCGGGCCGGCTCTCGTCGTAGGCGAGCGCCGGGGTCGGCGCCAGCGCCGTGCCCGCGCACAGCACGAGCGCACCGCCGGCCGCGGCGCAGGCCGCCGCGAAGCCGCGGCGCAGGCGCAGGCCGCGGCCCGCGCGGGAGTGAAGACCCCGGGGAATCCCGGGACGAGCCAGTTGCGTCATGAACCCACCAGCTTCCTGTGCCGGTACAGCGACATGAGGATACCGAAGCTCGCCAGCAGCGTGACCGCGGACGTGCCGCCGTAGCTGACGAGCGGCAGCGGCACGCCCACTACCGGCAGGATGCCGGCCACCATGCCCGCATTGACGAACACGTAGACGAAGAAAGTCAGCGCGAACGCGCCGGACACTAGCCGCGCGAACGTGTCCTGGCACTCGGAAGCCATGTAGAGCGCGCGGCCGATCACGCCCAGGTAGAGCACGAGGAGCAGACCCTGGCCGAGCAGTCCGAGTTCCTCGCCGATCACCGCGAACACGAAGTCGGTGGAACGTTCGGGCAGGAACTCGAGCTGCGCCTGGCTGCCGTTCGTCCAGCCCTTGCCGAACACGCCGCCGGAGCCGATCGCGATCATCGACTGGATGATGTGGTAGCCGGCGCCGAGCGGATCCTGGGAGGGATCGAGCAGCGTGAGCACGCGCTGGCGCTGGTAGTCGTGCAGGAAGTGCCACCCGATCCACGCGGCGAACGGCGCGACCACGGCGCCGGCGCCGATCAGCCACCAGGACAGCCCGCCGAGGAACACGACGAACAGGCCGGCGGACGCGACCAGCAGGCCGGTGCCGAGGTCGGGCTGCTCGATCACGAGGCCGGCCGGCACCACGATGATCAGCAGCGCGATGGCGAGGTGCTTCGCCGACGGCGGCAGCGGGCGCTCGTGCAGGTACCAGGCCGCCATCATCGGCACCGCGAGCTTCATCAGTTCGGAGGGCTGGAAGCTGATCGGGCCGATGTCGAGCCACCGCTGCGCGCCCATGCGCACGGGACCGATCGTGGTGACGAGCAGCAGCATCGCGATGCCGAGGCCGTAGATGACGGGCGAGATCCGGCGCAGCCACGCGGGCGGCAGCTGCGCCATCACCAGCATCGCGACGACCGCCACGCCGAACCGCTGCACCTGGTCGATCCAGCGCGTCAGGTTCTCGCCGCTCGCGCTGTAGCCGACGAACAGGCTGAACACCATGAGCGCCGCCAGCAGCGCGAGCAGCGGACCGTCCAGGTGCAGCCGGCGCAGCAGCTTGCCGGACGCCGACAGCGTGCGCCGCGCGGAAGACTGCGAGTCCTCGTAGAACTCCGCCATCGGCTCAGGTCCTCGGCGGCGGCGCGGCCGCGGTAGTCGTGGCCGGCGCCGGGCTCGCCGCCGGACCCGGCGGAGACGCCGCGCCCGGCGCGGGTGGTGCCGCGGCGCCCGCTGCCGGCGGTGCCGCGGCGCCAGGTGCCAGCGTCGCGCCGCCGGCCGGCGCCGTGCGGATCGCGCCCGGCAGCGGCGTGAAGTCGTACTTCTGCAGCAGGTACGCGTCGAACACCCGCCGCGCGATCGGCGCCGCCGCGCGCGAGCCGCTGCCGCCGTTCTCGACGAACACGGCGACGGCGATCTTCGGGTCGTCGGCTGGCGCGAACGCGACGAACAGCGCGTGGTCGTGCAGCCGCTCGTCGAGCTTCGACTCGTCGTACTTCTCGTTCTGGCCGATCGAGAACACCTGCGACGTGCCCGTCTTGCCCGCGATCCTGTACGGGGCGCCGCGGGTCGAGGCCACGGCGGTGCCGCCGGCTTCGGTCACCGCGAGCATGCCGTCGATGATGATGTCCCAGTTCTTCTCGTTCTTGAGCACGACCGGCGGCTCGGGCCACGGCGCGAGCCGCCGCACCGTCCCGGTCGCGGAGTCGCGGATCGCCGTGACGAGCCGCGGCCGGAAGTTCTTCCCACGCGCGGCGATCACCGCGGTCGCGTGTGCGAGCTGCAGCGGCGTGGCCAGCATGTAGCCCTGCCCGATGCCGACGATCACGGTCTCGCCCGGGAACCACGCCTGCCGCATCTGCTTGCGCTTCCAGGCCGGCGAGGGCATGAGGCCCGCGCGCTCGCCGCCGATGTCGAGGCCGGTCGGCTTGCCGAACCCCATCTTCGTCATCGCCTGGTGCATGCGCTCGATGCCCATGATCTCGGCGAGCCGGTAGAAGTAGACGTCGCACGAGGTCGCGACCGCGCGCTCCATGTCCACCGTGCCGTGGCCCTCGCGCTTCCAGTCGCGGAACCGGTGGCTCGAGCCCGGCAGGAAGAACACGCCGCGGCAGAAGAGCGAGTCCGACGGATCCTTGATGCCGTACTCGAGCGCCGCGAGCGCGTACATCGGCTTGACGGTCGAGCCCGGTGGGTAGGCGCTGCGGATCGCGCGGTTGAGCAGCGGTATGTCGCGGTCGTCGCGCAGGGCCGCGTAGTCGCGGGACGAGATCCCGCGCGTGAACTTGTTGCCGTCGAAGGTCGGCGTCGAGACCAGCGCGATCACGTCGCCGTTGTTCGGATCCATGGCGACCACGGCGCCGCGGCGGTCGCCGAGGGCGGCCTCGGCGACCTCGGTCACCTTCATGTCGATGCCGAGGAACAGGTCGTTGCCGGCGCGCGAGGGCCGGGTCTCGAGCTGCACCTCCTCGCCGCCGACGGTCTCGACGCGGCGGCCCGCCGCGTTCACGAGGATCTGCTGGAACCCGGCCACGCCGTGCAGTTCGTCCTCGTAGGCGAACTCGAGCCCGATCTTGCCGATCTGCGAAGAGCCAGCGTAGTCGTCGCGGTCGATGCGCTTCAGGTCGGCCTCGCTGATCGCACCGACGTAGCCGAGCGCGTGCACGCCGGACGGGCCGAAGGGGTACCAGCGCGCGAGGCGCGTGCGGATCTCGACGCCCGGGAATTCGAAGCGGCGCACCGCGAAGGTGGCGATGTCCTCGTCGGTCAGCTGCAGGCGCAGCGGCACGGACTCGAACTTGCGGCTGCCGCGGATCAGCCGCTGCAGCTGCGGCAGCTGCTCGCGGTCGAGCAGGCCGAGTTCGGCGAGACGCGCCAGCGTGCCCGACACGTCCGGCACCGCCTCGGGAGTCAGCTCGAGCTGGTACGCCGGCGTGTTCTCGGCGATCACGGTGCCGTGGCGGTCGTAGACGATGCCGCGGTCCGGCGGCAGCGGCTCGACGCGCACGCGATTGCCCTGCGAGAGGTCGGCGTAGTAGTCGTGCCGCACCACCTGCAGCCAGAACAGGCGCCCGAGCAGCAGGAGGAGCAGAGCGACGATCACCGCCAGCGCGACGATCGTGCGGGCGACGAACAGCCGCTGTTCGCCCCAGTGGTCCTTGATGCGGACGGAGCGCGGCATCGCCTACGCGCGCGACAGGAAGCGGCCCATGAAGCCGGCCAGCACCGGCCAGAGCATCGCGCCGGTCAGCACCGGCAGCCAGCGCATCCAGTCGGTCACCGGGTGGCCCGTGACGCCGTCGATCCAGAACAGCAGGAACTGGTAGAGCCACAGCAGCGCGAGCACGAACAGCGACTGCTGGAACAGCGTGAACATGCGCATCCGCAGGTGGAAGCGGTGCACGAGGTAGGCGACCACCACGAACGCGAGCGCGTGCTGGCCCAGCACGACGCCGCGGAACGCGTCGAGCGCGAGGCCGGCGAGGAACGCGAACAGCAGGCCGCCCGCGCGCGGCGCCATCAGGGCGAACCAGACGACGACGAGCAGCAGGAAGTCGGGGCGGATCCACGCGAGCCACTGCGGCAGCGGCAGCACGGACAGCAGCAGCGCGACGAGCGACGACGCGTACAGCAGCGGGCGCGGCGCGGTGCGTTCGGCATTCATGGGGAGGCTCCGGGCGGGATCGCGGCGGTCGCCTGGGCGGGCGTCGTGCCGGACGGCGCGGCGGCAGCCTTCGGTGCGCCCAGCGCGGCCGGCGGCGAGTACCACACCAGCAGGACCTCGTTGGCGCGATCGAGCGCGGCGGCCGGCGCCGCGTCGACGATCGCGAGCGGCCGGCTCGGGTCGCGCTCCACCTTGGTCACGCGCGCCACCGGGTAGCCCGCGGGGAAGATGCCGCCGAGCCCGGAACTCAGCAGCTCGTCGCCCGGCTTCACGTCCGCATTGCGGGGCAGGTAGGGCAGGGACAGCCGCAGCGGGTCGCCGGTGCCGACTGCGATCGTGCGCAGCCCGTTGCGGCTCACCTGCACTGGAATCGCGTGCGCGGTGTCGGACAGCAGGATCACCTCGGCCGAGTAAGGCCCGACGTTCGTGACCTGCCCGAACACGCCGGTCGCGTCAATCACGGGCTGCGCCTTCGAGACGCCCGCGCGCGTGCCCTGGTCGACGATCACGCGCTGCCGGAACGGGTCGAGGTCGACGCGCAGCACGCGGGCGAGCATCACCCGATCGGCCGCCGGCGGCACCGCGTTCAGCATCCGGCGCAGCCGCAGGTTCTCCTGTTCGATCGCCTCCAAACGCAGCAGCCGGAGGTCGCTGCGCTGCTGTTCGGCCTTGAGCCGCGCGTTCTGCTCGAGCAGCGCGTCGCGGGTCGCGAAGTTCGAGGTCAGCCACTCCCAGCCGGCGACGGGGGAGTGGACGAGCACCTGGAACGGGTAGGCCGCCGCCGCGAGGCCCTCGCGCAACACGCGCAGGTGCTGCTCGCGGTGATCGACGACCATCAGGCCGATCGCGACGAGCCCGAGGACGATGGCCCTGAGCCCGAGCGTATGCGCCCGGGGCGCGGCGTAGCGGGAGCCCGGTTCCCTAAGGACGGCCAAGCCATCGCCCCCCGGTCAGCGCGGCGCCCGCGTGGCGGATCACTGGAGTCCGAAGGCCCCCGGGTGCTCCTCGGACAGTTCGAGGATGCGGCCGCCGCCCCGCGCGACGCAGGTCAGCGGGTCCTCGGCGACGATCACCGGCAGGCCGGTCTCTTCCATCAGCAGCTTGTCGATGTCCTTCAGCAGCGCGCCGCCGCCCGTCAGCACGATGCCGCGTTCCGCGACGTCCGCGCCGAGTTCCGGCGGCGTCTGCTCCAGCGCCTGCTTCACCGCGCCGACGATGCCCTGCAGCGGCTCCTGCAGCGCCTCGAGGATCTCGTTCGAGTTCAGCGTGAAGCTGCGGGGCACGCCCTCGGAGAGGTTGCGGCCCTTCACGCTCATCTCGCGGACCTGCTGGCCGGGGTAGGCCGAGCCGATCTCCATCTTGATGCGCTCGGCGGTCGATTCGCCGATCAGGATGCCGTAGTTCCGGCGCACGTAGTTCACGATCGCGTCGTCGAAGCGGTCGCCGCCGATGCGCGCCGAAGCCGCGTAGACGATGCCGTTCAGCGAGATGACCGCGACTTCCGAGGTGCCGCCGCCGATGTCGAGCACCATGCTGCCGCGCGGTTCGTGCACGGGCAGGCCCGCGCCGACCGCGGCCGCCATCGGCTCGTCGATCAGGAACACGCTGCGCGCGCCGGCGCCCTCGGCCGACTCCTTGATCGCGCGGCGCTCGACCTGCGTCGAACCGTACGGCACGCAAACCAGCACGCGCGGGCTCGGGCGCAGGAAGCGGTTGCCGTGCACCTTGTTGATGAAGTACTGCAGCATCTTCTCGGTATAGGTGAAGTCGGCGATCACGCCGTCCTTCATCGGCCGCACCGCGGTGATGTGGCCCGGCGTGCGCCCGAGCATGCTCTTCGCCTCGGCGCCGACCGCGACGATCGTCTTGCCGCCGCGCGACGGTTCGTCGCGCACGGCGACCACCGAGGGCTCGTTCAGGACGATGCCCTTGCCGCGTACGTAGATCAGGGTGTTGGCGGTGCCGAGGTCGATGGAGACGTCGTTCGAGAAATAGCCGCGCAGGCTCTTGAACATATGTACTCGCTGAGGGAGCGACGACGAGCCCCGGGCGGGGTCGTCCAGATGGGACGCGATGCTAGCAACAGAGGCGACAAGTCACAAGGCGACGTGTATGATCTTTAAGGAAATTTAGGGCTGCGCCGAACCGGCCCCGGGGGCCTCCGCCGGGGTCCCGGTGCGGTCGGCGGGCACGGGTTCGGCAGCCGCGCGGGAATCCCCGGCGCGCGTCGCCGCCCGGCCGGCGGCCCGGAGCCTACCCGTCCGTCCACCCCGAGTTCCCCACCCATGAGCCTCACCCGTCGCGACGTCGAGGGCATCGCGCACCTCGCGCGCCTCCAGGTCACCGAGCAGGAACTGCCGGTCTACGTCGACAGCCTGTCGAAGATCCTGTCGTTCGTCGAACAGCTGTCGGCGGCCGACACCGCCGCGGTCGAGCCGATGGCGCATCCGCTCGAGGGCGAGGTGCAGCGGCTGCGCCCGGACGAGGTCGCGGAGTCGGACCGCCACGAGAAGTACCAGGCGAACGCGCCGCAGGTGAAGGCCGCGCTGTACGTCGTCCCCCGCGTCATCGAGTGAAGGACCGAGAGTGAGCCTGCACACCCATTCCATCGCGGCACTGGCCGAGGGCCTGGCCGCGAGGCGATTCTCCGCCGTCGAGCTGGCGGAGCACTTCCTGAAGCGCATCGAGTCCGCGAACCCGCGGCTGAACGCGTTCGTGACGATCACGCGCGAGCGTGCGCTCGCGGACGCCCGTCGCGCGGACGAAGCGCGCGCGAAGGGCGGGGCGCCCCGGCTCGCGGGCGTGCCGATCGCGCACAAGGACATCTTCTGCACCGACGGCATCCGGACGTCCTGCGGCTCCAGGATGCTCGATAACTTCGTCGCGCCGTACGACGCGACGGTGGTCGAGAAGCTCGCTCGGGCGGGCACCGTGCTGCTCGGCAAGACGAACATGGACGAGTTCGCGATGGGCTCGTCGAACGAGACCAGCTACTACGGGCCGGTGCGCAACCCCTGGGACCTCGCGAAGGTGCCGGGCGGCTCGTCCGGCGGCTCGGCCGCGGCGGTCGCCGCCCGGCTCGCGCCCGCCGCGACCGGCACCGACACCGGCGGCTCGATCCGCCAGCCCGCGGCGCTGGTCGGCATCTCCGGCATCAAGCCCACCTACGGGCGCGTGTCGCGCTACGGGATGATCGCGTTCGCGAGCTCGCTCGACCAGGGCGGCATCTTCGCCGCCTCCGCCGAGGACTGCGCGTACCTGCTGCACGCGATGGCGGGCTTCGACCCGCGCGACTCGACCAGCGTGGATTCGCCGGTGCCGGACTACGTCGGCGAACTCGGCACCCCGGTGAAGGGGCTCAGGATCGGCCTCGTGAAGGAGTTCTTCGGCGAGGGCCTCGACGCCGCCACCGCCGCGCTCGTGCAGGCCTCGATCGACCGGTACCGCCGGCTCGGCGCCGAGATCGTCGAGGTCAGCTGCCCGAGCCTGCCGCTGTCGGTGCCAACCTACTACGTCGTCGCGCCGGCCGAGTGCTCGTCGAACCTGTCGCGCTTCGACGGCGTGCGCTTCGGCTACCGCTGCGAGAACCCGAAGGACCTCCTGGATCTCTACAAGCGCTCGCGCGGCGAGGGCTTCGGCGCCGAGGTCAAGCGCCGCATCATGACGGGCACCTACGTGCTCTCGGCCGGCTACTACGACGCCTACTACCTGAAGGCGCAGAAGGTGCGCACGCTCATCGCCAACGACTTCAGGCGCGCGTTCGCGGCTGCGGACCTGCTGGTCTGCCCGACCTCGCCGACGCCGGCCTTCGACCTCGGCAGCAAGGTCGACGACCCGATCACGATGTACCTGAACGACATCTACACGATCGGCGCGAACCTCGCGGGCCTGCCGGCGATGTCGATCCCGTGCGGCTTCATCGGGCACCTGCCGGTCGGCCTGCAGCTGATCGGCCCGCACTTCGGCGAGAGCCGCATCCTGTCCGCGGCCCACGCCTTCCAGCGCGAGACCGACTGGCACCGCCGCACGCCCGCGGCGTACGCCTGAGGAGCGCGCCATGACCACGACGGCCACGAACGTGAACACCGGCTCCAACTACGTGCAGGGCGCGACCGGCGAGTGGGAGGTCGTGATCGGCCTCGAGATCCACGCGCAGCTCGCCACGAAGTCGAAGATCTTCTCCGCGTCCGCCACCGCGTTCGGCGCGGAGCCGAACGCCCAGGCCAACCTCGTCGACCTCGGCTACCCGGGCGTGCTGCCCGTGCTGAACCGCGAGGCGGTGCGCATGGCCGTGAAGTTCGGCCTCGGCGTCGGCGCGAAGGTGTCGCGGCGCAGCGTGTTCGCGCGCAAGAACTACTTCTACCCGGACCTGCCGAAGGGCTACCAGATCAGCCAGTACGAGCGGCCGATCGTCGAGGACGGCACGGTCGAGGTGCTGCTCGACGACGGCGCGTGGAAGACCGTCGGCATCACCCGCGCGCACCTCGAGGAGGACGCCGGCAAGTCGCTCCACGAGGGCCTCGGCGCCGCCTCGGGCATCGACCTGAACCGCGCCGGCACGCCGCTGCTCGAGATCGTCTCGGAGCCCGACCTGCGTTCCGCGAAGGAAGCAGTCGCGTACCTGAAGAAGATCCACACGCTGGTGCGCTACCTCGAGATCTGCGACGGCAACATGCAGGAGGGCTCGTTCCGCTGCGACGCGAACGTGTCCGTGCGCCGCGTGGGCCAGCCCAAGTTCGGCACCCGCTGCGAGATCAAGAACGTCAACTCGTTCCGGTTCGTCGAGAAGGCGATCAACTACGAGGTGATGCGCCAGATCGACCTGCTGGAGGGCGGGGGCCAGGTCGTGCAGGAGACGCGCCTCTACGACGCGAACAAGGACGAGACGCGCTCGATGCGCTCGAAGGAAGAGGCGAACGACTACCGCTACTTCCCGGATCCGGACCTGCTGCCGGTCGAGCTCGACGCCGCGTTCCTCGACGAGGTGCGCCGCACGCTCCCCGAACTGCCCGACGAGAAGGCCGCGCGGTTCCAGCAGCAGTACGGTCTCTCCGCCTACGACGCCGGCGTGCTGACCGCGAGCCGCGAGCTGGCGGACTACTACGAGGCGGTCGTGCGCGAGGTGGGCGGCGAGCCCAAGCTCTGTGCGAACTGGACGATGGGCGACCTGAGCGGCTTCCTGAACAAGGAGAACCTCGAGATCGGCCAGTCGAAGGTCGACGCGCCGCGCCTCGCCGGTCTCGTGAAGCGCATCCTCGACCAGACCGTCTCCGGCAAGCTGGCGAAGGACGTGTTCGAGGCGATGTGGACGGAAGGTCGCGACGCCGACGCCGTGATCGAGGCGAAGGGCCTGCGGCAGATCACCGACACCTCCGCCATCGAGAGGGCGATCGACGAGGTCATGGCCGCGAACCCGAAGCAGCTCGCCGAGTACCGCTCCGGCAAGGACAAGCTGTTCGGCTTCTTCGTCGGGCAGACGATGAAGGCGACCGGCGGCAAGGCCAACCCGGCGCAGCTCAACGAGCTGCTCAAGAAGAAGCTCGGCGGCTGATGCGCGACGGCGACACGGTCCGGCGGTTCCTCTTCGAGCGCTTCCCGGTGCGCGGCTACGTCGTGCACCTGGACGCGTCGTGGCGGGCGCTGGTCGAGCACCACGACTACCCGCCGGTGATCCGCGACACCCTCGGCGAGGCCGCGGCGGCCACGGTGCTGCTGGCCTCCACGCTCAAGTTCGAGGGCCTGCTGACGCTGCAGATGCAGGGTCCGGGGCCGATGCACCTGCTGGTGTCGCAGGCCACGCACCGCATGGCGATCCGTGCCGTCGCGCGCTTCCAGGGCGAGTTGCCGCCGGAGCGGAGGCTGCAGTCGCTGGCCGGCACCGAGGGCCACGTCACCGTCACGATCGAGAGCGAGGACCGCACGAACCGCTACCAGGGCATCGTGCCGCTCGTCGGCGACGGCCTCGCGGCATGCCTGCAGCACTATTTCGAACGCTCGGAGCAACTGCCGACGCGCCTCTGGCTCGCCGCGACTCCCGAACGCGCGGCCGGCCTGCTGCTCCAGCGCCTGCCGACCGGCGCCAGCGCGTCCTCGGAGGAGGACGAGATGCAGGCGGCCGAGGGCGACGAGAACTGGAACCGCGTGCTCCACCTCGCCCAGACGCTGACGCCCGACGAACTGGTGAAGCTGCCGGGCAGCGAACTGCTCCGGCGACTGTTCCACGAGGAGGACGTCCGGATGTTCGACGCGGGCCCGGTGTTCTTCCAGTGCACGTGCTCGCGCGAGCGAGTCACCGGCATCCTGCGCTCGCTGGGGGAGCGCGAGGTCATGAGCGTGGTCGAGGAGCGCGGCGAGGTCGAAGTGCGCTGCGAGTTCTGCAACCGCGCGTACCGCTACGATGCGGTGGACGTGGCGGGGCTGTTCGCGGCCACGCCCGCCGCGGGGCCTTCGGCCGCGTTGCAGTGAGGTCGGGCGGGGGCGGCACCGACCGCGCCGAGCCGCCGCCGGCGCGGATGTCGGCCGGCTTCCTGCCTGACTTCGCAGTCATCTTTTGCGGCGCATCCAAGTCGCCCGCTACACTCGAACGTTGCCCGGACGCAGTCGCGCGTCGCCAAGCCTGCGAGTTCCCATGACCGTCACGTCCGAAGCGTCGAAGGCCCACGACCGGAGCGCCGCGCGCCCGGGCGGCCGCCTGCCGCTGGTCTCGTTCGAGTTCTTCCCGCCGAACGACGCCGCGATGGAGCAGACGCTCTGGGCCTCGGTCCGGCGCCTCGAGGCGCTCGAGCCGCGGTTCGTCTCGGTCACCTACGGCGCGGACGGCTCCACGCGGGAGCGCACGCACAACGTGGTGGCCCGCATCCAGGCCGAGACCACGCTCACCGGCGCGCCGCACCTCACCTGCGTCGGCGCGCCGAAGGACGAGATCCTCGAGATCGCCCGGCGCTACTGGGCCGGCGGCATCCGCCACATCGTGGCCCTGCGCGGCGACCCGCCGGCGGGCGCGACGAAGTACGAACCGCACCCGCAGGGCTACGCCTACGCCGCCGACCTCGTCGCGGGCCTGAAGTCGGTCGCCGACTTCGAGATCTCGGTCGCCGCCTATCCGGAGACGCACCCCGAGGCCACCGGCCCGCAGGCCGACATCGACGCACTGAAGCGCAAGTGCGACGCCGGCGCGACGCGCGCGATCACGCAGTTCTTCTACGACAACGACGCCTACCTGCGCTTCCGCGACGCCTGCGTGGCCGCGGGCATCGGCGTCAGCATCGTGCCGGGTATCCTGCCGATCACGCGCTTCCCGCAGATCCTCAAGTTCGCCGCGCGCTGCGGCGCCAGCATCCCGGCCGCGCTGCAGGCCCGCTTCGAAGGCCTGGACGACGACCCGGAGACCCGCAAGCTGATCGCGGCCAGCGTCGCGATCGAGCAGGTGCAGCACCTGCAGCGGCACGGCGTGGACGAGTTCCACTTCTACACGCTGAACCGTGCCGAGCTCACCTACGCGATCTGCCACGCGCTCGGCCTGCGGCCGCGGGTCGCGGCCCGCGCCGCGACCGCCTGACCCGCCCGCACAGGGGACTGCCATGAACGATCCGCGCGCCGTCCGCGTCGAGGCCTTCCGCCGGCTGCTGGACGAGCGCATCGCGATCCTCGACGGCGCGATGGGCACCATGATCCAGCGCGCCAAGCCCGACGAGGCGGCCTACCGCGGCGAGCGCTTCCGCGACTGGCCGCGCGACCTCAAGGGCGCGAACGACCTGCTGGTGCTGACGCAGCCGGACCTGATCGCACGCATCCACCGCGAGTACCTCGAGGCGGGCGCCGACGTGATCGAGACGAACACCTTCAACGCCACCTCGATCTCGCTCGCGGACTACGGCCTCGAGTCGCTGGTGCGCGAGCTCAACTTCGAGGCGGCGCGGCTCGCGCGCCGCGTCGCGGAGGAGTGCGAGGCGCGCGACGGCCGCCCGCGGTTCGTCGCCGGCGCGCTGGGGCCGACGAGCCGCACGGCCTCGCTGTCGCCGAACGTCAACGACCCGGGCTACCGCAACGTCACGTTCGACGAGCTCGCGGACACCTACGCCGAGGCCACCGGGGCGCTGCTCGACGGCGGTGCCGACCTGATCCTGGTCGAGACCATCTTCGACACGCTGAACGCGAAGGCCGCGCTCTATGCGGTGCGGGCCGTGCTGGATGCCCGCGGGCTCGACGTGCCGCTGCTGATCTCGGGCACGATCACCGACGCCTCCGGCCGCACGCTGTCCGGCCAGACCACCGAGGCGTTCTGGAACTCGGTGCGCCACGCGCGTCCCGAGGTGATCGCGCTCAACTGCGCGCTCGGCGGCAAGCAGCTGCGACCCTACGTCGAGGAACTCGCGCGCATCGCGGACTGCCGCGTCGGCGCCTACCCGAACGCGGGCCTGCCGAACGCCTTCGGCGAGTACGACGAGACCGCGGCCGAGACCGCCGCGATCGTCGGCGAGTTCGCCGCCAGCGCTTTCCTGAACCTGGTCGGCGGCTGCTGCGGAACGACGCCGGACCACGTCCGCGCGATCGCCGAGGCCGTGCACCCGCACGCGCCGCGGCCGCGCGCCGAGATCCCGCGCTTCATGCGGCTGTCCGGCCTCGAGCCGCTGACGATCACGCCCGGGCTCGGCTTCGTGAACGTCGGCGAGCGAACCAACGTCACGGGCTCGGCGAAGTTCCGCAAGCTGATCGAGGCCGGCGACTACGGCGCCGCGCTCGACGTCGCGCGCAGCCAGGTCGCGAACGGTGCGCAGATCATCGACGTCAACATGGACGAGGGCATGCTGGATTCGGAGGCGGCGATGGTCCGCTTCCTGAACCTGGTCGCCTCCGAGCCCGACATCGCGCGCGTCCCTGTGATGATCGACTCCTCGAAGTGGAGCGTGATCGAGGCGGGGCTCAAGTGCCTGCAGGGCAAGGGCATCGTCAACTCGATCTCGCTGAAGGAAGGCGAGGGGCCGTTCCTCGAGCAGGCGCGGAAGGTTCGCGCGTACGGCGCCGCGGTGGTCGTGATGGCCTTCGACGAGCAGGGCCAGGCGGATACCGTCGAGCGCAAGGTGTCGATCTGCCGACGCTCCTACGACCTGCTGACCCGGGTCGTCGGCTTCCCGCCCGAGGACATCATCTTCGACCCGAACGTGTTCGCGGTCGCGACTGGCATCGAGGAGCACGCCGGCTACGGCGTCGCGTTCATCGAGGCCACGCGCGAGATCCGCAGGGCCTGCCCGCACGCGCACGTCTCGGGCGGCATCTCGAACGTGTCGTTCTCGTTCCGCGGCAACGACCCGGTGCGCGAGGCGATGCACGCGGTGTTTCTCTACCACGCGATCCGCGCGGGGCTCGACTTCGGCATCGTGAACGCCGGCCAGCTCGCGATCTACGACGAGATCCCCGCGGAGCTGCGCGAGCGGGTCGAGGACGTGATCCTGAACCGCCGGCCGGACGCCACCGAACGGCTGCTCGAGATCGCCGCGAAGTACAAGGGCGGCGGCGCCAGGGTGACCGTCGCGGACCTCGAGTGGCGCAAGCTGCCGGTCGCGAAGCGACTCGAGCACGCGCTGGTCGCCGGCATCGACGAGTTCGTGATCGAGGACACCGAGGCCGCGCGGCTCGAGGCGGCGCGCCCGCTCGACGTGATCGAGGGCCCGCTGATGGACGGCATGAACGTCGTCGGCGACCTGTTCGGCGCCGGCAGGATGTTCCTGCCGCAGGTGGTGAAGTCCGCGCGCGTGATGAAGAGGGCGGTCGCGCACCTCGTCCCGTACATCGAGGCGCAGAAGGACGGCGGCAGCCGCTCCAACGGCAAGGTGATCCTCGCCACCGTGAAGGGCGACGTCCACGACATCGGCAAGAACATCGTCGGCGTCGTGCTCCAGTGCAACAACTTCGACGTCGTCGATCTCGGCGTGATGGTGCCGTGCGACCGCATCCTCGACGTCGCCGAGCGCGAGGGCGCCGACATGATCGGCCTGTCGGGCCTGATCACGCCGTCGCTCGACGAGATGGTGCACGTCGCGAAGGAGATGCAGCGGCGCGGCTTCACGGTGCCGCTGCTGATCGGCGGCGCGACGACGAGCCCGGCGCACACCGCCGTCAAGATCGATCCGCAGTACCAGGGCCCTGTGGTCTACGTGAAGGACGCCTCCCGCTCGGTCGGCGTCTGCCAGCAGCTGGTGACGCCGGCCGCGCGCGCCGAGTACGTCGCGCGGACGAAGGCCGAGAACGCGACGCGCCGCGAGCAGCACGCGGCGAAGAAGACCAAGGCGCCGCAGCTGACGCTGGCCGAAGCGCGCGCGGCGAGGCCGGCGTTCGACTGGGCGTCGTACAAGCCGCCCGTGCCGCGCTTCCTCGGCCTGCGCGTGCTCGATGACGTGCCGCTTCGCGAGCTGGTGCCGTTCATCGACTGGATGCCGTTCTTCAACGCGTGGGAGTTCTCGGGCACGTTCCCGGCGATCCTCGACGACCCGGAGAAGGGGCCGACCGCGCGCCAGCTCTACGCCGACGCGCAGCGGATGCTCGACCGGATCGTGCGCGAGCGCTGGCTCACGGCACGCGGCGTGGTCGGCTTCTGGCCGGCGAACGCGGTCGACGACGACGTCGAGGTGTACGGCAGCCCGGCGCGCGACGCGCTGGTCGCGCGCCTGCACCACCTGCGCCAGCAGAAGCGGAAGCCGGACGGCCAGCCGCAGCTGTGCCTCGCCGACTACGTCGCGCCGCGCGAGTCGGGGCTCGTCGACTACGTCGGCGGCTTCGCCGTGACCGCGGGCATCGGCATCGACGAGCACGTCGCCCGCTTCGAGGCGGCTCACGACGACTATTCCGCGATCCTGCTCAAGGCGCTCGCGGACCGTCTCGCCGAGGCGTTCGCGGAGGCGCTGCACCTGCGCGTGCGCCGCGAATTCTGGGGCTACGCGCCGGACGAGCGCCTGACGAACGACCAGCTGATCGCCGAGGAGTACCGCGGCATTCGCCCCGCGCCGGGCTATCCCGCGTGCCCGGACCACACCGAGAAGGCGACGCTCTGGCGGCTGCTGGACGCCGAGCGGAATACGGACATCCGCCTGACCGAGTCGTACGCGATGTTCCCCACCGCGGCCGTCAGCGGCTGGTACTTCGCGCATCCGGAGGCCCGGTACTTCGCGGTCGGCCAGCTCGGGCTCGACCAGGTGCGCCACTACGCGTCGCGCAAGGGCCTGACGCTGGCCGAGGCGCAGCGCTGGCTGGCGCCGAACCTCGGCTACGACCCCGACGCCGGCGCCGACGCGGCCTGAGCCGGGCGTTGGGCCGCGGCGCGACCGGCGCCCGCCGGCTCGACCCCGGGGAGCAGGGAACCGGCGAGAAGTTCCAGCTCCGCCGCGCGCATCGGATGGCCGAGCAGGAAGCCCTGCGCCTCGTCGCAGCCGCTGCGCTCCAGCCAGCGCAGTTGCGCCTCCTCCTCGACGCCCTCGGCGACGACCGCGAGTCCGAAGCGCGCGGCGAGATTCGCGATCGCTTCGAAGATCGCGGCGTCCCCGGGACTGCGATGCACGTTCGCCACGAACGAGCGATCCACCTTCAGGCTGTCCAGCGGCAGTCGCTGCAGGTAAGCGAGCGACGAGTAGCCGGTGCCGAAGTCGTCGAGGGCGATCCGGCACCCCAGCCGCTTCAGCCGCGCCAGCGATCGCGCGATGGGCTCGTGATCGCCGAGCAGCACCGACTCCGTGACCTCGATCTCGAGCGACCCCGGCTGCAGGTCCCCGGACGCTAGCTCGCGCTCGACCAGCGCGGCCGGGTCGCCGTGGAGGAATTCCTTGCCCGACACGTTCACCGCGAGCGGCATCGCCAGTCCCGCGGCGCGCCAGGCCCGCAGCTGCGATACCGCCGCGCGCACGACCCACGCGCCCAGCTCCAGTATCAGCCCGGTCTCCTCCGCGATCGGAATGAAGCGACCCGGCGCTATCGGACCGAGGCGCGGATGCGTCCAGCGCAGCAGCGCCTCCGCGCCGACGATACGCCGGTCGTGGAGGCGGAACTTCGGCTGGTAGTGCAGCTCCAGCGAACCGTCGCCCAGCGCCCGACGCAGTTCGGCGTCCAGCGACAGCCACTCGAGCGCCCGTGCGCCGATGGAGTCGGTGTACACCGCCGGCTCGCCGAGCGCGCCGGGTGCCGGGTGGAACATCGCGACGCTCGCGTTGCGCACGAGAGTGGAGGCGTCGGCGCCGTGGTCCGGGTGCAGGGCCACGCCGAGCATCGGGCGGACGAAAAAGTCTTGGCGCCGGCAGCGTACCGCCGCCGCGAAGCGCGCCGCGACGTCGCGCGCGACCTTCACCGCCATTTCGTGCGCACGCGCCCCGTGCAGCGCGATCCAGAACTCGCCCGCCTCGTAGCGCGCGAGCGAGGTCTCGACGCCGGATGCGGCGCACCTCGCGACCACAGCCTCGAACTTCGCCGCGGCCTCGCGCAGGACGTCGTCGGACAGGGGGTGCCCGAAGGCCCGCACGATCCGGTCGAAGGACTCGAGCCGCAGGCACACGACCGCGTGGCGCGACCCGGAGTCGCCGGCCTCCGCGAGCCGCGCCGAGAGCGCCTCGAGGAAACCCTGCCGGTTCGGCAGACCGGTCAGCACGTCCGTGTACGCGAGTTCGAAGATGCGGCGCTCGGCCTGGCGGCGCTCGGTGACGTCCTGGCGGACGACCAGCACCTCGCCGTTGGCGCAGCGGTAGCATCGCAGCTCGAAGCTCCGCTCCGCGTCGCCCTCGTCCTGCGTCGCGTAGGCGTCGGTTCGCGGCCGGCCGTCGAGCGCGGTCTCGCGCGCGCTGCGCGCGGCGCGCGCGGCCACCGCGGCGGGCAGCAGCGCCTCCAGGCGGTCCGGCGCGCCGCCGGCCGCGTCCGCCGCGGCGTGGTTCCACGCGCGCCGAAGTCTGCCGTCCCGGCATACGATCATGATCATCTCGGGCATCGAGCCGATCAGCGCCGCGTTCTCCGACTCCCGCTCCTCGAGCGCCCGCACGAGGTCGCCGTTGCGGCGCGCGTACCGGAGACGGTGGGGGATCAGCGGCCAGTTGAGCGGCTTGGACATGAAGTCCGTCGCCCCGGCCTCGTAGGCCGCCGCCACCGACTCCGGGTCGTCGCGGCCGGTGATGATCAGGATCGGCAGCGAGCGCGCGTGCGGCTGCGCGCGCAGGCGCCGGCACACCTCGTAGCCGTCGAGGCCCGGCATCTCGACGTCGAGCAGCGCGAGGGCGAGCGGAGTGTGCAGGGCGGCCTGCAGCGCCGACTGGCCGTCGGCGACCGCGATCACGGCCATGCCGGCGTGCTCGGCCGCCTCCGACAGCATCAGGCGCATCGTCTCGTCGTCGTCGGCGATGAGCGCGATCGGGCGTTCGTTGGCAGGTGCGGTCACGCGGTTCGTCCTTGCAGGATGTCGTCGAGTGCGGCGACGGCCTCGGCGTGCAGCCTGAAGACCGTCTCGGCCGCGCGGGTCGCGCTCGCGGCGTCGCCCGCGCGGGCCGCGGCCTCGAGCTGCCGCGCCGCGTCCGCGAGCCGCCCGGCACCGACGTTCGCGGCGGTGGAGCACAGCGCGTGCGCGGCGGCCCGAACGGCGGCGAAGTCGCCGGTCGACACCCCGTGGCGGATGGCGTCGAGATTCGCCTCGGAGCCGCGCCGGAACGCCGGAACGAGGCGCTCCAGCAGGTTCGGCTGCCCCGATCGCGTGAATGCGCGGATCGACTCGAGCGCGCGCGGGTCCAGGGGTACATCGGGCGTCGTCCGGTGGTCCCCGGCCGGCGGGTCTGCCGCCGCCGGCGGCCGCGCTCCCGCCGGTACCGCCGGTACCGCCGGTACTGCCGGTACCGCCGGTATCGCCGGTATCGCCGCCGCCGCAGCGTCGGGCGCCCACCGCGCGAGCGCCTGGGCCAGCTCGGCCGAAGTGAACGGCTTGCCGAGCACGTCGTCCATGCCGGCCTCGAGGCAGGCGTCGCGCTGGTCCCCGAGCGTGTTCGCGGTGAGCGCCACGATCGGGGTGCGCCGGCCGGCGGCCTCGGCGCCGCGGATCAGCCGTGTCGCCGCGAGGCCGTCCATCTCCGGCATCTGCACGTCCATCAGCACCAGGTCGAAGGTCTCGGTGGTCGCGCGGGCGACCGCCTGCCGTCCCGTGGGTACGCAGGTGACCACGCAGCCGAGCGCCGCCAGCATCCCTTCGGCCACGAGGCGGTTCACCGCGGTGTCCTCGACCACCAGTACGCGCGCGCCGAGCTGGGGCCGTTCCGCGACGCGTGCCGCGTCGGGCGCGGGCGCGAGCCCGGCGGCCGCCCCGAGCGCCGTCCCCAGGGCCTCGCGGCGGACCGGCTTGGGCAGCGCGCACGACCCGAGTCCCGCCCGTACCAGCGCTTGATGCGCGGCACCGTCCGGCGTGCACAGGAAGACGCGACCCGCGGCGTCGCCCGGCGCGGGCAGCACGAGGTCCTCGTCGCCGAGGTCCACGAGCTCGAGCGAGTGTTCCGGCAGCGGTCCGGGACTCGCCGCCGCGGCGTCGTCGTCGGACTCGACCGCGAGGCCGAACGCAGTGGTCTCGCGCGCCAGCGCCGCGAGCAGCGCGGGCCGGCGGCAGGCGATCCGGACCCGCCAGCGGGCGAGTTCCGGCGCCGCCGCCGCCGGCAGCGGCGCGCCGCGGCCGAGTGCGAGCGACACCGTGAACGTCGAGCCCGTTCCCGGCCGGCTGCGGACGGCGATCGAGCCTCCCATCAGCGCGACCATCTCGCGGCAGATCGCGAGGCCGAGTCCGCTGCCGCCGTAGCGGCGCGTGGTCGACTCGTCGGCCTGCGTGAACGGCTCGAACACGCGCGCGGCGGTCGCCTCGTCCATGCCGATCCCGGTGTCGGCCACTTCGATCGCCACGCGCACGCGCGTGCCGTCGTCGCCGACGACGCGCGCGTTCACCTCGACCTGCCCGTGGGTCGTGAACTTGATCGCGTTGCCGAGGAGGTTCGTCACGAGCTGCCGCACGCGCAGTGGATCGCCGACCACGTGGTGCCGCAGCTCCGGCGCCGCGCACGCGACGAGCTCGAGGCCTTTCGCGTGCGCCTGCGGTGCGAGCAGGTCGACGACGTCGGCCAGCACGGCGGCGAGGTCGAACGGCGTCTGCTCGAGGCGCATCCGCCCCGATTCGACGCGCGCGAGGTCGAGGATGTCGTTCAGGATGTCGAGCAGGGCACGCCCGGACGCCCGGATCGTGGTCGCGAGCTGCCGCTGGCGCGCGTCGAGCGCGGTCTGAAGCAGCAGTTCTGCGGTGCCGAGCACGCCGCTCATCGGCGTACGGATCTCGTGGCTCATGCGGGCGAGGAAGTCTGTCTTCGCGCGGCTGGCGCGCGCCAGGTCCTCGTTGCGTTCGGCGAGGTCGCGCGTTCGCAGCGCCACCTCGAGCTCGAGACTCCGCGCGGCCGCGGTCGCACGCGCGACGCGCCGCTGCTGGCGCGCATGCCACGACCAGAGCAGCAGCAGGACGGCCGCCGTATAGGCGACCCACGCCCAGCCGCTGCGCCAGGGGGCCGGATCGACCGTGACCGGCAGCCGCAGCGTGGCCGGGCCCCAGGACCCGTCCGGGCCGGCCGCGCGCACCTCGAACGCGTAGTCGCCGGCCTCGAGGTTCGTGTAGCTCACGGTGCGGCGGCGGCGCAGTTCGACCCAGTCTTCGTCGAAGCCGACGAGGCGGTAGCCGTACCGGATCTTCTCGGGCGCCGCGAAATCGAGCCCTGCGAACTCGAAGGAGACCACCGCGTCGCGATGGCCGAGATGCAGTCGATCCAGCATCGGATAGGGGGCGTCGACCGCCGCCGGGCGGTTCATGACCTCGACGCCCGTCAGCACCACGCGCGGGGGCGGCGGTCGCTCGCGCAGCGCAGCCGGATCGAACACGTTGAAGCCGTTCGGCCCGCCGAACACCATCCGCCCGTCGCGCGTGCGGAAGTGCGAGCCGAAGTTGAACTCCTCGTGCTGCAGGCCGTGCTCGCGGTGGAACGCGCGCACCTCCGCGGTCTCCGGGTAGAAGCGCATGAGGCCCGCGTTGCCGCTCAGCCAGAGGGCGCCTTCGAGGTCGGTGCGGATGCCGTAGATGCTGCTGCTCGTCAGGCCCTCCCGCTTGGCGTAGGCGCGGAAGCGGATGGCGGCCGGATCCCCCGAGGAGCCGATCACGAGGTTCAGTCCGCCGCCCTCGGTCGCCGCCCAGACGCGGCCCTGCGCGTCGAGCGCGAGCGAGTAGACGGTGTTGGAGGCGATGCTCTGCGGGTCGTCGCGGTCCCTGCGGAACGACGCGAGCAGCGTGCCGTCGGGGCGCACGAGCGCGAGGCCGTCGCCGTCCGTGCCGATCCAGACGTTGCCGAGCGGGTCCTCGAGCAGCGCGGTCGCACGCGTGCCGCCCGACGGAGCGGATGCCCCGGACTCGTGCGGTGCATGCCGCCAGGCGCCACTCGACGGGTCGTGGATCGCCACGCCGGCACCGAAGGTTCCGACCCAGATCCGACCGCGGGAGTCCTCCAGCAGCGACATCACCCCGCGGGCGGGCGGCGCGGTGCCCGGGGCCGGCACGGTGTCCCAGGCGGTGACGTTGCCGTCGGGCTCCAGCCGCGCGAGGCCGCCCGTCATCGTGCCGATCCACAGGTTGTCGCGCCTGTCCTTGAGCAGCGCCATGATCCGACGGTCGGCGAGCGTCGCGCCGCGCGTGCGGACGCGCTCGAACGGGGTCCAGGTGGCGCTGGCGGCATCGTGACGCGCCAGCCCCGCGCCCAGCGTGCCGACCCACAGTCGTCCCGCGGAATCCTCCGCGAACGACATCGCATACGCCCCGTCGGCCCAGGCCGCCCGCTCGTGACCGAACAGCCAGGTCCGCGGCTCCCACCGGCTGACTCCGCCCGCGCGCGTGCCGACCCACAGCAGACCGCGCCGGTCCTCGTGCAGCGACATCACGTAGCCGTCGCGCAGGCTCGAAGGGTCGCGGGGATCGTTCGCGTACACCTCGAACCGGTCGCTGACCGGGTCGTGGAGCGCGAGCCCGCGCGCCGTGCCGATCCACAGCCGTCCGGCGGAGTCCTGCAGCACCGCGCGGATCTCGTCGTGCGGCAGTGCGCCCGGGACGCCGGGGCGGGCGCGGTAGTTCCGAAAGCCAGGGCGGCCGCGCTCCAGCACGCCGAGTCCGGCATCGGTCGTGCCGACCCAGAGGCGACCCGCGGCATCCCCACCGACGAACGCGACGCGGTTGCTCGGCAGCGATCGCGGGTCCGCCGCGTCGTGCACGAAGCGCTCGAACGCGTCGTCCGCCGGCAGCCAGCGATTGAGCCCGTCGGCGGTCCCGATCCACAGGTTGCCGTCGTCGTCGCGCCACAGCGCCGTGACCACGTCGCTCGACAGCGAGCGCGCGTCCGCCGGGTCGTGCCGCCAGTTCCTGAACCTCCCCGTCGACGGGTCGAGCAGCGCGAGCCCGGCGCCGGTCGTGCCGATCCAGAGCCGGCCGCGGTCGTCGACGAGCAGGCGCCGGACGGTGTCGCCCGGCAGCCCGGCCGGGTCACCGGGTTCGTGTCGATAGTGAGTGAACCGGTCCGTGCGGCGGTGCCAGCGCGCCAGGCCGGCATCCTTGGTCGCGATCCACAGGTCGCCGCCCGGATCCTCGGCCAGCGCCCAGACATAGTTGCCCGGCAGGGAGTCCGGGACGCCGGGCTCCGCGCGGTACTGGTGAACCTCGTAGCCGTCGAAGCGGACGAGGCCGTCCTCGGTCGCGATCCACAAGAAGCCCTGGGAGTCCTGCAGCGTCGCGTTGACCGTGTTCTGCGGCAGCCCCTCGCGCGATCCGAGGTGCTGGAACATCAGCGGCGGCGCGGCGGCGGCCTGTGCGGCGGCGACCAGCAGCAGCGCGGCGAGCGACAATCGGCGCAGGCAGGGGGGCGGCATCTCGGAATCCGGCGACCGTGGCACGTGGCGGCCGTGTCGTCCGACGCGGTCTCCTCCACCGCTTATCGGCAGGCCGCGGCCGACGAAGCGTGATCTGCGTCGCGGAATCCGCGGCGGCGGCGCGCGGCCGCCGCAGCGGATCCGAGCGTCACTCGTTCTCCACCCAGGGGTTGAGCGAGGCGCTCGACCCGTGGCTGCCGGCGAACGAGCCGCCGAGCGCCCAGGGCAGCGACTGGCTCCAGGTGTAGCCCTGGGACCAGGTGTAGCCCTGCGACCAGGTGTAGCCCTGGGACCAGGTGTAGCCCTGCGACCAGGTGTAGCCCTGCGACCAGGTGTAGCCCTGGGACCAGGTGTAGCCCTGCGACCAGGTGTAGCCCTGGGACCACGTGTAGCCGTCGCCGCCCGCCGGCTGTCCCCACACGTTGCCGTTCATGTCCATCACGTAGTAGTTGCCGTTCGCGTCGCGGTTCGCGGGCCCGCCGAAGTGCCGCGTGCCGGCCAGGTCCGCGGCGACGTCGAGGCCGCGGTTCGCGCAACCGCTCGCGCCGCTGGACACCGCGTCCACGGCGCTCACCAGCCCGGCACCCTGCTGGAACACGCTGTACGCGAGCCTGCGGGAATTCGTCACCGCCGGCCGCGCGGCGGCCATCAGCCGGCACTTCACGTCGTCGGGCGTGAGGCTGCCGTTCGCCTGCAGCATCAGCGCGACCACGCCCGACACCACCGCGGCGGCCTGCGACGTGCCGGACATCGTGAACAGAAGTTCGTTCCTGTCCATCGAGCCGGGCTTCAGCAGCGGCAGGTAGCCGTCCGCCGGCATCGACGCGACCATGTGGCCGCCCGGAGCGATGACCTCCGGCTTCACGAAGCCGGCGTGCGTCGGGCCGGTCGAGGAGAACGACGCCAGGCGGTCGTCGGTGCCGTCGTACGGCGTGTAGTTGTCCGTGAGCGCGCCGACCGTGATCACGTAGGGCACGTTGCCCGGCACGCCGACCGTCATCGCCGCGGGACCGCGGTTGCCTGCCGAGGTCACGACCACGATGCCGGACGCCCAGGCGCGCATCACCGCGCGGTTGATCGGATCGGCCCAGTACTGCGACTGCGGCGTGGCGCTGAACGACAGGTTCAGGACGCGGATCGACAGCCTCGCGCGGTTGGCGACTATCCAGTCGAGCGCCTCGATGACGTCGAGGTAGGTGCCCGCGCCGCGCGCGTCGAAAGCGCGCGCGACGACGACGTCCGCGGCCGGCGCGACGCCGTAGAAGCTGCCCGACTTGTTCCTTCCGCCGCTGGCGGCGATCGCGGTGACGTGCGTGCCGTGGCCGCTCGGGTCGCCGGAAGACGAGTCGTTCTTCTTCGGGTTCACCGCCACGCCGTTCGCGCTGCCGACGAACGAGACGTCCGCGCGCACGCGGTTCGCGAGGTCGTCGTGCTTAGCCCGCCACAGGCCGGTGTCGACGAAGGCGATCGTGATGCCGCGGCCGGTGACGCCCGCGCCGTGCAGCGCGGGCGCGTTGACGAGTTCCGCGTAGTTCGGCACGAACGCCTTGGTCGCGCGCAGTCCGGAGCCGTCGGTGAAGACGAGCGCAGTCGTGTCCGACTTGCGGTTCGCGGTGTCGATCCTGCGGTCGGCGTGCAGCCTGACGCCCGGCATCCGCGACAGCCGGCTTGCCGCCGGACCCGCGAGTCGCGCGCCGACGCCGTCGACGATCGGCAGCGACGACAGCACGCGGCCGCCGGCCGCGCGAACCACGCGCGCCGCGTCGGTCGCGCTCGCGGCCTGCACGATGTAGGTCGCCTCGGAGGCGCCGCGCGGGGCCTCGACGCCGGGGCGCGCGCCGGGAGCCGAGAGCAGGAGCCCGAGGCCGGCGAGCGTCGCCACGATCAGCGGACGGTGGAGGACGGTGCGCATGGCGAATCCCGGATGGAGATGTACCCCGCCATTGGACGCGATCGGGATCCGCCGGGCCGCGTGCCGGGTACCGGGCGCATGGCCGAAAAGCGTGACGCGGCGCACATAATCGAGGCGTCAAGTCGGCGTCCGGCGGCCCCTCCTGCGCCTGGATTCGGGCGCTTGCCGGGCAGCGGCTGCCGGCAGCGCTGCGCCGACGTCGCGGTCGCCCGAGACTGCCGCTCCAGCGCCCGGGGTGCCGCCGGCCACTGCCGGGAACGCGTCGCCGAGGCCCTGCGCGAAGCCGAGCGCCGCGAGGCGCTCGCGAGCCGCGCCGTCGTCGACGCCCGGGGCAACGGCCACTGCGCCGAGCGCGCGCGCGATCGCCGCCACGACGCGACAGCCGCGCCGCGCGCCCTCGTCGCGCGCGGAGGCCACGGCAGTCGCCCGGTCGATCTGCAGACCCCGCAGCGGCCAGTGCCCCAGCCGCGACAGCGAGCTGAAGCTGCGGCCTATCTCCTCCACGACCACTGCGGCCGGCAGAGCGGCAAGCGCGGCCAGCGTGCGGTCCGGGCGCGCCATCTCGGCCAGCGTGCGTTCCGCGATGCGCAGTTCCAGGCGGCCGCGCGCGCCCGGGTGCCGCGCGAGCAGATCCGCGCAGTCGCGTTCCAGGAGCCCGGATGCGAGGTGCTGCCGCAACGCGCCGAAGGACACGTCGATGCGCCCGCCGTGCAGAGCGTCGTACACCGGGAGTTCCGCCCCGAACTGCGCGAGCGCCGCGCGCGACAGGTCGAGCGCCTGGCCGGTCGCATCCGCCACCGCGATGAACTCCGCCGGCGCTACCTCGCCGCGCAGCGGGTGCAGCCAGCGCACGTAGGCCTGCAGCGCGAGCAGACGCCCGGACTCGAGATCGTAGCGACCGGTCCAGCGCAGCGAGATGCCGCCATCCGCGATCGCACGACCCAGCTCGCGCCCGAAGTCCACCCGGGCGAGCGGCCGCATCGGCAGCGTGTCGGAGTAGAAGTGCACGGCTCCGGGGCCCGCTCGACGCGCCTCGAGCATCGCCGACCTCGCGTGGTCGAGCAGTTGCCCGGGGCGCGTCGCGTCCTCGCCCAGGATCGCCACTCCGGCCGACGGCGTGACGTAGAACTCCGCATCGCAGAGCGCGACCGGCCCGGCGAGCGAGGCGCAGAGCTCGCGGGCGAGGCCGAGCAGCGCATCGCGGTCGGTGCGGCCTTCGACCAGCACGCCCAGGACGCTTTCGCCGAGCAGGCCGACGGTCCACGACGCGCGCCCCGGCAGCCTCTCGGTGCGCGGCAGTCGCCGCAGCAGCTCCGTGCCGACCCGGTCCGCGATCGCGAAGTCGATCGCGCGGCCCACGTCCGCCAGCCCCTCGAGGAAGATCAGGCACACGGCCAGCGGGGTCTCGCGCAGTGCCGCGTCCGCGACGGCGTCCGCCAGTCGGCGCGCGAAGCCACGGCGCGCGCGGACCGCGGCCGCGGCATCCGCGGCATCCGCGGCCCACGCATCATCGTCGTTTGCCGACGCCTGCCGTCGGCGGATGATGCAGAGAGCCCGGTCGGGTCCCTGCGGGCTCACGCGCACGTCGTACGTGTCGGCGCCGACCGTGAGTCTCGCGTCGCAGTCCTTCCGCGAGGCGAAGCCGCGCCGCACCAGGCGGGCGATCGCGGGCCCGGCCTGCGGATCGAACGCTTGCTGCAGGCGGGTGCCGGCGACGCCCTCGCGGGCCCGCAGGATGGGCACGGCGCGACCGCCGAGCAGGTCCGTGATCGTGCCATCGCGGCGTACGAACGCGAACACGTCGGGCACGGCGCGGAGCAGGGTGTCGCCGTTCACGCCGGCTCCGGGCGCACATGCGCGTGCGGGCGGCCCGAGGCGGCGCCCGGGCGGCGCTCGTCGCGAACGCGTTGGATGGTGGCCTGGTGCAATGCCGTGAGCGGTCGGGCGGCGAGCATGTCGCGACGGTCCACGCGCCCCCTGGCGCCGCGCCATCGGCGCGCGGCTGCGGCGGGTCGAGTCAGCGGCGGGTGCGCGCCGCGGGTCTGCCGGTGAATCGCGACTTGCGTCACTCCACGGCGGCGCTGCGGCGGGGTCGCTTCAGGCGAGTTGCAGCGTCAGCGCCTGCACCCGCTTGCGCTGCGCGCGCAGCCGCGCCTCGATCTCGCGCGCGTACGCCTGCAGGTCGACGCCCTCGAGGCGCCTCGCGACGCGCTCCTTGGCGGCGGAGGCCCACTGCTCGCGGGTCGCCGACCATTCGGCCAGCGTGGCGGTGAAGGCCTCGTACTCCTTCTGGATGCGTTCGCGAACCTGCGCGAGTTCGATCCGGCCCCGGGTCACCGCGCCGCTCTCGAGCCGTGCGCGTGCGCGCTTGAACTGCATGTCGAGCCTGGCGCGTTCGATCGCGATCTGCGGCGTGACGCGGAGCTTGCGCGCGAGCCCGACGGACGCCAGGCCGCGGATCAGCCACTTCGTCGGATCGAAGTCGTACCACTTGATGCCGTTCCGGTAGTCGTGCGTGAAGATGTGGTGGAAGTTGTGGTAGCCCTCGCCGTAGGTCAGGAACGCGAGCACCGGATTGTCGCGCGCCGTGTTCTCGTCCGTGTAGGGCTGCGTGCCCCAGTAGTGCGCCAGCGAGTTGATGAAGAACGTGAAGTGATGGTTGAGGACCAGGCGCAGGAAGCCCGCCAGCAGCAGCGTGCCCCACAGGTCGCCCGACGCCCAGCCGACCAGCGCGACGAGTCCCACGTTCATCGCCAGCACGATCGGGACGTAGAACCGGTGCTGGAACGCTACGATCGGGTCGCGCTCGAGGTCGCGCACGTAGCCGAAGTCCGGCTCGCCGCTCGGGTGGTTGCGCACCATCCAGCCCATGTGCGAGAACCACAGCCCGCGCGTGGCGGAGTACGGGTCCCGTTCCGCGTCGTCGACGAACCGGTGGTGCGGGCGGTGGCCGGCGCACCAGATCAGGATGCTGTTCTGGACGGCCATTGCGCCGAACAGCATGAAGAACAGCCGCACGCTCCAGTGCGCCTCGTAGGCGCCGTGCGACCACAGGCGGTGGTAGCCGGCGGTGATCGAGATGCCCGAGGCCCACAGGAACACCAGGAACCAGACCCATGCGGCGAGGCTGAAGTCGAAGAACCAGGCGTAGAGCGGCACGCCGACGGCGGCGACCAGCCCTGTCACGACGAACATGATCGTCGCGACCCAGTTGATCGGGGCGCGGGCAGACGGGGGGTGCCCGGAGGACGGGACGGAGGACGGCGTCGGGGAGGCCATGGAAGGGGCGTGATCCTGCGGGGACGGGGATGGGTCGCCCCGATAGCTTACCCGGAAAGCGACCGGAGCCCCTCAGGAAAGCCCGCAGGACGGTTCGGCCGGCGCGGCGCCGAAGGCGGATGCACGCGGCTGCGCCGGCCGGGCAGGGGAGGGGGGGCGCGGCGCCCGGCCGGATCCCCTCCATCGCGGACCGCGACCGCCCGGCATGCTCAGTTGCGCTCCACCTCGCGGATGTAGGCTGCGCCCCCGAGCGCGTTCATCTGCCCGACGATCCACGCCTGCCGGCCCAGCACGTACGCGCTCGGCCGCTGCACGCGGAAGCGCCGCGGGTTGGGCAGCACGGCCGCGAGCAGTGCGGCCTCGCCGCGCGACAGGCGCGCGGGTTCCTTGCGGAAGAAGCGCGGCGCCGCGGCGCCGACGCCGTAGATGCCCGGGCCGAACTCGGCGACGTTGAGGTACACCTCGAGGATCCGCCGCTTCGGCCAGAGCAGTTCGATCCACAGCGTGAACCACGCCTCGAGGCCCTTGCGGACGAAGTTCTGCCCCTTCCACAGGAACAGGTTCTTGGCGACCTGCTGGCTGATCGTGCTCGCGCCGCGCAGCCGCTTGCCGCGCTCGCGGTCGCGGATGGCCTCGTCGATCGACTCGAAGTCGAAGCCCGGGTGGAACGCGAACTTCTGGTCCTCGGCCGCGATCACCGCGAGCTTGGCGTGCCGGGAGATCCGCGCGTAGGGCGTCCAGCGGTAGTCCACCCGGTAGTCGAGGTCGCCGCTCCGCCACGCGGCGACCACGCTTCCCAGCATGAACGCGCTGGTGACCGGCGGCACCCAGCGCATCGCGAGCACCGACAGCACGGAACCGGCGACGAACGCGACCGCCGCCCACAGCAGCGCGTCGCGGACGCGTCGCAGGAAGCCCGCCTTCGCTGCCAAGGGGACGCCCGGCTCGCCGTCAGCCCTCGACGCGCGCGACCGACTCGATCACCACCGGCTCGAGCGGCACGTCGTCGTGCGGGCCGCGGCGGCCGGTCTCGACGCCGGCGATCTCATCGACCACGTCCATGCCCTCGACCACGCGCCCGAACACCGCGTAGCCGTAGTCGCGCGAAGAGTGGTCGAGGAACGCGTTGTCCTTCAGGTTGATGAAGAACTGGCTGGTCGCGCTGTGGATGTCGCTGGTGCGCGCCATCGCGAGCGTGCCGCGGCGGTTCCGCAGTCCGTTCTTCGCCTCGTTCTGGATCGGCGCGCCACCCTTCTTCTGCCTCATGTCGGGCGTCATGCCGCCGCCCTGGATCATGAAGTCGGGGATCACGCGGTGGAACACGAGCCCGTCGTAGAAGCCCTCGTCCACGTACTTCAGGAAGTTCTCGCAGGTGATCGGCGCGTCCTCGGGATGCAGCTCGACCGTGAAGCTGCCGTGGCTGGTCTGGAACTTGAGCACTGGGGACTCCGGCGACGGGAAAGAACCGCGATTCTAGCCGGTCGGGCGGCGGCCGAGCGTCGCGCGCTCGAGGCCGGCGAGGTCGCGCCGCGTGGCGACCGACCCGAGCCCTGCGGCCGCGAACAGTTCGCGCACGGCGCTGCCCTGGTCCGCGCCGTGCTCGACGATCAGCCAGCCGCCGGGTTCGAGGTGCGCGCCGGCGTCGGTCGCGACGGCCCGCAGCGCCTCGAGCCCGGTCGGCCCGGCGACCAGCGCGCCCCGCGGCTCGCAGGCCAGCGCCGGGTCGGCGAGGTGCGGATCGTCGGCGGCCAGGTACGGCGGGTTCGACACCACTACCGCGTAGCGGCGGCCCGCGACCGGCGCGTACCACTCGCCGAGCAGCGTGCGCGCGTTCGCGCAGTCGGCGTGGCCACGATTGCGCTCCGCCACCGCGAGCGCCGCGGCACTGGCATCGACCAGGTCGACCGTGGCGTCCGGTCGCTCGCGCGCGATCGCGAGGCCGATCGCGCCGCTGCCGGTGCCGAGATCGAGCACCGCCGGCGCGCGCAGTTGCTCGAGCCGGGCGAGCGCGAGCTCGACCAGCAGTTCCGTCTCCGGGCGCGGCACCAGCACGCCGGGACCGACCTCGAGCTCCAGCGTCCAGAACTCGCGCCGCCCCAGCACGTAGGCGAGCGGCTCGCCGCCGGCACGTCGTGCGAGCAGGCCGAGGAAGCGGGCGTGCGCCGCGGGCGCGACGGCGTGCTCCGGCCACGCGTGCAGGTACGCGCGGCTGGCGCCCAGTGCCTCGGCGAGCAGCAGCTCCGCGTCGAGCGGCGCGACGGCCGCGCCCTGCACGCCCGCGGTGCGGGCCTGCGCCAGCACGTCCGCGATCGTGCAGTCGGGCGCGCGGTCGCTCACTCGAGGCCGCGCAGCTGGTCGGCCTCGTACTCGCGCGCGAGCGGCTCGACCACGTCGTCGAGCGCGCCGTCGACGATCTGGTCGAGCTTGTAGAGCGTCAGCTCGATGCGGTGGTCGGTGAGGCGGCCCTGTGGGAAGTTGTAGGTGCGGATGCGCTCCGAGCGGTCGCCGGTGCCGACCTGCAGCCGGCGGCTCGCGGCCTGCGCCTGCGTCTGCTTCTCGCGCTCGGCGGCGAGCAGGCGCGCCTTCAGCAGCGCCATCGCGCGCGAGCGGTTCTTGTGCTGGGAGCGCTCGTCCTGGCACTCGACCACGATGCCGGTCGGCAGGTGGGTGATGCGCACCGCCGAGTCGGTCTTGTTGACGTGCTGGCCGCCGGCGCCGGACGACCGGTAGGTGTCGACGCGCAGGTCCGCGTCCGCGACGGCCACGTCGTCGATCTCCGCGAGCTCCGGCAGGATCGCGACCGTGCAGGTCGAGGTGTGGATGCGGCCCTGCGCCTCGGTCGCCGGCACTCTCTGCACGCGGTGCGTGCCGCTCTCGAACTTGAGCTTCGAGTACGCGCCGCGCCCGACCACGCGCGAGATCACCTCGCGGTAGCCGCCGTGCTCGCCGCGGTTCTCGGACAGGATCTCGACCTTCCAGCCGTGGGCGTCGGCGTAGCGCGAGTACATCCTGAACAGGTCGCCCGCGAAGATCGCGGCCTCGTCGCCGCCGGTGCCGGCGCGGATCTCGAGGTAGATGTTGGACTCGTCGTGCTGATCCTTCGGGATCAGCAGCCGCGCGAGCGCGGTCTCGGCGGAGTCGATCGCGCCCGCGAGGCGCCGGCGTTCCTCCTCGGCCATCGCGCGCAGCTCGGGGTCGGCGTCGCGCGCCATCTCCTCCGCGCCGCGCGCCTCGGCCTCGAGCGCCAGGAACGCGCGCCACTCGCGCGCGACCGGCTCGAGTCGCGCGTACTCCATCGACAGTTCGCGGAAGCGGTCGGAGCTGCCCGCCACGTCGGGGCTGGCGAGCAGGCGTCCCACTTCCTCGTAGCGGTCGGCGAGCCGCTCGAGGCGCCGGCGGATCGACTCGCGCATCCGCTACTCGTGCGGACGGTCGAGGTGGAACAGTTCCCGCGCGGCTTCGACCAGTTGCGCGTCGCCCTTCTCGCCGGCCTGGCGCAGGCGGTGGGTCGGCGCGTGGATCAGGCGGTGCGTCAGCGTGTCGGCGAGGTAGGCGAGCGCGTCTTCGGGCGTGCGGCCCGTCGCGATCATCCGGCGCGCCTGCTCGAGCGTCTGTTCCCGCACCCGCTCGGCGGTGGCGCGCAGCTGGCGGATCGTCGGCACGGCGTGCTGGCCGCGCAGGCTCGACATGAAGCGCACGACCTCGTCCTCGATCAGCAGCCGCGCCTGCCGCGCCTCGTCCTGGCGCGCCTGCAGGTTCTGGTTCACGAACTGCTGCAGGTCGTCGAGCGTATACAGGTAGACGTCCTCGAAGGACGCGACCTCGGACTCGATGTCGCGCGGCACCGCGATGTCGACCATGAACATCGGCTTGCGGCGCCGCGCCGTCAGCGCCGCGTCGACGTCGGCCCTCGTGATCACCGCCTGCGGCGAGGCGGTCGAGCTGATCACGATGTCCGCCTCGGCGAGGTGCGTGGACAGCGCGTCGAGGCCGATCGCGGCCGCGTTGAACTCGGCCGCGAGCGCCTGCGCGCGGTCGAGGCTGCGGTTCGCGATGATCATCCGCTTCAGGCCCTGCGCGTGCAGGTGACGTGCGGCGAGGGCGATCGTCTCGCCGGCGCCGACCAGCAGCGCGGTGTGCTTGTCGAAGCCCGCGAAGATCTGCTTCGCGAGGCTGACGGCCGCGTAGGCCACCGACACCGCGTTGGCGCCGATCCTGGTCTCGGTGCGCACCCGCTTGGCGACGGAGAACGTGGCCTGGAACAGGCGGTTCAGCAGCGGCCCGGCGGTGCCCACGTCCTGGGCGACCCGGTAGGCGTCCTTCAGCTGGCCGAGGATCTGCGGCTCGCCGAGCACCATCGAGTCGAGGCCCGAGGCGACCGCGAACGCGTGCTCGACCGCGGCGGCGTCTTCGAGCTCGTAGAGGTGACCGTTCAGGCCGTCGTCCAGCCGGTGGTAGTCCTGCAGCCAGCGGCCGAGGCCGTCCCGGCGGTCCACGACCGCGTACAGCTCGGTGCGGTTGCAGGTCGAGACGATGACGTTCTCGCGGGCGCCCCCGCCCTGGGCGAGGTCCCGTAGTGCGTGCGGCAGGCGGGTGGCGTCGAAGACCACCTTCTCGCGCACCTCTACGGGTGCGGTGCGGTGGTTGACCCCGACTACGACTAGGGGCATGCGTGGGAGGGCCAGGGTCGGGTGCACGAATTGTCCAGCCTGCGGACCGCGGGAGCAAGCGCAGCGACCAATGGTGCCACGACGCTGGGCTATAGTGATCCGATGGTTTTCCGAGACTTGGCTTCGATGGGGGTAAACGCTCGGCGGCGGGCGGCGGTCGCCGCCACCGCGCTCGCGGCCGCCGCGACGCTGTCCGGCTGCGCCGCGGGGGCGGGGCCGGGGGCGAACCGTGCGGCCGATCCCCGCGAGCGGATGCTGGTCGCCGAGGCCGCGATCGACCGCGGGCAGTACCCGCTCGCGGTCGAGGAGTACCGGCTGGCCGCCGCGGCGACCGGCGATGCCCGCCTCGCGGAGCGCGCCGCGCGCGTCGCTTTCGACCACGGCCAGGATGCCGCGCTCGCCAGGGTCGCCCGCGAGTGGCTGGCGCGCGAGCCGGACTCCGAGGTCGCCCGCCGTTTCCTGGCGGTCGCTTCGCTGCACCTCGACCGGGTGGACGACGCCGAGCGCGAGTACGCGAAGCTCATGGATACCGCCTACCCGACGCCGGCCGAGGGCTTCAACGCGCTGCTGCAGTCGCTCGCGGATCTCCGCAGCGAGACGGCTGCGGCGCGCGTGATGGCGCGGCTGGCCGCGCGGCATCCCGACGTGCCCGAGGCGCACTACGCGGCCGCGAGCCTCGCCCTGCAGGCCGGCGATTCGCCGTCCGCGCTGGCACACGTGGCGCGCGCGCAGCAGCTGCGGCCGAAGTGGCGCGAGGCGATCTGGCTCGAGGTTCGCGCACGGATCGCCGGCCGCGACTGCGAGCGCGGGCTCGCCCAGAGCCGCGGGCTCGCGGCCGAGGCCGCCGATGCCGATCGGCTCGTGCACGCGTGGCTCCTGACCGCCTGCGAGCGTGGCGCCGAGGCGCGGCCGCTGTTCGAGGATCTCGCCCGCGGTCGCGTCGCCCGGGCCGAGGCGCTCGAAGGACTCGCCGCGCTCGAGGCCGAGGCGTCGCGCTACGAGGAGGCCGCGAATCGCTACACCGATCTGCTGGCCACCGGCCGCGGCACCGACCGCGCGTTCTTCGGGCTCGGCCTCGTCGCGGACCGGCGTGGCGACGCCGCGCAGGCGGTCCGCCTCTACTCGCGCGTCACCTCGGGCTCGCGGGCGATCGGCGCGCAGCTGCGCGCCTACCGGCTCCTGCTCGAGCGCGGCGAAGCCGACCTGGCCGCGGCGCAGTTCGACGAGTTCGTCGCGCAGGCGCCGGAGTACCGGATCGTCGCCACCGCCGGGCGTGCGCAGGTGCTGGCGGAGGAGGGGCGTTCCGCGGACGCGCTCGCGCTGCTCGACCGGGCGCTCGCCGCGTATCCCGGCCAGGACGAGCTGCGCTACGCCCGCGCGTTCGTGCTCGAGCGGGAGGGCCGAGTCGACGCGGCGATCCGCGAACTGCGCGAGGTGCTGAAGCAGCGGCCGGAGGATCCCTCGGCGCAGAACGCGCTCGGGTTCACGCTGGCGGACCACGGTCGCTCGCTCCCCGAGGCGGAGCGCCTGATCCGCGCGGCGCTCGCCGGACGGCCTGACAGCGCGGCGATCCAGGACAGCCTCGGCTGGGTGCTGCACCGCCGCGGCCGGAGCGCCGAGGCACTCGAGTGGCTGGCGCGAGCCTTCGCAAACGAGCCCGACCCCGAGATCGCGGCGCACCTCGGCGAGGTGCAGTGGACGCTCGGGCAGCGCGACGTGGCGGAGCGTACCTGGCGCACCGCGCTCGAGCGCACGCCCGACCACCGCAAGCTGAAGCGCATGATCGAGCGCTTCCTCGGGACGAGACCTTGAGCATGACCCGTCGGCTCGCGGCCGCGGTGCTGGCCCTCGCCGCCGCCGGCTGCGCCACGGTGCCCGCCGGTCCCGCCGGCGAAGGCCCGGCCGTGCCGATCCCGGTGGACCGGGCGGTCGCGCTGGCCGGCTTCGACGACTGGCGCGCGGCCGGTCGCGTCGCGGTGCGCACGGCGGTCGACGGCTGGAGCGCGAGCTTCGACTGGCGCGAGACGGGCTTCCGCAGCGAACTCGCGGTTCGCGGGCCGTTCGGGGCCGGCGGGGCGCGCATCGTCCGCACGGCCGACCGGATCACGCTGGAGACGGGGGACGACCCGCCCGTCGAGGTGCCCGCGCCGTTCGCGGCGCTCGACGGC
The DNA here is from genome assembly GCA_027531255.1 of Steroidobacteraceae bacterium. Lineage (GTDB taxonomy): Bacteria > Pseudomonadota > Gammaproteobacteria > Steroidobacterales > Steroidobacteraceae > JAPZRU01. The sequence continues at coordinate 3,207 of JAPZRU010000012.1, read as the reverse complement.
GCGCTGGTCGAGCGCCTCGGGTTCCCCCTGCCGGTGGAGTATCTCCGCTGGTGGCTGGCCGGCGTGCCCGCGCCGGGTTTGCCGAGCACGCCGGTCGCGGATGGCTTCGAGCAGGCCGGCTGGAGCGTCCGCCCGCAGGAGCTCGGGGGCGTCGCCGGTGCCCCGGCCGCGCTGCCGAAGCGCGTCGTACTCGAGCGCGAGGACACGCGGATCCGCGTCGCGATCGACCGCTGGGTCCCGGCGCCGACCGACCCATGACGGCCGCCGAGACCTGGCCGGCCCCGGCCAAGCTGAACCTGTTCCTGCACGTGACCGGCCGCCGGCCGGACGGCTACCACGAGCTCGACACCCTGTTCCAGCTGGTGGATCTCCGTGACGAGGTCGCGATCCAGCCGCGGGACGACGGCGTGATCGAGCGGCGGCGGGGCGCGGCGGGCGTGCCGCCGGAAGCCGATCTCGTGGTCCGGGCGGCCCGCGCACTCCGGGACCGGGCAGGACGACCGGAACTCGGTGCCACGCTGGACGTGGTCAAGCGCATCCCGCTCGGGGGTGGCCTCGGCGGCGGGAGTTCGGACGCCGCGACCGTGCTGGTCGCGCTGAACGCGCTCTGGTCGCTCGACCTGCCGGTGGACGAACTGGAGCGACTCGGGCTGAAGCTCGGGGCGGACGTGCCCGTGTTCGTCCGGGGGCTGACGGCCCGGGCGGGCGGCGTGGGCGAGCGGCTGGAGCCTTTCGAGGTGCCGCCGGCGTGGTTCGCGGTGATCCATCCGGGGATCGGGGTGCCGACCGCCGGGGTGTTCCAGGCACCTGAATTGACGCGAAATGCGCCGCCCGCCACAATACGCGGCTCACTGCCTGCCGGCTGGACCACCCAGCCGCTGCCCGGCCGCAACGACCTCGAGCCCGTCGTCCGCGCCCGCCACCCCGAGGTGGCCGCGGCGCTCGCGCGGCTCGGTCGCCACGGCGAGGCGCGGCTCACCGGGTCCGGCGCGTGCGTGTTCGCCGCGTTCGCCACCGAGGCGGAGGCGCGCGCCGCATCCGCCGATCTGGACGCCGGCTGGCAGGGTTGGGCCGTCGCCGGGCTCGCCCGCTCGCCGCTGCTCGCGCGGCTGGAGCGCGCGCGCCGCGCCGTGGCCGAGGGTTAGCGCGTTGGGGCGTCGCCAAGCGGTAAGGCAGCGGATTTTGATTCCGCCATGCGAAGGTTCGAATCCTTCCGCCCCAGCCACCCGCGCTCGCGCGGGTCGGTAGCAGCGCAGTCGGAGGCGGCCCGGCAACGCAGGGTCGCCGGGTCGGGCGTGTCGGTCGTCGTTGGCGGCAGCGGGGTGGGCGCGTGGATACGCAGATGGCGGTGTTCACCGGGAACGCGAATCCCGGTCTCGCGCAGGAGATCGCGCGCCACCTGACCGTGCCGCTGGGCCGCGCCTACGTCGGGCGCTTCAGCGACGGCGAGGTCACGGTCGAGCTGATGGAGAACGTCCGCGGCCGCGACGTCTTCATCGTGCAGCCGACCTGCCCGCCGACCAACGACAACCTGATGGAACTGCTCGTGATGGCGGATGCGTGCCGCCGCGCGAGCGCCGCGCGGATCACCGCGGTGGTGCCGTACTTCGGCTACGCCCGGCAGGACCGCCGCCCGCGCGCGACGCGCGTCGCGATCACCGCGAAGCTGGTCGCGAACATGATCGCGCAGGCCGGCGTCTCGCGCGTGCTGACGGTGGACCTGCACGCGGACCAGATCCAGGGCTTCTTCGACATCCCGGTGGACAACGTCTACGCGTCGCCGGTGCTGCTCGGGGATGCGTGGAAACAGAAGCACGGGCACATGATCGTGGTCTCGCCGGACGTCGGCGGCGTGGTGCGCGCGCGCGCGCTCGCGAAGCGCCTCGACGACGCCGACCTCGCGATCATCGACAAGCGCCGCCCCCGCCCGAACGAGTCGAAGGTGATGAACATCATCGGCGACGTGACGGGGAAGAGCTGCGTGCTGGTGGACGACATGGTCGACACCGCGGGCACCCTCTGCCAGGCCGCGCAGGCGCTGAAGGACGAGGGGGCGACGCGCGTCGCGGCCTACATCACCCACCCGGTGCTGTCGGGCGCGGCGATCGAGCGCATCTCGAACTCGGTGCTGGACGAGCTCGTGGTCACGGACACGATCCCGCTGCGCGACGCCGCGCGGGCGTGCCCGAAGATCCGGCAGCTGTCGGTCGCGGGGCTGCTCGCGGAGACGATGCGCCGGATCCGGGACGAGGAATCGGTCTCCAGTCTGTACATCGATTGATTTCGGACCGGGCGCGCGCGCAGCGCACCCGGTTGAAAGTGCGGCGCAAGCCGCTGAACTAGCCGCGGGCCAGGTCGCGGGCCCCGGCGGGTACTACAGGAGTGAAACGATGAAGACCTCTTTCGAACTGATCGCGGAGTTCCGCGACGACCAGGGGAAGGGTGCGAGCCGCCGCCTGCGTCGTGCCGGGAAGACGCCCGCGATCCTCTACGGCGGCAAGCGCGAGCCCCGCGCCCTGACCGTCGACATGACCAAGCTCCAGCAGGCGCTCGACAACGAGAAGTTCTACTCGTCGATCGTCACGTTGAAGGTCGGCGAGGTGACGCAGCAGGCGGTGCTGCGCGACCTGCAGCGCCACCCCTGGAAGAGCGTGATCATGCACGCCGACTTCCAGCGCGTGCTCGAGGACGAGCCGATCCGCATGCAGGTGCCATTGCACTTCCTGAACCAGGAGACGGCGCCGGGCGTGAAGACCGGCGGCGGCATGGTGTCGCACCTGAAGAACGAGCTGCTGGTGGAGTGCCTGCCGAAGGACCTGCCGGAGTTCATCGAGGCGGACATCGGCCACCTGCAGCTGAACCAGTCGCTGAAGATCTCGGACCTGAAGCTGCCGGCCGGCGTGACGTCGGTCGAGATGACGCAGGGCAAGGACGCGAGCGTGGTGTCGGTGCACAGCCAGCGCGCCGAGGAGGCGGAGACGCCGGCCGCCGAAGCGGCGGCGCCGGCCGCGGGCGACAAGAAGGAGCCCGCGAAGAAGGAAGAGCCGAAGAAGGACGCCAAGAAGTGATCGGGCGCGGCGCGCGGGGGCACGTGGTCCCGCGCCCCGCGTGTCTCTCGCTTCGCGGGGACGTCCCCCAGGCGGGGCCCGCCCACCCCCCGGCCCGCACGCATTAGCAATGCGGCGCAGCCCATCCCCGTCGCCTCCA
>JAPZRU010000016.1 GCA_027531255.1 Steroidobacteraceae bacterium | reverse complement strand
CACGAGGGGCGGCTGTTCGGCCGCGCGAACCAGTGGGTCAACACCGCGATCACGGCGGCCCTGGTCTGGCTAGCCGTATCGGGCTTCGTCGGCTGGTACCGGCGGCGACCGGAGGGCGGGCTCGCTGAACCGCCGCGCGTGAACCGGGCGCTCGGGCGCCCGGTGATCGCCGTGGGCGCCGGGCTGTGCCTCGTGCTGCCGCTGCTCGGGCTCTCGGTGCTGCTGCTGTGGACGGTCGATGCCGCGGTGCGGCGATACCGGGTCCCTGTCCGCTGAACAGGAGGCAACGGCGGCTTCGCCGAACGCGAGCGCGACGGGTCGGCGGATACTCCGGCTCCGGGCGTGCCGTGGGCTGCCGCGGAACACGGAGTCCCGGAGGGCACCACCCGCCTCGTGGTCGAGCCGTCGCGTTCGATGGCGCGGCTGGCGGTGCGTCGGAGCGCGGCCGCGATGCGCCCGCGGTGCGGACCCTCTGGCACCTGCCCGGGAGTAAACCCGCCAGTAGTACGTTGTTGCCGCAACGGCGCTGTTGGGCGGCTGCGGAGGTCCCATGGAGCACTTTCGTCGCGTTCTCGCGGACATCGATCCGGCCCCGTTCCTGGCGGAGGTCGCTGCGGTCGACGACGCGTTCGCCCTGCAGACGGGGCGTCAGCGCATCCGCGTCCAGCGCGAAGCGCTCGCCATCCCGATGCGTGGGATCCGTCAGTCGCGGCGCGGGGGGCGGGCGCGCCGCGACGTGCACGCCAGCCGCTGGACCGGCCTGTCGGCGCGCCTGCCGATCACGCGCGAGTTCCTCGAATGGTTCGCGGCGCGCGAGGATGGGCTGCTCGGCCGCGCGCCGGCGAGGGAGAGGTCCGCATGCGCGAGGGGGCGTTCTGGTGGTTCGACAACAAGCAGCTCCACGAAGCCAGCAACGACGGCGACGAGGACAGGCTCCACCTGATCTTCGACGTGCTCCCGGGTCTGCACGCGGCGATCGAACGGCGCGAACGCGCGCTGCGCCGCGCGGCCGTCGACCGATCGGCGACGGCCGAGTCGGCACCCTGACGCGGTCGGCACGCCCCGATCGTCCGGCCGGACCGCTGATGGGCGACAGTTGCCTTCTCAAGAGCGGACACTCCGAAGCGTCCGATATGGGTCCACACCTCGCCTAGCTCGCGCCCGAGGTCGGCTCCGCCGTCCGGCGCCAGAATTCGCCCGGGCGTACGATGGCAGTCCCCTCGAACTGCTGCCTATCGAGCAGGTCACGGTCGACGCTGATCAATAGTCTGCACTCGCCCGCCTTGGCGGTTCCCAAGACGGCAATGTCGTCAGCGTCCCGGCAAACATCAGCAGGCAACTGAGTTGGCGTGACGACAGTGGAAGCACGGCGAAGAAACTCCGCGACCGCCGCGCAATCCCGGTTTAGAAAGTCGAACTTTTCGAAGAGCTTCCGGGCGACCTCCTCGATGATGAAGTCGGACGTCACCAACTCATGATGCAACAGCAGTTCTTCCAGCAACTCGGCGCAAACGCCGGCGCGGCTGATGTGAGCCGCCACGAGGACCGAAGAGTCGAGAGCGATCCTCACTTCTTCTGGAGGGCGTCGAATACGTCGTCGTCAGTGTTGACGCCCTGTGCCTGCGCCCTGGGAACCATCCCCCGGCGCAATGCACGAAACTCGGCGACGCGGAGGTAGCGCTTCTAGGCTTCGCGTGCGAGGTCGCTCTTGGAGATGCCCATTGCGGCGCTCTGCTTTTCGAGAGCCTTGTCCAGTTCATCGGGGACACGCAGGGTGATCGTAGTCATGTATTACAATGCACTACGTACGTTCTTCGTCGGCAAGCTGGAGTGCCGGGCGTTCCGAATCGATCCAGTGTCTCCGCACCCAGGAACCCGATAGCCGACATCGTCGAGCGGCGCGCTCGACGACCTCGCACGTGCCGGCTAACGGCGCTGCGGCTGGACGGGCTGGACCGTGACGTGAACGGCGCGGCGCGCGCGGGCGGGTTCTCGCTGCACGCGGGCGTGGACGTGGCACCGCGCGATCGTGCGACGCTCGAGCGGCTGTGCCGGTACATCAGCCGCCCGCCGGCGGCGACGGAGCGCCTGGCTCTGACGCCGACGGGGCAGGTGCGCTACGCGCTGAGCTCGCGATCATCGCAAGCATCGAGGAGCGGG
>JAPZRU010000025.1 GCA_027531255.1 Steroidobacteraceae bacterium | reverse complement strand
CACGAGGGGCGGCTGTTCGGCCGCGCGAACCAGTGGGTCAACACCGCGATCACGGCGGCCCTGGTCTGGCTAGCCGTATCGGGCTTCGTCGGCTGGTACCGGCGGCGACCGGAGGGCGGGCTCGCTGAACCGCCGCGCGTGCACCGGGCGCTCGGGCGCCCGGTGATCGCCGTGGGCGCCGTGCTGTGCCTCCTGCTGCCGCTGCTCGCGCTCTCGGTGCTGCTGCTGTGGACGGTCGATGCCGCGGTTCGGCGATACCGGGTCCCTGTCCGCTGAACAGGGGGCAACGGCGGCTTCGCCGAACGCGAGCGCGACGCGGATAGGAGCGGATAGGAATTGCGGATAGGAAGTTCAAGCCACTCATCCAGACCAGGCCGAGGCGCCCGTACGGCTTGATGGTGAGCCGAAGCCTGTCACGGACAGCCCTTGCCCGATAGTTGCAACAGCCGGGCCGGGCCGAGGGACCACTTCCTGCACCCTGATCCGCCCTTCCCTGCCCCTGACCTCAATCCGGGCACGCAGCGACCCAGGCCCGCCGCTTCAGCGGCCTGCCGAATCGCACGGCCTCGATAAGGTTCACAGCAGAGGCGACTGCACCGGTGGCGCCCGTGCCCCGAGTGGCAGCTCGGCGATGAACTGCTCCGGCGCCGTGCGCTGCAGGTGCGAGAGGATCTTCGCGATCACCTCGGGCTGCTCGATGCTGGCAAGAACCCTGAGCTTGCCGCCGCAGCGCGCACAGCACTCGATCTCGATGCCGAACACGCGCTTCAGGCGCGGCGCCCAGTTCATCGCCACATGGCGGGGCCTGACGAGCGTGGCCGCAGCCGCGGTCTGCTGCTGCGTTGAACCCACGCCCCGGTGCGCCTGCGTCACCGTCGCGCGCAGCTTGCTGTGGCTGTCCGTGACAGGCTTCGGCTCACCATCAAGCCGTACGGGCGCCTCGGCCTGGTCTGGATGGGTGGTTTGAACTTCCTATCCGCTGGTTCTTCAAGGAAGACATCGGTGACGCCCTGAAGATGGGCTTCGCGCTGCAGTAGCGGAGCAGGGGATGCACGGCACCGGATCGGTCCGGACCGCAGCCATCAGGTTCGATGATGGGATGAAGCTTCCGTCCGACACGCCGCGAAAAACCGCAGGTGCTACGCGCGAGGCGCGCTATTCCCCCGAACCCACTGCGCAAACCCCGCCTCATCGAGACTTCCCGCAGCCAGCGCCAGGATCGCCTCGATCGCTTCCACCGGCGTCGCCGTCAGGCGCCGCCCGTTGATCGCAAGGAACACGCCGACCGCAAGGAACGCGGCCCGTTTGTTCCCGTCGACGAAAGGATGGTTGCGGATCAGTCCGAACCCGTACGCCGCGGCGAGAGCCGACAGATCCGTGCAGCCCTCGTACGCGTGTTTGTTCACCGGCCGGGCGAGGGCGGAGTCCAGCAGCCCTTCGTCCCTCAACCCGTCAGCCCCACCGAACTGCGCAAGGCTCTCCCGGTGAAGCAGCAGCAGCGCCCGCTTGTCGATCCACGCGGGCGCTGAGCTCACTTGGCCAGAACCTTGAACGTGTCCCGGTAGTCCTTCATGAACTCACGGCCCGCCTTGAGTTGCGCCTCAACCGCCGGATCGAACGGCGTGAGCAGATAGCCCTCCGGCGTCTCCACCACGTGCAGGGTGTCACCGCGCTCCACGCGCAGGCGCGTCAACATCTCCTTCGGGATCACGACGCCAGTGGACGTTCCCACGGCCGTGAGCTTGAGCGTGGCCATATGCGGAGCCTCGAGGATAAATATGGATATAATGATGCCAGAAATGCACCCGGTGGGATGCACAGATTGCCGAAACCAGGCCTTCCGGTTACTTCATCTGCGAAGCGGAAACACCATTCGTAACAAGCACTTACGTCGCATAATTTGTCTTATGTCAAGTAATGGAACGGGCTGACCAGCTGCCGTTTCAGCTCCCGTTTCGAGCCACCAGCGCCAACCGACTCCGCAACACATTCGCGAACGCATTCAGCGTCTGGATGACCCAGGCCCGAACGGCGTCATCGCTCGCGAACTCCGAGACACGCCGGTTCACCACCAGCGTCCAGTGATCCCGAATCGTCGAGGGACGGAACTCGACCCCGGCCGGCAGCTCCGCAACGATCGCGGGAATGTGATCCTTGAGCGCCTCGAACATGTAAGCGCTGTTTCTTCCACGTTCTTCCGTCCTGACTCGGCGCGGTGCAAGGTCGTCGCCGTGGTCTGAGGCGGAGGTGGACGATGGCGACGGGGACGGCGGCGCTGACGGAGCGGCAGCGCCAAGCGGTCACCGCGTACGAGGCAGCGCGGGCGGCAGGCGTGACGCTGACGGCGCACTGCCGCGCGCACGGGTTGCCGGTGCGGGCGATCTACGACGCGGTGATCGGACTCAGGAAGCGCGGCGTGATCGCGCCGGCGGCGAAGCGGCCGCCGGTCGCGGAGGCGTTCGTCGCGGTCGAGCTCATGCGACCGGCGGGTGCGATCGTGTGCCGGCTGGTGCGTGCGGACGGCGGCACGATCGAGTGCGCGACGTGGCCGGAGGTCTCGTGGGTGCGGGCGGTGCTCGCGGGATCGGCGGATGCTGCGGCCTGACGAGCGCATCACGCGTGTCTATGTTCATCGGCATCCGGTGGACATGAGGAAGCAGATGGACGGGCTCGCGCTGTTGGCGCGCGATGTCGTGCAGCAGGACCCGTTCTCGGGCGCGGCCTTCGTGTTCACGAACCGTGGGCGGACGAAGCTCAAGATCCTGGTGTGGGACCGGAACGGCTTCGTGGTGTGGTACAAGCGGCTGGAGCGCGATCGCTTCGCGTGGCCGCGTGCGGGCGAGGAGGTGTTGACGCTGTCGCACCAGCAGCTCGGGTGGTTGCTCGACGGCTACGACGTCTGGAGGATGAAGCCGCACGCGTCGCTGCAACTTGCGGTGTGCGGCTGACGCACGCGCGCTATGCTCGTGATCGTCACGGCCAAGTTCGCCGACGGCCTGCCCCTCTACCGGCAGGAGAGCCAGTTCGCGCGGCTCGGGATCGCACTGTCGCGCGCGACCATGGCCGGCTGGATGATCCGGCTCGGGCGCGAGAGCGTCGTCCCGCTCGTGAACCTGCTGAACGATGTCTGCCTCGAGCAGGCGGTCGTGCACTGCGACGAGACCCGCCTGCAGGTGTTGTCGAGCGAGCGTGCGCCGACCGCGCAGCACTGGATCTGGGTCCGCGCCGCAGGACCGCCCGGTCGGCGGGTCGTGCTCTACGACTACGAGCCCTCGCGCGGGGCCGAGGTGCCGAAGCGCCTGTTCGAGGGCTACGCAGGCACCGTCGTCACCGACGGGCTCGAGGCGTATGCGCGCGCCGTCGGTCACGCCCGCGGAGCGGCTCGCCGTACGGCGTGACGAGAGCGCACCGCTCATGGCGCGCCTGAAGACCTGGGCCGAATCGACCTACCCGAGCGTGCTGCCGCAGAGCCTCCTGGGCCGCGCGATGGGGTACACGCTCGCGCAGTGGGACAAGCTGACCGTGTTCCTCGGCGACGGGCGCGTGCCGCTCGACAACAACCGCTGCGAGAACGCCATCCGCCCGTTCGTAACAGCGCGTTCATTGTGCACCTCGTTTTCAAGTGTCTGAGAACATGGACCTTTGCCGATCGGCGGCGGGCCGACGCGGGCGACCCTTGTTGGCAAGAGCAACCGTGACGCGCGCGTCGTGAAGGTCGGCGGCGCGGATCTGGTACGGCGCGTCGGGAACGACTTGCTCGGCGGCGAGGATGCCGCCCTTGATCAGTCGCCGGATCTGATGATGAGAGACGCCGAGCGTCGCCGCGGCGTCGGACAGCGTGAGCCACTCGCCGCGTTTCTCGGCCGAGCGATAGGCGTGGATGCCGCGCACGCGGCGAAGAGACGCGACGCGGTGTGCAGTCCACGTCTTGCCTTGGCCGGTCGGCAGACGCAAGCGGTTCAACGTGGCGGCAATGTCCTCGTCCGACCATCGCGTCGCCATCGTGCGGATCACGGCGATCGCTTCCTCGGACGTACGACAGCCATGTTCGCCGGACTGCGGCTTCTTGACCCGCAGCTCCGAGTGCTGACCGCCCTTCCAGTGGATCGTGAGCACGAGCTCGCGCGTATCGGCCTGGTAGTTTGCGACGATACCGGCGATCAGGGTCCGCACGAGCTGCTGGCGTGCCCGCATCGTGACGCCCGGCGCGTTCCAGGCCTCGCCCAGATCGTCGGCCAGCGCGGTGAAGTCCGGCGGGGGTGCAGCGCCGTCCGCCGTCGCCAGCGCCGCACAGCGAGCCTCGCAACCCTTGACACGCTGCAGCGCCGCTTCCCAGCTCTTCTCCAGCTGTGCCGCGATCAAGCGATGATCGGGATCACAGGCTGCGTAACGCCGCTCCGCAAGCGAGGCTTCGTAGCGCGCCTGCGTGAGCTCGAGCTCGGCGAGTCGGCGCTGTTCGACGTGCGACTCCCGATAGCGACGATCGGCTTCCATGGCGGCCTCAACCGCGAGCGGCTCGACGGCGCGCACGAGCTCCGCGGCCATCGCCTGCTCCACGCGCGCCGCGCCGAACGTCAGGCAGCGCGTCCGTCCAAGCATCTGGTGGGCGCGCTCGCAGCGATACACCGGATGACCGGGCGCGCGTCCCGTGTAAGCGACCATCAACCGCCTCCCGCAGTGGCCGCACAGCAGGAGCCCTGGCAACAGCGCCCGGCCGCCGCGCCCGGACTTCACGCCGCCGACGCGACGATAGGCGTTCGCAGCGAGCATCGTCTGGTTGCGCTCGTACTCGTCCCACGCGATGTAGCCCTCGTGGTGGTCCTTGATCATAACCTCCCACTGCTCGATGGGCTTGTCATGGTGGTAGGTCTTGCGGACCCGCCCCTCGACCAACGCGGTGCGATGTTCGGTCTTGCCATAGATGTAGGCGCCGGCATAGAACGGGTTTTTCAAGATCGCGATCACGCTGCGATACCGGATCGGCGTCCAGTCGAAGTGCACGCAGCTCTTGCCGTCTGTCGGCCGCGGGAAGTGCATCTGCTCGGCGGCGAGCGACAGGAGCACCTGGCGCGCGCTGCCGAGGCTTCGGAAGCGTGCGAAGACGAGCCGCACGGCTTCCTGTACGCGCACGTTCGGATCCAGGCCGAGGCCGAGCTCGCGGTGCCAGACGTAGCCGATCGGCACGCTGATCCGGAGCTCGCCACGGCGTGCCTTTGCGCGCGCAGCGTCCAGCATGCGAGCGCGGATCACGCCGAGCTCGAACTCGCTGATGCTGCCCTTCATGCCGAGCAGCAGGCGATCGTTCGGTCGACACGGATCGTAGATCCCGTCCGCGTCGATGACGCGGGCGCCGACCAGCCCGCAGAGTTCAAGCAGGTGGTGCCAGTCACGGCCGTTGCGCGCCACGCGCGATGCGTCGAAGCACAGCACCGCGCCGACTTCACCGGCGCATACGGCAGCGACCAGGCGGTCGAAGCCCGGACGCGCCACGGTTCCGCTCGCCGAGCGCCCGAGATCGTCGTCGATCACGTCGACCTGCGCGAAGCCATGACGTCGTGCGACGTCCACGAGATCGTACTGACGGCGCTGGCTCTCGAGGTTCGTCAGCACCTGGCGCTCAGTCGACTGGCGGACGTAGACGATCGCCTTGCGCTTCGTGAGCGCCGGCGGCAGAGCCTCAGCGCTCATCGCCGCGCTCCCGCACGCCGCGCGCCTCGAGCAGCACTCGCGCAAGGTGCGTCACAACCTTGCGCCGCTCGTGCTCCGTCAGTCGGGCGAGCGCGCTCGCGGCGGGCACCATCGGGATCGACATCTGTCGCGGGCGCGGGATCTTGCGGGTCATCGCGGACCTCCTCGGGACGGGAATCGTCCATCGAGCAGGAGCTTCGCCTAACACCGCGTGCGATCAACAGCGACGCGAGGTCGCTCAGGGCTGCGACCGATGCCCTTGGACGACCCAGTTCCATGGCGGCGCACACAGCAGCCTCGGTCATCCACTCTGGCAGCATCGCGACGATGCCAGGCTCGATCTCGACGTGCAGCACTGCACCGTCAGCACGTGCCTCGCGATACTGCACGCGCAGACGCCGGCCGCACTGAGGGTGCCACCGATACCGAATTTCTACCTCGTGCCCGACATGGGCAGAATGACTCTTCCGTCGTGATCGGCCGCAAGGGTTGGCTCTTCGCCGACACCGTCGACGGCGCGATCGCGAGCGCGAACCTCTACTCGCTGGTCGAGACTGCGAAGGCGAACGGGCTCGAGCCGCACGCGTACCTGCACCACCTGTTCGAGCATCTGCCGCACGCCGCCTCCGTAGAGGACTACGAGGCGCTGCTGCCCTGGAACGCCAAGTCCTCGCTCGGCGTTATCGCCGCACGGCTACCCGCACGCCAGTACGGGTATCGTTAATCGCTTACACCGGTGCAGTCGCGTCTGCTGTGAACCTTATCGAGGCAGTGCGATTCGGCAGGCCGCTGAAGCGGCGGGCCTGGGTCGCTGCGTGCCCGGATTGAGGTCAGGGGCAGGCAAGGGCGGATCAGGGTGCAGGAAGTGGTCCCTCGGCCCGGCCCGGCTGCTGCAACTATCGGGCAAGGGCTGTCCGTGACAGGCTTCGGCTCACCATCAAGCCGTACGGGCGCCTCGGCCTGGTCTGGATGGGTGGCTGAACTTCCTATCCGCCCGGCCCGTTGACGGGAGAGTCGGGCAGCCCGGCGGGGTTGCGCGAGGCGGGCGGCGACCGTTCGAGGCTCGAGTGCGGTCGGGATCGATCGGTACCGGCCCGCGGAGGCTCGGCGGCGCACTCACCGCGGTACCCGGGACGCACGCCGCTACCGTGCGACCGAGGGTTTGAAATTCCTATCCGCTCGCGCCACTACGCGTAGCCGCCGGCGCCTGACCCCTACCCGTCGCGCCGCGCGTACCCGCCCGACGCGCGGTTGCCGGTCCGCGCCCCGCCGCGGACGATGGCAGCCTGGGCCGATGGCCATTACGGGTTGCACGCATGAGCTCCAGGATCGGGGTCGACATCGGTGGCACGTTCACGGACCTCGTCTACTACGATGACGAGACCGGCGAGGTCGTCGTCGGCAAGGTCCAGACGACGCCCTCTAGTCCCGAGCGCGGCTGCATCGCCGCCGTAGAGGAGGTCGTCCCGGCCGCCGTGCTCGGGCGCGCAAGCTACTTCCTGCACGGCACTACGGTCGGACTGAATGCGCTCCTCGAGCGGCGCGGCGCGAAGATCGCACTGCTGTGCACGGACGGCTTCCGCGACGTCCTCGAGATCGGCAGCGGCTCGCGCGACACCTACGACCTGTTCTGGAAGCCGCCGCCGCCGCTCGTGCCGCGCGACCTGCGGTTGACCGTGCGCCAACGCATGGCCTGGGACGGGTCCGTCGTCGCGCCGCTCGTCGAGGACGACGTGCGCGCCGCGTGCGCGACGTTGCGCTCCGCCGCCGTCGACGGCGTCGCGGTCGTCTACCTGCATGCGTACGCGAACCCGGAGCACGAGCTGCGCACGGAGGCGCTGCTCCGCGAGTGCGGCTTCACGGGTGCGATCTCGCTGTCGCATCGCATCTCCGGCGAGTACCGCGACTTCGAGCGCGCGAGCACGACGACGATCGATGCGTTCGTGCGCCACCGGATGTCCGGTTACATCCGCCACATCGACGCGGCGCTGCGCGGACTCGGCTTCCCGGGCACATGTCTGATGACGCGTTCCGGCAGCGGCTCGATGACGTTCCACGAGGCGCTCGACCGTCCGTTCGAGACGATCAACTCCGGCCCGGTGGCGGGTGCGGAAGGCGCGGCGGAGTTCGCACGTCGCTTCGGACTCGAGCGGCTGATCACCGCCGACGTCGGCGGCACCAGCTTCGACACGTGCCTCGTGATGGGCGGGCGACCGCAACTCCTGCATCGGGGCACCGTGGCGGGCCTGCCGGTGCAGACCTCCTGGGTCGACGTGCGCTCGATCGGAGCCGGTGGCGGCTCGCTCGCCCGCGTCGACGCGGGCGGCCTGCTCGTCGTGGGCCCGCAGAGCGCGGGCGCCGAACCCGGGCCCGCGTGCTATTCACGCGGCGGCACGCAGGCGACCGTCACGGATGCGGCGTTCCACCTCGGAATGCTCGGCGACGGCGCGCTCGCCTCCGGCCTGTACCTCGACGCGCGCCGCGCCGCGGACGCGCTCGCACCGCTCGCCCGCTCGCTCGACTACACGCTCGACCAGGCGGCGCGCGGCATCGTCGTGATCGTCGGCAGCAGCATGGCGAACACGATCCGCGAGCTCACGATCGAGCAAGGCGTGGATCCGCGCGAGTTCACGCTGCTCGCGTTCGGCGGTGCGGGACCGATGATGGGCACGCAGCTCGCGCGCGAGCTCGGGCTGCGCGACGTGCTCGTGCCGCCGCACGCCGGCAACTTCTCCGCATGGGGGCTGCTCGGCGCGGACCTCCTCCGCAGCCGCGCGCGTACCCGCGTGATGCCGCTCGACGAGGCCTCGCTCGGGATCGCGAACGGCATGGTGAGCGAGCTGCTCGCCAGCATGGACGACGGCGGCAGCGGCATCGGTGCCACGCTCGAGGATCGCACGGAGATCGCGCTCGACATGCGCTTCGACGGCCAGGAGCACACGCTCACGGTCGAGCCCGAGCATCGCGACGACTGCATCGTCTCGAGCGTGGCCGAGCTCGGCGAGCGCTTCCGCGACGCCTACCGGCGCAGCTTCGGCCTCGCGCTCAGCGACCGAATCCAGCTCGTCTCGGTCCGCGTCGCGCGTCGGCGCGCATTGCCGCGCCGCACCGAGAAACTCTCGTACCCCGCGGCGCGCGCGATCGCACCGACGCTCGAGGCGTTCTCGTTCGCACGCGACCGTCGCTGCACGTTCGCCGCGCGGCATCGCGGCGCACTCCAGACGGGCGTGCGTCACACCGGACCGGCGATCGTGTACGAGGCGACGACGACCACGTACGTGGACGCGGACTTCAGCTACGGCGTCGACGCGTACGGCAACCTGCTGCTGCGTCGCGAGGAGTGAGCCAATGACGACGAATGCTCGACGGTCGCAGCTCTCCGTCTATCGCCCGCACGACCGGCGCTCGGCGACCGGAAGCGCGGCGGAGGCCGATCCGGTCACCACGCAGGTCGTGCGGCATTCGCTGAGCTCCGCGGCGAACCAGATGAAGCGCGTGCTCGTGCGCGCTGCGTACTCGCCGATCATCTACGAGGCGCAGGATTTCGCGGTCGCGCTGTACGACCGGCAGGCGCGCATGCTTGCGCAGGCCCCGACGCTGCCGGCGTTCATGGGCACGATGAGCTTCTGCGTCGAGGCCGCGGTCGCGGGCGTCGGCGGCGAGGCGAAGCTCGAGCCGGGCGACGTGATCCTCTACAACATGCCGTACGGCACGGGCTCGCACGCGCAGGACGCCGCGCTCGTGATGCCGGTCTACATGCCCGACGGCGAGCTCGTCGGCTACGCGACGAACAAGGCGCACTGGCTGGACGTCGGCGCAAAGAACTCGTACTGCACCGATACGACGGACGTATTCCAGGAAGGCGTCGTGTTCCCGGGCGTCAAGCTCTACCGGCGCGGCGAACTCGCGGAGGACATCCTCGCGATCGTGCTCGCGAACAGCCGGATGCCGCGCCCCGTGCGCGGCGACCTGCTCGCGCAGGTCGCGAGCTGCCGCGTCGGCGCGGAGGAACTCGTGCGCGTCGTACAGCGCTACGGCAGCCGCACGTTCTGGAACTGCGTCGAGCGCATGTACGAGCACGGCGAGGCCGTCGTGCGCGCATACGTCGAGCAGATTCCGGACGGCCGCTACGAAGCCACCGGACACCTCGACAACGACGGCATCGGCGACGAGCCCGTCCACTTCAAGGTGGCGATCGAGGTCGCCGGATCGACGGTGCGGGTCGACTTCTCCGACGTGCCCGACGCGCGACCGGGCCCGCTCAACTGCCCTCTGCCCTCCACGGTGTCGTGCTGCCGGATCGCGCTCGCGATGCTCGCGGGCAACAGCGAAGCACCGAACGAAGGCCACTTCCGTCCGCTCGAGGTCGTGACTCGCCCGGGCTCGATGTTCCACCCGGTCGCACCGCAGCCCTGCTACATGTACGGCTGGCCGCTGATGTCCGCGATGGAGGCGATGTACGAGGCGCTCTCGCGCGTGCTGCCCGGGCAGGTGCCCTCGGGGAGCGCGGGCGACCTGTGCGGCGTGCAGTACTGGGGCTTCGACCGCGAGCGCAACGAACCCTTCTACGGCGGCTGCTCGTTCGCGGTCGGCCAGGGCGCGAGCGCCCGCGGCGACGGGGCGACGCTGTTCGTCGCGCCGCTCGGGCAGTCGAAGGTGCCGGCGCCGGAACTCATGGAGACGAAGTGGCCGCTCGTGCGCTTCGAGCGCTGGGAGTTCGCGCCGGACTCCGGCGGCCCGGGCCGTCATCGCGGCGGGCTCGGCTGGGACGTGCACTGGAAGTTCCTCGAGAACGTCGAGCTCGTCTCCGTCATGGAGCGCACGCGCGAGCCGTCGTGGGGCCAGGCGGGCGGGCTGTCCGGCGCGCCGAATCGCTTCGTGCTCTCGCACCCGGATGGAGGCGACGTCGAGATCCGGAAGGTCACGGGACTCCGCGTGTCCGCCGGGAGCGTCGTGAAGATCCGCTGCGGCGGTGGCGGCGGCTACGGGTCGCCTGCCGAGCGCGACCCGGACGCCGTGCGTACGGATCTCCGGCTCGGCTACGTCACGGAAGCCGCGGCGCGCCGACACCATCCGCAGGCATTCGACTGAGTTCCGACATGCCCGCGCCGCGCGGCGCCGTGCACGGCGCACGCGCCCTCGCGGCGACGCTGCTCGCCGGGGTCGGCGGCGTCATCGTCGTCGGCCTGAAGCCGCTGCTCCTCTCGACGTACGTCGCCCACTTCGGGCTCGATCCTGCGCGGGCTGGCGCGATCACCGCGATCGAGATGACCGGCGCGCTGCTCGGCACGCTCGCGGTCGCGATCGCGGGACGGCGATTCGCGAGCCGCCGCGTCGCCGCGTTCGGACTGGCGCTCGTCTGCACGACGACGCTCGCGTGCCTGACGCTGCCCGGCGCGGCCGTGCTGGCGCTGCTGCGCTTCGCGTCCGGCCTCGGCGCCGGGCTCGTGGCGGGAACGATGGCCGCGACGATCGCGCGCATGCGCGAGCCGGATCGCGTGTTCGGTGCGTTCACGGTGCTCACGCTGCTGCTCGCGGCAGCCGCGTTCGCGGTGTCGCCGGCGTTCTCGGCAGCGGTGGGCGCTCGCGGCGTCTTTGTCCTGATCCTGCTGACGGCTCTCCCCGGCCTCCTTGCCGTGCCGTGGTTCCCGCATTCGGGCGGGAGCGGCGCCCCTGCGCCGTCGCGCGCGGGCAGCGACGACGACGCGCCGAGGGACGCTTCGCTGCGCGACTTCGCCGCCGCACCGACGCTGCTCGCGATCGGCGGCACGATCGTGTTCTACATCGCAGTCGGCGGCATCTGGCCGTTCGCCTACGAACTCGGCGTGCGCGCGGGATTCGACGGGTCGCGCTCCTGCTGCTCGTGACCGCACATGCCCGCAGGAGCTCGCGCAGGTGATCCGGACCCCGGCCCCGCCGATCCCGTTCGACGCCGTGCTCGCACGCCCGTGCGGAACCGCGCAACACCGTATCGCGTACGGCGCAGCGCCGGAGCAGTACGGCGAGCTCTGGCTGCCGGAAGGACACGGCCCGTTCCCGCTCGTCGTGCTCCTACACGGCGGCTGCTGGATCAACACGCTGCCGGACCTGTCGCTCGTGCGCCCGCTCGCGGACGCGCTGCGCGCACGCGGCATCGCGGTGTGGAACGTAGAGTACCGCCGCATCGGCGACACCGGCGGCGGCTATCCTGGGACGTTCCTCGATACGGCCGCCGGCGCGGACCACGTCCGGGATCTCGCCGTGCGCTTCCCGCTCTATCTCTCGCGCGCGGCCGCCGTCGGCCATTCCGCCGGGGGTCATCTCGCGCTCTGGCTCGGTGCACGCCCGCGCATCGCCGGCACGAGTCCGCTCGCCGCGCGCGACCCCGTGCGCTTCCGCCGGCTGTTCAGCCTCGGCGGTCTCGGCGACCTCAAGCTCATGCACGAGTACGCGGGCGCGGTCGTCTGCGGGCCGGGCACGCGACCGAGGCTCGTCGATCTGGAGACGCGCGGCACCGCTGCACGCACGCGGGGCCGCGGAGACGAACGCGGGCCCGGAGCTCGCGCGCCGGACCCGCGTCGGTCGCGAAAGGCGTCTGTCGACGCCACTCGCTCCGCTCACCGCTCGCTCAGAACGAGTACTTGAAGTCGATGCCGTACGTGTCCGGCTGCGACGGCGACCCGAGGTCGATGCCGGGTGCACCGAAGCGCACCGAGTTGAAGTCCTGCCAGTAGAACTCGTCGAGGACGTTGCGACCCCAGACCGTGACGGTCCACCGGTCGCTGCCGATCGACGCGCGCAGGTCGAGCAGGTCCACCGGATCGCGGACGTCGAGATTGTCCGGGTGCCAGTAGCGCTTGCCCATGCGGTTGAAGTCCGCGCGCAGACGTGCGGTCAGGCTGCCGATCGGGAACTCGTACTCGGTGCCGAGCGAGAAGTTCGACTTCTGCGTCTTCGGCGTGCGGTTGCCCGTCGCCGCCGGTACGGTGAGCGTCGGGTCGAGCGCCTTGATCTCCGAGTCCAGAACGCCCAGCGCGCCGTAGACCTGCCAGCCCGCAGTCAGCTGCGCCTGCACCTCCAGCTCGCCGCCCGTGAATTCGACTTCCTTCAGGTTGTCAATCACCTGCGCGCCGCCGGCGTTGATGTCGACGTAGAAGAACTGATATTCGTCGCTGCGCGAGTGGAACAGGGCCGCGTTCACGCGCAGCCGGCGGTCGAGCCACTCGGACTTCCAGCCCACCTCCACGTTCTTCAGCGTCTCCGCCTCGAACGGGCGACCGCCGATGCCATTGAAGCCGCCGGACCGGAAGCCGGTGCCGTAACTCACGTAACCGAGCTGTGCATCCGTGAATTCGTGCGACAGCACGACCCGCGGCTGCGTCTCGCTGAACGACTCCTCGCGCTTCGCGCCGGTGCCGGTATCAGTCTGCTCACGCTGGTCCTCGTCGTAGCGCAACGACACGGACAGCGTGGTCTTCTCGGTCAGGTCCCAGTCCACCTGGCCGAACACGGAGTACGCGTCGTTGTCGTTCGACTCGTTGTTGTTGATCAGTGGGATCACGAGGCCAGGCAGCAGCAGGTTGCCGATCGTCTGCAGGTCGCGCTTGGTGTTCACGTAGAACGCGCCGGCGATCCAGCGGACCGGCTGGTCGTCCGGCGACATGAAGCGCAGCTCCTGGCTCAACAGCTGCACGTCGAGGATCTGCCGCTGGTCCGCCTGCGGGCCGAGGCCGAAGATGCCGGTCGGGCAGTCCATCGGATTGCAGAAGTCGAGATCGCCGTAGTAGTCCTCGGCGAGATCGGTGTAGCCCGTGATCGCGGTCAGCGTACCGACGCCGGTCCGCCAGTCGATCTTCACGGTCGCGTCCTTGATCGTGCGGTCGCTGCGGCCGAGGATGTCGGACCGCGGGTAGACCTCGCGATTCGCGTTCGCGGGATCGCTCGGCGGCATCGAGGCGTCCATGACGGCGCCCCCGTTCAGCTTGGACCACGCGACGCGCAGATCGATCTCGAGCGCTTCCGACGGCATGAGCAGCAGCCGGCCGCGGACGTCCTTCGACGTGTAGAAGTCGACGTTCTCGCCGAGGAACACGTTTTCCACGTTGCCGTCACTGTCCTTCCACGCGCCGGACAGGCGGAACAGCGCCTTGTCGTCGACGATCGGTCCCGAGATCGCGGCGCCCGCGTTCTTCGTCTCGCCGGACGCGTACCCCGCGTTCACCCAGCCCTTGAAATCGTTCGTCGGGCGCTGCGTGACGATGTTGAGCGCGCCGCCGATCGCGTTTCGGCCGTAGAGCGCGCCCTGCGGGCCCTTCAGCACCTCGATCCGTTCGAGGTCGAACAGCTCCATCTTGAGCTGCTTCTGGTTGTTCTGGGGCACGCCGTCCACGACGATCGCGACCGGCGAATCCGCGTTGTTGATCTGCGCGACACCGCGGATCGACACGAAACTGTTGCCGACCGTGAACGACTCGTCGTACGTGACATTCGGGATCGACGGCAGCACGTCGCGGGTCGCCCCGATGCCCTTCGCCTCGATATCGGCCGCGCTCAGGGCGGTCACGGACACCGGCACGTCCTGCAGTCGCTCCTCGCGACGCTGCGCCGTGACGACGATGTCCTCGAGTGTGGCCGCCTGCGCGCCAGCGGACTGCGCCCGCGCCGCGGGTGTAGCACCGAGTGTCATTGCGATCGCCGCCGCGAGCGGCGTCGCGGCACGCGCCGCTCGCAGCCACCGCGGACCCTGGTACCCGGACCCGTGCATCTCGGTCATCTGCTCAGCCCCCTGCAGCTTCGATCGGTATGAATGGTTCGTCGAACCCGAACGGCCTCGGCCCCCAGACCTCCAGCGCGCGCTCGCTTCGCATGATCGGCGGCACGCTGCTGCCGACGACCTTCACGCGCTGGCCGTACTTCAGATTCTCAGTCGTGATCGGCTCGGCCGTCTCGCGGTCGAGGATGGAGATCAGGTCCGGCACGATCGCGACCGTGCGGCCGCCGCGACGCGCGCGGAGGAACTCGTTGCGGAACGTGACCTCCATGCGCTTGCCCGAGCCCGCGATGTCCTCGAGCACGACGTGCCCGATCGCCCAGCCGCGCTGCGTCTCGCGCCGTAGATCGACGATCTTCCCGTCGAACAGCAGCCGGCAGTGGCGGTAGTACTCGGTGGAGCGGAGATAGGCGAACAGCGCCTCGAACGGATCCTGCTGCGCGCGCCGGGCGCCGCCGAGCGCGCGACCGATGCCGAGCGCGAGGCTCAGCGTGTCGCGGATCACGCAGGTCTTTGCTGCCGCGCCGGTCATCGCGTAGAGCGACATCATGCAGAGACCGCCCATCGGAACGACCACTGGGCGCGCGAGCGTCTCCACGCGATGATTGTCTTCCGAGTCGATCATCACGATGTCGCCGTACTCGTTGCACATCGCGACGGGCGAAGCGCGCTGGCCGACGATGTTGAAGCTGACCATCTGCAGCTCAGGGAACGCACGGCCCATGCCGTCGCCGTCCACAACCGGGAGCCCGAGGTTCGCTGCCATCGCGGTCGGATACAGCGCGTTCAGGCCGCCGATCTCCGCGCTGATGATCGCGGTCGCCTTGCGGCCCATCCGCGCCTCGATCGCACGCAGGACTCGCTCGCCTTCCGCGAAGCCTATGATCTTCTCGATGATGACGGTCGGTGCGCCCATGCCGGCGATCGGCACGACGAGCGCGTCGTCGTCGAGCTCGGTGACGGAGACGACGTTCGCGGGACCGTTCTTATTCAGCGCTTCCTGCAGCAGCAGGCGACCGATGTAGGGATCGCCGCCGCCTCCGGTGCCGAGGAACGCAGCGCCGCGCGCGAAGTCCACCGCGTCTTCGACTCCGATGCGCATCACGCACCCCCCACGGCAGCGAGCTCGCCGACGGCCTTCACCCGCACGCGCACGGCACCGCCGGGGAGGTACTGCAGCGGCAGCTCCTCGACGTCGACGACGCGCACCGTCGCAGGGTTCGCGCCGGCGGCGACCGCGCGTGCGGTCGCTGCCGCCTTCGCTTCGGCGAGTTCCGCCTCGCGGCCGCGCGCGGCGTACGAATACACCTGATCCACCTCGCCGCCGGCCTGCGCGATGGCGGCGCCGACGGCGTTGGCGACGCTCGCCTGCTCGGGCACGACGACGCGCGATGCGCCGCGGAGGTCGCGATGCGCGAGGATCGTGCCGCCGCCCACCAGCACGACCGGCACGTCGCTGGAAGAGGTCTTCACGCGATCGATGGCGTCCTCGAGGAGCTCGCGCAGGCGGGCGAGCGCGCCGTCGACGAGCGCGCGATCGAGTCCGCGGACCGGCGCCGCATCCCCGCACTGCGCCTTCCCGGCCGCGACCGCGACGTCGGTCGCGGTGAGCGTCTCGCCGCCGAAGACGAGGCCTTCCTGGAGCAGCCGGAAGCCGACGGAATCCGGGCCCACGGTGATGCCGCGCTCCGTCGCACGCACACGGCTGCCGCCGCCGAGCCCGATCGAGAGGACATCCGGCATACGAAAGTTAGTACGCACGCCGCCGATGTCCACGGCGATCGCACTCTCGCGCGGAAAACCGCTCTGCAACACGCCAACGTCCGTCGTCGTGCCGCCGATGTCGACGACGATGCAGTCGTCGAGTCCGCTCAGGAACCCGCCGCCGCGGATGCTGTTCGTCGGACCGGAGGCGAACGTGAGCACGGGGAACGTCGCCGCGAGCGCGGGCGGCATGAGCGTGCCGTCGTTCTGGCTCACGTAGAATGGGCAGCGGATCCCCAGCGACGCGACGGCCTCCCCGAACGAGCGCACGACGTCGTCCGCCATGCCAGCGAGCGACGCGTTCATGATCGCGGCATTTTCGCGCTCCAGCAGCCCGACGCGACCGATCGCGTGCGACATCGTGATCGCCGCGCCGGGGATCACCTGCTTCACGATTGACGCCGCGAGCCGCTCCTGCGCGTCGTTCACCGGTGCGAACACGCTGGAGATCGCGACGCAGCGCACGCCACGGTCGCGCATCGTTTCCGCCGCGGCGCGCACCTCTTCCGGACGTACGCGCGCGATCTCGCTGCCGTCGTAGTTGTAGCCGCCGTGCACGACCGCAACGTGGCCTTCGACGACCGCGCGCAGCGTATCCGGCCAGTCGACGAACGGCGGCAGGCTCGTCGTCGCCGGGGCTGCGAGACGCAGTGCGCCGACCCGCGCGAGCGATCGGGCCTGGACGAAGGCGTTCGTGAAGTGAGTCGTGCCGATCATCACGGCCCCGATCGCGTCCGGCTGCGTCTGCGCCTGCCGGAGGGCGTCCGCGAGCGCCGTGCGGATGCCGGAGCCGACGTCCGGCGTCGTGGGCGTCTTGCACGCGGCCCGCACGTCGCGCCCGCGCATCACGACCGCGTCGGTGTTCGTACCGCCGACGTCGATGCCGATCCTCAGTGCCGTGTGGGCTGTCGCCACGCGTACCCTCCGTTCCAGATGCGGTAGGAGTACGCCCGCCGGCGTGCGGCGGCACGGTTGGGCCGGGTAGGTCGGGGTGCGGCGGGCGGGTAGGCCGCGTACCGCCGTGGCGTGCGCGCTACGGACGCGCGCCGGATGGCTCGCCGGCGAGCACCCGTGCAGCCTCGCTGCGGGTGACGACGCCGAGCTTCGCGTAGATGTTCTTCAGGTGAAACTTCACCGTGTTGTCGGAGACGCGCATCGCGCGCCCGATCGCCTTGTTCGACAGTCCCTGGCCGAGCAGGCCGGCCACCGCACGCTCGCGCTCGCTCAGTGCGGCCGCGCGTTCGACCGGAGCCGCATCGCGCGTCGCCGCCTCGATCGCGGCCAGGAAGCGCTCCCGTACGCGCGGCGTGCGGGAGCCCGCCGTCGGCGGCGGCAGTAGCGCGCGGAGAGCGCGGCCGTTAGCGACGAAAGGCTGGAGCCAGCCCTCGTACATGGCGAGCGCGAGCGCCTCGTCGAACGCGCGCTCGGCGCCGTGCGCGTCGTCGAGCGCGGCGAGCGAGCGCGCTTCGATGAGCCGCGCTTCCAGGACCGCGCGCAGGCGACGTTCGCGCTGCGCTTCGGCCGCGATCGAGCGCGCCGCGTCGCGCGCGTGGTCCAAGGCGCCGCGCGCTAGCGAGATCGTCGCGAGCGCGATCCGCGCGTCCACGCGGAGACGGGGCGCGAGACCCTCGTCGAGCGCTGCGCGAACGCGCGACAGGACGGCCGCCGCCTCGGCGTCCGGCGTATGCTTCCACTGGGCGGCGAGCGCGTGTACCGCCAGCACGTCCGCGTGGACCTGCAGCCGACGCAGCCCGCGCCGCGCGGCCATGTCCCGCACGCGCGCCACGACGCGACGCGCGGCCGGAAAATCCGCCGCCTCGAGCGCGACGCGCAGTGCGGTCGTGTAGCCCACGGCGAGCACGTCGTACCACCCCTCGCCGGCTTCGATGCTCGGCAGCGCGGTCTCGAGCAGACGCTGCGCGTCCTCGCGGTGGCCGCGGGAATGCAGGGCGCTCGCGAGCATCGTCGCAGCGACGGACTCCGTCTCCGTGTTCGGGCCGGTCGTGTCGCAGGCGAGCTGCCACGCCTGCCGCAGCGTGTCGATCGCGTCCCGAAGCCGCCCGCGCTCCAGCATCGCGCTACCCTCGTGCACGGACACGAACACCTCGCCATAGACCGAGCGCGTGCGCCGGTAGTGCAGTGCCGCCACGACCGCAACGTCGAGCGCCGCATCGAGCTCCCCGTGCTCGTAATACAGCGTCGACAGGATGTTCGCATGCGTCGCACGCAGCACGTCCTCCGTCGGCCCGAAGGCGTCGGCGACGCTCACGTACTTCGCGATCGTCGCGTCGGTTACGGGAAGATCCTCGTAGCGCTCGATGCAGGCATCGAGGAGGGCGCCTTCCGCTGCGAGCGTCGCGTCCGCCCCCTCGAGGTGCAATGCATGGAAGAGATCGATCTCCTCGCGCGCGGCGGACACCTGCCCGAGCTTGGCGAGCAGCAGCACGCGCGCGAGCTGCGCCCGCGGGTAGTCGCGCAGCACCTCGGGCGGGATCAGCGTGAGTGAGTTGCGCGCGAGGCCGACGTAGCCCGCGATCGCGAGCTGCCAGCCGCCCGCGCCCTCGAACATCGCCGCGAGCAGGCGATCGTCGCGCGTCGCGAGAGCGTGGCGCACGGCCTCCGCCTGCAGACCGGCCGCGACGAACCAGTCCGCTGCACGGCGGTGCAGCTCGTCGACGAGGTACGGCCGGGAAGCGGCGAGGCGCGCGAGCGCGAGCTCGCTGAGCAGGCGGTGGTACCGGTACCACTTGCCCGTGGAGTCGGCGATCACGACCACCAGGTCCTTGCGCTCGAGCGACGCGATCACCTGCGCATGCGGAAGATCGGGCGCGAGCGCTCCGGCGAGCGCGTGCGAGAAGCGATCCACGATCGCGGTGCGCAGCAGGAACTCGAGCTCCGCCGGCGAAAGGCTCGCCAGGATCTGCTCCGTGACGTACTGGCCGAGGTTCGCGGTCGGCCGCGCCAGCGCCTCGCGGACGCGCTCCGTGCTCCACCCGCCGTGCAGCCAGTCTCGAACCGCGGCGATCGCGATCGCCCAGCCGTCGGTGCCGGCAAGGATCGCATCGAGGTCCGACGCGGCGACGGGCCCCGCGGTGCGCTCGAGCAGCGACCGCGTCTCATCGATGCCGAAGCGCAGCTCGTCGCCTGGGATCTCGAGGCAGTTCGCCTGCAGCGCGGCATCCTGTGCGAGCAGCGGCGCCAGCTCGCGTGCCGCGAGCACGAACGTCACGCGACTGCCTACCGCGCGGATCAGCGCGGCCAGCGCGCGGTGCACTCTCGCGCCCTGCAGGCGGTGGCAATCGTCGAGCAGCACGACGGTGCGCCCGCGCGAGCGCCGCACACACTGGTCGAGTGCCGCGATCAGCGACTCGACGGGCACGTCCGGGAAGCCGCGCTCCGCAGCCGGGCCGAGCGAGCCCATGTCCAGTCCCGCCGTCGCAAGTGCGGTCGTGAAGTACGCCAGGAACTGCAGAGGCTCGGAGTCTTCCTCGTCGAGCGACAGCCATGCGGTGCGGACGCGCTGCGCGACGAGGCAGCGGCGCCACTCCGCGAGCAGGCAGGTCTTGCCGAACCCCGCCGGTGCATGCACGAGCGCGACGCGCGCGCGGAGGATCGCGGGCAGCCGGCGACGCAGACGCGGGCGCGCGATGAGTCGCTCCGTCGGCGCGGGCGCTTCCAGTTTGGTTCGGATCAGCCACATGGTGGATGTCACGCTACGGGGACGACCGCAGTTCAGCACGCGTCTGACCCGCTGTCGAGGCGGCAGCAGGCGCGCGATGCCGGCGTCGGTCGCGCCGCACCGTCGCGTCGCCGCGCCGGCGTGATTGCGCGCGAGTCACCCGCTGATGAGCATCGCCGCGACCGCGGGCTTCATCACCCTTCCCATCGCGTTGCGCGGCAGCGTGCCGACGACTTCGAGCCGGCGCGGCAGCTTGTACGGCGACGGTCGCTCGCGGCACCAGTCGCGCAGCTCGTCCAGGGAGAGCACGATCGCGCCCCCGCGCGCGACGACGACTGCCGCGACCACCTCCCCCGACGTCTCGTCCGGCGCCCCGACGACCGCGCACTCAGCGATCGCCGGATTCTCCAGCAGCAACGACTCGGTCTTGAGCGCTGACAGCTTGCAGCCGCCGCTCTTGATGGTGGCGACGGAGCGCCGACCCATGATCCGCACGCAGCTGCGCTCCGCGATTCCGACGTCGCCGGTGCGTAACCAGTCGCCTTCGAAGCTGGCGGCGGTATCCGCCGCACGGCCGTAGTACTCGCGGAACACGCCCGAGCTGCGCGCGGCGGGCGGCCCGGCGGGATCCGTGAGGCCGGCAGCGCCCGTGCGCGGCTCGAGTGCGGTCGGGATCGATCGCCGACCGGCCGAAGGAGACCAGGTAGGGCACTCACCGCGGTCGCTGGGACGCAGGCCGCGCTACCGTGGGACCGTCGTTTGAAACTCCTATCCGCACCGGCGTCGATCCCTGCGCGGGCCCGAACCCGATCGCGAGCGAGGCGCTGTGCCTCGCGACCGGCGTGCCGGCGGGCCGCTACGGCACCGTGCCGGTGCGCCCGGCCGGCGGCCAGTTCTTTGCGCGCATCGGCGGCAACCTGAACCTCGAGGCCGAGGAGTCGGACACCTGGACCTTCGGCGCCGTGTGGACGCCGGAGTGGGTGGACGGCCTGACCGCCTCGGTCGACTGGTACTCGATCGAGATCTCCGGCGCGATCGTGCAGCTCGCCGGCGGCGCGCCGAACGTGCACGCCTGCTACGTCACCACGCGCGACGCGGACAGCGTGTACTGCCGCGCGATCTCGCGCAGCCGCCTGAACGGTGCGCTGTTCGGCGCCCCCGAAGCGGCGGTGCTCGTGCTCAGCGTGAACACGGGCCTGCTGAAGACCACCGGCTTCGACGTCGGCATCGACTACCACTTCGAACTCGGCGACCGGGGCGTGCTCCGCACCTCGCTGCAGGGTGCCTAGGTGCAAAGCTTCGACCTGCAGGGCGACCCGGTGCTCGAGACCTTCGAGTGCGCTGGGCGCTTCGGCTCGATCTGCGGCAACATACGCCAGGAGCTGAGGCTCGACGCCCGTGCGACGTGGGAGTACGCCGCCGCGACCTTGTCGCTGCGCGCGCGGCACGTCGGCGGCATGGAGTTCGACGCGGCCGCCCTCGGCCGCCGCGCGACCTTCCCGACGTCGACGATCGGCTCGCACACGTACTTCGACGTCGAGGGCGGCTACGATCTGACGGAGTCCGTGGAGCTGAAGGCCGGTGTCACGAACCTGCTCGACGAGGACCCGCCGATCGTCGTCGGCACCGGCGGCACGGGTCCGACGGCGAACACGTTCCCGGGCGTCTACGATCCGCTCTGTCGCTTCGTCCACGCCCGCGTGACGGTGCGCTTCTGAACCCGCCGGAGGTTCCCGCGATGCCGCGTTCGACGTTCCTCGCCACCGCGTTCGCGGTCGCCACCCTCGGGCTCGCGGCACACGCACTCGCGGCGCCGGCGCCGCCCGGGATCGAGCGGGTGGTGTCGCTGCCCTCGCTCGCCGGCACGCCGCCGTCCGCGCCGGCCTGGTCGCCGGACGGGCGCTCGCTGGCGTTCCTGTGGAACGACGCCGGCGCGCCGTTCCGCGACCTCTGGCTCGTCGACGCCGACGGCGGCACGCCGCGCCGCCTGACGACGCTCGCGCCGGCCGCGCCGCTGCCGACCTTCGGCGCGCACCTCGCGGGATCCACCGCGCTCGCGGACCTCGGCCGCGCGGCCCGCGAGCGACAGGCCGGCGGCATCGCGGAGTTCCGCTGGTCGCCGCGCGGCGACCGGCTGTGGTTCGTCCATCGTGGCCGCGTGCACTCGATCGCGCGCGACGGCGGCGCGATCGAGACCGCGGTCGACGAGGGCGGCGCCTCGGAGCTCGGGTTCTCGCCGGACGGGCGCTTCCTGTCCTTCCTGCGCGACGGCGACCTGTGGCTGAAGCACCTCGACGCCGGCCACCTCGTGCGCGCCACGCGGATCGGCGTGCCCGGCATCGGCCGGGTGCCGGTCGGCGCCTTCGTCGCGCCGGATCGCGAGGTCGCGAGCTACCGCTGGTCGCCGGACTCGCGCTGGCTCGCGCTGGAGCAGGTGGACCGCCGCGCCGTCCGGCGCATGCCGGTGCCCTCGTACCTGCACCGGGAGCCGATCCTGCACGAGGTGCGGCGCGGCTACCCCGGCGACGAGGACCTGCTGCAGACGATCGGCCTCTACGAGGTCGCGTACGGCACGGTCCGCGAGCTCGCGCTCGGCGAGCCGAACCGCCGCGCGCTGATCGGCTACGAGTGGTCGCCGGTCGCGCCGGAGCTGCTGGTCGAGCAGGACACCTGGGACGGCGAACGCCGCTGGATCTCGGTCGCGAGCGCAGCGGACGGCCGCATCCGCGAACTGGTGCAGGACTTCCGGCCGCGGCGCATCTACGCGCTGTTCACCTCGGCGTGGAGCAGCGACGGCCGGCGCGTGTTCTTCGTCGGCGACTCCGAGGACTGGTACCGGCTCTACGCCGTGCCGGCGGCCGGTGGACGCGCCGTGCGCCTTGCGGCGGGCGACTACGACGTCGCGGGTACCGGCTTCTCCGCGACGACGCTGCACGCGTCCGCCGCGACCCGCGAGCTGTTCTACGTCTCGGCCGAGGCTGGCGCCCGCGAGCGCCACGTCTATCGCGTCCCCGAGCGTGGCGGTCGCGGCGTGCGCGTCACCCGCAGGCCCGGCGTTCACCAGCAGATGACCGTCTCGCCGGATGCGAGCCGCGTCGCGGTGGTCGCCTCCGACGACGTCACCCCGCCGGAGCTCTACGTCGTCGACGTGAAGAGCGGCCGCGACACGCGCGTGACCCGCTCGCCGCTGCCCGAGTTCGAGGCGTTCCCCCGCGTGCGCGCCCGCTACGTCAGCTTCCCGAGCCGCGACGGCTACACGCTCCACGCGCGGGTCGTCGCGCCGCCGGACATGGAGCCGGGGAAGGTCTACCCGGTACTGATCGGCAACGTCTACTCCGGCACCGTGCTGGACCAGTGGGCCTCGCCGCGGCCGATCAGCCTCGTGCAGCAGTGGCTCGCGCACACGCGCGGCTACGTCTCGGTGCAGGTGGACCTGCGCGGCAGCGTCGGCTACGGCGTGAAGTTCCGCGAGGCCTTCCAGGGCGACTGGGGCGGCGGCGACCTCGAGGACCTGCACGCGACCGTGGACTGGCTGAAGACGCAGCCCTGGGCGGACGCGACGCGCATCGGCATCTGGGGCAACAGCTACGGCGGGATGATGGCGCTGTTCGCGCTGTTCGAGCGCCCGGGGATGTTCGCGGCCGGCATCGCCGGCTCCCCGGCGGTCGACGTGCACTACTTCACGCAGGGCGACCAGCACCTCTCGCGGCGCCCCCAGACGCACCCCGAGATCTTCCGCAAGTCGACGCTGACGAACTACGGCGAGAAGCTCGAGGACCCGCTGCTCTTCATCCACGGGCTGCACGACGACATCGTGCCCTTCAAGACCACCGTGGACCTGATGGAGAAGCTGATGCTGCTCGGCAAGGACTTCGACCTCGTGATGCCGCCGCAGTCCGGGCACTGGTGGGCGACGCCTGAACACTACGCGGTGCACACGTTCCGCAGGTTCGTCGACTTCGTGGACCGGCACGTGGGGCCGGGGGGGCGACCGCGCCCGGCAGGCGCGGCCCCCGAGCCCGGCCCGCGACGCTGAAGCCTCAGCCGCCCGGGCAGGGAGTGCTGCGCGACGCGCAGCGCGCGCAGTCGTGCGGCCTTCTTCGACTGGTGGCCGCGCATCCGCTCGAGGATGTCGCCCAGCGTCGCGACCGCCTCGCCCTGGTGACACGGCAAACCGCTTGCCGCGTGGCCGCGACTCACGGCTCACGGCTGCAGGTCGGTCTAGGCCGCCTCGGCGCCGGCATCTTGCTCCTGCTCCGGGGCGAGCGACAAGGTTGCGGGCTCGGCCGGCGTCGCGGGCGGCTGCCGTGATATCGAATCGGCACTGAGCTTGATGTTCAGGCGCAGCTCGTTGGCGGAGTCGGCGTTGCGGATGGCCTCCTCGAAGGTGATGGCGCCCTCGTCGTACAGCTCGAACAGCGACGCGTCGAAGGTCCGCATGCCCAGTTCGCGCGACTTGCCCATGATCGCCTTGATTTCATGGAATTCGCCCTTCAGCAACTTGTCGGCGATGATGGGCGTGTTGAGCAGGATCTCGATGGCCGCGCGGCGGCCCTTGCCGTCCGCCGTGCGCACCAGGCGCTGCGAGATGACGGCGCGCAGGTTCGCCGAAAGATCCATGAGCAGCTGCTTGCGGCGGTCCTCCGAGAAGAAGTTCACGATGCGATCCAGCGTCTGGTTGGCGCTGTTCGAATGCAGCGTTCCCAGGCACAGGTGCCCGGTCTCGGCGAAGGTGATCGCGTGCTCCATGGTTTCCGTGTCGCGGATCTCGCCGATCAGGATCACGTCCGGCGCCTGGCGCAGGGTGTTCTTCAGAGCGTTGTGCCACGAGTGGGTGTCGATGCCGACCTCGCGGTGGGTGACCAGCGATTGCCGCGACTGATGCACGAATTCGACCGGATCCTCGACCGTCACGATGTGGCCTGCCGAGGTGCGGTTGCGATGGTCGATCATGGCGGCGAGCGAGGTCGATTTGCCGGAGCCGGTGGCACCGACCACCAGCACCAGGCCACGCTTAGCCATAACGACTTCCTTCAGCGTGTCCGGCAGGCCAAGCTCATC
Organism: Steroidobacteraceae bacterium; assembly: GCA_027531255.1. Taxonomy (GTDB): domain Bacteria; phylum Pseudomonadota; class Gammaproteobacteria; order Steroidobacterales; family Steroidobacteraceae; genus JAPZRU01. The sequence goes on along the minus strand of JAPZRU010000025.1, from coordinate 25,322 downwards.
CAGGCCCTTGATGTCGTTGGCGATGGTGCGGATCACCATGCCCACATGCTGCTGCTGCACGAACACGTTCACGCGGAACCGCGACACGCCCGGGATCGAGATCGCGAAATTGCACTCCAGCTCGCGTGCGAACTCCTCACGCTGCCGCGCGTTCATCAGGGCGTTGGCGAGCTGGCGCGTCACCTCGCCGCCGAGCTTCTGGCTGGTCAGGGGCTTCATCGCGCCCTGCAGCTTGATGCTGGGAGGGAAGTCCCTGGAAATGAAGAGGTCCGACCCTCCCGCCTGACTCATCGCCGTCAACAGCTTGATGACGTGGGCCTTCGCCTGCGCTTCCGTCAGCACTGTCATCGCGCGTTCCGCCGCAGTTCCAAGGGCCCGCCAATGTAGCCAAATGGCCGCTGGCGGAATGGCTAACAAATCACGTTTTGGTGGGACGGGCGCTGAAACGGGCTGTAGAGGTTGTAGAGCTCTGCCCATTCGGCGAGCGCGAGCCGCAGCTCCTCGACGGTCGCGAACGTGCGGACCCACAGCAACTGCTCCTTCAGCGTGCGGATGAGGCGCGCCGCGCAGCCGTTGCCCTCGGGGGCACGCACGAACGACGGCGACGCCCGTCCCGGCTGGACGACGTGGGAGCCGTGCGGCGCGGAGGCAGTCGGTGAGGTCGGCGGCAGGGTGCCCGGCGCGAGTGCGGTCCGGACCACCGCCGACCGGCGCCCGGAGGCACGGTCGGGCACTTCCCACGGCACCGGTCACGCGGGTCGCTACCGTGCGAGCGAGAGTCTGAAACTCCTATCCGCAGTGTCCCGATGCAGTCCACCATTCGTGTGCGCGTCTTCCGCCGCATTCCGCTCGCACCCTGGCTCGAGCTGCTGGCCACCGCGGCGGCCGCGCTGCTCGCGCTCGCCGGCGCCGTCGGCGAGACGATCTGCCGTGCCGACCTTGACGGACGTCTTACTAAATCTTGCCGTCCGCAAATGGAAACGACGAAGCTATCGTCCAAAGGTCAGGTCGTGCTGCCGAAGTCGGTTCGCGACGCGCACGGCTGGGTGCCTGGGACCGAGTTCGAGATCGAGCCGACCGCCGACGGCGTGCGGTTGCGGGCGAGAGCGCCGTTCCCCAGGGCGGAGCTCGGCCAGGTGTTCGGTTCCTTGTCCTACGCCGGCCCGACCAGGACCCTCGAGGAGATGGACGAGGGGATTCGGGCCGCGGTGTCACGGCGATACGGACGCGCAGCCAAGCGGTAGTCCGTCGTGCTCGCGGTCGACACGAATGTAGTCGTGCGCCTGCTGGTCAACGACGACGCGCGGCAAGGCGAGTTGGCGCGACGGCGGTTCGCGTCCGACGAAATCTGGATCGGCGTCACCGTGCTGCTCGAAGCCTCGTGGGTCCTCGAATCGGTCTATGGATTCAGTACCCCGGAGACGGCGAAAGCGCTGCGTGGCCTGCTCAGGTTGCCGAACGTCCGCGCAGAGGACGCGGCTGCTGTCTCGGCGGCCTTCGATGCGGCCAGCACGGGCCTCGAACTCGCCGATGCACTGCATCTGCTGCGGGCGCCGGAGGATGTCGAGCTCGCCACCTTGGATCGCCGCCTTGCGAAAGCGGGCAGGACCCTGCGGCCGGTGCGCCGCATGTAAGGGGGCGCTCTTCACCGATCATGAAACCGGCCCATCCCCTGCGGAATGGGCCGTTTTCGGGACATTCGCCCGGCGCAGTCGATCACGCGGCTGTGCGGCGGCGGCGCAGAGCGCCGATCCCGAGCAGCCCGGCACCCAGGAGCGCGAGGCTGGCAGGCTCGGGCACGGCGTAGCCCACGGCGTAGCGCATGTTGTCGAGCAAGTACGTGTCATTCCCCGTACCAACGGACGTGATGCGCACCGTGTCGAACGGCGTGTCGCTCTTGAATCCCAGGAAGCCTTCGTTCGGCGCATTCCCGGCGCCCACGGTGCCGATGATGAAGTTGCCCGACATGAAGGAGACCGTGATCTGAACGCCCACACCGTTGCCGCCCTCCTGGGTGTTGAAGTCCGCACCCCAAGCGACAAGCATGTTGTCGAAGGTGATCTTGTCGGCCAACGTTGAAGTCGGCCTGCCGCGCCAGCTCCCTGCCTGGGACCCCGTGTTGTCTCTGGAGTACTCTTTCTCAATCGTGAAGGAACCGTAGTCGTAAACCGTCGGCACGCCGTTACGGCCCGGAGCGATCTCTGTGCCGAAGTTCTCGAGTGTCGCGCCAGCATTGGCGGCATCGAAGGCGGCGGCCGTGGTGTAGATCACCGGTGCCGCCTGCACGGCATGGGCGGCGACGGCGAAGACGGCGACGGTCGTCGACAACAGAAGAAGCTTACGCATGTTGAGTTCCTGCACTGGCTTGCAACGCGAAAACGGCATCTCGCGCAGAGTCACTGCAAACGCCGTCGCGTTACCAGGAAGGCCGGGGCGTGCGCGGCAGCTGCCAGGCCCGCGCGATGGGCAAGAGCGCGACCTTCGGCAAGCGTGAACACGAGGCCGCCTGGAAGAACGCGGAGGTGGACGCGCTCTACCGGGTGCAGGCGGCCGGCGTGCGCGTGCCGAAGCGGTTCGGCTGCTTCGACGGCGTGCTGGTCATGGAACTGGTGACGGATGCGGACGGCAACCCGGCCCCGCGGCTCGGCGAGGTGGAACTCTCCGCGGAGACGGCCCGCGAGCATCACGCCGTGCTGACCCGCGACGTCGTCCGCATGCTCCGCCTCGGGCTCATCCACGGCGACCTGTCCGAGTTCAACGTGCTCGTCGCCCCGGACGACCCGGTGATCATCGACCCGCCGCAGGGCAGTCGATGCCGCCGGCAACAATGCGGCCTTCGCGCTGCTCGGGCGCGACGTCGACAACCTGCGCTCGACGCTCGGACGCTTCGCGCCGGCTGCGGCTCGCCGGCCAGTGCAGGCGCGCGGGCCTCAGCGGCTGCGGTAGACGGTCTCGTCGAGTTCGCCTTCCATCTTCGCCACGATGCAGGTCACGGCCGCGTCCCCGGAGACGTTCACCACCGTGCGCGCCATGTCGAGCAGGCGATCCACCGCGAGAACCAGCGCGATGCCTTCGATGGGCAGGCCGACCTGCGTCAGCACCAGCGCCAGCATCACGATGCCCGCGCTCGGCACGCCGGCGGTGCCGATGGCGGCCAGCGTGGCCATGCCGACCACGGTCAGCAGCTGTACCAGGGTGAGCTCCACCCCGTAGACCTGCGCGATGAACACGGTCGCGACGCCCTGCATGATCGCCGTGCCGTTCATGTTGACGGTCGCGCCCAGCGGCAGCGCGAACGCCGTGACCCCCGGGCTCGCGCCGAGCCGCTGCTCGACCACGCGGATGTTGACCGGCAGCGTCGCGTTGCTGGAGGAGGTCGAGAAGGCGTACAGCCAGACTTCGCGCATCTTTCGCAGCCACGGCCCCGGCGGCAGGCCGCCGAGGCGCAGCATGATCGGGAAGGCGACGAACAGCTGCAGCGCCTGCGCGAAGAGCACCAGCAGGAAGTACTTGATCAGCTTCAGTATGGTGTCGAAGCCGAGGGTGGCGATCTCGCGCGCGAGCAGCGCGAAGACGCCGATCGGCGCGAAGCACATCACGATGGTGACGAGGCGCATCACCACCTCGCTCCAGTCCTGCACCCGCGCGGTCACGCGGCGGCCCGGCTCGCCGCTCATGACGAGCGCGAGGCCGAGCAGGATGCAGAACAGGATCACCTGCAGCATGTTGCCTTCGGCGAGCGAACGCACCGGATTGGTGGTCACCATGCCGGTGAGGGTGGTCAGCAGGCCCGGCGGCGCGTTCGGCGGCGTGTAGGCGACGGTAGCCTGGTCGACGCCGACGCCGGGCTCGAGGGTGATCGCGAGGAACAGCGCCATCGCGATCGTGACGGCGGTGGTCACCATGTACAGCGCGATGATCTTCCAGCCGAGCCGCCCGAGTTCGGCCGGATCCTTCAGCGATGCAACGCCGGCGGTCGGCGAGAAGAACACGAGAGGCACGACGAGCAGGCTCAGGCCGTTGCGGAACACGTCGCCCACGAGCTTGAACACCATCTGCACGAGCACGGTGTCGAGCCACGGCAGCGCGCCCTTGCTGACGTTGATCGCCAGCCCGACGCCGATTCCGGCCGCCACGCCGACCAGGATGCTGCGGGTCTGCCGGGAGGCCTGGGCGAGGCTTGAATGGTTCATGGGCTCGCGGGTGCGCAGCGTGCCGGGTGGGCCGATGATCCCTACGCGGCGCGCCGCACGCCCACCGGGGTCGGCGTCCGGTCGCGCCGTCATGGCAGCAGCGGCACGATCGGCGATCACCGGTGCTCACCGCGCTCTCCTGGTCCGAGGCCGCGGCGCTCGGGGTGGAGGTGATGGGCATCGCGCTGCTCGGCGAGTTCGCGCCCGCCCGCCGGCACGTAGCGCAGCGCGTTGTCGACCAGGTTGTCGAGGCGAGGTGCGCAAGCAGGCCGTTGATCGCTGCAACCAGCGGCTTCAGTTGCGCTTGCCGGGGATTCAACTGAAGCGGAGAGGGGTCGTTCATGCCGCGGCACTCGATTAGCCGAGAGAGCTGCCGCAGCGGCCTCAGGCCGGTCAGCACGGCGACCAGGATGCTCCAGGGACGGGTGTCGCTGCGGTAGGTGAGCAGCGGCCGGCCGGCCGGCGATCGGCCCCGCTCCGGCGCCTGGCCGAGTCGAGAACTCGCCGGGCCCGTTCGTGAACTGCAGGGCGGCGATCGCGCGGGACGAGTAGAGATGAACTCGTCCATCATCAGGGACGCGTCCGCTGCCGGGGTCTCGTGCCGGATGCCCGCGAAGCCATCGGCGAGCGTCTTGATGGCACGATCGGTCACCGTTCCCGCTTGGAAACCACGGCCCCGTGGTCACGCGCGAGCTCCACCAGGACGTTGAACTCGCGCTGCGACGGCTCGAGCGGCGTTCCATCGACGCTCGCGGTATAGGCCCGCGGCTGGATCTCCAGCGGCCCGATCCTCCAGACGTCGGAGGCCTGGCGTGCGTGGCGCCTGACGACGGTGCGGACGCGCTGGGCGTGCGTCGCTCACCCTTCCAAGCAGGTCAGGTCAGACGGTCCGCGCTGAGTCCAGCTGCAATCCGGTCGGCGAGCCGTTTCGTCCGGCGCTGGCCGTTGGCAAGGCCGCGCTGGCGCAGCTCACCCTTGCGTGCACCGCCTGGACGACGGTGGAGTGATCGTCGACCCGCGATCAACGGCGAGGCTGGTTCGACAGCCCGTGACTTCCTCGAGCCGAACCCATCGGAGCTCCCATGGTACGAACTGACTCTTCCCGCGGCGACGACACGACACCGCGCCGCCTCCTCGTGGTGGCCGGGCTGGTAGGCTCGACCGCCAGCCGGGATACACTCGGAAGGCGGCGATCTACGTCGGAGAAAGCCCCATGGCACTCAGCCTGGATGAAGTACGGCGCGACGCTCGCGCGCTCTCCGAGCGTGAGCGAGCGCAGTTGCTGCAAACCCTGATTCTCGATCTCGACGCTCCTCTCGAGGCGGACGTCGACGGCGCCTGGCTGGAGGAGTCCGAGCGCCGACTAGCTCAGGTTGAGTCCGGAGAGTCTGAGCCGCTGCCGGGTTCCTCGGTCATTACCGCAGCAAGAGCCCGCCTGAAGTAAGTGCGCTTCGAAATCCACTCGGAGGCGCGCGCTTCGGGCCCCGTCTCAGGCGGTTCGTGCTGAACGACGGGTTCCCGTACTCGGTCGTCTACGTCGAGCGCGACGGTGCGTTGCTCGTCGTCGCGGTCGCGCACGGGGCGAGACGCCCCGGGTACTGGCGACAGCGTACGAGGCGATGAAGGGGCCAGCTCGCGTGTGGGCCTGCAGCTGAAGCCGCTCGCGATCGACATCCGCGTCAGCGTGGATCCGGTGCACTGGTTCCTGGACGGGCCGGAGGACGTGCGCGCGAGCACTTACCTCGAGGACTGCGCGACGGAGTTCCAGTTGCAGGGCCTGGAGCTGGACTGGACGTGCGTGACGTGGGACGGCGACCTGCGTCATGCCGGGAAGCAGTGGAGCTGCCACGACTTCCGGGGCTCGCGGTGGGAGCGGGTGAAGTCGGCGGAGCGGCAGGCGTATCTGAGAAACGCGTATCGGGTGCTGCTGACGCGCGCGCGTCAGGGGATGGTGGTGTTCGTGCCGGCGGGGGAGGCGGAGGATCCGACGCGGGATCCGCGGTACTACGATTCGACGTTCGAGTATCTTCGGGGTGTCGGGCTGCCGGTGGTGGAGTAACGGCCGCACGGAATCTTGACGCTTCCCTCCTTTTCGCAATGGCCAGCGATTCCGCGAGGGCTTTAGACTCAATCCCATGAGCAGTCCATTCGCAGTCCCGCCGGTCTTCGACGCGGCGTCGAGCGAGGTGCGGGTAGACCTGCTCGGGCGACTCCGCAGGACGTGAGGCAACTCCGGCTACGGTCCGAAGCGGAGGCTGAAGCCGCCAGTGCCGTCGAGTGGTACGAAGCCGAACAGCCGGGTCTCGGTGCTCAGTTCCTGATCGAGCTGGACGCCACTCTGGGGCGCGTCGAGAGCGATCTCCTCGCCTACGAACGTGTTTTCGGCTCGGCGTGCGTATTCCACGCGATCGTGAACACAGGGCGGGGTTCGGTGGATTGCCGTTCACGATGGCGTGGACCGGCATTCACGAGGCCGTGGGCGAGGTGCTGACCTGACCTGCCGGCATTTCGCCAGCCTGACCCAGAGTTCCATCTAGCACGCGCGACCCGTCGTTAATGACTCCCTCGGGTCTCGTGATCGGGCACGCCAGAAGCGTGTGGCGGCTGCCGGAGCACATGCGACTGCGCTTCGTCATGGCCAATGCTCCGGAGCTCGCGCGGTACCCGGTCGCACCCGACGCGACCAGCGGACCGGCAGGCTCAGCTCCGATCGGGCGTCGATCCAGAGAAGGAGGCGGTGGTCCTCGCCGCGTCGCGCGACGGGCAGAAGAGGGGACTCGCCTGAAGCCAGTCGATTCGCGGCGCGCGAGCGAGCCTCGGCGGCGCCTGTCGGCGCGGCCGAATGCCGGCAACGGCCGCCGCCCGCGAGCCCCTGGACTCGTGGAAGGGTCTCGTCTCTCGGCATCGACCTCAGCGCACTTCCAGCAGGCCGCCCTCGACGGGCAGGATCTGCCCGGTCATCCAGCTCGATCGGTCGGTCGCGAGGAACAGGATGGCTTCGGCAATCTCCTCCGGCCGTCCCCAGCGCGGCAGCGGGTAACGCGCGATGACCTGCGCCAGCAGCGCCTCGAACTGCGCTTCGTCCGCGGCCCGCGCGCGGAACTGCGACTCGGACAGCGGCGTGCGGACCGCGCCCGGGGCTACCGCGTTCACGCGCACGCCGCGCGGCGCGAAGTCCGCCGCCAGCTGGCGCGTCAGTGCTGCGACGGCACCTTTCGCCGCCGCGTAGGCGGCCACTCCCTTCATGCCGGCGAGCGCCACCGTCGATGCCGTGAAGACGAGGGCACCCGAGCCATCGGCGACCAGGTGCGGCATCGTCGCGCGAGCGGTCAGGAACGCGCCGGTCGCGTTGACCGCGAGCGCACGATTCCAGTCCGCGAGTGTCAGCGAGAGCAGGTCCCCCTCGACCATGGCGCCCGCGTTCGCGACGACGATACGGAGTCCACCGCGCCAGCCGACCGCCGCCTCGACCATCCGGGCCACGGAGGCCTCGTCGGCGACGTCGACCGTGACCGGCACCGCCTCGCCCTGCGCCGCGGCGATCTCCGCGGCGACATCCCGTGCCGCGTCCTCGCTCAGGTCCGCGCAGACGACCGCGTGGCCGTCGGCTGCGAACCGCCGTGCCGTGGCCCGGCCGATGCCCGAGCCCGCTCCGGTGACCAGCGCGACGGCCACGGCTCAGGCCGGGTCCGGCGCGTAGATCTGCGGGTAGAGCGCGCGCATCGCCTCCTCGTCGAACTCGACCTTGAAGGGATGCCTGCGCTCGAGCGCCTTCGCGCGCTGGGCCGCGGGGCGCGCGTCGATCTCCCGCATCAGCCGGTCGAGGTTCGGGTACCTGGCCATGATCGCCTCGTCGGCCAGCATGTAGTGCAGCCGCGAGCCCCAACCCCAGACGGCCATGTCGACGATGGTGTAGTCGTCGCCCAGCATCCAGCGATGCCGCGCGAGGCGCTCCTCCACGATGCCCCAGTGGCGTCGCGCTTCGTAGTCGTAGCGCTTCAGCGCGTAGGGATTCTCGCCGGGCGCGAACTTACGAAAATGCACCGCCTGGCCCGAGAACGGGCCGACGCCGGAGGCTACGAACAGCAGCCAGGACAGCAGCGCCCCGCGCGAGGCGTCGCCCGCGGGTGGCAGGAACTGCCCGGTCTTCTCCGCGAGATAGAGGAGGATGGCGTTGCTGTCGAACACGACGGTGTCGCCGTCGACGATCGCCGGAACCTTGCCGTTGGGGTTGATCGCGCGGAACGCCGCGCTGTGCTGGTCCCCCCGTCGCGTGTCGATCGCCACGGCCTCGTACCCGAGGCCTGCCTCCTCGAGGAACAGCGCCACCTTCATCGGATTGGGCGCCATGTTGTAGAAGAAGCGGATCATGCCGGACTCCTGCGTGGTGACGGCAGCGGGGTTGCTCGGGGCTCCTCGATTCTACGCACCCGCAGCGGCGCCGATCGCATCACGGGCCCGGTCCCGACGCGGCGCCGGCCCCGGCGCGATCCGCCAGTCGGTACACGAACAGGGTGTTCAGCCCCTGCGGCACCTTGATCTCCGGGTGCAGCGACAGCGCGGTCTTGTCGGCGTGCGTACTGCCGCCCGCGGTCACGGCGACGTACTGCACGCCGTCGACCGCGTAGCTGACCGGATGACCCGTCACGGGCGCCGAGAGAATCGTCTCCCACAGCATGCGGCCGGTCTCGTCGTCGAAGGCCCTGAAGCGTCGGTTCGCGTCGCCGCCGAAAACCAGTCCGCCCGCCGTGGCGATCAGCCCGCTGACGAGTCCCGCCCGCTGGTCGTGACGCCACGCGCGTCGCCCGTCATGCGGCGAGACCGCAAGAAGGCTGCCGACGGGATAGGGGTCGCGGCCGCGCAGCGCGGGGTCCTCCACCATCACCCAGTTCACGGCGTAGCCCATCCCCGGCGCGAACCGTTCGGCGGTACCCGTCTGCAGCATGCAGGCGTTCAGCACCGGCTGGTACATCAGGCGAGTGCGCGGGCTGTAGGCTCCCGCCATCCAGTTCTTGCCGCCGGCATTGCCGGGGCAGACGAACATCTCCTGGAACGGCCGCGGCACCCGGCGCTCGTCGATGGCGACCCGTCCGGTCGCCGCGTCGATGTCGCCCACCACGTTCTGGTGGATCGTCTCCCGCGCCCAAAGGAACTCGCCCGTCGCGGCGTCCAGCGTGTAGACGATGCCCGTCTTGCCGGGCATCCCGGAAACGACCCGCCGCCGCTCGCCCGGGCGCACGCGGGGACTGATCCAGCGCACCTCGCGAGGGTCGGGCGCGACCACCGCGTCGAGCAGAAATCGCTCGAACACGTGGTCGAGGTCCCAGTTGTCGCGCGGCAGGTGCTGGTAGTGCCAGCGCAGCCGGCCGGTCGCCGGATCGAGCGCGACGGTCGAATTGGAGTACAGCACGTCGCCGCCCGGCGTGCCGCGCACGGCCTCGAGCGACGGTGCGGGCACGGAGGTGCCCCAGTAGATCGTGTCGAGCCCACGGTCGTAGCTGCCGAAGCCCCACGATCCGACGTGCTGGCGGTGGGCGTAGGGCACACCCTTCCACGAGTCGTCACCGGGCTCGCCGGGGCGCGGAATGGTGTGGAACCGCCAGAGCTCGCGGCCGGTCGCCGCGTCGTGCGCCGCGATGTAGGCGACCTCCGGGCCGCCCCCGGGGGACGCCCCGCGGCCGCTGATCACGCGACCGTCGACGACGAGCGGGCCGGCGGAGTGCGTGATGCCGCGGTCCCCCGCGGTCTCCGGCGTCGCCCAGACCAGCGCGCCCGTGCGGGCGTCGAGCGCGATCAGGTACGCATCCGCCGTGAGATGGAAGATGCGGTCGCCCGCGATCGCGATGTTGCGGGTGCCGCGGACCTCGGGGATCACGACGCGCGAGGGCTCCCCGGGGCGCGCGCGCCGCTCCCAGCGGTATTCCCAGATCAGATCGCCCGTGCGGGCGTCGAGCGCCTGGATGATGTCGCGGGGGCTCTCGACGTAGAGCACGCCACGGTAGGCGAGCGGCGTGACGTACTGGCGGCCGGGCGTCAGCGCACGCGACCACGCGAGTTCGAGTTCCGAGACGTTGTCGCGACGCACCTGGTCCAGCGGGCTGTAGCCCCACGCGTTGTAGGTGCGCCGGTACATCAGCCACTCGCTCGCGGGCGGATCGTCCAGCATCGCCTGCGTGACCGGCACGAAGTCGCGGACCTCGCCGTCGGCCAGCGTCTGCAGTTCCACGGAGCGCAGGTCGAGGCGGCTCTGCGAGCGTACGAACGCGACGAGCGCGACCAGGTCGTCGCCGCGAATCTGCGGGAACGCGGGCATCTGGAAGGCGCCATGGCGGATCCGCGCGGCGAGGTCGCCGTCGTGGAACGCGAGCATCGCGCGCGCATCGGTGTGGTCGGCGGGGCGCGACGCGAAGGCGCGTCCCGCAGGCGTGTCGCCGCGCCCGTCCTCGCCGTGACAGCTGGCGCAGTGCACCCGATGGAGCTCCGCGCCGCGTGCGAGCAGGGCGGGCGTGACCGCGATCGCCGGTTCGCGCACACGAGGGCGAACCCCGGGATCCGCTGCGAGGGAAATCGCCACCGAGGTCACGGTGCCCAAGCAGATAGTGGCTACCCGGACGGCGTCGAGGAACTTGGGCTTGCAGGGCATCAGGGTCTCCCCTCGGGCGTGCCGGCGTCGCGTCCGCTGGGTTCCACGGGCACGAGCCGCACTACGCGATCCGGGTGTTCGAGCAGCAGGTAGAGGTACCCGTCCGGTCCCTCGCGCAGGTCGCGGATGCGTCCCACGTCCGGCGCGACCTCCTCGAAGCGCGAGGCGCGCGGACGCGGACGGCCGTCCCCGTCGCGGAGCACGCGCCCGTCGGCATCCGTCGGGTAGGCATAGAGCCGCGCCCGGCCGTCGTCGAGTTGGAACCGGTAGAGCGTGCGGCCGATCCGCTCGCCCAGCGCACCGACGAAGACGTGGCCCTGCCACCGCGGGAACGCAGAGCCGCGATAGACGAGCACGTTCGAGATTCCGATGGCGGGCGTCCAGTGGAAGACGGGGGGGCGTACGTCGGCCGCGTGGGCGGCCCCGCGGGGTGCGCCCCCGTAGTGGTAGCCGAAGGACACCGCCGGCCAGCCGTAGTCTGCACCGGGCTCGATCCGATTCAGTTCGTCCCCGCCCCACGGCCCGTGCTCGGTCGCCCAGAGCGCGCCGGTCTCGCGGTCGTACGCGAGCCCGCTGAGTCCGCGATGACCAGAGCTCCAGATGGCGGGAAGCGCTCCCGCGAGGTCGACGAATGGGTTGTCGCGGGGCACCCCGCCGTCGTCGCGCAGCCGGAACACCTTGCCGCGATGGCTGCCGAGATCGCGGGGACGCGCGATCTCGGCCTCGAAGTCCGCAGGGTCGAGCCCGGGGCGCTCGGCGCCGGACAGCGTGAAGTAGACGTGTCCCGCGCCGTCGAACGCGAGCTTCGCGACGCCGTAGGAGGCGTCCCCGTCGCCGAACCAGGCCAGGACCTCGCCGTCGCTCCACCGCCCGTCCCTCAATCGGCCGCGCGCGACCGCGTACCGGTGCCGTTCGGCGTGCCCGCAGGCGGAACTGCAGACGTAGGTCAGGTAGATCCAGCCGTGGCGAGCGTAGTCGGGATGCGGTGAAACGTCTTCGAGGGCGTCGTGCGCCGGCAGGCCCTCGATGGGCTCGGGGCGGAGACCGCTCGCGTCGAACCGCCGCAGTCCGCGCGCGTCGGTGACGAGGCCGCCGCCTTCCGCGAGGAGCGCGATCGATCGCGGTCGGTCGAGACCTGCGACGACCAGTGGCTCGATCCTGTAGTCGTGAAGGTCGGATTCCTCGCGATCGCCCGCCGTCGGCGCGAAAACCCGCTCGGCGCCGGCGGCAGCGTTGCGCGCGAGCACGTGCATGGCGATCGCGTCCAGCGTGGAGGGTGGCAGGACGCCTGAGAACGCCGGCATGCCGCGCGCCGGTACGCCCTCGCGTATCGAGCGCTGCAGCGCATCGGCACCTCCGGGCCGCGTCCATTTCGCGTCGAGCAGCGGTGGCGCGCGGCCGCCTCCGAGCGAGGCACCGTGGCACTCGGCGCAGTGCTCGGCATAGGCCCGGGCGTCGGGCGCGAGCGCCGCACCGGCCGAAGCGACCGGGCCGGCGAGCAGGAGGACCGTCGAGAACGCCGGGAGTGCCGCCGCCCGGCAGCCCCGTGCACGTCGCTGGAGGTGGACCACTGGATCGTTCCCCATCGCCGACGACGCTGGACGCAGGGCGAATTCGATGCGAAGGTTCGCGGCCGGGCACAGCGTCGATATTTGACGCGCCGTCGTACGGAGGGCAGGCGAGTGCAGGCCAGCGCCACACCGGACGAACGTTCGTCTCGAACGATTGCCGCGCTCGGCGACGTGCTGCTGAGGCTGTCCGTGGGCGGGATGCTGATCCCTCACGGACTCGGCAGGCTGTTCGGCGCGGGCGGGCAGGGCCTCGCACGCAACGGCGCCTGGCTCGAAGCGAACGGCGTGCCGGCCGGCGAACTCGTCGCCCTGTCGCTCGGCGCGCTCGAACTCGTCGGTGGGGTGCTCATCGTCGTCGGGCTGCTGACGCGCCCCATGGCCTTCGCCGTCGCCGGCGCGATCGCGATCTCCGTGCTGCTGCACTGGCCCAACGGCTATTTCTGGCTCACCGGGGGGCCGCCGAGCAACGCGGGACGCTGGTCGATCGTGTGGGGTGCCGCTGTACTGGCCATCGCGCTGCGCGGCGCCGGCGGCTACTCGTTGGACGAGTTCAGGCGCCGGTCGCTCCATCGACGGTCCTCCCGGTGATCGGGTCCGTTCACGCGCGGTGCATTCCCCGGCGAAGCGATCGCGGCGCGCGGAGTACCGGACCCGGCGCGCCGACGGTGGATGTCCGGCGCCTAGACAGCCCAAGCCCTCAGGCCCTGCGCCGCCGCAGCGGCCATGTGTAGGGCGGCGGTAGCAGGCTCTCCGGATCCGGGTGCCCGAGCTCGACCGCCGCGCGGTACGCGAACGAGGGCTCGGCGAGCAATTGCCTGCCGATCGCGACGAGCTGCGCATCGCCGGCAGCGATCACGCGTTCGACCAGGGCCGGCGTATCGATCATCCCGACCGCCATCGTCGTCACGCCGGTCGCGTGAGCCACCGCGCGCGCATACGGCACGAGGAAGCCCGGCGAGGGGGGCACGCTCGCCCGCCCGGAAGCGCCGGTGATGCCACCGGAGGAGCAGTCGAGGACGTCCACGCCGCGCGCGCGCAGTTCGCGTGCGAGCGCGATGGTGTCGTCCAGCGTCACGCCACCGTCGACCCCGTCCACCGAGGAGACGCGACAGAACACCGGCATCGAGTCCGGCACCGCCCGCCGCACGGCGTCCGCCACCGCGAGCGCGAAGCGCCGGCGGCCGGCGGCGTCGCCGCCCCACTCGTCGTCGCGGCGGTTCGAAGCCGGTGCGAGGAACGAGTGCACCAGGTAACCGTGGGCCGCGTGGATCTCGACGAAGTCGAAACCCGCCTCGACCGCGCGCCGTGCGGCGGCGGCGAAGGCCGCGACGATGGCCTTCACCTCCGCGCCGCTCAGCGCACGCGGCGTCGGCCACGCCGCCCCGAGCGGGATCGGGCTCGGCGCCACCGTCTCCCAGGCTTCGGCCGCACGCGGCCCGCCGACCAGCGGCGCGCCGCCTTCGAGGGGTACCGCCGCGCTCGCCTTGCGGCCCGCATGCGCGAGTTGGATTCCGACCGGGATGCCGTAGGTGCGGTACAGGTCGACGATCTGCCGCAGCCCCTGGACGTGGGCGTCGGCCCAGATCCCGAGGCAACCGGGCGTGATGCGTCCCTCGCGCGTGACGCCGCTGGCCTCGACGAGCACGCCTCCGACGCCGCCGAGCGCGAAGCGTGCATGGTGCGCGAGGTGCCAGGCACCGACGAAGCCCTCGACCGCCGCGTACTGACACATCGGCGAGACGACGATCCGGTTGCGGAACGTCACGCTCCGCACCGTGAGGGGCGTGAAGGAGGCGGGCAGCGCGGGGGGCCCGCCGGTGGCGCCGTTCACGCGGTCTTCTGCCTCGCGTCGAGGCGCTGCATCAGCCGATCCATCTCGTGCAGCAGCGGCACCAGCTTCGCCATCCGCGACCGGCCCTCCTCGCCGAGCTGGTCGAAGCGCGTGATCGGTGCGCGGACGTCGCCGACGGGGTAGCCGGCGGCGGCGGCCAGCGCCTTGGAGTAGCACTGGTGGCCGTAGGTCGGGTGCCCTTCGGCGATGATCTCGTCGAAGCGGTCGCAGATCCGCTGGATCGCGCGGGCGTCGTCGAGCCTGCCTTCGAACAGGAAGTCCCAGAGCCGCTTCGTCGCGTACGGCATGTAGTTGCCGTAGGGGTTCACGTAGCCGACGGCGCCGAGGAGGAAACTCTCGCAGGAGCGCTCGCCCGCGAACACGTTCATCACGCCGTCCGTGCGCTCGACGACCTCGGCGACGCGCCCCACGTCGTTGCTCGCCTCCTTGATGTAGCGGACGTTGTGGAAGGCCTTCGTCAGGCGCGCGACCAGCTTCGACGACATGTCCACGTTCGAGGTGAACGGGTTGTTGTAGAGCATGATCGGGATCGAGACCGCCTCGCTGATCGCGCGGTAGTAGCCGAAGATCTCGTCGTCGGTCGGCGTGTAGTAGTACGGCGGGATGATCATCAGCCCGTCCGCACCCATCTGCTCCGCCTCGCGGGAGTAGCGGACCGCGTTCGGCGTGTAGGCGTTCGCGGTTCCGATCAGCACGTCCATCCGGCCGGCGACGTGCTGGACGGTCGTCTCGACCAGCAGGCGGCGCTCGGCGTCGGAGATCGTCAGGAACTCGCCGGTCGTGCCGAGCATGATGACGCCGGGCACGCCGCAGGCGAGCTGCCAGTCGAGGAAGCGCTTGAGCGACTCGACGCAGATGGCCTGGCCGTCGTGGGTGAATGGCGTGACGGCGACCGTGAAGCTGCCACGAAAGGTCTTGGGCATGTGTTCCTCTGGCTCTTTAAGTGCGATCCGCCGCCGCGCCCGTCTGACACCCGGTAGCGGGCGGAACCCGCTCCGGTGGCAGGCGCGGCTCCGGGAGCCGGCGAGCGCATTGTGACGTCCCCCGCACACTCGTTAGCATATCGCACAACGGTGGCGGCGCAATTGCAAGTCGCGCGCCCGAGCCGCCGCCGGCCGGCGCGGCGTGCGCTGCTGCCGCCGGCGCTCGTGCGGCCGCGGATGGAAACGGGGGCAGCATGGCGGACGTGATCGTGATCGGCGGTGGCCTGACAGGCTGCGCGACCGCCTACTACCTCGCCGCGGACGGGGTGCCGGTCACGCTGCTGGAGCAGGGCGATCTGAATACCCAGGCCTCGGGCTCGAATGCCGGCAGCCTGCACCTGCAGATCCCGAGCGAGCCCTTCCGCCTGCTCGGCGACCACTGGGCCCGCGCCTTTTCGCCGGCGTTGAGGCTCTTCACGGGTTCCCTGGAGATGTGGCGCGGCCTGTCCGCCGAGCTCGGTACCGACCTCGAGGTGAAGCTGCGGGGCGGCCTGCTGGTCGCCGCCACCGACGAAGAGCTGGCGTTACTCGAGCGCAAGGCGGCGATCGAGCGCAGCGGCGGCGCGGACGTGCAGGTGATCGGCCGCGACGAGCTGCGCGCGCTGGCGCCGTACCTGTCCGAGCGGATGATCGGCGCGGCCTTCTGCCCGGTCGAGGGCAAGGCGAACCCTCTCGTGGCGGCGCCCGCCTATGCCGCCGCCGCCGCGCGGCTCGGTGCCGAGGTGCGCCGTGGCGTACGCGTCACCGGCTTGCGCCGCGAGCGCGGGGCCTACGTTGTCGCGACCGACACCGGCGAGCTGCGCGCGCGGCGCGTCGTGAACGCGGCCGGCGCCGCCGCCGGCGAAGTGGCCGGCTGGCTCGGCGTGCGGCTCGAGATGCGCGCGGCGTCGATCCAGGTGAGCGTGACGGAGGCGATCGAGCCGCTGGTCCCGCACCTCGTCTACTCCGCCGGCCGCAAGCTGACGCTGAAGCAGAACGGCCTCGGCCAACTCCTCATCGGGGGCGGTTGGCCGGCGCGGATCGACGCCCGCGGCCGCCCGGTCGCCGACCCCGACACGCTGGCGCAGAACCTCGGGGTCGCGCTCGAGGTCGTGCCGCGGATCGGCCCGGTGCAGGTGCTGCGAACGTGGGCGGCTTACGTCAACGGCACCGACGACTGGCGGCCGCTGATCGGCGAGGTGCCGGGGCTGCCGGGTTTCTTCCTCTGCTACGTGCCGTGGCTGGGCTTCACGGGCGGGCCGGCCGCCGCGCGCATCGTCGCGAGCCAGCTGCAGGGCCGGGCGCCGGCGCTAGACGTGGACGCGGGGGCGTTCGCGGTCGCGGCCTGAGCGCCGGGAGACGCGGCACCCGGCTCAGTGGCGCAGGATCCGCGACACGAACTGCCGGGTACGGTCCTCCCGTGGCGTGTCGAAGATCTGCGCCGGCGGGCCGGTCTCGACCACCCGGCCGTGATCCATCATCACGACGCGCGTCGAGACCTCGCGGACGAAAGCCATCTCGTGGGACACGATCAGCATCGTGATGCCCTCGCGGGTCAGCGCGCGGATCGTGTCCAGCACCTCGTTGACGCGCTCGGGGTCTAGCGCGGAGGTGACTTCGTCGAGCAGCAGGATCTCCGGCCGCAGCGCCAGCGCGCGCGCGATCGCCACCCGCTGCTGCTGGCCGCCGGACAGCTCGTCGGGGTAGGCGTCGCGCTTGTGTCCCATGCCGACCTTGTCGAGCAGCGTCGTCGCCAGCGCCTCGACCTCGGCCTTCGACCGCTTCTGGATCTCGAGGGGCGCGATCGTGACGTTGCGGAGCACCGTCATGTTCTGGAACAGGTTGTACTGCTGGAACACGATGGCGAGACGCTCCCGAAGCCAGCGCTGACTGGCGCGATCGCGGTAGTCGATCCGGCGGTCGTCGACGAGGACCTCGCCTGCGCTCGGCTGCGTCAACCCGACGAGCGCGCGCAGCAGCGTGCTCTTGCCGGACCCGGAGGGACCGATCAGGCCGACGACCTCGCCGCGCTCCGCGCTGAGCGAGACGCCCTGCAGCACCGGCTCGCGGCCGTAGTGCGCGTGAAGGTCACGGATGTCGAGCTGGGGCAAGCCGCTTCTCCAGGTACGCGCCGAGCCGGCTGAGCGGCCACGAGAGCGCGAAGTACAGCACCAGGATGGCGCCGAAGCCGAGCACCGGCGAGAAACCGCGCTCCACGAAGATCTTGCCCGCGAAGGTCAGTTCCACGACGCCCATGTGCGAGGCAAGCGCGGTGTCCTTGATGAACATCACCGCGAACGCGACCGCCGGCGGCAGGATCACGCGCCACGACTGCGGCAGCACCACCTGGAACAGCGCGCGCGCGGGGCCGAAGTTCAGCACCTCCGCCGCCTCCAGTTGCTGGCGCGGCACGCTCTCGAGGCCGGCGCGGACGATCTCCGATAGGTACGCGGTGGACAGCAGGCAGATCGCGACGGTCGCGATCGCCGTCAGAGAGGCGTCCGGGAACAGCGGCTGGATGGCGTACAGCACCACGAACAGGATCACGAGGAACGGGATCCGCCGGAAGGTCTCGACGTACAGCACCGCAAGCCAGCGCGCCGGCGCGAGCGTTGCGGCGCGCGAGCCCCGCAGCACCGCGAGCGCGAGCCCGGCGACGAAGCCGATCGAGCAGCCGATGGCCGTCATGCCCAGCGTGCGCGCAGCGGCCTCCGCCAGGAACAGCAGGTTGTAGGAGTTGAAGAACTCCGGGGCCTCGAGGACCAGGCGCTCCCACAGCGTGCCCATCAGAAGATCCTCGCGTGGACGCGGAAGGCCCAGCGGCCGAGCAGCGCGAGCGAGAGGCTGGCGACGAACGTGATCAAGATGTAGATGACGGCGACGACGCTGAAGGTCTCGATCGTCCGCAGGTTCGTGGTGGACACGTTGATCGCGCGGCCGGTCAGCTCCTCGACCCCGAACAGCGCCGCCATCGAGCTGCCGAGAACCAGGATGATGAAGAAGTTCGACAGCGGCGCGTAGATCATGCGCGTCACGTGCGGCAGAATCACGTGGCGAACGATCTGGAGGCGCGACATGTTCAGCGTCGCCGCCGCCTCGAGCTCGGCGCGCCGCACGGAGACCACGCCGGCCCGGAGGATCTCGGTCAGGTATGCGGCGGAGTTCAGCACGAAGCCGATCAGCACGCAGGTCAGCGGCGAGAGCAGGACGCCGGCGTCCGGCAGCGCGTAGTACAGGAAGAACACCTGCACGAGCGCCGGGGTGTTCGTGAAGAAGGTGACGTAGGCGCCGATCGCGCGCTGCAGCGGCCGCGGCCCGTGCACCCGCCCCAGCGCGCCGCCGAGGCCCAGCAGCGCGCCGGCGAAGAACGCGACGAAGGCGATCTGCAGCGAGACCAGCGCGCCGCCGAGGAGGTACGGCAGCTGCTGGAGGACGTCCGCGTAGTCGAAGTCGTAGTTCAAGAAGCTACAGCTTGACCGGCACCGTCATCGGCACGCCGTACCACTTCTCCCAGAGCTTCCCGACCGTGCCGTCCGCGTGCAGCTTGCGCAGCTCGGCATCGAGGGCGGCACGCAACGTCTCGTTGCCCTTGGCGACGCCGATGCCGCACTCCTTGGTCAGTATCGGATCCGGCAGGCGGCGCCATTGCACGTTCGGGAAGGCCCTCGTGTAGCGCCAGAAGAAGTCGATGTTCTCGATCATCGCGTCGGCGCGGCCCTGGGCCATCGCACGGACGGTGTCGGCGTTGCCGTCGACCAGCAGCAACTTCGCGCGCGGCACCTTCTCCTTGAGGAGCGCCACCGAAGTGTTGCCGCGCATGTTCACGAGCGTGACGTCCGGGCGGTCGAGGTCGCGCCAGGAGTTCGCGCGCACCCGGTCCGTGACCAGAACGCTCATCGTCTCGGTGTGCAGGGGCATCGTGTAGTCGACCAGCTGGCGGCGCTCCGGCGTGATCGTCAGCGCGCCCAGCGAGGCGTCGATGCGACCGGCCGTAAGGAACGGGATCCGCTGGGCCGTGGCGGTCGGCACGAGCTGGAGCCGCACGCCGAGCGCGCGCGCCAGCGCGTTCGCGACGTCGACGTCGAAGCCCTCCAACTGGTTGGTCTTGCCGTAGGAGCTCATCGGCGGAAAGTTGGGGTTCACGCCGACCCGCAGTATGCCGGCCTTCCGCACCTCCGCCAGCGGCCGGGCCTCGGCTGTGGACGCGACCGGCCCCCCGAGCAGGCCGAGGCCGGCACAGAGGCCGACGACGAGAACGAGGACGAGCGCGAGCTTCGCGGGCAACGGACGCAGCATAAGGCGGCTCCTCCGGGCGGTCCGGCATACGGCCGGGTTCCAAACTGTACTCAGGGCGAACGTCCGTACTCAAGCATCCGGCTTCGCCGCCAGCTGGTCGATCCGCACCGGCCTGAAGGGCGTACGCGGTGCGAACCAGCCGCCGTCGTCGGCGATCGGCTGGCCGTGGGCGCCGGCCATCGCCGCCAGCGCTACGCCGCAGTAGCGGCCCTGGCACCGCCCCATGCCGGCGCGGGTCGCCCGCTTCGCGGCGCCGAGGCTGCGGACGCCGCTGGCGAAGCAGCCCTCGAGCGTGCCGCGATCGACGCCCTCGCAGCGGCAGACCGGGGTGCCGGCGGTCGCCAGTTCGTAGGACAACGGGGGCGCGCGGTAGATCCGCCATAGCGCGTCCTGGAACCGACGGTGCCGGACGCGGCGACGCCGCGCGCGCTCGAGTTCGCCGGCCAGCGGCGCGGGACAGGCGCGACCCAGGTCGCGGGCCGCCGCGACGCCCGCGAGCAGGCCCTCGGCTTCCGCGAGCTTGGCGCCGTCGAGACCGCCGGCGTCGCCGATCACGAAGACGGCCGGTACGTTCGTGCGGCCCTCGAAGTCGCGGACCGCGGCCAGCGTGCCGCGCGCAACGTCGTGCCGGTACTCGCAGCCGAGCGCGCGCGCGAGCTCGCTCTGGGGTGCGAAGCCGTAACCCATGCACACGGCATCCACGTCGTAGCCCCGCTCGGTGCCCGGTCGTGGCCGCCCGGCCGCGTCGACGCGCGCCAGCACGGCGCGACCGACGCGCGTGCCGGACGCGTCGGGCTCGCAGCGCACCAGGACGGTCGAGTGGAGTCGAGGTACGCGCTTGGCGGTCAGCGCCGCGACGTGGCCCAGGCCTTCGCGCACCAGTTCCGGCGCGGCGGTCGTGAGCGCGAAGAGATCGGCGAGTGCCCGCGGACCCGGCGCAGGCGCGAGTTCGGCGACCGCGACCACGGTCACGCCGGCGCGTGCGAGTTCGCGCGCGACCTGGAGGTTCAACGGGCCGTTGCCGGCCAGCAGCACGCGCCGGCCCGGCGCGACCGAGTTCGCGCGCAGCAGCGTCTGCGCGGCACCCGTCGTGATCACGCCGGGCAGCGTCCAGCCCGGCACCGCGAGCGCGCGCTCGTAGGCGCCGGGCGCGACGACGACCCGCCGCGCGCGGATCCGCAGCCGCCGGTCCGCAGTCGATACCGCGATCTCCTCCGGCCCGAACGCGCCCCAGACGGTCGCGCGGTGCAGGAAACGAGCGCCTGCACGTCGTGCGGCGTCGTGGCGCTCGCGCCCGGCGCGGTACTGCGCATCGAGTGCGTCGGTCTCGAGCCGGAAGCCTTCGCCCGGCTGCTTGTAGTATTGCCCGCCGAACTTCGCGCGGTCGTCGACGACCAGCACGTCGGCACCGGCGGCGGCGGCGGCGTAGGCCGCGGCGAGGCCGGCCGGGCCCGCGCCGATCACGAGCACGCCGGCCTCCAGCGTCGCCGACTCGTGCAGTTCGGGTGCGGCGGCCGCGGGCAGCACGGCCCGCGCCGGCTGCACGGCGACGACCATGCCCGGGCGCGCGGGCTCGAGGCAGGCGCGCTTCGGCTGGCCGTCGATCGTCATCGTGCACTCGCCGCAGACGCCCATCCCGCAGAACGGACCGCGCGGCTCGCCGGCGCGCGTTTCGCGGCAGGTCCAGTGGCCGGCGGCAACCAGCGCCGCGGCGACGGTCTCGCCCGGCCAGGCCTCGATCCGGCGGTCGCCGACCGTGAACGCGAACGGGGGGCCGGCTCGCTCGACGCCGCGGATTCTGACTCTCATCTGCTGACCTCGTGGCCCGTGCTCAGCGCACGTAGCTCGCGCCGTTCATGTCGATCGTGCCGCCCGACAGGTTGCGCGCGCTGCCGGTGCACAGGAACGCGACCACGTCGGCGATCTCCGCGGGCTGCACCCAGTCGCCCATCGCGAGCGTCGCGAACACCTTGTCCTTGCCGCCCTGCGTCTCGGCGAACTGCTCCGAGAGCCTCGTGCCGACCACGCCGGGCGCGATCGCGTAGCAGTAGATGCCGTCGCGCGCGTAGGCGCGGGCCAGCGTCTGCGTCGCCGAGCGCACCGCCGCCTTCGAGGCGCCGTAGGCGATCGACGCCGGGTTCGTGACGCCGCGCTGCGCGGCCCAGCTGGAGATCGTGACGATCGCGCCGCCGCCGCGGCCGCGCCAGTCCAGAACCGCGCGGCGCATCAGCCGTGCCGGTGCCAGCACGTTGATCCGCAGCGACTCCTCCCAGGCCGAGTCCCAGTCCGCGAGCGGCGCGTCCGGGCCGCCGTCCTGGCGCATCGTCGCCGCGTTGTTGACGAGCACGTCGATCCGGCCGCGCCACGCGCTCGCCTCGGCCCACAGCCTTTCGACCGCGTCGAGGTCGCCGAGATCCGCCTGCAGCAGGCACTTTCGTTCCGCCGGGATCGCCGCGGTCGCGGCCTCCGCACCCGCCCGGTCCGAGCCGTAGTGCGCGATCACGTGCGCCCCGCACTCGCCGAGCCGCCGGGCGGTCGCGCTGCCGATGCCCTTCGAGGCGCCGGTCAGCAGGATCGTCTTCGTGCTGAGGTCGTGCATGGGGGCGACGCGCGCCGCTAGACGGCGTCCATTGACGGGCGGGGGACTCGTCGGTCAGCGTACAGACATTCGCCGGGCGAACGCAATTTGGGAGACCGACCGTGACTCGATCTGCGGGACCGCCGGCGCCGGTGTCGAGCGCCATCCCGGTGGCCACCCCGGTGGCGATCGTCGGCGCCGGCAGCATCGGCACTGCGTTCGCCGCGGTGTTCGCGCTCGCCGGCGGCGCGGTGCGGATCTGGGACGAGGTGCCGGCCGCGCGCGCGGCGCTGCCCGCGCGGCTCGCGACGATCCTCGGCGACCTGCACGCGGCAGGGCTCCTCGCCGAGCCGCCGGCCGCGGTCGCCGCGCGGGTCGCGGTGCACGACACGCTGGAGACGACGCTGGCCGGCGCCGGCTACGTTCAGGAGTGCGCGCCGGAGGACCTCGCGCTGAAGCGCGCGCTGTTCGCGCGGCTCGACGCGCTCGCGGCGCCGGACGTGCCGCTCGCGAGCGCGTCGTCCGCGATGCCGGCCTCGGAGTTCGCCGCGGGCCTGCCCGGCGCCGGGCGCTGCCTCATCGTCCATCCCGGCAACCCGCCGTACCTGCTGCGCGTCGTCGAGGTCGTGCCGGCGCCGTTCACGCGCGCCGACGCGGTCGAGCGCGCGAGCGCGACCGTGCGCGCCGCCGGCCTGCACCCGGTGCTCGTGCGGCGCGAGGTCACGGGCTTCGTCTTCAACCGGCTGCAGGGTGCGGTGCTGCGCGAGGCGTACTGCCTCGTGCGCGACGGCGTCGCGAGCGTCGAGGACGTCGACCTGATCGTGCGCGACGGCCTCGGGCTGCGCTGGGCCGTGGTCGGGCCGTTCGAGACCGTCGACCTGAACACCCGCGGCGGGATCGAGTCGCACGCCGCGAAGCTCGGGCCGGCGTACGCGCGGATGGGGGCCGAACGCGGGCAGCACGACCCGTGGACGCCCGACCTGGTGGCCGAGGTGACGCGCCAGCGGCGCGCGGCGCTGCCGCTGGAACGCTGGAGCGAGCGCGTGGCGTGGCGGGACCGCGCGCTTATGACGCTGCTGCGGGCGCGGGACGGACGAGCGCCGACGGACGGCGCTGCACCGGGCGACGGCCCGGACCCCGTTCCGGGCCGCGCCTAGAACCCGAACCGGGCTCCGCACGGGCCGGTTCGTCTTCGGCGGAGTTCGCACGAGCGTTCGCTCTGCGCCCAAAAACTTGACAGTCTCCCGAGCACTCGCGGAGCATCGCACGCACGCCCTCGACCGTCCCGGTCCGGGCCGCAATGGAGGCCACCCGCATGTCCAGGCTGGGCACCCTGCTGCTCGCGTCGATCCTCGCCGTCGGCATCGCGGCCGTCCCCTCCGCAGCCACTGCGGCCTCCGGCGCCCAGCTGGGCGCGCCGACCGGGCCCTCCGCCGGGCCGCCGAACGGCCGGGGCAGCTACCAGGACTTCGTCGCGATCTTCGAGGAGTTCGTCAAGCTCCGCGCGCCGGAGCAGGACGAGCTCGGGCTGATCGACTACTCGGCCTCGGCGGTCGCGCGGCGCGTCGCCGCGC
The DNA here is from genome assembly GCA_027531255.1 of Steroidobacteraceae bacterium. Taxonomy (GTDB): domain Bacteria; phylum Pseudomonadota; class Gammaproteobacteria; order Steroidobacterales; family Steroidobacteraceae; genus JAPZRU01. The sequence continues at coordinate 1,653 of JAPZRU010000025.1, read as the reverse complement.
TGCGCGCGCTGCAGGCGCGGATGAACGAACTCGCGGTGGCGAGCTGGGACCGCTCGCAGCAGGCGGACTTCCTCGCCGCCCGTGCCGCGATGTCCGAGCACGACTTCCTGCTGAACGTGCAGAAGCCGTGGGCGCGCGACCCCGGCTTCTACGTCGACCCGCTGATGCGGATCGCGTTCGCCGAGCTGCCGATCCCGAAGGAGCGGCTCGGGGACTACCGCGGCCAGCTGCGCGCAGTGTCGGCGCGCGTCGAAGCCGCCAAGCGCAACCTCGACGCCTCGATCGTGCCGGCGGACTTCGCGAAGCTCGCGATCTTCAACCTGCGCAACTCCGACGGCGTCGGCCACGGCCACCCCTACCGCGAGGTGCCGCCGGCCGGCGTGATCGGCTGGTACGACGACCTGCTGGCCCGCGCGCAGCAGCAGCAGCGCGCACTGCTGCCGGACATCCGCCGCGCGAAGGCCGCCGCCGAGGACCTCGAACGCTGGCTCAAGGAGCAGCAGCCGCGGATGACCGCGCAGGCCGGCTTCGGCGAGACGCTGTTCGACTGGTACCTGATGCACGTCAAGTACATGCCGTACAGCTCCGCGGAGATCGAGGTGCTGGCGCAGCGCGAGCTGGAGCGCACCTGGGCGTACCTCGCGCTCGAGCGCCACCGCAACCGCGCGCTGCCCGAGCTGACGATGCCGAAGTCGCTCGAGGAGTACCACGAGCGCCTCGCGTCCGTGGACCGGGACATCCGCAAGTTCCTCGCGGACGGCTTCCTGACCGTGCCTCAGTTCGTGCCGCCGCACCCGCAGCTCGGCTTCAACGTGCCGTGGATCGTGCGGCCGCAGGGCCCGAACTTCTGGGAGCGGGTGCAGTACCGCGACCCGTCGCCGGACCACTGGCACGCGGTAATCCCGGGCCACCGTTTCGACGCGATCATGATGCGGCAGGTCACGCACCCGGTCCGCCGGCACCTGCGCGACGGCGGCCGCAGCGAGGGCTGGGCGCTGTACCTCGAGGAGGCGCCGCTGCAGGCGGGCTTCTACGACCTGACGAACCGCGACCGCACGCGCGAGCTGATCTACGACTTCGCGATCTTCCGCGCCGCGCGCACGATCGGCGACGTCAAGCTGCAGCACAACCGCGTCAGCACCAAGGAAGTCGCGGACTACTGGCAGAAGTGGACGCCGTACCTCGATCCGGACGTCGCGCGCGTCGACGCCGAGATCTACCTGCGGCGCCCGCCGGGCTACGGCCTCGGCTACACGATCGGCAGCTTCCAGATGTACAAGCTGCTCGGCGAGCTGAAGCACCAGCAGGGCGAGAAGTTCGACCTGCGCGGCTTCCACGACCGCTTCCTCGCGGCCGGCAACATCCCGATCGCGCTGATCCGCTACGAGATGACCGGCTACGACGACGAGGTGCGGCGGTTCTGGGATTTCGTGCCGCTGGAGAAGATGCTGGCCGGGGCGCGCTGAGTCGGCCGTCGCCTGGAACTCGTCAACGGCGCGGCGGCCGCGCCGCGTCGAGGCACTCCCGGACGGAAGGCACGTAGGTTTCCGCGGGCGGGTGGGCCCCGCAATGACAGGGGGGGGGGCACCCCGCCGGCGGGTTGGCACCCACAACGCGGGGGCCCCGTCCTTGGGCTCGACGGAGACGTCCGAG
>JAPZRU010000021.1 GCA_027531255.1 Steroidobacteraceae bacterium | reverse complement strand
GTTCTGCAATACTCGTTGCATTACGCGGTGAGACAATCGTCCAGTGTTCCGACGGTGCACTTGCGGCCGCCGCCGCCGGACTTTCGCCCACCTCGCCCTGCGGAGCACCCGCCGATGACGACGCCCTCCGACTACACGCCTCCGAAGGTCTGGCGCTTGACCCCTGGCACCGGCGGCAAGTTCGCGAACATCAATCGCCCGGTGTCCGGCGCGACGCACGACAAGGCGCTGCCCGTCGGACGCCACCCGCTACAGTTGTATTCGCTCGGCACCCCGAACGGCCAGAAGGTCACGCTCCTGCTCGAGGAGCTGCTCGCCGCAGGGCACGCCGGGGCCGAGTACGACGCGTGGCTGATCGCGATCCACGAGGGCGAGCAGTTCGGCTCGGGCTTCGTCGAGCTAAACCCGAACTCCAAGATCCCCGCGCTGCTCGATCGCAGCGCGACGACGCCGATCCGCGTGTTCGAGTCCGGCGCGATACTCGTCTACCTCGCGGAGAAGTTCGGCGCATTCCTGCCGCCGGAGCCGGCGCTGCGCGCCGAGACGCTCTCCTGGCTGTTCTGGCAGATGGGCAGCGCACCGTTCCTCGGCGGCGGCTTCGGCCACTTCTACGCCTACGCGCCCATGAAGATCGAGTACGCGATCGACCGCTACGCGATGGAGACGAAGCGCCAGCTCGACGTGCTCGACAAGCGCCTCGCCGCGAACGAATACGTCGCCGGAGACCGCTACACGATCGCTGACATGACGATCTTCCCGTGGTACGGCGGCATGGCGCTCGGCTGGCTGTACGACGCCGCGGATTTCCTCGGCGTGCACGAGTACGCACACGTGCGGCGCTGGGCGACCCAGTTGCTGGCTCGGCCTGCGGTGCAGCGCGGGCGCATCGTGAACCGGACCACCGGAGCGCCGCACGAACAGCTGCGCGAACGGCACGACGCCAGCGACTTCGAGACGCGGACCGCGGACGAGCTCGGATCGCGCTGACGTTCGCCGGCCGCTCGCGCCGCCCGCCGCCCCGCGATCAGCGGCGCGAACGTCCCATGATGCCGCGTCAGGTGCATCCGCGGTGGCTGCACCAGCGCGGCAAGCCTCGCCAAAGAGTCCAGCGGCACCGAGCTGACCGCCGAGACGCGCGACGCAAACGTTTCGAACCCCTGGACGCGCTACACTCCCCGCAGCTTCCAGGGAGCACCCGATGCCGCGCCGTAATCGAGACCTCGAAAAGTCGTACACCGCCTCGCAGTTCGCCGCGAAGCTGCGCCGCTTCGCCGACGCCGTCGAACGCGAGCGCGCCTTCCCGATCATGGTCGCCGGCGAACGCCTCTACGTGCCACCCGGCGCGGTGTTCAACGTGGAGCACGAGCGCTCCGGGCGCGAGGAGGAGCTCGAATTCCAGGTGCGCTGGACGGTACCCGCGGCAGTGGGTCCCGCGAAGCGAAAGACGGCTCGGCGCAAGGGCTCGCGCGGCAAGTCGTCGTCACGCTAGTTCGCGCGCCGCCGTCAGGCGCGCCACGAATCGCCTTCCGGAACCTGCGCTCACCGGAACTGCGGCAGCAGCACCGAGTCGATCACGTAGATCACGCCGTTGCTAGCGCGCACCGCCGCACCCTGCACCTTCGCGTTGTTGACGCGCAGCGTGAAGCGGTCGCGCTCGACGTAGACGCGCTGGCCCTGCAGCGTCGCGAAATCAAGCGTCTCGAAGGCCTGCCGCAGGTCGCGCACGCCCGGCGCCACGTGGTAGGTCAGCATGCTGGTGAGCAGCGCGGTGTCCGCGAGGATGCCGTTCAGCAGCCCGGGCGGGATGTTCGCGAACGCGTCGTTGGTCGGGGCGAACACCGTGAACGGTCCCGGCCCCTGCAGCGCCGAGAGGAGGTTGGCGGCGCCGGGCGCCGCGACCAGCGTGGAAAAGCGCCGGTCGCCGACGGCGACCTCCGCGATCGTCACGTTGACACGTACGACTTCGGCGAACGCCGGACGGTTGTTCGGGTGATCAGCGTGTGCAGGAACGATGAACGGCGGCAGCGCGCTCAGCACGAGTGCGGCGAGCAGTCCGAGCAAGCGAGGCATCGGGACCCCTCCGGGATGAGGTGCAGCTTCGTGACGCTGCCCGCGCGCTCTCGCCCGGACTCCCTCCCTAGACCGGAGCGGGACGCGCGGTGGATTCAGGCCTTCGCACGGGCCTCGTCACCGGCCTCGTTACGCGCTCGTCGCGGCTCGCGCGGCCGATCCCGCCGCTGCACGCAGCGCCGGGAACTCAACCCGGCAGGCCGTGTATCCCGCACTCCCGCTTGATCCCGCCGAACCGCGTCGCCTCCTCGCTGCCGGCCTCCTCCAGGGTCCGCGTCGAATGCCAGTCGCCGATGGAGACGTAGCCGCGCTCCCACAGCGGGTGGTAGGGCAGCGCATGCCGCTTCAGGTATGCGCCCACGTCGCGATCCGTCCAGTCCGCCAGCGGGCTCAGCTTGTAGCGACCGTCGCGGCGTTCGAGGTACGGGATCTCCGCGCGCGACCGGCTCTGCACGCGCCGCAGCCCGGAGAACCACGTGCCGACCCGGAGCTCCGTGAACGCGCGTCGCAGCGGCTCGACCTTGTTGCGCTCGAGGTAGGCCTCGAGGCCCGCGGGACCCTGCTCCCACTGCCGTCCGTAACGCGCCTCCTGCCACGCCGCGGACTCGCGGGGCGCGTACACCCGCAGGTTGAGGTGCAACCGCGCCGTCAGCTCGTCGACGAAGCGATACGTCTCGGGGAACAGATAACCCGTGTCGATGAGCACGACAGGCGTCTCCGGCCGCCGCGCGCTGACCAGGTGCAGCATCACGGCCGCCTGGGCGCCGAAGCTGGACGTCAGCACCTGCGTACCCGGCAGCGTCGCGAACGCCCAGTCGACGCGCGCCTCCGCGTCGCTATCCGCCAGCAGCCGGTTGGCATCCTCGACGCAGAGGTCGAGGTCGAGTTCCACCGCGCTCATGCCGCCTCCGCGCGGTCGTACAGCGCCCAGCGCTTCAGCGACAGACGCACCGCATCCCCGGTGCGCCACGGCGTCGCCTCGTACTGCTCGCGCGAGAGCTCCGCGATCCGCGGCCCGCCGGGCACGCCGTCGATCGTCAGTTCCACCTGCACCAGCGGACCGAGCACGCGCACGGCGCCCACGCGCGCGGGCCAGCCCTCCCCGTCGCGAGCCAGCGCGAGATCGTGCGGCCGCACGCGGGCTTCGAGCGGGCCGTCCGGCCCGGGCACGAGACCCGCGTCGATCGGCCCGATGCGCACGCGATCCGCCGTGCGCTCGGCCGGCAGCACGTGGCTCGTGCCGACGAAGCGGTGGACGAACGGGCTCGCGGGCCGGTCGTAGACGTCGGCGGGCGCACCCCGCTGCTCGATGCGGCCACGGTTCATCACCACGACCGAGTCGGCGACTTCCAGTGCCTCCTGCTGGTCGTGCGTGACGAACACGCTCGTGAAATGCAGCGCATCGTGCAGCCGCCGCAGCCAGCGGCGCAGCTCCTGCCGCACCTGCGTGTCGAGCGCGCCGAACGGCTCGTCGAGCAGAAGCACGGCCGGCTCGATCGCGAGCGCGCGCGCGAGAGCGACGCGCTGTCGCTGGCCGCCGGACAGCTGCGCAGGCAGCCGATCCGCCGCCCAGTCCAGCTGCACGAGCGACAACAGCTCCTCGACGCGCGCGCGGATCTGCGTACGGGCGGGCCGCGTCCGGCGCGGTCGCACCGTCAGCCCGAACGCGACGTTGTCGAATACGCTCATGTGGCGGAACAACGCGTAGTGCTGGAACACGAAGCCGACGTTACGCGCCTGCACCGGGAGCTGCGTCGCGTCGCGCCCGTGCAGGTCGACGCGGCCCGCGTCCGGGCTCTCGAGGCCCGCGAGCACGCGCAGCAGCGTCGTCTTGCCGCAGCCCGACGGGCCGAGCAGCGCGACGAGCTGGCCGGTCTCGATCTCGAGGTCGACGCCGTCCAGTGCCACGAACTCGCCGAAGCGCTTGCGGATGCCCTGCACGCGAATGCTCATGAGCGGACTCCTTCAGGACTGCGCCGCGCGCTCGCCGCGCAGCTCCGGTGCACGCGCTTCCAGCCACGAGCGCGCGACCAGCGTGACGAGCGCGAGCATGGCCAGCAGCGAGGCGACCGCGAACGCCGCGGTCGCGTTGTACTCGTTGTAGAGGATCTCGACGTGCAGCGGCATCGTGTTGGTCAGGCCGCGGATGTGGCCCGAGACGACGGCGACCGCGCCGAACTCGCCCATCGCGCGCGCATTGCAGAGCAGTACGCCGTACAGCAGGCCGAGACGGATGTTCGGCAGCGTCACGCGCCGGAAGGTCTGCCAGCCGCTGGCGCCGAGCGACAGCGCGGTTTCCTCCTCGTCGCGGCCCTGCGCCTGCATCAGCGGTATCAGCTCGCGCGCGACGAACGGGAAGGTGACGAACACCGTGGCCAGCACGATGCCCGGCACCGCGAAGATGATCTGTACGTCGCGATCCAGCAGCCACGGTCCCAGCCAGCCCTGCGCACCGAACAGCAGCACATACACGAGGCCCGAGATCACGGGCGATACCGCGAACGGCAGGTCGATCAGCGTGATCAGCGCGCTCTTGCCCGGGAAGTCGTACTTGGTCACGCACCAGGCGGCGACCACGCCGAACACGAGGTTCAGCGGCACCGCGATCGCCGCGACCGTCAGTGTCAGCCGGATCGCGTGCAGCGCCATCGGGTCCGTCAGCGCCGCGGCGTAGGCGTCCCAACCCTTGGCGAAGGCCTGCGCGAACACCGCGACCAGCGGCAGGACCAGCGCGACGCCGAGCCAGGCGAGCGCGAGCGTGACCAGCATCACCGGCGCGGCGCTGCGCCGTCGACGGCCGGGGCCGCCGCGCGCGGCCTGCGGCGGCGCGTCCTTCTCGCCCGGCGCCGCGGGCTCGAGCGGAGCGACGGCGTCGGAGGCGACGGCGCTCACCGCACGCCCCCGGCGCGCCGCTGCGCCCAGCCCTGCAGCGCGTTGATCGCGAGCATCAGCGCGAACGAGATGACGAGCATGACGACGGCGATCGCGGTCGCCTCCGCGTACTCGTACTGCTCCAGCTTGGTGACGATCAGCAGCGGCGCGATCTCCGACACCAGCGGCATGTTGCCGGCGATGAAGATCACCGAGCCGTACTCGCCGACCGCGCGCGCGAACGCGAGCGCGAAGCCCGTCAGCAGTGCGGGCCAGACCACCGGCAGGACGACGCGCAGGAAGATCTGCGCCGGCTGGGCACCCAGGGTCGCCGCAGCCTGCTCGACCTCGCGGTCGAGGTTCTCGAGGACCGGCTGCACGGTGCGCACGACGAACGGCAGCCCGATGAAGACGAGCGCGACGACGACGCCGAGCGGCGTGTAGGCGACCTGCACGCCGAGCGGCGCGAGCCACGCGCCGATCCACCCGTTCGGCGCATAGAGCGCGGTCAGCGCGATTCCGGCGACCGCCGTCGGCAGCGCGAACGGCAGGTCGACGATCGCATCGACGATCCGCCGGCCCGGGAAGTCGTGACGCACCAGCACCCAGGCGACGAGCAGGCCGGCCGCGGCATTGACGAGCGCGGCGACGAACGAAGCCCCGAACGACAACTGCAGCGAAGCGACGACGCGCGGGCTCGTGACGACCTCGAGGAAGCGGTCCCAGCCGAGCTCGGCCGACTTCAGGAAGGTCGCGGCGAGCGGGATCAGCACGATCAGCGAGAGGTAGACCAGCGTGTAGCCGAGCGTGAGCCCGAACCCGGGGATCACGCGTCGGCGCGGCAGCGGCGCGTCGAGTACCTGCGAGGTGGCGAGGGCGGCCATCGGCGCTCAGCGACGCGCGTAGATGCGGTCGAACGAGCCGCCGTCGGCGAAATGCGTGGCCTGCGCGCGATCCCAGCCGCCGAAGGCCTCGATCGTCACGAGCTCGAGTGCCGGGAACTGCCGGGCGTACTTCGCCGCGACCTCCGGATCGCGCGGACGGTAGTAGTGCTTCGCGGCGATCGCCTGGCCGTCGCGGCTGTAGAGATGGCGCAGGTAGGCCTCCGCGACCGCGCGCGTGCCCTTGCGATCGACGACGCGGTCGACTACGGCGACCGGCGGCTCCGCGAGGATGCTCAGGGAAGGGTAGACGATCTCGAAGCGGTCGCGGCCGAGCTCGCGCATCGCGAGCAGCGCCTCGTTCTCCCACGCCAGCAGCACGTCGCCCATGCCGCGCTCGACGAACGTGGTCGTCGCGCCGCGCGCACCGGAGTCCAGGACCGGCACGTTCGCGTACAGCGCGCGCACGAAGGCCTCGGCCGTGGCGTCGGTGCCGCCGGGCCGGTTCTTCGCCCAGGCCCATGCAGCGAGGTAGTTCCAGCGCGCGCCGCCCGAGGTTTTCGGGTTCGGCGTGATGACGGCGACGCCGCGCCGCGTCAGGTCGCCCCAGTCGCGGATCTGCTTCGGGTTGCCCTTGCGGACCAGGAACACGATCGTCGAGGTGTACGGTGCGCTCGCGTGCGGCAGCCGTTGCTGCCAGCCGTCCGGGATCAACCGCCGCTGCTTGCGCAGCGCGTCGACGTCGAAGGCCAGGGCGAGGGTGACGACGTCCGCCGCCAGCCCGTCGATCACCGCGCGCGCCTGACGGCCCGAGCCGCCATGACTCTGGTTGATGACCACGGTATCGCCGGTGTGCGACTTCCAATGCGCCGCGAATGCCCGGTTGAAGTCCTCGTAGAGTTCGCGAGTCGGGTCGTAGGAGACGTTCAGCAGCGTGACGGTCTGCCCGGCGGCGACCGCCGCGGCTCCCGAACCGACCGAACCGACGAGCAGCGCGGCCAGGGCGGTCAGAGCCGCCCGGCGCCGCGGCATGAACGAGCGCATCGAGACTCCTCCGGACGTCGACCCGGGACGCAACCGAACGGAGGGAGAGCGTAGGAACGATTGCGTCACGGCGGAACGAACTCCTGGGAATGTGCCAATTCGCTAGTTGTCTTGGACCGCGGGCGGTTCGGCAACGAACACTGCAGCCCGAGCCGACGCGGAGCGATCCGCGCGCCTGCCATTCGCGAGAGGGTCGATGAGCGCCACCGCTTCCCTGGCCGACGTATCCGAAAGCCGCTGCCTCCGCGCGGCAGAGCCGCACCGCCGGGCTATGCCCGCGAGCCTGCGAGCGCTGGAGGCTGAGGCGATCTACGTATTCCGCGAGGTCGTCGCGGAGTTCGAGCGGCCCGTGCTGCTGTACTCGATCGGCAAGGACTCTTCAGTGCTGCTGCACCTCGCGCGGAAAGCCTTCGCGCCGGGCCGGCTGCCGTTTCCGCTGCTGCACATCGCGACCGGCTGGGACTTCCGCGACATGCTGGACTTCCGCGACCGCACGGTCGCGGCGCACCACCTCGACCTGCGCGTGCACACGAATCCCGAGGGCCTCGCGGCGGGTTTGAAGCCATGGGACGGCCCCCGCTACGCCGATGTGATGCTGACGGAAGCGCTGAAGCAGGCGCTCGACGCCGGCAACTTCGACGCCGCGTTCGGCGGCGGCCGGCGCGACGAGGAGAAGTCGCGCGCGAAGGAGCGCGTGCTCTCGTTCCGTGACGAGCAGCACCGCTGGGACCCGCGCCAGCAGCGCCCGGAGCTCTGGCGCCACTATAACGGTCGCATCCGGCGCGGACAGCGCGTGCGCGCGTTCCCCCTGTCGAACTGGACCGAGGCGGACGTCTGGGCGTACGTGCACTTCGAGTCCATTCCGCTCGTGCCGCTGTACTTCGCGCGCGAGCGCCCGGTGGTCGAGCGCGACGGCGCGCTGATCGTCGTCGACGACGAGCGCCTGCCGCTGCGCCCCGGCGAGATGGCGCGGCTCGAGCGCGTGCGCTTCCGCACGCTCGGCTGCTACCCGCTGACGGCCGCGTCGCGCTCCACTGCGACCACCGTCCCGGAGATCGTCGAGGAGACGCTGCGCAGCCGCACGTCGGAGCGTGCGGGACGGCTGGTGGATGCCGACCAGGCCGCTTCGATGGAGCGCAAGAAGGCGGCCGGGTACTTCTGATGGCCGCCTCCGCTTCCGCCTCCTCCGCCGCGTTCGCGCAGTACCTCGCCGGCCAGCGTTCGAAGGAGCTGCTGCGCCTGATCACGTGCGGCAGCGTGGACGACGGCAAGAGCACGCTGATCGGACGGTTGCTGTACGACACCGGCAACGTGCCCGAAGACGTCGTCGCCGCGGCCCGCGCGGACAGCGCGCGGTGGGGTACCAACGGCGGCGAGCTCGATCTCGCGCTGCTGGTCGACGGCCTGCAGGCGGAGCGCGAGCAGGGCATCACGATCGACGTCGCTCACCGGTACTTCGACACCGGCCGCCGCAAGTTCGTGCTGGCGGACACGCCGGGCCACGAACAGTACACGCGCAACATGGCGACCGGCGCGTCGGGCGCGGACCTCGCGGTGTTGCTGATCGATGCCTCGCAGGGCCTGCAGCGCCAGAGCCGGCGGCACGCCTACGTCGTGCGCCTGCTCGGCATCCGGCACCTCGTGGTCGCCGTCAACAAGATGGACCTCGTCGGCTTCGACGAGACCGCGTTCAGCGCGCTGGAGCGCACCGTGGCGAGCGCGTTCGCGAGCCTCGGCTTCGAGGCCATCGAGTGCATTCCACTGTCCGCGCGCGGCGGGGACCACGTCGTGCACCGCTCCGCCGCGATGCCGTGGTTTGCGGGCCCCACGCTGCTCGAAGCGCTCGAGCGCGCACCGGCCGGGCGCCGCGAACCGGACGAGCTGCGTCTGCCGATCCAGTACGTGCACCGTCGCGACTCGACGCTGCGTGGCTATGCCGGTACGGTCGCGGCCGGGCGCCTCGCGGTCGGCGACGAGCTGCTCGCACTGCCGGCCGGCGTGCGCAGCCGCGTGCAGGCCGTGCTGACTGCCGACGGCGAAGTCCAGCAGGCCGGCGCCGGTGAAGCGGTGGTGCTGACGCTGGCCGACGCGGTGGACGTCGGTCGCGGGCAGGTGCTGGTCGACCCGGCGCGGCCCGCGGTCGCCACGCGACGCGTCGACGCGGACCTCGTCTGGATGCAGGATGCGCCGCTGGTCGCCGGCGGACGCTACGAGTTCAAGTTCGCGCACCGCTACGTCGCAGGCGCCGTGACGGCGCTGCGTCACCGCGTCGACGTCGAGACCTTCGACACCGGCCCGGCCGGGTCGTTCGGCCTCAACGACGTCGGCCGCGTCGAGATCGAGCTCGCCGAACCGGTGGCGGTCGATGCGTTCGACGAGCACGCGACCACGGGCAGCTTCATCGTCATCGACCTCGACACCCGCGGCACCGTCGCGGCCGGTCTGGTGCGCGGCACGGGTGGCGGTCGACTCGTGGCACCCGTCGGCGGCGTCGATCGCGCCCGGCGGGCGTGGCAGAAGCGGCAGCAGCCGTTCGTGCTGTGGTTCACGGGGCTGTCCGGTGCCGGCAAGTCGACGATCGCGTCGGGCGTCGAGCAGGCGCTGGTCGGCCTCGGGCACCACACCTACCTGCTCGACGGCGACCGCGTGCGCCAGGGGCTGAACCGCGACCTCGCCTTCGGCGAGCTCGACCGCCGCGAGAACATCCGGCGCATCGCGGAGACCGCGCGCACGCTGGTGGACGCGGGCCTGATAGTGCTGGTGGCGTGCATCGCACCGCGTCGCGCGGATCGCACGCAGGTGCGCGAGCTGCTCGGCGACGACTACCTCGAGGTGTTCGTCGACGCCTCGCTCGCCGAATGCGAGCGTCGCGATCCCAAGGGCCACTACCGGCGCGCACGCGCCGGCACGCTGCCGGAGTTCACCGGCGTCGGCGCACCCTACGAGGTGCCGCTGCAGCCCGACCTGCGTCTCGACGCGGAGTCGCTGGAGCTGGAGCGCGTCGTGAAGACGGTGCTCGACTTCCTCGCCGCGCGCGGGCGTCTCGGTGCGCCGGCCGATGCGGAGTGGTCGATCTAGTCGCGACCCGCGCCCGTCGTCGACGGGCATCTCATCCCAGCGAAGCGATCTCGGACGCCGCGGCGGGCCGCGCTCGACGATTGCGCTCACGTCAAGGGACCGGGAGGGAATCCCATGCAGCGACGTCCCCCCGCTCTCGAGTAGCAGGTCAGTCTAGAGTCTCGCCCGGGCCCGGGGAGTTGGACGTGAAGTAGCGGTTCAGCGAGGAGCAGATCGGCGGCTTCCTGCGGGAAGCGGATAAGGGCGTGCCGGTGAAGGAGCTGTGCAGCAAACACGGGTTCTCGGAGGCGAGCTTCTACCCGTGGCGCAGCAAGTTCAGCGGCATGGACGTATCGGACGTCAAGCGACTGAAGTCGCTCGAGGTCGAGAACGCGCGGCAAGCCACGGATCGTCTCCTCGGACAGCAGCTTGGTGTTCGGAGTTCAACAATGAGAGGCCGAAGAGAGCGCTCGTTGGTCTGACGCCGATCCAGTACGCGACGCAGTTGGCCAGAGTGGCCGTTACAATGCCGGAAGTCTCCAACACCGACCGCTACTGAGAGCGGGGGCACATCGCGTGCCCTTGGGCTATCTCGTCTATCGGTCCGGGTTCCTGCCCCGGTTCCTGTGCGTGCTGCCAGTCGCATGTCCTGCTTGTCCGATGACCTGAAGATCGAGCTCCGCGCGGTCGCCGAGGCGGCGGCGGATGCGGCGCGCGTCGAGACGCTGCAGCATTTCCGCACGTCGGACCTCGCTGCCGAAAGCAAGCGCGTCGATTTCGACCCCGTCACCGTCGCCGACCGCGCCGCCGAGGCGGCCATCCGCAAGGTCATTGGAAGCCGTCGTCCCGAGGACGCCATCCTGGGCGAGGAACATGCCTCAACTGCAGGGACGAGCGGCCTCACCTGGGTCGTCGATCCGATCGACGGGACCCGCGGCTATCTGAGCGGGACGCCGACCTGGGGAGTCCTGATCGCGGTTTCGGATGCCCGCGGGCCGCTCTTCGGGCTCATCGATCAGCCCTACATCGGCGAGCGGTTCGTGGGTGGCTTCGGTGTCGCCGAATGCATCGGGCCCCGCGGCCGCGCAGCGTTGAGATCACGCGCGCCGCGGCCGCTCGCCGACGCCTTCCTCTTCACCACCTTTCCCGAAGTCGGCACCGACGCCGAGAGGTGCGCCTTCCGTCGGCTCGCCAACCGGGTGCGGCTCACTCGCTACGGGATGGACTGCTACGCCTACGCCCTTATCGCGGCGGGTCAGGTCGACCTCGTGGTGGAAGCTGGGCTCCAACCCTACGACGTGCATGCCCCCATCGCGCTCATCGAGGCGGCGGGCGGGATCGTCACCGACTGGACAGGAGGCCCCGCCCACGGCGGCGGCCGGGTCCTCGCGGCCGCCAATGCGGAAATCCATGCCGCAGCCCTCGCGATTCTCACCGAGTCCGCGTGAGGCCGCTCATCCTCGGTGGCGCAGCTGTCAGCCCTGCGGTGACCGTCGCACGGAGGCGGCCCGCGGTTTGCGCGCCGCGCTTGATCGGGTGGCGCTACACGAGTTCCTAACGAAAGCGGTCGACCGCGTCGCCTCACGGCCGCCACGCGATCCCGATCACCGGCACGCCGGCGCCGTGATTCGTCACCTGCTTCGACTGGCCCGTCTCGAGATCCAGCACGTAGATCTCCACCCGACCCTGCTCCCAGATCCGCTGATACGCGATCCACTGGCCGTCCGGCGACCAGGAGACCCGGAACGGGAATGCGTCGGTCGCGATCACGCGTGCGGGCACGCCGTCGAACGGCCGGGCGACGTACAGCGTCTGGCTGATGATGAACGCCACCGTCTGCCCGTCGGGCGACCAGTAGCCGAGCCCGCCGACGCCCGGGAGGGCGTCGGTGATCGAGCGCACCGTGCCGAGATTCCGGATGCGGACCTGCGCAGAGACGCCCGGCCCGCGCACGGTGTACGCCCACCAGCCGCCCACGGAGACGCTCTGCTCGGTGACGAAGCCCGTGCACACGGGGACGTCGGGTATGCCGCCGAGGCGCAGCGGCAGCGGGCTCGACCCCGTGTCGCGCAGCGTGTAGATGCCGATGCCGGTGGTGAGTTCGTTGCGGAAGAAGTACAGGAAGTCGCCGTCCGTGTTCGTGCGGGTTCGATGCGCGGGGCAGAGATCCGCGAAACTCGTCGTGATCTGCTGGGTCGCACCGCCGAGGCGCGAGCGGAACAGCGAGAGCCCGGGTGTGCCGACGTTCGGGGCGTCGAACACGACGCCCGAGCCGTCCGGCGACCACGTCGGCGGACCGGCCCGGCTGCCGCTCTCGAGGTCGGACCGCTGATACAGGACCGCGGTGCCGCCCGTGCGCACGTCGAGGAGCCGCACCAGCGCGGCGCTCGGGCCGGTCGACGCGACCGTGTACGCGAGCGTCCGCGAGAGGCACTTGCCGCCCAGGAGGCTCTGGCGCTCGCTCGGGTCGCCCTCGTAGAGCGGCGAGTACGCGAGCGCACAGAGCACGTCGAGATCGCGCAGGCCGGACTCGACGAACGGCTCCTGCTTGCCCTCGATCGACATCATCGCGACGCCGATCGCGCCGTCCGCGTTCGCGTCGAAGGCGCCGCCGCCTTCCCGGCCGGTGTAGCCGTCGCCGTTCAGGTCCCAGCGCGAGCGGTCCGGCGCCGGATCGGTCTCGCGAAGCGCGACGAACTCCGCGAAGCGCGTGAGGTACTCCGCGAGGTCCTGCTGGTCGAACAAGCCGTCCGGCTGCACGTCGCCCACCGGCTCCGTCCCGCCGGCGACGTCCGCCAGACGACGGCGCACCGGTCCTGCGACGTCTCCGGCGTCGAGCAGCAGCACCGCGCGATACGCATCCAGCGCCCGCTCCTCGCCACTCACGCTCGACTTCAGCAGGGCGGCGAGCGCCGCAGCGCTCAGCGCCGGCTTCTGCAGCCGCAGGAACGCCGCGACGCCCGCGACCTGGGGCGCCGAGAACGACGTGCCGTCCGCCGGTGACCACAGCACGCCGTTGCAGGGCTGCGCGGCGTTCGGCCTCACGCAGGCCAGGGTCAGGCCCGTGCCGCGTGCGGTCACGTCCGCGGGCGTCTGCGAGAACCCGGCCCGCCGACCGTCGGGCTCGACGCTGCCGACGACCACCGTATTCGTGAGCGCGTCGCCGACGCCGGCGACGGGACCGCCGACCAGCGCCGCGAACACGGCCCCGAGCCGCGCGCGCACGTCCGGCGCGACGGGCCCGGCGCCCGCGAGCAGCGCGTCGACGTCGCCACCGCTGGCCGCGAGGTTCCAGGCCGACGCAAGGCGTGCGTCGCGTCGATACGCGGGCAGGGCTGCCTTCAGCGCGTCGTTGCCCGCCGCCGCGACGTGCACGAACGTCTGCCCCCGTCTCAGCACGATCGATCGCCACGCGAGCGCGGCCAGCACGCGCGCTTCGACGTCGCTCCCGCCGGCGAAGCCGAGGCTGGTCTGCACGACCTCGGCCGGATAGGTGGCGAGCTGGTCGCCGATCAGCACGATCGCATCGGTGTCCGCGTAGCCATCCACGGGTAGCGCGAGTACGTCGATGCGGCGCTGCGGATCCGTCGCCGCGGTCGGGAACGCCCCGGTCGGCCGCGCCGCGTCGAACTCGGCTGCCACCGCGCTGACTACCGCGTGACCGTGGTTGCCGCCAGCGTTGCCGGTGTACTGCGCGCACGCGATCTGGCCGTTCAGTACGGCGCACGGGAACTGCTGCGTGCGCATCACGGCGTTCTGTACGGGCCGTCCGGGCACGAAGAAGTCGGGCACCAGCACGCGCACCGGGGACCCGGCGGCCGCGGTGTCGTCGGTGCGCAGGTTCCACATCGCCGGCAGGCGAATCTGGTCCGCGAACGCGAGATCGAGGACCGCCTGCGAGTCCGGCTCGGCCGGCGCGAGCAGCGGACGCAGCCGGAAGGCCGCATCGGCGCGCTCACGGTTTGGTCGCGCCGGTTTCTCGAGGAACGATCGAGCGATGCAGACGCTCCGGGCTCCTCCCGTCGTCTCAGTCGCCGCCCTGCGCAGTCGCCGGGTTCGTCTTCGCGCCCGCGGCACTCACAGGCCACCGAAGTGACGCGCGGCGTCGCGACCATCTCCATCACGATCTTGCCGGCCATGCGCGGCGTCCTCGGCCGGCCGGGCCATTCCTGATCCCCGCACGCCCCCGCGCCACCCGCGCGCCCCCGGATTTCGGTCTCCGCGCTTCCGGCCGGGCCTGCGCCGCGTTTAGGCTCGGGCGGAGCCAGCGGTTCGCAGAGATTCGCGTGCCCAAGGATCCGTGGAACACCGCGGGCAAGGCGACGCCGGCGCTCGACCGGCTCCTGGAGGTCGCGCAGCGACCCGCGGCGTCGAAGGCGAGTTCGCAGGTGCTCCCCGCCCACTCCAGCCGGCCGGCGACGCTGGAGCCGGCCTGCTCCAGCTGAACCTCGATCAGGCGCGCCTGCGAGGCACCGATGAACCGCGCGCCTCCGCCGCGACGGGAGCGAGCAGCGCGCACGCCGCCAGCAGTGCGTACGCGGCGAGCGGCCGCGCGCCGTTGCCGAGCGGGCGCCGCCGGCCCGAAACCGTCATCACTCCCCCTCCGAGAGCGCCGACGCGAGCCGCGCCCGCCACGCGATGTAGTCGCGGTGCGTCGTCCAGTGCTCGGCCAGCAGCGTCTCCGTTTCGCAGACGGGCAGCAGGCCATCGTGCCCGACGCGGACGAACACCACGGCCTCATAGTGGCCGCGCCGCAGCGCGGCCCGCCACAGCGGCACCGAATCCTCGAAGTACGCGGGCCTGCGAATCCAGTCGCGGAGCAGGCCCCGGCCGGGCAGGCAGATGCCTGCCAGGCGGTCCGTCGCCGGCGTCGCGCTGCCCGGATCGCCGCCGACCACCTCCTGCACCCTCACGGACGTGGACGACGCGCCGAGTTCGACGCGGACTCGCAGCACCGCGTCGGCGCGCTCGACCAGCTGCTCGACGGTGAGGCGTTCGCCGCTCCGCGCCTCCGGCGACCGCGCCCGGACCCGCGCCGAAGCTGGCGTTCGCACCGCCGGCATAGGTGCGTCCACCGCCGTCGGCGCAGGAGCCGTCGGCGGCGAACCGGATGAAATTGTCGCTCGCCCAGGTGAACTCGCCACTGCGGCCGGCCTCCGTCGCGCGCCACGCGCCGACCAGCCGTGTGTCGCCGCCCCCGCCCCCGCCGCCGCTGCCATCGCTCGCACCGCCTGCGCGGCCGCCGCCGGCCAGCAGCCCCGGAGCCGCCGCGGCGCGGCGCTTCGCAGCCGCCTCGGGCCGCTCGAAGTTCAGCGTTACCGGCTGCTCGACGCCATTCTGGTCCTTGATGTTCAGCGTGACGACGAGCCCGGCCGCGTGGAGCCGCGCGTCGAACGGCGCCTGCTGATGGTACTGGTCCGTGACGGTGCCGCTCGCGCGGGTGCCGTCGATGCGGCCGACGACGGTGAACTGCTCGCCGTTCTCGACGTACGTGCCGCCCATCCAGCTGCCGAGCACCAGGAGCGACAGCTGGCCCGTCTGCCCCTCGAATTCGGTCACGAACTGGCCGGCCCAGTCGGCCGACCTCGTCGGCGCCGCGGCGGGCGCTGGCGGGCTCTGTGCGCCCGCCATTGCCGCGACGGCGCACAGGCACGCCGTCAGGATCCAGGTCGATGTGCGTAGTGCCATTCGTTTCGCCTCAGTTGGCGCGCTCGAGAATCCAGACCTGCGTCGAGTCGCCGTTCCGCGCATCCCGCTGGCGTACCTCGCAGCCGTTCGAGCGCACGCAGGCGTTGCGCGCATCGAGCACCCTGCCGGTCGCGACGTTGCGGATCAAGAACATTCCCGGCCGGTTGGGCACCGCGTGGAAGTGCCACAGCTGGTTCGGGTTGTGATTTTCGTGCTCGGCGACTACGCGAACGAGGTGCTGCCGCTGGGCCCGCTCGGCGCCTCCTGGTACGCGCTCGCGGCCATCCTCGCGATGACGGCCTTCAACCTGAAGGGCCTGTATCGCGGACAGCGCGCCGACTACGCGATGACCGGGCTCGAGGTCGGCGGGCTGCTGATCATCTTCGCGGCCGGCGTCGCGCTGGTCCTCGCCGGCAGCCCGCCCCTGGTGCCGGATGCGCCCACGGCGTCGGGTTTGCCGGCGGGCTTCGGGCTCGCACTGCTGTTCGTGCTGTACGCCTTCAGTGGTTGGAGCGAGATCTCGACGCTCTCGGCCGAGGTCCGCGACGAGCGA
Organism: Steroidobacteraceae bacterium; assembly: GCA_027531255.1. Classification (GTDB taxonomy): domain Bacteria; phylum Pseudomonadota; class Gammaproteobacteria; order Steroidobacterales; family Steroidobacteraceae; genus JAPZRU01. Next base: position 42,429 of record JAPZRU010000021.1, on the reverse strand, counting down.
CGCGGCATGGTCCGCGCACTGGTACTGTCGATCCTCGTCATCACGCTGCTCTACCTCGCCGTGAACTGGGCGCTCTGGCGGGGGCTGGGCATCGAGGGGCTTGCGGCCAGCAAGACGCCGGCGTCCGACCTCATCGCGCTCGCCTTCGGCCAGGCCGCAGGCCTGATGACCGCGCTCGCGATCGCGCTGGCAACCCTGACCTCGATGAACGCGACCATCGTCGTCGGCGCGCGCACCACCTACGCCGCCGCGCGCGACTGGCCGCGGCTCGAGCGCCTCGGCCGCTGGGACGACCAGCGCGGCATCCCGGTCGCGGGAATCCTGGCGCAGGGCGCCGTCGGCGTGCTGCTGGTCGGCCTGGGGACCTATGCGCGCGACGGCTTCGCGACGATGATCGACTACACCTCGCCCGTGTTCTGGCTGTTCCTCGCGCTGAGCGGCTCGGCGCCGTGACCGGCGTGGCCGTGCTCGTGGTCGACGGTATCGTCCTGTGGTGGCTGGGCCGGAGCGGCGGCGGCCGACGAAGCGCGTAGTCGACGAGCGCGTCGACGTCGGCAACGTCACTCGTGCCGGAGCGCCTCGATGGGATTCAGGGCCGCGGCGCGGCGCGCCGGGAAATAGCCGAACACCACGCCGATCAGCGCGGAGAAGCCGAACGCGAGCGCGTTGATGCCCGGGTCGAAGATGAACGGCACCTGCAGCACCGGCGCGAGCGCCACCGTCGCCACGAGGGCGAGCAGCAGTCCGATCACGCCGCCGATGCAGGCCAGCACCACCGCCTCGACCAGGAACTGCAACAGCACCTCGCGCCCGATTGCGCCGATCGCGAGGCGGATGCCGATCTCGCGCGTACGCTCGGTCACCGACACCAGCATGATGTTCATGATGCCGATGCCGCCGACCAGCAGGCTGACGGCAGCCACCGCGCCGAGGAGCGCCGTCAGGATCCGCGTCGTCCCGGACAACGTCTCCGAGATCTGCGCGGTGTCGAAGACGTTGAAGTCGTCCTGCTTCGCACCCGTGATGTTCCGCCGCTCGCGCAGCAGCCCCTGGATCGCGGCCGTGACGCCGGCCTTGTCGTAGTCCGGGTCGACCTGCACGAGGATCGCGCGCACGTTGCGGTTGCCGGTGAACCGCCGCTGCACCGCCTTGATCGGCATCAGTACGACGTCGTCCTGGTCGGCACCGAAGCCGCCCTGCCCGCGCGAGGCCAGGGTGCCGATCACCTCGCACGCGACGTCGCGCAGTCGGAACCGCTGGCCGACCGGGTCTTCGCCGCGGAAGAGGTTGCCGGCGACCGTCGCGCCGATCACGCACACCGCACGGCCGGCCTGCTCCTCGGCGGCCGTGAAAGGCCGACCGGCCGTCAAGGCCCAGTTCTGGGCGATGAAGTAGTCTGCCGTGGTGCCGTTGATCGTCGTCGTCCAGTTCGCCGCGTTGCGCACCGCGATGCCCGACGACTGCGCCAGCGGCGCGACGACACGGACGCCGTCGACCTGCTCGCGGATCGCGTCGAGGTCGTCGAGTTGGAAGTCCCGGGGCGGTGGCCCGCCGCCGCCCCGTCCAAAGCCCTGCCCAGGGCGGATCTGCAACAGGTTGGCCCCGAGACCCGCGATCTGCTCGCGCACGGCCTCGGTCGCACCGTTGCCGAGGGTGACCATCGTGACGACGGCCGCGACACCGATCACGATGCCGAGGATCGTCAGGAACGAGCGCAGCAGGTGCCGGCGGATCTCGCGCAGTGCCAGCACGAACGTCGCACCGATCACGCCGCCAGTCCCTGCGACTGGATCCGACCGTCGTGAACGTGTACCCGCGTGCGCGCGTAGGCCGCCATGTCGGGCTCGTGCGTGACCATCAGGATCGTGATGCCGCGACGGTTGAAGTCCTGCAGCAGTTCCATGATCTCGACGGAGCGCGCGGAGTCCAGATTGCCGGTCGGCTCGTCCGCGAGCAGCACGGCCGGGTTCGTGACGATCGCGCGCGCGATCGCCACTCGCTGCTGCTGCCCCCCCGACAATTCCGCCGGCGTGTGGTCGCGCCACTCCACGAGGCCGACCTGTTCGAGGGCGGCGAGCGCCGTCTCGCGCCGACGCTTCGGCGGTTCGCCGCGATACAGCAGGGGCAACTCGACGTTCTCGAGCGCACTGGTGCGCGCCAGCAGGTTGAAGCCCTGGAAAACGAACCCGAGGTAGCGGCGCCTCAGCAGCGCACGCTCGTCGCGCGTCAGCCGCTCGACGTGCACGCCCTTGAACAGGAACGCACCATCCGTCGGGACGTCGAGGCAGCCGAGGATGTTCATCATCGTGGACTTGCCCGAACCGGACGGGCCCATCACGGCGACGAAGTCGCCCGCGGCGACGTCGAGGTCCACCCCGCGCAGTGCCTGGAACGCCGAAGGCCCGCGGCCGAACGTCTTGGTGACGCCGCGCAGGCGGATCAGCGGGTCGGCGGCCGTGGTCACCGGCGGGATCCGCCGGCGGTCGCGAGCCGACCGGTGATCACGGCGAGGCCCTCGCGCAGCCCTTCGCCCGTGACCTCGGTCAGACGACCGTCGCTGTCGCCGGTCCGGACGGCAATGGGCACGGGGCGGCCGTCGTCACCGAGCACGTGCACGCGCTGCTCGCTGCCGCGGCCGATCGTCACGTCCCGCGCCGGTCGGTTGCCCCCCCGCATTGGCCCGGGCAGCAGCACGCGCGTGACGCCGGAGCGTGCGCCAGCGGCGCCCGTGGCCTCCGGATCGAAGCGCAGCGCTGCGTTCGGGACCAGGAGCACTCCGCGCTTCTCGGACGTCACGATCTCGGCGGTCGCCGTCATGCCGGGCCGCAGCGACCCGTCGCGATTGTCGACCGCCAGCACCGCCGCGTAGGCGACCACCGAGTTCGCGCTCGCAACCGCCGAGGCGGTCGCCGCCGCGGTCGTCCCGCTCGCGTTCGCGCCGAGATCGACGCGCTCCACGCGCGCCGGAAACGTACGGCCCGGAAACGCGTCCACCTGGAACCGCGCCGCCTGCCCCGCTCCGACCTGGCCGACGTCGGCTTCGTCCACGCGCACCTCGAGGCGCATCCGTGCGAGGTCCTCGGCGATCAGGAACAGCACGGGCGCGTTGAAGGACGCCGCAACCGTCTGGCCCGGATCGACCTGCCGCGACAGCACGACCCCGGTCACCGGCGAGCGGATCGCCGCCTTGGCGAACTGCGTCTCGTCCGACGACAGCTGCGCCCGCGCCTGCGCGACGGCTGCCTTCGCGCTGCGTACCGCCGCCTGCGCCCGTGCCTGCTCCGCCCGCGCCGTGTCCATCTCGGTGGCGGACGGCACCTTGCCACCCGACAGCTGGCGCACTTCCTCGAGCCGCGCGAGAGTCGCCGTAGCCTGCTGCGCCGTGGCCTCCGCCTGCGCGACGCCCGCCTCCGCGGACTCGAGCGCCGCGCGGCTCTGCGCGATCGCATCCGCGAGCCGCGAGGTGTCGATCCGCGCCAGCACCTGCCCCTTCGCGACCCGGTCGTTGTTGTCGACGCGGACCTCGGCGACCAGTCCCGACAGTTCGGAGCCGACCTCGACCTCGTTGGTCGGCTGCAGGTTGCCCGTCGCCGACACGCGCACGCGCAGGTCCCCGCGTTCCACGGCCGCGGTCGCGTAGGCCGGTGCACCGTCGTCGCCGCGCGCGAGCCATGCGTAGAGCAGGGCAGCCAGCAACAGCGTGCCCGCCAGGATCACGATCAGCCGCAGGCGTCGCACGCGGGGCGAGGCGGAGGTACGCCCGAGGAACGCGTCGAGCGCCGCGCGGGAGTTCGGGTCGGGCCGGGTCGAATCGTCCATCGGTGCCTCGGATCAGGGAGTCGCGCCGCTTGACGTCGCCGGTTCGGGGGCGTCTTCCCAGCCGCCGCCGAGGGCCTTGTAGAGTTGCACCGCCGCGACCGCGCGTTCGGCGCGCGCACTCGCGCGCGCGTCCTCGCTCGACAGCAGCGTACGTTCGGCCTCCAGCAGTGCGCGGAAGTCGATCAGGCCGGTCTGATACTGCCGGCGCGCGAGTTCGGCGGCCGCGCGGGCGGCGCTCTCGGCGGTCACCAGTTCGCGCTCGCGTCGCCCGGCCGCATCGGCCGCGACGAGCGCGTTCTCGGTTTCCTCGAGCGCCGCATACACCGCGCCGCGATAACCGGCGAGCGCGGCGGCCGCGGCCGCCTGCTGCTGCTCGACCGCCGCGCGCAGGCGCCCGCCCTGGAACAGCGGCACCGTCACGCCTGCGACCAGCGAGCCGATCGCCGCGTCCGCAGCACCGCCGAAGGTCGGCGCGGAACCGCCGAACGCTCCGCTCAGCCGCAGCGCCGGATACAGCTCGGCGCGGCGCACGCCGACCCGCGCGATCTCGGCGACGAGCGTCCGCTCGGCTGCGGCGACGTCGGGACGGCGCCGCAGCACTTCCGCGGGAATACCCACCTTCGCGAGCGGTGCTCCGGGGATCTCGCCCAGGGTAGACAGGCGTGTCGCCATGCGGTCCGGCGCGGCCGACAGCAAGGCCGCGAGGCGGTTGCGCGCAGTGGCGACCGCGCGTTCCAGCGTCGGGATCGACGCGGCGGTCTGCGCGCGGAGCTGCCGGGCCTGCTCGAGGTCGAGCGCACCCGAGAGGCCCGCCTGCACGCGCCAGCCGGCGATCTCGAGCGCCCCGTCCTGCGCACCCAGCGCGGCCCTGGCGATGGCGAGGCGGCGCTGCGCGAGCCGGAAGTCCACGTAGGCGAGCGCCGTCTCGGCGGCGACGGTCAGCTGCGTGGAACGGAGCGTCGCGAGCCGCGCCTCGGCGTCCGCACCCGCCGCGCCGACGGCACGGCGGGTGCCGCCGAACAGGTCCACCTCGTAGGCGGCGTCGAGCCCGACGTTCGCCGTGCGGGCCGTGGACGTGCCGAGCGTTCCACCCGTGCCCGCGACGGTCGCGCCGGCCTCGCGACGAGCCACCGACGCGCTCGCGTCGAGGCTCGGCCAGAAGCCCGCGCGGCTCGCCGCGAGAACCGCCCGTGACTGCCGCACGCGCGCGCCCGCCCCCTCGATGTCGGTGTTCGCCGCGAGCGCCTCCTCGACGAGCACGGCCAGCAGCGGGTCGCCGAAGCCCTGCCACCACCGTGAGTCCTGCGCGGGCTCTCCCTCGGGCACCGTTGCGACGAAGGAATCCGGAACCGCGAGCCGGTCGAGCGTCGGCGCCCGGGGAGCCGGGCCGGCCGCGCAGCCGGCGGCCAGCGCGGTCGCGACGAGGCTCGCAGTCCGCATCACGCGGGCGCCCGTCATGCGGCCACCGGCGCGCACGACTGGAAGTGAACCCACGGCAGCAGCGACGGACGCATGGCGATCCCGAGCCTGACGGTACGCCGACGATCATCGACGATCCGCGCTCCCGGCGGGTAGCCGGGACCGCAAAGTTCGGCAAAGAACCGACGACTCGCGGTTGCGGCGGAGATACGGGCTTGCCGCAGCCGCGCGCCGGCGCAGCGCATCACCAGTGCAGCCCGCGCATCACCTTCGCGAACGTGATCGCCTCGGCCGTGGGATTCTGCGGGCTTTGCGTGGTCGCCATGGCAGCCGACGTGTCCGGGAACATCCCGTAGGCCGTACTCATGATCACTTCCGACAGCTTGGGTGCCAGCAGGTGGACCCACTGTGCGAACAGGCCGAGCCGCGTGGCGATGCGCTGCGGACGGTGGATGATCGCCTCCGCGATCATCTCCGCGGCCTCCTCGGGGGCGATCGTCGGCATCTGCTCGTAGATGCGCGTCGGCGCGATCATCGGCGTGCGCACCAGCGGCATGTTGACGACCGTGAACGCCACGCCCGCGTGCCGGTACTCCGCGGCCGCGCAGCGGCTGAAGGCCTCGAGCGCCGCCTTCGAGGCGACGTAGGCCGCGAACCGCGGCGCGTTCGAGAGCACGCCGATCGAAGACACGTTGACCACGTGGCCTTCGCCCCTCGCGACCATCTGCGGCAGCAGCGCGAGCGTCAGCCGGACCGATGCGAAGTAGTTCAGCTGCATCAGCCGTTCGTAGTCGTGGAAGCGCTCGTAGGAATGCTCGATCGCACGGCGGATCGACCGGCCGGCGTTGTTCACGAGCACGTCCACGCGGCCGTGCTCGCGGAGCACCCGCTCGACCAGCGCGGCAGTGCCCCCGGCGTCGGTCAGGTCGCACGAATAGGCGTGCACATCGCCGCCCCGCGCCGCGATCTCGGCGCGGGCCGCATCGAGCTTGTCCGGATCGCGCGCGACGATGAGCACGCGCCCGCCCGAGTCCGCGATCCGGGCCGCCGTCGCGCGGCCGATGCCCGAGGATCCGCCGGTCACGAGCACCACCCTGCCGCGCACCGCGCCGCCGAGGCTGCGGTCCAGCGACAGGTCGGGATCCAGGTGACGCTCCCAGTAGTCCCACAGCCGCCACGCGTAGTCCTCGAGCGGTGGCACCCGGATGCCCGCCGGCGCCAGCAGCGCATGCGTCACGCTGGACTCGAAGCGCGTCGGGTAGTTCACGAACGTGAGCACCTCGCGCGGCACCTGCAGGCCCGACAGCAACTCGTCGACGACGTCGCGCAGCGGCCGGAAACGCTCCACCGCGACGCGCCACTCCGTCGGCACCTGCCCGATCAGCTGGGCATCGACGCGTACCGAGGCCTGCGGCGCATGGGCGGCCTTCGCGAACACGTTGAGCGCCTGTCCCACGGTTCGGGGGCGCGGGTCCGTGAGGTGGAAAGACTCACCGTCGTGCCCATCCAGGTGCGCGAGGTGCACCAGCGCGGCGACCACGAAGTCCACGGGCACGCAGTTGAAGCAGCCGCCCTCGAACCCGACGAACGGCAGCCAGCTCGGCCACGAGGAGCGGAGCTTCTGGAGCAGCTTGAAGAAATAGTAGGGCCCGTCGATCTTGTCGATCGCCCCGGTGGTCGAGTCGCCGACCACCATCGCGGGCCGGTACACGCGCCACGGCAGGCGCTTCTCCGCGCGGACCAGCGCCTCCGAGTCGTGCTTGGTCCGGAAGTACGGGTGCTCCAGACCCGTCGCCTCGTCGAACATCGCCTCGGTGAACGTGCCCCGATACAGGCCGGCGGCGGCGATCGAACTGACGTGGTGGAAGCGACGTGCGCCGACGGCGGCCGCGAAGTCGAGCGCGTGGCGCGTACCCGCGACGTTGGCGCGCTCGGCGGCCGCGGCCGGAGCCGCGAGGTCGTACACGGCCCCGAGGTGGAACACGTGGTCGATGCGACCCGCGACACGGGCGCGATCCGCGTCGGAGACGCCGAGCGCCTCGCGCACCAGGTCGCCTTCGACGGCGACGACGCGGTCAGGCGGCACTCCGTGCGGGACCAGCCCTGCGATCTTGGCCCGGGACTCCGGGCGCACGAGTACGTAGACCGTGCCGCGCCGGGCCAGCTCCGCGACGAGCCGCCGACCGATGAAGCCGGTGCCGCCGGTCACGAAATAGGTCATGGAGCCTTCCATCCTGGCGACCGTACCGCGAACGGTACGCTCCACACGGTCCCGCAGCCTCGTGGCAAGCCGGTATTCCCGCCGCTCGGCGCGAAGGCTACAAGGGCCCGCGTGGGCGGCACACGGCAGCGGACGACGCGATGATCTCGATGCGCCAACGCATGTCGAGCATCGATACGGCTTGGCTCCGCATGGAGCGCCGCACCAACCCGATGGTGATCGTGTCGGTGATCGTGCTCGGGGAGCGGTGCACGCTCGCCGACCTGCGCGGTCTGGTCGCCGAACGGTTCCTGCAGCACGCCCGCTTTCGCGCGGTCCCCGTGGACGAGGGCATCGGCGGCACCTGGGTGGACGACCCCTATTTCGAGCTCGAGGCACACGTCGGCGAGGTTCGCCCCGCCGGCCCGTCGCAGGCGGACCTCGAGGCACTGGTCGGCGAACTCGCCAGTTCGGCCCTCGATCCGCGGCGCCCGCTGTGGCGCTTCGACCTCGTGCCGGAGTACGGCCACGGCAGCGCCGTCGTGCTGCGAATCCACCATTGCTATGCCGACGGCATCGCGCTCGTGAAGATGTTCCTCGGGCTGACCACGCGGACACCCGAAGACACGGCGCGGCCGGGCGCGCCGACGCTCGAGGACGTCCATGCCGAGGACGACGCCCTGCTCCCCTGGCTGCGCTCGCTGGTGGGGCCCGCCACGGCATTCCTCGGTCAGGCCCTGCGTGACGGCGAGTTCCTGGTCGAGACGGGCCTGCACGGCCTCCTGCATCCGCTGGAGGCACTGGGGTCGGCTCAGAAGGCGGCCGGAGTGGCAGGCGGCGTGGCGGGCGAATTCGCCGCACTGCTGCGGTTGCCCGACGATCCGCGCTCGCCGCTCCGCGGCACGCTCGGCACCCGCAAACAGGTCGCGTGGGCGCCACCCGTCGCGCTGGCCGAGGTCCGCACCGTCGCCCGGGCGCTCGGCTGCACGATCAACGACGTCGTGATGTCGATCGTCGCCGGCACGCTCGGACGCTACCTGCGCTCGCTCGGTCACGACACGACGGACCTGACGGTTCGCGCCGCCGTACCGGTGAACCTGCGCCCGCCCGACGAACCCCCGTGCCTCGGCAACCGCTTCGGGCTCGCGTTCCTGGACCTGCCGATCGGCATGCAGCACCCGCTCGAGCGGCTCTACGCGGTGCGCCGGTACATGCGCGAACTCAAGGGCTCCCAGCAGCCCGCGGCGGCGTTCGTGGTGCTGAGCGCGCTGGGCTACCTGCCTGCGCCGGTCCAGGGACTCGCGGTGGACACGCTGAGCCGCAAGGCCAGCGCCGTGGTCTCGAACGTGCCCGGCCCCCGCGAGAGGTTGTACCTGTGCGGCCGCCCGATCGACGAGATGTACTTCTGGGTGCCCCAGAGCGGCAGCATCGGTCTCGGCATCAGCGTGCTGACGTACGTGGACGAGGTGCTGTTCGGCGTGGTGGCGGACCGCACGTTGCTCCCGGAGCCGCACCGCATCGTCGACGGCTTCGCCGCAGAGTTCGAGCGACTGCTGCTGCTCACCCTGCTCGGCGCGGCGCACTGCGAACGCACGGACGCCTGACGCTCGGCACATCGGTCAGCCGAGTTCCGCCCTCGCCTGCTCGACGTCGAGCCGCTCCATCGCGTCTTCCGGACGGCACGCGGCCGCCTCTTCGTACAGCGACGCGGCGCGGTCCTGCGCCCTGTCGCCGTGCATCGCGAGCAGCCCGTTCGCGTACTCCACGCGGGCGATCGGGGATTCCGGGAACAGCGCGAGCGCCTTCTCGAAGTGCTTCTCCGCCGCCGCCGCGCTGGCGCCGTAGGTCACTTTCGCCGCGATCCCACCGACCTTGCCGACGATCTCCGCGTGGTAGAGACCGAGCGCGAGGTGGGCGTCGGCGTGCCTGGGCTCGAGTTGCAGGGCCCGGTCGAGACTGGCACGGACCCTGCCGGCGTGGCCGGCGGCGATCGCCTTCAGCACGGAGATGCGCTGGCTGTAGCGGCCGAGGGCGAAGGCATGGAAATAGTGCGCGTTGGCGTAGTCGGGACAGGCCTTCGCCGCCGACTCGGCCAGCGCGACCGCCTCGCGGAGCAGCCGCTCGGCCGCTGCGCCGTTCTCGGCGAGATACGTCGCGTAGACGCCGGCGGACTTCACCGCCGGCGACACACCGAGCGGCCCGAGTGCGCGCCCGCCGTGCCACGCCGCCTCGAAATCGCCGCGGTGGAAGGCGCGCCAGGCCTCCTGCACGCCCACGGCGAGATCTGCGTCGTCCGCCTCGATCGCGACCGCGTCGCGCGCCGCGCCCGCCCGCCCGTACAGCGCGGCGACTCGCTTCGCGTCCGGCAGGCGCTCGGCGTCGCCGCGGTGCAGGCGCGCCCAGTGCTTCACGAGCTCCGGCCCGGGCCGATCGTAGTCCGCCCCCTTGTACGAAAACTGTACCCACCGGCGCGTCGCGCCCTTGCGTGCGGTCATGGCTCCGCCTACGGGAACTACTGATCGGGACCGAGCGTACCGGGAGAATAATCGCATCGGGATCCGTGCAGGACGCAGCCGTCGCAGCGCCACGATCGCCATCATCGGCACAATCCCGGCGGTACCGAAGGCCGCTTCCCGCCGCACCAAAGGAGGATCATCATGGCCGTCAAGAAGACCGGAAAACTCGCCAAGCGCGCGCGTCGCAGCGCCGCATCGAACCCGCAGATCACGCTCGTGGACGCCGTCCACCAGATCTGGCTGGCCGGGATGGGCGCCCTGGCCCGCGCGCAGAAGGAAGGCCCGCGCGCTTTCGAAACCCTGATCGTCGAGGGTGCCGGCTTCATCGACCGTTCGCGCAACCAGGCCGAATCCACGCTGCGCGAGGCGATCACGACCGTACAGGGCGCGGTCGAGGAGCGGATGAAGGGCACGCGCGACCAGGCCACCGAGACCTGGGACAACCTGGAACGGATCTTCCAGGGCCGCGTGCAGAGGGTGCTGCAGCAGGTCGGCGTGCCGACGGCGGATGAGATCCAGGCGCTCATGAGGCGCGTGGACGAGCTCAACGCCAACGTCGTCGCGCTCGGCACGAAGAACGGCAGGGCGCGCGGCCGCGGACGCGCGAAGGCAGGACGCCGCCGCACGGCGCCGCGGAAGGCCGCGCGCGCCGCCTGAGGGCGGCCGAATGCTGACTCTCCAGCCGGCGACCCGCCCCCGGTCGCGGTCCCGGGCCAAGATCGGCCTCGCGCTGGCCGGCGGCGGGCCGTTGGGCGCGTTCTACGAGCTCGGTGCACTCCACGCGCTCGCCGAGTCCGTCGAGGGTCTCGACGTTACGAGCCTCGACGTCTACGTCGGCGTGAGTTCCGGCGCGATCGTCGCGGCGGGCCTCGTGAACGGCTTCGACCCGCTCGACATGGGCGTGCTGTTCATCGACAACGCCGCGGACGAGTACCCGATGACGCCCGGGCTGTTCCTGCAGCCCGCTTTCGACGAGTACGCGCGCCGGATGCTCGGCGCACCGGGCCTGCTGCTCGAGATCGCGAAGCAGTACCTGTCGGCTCCCTGGCGCGGCAACTGGGCCCAGTCGCTCGAACCGCTCGGCCGGCTCCTGCCGACCGGGCTGTTCGACAACCGGCCCTACGAGCGCTTCCTCGCGCACATGTTCGAGAGCGCCGGTCGCAGCAACGACTTCCGGCGCCTGCCGCACCGCCTGTACGTCGTCGCCACGGACCTCGACGGCGGCACCGCCGCCCGCTTCGGCGGCCCGGGGCTCGACGACGTGCCCGTCTCCCGCGCGATCCAGGCGAGCACGGCACTGCCCGGTCTTTACCCGCCCGTCGAGATCCGCGGCCACACCTACGTCGACGGGGCGCTGATGCGCACGATGCATGCGTCGCTCGCGCTCGAGGAGGGTGCGGACTTCGTGATCTGCGTGAACCCGCTGGTCGCCTACGACGCCTATGCGCACGGCGGCCGCACGCGCGTCGAGGCAGGCGGTTTCCCGCTCGTGATGAGCCAGACCTTCCGCGCACTGATCCAGTCGCGCATGCTGGTCGGCATGGCCGCGTACCGCCACAGCCATCCCCACGCCGACATGATCCTGTTCGAGCCCGACCGCTCGGACGAGCAGATGTTCTTCGTCAACATGTTCAAGTACTCGGACCGCCGCCGCCTGGTCGAACACTCCTACCAGCGCACGCGCGCGGACCTGCGCCGGCGCGACGCCCGCCTCAGGCCGCTGCTGGCGCGTCACGGGCTTCGCCTGCGGCACGACGTGCTGGCGGACGAGGACCGTACGTATCAGGCCGCTGTGAAGGAACGTCGCCGCCACTACCAGCCGGTCACGGGCCGGCTGCACGCGACGCTCGACCGGCTGGCGGCCCGCCTGGCCGTGACGTGAGCTCATGGTCGCGCGCGCGTTCCTCGTCGCGCTCGTCCTGGAGCTCGTCGCCTACGTCGCGCTCGCGCGCCATGCGTTACTCGCGGGCTGGAGCCCGTGGACGCTGGTCGCCTTCGTCCTCGCGATGCACTTCGGCCTGCGGGCACTCGCAGTGTGCGTCGGGTACGCGATCGCGCTCGTCGCGGGCCAGCGCGACGCGCACGTCCGACTGACGCTCGCCGACCGTGCGCGCCTCGTCGTCCGCGAGGTGCTGGCGATGTGGCGCAACTACGCGCTGGTGCCGTTCGAGCCGTGGCTGCCGCCCGAACCCGACCTCGGCGGCACCGGCCGGCAGGCACCCCGCGTCGTGCTCGTGCACGGCATCCTCTGCAATCGGGCGTCCTGGTGGTGGTTCCGGCGCGCGCTCGCACGGCGCGGGCACCCTGCGATCGCGGTGACGCTGGAACCGGCGCTCGGCAGCCTCGACGCCATGGCGGACGCCCTGGCCCGCACGCTCCGAGGCGCGCGCGCCCCGCTCTACCTAGTCGCGCACAGCATGGGTGGACTCGTTTCGCGCCGGCTGCTCCAGCGGCACCCCGACCTCCCCGTCGCGGGACTCGTGACGCTCGGGACACCGCACGCGGGGTCGCTTCAGGCCCGCCTCGCGTTCGGCGATGCGGCGCGTGCGCTGCGCCGGGGCAGCCTTTGGCTCAACGAGCTGGACGGCGGCGGCGTGCCGCGCGGCGTGCACTGCGCGGCGATCTGGTCGTGGCACGACGAGCTGGTCTCGCCGGCAGGTTCGTGCCGGTGGGCGTGCGCCGACAACCTGGCGTTCACCGGCGTAGGGCACGTCGATCTGCTATGGTCGCCGCGCATCGTGGAGGAGGTCGCGCGCCGCCTCGACCGCTGGATCGCCGCCGAGGCGCCGGCATGAACGCATCGCTCGACGCCATGCACGACATCGCTTCCGAGCCACTCGCCCGGCTGATCGCGCGGGACCGGGCGCTGCGCACCCTGGGTCACGACGACCCGCCGTTCGCCGCCACACTGGCACGGCTGCGACGCTGGCAGGGCGCGCGGCTCGCGGCCACCTACGCGGACCTCGCCGCGCAACCCCGCTACGCCCCCGCGATCGCGTTCTTCCTCGAAGAACTCTACGGCGACGTGGACGTGAGCCCGCGCGACCACGACCTCGAGCGCGCGCATCGGGCCCTCGAGAAGGCCCTGCCCGACGCTGCGATCGAAGCGCTGCGTCGCGCGATCGCACTCGAGGTGCTGACGCAGGAGCTCGACGCGGAGGTGGCACGCCGGCTGCCGCAGGCTCGCGCAATCACCGGTCGCGACTATGCCGAGTCCTATCGGGCGGCGGGCTCGCGCGAGTTCCGGGAGCAGCAGATCGACTGGATCGTCGGTCTCGGCGACGCAATCGAGACGCTCGTGCGCACGCCCGGGCTCGGGCTGCTCGTGAAGCTCGCCCGCCGTCCCGCGCACGCGGCGGGTTTCGGGGCGCTGCACGAGTTCCTCGAGCGCGGCTACCGCGCATTCCATCAAATGCACGGCGCCGGCGAGTTCCTTGGCATCGTGCGCACGCGCGAATGGGCGCTGCTGGAGCGGCTCTACGCCGGCGAGCCCGATCCGTTCGCGGGCCTGCCGCTGAACGGCACGGCCGCTGGAGGTGTTCCTTGAGCGCCCACGACGTCGTCATCGTCGGTGCCGGTTCCGCCGGCTGCGTGCTCGCGGCCAGGCTGTCGGAGGATCCGCGCCGCCGCGTCCTGCTGCTCGAGGCAGGCGGCCGCGATTCCAATCCCTTCATCCACATGCCGGCGGGCATCGCGCAACTCGTGAAGCACCGCGGGATCAACTGGGACTACTACACGGAACCGGAGCCGGCGCTGGACGGGCGGCGCCTGTGGTGGCCACGCGGCCGCGTACTCGGCGGCTCGAGCTCGATCAACGCGATGTGCTACACGCGCGGCCAGCGCGAGGACTACGACGCGTGGGCGGCCGCGGGGTGCGCGGGCTGGAGTCATGCGGAGGTGCTGCCGTGGTTCCGGCGCGCGGAGGACCAGGCACGCGGGGCGAACGAGTTCCACGGCGTCGGCGGGCCGCTGGCGGTCTCGGACCTGCGCCACGTCGCGCCGCTGTCGCGGGTGTTCGTGGAGGCCGCGGTGGCCGCCGGCGTGCCGCCGAACGACGACTTCAACGGCGCGTGCCAGGAAGGCGTCGGGCTCTACCAGGTGACCCAGCGCGACGGACGCCGCTGTTCGGCCGCGGTCGCCTACCTGCGCCCTGCCCTGTCGCGACCGAACCTGCGCGTCGTCACCGGCGCTCTCGCATCGCGGCTGCTGTTCGACGGCCGGCGCGCCATCGGCGTCGAATACGCGCGCGGCGGGCGCCTCGAACGCGCGGATGCCGGCGAGGTCGTGCTCTGCGGCGGCGCGGTGAACTCGCCGCAGCTGCTCATGCTCTCGGGGATCGGCGCCGGCGCGGAACTCGCGCGCCACGGCATCCCGGTGATCGCCGACCTCCCGGGCGTCGGCGCCAACCTGCAGGACCACCTCGACTTCTGCACGCTCTGGAAGTGCCGGACCCAGGACACCTACGACTTCTCGAAGCTCGGCGAGGCGTGGGTGGGCCTGCGTTACCTGCTGACCCGCGACGGGCCTGGCTCGTCGAACGTCGCGGAGGCCGGTGGGTTCGCGCGCACCGCGCGCGCGGTCGACTCGCGGCCGGACGTGCAGCTGCACTTCGTGCCGGCCCAGCTCGACGATCACGGGCGCAACCGGATGCCCGGCCACGGCTATACGATCCACGCGTGCGTGCTGCGGCCGGCCAGCCGCGGACACCTGCGGCTGCGCACCGCCAGCGCGGCCGACGCGCCGGCGATCCACGCGAACTACCTGGCGGCGCCGGAAGACCTCGCGACGCTGGTGGCGGGCGTGCGCCTGGCGCGGGAGATCGGCGCGGCCGCGCCGTTCGATCCTTACCGCGGGCATGAGGTGTTCCCCGGCGAGGACGCGTGCTCGGATGCGGAGCTCGCTGGCGCGATCCGCCGCAAGGCCGAGACGATCTACCACCCGGTCGGGACGTGCCGCATGGGCTCCGACCACGATCCGGACGCGGTCGTCGACGTGAAGCTGCGGGTGCGCGGCGTCCAGAACCTGCGCGTCGTGGACGCCTCCGTGATGCCCCTGCTGGTGAGCGGCAACACCAACGCGCCGACGATCATGATCGCGGAGAAGATCGCCGGCTCGATCGCGGCCTGAGGCTTGCGGCTTGCGGCTTGCGGCTCGCGGCTCGCGGCTCGCGGCTCGCGGCCGGCCGAGACTGCGTCGGCTCAGGCCGAACGCCGCAGCCGCTGGGCGAGCACTCGCGCCAGGATGTCGGCGAACGCGTCGCCGAGCTGCGGGTGCTTCAGTCCGTACTCGACCGTCGCCTCGAGGTACCCGAGCTTGCTGCCGCAGTCGTAGCGCTTGCCCTCGAACGCGTAGGCATGGACGTCTTCCTGGCCGAGCAGCGCGGCGATGCCGTCAGTCAGCTGGATCTCGCCGCCCGCACCCCGACCGATCTTCTCGAGCTTGTCGAAGATCGTGGGGCTGAGCAGGTACCGCCCCACCACCGCGAGGTTCGACGGTGCCTCGTCGGGCTTCGGCTTCTCGACGATCTGGCGCACGCGCGACAGGCGCTCGTTGATCTTCTCGACCGCGACGATGCCGTACTTGTCGGTTTCGCGACGATCGACCGTCTGCACGCCCAGCACGCTCCCGCCGCCACGCTCGACGAACGCGTCCGCCATCTGGCCGAGGCACGGGCGCTCGGCGTCGATCAGGTCGTCGGCGAGGTGGACGTAGAACGGCTCGCTGCCGACCACCGGCCGCGCGCACAGGACCGCATGACCGAGGCCGAGCGGCGAAGGCTGCCGAATGTAGATGCAGCTCGCCGACGCCGGCAGGATGCCGCGCAGCGAGTCCAGGAGGTCCTGCTTGCCCTGGGCCTCGAGCGCGGCCTCGAGTTCCGCGTCCGAGTCGAAGTGGTCCTCGATCGCCCGCTTGCTGCTGCCGGTGATGAACACGAGGTTGGTCGCGCCCGCGGCGAGCGCTTCTTCGGCTGCATACTGGATCAGCGGCTTGTCGACGATCGGCAGCATCTCCTTCGGGCTCGCCTTCGTGGCGGGCAGGAAGCGAGTGCCACGACCGGCGACCGGGAACACGGCGGTGCGGATCGGGTTCTTGCGGGGCATGCGGACCTCGATCTGAAGGTGCGGCGGATCATAACCGACGCCCGATGCCGCTCGACACGGCCTGCTTCACACCCGCAAGACCGCCCGCCAGCCGCTCAGCGCGGTCCGGTGCCCGGCCGGACCATCGGCGCGGGACGCGTTCCGCCGGGGGCCGTGGCCGCCGACGGAGCGGCGGGACGGGCTCCGGCCGGAACAGGGCGCGAGTCGAGCCGGATGTAGTCGCGGTTGCGCTCGAGGGTTTTCTCGCCGATGCCGCGCACGCGCGCGAGGTCCGCGATGCTGCGGAACGCTCCGTGCTTCTCGCGGTGCGCGACGATGGCCTGCGCCTTCGCGAGCCCGATGCCCTGCAGTTCGCGGGCGAGAGTCTGCGCATCTGCCGTGTTGACGTTGACCGGACCTGCGAGGGCCGCGAGCGGCAGACCGAGTTGCAGCACGAGCGCGAGGAACGTGGCGCAGCACGCACCGGAATTGCGGAAGAGATGAAGTTTCATCGATGGCCTCCTTGCCGACTTGACCGTCGGCAGGAGACTACGCGGGCGGGCACCTGGAGCCACGCGGCGAAAGTGCCGCGTGCGCGCGGTTATCGAGGAGGTGTCGCGGAGCGCTCAGCGCGCGCGCGACATCGGCAGGGGTCCCGCGAGATCGCGAGGCTCGAGCGGGCGCAGGCCGTCCCAGGTCTTGCAGCCCGGGCACTGCCAGAAGAAGGTCGTGCTCGAGAAGCCGCACTCGCCACATCGGAAGCGCGGGTTGCGGAGCGCCTGCCGGCGCAGCGCACCGCCGACGCGCCGGAGCGCCGCATCGTCGAGCGGCGTGCCCTTGGGCCACAGCGCCTCGATCATCTCAGCCACCGCCGGCTCCGCGTTCGCGTACTCGCGCGAGAGAGCGAGCAGCACGGGCGAGTCGAGCTCGCCCGAGACGATCGCGGCGTACGCGAGCGCGCCCGCGACCTCAGGAGCCTGTGCCGCGAGGTCGCCGAGCACCGCGTCGAGCTCCTTCTCGCGGCCGGCGGCCCGCAGCGCCTTCACGAGCCGCGGCAGCACCTCGAACGCGAGCGAAGGCTGCTGCAGCAGCACCCGCTTCAGCAGGCGGATCGCCATCTCGGCGTCGCCCAGGTCGAGCGCCACGTCGGCGCGGATCAGGGCACCGCGCGGGAAGCGGCGCTGGTCGCCGCGTGCGGCACGCAGGTGCGAGCGCGCGGCCTCGAAGTCGCCGTTCGCCCGTGCGGCTTCCGCCAGCTCGCAGTAGTAGTGCGCGACCGCCTGCGGCTGCAGCGGGTTGGTGACCTTCGCCATGTCGCGGTGCGTCGCGATCGCGCGGTCCCAGTCGCGCTGGATCTCGTAGACGCGCACGAGGTCCTTCAGCGCCACGAGCCGGTAGGTGCCGGCCTCGGAGAGCTGCAGCAGCAGCTTCTCGGCGCGGTCGAGCAGCCCCGCCCGCAGGTAGTCCTGCGCGAGCGCGTAGGTCGCCTGCTCGCGGTAGGCGGGATCGAGGTCGTCGCGCGCGATCAGGTTCTGGTGCACGCGGATCGCGCGGTCCACCTCGCCGCGCCGGCGGAACAGCGCGCCGAGCGCGAAGTGGGTCTCGACGGTGTCGCTGTCGACCGCGACGGCGCGCAGGAAGGCCTCGACCGCGCGGTCGGGCTGTTCGTTGACGAGGAAGTTGAGCCCCGCGAGGTAGTCGCGCGAGGGCGTACGGACGGACGGCGGCGCCTGTCCGATGCGCCAGCGGCGGGTCGCGTACCAGCCCAGCAACCCGCCCACCAGCAGGAGGGCGATTTCTACCCAGCTAACGGGCATGCGCGGGCGCGGTGACGCGGAGCAGGCGCGCCTCCGCCTCGGCGAGCCTCAGGTCGCGCCGCAGGCGGGCGCGCTCGCGAACGAGCCGCAGGCCGTAGAGAAGCGCGCCGCCGAGCCCGAGCGCCCAGCCGGCCACGAAGGCGACGACGAGCGCGGTGCCCGCGTCCACCTCGATGGGCGCGAACAGCAGGTCGAAGGTCACTGGAACTGCGTTCGCCCGCACGAACGCTGCGCAGGCGAGCACGAGGATCGCGAAGCCGACGGCGGCGAACAGGCGGCGGGTCACGGCGGGCCGCGGTCGTCGGGCGACCCGCTACTCGCGGATCGGGTTGTGCTGCCCGTCGTTGACCCGCTCGCGCAGGTCCTTGCCGGGCTTGAAGTGCGGGACGTACTTGCCGGAGAGCGCGACGGCCTCGCCGGTCTTCGGGTTGCGGCCCTGCCGCGGCGGCCGGAAGTGCAGAGAGAAGCTGCCGAAGCCGCGGATCTCGATCCGCTCGCCGGTGGCGAGCGCGTCGCTCATGATCTCGAGGATCTGCTTGACCGCGAGTTCCACGTCCTTCGACGGCAGGTGCTTCTGCTTCGCGGTGATGATCTCGATCAGTTCGGACTTGGTCATCGGAGAGCCCGGAGCGTCGGTTCTTTGGTCGTGCGGCCGCCGTGTGCCCGGCGTGCCTCCCCCCTTTGCGAGCCGGACCACCCGGCCGGCGGCTCCCGCCGCCGGCCGGGTGGCGCTGCCTCACTCGCGCTCGGACATCTGCTCCTTGAGCAGGTCCCCGAGGCTGGTGCCGCTGCTCGGCGCGTCCGTGCGGTACGCCTGCATGGCCTCCTGCTCCTCGTGGATGTCCTTCGCCTTGATCGACAGCGCGATGCTCCGGGCCTTGCGGTCGACGCCCGTGAACTTCGCCTCGACCTCGTCGCCGGCCTTCAGCATCGTGCGCGCGTCCTCCACGCGGTCACGCGAGAGTTCCGACGCGCGCAGGTAGCCCTCGATGCCGCCGCCCAGGTCGATGATCGCGCCACGCGCGTCCACTTCCCGGACCGTACCCCTGACGATGCTGCCCTTCGGGTGCTGCGCGATGAACGACGAGAACGGGTCCTTCGCCATCTGCTTGATGCCGAGGCTGATCCGCTCGCGCTCCGGGTCGATCGACAGGACCACCGCGTCGACCTGCTGGCCCTTCTGGTAGCTTCGAACGGCTTCCTCGCCGGGCACGTCCCAGGAGATGTCCGACAGGTGCACGAGACCGTCGATGCCGCCCGGCAGGCCGATGAAGATGCCGAAGTCGGTGATCGACTTGATCTGGCCCGACACGCGGTCGTCGCGGTTGTAGTTCTCGGAGAACTCCTTCCACGGGTTCGGCTTGCACTGCTTGAGGCCGAGCGAGATGCGGCGGCGCTCCTCGTCGATGTCGAGCACCATGACCTCGGCTTCCTGGCCGACGTGCACCACCTTCGCGGGGTTCACGTTCTTGTTGGTCCAGTCCATCTCGGAGACGTGCACGAGGCCTTCGACGCCCTCCTCGATCTCCACGAAGCAGCCGTAGTCGGCGATGTTCGTGACCTTGCCCCAGATCCGCGTGTTCGGCGGGTAGCGGCGCGCGATGTTCTGCCACGGGTCCGCGCCCAGCTGCTTGATGCCGAGGCTGACGCGCTGGCGCTCGCGGTCGAACTTGAGGATGCGGACGTCGATCTCGTCCCCGACCTTGACCACCTCGGACGGGTGCTTGACGCGCTTCCACGCCATGTCCGTGATGTGCAGCAGGCCGTCGATGCCGCCGAGGTCGACGAACGCGCCGTAGTCCGTGAGGTTCTTGACGACGCCCTTGATGACCGCGCCTTCCTGCAGGTTGTCGAGGAGCTGCGAGCGCTCGGCGCTGTACTCCTGCTCGACGACCGCGCGGCGCGACACGACGACGTTGTTGCGCTTCTGGTCGAGCTTGATGACCTTGAACTCGAGGACCTTGCCCTCGAGGTAGGAGGGATCGCGCACCGGGCGCACGTCGACGAGCGAACCCGGCAGGAACGCGCGGACGTTGTCGATCTCGACCGTGAAGCCGCCCTTCACGCGGCCGTTGATGATGCCGCTGACGATCGCCTGGTCGTTGAACGCCTTCTCGAGGCGGGTCCAGGTGCGGGCGCGCTTGGCCTTCTCGCGCGACAGGCGGGTCTCGCCGCTGCCGTCCTCGACGCTGTCGAGCGCGACCTCGACCTCGTCGCCGGCCTTCACCTCGAGCTCGCCGCGCTCGTTCTTGAACTGGTCGATCGAGATGACCGCTTCCGACTTCAGGCCGGCGTTGACGATCACGTAGTCGGAGCCGACCTCGACCACCAAGCCGTTCAGGATCTGGCCGGGCTTGAAGCGCTGGTTGGCCAGGCTCTGCTCGAACAGCTGGGCAAAACTTTCCGTCATTGTGTACTCGATGGGACGAAGCGTCCCGGGTTGGAACCGCGGCGCGGGGGCTGCGTGAGCGCGTGTGCCCGGAGTCCGTGCCGTGGGGTTGTCGCCGTAACTCGGGCCGCGCGGCGAGCACGCCGCGGCGCACTCGTGACACGTGACCCACCCTTGCTTTCGCGGGATGCGGCGCGGCCCCTGCCGGTGGCGTCTGGCCCCGGCGCCGTCGCGTCGCGGCGGCTAGGGAGCGAGTCGTTCGCGTGCCAGGTGGAGCACGCGCGCGACGACGTCGTCGATCGAGAGCTGCGTCGAATCGAGGAGCACGGCGTCGTCCGTGGCCTTCAGAGGCGCCACCGCGCGGGTGGCATCTCTCCGGTCGCGTTCCGCTATGTCCTGCGAAAGGCCGTCGAGACTAACATCCAAGCCCTTATCTTTCAACTGCTTATGGCGCCTGCGAGCTCGTTCCTCGGCGCTGGCCGTCAGGAAGATCTTGAGCCCGGCGTCCGGGAAGATCACGGAGCCCATGTCGCGGCCGTCCGCGACGAGGCCCGGGGCCGTCGCGAAGCGGCGCTGGCGGCCGACCAGTGCGGCGCGCACCGCGGGGTACGCGGCCACCCTGGACGCGCGTTCCCCGGCCGTTTCCGTGCGGATTTCGGCGGTGACGTCGGTCGCGTCGAGGAACACCTGCTCGTCGCCGGCCGGGGTCGAGCCGAACCGCACGACCATGCGGCCGGCCACGTCGGCGTGGCCCGCCTCGTCGGCCGGGTCGAGCCCGGCCCGGTGCCCGGCGAGACCCACGAGCCGATACAGCGCCCCGCTGTCGAGCAGGTGCCAGCCCAGCGTGGCGGCAACGCGACGGCTGACGGTGCCCTTGCCCGAGCCGCTCGGGCCGTCGATCGCGAGCACCGGCACCCCACCGATCACGCGTGCACCTCGACGCCGAGGCCGACGCGGCCGGCGAGAGTCGTGAAGCCGGGAAACGAGGTCGCCACGTTCGCGACGTCGAGGATCTCGATCGGGGCCGAGGCCCGCAGCGCAGCGACCGCGAATGCCATCGCGATCCGGTGGTCACCGCGGCTGTCGATCCGGCCGCCACCGCAGGAGCCGCCCTCGATCACCATGCCGTCCAGCGTCGGCTCCGCGTTCACGCCGATCGCGCGCAGGCCGTCTGCCATCGCGGCGATCCGGTCGCTCTCCTTCACGCGCAGTTCCTCCGCGCCGGTCACCACGGTCCTGCCGCGCGCGTTCGCCGCCGCCACGAACAGCACCGGGAACTCGTCGATCGCGAGCGGCACCAGTTCGCGCGGCACCTCGACGCCGCGCAGTTCGCTGCGCCGTACCTCGAGGTCGGCCACGGGCTCGTCGCCGGCGCGGCGCTCGTTCACGAGCCGCAGGTCCGCCCCCATGAGCCGCAGGATGTCGATCACGCCGGTGCGGGTGGGGTTCACGCCGACGTTGCGGATCACCAGCGGCTCGCGGGCTGCGAGCGCACCGGCCACGAGGAAGAACGCCGCCGACGAGATGTCGCCGGGCACCGTGAGCCGGCAGCCCTGCAGGCGCTGGCCGCCGCGCAGCGCGGCACGCCCCTCCCGCACCTGCACGTCCACGCCGAACGCGCGCAGCATCCGCTCGGTGTGGTCGCGGGTGACCGCGTGCTCGCGCACCGCGGTCTCGCCGTCGGCGTAGAGACCCGCGATCAGGATCGCGGACTTCACCTGCGCGCTGGGCACCGCGAGATCCCAGTCGACGCCGTGCAGTTCCGCACCACCGTAAACGCGCACGGGCGGCCGGCCGTCCGTGGTCTCGATCCGCGCGCCCATCTCGCGCAGCGGCTTCGCGGCCCGCTCCATGGGCCGGCGCGACAGCGAGGGATCGCCGACCAGCGTGGCGTTGAACGACTGTCCGGCGAGCAGCCCCATCGACAGGCGCATCGCGGTGCCCGCGTTGCCCATGTCGAGCGGCGCGGCGGGTGCGCGCAGCCCGTCACGCCCGACGCCGTGCACGACCACGCGCTGCGGCGCGGGTCGCTCGATCGTCACCCCCATCGCGCGCATCGCGTTGAGCGTCGCGAGGCAGTCCTCGCTCTCGAGGAAGCCGTCGACCTCCGTGCGGCCGTCGGCGATGCCGCCGAACAGCATGGCGCGGTGGGAAATCGACTTGTCGCCCGGGATCGCGACCTCGCCGCCGAGCGTCGCGCCCGGCGCGACGCGCCACCAGGGCCCCGCCGCCCCGCTCACAGCACCGCCCGCGGGTACGAGCCAAGCACCTTGCACAGCGAGGCGCGCTTCTTCAGGGCGGCGAGTGCCTTCGCGACGGGTTCGTCCGAAACGTGGCCCTCGAGATCGAGGAAGAAGACGTAGTCCCACTTGCGGCGGCGGGACGGGCGCGACTCCAGTCGCGACAGGCTGATGCCCTGCTCCGCGAGCGGCTCCAGCAGCCGCAGCAGTGCGCCGGGGCCGGCCGTGTCGTGCGTGGACAGCAGGAGCGTGGTGCGATCCCGGCCGCTGCGTTCCAGCAGCTTGCGCCCGAGCACGAGGAAGCGCGTGGTGTTGTCCGGGCGGTCCTCGATGCCGGGGACCAGCACATTGAGCCCGTAGACCTCGGCGGCAGCCGAGCCCGCGACCGCGGCGGTGCCCGCCTCGTCCCGCGCGCGACGCGCGGCCTCGGCGTTGCTGCTGACCGCCACGCGCTCGACGTGCGGCAGGTTGTCGTCGAGCCACTGGCGGCACTGCGCGAGCGACTGCTGGTGCGAGCACAACCGCTCGATCTTCTCCAGCGAGTCCATCCGCCCCATCAGGTGCTGCTGGATGCGCAGTTCCACCTCGCCGCAGATCTTCAGCGGCGACACCAGGAACATGTCGACGGTGTGGTTGACCGTCCCCTCGGTCGAGTTCTCGATCGGCACGACGCCGAAGTCGGCCGCCCCGGACTCGACCTCGCGGAACACCTCGTCGATCGCGGCGATCGGCAGTGCTCGCACCGAGTGGCCGAACTGCTTCAGCACGGCCTGCTGGGTGAAGGTGCCTTCCGGGCCGAGGAACGCGACCTTCAGGGGCTGCTGCTGCGCGAGGCAGGCGGACATGATCTCGCGGAACAGCCGCACCATCTCCTCGTCGGTGAGCGGCCCCTCGTTGCGGGCGATCACGAGCTGGAGCACCTCGGCCTCGCGTTCCGGCCGGTAGAATTCCACCGCGGCGCCGCTCGCGCGCTTCGTCACGCCGACGTGCTGCGCGAGCCGGGCGCGCTCGCTGATGAGGGCCTGGATGCGCTGGTCGACGTCGTCGATCCGCGCGCGGATCTTCACGAGGTCGGCCGGTGCGGTAGCCGCGACCGGCGACGGCTTGGCGCGAACCCTCGCGCGCGACTTCGGCTGGTTGGGTTTCGGCACGTCAGACCATCCGGGCGGAGAGCACGCCGTCGATGGCGCGGATTCGGTCGAACACCGGCGCCGGCAGCGGCGCATCGGTATCGATGATCGTGTAGGCGATCTCGCCGCGCGACTTGTTCAGGAGATCGGCGATGTTGAGGCGCGCCTCCGCCAGCGCGGTCGAGATCTGGCCCACCATGTTGGGCACGTTCGCGTTCGCGATCGCGACGCGGTGGGTGCCCTGGAGGCGCGGCATCACGGACTCGGGGAAGTTGACGGAGTGCCGTACGTTGCCGTTCTCGAGGAAGTCGCGCAGCGTGTCCGCCACCATGACGGCGCAGTTCTCCTCGGCCTCGCCGGTGGAGGCGCCGAGGTGCGGCAGCGCGACCACTTTCGGGTGGTGCCGGTTCGCGTTGGTCGGAAAGTCGCAGACGTAGGCCGACAGGTGCCCGGCGTCCAGCGCGGCGAGCACGTCCGCCTCGGCGACGATGCCGGCGCGCGAGAAGTTCAGCAGTGCCGAGCCCGGCTTCATCAGCCGTATGCGCGCGGCGTTCACGAGCGCCCGTGTCGCGTCCACCAGCGGCACGTGCAGCGTGACGAGGTCGGCCCGGGAGAACAGGTCGTCGATCGACAGCGCCTGCTCGACCCCGGACGACAGCTGCCAGGCGCGCTGCACCGTGATCTGCGGGTCGTAGCCCAGCACGCTCATGCCGAGCGCGTGGGCCGCGTTCGCGACTTCGACGCCGATCGCGCCGAGACCGACGACGCCGAGCGTGCGGCCCGGCAGCTCGTAGCCGACGAACCGCTTCTTGCCCCGCTCGATCGCCTCCTCCAGAGCGTGGTCGTCGCCCTCGACGCCGCGCACGAATTCCCAGCCCTGCACGACGTTGCGGGCCGCGAGGAACAGGCCGGCGATCACGAGTTCCTTGACGGCGTTGGCGTTCGCGCCCGGCGCGTTGAACACCGGGATGCCGCGCTTCGTCAGTTGCGCCACCGGCACGTTGTTGGTGCCCGCGCCCGCGCGACCCACCGCCTTCACGCTCGGCGGCAGGGTCATCGAGTGCATGTCGGCGGAACGCACGAGCACCGCGTCCGGGTCGGCGAGGCCCGAAGCCACCTCGTAACGGTCGCGCGGCAGGCGCTCGAGTCCGCGCACGGAGATGTTGTTCAGCGTCAGGATCCGGAAGCTCATGGGTTCGTGCTCAGCCGTGACGCGCGGCGAAGTCCTTCATGAACGCGACCAGCGCGTCGATGCCCTCGATCGGCATCGCGTTGTAGATGCTCGCGCGCATGCCGCCGACCGAGCGGTGCCCTTCGAGGTTCGTCAGCCCCGCCTTCGCGGCCTCCTGCGCGAACGGCTTCTCGAGTTCGGCGTTCGGCAGCCGGAACGGCACGTTCATCCACGACCGGCAGGCCCTGTCGATCGGGTTCGAGTAGAAGCCGGACCCGTCGATGTAGCCGTACAGGCGCTCCGCCTTGGCACGGTTGCGCTCGCCCATCGCGGCGAGCCCGCCCTGGCGCTTCAGCCACTGGAACACGAGCCCGGCGAGGTACCAGCCGAACGTCGGCGGGGTATTCAGCATCGAGCCGTCCGCCGCCATCGCGGCCCAGTCGAACACGGTCGGGGTGTCCGGCTGCGCGCGGCCGAGCAGGTCGTCGCGGACGATCACCAGCGTGAGCCCCGACGGTCCGATGTTCTTCTGCGCGCCCGCGTAGATCACGCCGAACCGCGACACGTCGAGCGGACGCGACAGGATCGTGGACGACATGTCCGCGACCAGCGGCACGTCGCCCGCCTGCGGAATCCAGTGGAACTCGACGCCGGCGATCGTCTCGTTCGGGGTGTAGTGCAGGTAGGCCGCGCCGGGGGTGCGCTTCCAGCCCGTTTCCGGGGGAATCGCGAAGTACTCGGAGTCCTTGCCGTCGGCGACGACGTGCACGTTCGGGGTGTACTTCCTGGCCTCGGCGATCGCCTTCTTGGACCACGCACCGGTGTTCACGTAGTCGACGTGCGCCTGCGGGCCGGCGAGGTTCAGCGGCACCGCGGAGAACTGGCCGGTGGCGCCGCCCTGCAGGAACAGAACCCTGTAGTTCGCCGGCACGCCGAGGAGGTCGCGGAGGTCCTGCTCGGCCTGCTGCGCGACGCCGACGAAGGCCTTGCTCCGATGGCTGATCTCCATGATCGACATGCCGCCGGAGCGCCAGTCCGTGAGTTCCTCGCGCGCCTGCTCGAGGACCTCGAGCGGGAGCATGGCCGGACCGGCCGCGAAATTGTAGACGCGCATGCGGACTCCGAGGACGCACGGCCGTGGCGGCCGAGCGCGGGATGTTACCGGCTCGGCTGCGTCATTTGCAGTGCCGCAAGGCGCAGCGGCACGTGCCGCGACCGACGGCGCTCAGGCCACCGGATCGCGCGTACCCGTCTCGCCGTCGCCTGCCGACTGCGCGGTGGCGGCATCGCTCGCCGCGGCGGCTTCGGCCGCGCCCGCTTCGACCGACGCGCCCTCGACGGACACGCCGTCGAGGGTGCCGGTGTCGGCCTCCTCGTCGTCGCCGGGCTCGCCGTTGATGTGCTCGACCCGCGCCAGTGCGACGAGCCGGTCGCCCTCTTCCAGCCGCATCAGGCGCACGCCCTGCGTGTTGCGGCCGAGCACGGATACCTGGGCGACGGCGGTGCGCACCAGCGTGCCGCCCTGGCTGATCAGCATGAAGTCGTCGGTCGGCAGCACCTGCAGCGCCGCGACCATGCGGCCGTTGCGCTCCGACAGCTGCAGCGCGATGACGCCCTGCCCGCCGCGGCCGTGCACCGGGAACTCCTCGACCTCGGTGAGCTTGCCGTAGCCGTTCTCGGAGGCCGTCAGGATGCGCCCCTCGCGCAGCACGATCAGCGAATTGACTTCGTGGCCCTCGCCGAGCGCGATGCCGCGCACGCCCGCGGCTTCGCGGCCCATCGGCCGGACCTCGGATTCGTGGAAGCGGATGGCCTTGCCGCCGTTCGTGCAGAGCACGACCTCGTGGTTGCCGTCGGTGATGTCGACCCCGACGAGGCGATCGCCTTCGTCCAGCGTGACCGCGATGATGCCGGAGGTGCGCGGGCGCGAGAACGCCTCGAGCGGCGTCTTCTTGACGGTGCCCTGGCTCGTCGCCATGAACACGAAGCGGTCTTCGGGGTAGTCGCGGATCGGGAGCCACGCGTTGATGCGCTCGCCGTCCTCGAGCGGCAGCAGGTTCACGATCGGCTTGCCGCGGCTGCCGCGGCCGGCGAGCGGCAGCTGGTAGACCTTGAGCCAGTACACGCGCCCGCGGTTCGAGAAGCACAGCAGCGTGTCGTGCGTCTGCGCGACGAACAGTCGGTCGATCAGGTCCTCGTCCTTCATCGCCGTGGCGGCGCGGCCGCGCCCGCCGCGGTTCTGGCGGCGGTACTCGGTGATAGGCTGCGCCTTGGCGTAGCCATCGCGCGACAGCGTGACGACGACCGGCTGGTCCTCGATCAGGTCCTCGATCGTCAGGTCGGAGTGGTCGACGACGATCTCGGTGCGGCGCGCGTCGGCGAACTGCGCGCGCACGGCCAGCAGTTCCTCGCGGATCACCTGCATCAGGCGCGCGGGGCGCGCCAGGATGTCGCCGAGGTCGCGGATACGGTCGAGGATCTCGGCGTACTCGGCGACGATCTTGTCGCGCTCGAGGCCGGTGAGCCGGTTCAGCCGCAGCTCGAGGATCGCCTGCGCCTGCGTGTCGGACAGGCGGTAGCGGACCCCGCGCGTCGCGTCCGCGCCGTACACCGGCCGCCCGGCGTCGTCGAGCAGGCCGAACTCGGGTGCGAGACCCTCGGGCCGCGGCGAGACCTCGCCGGCGCGCGCCAGCATCTCCGGCACCGCGCCGCCGGTCCACGTGCGCGACATCAGCGCGACCTTGGCTTCCGCGGGCGTCGGCGAGGCCTTGATGACCGCGATGACCTCGTCGATGTTCGCGAGCGCGACCGCCTGGCCCTCGAGAATGTGGGCGCGCTCGCGCGCCTTGCGCAGCTCGTAGATCGTGCGGCGGGTGACGACCTCGCGGCGGTGCCGGAGGAACGCGTCCAGCATCTCGCGCAGTCCGAGCAGCTTCGGCTGGCCGTCGACCAGCGCGACCATGTTGATGCCGAACACGGTCTCGAGCGGCGTGTGCTTGTAGAGGTTGTTCAGCACGACGTCCGGCACTTCGCCGCGCTTGAGCTCGATGACGACGCGCAGGCCGTCCTTGTCCGACTCGTCGCGCAGGCCGTCCGGCGAGATGCCCTCGATGACCTTCTCCCGCACGAGGTCGGCGATGCGCTCGAGGAGGCGCGCCTTGTTGACCTGGTACGGCAGCTCCGTGACGACGATCGCCTGACGGCCCTTGTCGAGGTCCTCGATCTGCGTGCGCGCGCGCACGTAGATGCGGCCGCGGCCGGTCTTGTACGCACTGACGATCTCGGCGGCGCCGTTGATGATGCCGGCGGTCGGGAAGTCCGGGCCCGGCACGATCTGCATGAGCTGCGCGAGCGAGACTTCGGGGTCGTCGATGAGCGCTACGCAGGCGTCGACGATCTCGCCGAGGTTGTGCGGCGGGATATTGGTCGCCATGCCTACGGCGATGCCGGCCGAGCCGTTGACCAGCAGGTTCGGCACGCGGGTCGGCAACACCGCCGGCTCGCGCTCCGATTCGTCGTAGTTCGGGACGAAATCGACGGTTTCCTTGTCGATGTCGGCCAGCAGCTCGTGCGCGAGGCGCGACATGCGCACTTCCGTATAGCGCATCGCCGCCGGCGCGTCGCCGTCGACCGAGCCGAAATTGCCCTGGCCGTCGATCAGCATGTAGCGCATCGAGAACGGCTGCGCCATCCGGACCATCGTGTCGTACACCGCGGAGTCGCCGTGCGGGTGGTACTTGCCGATGACGTCGCCGACGATGCGGGCGGACTTCTTGTAGGGCTTGTTCCAGTCGTTGCCGAGCTCGTGCATCGCGTAGAGCACGCGGCGATGGACCGGCTTCAGGCCGTCGCGGACGTCCGGCAGCGCGCGTCCCACGATCACGCTCATCGCGTAATCGAGGTACGACTGGCGCATCTCGTCCTCGAGGTTTACGTGCAGGATTTCGCGGGCG
Source organism: Steroidobacteraceae bacterium (assembly GCA_027531255.1). Classification (GTDB taxonomy): domain Bacteria; phylum Pseudomonadota; class Gammaproteobacteria; order Steroidobacterales; family Steroidobacteraceae; genus JAPZRU01. The sequence goes on along the minus strand of JAPZRU010000021.1, from coordinate 13,695 downwards.
ATTTCGGCCATCGGGAGCAGCTGGATCCGGGCGGCACCAAAGCCTGAAATGTTATCACTAATCGGTCGGCTTCCGCCGTATTTTCAGGGATTTGGCGCGGGTCCGCCGCTATACTCGCACAGCCGGAGGAGCCTGCCCCTTGGAGACCGTCGACACGCTCGTCTGCGCCCGCTGGATCGCCACCGTCGATCCAGACGCGGTGCTGGCCGACCACGCCCTCGCGATCCGCGGCGGCCGCATCGTCGCGGTCCTGCCACGCGCGGAGGCGCAGGCCCGGTATGCGCCGCTAGAGCGCGTGGACCGTCCCCACCACCTGTGCACGCCAGGGCTCGTTAACGCCCATACGCACGCCGCGATGACGCTGTTGCGCGGCCTCGCGGACGGGCTGCCGCTGGAGGCCTGGCTGAAGCAGGGCATCTGGCCCCTCGAGCGTCGCTGGGTGGGCACCGAGTTCGTCCGCGACGGCACCGATCTCGCGATCGCCGAGATGCTCGCCGCCGGCATCACCTGCTTCGGCGACATGTATGCCTTCCCGGAAGTCGCGGCGGAGCGCGCCGTCGAGGCCGGGATGCGCTGCGTGGCCGGACTCGTGATCGCGGAGAGCCCGACTGCGTGGGCAGGCCACGTGGACGAGTACTTCGCGAAGAGCCTCGACCTCCACGACGCTTTCCGGGACCACCCGCTGGTATCGACGTCGTTCGTCGCGCACGGTGCGACCGGCCTCGAGGACGCCACCCTCGAACGGCTGCGGGTGCTGGTGGACCAGCTCGACTCCCCGCTGGTGATGCACCTGCACGAGACGGCGGGCGAAATCGACGCCTGCCGGCGCCGCCACGGGGCGACCCCGGTCGCCCGCCTCGCCCGGCTCGGGCTCGCGAGCCCGTCGCTCGTCGCCGTGCACGCGGTTCGTTTCGGCGCCGAGGACATCGAACTCGCGGCGCGCACCGGCCTGCATGTCGTGCACTGCCCGACCGCGAACCTGAAGCTCGGCAGCGGCGTCGCGCCGGTGCCAGCACTGCTGGCGGCCGGCGTGAACGTCGCGCTCGGCTCGGACGGCGCGGCGAGCGCCAACGATCTCGATCTCGTGCGCGAGATGCGCCTCGCTAGCCTGCTGGCCGCCGGCACGTCGGGCGACGCCTCGGCGGTCGCCCCGGGTCTCGCGCTGCGCATGGCTACGCTCGCCGGCGCCGAGGCGCTCGGCATTGCGGACCGCACGGGCTCGCTCACGCCCGGCAAGTGGGCCGACGTCACCTGCTTCGACCTCGGTCGCCTGCCCGCGGTGCCGGTCGCCGACCCCGTCGCGGCGCTGGTCGGCTCCGGCGGGCGCGACTTCGTCACCGATGTCTGGGTGGCCGGCCGCCGCGCACTGAGCGGTGGGCGCCTGGCCCGCCTCGATGCTGCCGACGTCGTCACCCGCGCCACGGGCTGGCGCACCCGAATGCTGGCCGATCACACCGGGCCCACGCGAGAATGACCCCCATGCTTCCCGCCACCCAGACCCACGTCTCCCCCAACGTCGATCCGGCCGAGACCGCCAAGTTCGATGCGCTCGCCCAGCGCTGGTGGGATCCGCAGGGCGAGTTCGGGCCGCTGCACCGCCTCAATCCGCTGCGACTCCGCTACGTGGCCGAGCGCGCGCCGCTCGCCGGGCGCCACGTGCTCGACGTCGGCTGCGGCGGCGGCATCCTCAGCGAGGCGCTGGCGCGCGAAGGCGCGCGGGTGCTCGGTATCGACCTCGCGCCCGCCGCGCTCGAGGTTGCCGAGCTGCACGCGCTGGAGCAGGGCGTTGCCGTGGACTACCGGCGCCTCACGGCCGAAGACCTCGCCGCCGAGATGCCGGCCGCGTTCGACGTCGTCACCTGCATGGAGATGCTCGAGCACGTGCCGGACCCCGCCAGCGTGCTCCGCGCCCTCGCCACGCTCGTGAAGCCCGGCGGCCACGTGTTCGTGTCGACGATCAATCGCAACGCCAAGGCCTGGCTGCTGGCCATCGTCGGAGCGGAATACGTCCTGCGCTGGCTGCCGCGCGGCACGCACGAGTACGAACGCTTCATCCGGCCGGCGGAACTCGCGCGCGGCGCCCGCGCGGCCGGCCTGCGCGTCCAGGACTTCACGGGCATCGTGCTCGATCCGCTGAGCCGCCAGTTCCGGCCGAGCCGCGACACCGACGTCAACTATCTCGCCCACTTCGTGCGCCCTGCGGAGTCCGCGTGAGTCCGGTCGATCGCTCGGCGGCCCTGCTGCTCGACCTCGACGGCACCCTGCTCGATACCGCCCCCGACATGGCGGGTGCGCTGAACGCGCTGCGCGCCGAGGCGCGGCTCGAGCCGCTGCCGTTCACGACGGTGCGGCCGCACGTGTCGCACGGCGCGACGGCGCTCGTGAAACTCGGCTTCCCGGCCGCGGACGCCGACGCTGCCGAGCGACTGCGCGTGCGCTTCCTCGAGCTCTACGCCGCGAACCTGCTCGACGGCACCTGCGTGATGAACGGCTTCGACGACGTGCTCGGGCGACTCGAGTCGCGCGGCGTGCCGTGGGGAGTCGTCACCAACAAGCCGGGGTGGCTCACGGACCCGCTGATGGAGCGCATCGGCCTGCGCGCCCGTGCTGCCTGCATCGTCTCCGGCGACACCGTCGCCGAACGCAAACCGCACCCGCTCCCGTTGCTGCACGCCGCCGACCTCGTCGGCCGCCCGCCGACGGACTTCCTCTACGTCGGCGACGCGGAACGCGACATCCAGGCCGGTCGCGCCGCCGGCATGCGCACCCTGGCCGCAGGCTTCGGCTACCTCGCCGAGCACGAGGATCCGCGCGGGTGGCGGCCCGACGGCGTGATCGCGCGGCCGGCCGAGTTGCTGGACTGGCTGGAGCTGGGCGGAGACTGAGCCGTGAGCCTGTCCACCGAGTACGCGGCGGTCGCGGCGCCGCCGGCGAGTCCGCGCGCCTACGCGCTGCTGTTCGCGGCGCCGGACGCGCGCGAGGCCCTGACCGCGCTCTACGCAGTCGACGCCGAGATCGCGCAGGCCACCGCCCGCCACGTCGAGCACTCGGTCGCCCACACCAAGCTGACGTGGTGGCGCGGTGAAGTCGATCGCCTGCAGGCGGCTCGCCCCGAGCACCCGATCACCCGTGCGCTGCGCGAGTGCGCGCCCCGCGCCGCCGACTACGGCCTGCTCCACGAGCGTCTCGCGGCCGCGGATCTGCGGCTCGCCGGCTTCGCGCCGGGCACGCCGGCCGAGCTCGACGCGCTGCTGTACCGCTCGCACGGTGCACTCCAGCAGCTCGCCGCCCAGCTGCAGGGCGGCGCGGAGACACCCGCGCTGATGGGCTTCGGTGCGCATCTCGGACGCGGGCTCGGCCTCGTCGACGCGATCGCCGACCTGCGGCAGGACGCCGTGGACGGCGTGCCCCGCGTGCCGCTCGATGCGCTCTCGGCCGTCGGCATCGAGCCCGAAGCGCTCGCCCGCGTACCCCTGCCCGCGGCGCTGGCACCCGTGCTGGGCACGCTCGCCGCACGGGCCCGCCAATCCCTCGACGACGCGCTCGCGGCGCTGCCGGCCACCGCGAGACGCGCCCAGACGCACGGCCGCATACTCGCCGCCCTCCACCGCGCGCTCCTCGACGAGCTCGCGCGCGCGCACTTCGACGTGACGACGCGCCGCACCGTGCACCCGCTCCGCCAGCTGTGGCGCGCGTGGCGCACCGCCACGCGCGCCTGAGGAACCCCGATGTCGAACGATTTCGATCCCCGCCGCTACGCCCCTCCCCGCGACCGTCTCGCCGGGCGGGTGATCCTCGTGACGGGTGCGAGCGACGGCATCGGCCGCGCGGTCGCGCTCGCCCTCGCCGCGCACGGCGCGACCGTCGCACTGCACGGGCGCAGCCAGCGCAAGCTCGAGAAGGTCTACGACGCGATCGTCGCCGCGGGCGGCCCGCAGCCTGCGCTCCTGCCACTCGATCTCGAGAAGGCGGTTGCGCAGGACTACGACGCGCTCGCGGACGCGCTGCAGCGCGAGTTCGGCCGCCTCGACGGCCTGCTGCACAACGCCTCGATCCTCGGCACGCGCTCGCCGCTGGTGCACTTCGACGTGCCGACGTGGTGCCGCGTGCTGCACGTGAACCTGACGGCGGCGTTCGCGCTGACGCAGGTCTGCCTGCCGCTGCTGCTGGAGTCGCAGGACGCCTCGGTCGTGTACACCACTAGCAGCGTGGGAAGCCGCGGCCGCGCCTACTGGGGCGCGTACTCGGTCTCGAAGTTCGGCACGGAGGGTCTGGCGCAGATCCTCGCCGACGAACTCGAGAACGAGCGCAACGTGCGCGTGAACCTGGTCAATCCGGGCGCGGTGCGCACGAGCATGCGCGCGCTCGCCTACCCGGCCGAGGACTACACCCGTCTCGCGACGCCGGACCAGGTGGTGCCGACCTATCTCTGGCTGCTCGGGCCGGACAGCGCGGGCGTCAGCGGCCGGCGCTTCGACTGCCAGTCCTGAAGGCGCGCCGCGCGGAACTCAGCCGCGTCGGCGCGGGCCGCCGCGCGGCGGCGCCTTGCCGGCGGCCGCTCGCGGTCCCGGCTCCCGGGGCTCGCCCGCCCGGCGCCCCCCGGTAGCCCGCTGCGGCCGCTGTCCCTCACCGCGCGCACCGCGACGCGGTTCGTCGTCGCGCCCCGGGCGCCGCCGGCGCGCCGGTCGCGCCAGTCCCATCGCGTCGTACAGCCGGTCGCGCTCCGGCTCCGGCAGTTCCCGGTACCGCGCGCGCACCACCGTCGGGTCGAGCGCGATCGGTCCGAAGCGGGTGCGCATCAGGCGGCTGACCTCGAGCCCATGCGACTGCAGCAGCGCGCGGAGATCGCGGCCGCGGGCGCCGCTCGTCTCGAAGTCGAGCCAGCGATTGCGGCCCTCGCCGCCGCCGACGGCGACGGACTCGATCGTGAACGGCACGTCGGCGGACTGCGCCGCCGCCGCCAGGCCGGCGAGCAGTTCCTCGGTGACGTCGCCGCGCACGCGCACCGAGTAGCCGCTGACGATCTCGTGCGCGAGGCGGCTCGCGGCCGCGCGCAGGTCGCCGTCGGTCGTGAACACCTCGAGCCCACCGTCGGCGGGTGCGAGCGGACTGAGCGGCAGCCAGCGCCGGCCGCGGGCGGGCGGCAGGCGGTCGTAGGTGGTCTTCGGCACTTCGCCGTCCACCGGCTCGGCTTCGCGCAGGGCCTCGCCGGCCGGCCGGTGGTAGATCAGCGCGAGGTGCGCGGGCGCGGCCTTCTCGAGGCGCAGGCGGCGACCGTCGACGGCGAGCGTGTCGCCCTCGTCGACGCGCTGGCCAAGCTCCGCCGGCCGACCGTTCACCGTCACGCGCCCGGCGCGGATCCACTCCTCCGCCTGGCGCCGCGACGCGACGCCGGCGGCGGCGAGGACCTTCTGCAGGCGCTCACTCATCGTCGCGCTCAGTCCCGCGGATCGCGGACGGCGACCACGGAGTCCGAAGCCGCAGCCACCGTCTCCGCGGGCCCGGCAGCCGGCGACGACTGCACGTCCGCCGCCTCGGGCGCCGGCGCGGCCGTCGCCGCGAACTCCAGCTGCACGCCGAGCGTCTCGATGTCGCGCAGCTGCGCGAGCGTCGGCAGGTCGTCGAGGCTCCTGAGCCCGAAGTAGTCGAGGAACTCGCGCGTCGTGCCGAGCACCTCGGGACGACCGGGCACCTCGCGGTGACCCACCACGCGCACCCAGCCGCGCTCCATCAGCGTCTTGACGATGTTCGGGTTGACGGCGACGCCACGGATCTCCTCGATCTCGCCGCGCGTGATCGGCTGGCGGTACGCGATGAGGGCCAGTGTCTCGAGGAACGCACGCGAATACTTCGCAGGACGTTCCTGCCACAGGCGCGACACCGGCGCGGCCACGGAATCGCGCACCTGGATGCGCCAGCCGCTCGCGACCTCGCGCAGCTCGATCCCGCGGCCCTCGTACTCCGCCGCCAGCTGCGTCAGCGCGCCCCGCACGGCCTCGAGCTCCGGGCGCTCGAACTCGTCGAACAGCTCGTGCAGCTCGATCGCGGCGAGCGGCCTGCCCGCCGCCAGCAGCGCGGCCTCGATCACGTTGCACAGGTACTGCTCGTTCATCTCGACTCCGGTGTCAGGATGCGGCCTCGACCGCTTCGTCGTTGGCAGCTTCCGGCGGCCGTCCGGCGCCCGCGCGCACGTGGATCGGCGCGTACGGCTCCGCCTGGACGAGTTCGAGCAATCCCTCGCGAACCAGCTCGAGCACGGCGACGAAGGTCACCGTGACTCCCATGCGGCCTTCCTCGACCCGGAACAGGTTCGGGAAGTCCACGAACTCGACCGACTGCAGCCGGTCGAGGATCTCCGTCATCCGCTGCCGCACCGACAGCCGTTCCCGCTGCACGTGATGGTGCGCGAACATCGAGGCGCGCTGGATGACGTCCTTGAAGGCCAGCAGCATCTCCTGGAGCGTCACCTCCGGCACGAGCTTCACGACCTTGCGCTCGACGAGTTCGGCGCCGGCCGTCCACGTGTCGCGCTCGAGCCGCGGCAGGCGGTCGATGTCCTCGGCCGCCTTCTTGTAGCGCTCGTACTCCTGCAGGCGGCGAACGAGCTCGGCGCGCGGATCCTCTTCCTCCGCCGCCGCCTCGCTGGCCGGCCGGGGCAGCAGCATGCGCGACTTGATCTCGGCGAGCATCGCCGCCATGAGCAGGTACTCGCCCGCGAGCTCGAGCTCCAGCTCGCGCATCACGTCGATGTACTCCATGTACTGCCGCGTGATCTCGGCGATCGGCATGTCGAGGATGTCGAGGTTCTGCTTCCGGATCAGGTACAGCAGCAGGTCGAGCGGTCCCTCGAAGGCCTCGAGGAACACCCGCAGCGCCTGCGGCGGGATGTACAGGTCTTTCGGCGGCTCGGTGACCGGCTCGCCGTCGACGATCGCAAACGGCATCTCGTGCTGCACCGGCACGGACGCCTCGAGCAGCGGCGCCGCCGGCGGCTCGGCGGCCCCGCCCTCGACGACGCGGAGTTCTGGCTTCAAGACGCCTCCGTCAGCGGTACGCGAGGCCCATCGCCTCGCGCACGTCGTTCATGGTCTCGCGCGCGGTCTCGCGCGCCTTCTCGCAGCCCTCGGCGACGATGCCGCGCACGAGCTCCGGCTGCTCCACGTACTCCTGCGCGCGCGCGCGGAAGGTGGTGACTTCCGCGACCACCGCGTCGACGATCGGCTTCTTGCACTCGAGACAGCCGATGCCGGCGGTGCGGCAGCCGTTCGCCGCCCACTGCTGCACGTCCGGCGGCGAGTACATGCGGTGCAGGTCGAACACCGGGCACTTCTCCGGGTCGCCCGGATCCGTGCGGCGCACTCGCGCCGGGTCCGTCTGCATCGTCTTCAGCTTCTTCGCAACCTGGTCCGGGTCCTCGCGCAACGTGATCGTGTTGGCATAGGACTTCGACATCTTGCGGCCGTCGAGCCCGGGCACCTTCGGCGTCGCCGTGAGCATCGCGTCCGGCTCGGGCAGGATCGAGCGCCCGGTGCCCTCGAGATAGCCGAGCAGGCGTTCACGGTCCGCGAGCGTCAGGCGCCCGTTCTTCTCGAGGAACGAGCGGGCCTTGTCGAGAGCGGTCGCGTCACCCTGTTCCTGGAAGGCCCTGCGCAGCTCGCGGTAGAGCGCGGCGTTCTTCGCGCCGAGGTTCTTGACCGCCTTCTCGGCCTTCGCCTCGAAGTCCGGCTCGCGGCCGTAGAGGTGGTTGAAGCGCCGCGCGACCTCGCGCGTGATCTCGACGTGCGCGATCTGGTCCTCGCCGACCGGGATGTACTTCGGGCGGTACAGCAGGATGTCCGCGCTCTGCAGCAGCGGGTAGCCGAGGAAGCCGTAGGTCGCGAGGTCCTTCTCCCGCAACTGCTCCTGCTGGTCCTTGTAGGTCGGCACGCGCTCGAGCCAGCCGAGCGGCGTGATCATCGACAGCAGCAGGTGCAGCTCCGCGTGCTCGGGCACGCGCGACTGCAGGAAGATCGTGCAGGCGCCCGGATTCAGCCCGGCCGCGAGCCAGTCGATCACCACCTCCCAGACGTTCTCCTCGAGCTTCGAGGTGTCCTCGTAGCCCGTGGTCAGCGCGTGCCAGTCGGCCACGAAGAAGTAGCACTCGTACTGGTACTGCAGGTCGACCCAGTTCTTGAGCGCGCCGTGGTAGTTGCCGAGGTGCAGCTGCCCCGTGGGGCGCATGCCGGACAGCACGCGGGCGTTCTGCGAGGGATTCGCCAAGCGAGGACTCCGGGGATCAGGAAACGAGTCGTGCCATGCCCTGCGTGACGAACGCGATGGGCTCGCCGAGCAGCAGGCGGAACACGTTGGGGCCGCCGAGCATCGGGAGCACGAGGAACAGGCCGAGAACGATGAAGAAGCCGTAGGGCTCGATGCGCTCCAGCGCACGGGCCGGGCCGGCCGGTAACAGGCTGATGGCGACGCGCCCACCGTCCAGCGGCGGGATCGGCAGCAGGTTGAAGAGCGCGAGCAGCACGTTGAAGAACAGGCCGACGCTCGCCATCGCGAGCACCCATTCCGCGGGCGAGCCGGTGCCGAACCACCCGTCGGCGGCGACTGCGCCGACCACGGCCCACGCGAAGGCCATCGCGAAGTTCACCGCGGGGCCGGCCGCCGATACCCAGGCCATGTCCCGGCGCGGGTTGCGCAGGTTCCGTGGCACGACGGGCACGGGCTTCGCCCAGCCGAACAGGAATCCCGAGCTGAACAGCAGCAGAATTCCGGGCACCAGCACGGTGCCGACCGGGTCGACGTGCTTGAGAGGGTTCAGCGACAGCCGCCCCTGCGCCTCGGCCGTGCGGTCCCCGAACCGGCGTGCCGTCCAGCCGTGCGCGACCTCGTGCAGCGTGATCGCGAACAGGATCGGAATCGCGCCTATGGAGATCTTGTAAAGAATTCCTTCCAAGTCCATTGAAAGACTCGAGATTCCCTGGACGGAAACGACGGCAGCCGGGCCGGATTCACGCCACCGGGGCAGGTGGTCGGAGTGGCGGAAAGCGACGAAGTATACGCGCTCCGCCCCGGCCTCGCCGACGCGCGGCCACCGGCCCTCGAGAGGGCGTCAGGAGGTGACGGCGCCGAGCGCGGCCACGTCGCCCCGGCCGACGCGGATGACCACCGGCGCAGAACCCGCGAGGTCGACCACCGTGGTCGGCTCGAGGCCGCAGTTCCCGCCGTCGAGCACGAGTTCGACCTGATGGCCCAGCCGCTCGTGGATCTCGGCCGCGTCGGTCATCGGGTACTCGTCTCCGGGCAACGTCAGCGTGGAACTCATCAGCGGCTCACCCAGTTCCTCCAGCAGGAGCAGCGGGACCGCATGGTCGGGCACGCGTATGCCGATGGTGCGGCGCTTCGGGTTCTGCAGGCGGCGCGGCACTTCGCGCGTCGCTTCGAGAATGAAGGTGTAGGGCCCCGGCGTGCAGGACTTCAGCAGCCGGTACTGCCAGTTGTCGACCCGGGCATGGCGGGCCAGCTCGGAGAGATCCCGGCAGACCAGCGTGAAGTTGTGATCCTTGTCGATCTGGCGGAGCCGCGCGATGCGCTCCATCGCGCCCTTGTCGCCCAGGGCGCAGCCGAGCGCGTAGCAGGAATCCGTGGGATAGACGATGACGCCCCCCTGGCGCACGGCATCCACGGCCTGCCGTATCAAGCGCAGTTGGGGATTCTTCGGGTGCAGTTCGAGCAGCCTGCTCATGGGGGCGGCGGGGAGTCGCGTGGGACGGGCGTAGCCAATCCGCTATCATAACGGTTCTCGCCGCCGCGCCGACCGGCTCATGCAGCCCCTCTACGATCTCCTCCCCGTCCTCGCGTTCTTGGTCGCCCACAGGTTCGCGGACATCTACAGCCGATCGTCCAGCGACTGCTCGGCGAGCAGATTCCGGCGGACGACCGCACCTGGCGCCAGGCAAACGGGGCGTGGGGCGTGTTCTTCGTACTGCTGGCGGCCGCGAACCATGCTTTCGCGCAAGGGTTCACCCACAGCCTGCCCGGCAGCCCGGAGCAGAAATGGCGGGAGTCCGCGTGGGCGACCCGGAAGCTCGTGACGATCGGCGTCGTGTTCGCATTTGCGCTCGTGCAGGCCTTCTGGCTCACGCATCGCGACGCAGCGGTAGCGAGCGGGTGCTGATGCCGTACGCAAGCGTCCGCCACGACGGATCGGTGGGCATTGCCCGTCGACGCGACATGCGATCCGCGCACGGCATCCGCGCACGAGAGTTCGCCCCCTTCGTCACCGCCGAGGTGCTCCAGGGTGGCGAGACCCGCCGGTTCGTGCAGGGGCTGCCGTGACCGACCGCGTGTCCGTGATCCGCGAACGCCTGACAGCGGCGCTCGCCCCGCTGCATCTCGAAGTCTTCGACGACAGCGCGCTGCACGCTGGCCACGCCGGTGCGGCCGGCGGCGCCGGGCACTATCGAGTGCGGATCCTGTCCGAGAAGTTCCGCGGTTTGCCCATGCTGGCCCGCCACCGCCTCGTGTACGAGGCGCTGCGCCCACTGATCCCCGAACAGATCCACGCGCTCGGCATCGAGGCCGACGCCCCCGGCGAGCGCGCCCGGAAGCCCGATTCCATCGACACGTGAGGGAAGACATGAAGAAGCTCGGCTGGACTTTTGCCCTCGCCGCCACCGCCGCCCTGAGCCTCAGCGCGTGCGACGAGGCAGGCAAGCCCGCGGCCGCGACTCCCAAGTCGCCGCCGATCGCGACCGTGAACGGCAAGCCCATCAGCGCGGAAGCGTTCGACATCTGGGTGCAGTCGCAGGTCCAGAAGAAGGCCTCCGAACTCACGCTGGAACAGCACAAGCAGGCGGTCGATGCGATCGTGAACCTTTACGTCACGGCACAGGCCGCCGAGAAGGAAGGCATCGCGAAAAACCCGGACACGGCCGCGCGGCTCGAACTCGACCGCATGAACATCCTCGCCAACTCGCTGTTCGAGCAGAAGGTGAAGGACACGCAGCCGACGGAGCAGGATCTGCGTGCCGAGTACGACCGCCAGATCGCGTCGATGCCGAAGCAGGAATACCGCGCCCGCCACATCCTCGTGCCGACCGAGGAAGCCGCGAAGGCCGCGCTCGCCGAAGTCCAGGGTGGCGCGAAGTTCGAGGACGTCGCTCGCAAGGTCTCGACCGACGGCTCCAAGGACCAGGGCGGCGACCTCGGGTGGTTCGCGCCGGGCCAGATGGTCAAGCCCTTCGCGGACGCCGTGCAGAAGCTCGCCAAGGGCGAGATGACGGCGGCGCCGGTGCAGACGGACTTCGGCTGGCACGTCATCCGCGTCGAGGACACCCGCCCGATCGAGCCGCCGGCGTTCGACCAGGTCAAGGACCGGCTCGGTCCCATGGCTCAGCAGCGTCAACTCCGCGAATACGTGGAGAACCTGCGCAAGACCGCGAAGGTGGAAGTCAAGGCGGAGAAGCCGCTGGCGCCGGCCCCGGGCGAAGAACCTGCTGCAGCGCAGCAGGCGCCGTCGCCGCCGCAGGGTGGCGGTGCGCCTAGCCCCTGATCCCGCCGCAGGGGGTCTCAGGTGAGGAGAAACCGGGCGCCGAGAGGCGCCCGGTTTTTTTGGCCGTACGTGCCCGGCAGGCCGCAACCAAAACTGCGTTGCGCAGCATCGTCCGGCCATGCGCCGACTGAACACTGCCGCCAGTCTCTAACTCATGTAATAACAATTCCGTAAAGCGCTGATCTATATAGCCTGCAACTTCAAGACGCACGTTCTTCAGAGTTGCGCCCTGACATGTCTGGAGGTTGAGGCGGCGACAACGACCATCAGCAGTCGATTGCAAAGCCAAGCTTCGTCCGGCACGATATGTCTCATTCGCCCGGATTATGTCCGGCGCAAATGGATAAAAAATCGTGCTAGCGGACGCGCCGGCCGGGCCCTCAACAGACGTCGAAGGTCTGGCTAGGGCCTTCGAAGCGATCCTTGCCGAGCTAGTGGACATGGCACTAGCTCAGGGCATCGGCGCGCCTCGCGTCGAGGAGATGGCTCGTGCTGCGTTCATCAACAGGGCCATCGACGCGTTGGAGCGATCTGGACTCCCAGCGACACCAGGTCGCGTTGCGGTGGCAACTGGCTTGCCACGCAGCTACGCGGAGAAGCACCTAGAGCAGCAACTCAAGGGGCGTGATGAACAGAGCAGAGCTATGCGTTCCCTCGACAACGCTGCTCTCGTCCTCAACGCGTGGCACACGTTGGAAGGATTTTGTTTGCCTTATGGGGGAGCGACAGATCTCCCGCTGCGCGATGAGGGCAGCAGTCACCCCACGTTCGCCGCCCTAGTGAAGCTTGCCGTCGGAAACGTAGACCCTAACGACGTCCTTGCTCGACTTGTCGTTGCCGGCTGCGTCCAGATTGACGCGCGTGGGGAGTTCGTTCGCTGCTTGAGGCGCGAACTGATCGTCCCGAACCAGCGCCAGAGCGCAATGTCCCGTATGGGGCGCTATGCAGGCGCGCTTATCCACACTTACCTGCACAACATCGAGCGCAGGCAGCCGCCCTACTTCGAACGCACTGTCGTCTCAGACCAAAAGTTGGGGCCTGGCCAGAGAGACGACGTCCTCAATTACGTCACGCGCGAAGGCCAGGCTTGGCTTGTCGGGCTGGATGAGTGGATCGCGCGCACTGCGAAGAAGGACTACGACCCCAACGGTAAGAGGTACGGGGTCGGGATGTACTTCTTTGAAGTGCCTTCAGACAAGCGAGACCACGCGCAATCGCTGGCAGCTGCTGCAGCTGAAGTAACTCTGCCGGCAAGCGTTGTCGATCTGGCAGCTCCGAGATAGCAGAAGAGCGGAAGGGGATATAGCAATGCAGGCTATTGTTGTAGCGGTCCTCGTAGCGTCAGCTCTTTCGACGTCGGGCAGCGCTATCGCTTCAACCAGAGACGCACCCACTCCGCATAAACTTGGAAGCACCGCTTCGCAGGTCCAGTTGCTTGCGCTCGGTCCTATTGATCGACGGACCGCTGACCGTATCTTCGTTCTTGGCCAGACGGTGCAAACCACCGACGCAAAGGCGCTTGGTGTCGGCAGTTACGTCGCGGTTTTCGGCGAAACTCTGCAAAATGGGGACATCTCTGCTCACCGCGTTGTTGATTTCGGGCCTTATGTGCCCGGCGCGAGCGCAGTGTTCGCATCCGGCGTCGTGACGGAGGTTCGGAACAATTCGGCGCTCGTCCGTATAGGCACCCAGTGGGTTGATTACAGTGACTTGCTCAGCTCCTCGCCCGTTGCAAAGTTTACGGTCGGCGAGGTAGTGAACTGGGGCGGAACCCGGCCGACGGCGACCAGCGTTGGCAGGCTCGGATTCGTGTCTGGCCCAGGAGTCGCCGGCATCACCGGCACCGCTGGGATCACGGGCACCGCCCGCGCTGGCATCACCGGCACCGCTGGGATCACGGGCACGGCCCGCTCCGGCATCACCGGCACCGCCGGCATTACAGGCACGGCCCGCTCCGGCATCACCGGCACCGCTGGCATCACGGGCACCGCCCGCTCCGGCATCACCGGCACTGCTGGCATCACGGGCACGGCCCGCTCCGGCATCACCGGCACTGCTGGCATCACGGGCACCGCCCGCTCTGGCCTCACGGGCACCGCCCGCTCGGGCATCACCGGCACCGCTGGCATCACGGGCACCGCCCGCTCTGGCAT
>JAPZRU010000015.1 GCA_027531255.1 Steroidobacteraceae bacterium | reverse complement strand
GGGCGTTGTTGGGGGGCCAGTGCCCCCGGGCCGGGGGGGGCCCGGGGCGGGGGGGGGGGGGCGCGTTTGTTGGGGGCGGGGCGGGGGGGTTGGGGGGGGCGGGGGGGGGGGGGCGGGGGGGGGGGGGGGGGGGGGGGGGGGGCCCGGGGGGGGCTCCGGGGGGTCTCGTTTTCGGCGGGCGCGCGGGGCGGCCCCCCGCGAGCGCGGGTCGCGGCGGCGGGGCTGCCGCCCCGCCGCGCGCATCGCTCACTCGGAGCGGTACTTGTCGTGGCAGGCCTTGCAGGTCTGCGTCATCTGCCCGAACGCCGGGCGGATCTTCGCGAGGTCGCCGCCCTTCGCGACGTTCGCGAACGACGCGGTCTGCGTGACGAAGTCCTGCATCAGCTTGTCGTAGTCGGCCTTGTTCTTCCAGATCTCGGCCTTCGCGCGGGTCTTGCCCGGCGTCGCCGACTCGACCACGTAGGCCTCGCTCAGCATCGGCGCCATGGTGGCGATGCGCTGCGCGTTCCGCGCGAACGTGCTGGCGTCGAACGGCGTCCTGCCCTGCACCATCGCGCCCATCGGGCCGAGGTTCCAGAGGATCACCTGGTAGACGGACTTGCGGTACGTGATCGCCTGGTCGGCCGGGGAGGCCTGCTGGGCGACGACGACCGGAGCGGCGAGCGTGCCGAGCGCTACGAGCGCGCCGACGGCCAGCGAGCGACGGTTGAGCATGGATGGATTCCGGAGGGGAGCACCGCGGTCCTGCGGCGTCCCAAGACTAAGGGAGCGGGCCGGGGCGTGCCACCGCTGCGGCTCGTTGGTTCAATCCGCGGCCTGCGACTCGATGGTCGCCTTGTGGACTCGCAGCAGCTTGCGCACGTCGGCGACGTCGGGCCGGTCGGCCATGCGCGCGATCGCTTCGGCGAGCTCGTGCCACTCGCGTCCCCACTTCAGCAGGCGTACGGCGTCCGCGATCACCTGCTCGTCGACGCTGCTGGGAGCGGCGGTCTTGCCGGCCTTGCCCTGCGGACCGCGCCCGGCCCCCGGCTTGGCGTCCCGGCGGGAAGTCGGGCGACCGGGCGCTGGCGGCGACGCGGGCTTCGTCCTGGTACCGCCGCCGGCCGGCCTTGCCGGCGGTGCGGGTGAGACTGCCGGCCGGGCTGCTGCCGCCTTCGGTGCCGCTGTCGCGGGCTTCGCCCGCGGCGCGGCGGTCGCGGACTCCGGTGGCAACGCCACGGGTGCAGGCTTCTGCACCGGCGCTGCAGGCTGCGCGGGCGGAGCCGGCTGAACGCCAGTCGCGACCGGAGGCACTGCGCGGCTGGTCGGTGGCGCAGGGCGAGCCATGCGGGCTTCGAGTGCCGCGCGCGTCAGCACGGGCGCGCCGCTCAGGATCGGGATCGCCGGCGTCGCGGGCGCCGAAGCCGTTGCCGCCGCCGTCGGTGCCGGGCTGGCAGGCGGCGGTGCCGACGCCGGGGCGGGCATCTGCACCGTGTGATCGGCGACCGGATGCGGCGCAGCGTCCTGCATCGCGGCGGCATCGCCGTCGGGTGCAGCTGCGGCGACCTGCACGGTGGCCATGAGCGCGCTGGCGGCCTCGAACGAGGGCCGCTGCCACTCGCGCGTGGGTTCCAGCAGCGGCCGTGCCTGCGTGATCGTGGTCGACAGCGGCTGCACGAGCGTCGCCGTGGACGTCAGGGGCTGCGCCAACGTCGCGGTGGAGGTCAGCGGCTGCAGCGTGGACTGGGTGAGCCCGAGCGCTTCGGGGTTCTCGCGCTCGCGCTCGGCGAGCGGGATGAAGCGCTCGATGTTCTGCACGCCGACGAGGTTGGCGAGGAACGCCATCAGCTCCAGCGCCTCGGCGAAGCTCGCGTCGCCAGCGGCCGCGCGCGCCTGCACCTGGCGCTGCAGTTCGTGGGCGCGCGTGTTGGCGAGTTCGAGGATCCAGCGCGCCGGGCGCTGGTGGCGCGCCCACGGCTGCACCTGCCAGTACGCCTCGTCGGTGAGGTTCGCGTACTTGAGGTGAAGCTCGAGGCTGGTGAGCCACTTCTCGACGAGCTCGGCGACGCGCTGTTCGGCCGGGCTCATGGGCGGTGCGTCCGGACCCGTTTCATGGCGGCACCCTAGCGAACGGCGTCGCGAGGCGCCAGCGATCAGGCCGCGGCCACGAAGATCGCGACCGCGCTGCCGATGCCGACGAACCAGACGACGCTGCGGAGCACGTGCAGGTCGGCGAGACAGGCGAGGAGGTGCGCCACCCGGTCCGAAGCGCCGGCCGCCCGCGCAGCCCGTAACGAGGCGGAGACATCGGTGAATGCACGATGCAACCGTTGCGGGAAAATCCTATAGTCGGAGGGTGCTCCGCAGTTCCTCCCGTCCGCCCCGGTCCCGTCGCAAGCCCGCGAAGGCGGCGCCGCACGTGGAATTCGGCGCCCGGCTCGCGCAACTGCGGGCCGGCGCTTCCCTCACCCAGAGCGAACTGGCCGAGCGGGTAGGCGTCTCGCGGCGCCAGATCGCGTACTACGAGAGCGGCACGGGCCGCCCCCCTGGCGCGCTGCTCGGCCTGCTGGCCGACCTGTTCCAGGTGTCCACCGACGTGCTGCTCGGCCGGGCGGTGCAGAAGGCGCCGGCGAGCCGCCTGAGCCGCGCGCTGCTGGTCCGACTGCGGCAGGTCGAGAATCTGGGTGCCGACGCGTGTCGCCGCTTCGAGCGCGTGCTCGAGCGCTTCGTGGACGAAGAACAGGGGCGGGCAAAGCCCGCGCGCACGGGGGGCCCGACACGCCGCCCGCAGGCACGGCGCCCACGGCGTCGCTGAACGCTGCGCGCCGCTGCCCGCCCCGGCGATCGGCGAGCCCTCGACGTGACCTACGCGCGCTCGAGCCTGACGCTCGAGACGAACAACAAGAGCATGGATCCGGGCGTGATCGCGGCCGGCCACATCGGGGAAGCGGAACTCGAGGAGGCGGGGCTCAAGGCGACGCTGTTCGACGACCGGCTGTACTTCGCGGCCGCGGTGTACGAGCAGACGCGCTCCGACGTGCGCGTGCAGGACGACCCAGCGCTCGGTGCGGAGGTGTCCTCGTCGATCACGAAGGGCTGGGAGACCGAGGTGAAGTGGGCGCCGACGCGCAACCTCGTGCTGCCGGCAGGGCTGTCGGAGTACCGCACGCGCCAGGGCAACCCGGAGCGCCGGTTCGGCCTCAACGCCAACTACGAGCGCGACAACGATCTCGGCTTCACGCTCAGCGGCAACCGCCTCTCGTCGACGTACTCGGGCCGGCTGAAGCTGATCGAGCTGCCGGCGGCGACCATCGTCGATGCGGGTGCGTTCTTCGACTGGCGCAACACGCGCGTGAATCTCGACCTGTTCAACCTCACCGACGAGCGCTGCTTCCGCGCCCGCTCCGGCGGCACCCCCGGCGTCGCGGCGGCCTGGACCGGCGGGTTCAGGCTCGAGGAAGCGACGATCGCGGACGTGCACGGCGCGATCCGCAGCGGTGCGATCACCTGCCGCGGGCTCGTCGAGGCGTACGTGGCGCGGGCAAAGGCCTACAACGGCATGCGCACCGCGCTCGTCACCGCCGACGGCAAGCCGTTCAAGGCCGCGCTCGGCGCGGTGCGAGCGGGCGCACGCGTGAAGCACCCGACGAAGACGGTGGCAGCGGCCGACGTGTTCCCCGAGTTCGCGCGCTACCAGGGCCGTCCGGTGGAGTTCGGGCGGATGGAGCCGACGGCGTCGGACGCGACGGTGATGCAGCAGTTCGGCCTGCGCGTCGGCATCCCGAACGCGGGCCAGCTGAACGCGCTCGAGACGCTGAACCTGCGCGGCGACGTGAACTACGCGTACGACCCTGCGCGCAGGGATTCGCCGGACATCGCGGACCTGCGGGCGAAGGGCGCGATCATCTACGCGAACGCGAACGCGAACGCGAACGCGACCGCGGCGCCGACGGGGCTCGACCGGTCGGCTGGCCCGAACCATCCGGAGACCTGGAAGCCGGGCGGCAACTACGCCTACGCCGCGTGGGACGGCCAGGCCTGCAACCCGTACGACACGGAGCGCGTGCCGCGCGGCACCAGTTCGGGGTCCGGCGTGTCGGTCGCCGCGAACCTCGTGATGTGCTCGATCTGCGCGCAGTGCTCCGCCTCGTGCGAGGGCCCGGCCTCGCGCAACAACGTCGTGAACCTGCTGAACACCCGCAGGCTGATGATGCACGGCGGCATCAATGGCCGGCGCGCGGGCGACCGCGCGGGCATCCGCTGCCGCACCACCGAGGACGTGGCGAAGGTGCTGGACGCGGTGCAGGGCTTTCACGGCGACGACACGTGGACCGCGATCCCGCCGGAGCTGAGTCCCGAGAGGCCGTTCGCCAGCTTCGTCGTCAAGCGCGAGGACGTCGCCGCGAAGCCGCTGAAGGGCATGCGCGTCGGCGTCGTGCGCGACCAGCTGGGCGCCGAGCTCGTCGAGTCCCACGACCCGATGTACCCGGACGACCCGGACGTGCCGAACCTGCGGTACACCTGCCAGGACGCGTTCCGCGAGATCCTGGCGCACAACGTGCCGGAGTACTTCTGGCAGACCCGCAACGGCGAGCTCGAGTTCGCGGTGCCGGGCTGGGACGTGCGCACCGTGGACTACGCGATCGCGCTGGCGATGGGCAAGGCGCCGCTGTCGCCGAACGTGAACCTGCGGCGCATCAGCGCGGGCCTCGACAACTTCAAGAGCCCGTTCACGGTGAACAAGTACCTCGCCGAGCGCGGCGACCGGCGCGTGAAGGACTGGGCGGCCTACGTCGCGAACGCGAAGTTCGAGGACGGCGAGTCGACCGCGTGGTCGAAGAACGCGATCGGCTGGCAGGACATGCGGCCGGCCGACACGCTGATGAGCTACCTCGAGATGTCGCGCGTGATGCAGCTGGTCGTCCAGAAGGTGATGTACGAGAACGACATCGACGTGTTCGTGAACCCGGAGAACACGCTGCTGCCGCCGAAGATCGGCGGGCCGACGGAGCCGGTCGTGAGCAACCGTCCGGCGCAGAGCTGCTGTGCGCAGTTCACCGCGCTGTTCGGCGGACCGGAGATCGACGTGCCGGCGGGCTACACGACGGTGGAGTACGCGCCGCAGTACCGGCTGAGCGAGGACGGGAAGCGCTACACGTCGGTGGCGGGCGAGGTGGAGACGAAGCTGCCGTACCCGATGCCGTTGAGCCTGATGTTCTGGGCGGGACCGGGGCACGACGGGCCCGTGATCAAGGTGGGGTCCGCCTACGAGGCGGCGACGTGGCACCGGAAGCCGCCGCCGATGTTCGGGCCGGTGAAGGGCGAGCCGCGGTGAGGTGAGGGTGCGATCTCGGCGAGCGGACGGGGCGGGGCGTCGCAGGGCGCTGCGCTCCGCGACGAGACGCGGCTCTGCCGCGCTCTCGATGCAGTCGGGAATCGCCGGTCAGGCCGCGTGGCCTGCCCGGCGGTGATGGCCCCCGGCGGACCGACGAGGGCCTCGGTGGAGGGCAGAGCGGCGCGCCCCGCGCGAATGCCGTTCCGTGGGTCCCATCGCGGCGAGCCGATCGAAGTTCGCTAGACTTCCGCGCGCGTCGGCACGCGGTGCCGCCGAAAGGGAACTTCGATGCTCGCCGTGCTGATCGCGGTCGCGATGCTCGCGTACCTTCCGGTCGCAGCCGCGACCGGGAGCGCGCTGACGGACACGGGGGAAGGCGAGGTCATCGGCGTCATCGACGGCGACACCATCGAGGTGCTCGTCAGTGCCCAGACCGCGATGAGCCTCGGGTTCCCTCGCCGCAAGAACCCACTCCCGATCCGACTCCGGCTCGACCAGGTGGACACTCCCGAGCGTGGACAGCCCTGGGCCAACCGGGCGAAGCAGGCGCTGTCGGCTCTCATCTTCGGCAAGCCCGTGCGGTTCCGCCTCCTGGAGGCCGACCGCTACGACCGTCACGTGGCCCACGTGTTCATCGGCGACGTGTGGGTGAACTCGTGGCTGGTCGAGCAGGGGCACGGCTGGGCCTACCGGCGCTACGCCGAGCAGGCGACGCTCCTGTGCATCCTGGAGGAGCGGGCGCGCGTCGCCCGGCGCGGCCTGTGGTCGAGGCCGCCGAACGAATGGGAGCCGCCCTGGGTATGGCGCAGGCACGGGCCCGCCGAGGCGTTCGCGCCGTCGCTCGAGGAATGCCTGGCCGCGTCGGGCAGACCGGGGCGCAGGCGCTGAAAAGAATGGCGCTCCCAGAGGGATTCGAACCCTCGTACCAGCCTTGAGAGGGCTGTGTCCTGGGCCTCTAGACGATGGGAGCGCGGGCGTGGGGACCCTGAGGCACAGGTCCGATCGAGCCTGCTATTATACGGAGCTTCGTGCCACGCTCAAGCGAATACCCGCAACCCGCCGGCCTCGTGCCGGCCGCTCCTGGGGCCTGCCACCCGATGGCCTCGCTCGGACGGCCGCCGCGGCCTGCCCCGTCACTCGCCAGGCGCCCCCAGTCTTGAACGAAGCCACTGCGTCCCCGTCCGCTGCCCCGGCGATCATCCCGCGGCCCGCGCACACGATCTCGCGCGCGCAGATCTCGCCCCAGGCGCTGAAGGTCCTGTACCGACTGAAGGACGCGGGCTACCAGGCCTTCCTGGTCGGTGGCGGCGTGCGCGACCTGCTGCTCGGCCGCGAACCCAAGGACTTCGACGTCGCGACCGACGCGCTGCCGGAGGAGATCCGGCGCGTGTTCCGCAACTGCCGTCTGATCGGCCGGCGCTTCCGGCTCGCGCACGTGCACTTCGGCGACGAGATCATCGAGGTCGCGACCTTCCGCGCCGCGGCGGCGCCCGAGGAAGTGGACGACGAGGACCACCGCGAGATCGACGACGCGCGCGCGCACGACGAGAGCGGCCGCATCCTGCGCGACAACGTGTACGGCACGATCGACGAGGACGTCTGGCGCCGCGACTTCACCGCGAACGCGCTGTACTACAACATCGCCGACTTCTCGGTGTGGGACTACGTCGGCGGGGTCGCGGACGTGCAGGCGCGCGTGCTGCGCCTGATCGGCGATCCCGAGACGCGCTTCCGCGAAGACCCGGTCCGGCTGCTGCGCGCGGCGCGCTTCGCCGCGAAGCTCGGGTTCACGATCCACCGCGACACGCGCACGCCGATGCAGCCGCTCGCGCCGCTGCTCGCCGGCGTGCCGCCGGCGCGGCTGTTCGACGAGTCGAACAAGCTGTTCCTGGCCGGCCACGGCGTCGAGAGCTTCGCCGCCCTGCGCGAGTTCGACCTGCTGCCGCACCTGTTCCCGGCGGTGTACGAGGACCTGGAGCGCGAGCCGGACGGCGTCGTGGCGCGCCTGCTCGCGGCCGGCCTCGAGAGCACCGACGCGCGCGTCGCCGCCAATCGCTCGGTCACGCCGACCTTCCTGTTCGCGGTGCTGCTGTACGGGCCGATCGTGCGGCTCGCGCGCGAGAAGCGCGCTGGCGCGCCGGATCCGCAGGCGCTCGCCGACGCGGCGGACGTCGTGATCCAGCAGCAGATCAAGCGCGTCGCGGTGCCGAAGCGCTTCACGCTGCCGCTCCGGGAACTGATCGCGCTGCAGCCGCGCTTCGAGCGGCGCGACGGCCGTCGTGCTCTCGCGCTGCTGCAGCATCCGCGCTTCCGTGCCGCCTACGACCTGCTCGTGCTGCGCGCGCACGCCGGCGACGCACCGGCCGAGCTCGCGAACTGGTGGACCGAGATCCAGGAACTGCCCGCGGAAGAGCGTCAGCAGCGCGTCGCCGCGGTGACGGCCTCGCAGCACGCCGACGAGCCGGACGGCGCCGAGCCCGCCGCGGACGGCGCGCCGCCACGCCGTCGTCGTCGTCGCGGCGGCCGCAACCGCCAGTCGCACGCCTGACGCGCACCTCTCCTCGATGACCCCCGCCGGCCGCTGGTTCCCGGCCTACGTCGCGCTCGGCAGCAACCTCGGCGACCCGCGTGCGCAGGTCGAGCGGGCGTTCGACGCGCTCGCTGCGCTGCCGGACACGCGCCTCGTGGCGCGCTCGCGGCTCTACGGCGCGAAGCCCGTGGGCCCGCAGGACCAGCCGGACTTCGTGAACGCCTGCGCAGCACTGATCACGCGCCTCGACGCGCCCGCGCTGCATGCGGAGCTGCGCGCGCTCGAGACGCGCCTCGGCAAGGTGCCGCCCGCGGTGCGCTACGGCCCGCGGACGATCGACCTCGACCTGCTCGTCCACCACGACACGGAACTCGCGACCGACGCGCTCGTGGTGCCGCACCCGCGCCTGCACGAGCGCGGGTTCGTCCTGTATCCTCTGCACGACGTCGCGCCCGACCTGCAGGTGCCGCGCTGCGGGCGCGTCCGCGCGCTCGTGGCCGCACTCGAGTCGTCCGGACAGGCCGGGGGAGTGGAACCGCTTTGAGGTCCCGTTCGTGAGCACGCCGCCGATCGTCATCGGCGTGGGTGCCGGCACCGTGGCCGGCGCCGGCGACGCGTCGAAGTCCCCGGTCGCCGCGCTGCCGTACCGGCACGTCGTCGTCGAGGGGCCGATCGGCGTCGGCAAGACCATGCTCGTGCGTCGCCTCGCGGCCAGCTACGGCGCGGACCTCGTGCTGGAGCACCCCGAGGAGAACCCGTTCCTCGAGCGCTTCTACCGCGAGCCGCGCGCGAACGCGTTCCCGACCCAGCTCTTCTTCCTGTTCCAGCGCTCGCGCCAGCTGCAGCAGCTGCGGCAGCACGACCTGTTCGCCCCGCTGCGCATCGCCGACTTCCTGTTCGACAAGGACCGCCTGTTCGCGCGTCTCACGCTCGACGACGCGGAGTACTCTCTGTACCAGCAGGTCTACGAGCGCCTCGCGATCGACTCGCCGGTGCCGGACCTCGTGGTCTACCTGCAGGCGCCGGTGGACGTGCTGGAGGCGCGCATGGCGCGGCGCAAGGCGCCGTTCGAGCAGGGGCTGGAGCGCGCGTACCTCGAGAGTGTGGTCGACGCGTACGCGAGCTTCTTCCACCATTACGACGCTGCGCCGCTCCTGATCGTCAACGCCTCCGAGGCGGATTTCGCGACCAACGACGCGGACTACGCCCAGCTGCAGCAGGCGATCGCGAAGCCGCGCCGCGGCCGTCACTACTTCAACCCGTTCCGGGGCTGAACCCATGTACACGCACCTCCAGCAGCGCGACTCCACGCGCCCGCCGGTCAACGTCGCGACGCTCGCGAAGATGAAGTCGGAAGGGCAGAAGATCGCCTGCCTGACCTGCTACGACGCCAGCTTCGCCGCGGTCGTCGACGCCGCGGGCGTCGATATCGTGCTGGTCGGCGATTCGCTCGGCATGGTGATCCTGGGCTACGACACGACCGTGCCCGTGACGATGAACGACGTGGTGTATCACTCGCGCGCGGTGGCGCGCGGGCTGTATCGGCCGTTCCTGGTCGCGGACATGCCGTTCATGAGCTACTCCTCGCGCGAGCAGGCGCTCGAGAACGCGGTGCGGCTGATGCAGGAAGGCGGCGCGAAGATGGTCAAGCTCGAGAGCGGCGCGGGGCAGGTCGAGATCGTCGAGTTCCTGGCGAGCCACGACATCCCCGTCTGCGCGCACCTCGGGCTGCGGCCGCAGTCGATCCACAAGCAGGGTGGGTTCCGCGTGCAGGGCCGCGAGGAGGCGCAGGCGAAGCGCATGCTCGACGACGCGCGCGCGCTCGAGGCGGCGGGTGCCGACGTCGTGCTGCTCGAGTGCGTGCCGAGCGCGCTGGGGCGCGAGGTGACGCAGGCGCTGCACGTGCCGGTGATCGGCATCGGCGCAGGGCCGGACGTCGACGGCCAGATCCTCGTGATCTACGACATCCTCGACATCACGCCGGGCCGCAAGCCGCGATTCGTGCAGAACTTCATGCCGGGCGCCGGGAGCCCGCTCGAGGGCTGCCGCCGTTACGTCGAGGCGGTGAAGAACCGCTCGTACCCGCAGCCCGAGCACTGCTTCTGACGGAGCGCGCCGTGCTCGAGACCCTCACCCGCATCCAGACGATCCGCGACCGCGTCCGCGCGTGGCGGCAGAATGGTCTGCGCGTCGGCTTCGTGCCGACGATGGGCAACCTGCACCGGGGCCACCTGAGTCTCGTCGAGCAGGCGCGTGCCGCGGCGGATCGCGTCGTCGTCAGCGTGTTCGTCAACCCGCTGCAGTTCGGGCCGAACGAGGACTTCGACCGCTATCCGCGCACGATCGAGCATGACACCGAGTTGCTGGCCGGTGCGAAGGCGGACGTGCTGTTTGCGCCGACGACCTTCGAGATGTACCCGAACGGGTACGAGCGCTCGGCGCGCGTGGACGTGCCGGACCTCGCCGGCATCCTCGAGGGGCACGTGCGGCCCGGGCATTTCGAGGGCGTCGCGACCGTCGTCACGAAGCTGTTCCAGATCGTGCAGCCCGACGTCGCGGTGTTCGGCGAGAAGGACTACCAGCAGCTCGTGATCGTGCGGCGGCTCGTGCAGGACCTCTGCATGCCGATCGCGGTGCTGGCAGGCGCGACGGTGCGTGACCACGACGGGCTCGCGTTCAGTTCGCGGAACCGCTACCTGTCGGCGCGCGAGCGCAACGTCGCTCCGCGCCTGCGCGACGCGCTGCACGTCGCGCGCAAGGCGCTGCTCGAGGGCGAGCGGAACTACGACGCGCTGCAGCTCGCCGGGCTACGCGACCTGCAGAAGGCGGGGTTCGCGCCGGACTACTTCTCGATCCGCCAGGCCGCAGACCTGCTGCCGCCGCGCGAGGACACGCGCGAAGTGGTGGTGCTGGCCGCAGGGCGGCTCGGTACGACGCGGCTGCTCGACAACGTGCGCGTGCAGATCCGCTGAAGTAGGGGTCAGACCCCTTTTCGAGCGAGAGCCCACTCGACGTGCTCGCGCACCAGCGCGGACGGATGATCGCGACGGCTCTCGAGCGCCGCGCGTACCTCCGGGGTCGGGGGCGCGTTGCCGAGGGCGACCGCGATGTTGCGCAGCCACCGCTCGTGCCCGATTCGCCGGATCGGGCTGCCGCGCAGACGCTGGTCGAACTCCTGCTCGGTCCACGCGAACAGCTCGACGAGTCGCGCGCCATCGAGCCCGTGCCGCGGCTCGAAGCCGGGCTCGCGCGTCGCGCGGGCGAACTTGTTCCACGGGCACGCCAGCTGGCAGTCGTCGCAGCCGTAGATGCGGTTGCCCAGCAGCGGCCGCAGCTCGTCGGGAATCGCGCCCGGCAGCTCGATGGTCAGGTACGAGATGCAGCGGCGCGCGTCGAGCCGCCAGGGCCCGACGATCGCGCCGGTCGGGCAGGCCGGGATGCAGGCCTGGCAAGTGCCGCAGTGCTCGCTGGCCGGCGGGTCCACCGGCAGCGGCAGGTCGGTGTAGAGCTCGCCGAGGAAGAACCACGAGCCGCCCTTCGGGTCGATCAGATTGGTGTGCTTGCCGATCCAGCCGAGCCCCGCGTTGCGCGCCAGCGGCTTCTCCATCACCGGCCCGCTGTCGACGTACACGCGGTAGCCGTACTCGCCGATGCGCTCGCCGATGCGGTTCGCGAGGTCCTGCAGGCGATTGCGCATCAGCCGGTGGTAGTCGCGGCCGACCGCGTAGCGCGAGACGTAGGCGAGTTCCGGCGCGTCGAGCACGCCCTGCGCGTCCGCCGCGGTCGCCGGCCAGTAGTCGAGCCGCACGGAGATCACGCGCACCGTGCCGGGCTCGAGCTCCGCGGGCCGCGCGCGCGTCGCGCCGAAGCGCTCCATGTAGTGCAGCTCGCCGTGCATCCCGGCCGCGAGCCACTCGAGCAGCCGCGCTTCGTCGTCCGCGAGTTCGATCCCCGCGATGCCGACGTCGGTGAAGCCGAGGTCGCGCGCGTACCCCTTGATCTCGAGCGCGAGCGCGGCCGGGTCGGCGGGCCTCGTCGGGGCAGGGGCGTCGGCGGGGGCGCGGTACCGGAGCATCGGGGCGCGAGTATAGGCGCCGGGCCTCGGCGATAATCGCCGCATGCAAGCGCTTCCCGCCGTCGTCCACTCGACCGCCGACGTCCGTGCCGCCGACCGCCGGGCGCAGGCGGAGCACGGCCTCCCGGGCTACCTGCTGATGACCCGTGCCGGCGAGTCCGCTCTCGCCGCGCTGCGCGCGCAGTGGCCGCTCGCGCGCCGGGTGCTGGTGGTCTGCGGTCGCGGCAACAACGGGGGCGATGGCTACGTGGTCGCGCGCTATGCCCGCGCCGCCGGGCTGCACGTGCGGGTCGCGGCACCGGTGGGCCCG
Source organism: Steroidobacteraceae bacterium (assembly GCA_027531255.1). Lineage (GTDB taxonomy): Bacteria > Pseudomonadota > Gammaproteobacteria > Steroidobacterales > Steroidobacteraceae > JAPZRU01. Next base: position 33,016 of record JAPZRU010000015.1, on the reverse strand, counting down.
CCCGCCGGTGGCGACGCCGAACGCGCCGCGGCGGATTGGGCCGCGAGCGGCGGCGCCGTCGAGCCCTGGTCGCCCGCGCTCGCCGCGGACGCGGACGTCATCGTCGACGCGCTGCTCGGCATCGGCCTCGACCGCGCCGTCGACGGGCCGCTGGCGGGGGTGATCGAGGCGCTGAACGCGAGCGGCCGGCCGATCGTCGCACTCGACGTCCCCTCGGGGCTCGACTCCGATAGGGGATGGCCGCGCGGCGTCGCGGTGCGTGCGGCACTGACCGTCACGTTCGTGGGACTCAAGCCCGGGTGCCTGCTCGGTCTCGGGCCGGAGCACGTCGGCCGGCTCGTCTGCGACGACCTCGACGTGCCCGCCGAGGCCTTCGGTGCAGCGGTGCCGTACCTGGCGCGCATCACCGACGTGCAGCTGCGGGCCGCGCTGCCGCGCCGCGCACGCACCGCGCACAAGGGCGTGCACGGGCGCGTGCTGGTGATCGGCGGCGGAGCAGGGATGCCCGGCGCCGTACGGCTTGCCGGCGAGGCCGCCCTGCGCGCGGGTGCCGGGCTCGTCACGATCGCGACCTGGCCCGCGCACGCTGCCGCGATCGCGGCGGGTCGACCGGAGCTGATCTGCGCCGGCGTCGAGGACGCCGCGGCGCTCGTCCCGCTGCTGGACGCCGCCGACGTCGTCGCCGTCGGCCCCGGGCTCGGCCGCACGCCGTGGGCCGCTGCCCTCGTCGAGGCGGCGTTTGCCGCGGCGCGACCGCTCGTCGTCGACGCCGACGCTCTGAACCATCTCGCCGTGACCCCGCGCCGGCTCGCGAACGCGTGCCTCACGCCGCATCCCGGGGAGGCCGCGCGGCTGCTCGGCACGACCATCGACGCGGTACAGGCGGACCGGCGCGGCGCGGCGCTGCAGCTCGCGTCGCGATTCGGTGCCGTGTCGGTGCTGAAGGGCGCCGGCTCGCTCGTGGCGCGCGACGGCGCCGCGCCCTGGATCTGCGAGCGCGGCAACCCCGGCATGGCCGCGGCCGGGATGGGCGACGTGCTGACCGGCGTGATCGCCGCCATCGCGGCACAGCAGCCCGACCCGGCGGCCGCTCTCGAACTCGCCGCGGCCGTGGGCGTGCGCGTGCACGCGACGGCCGGCGATCTCGCGGCCCGCGGTGGCGAGCGCGGCCTGCTGGCTTCCGACCTGATGACACACCTGCACGCATGCGTGAACCCGAGCGTGTGACCTGCGATCTGCCGGACGCGGACGCGACCGCTGCGCTCGGTGGGGCGCTCGCGCGCGCGCTGTGCGCCGAGGCGCCGGGCCACGCCTTCCTCGTGCTCGACGGCGACCTCGGCGCCGGCAAGACGACGCTCGCGCGCGGCTTTCTCGCGGCGCTCGGCGTCGCGGGCGCGGTGCGCAGCCCGACCTACACGCTGCTCGAGAGCTACGAGGCGGCCGGCCGGCCGGTCCATCACCTCGACTGGTATCGGCTGGGCGGGTGGGACGACCTGGAGAACCTCGGCTTCCGCGACCTGCAGACCGCGCCGAACTGGCTGCTGGTCGAGTGGCCCGAACGCGTGCCCGAGGTCGCGGCAGCCGCGGACCTGGCCGTGCGACTCCGGCACGCGCCGGCGGGGCCCGCCGCGGGTCGGTGCGCCGAACTCGTGGCGGGTACGGCGGCCGGGCGGCGCCTGCTCCGGCGACTGGCGGCAGACTCAGGATTAGGATGAGTCTCTACACCGTTATTTTATCTTGAGAAATTGCTGGCGCGGCTGTAGAGTGCCGGTCATGCTGCGGGGCCTGCAGATGGCGGTCGTTGGATTGGTTCGCCGGCGCGCGACTCCCGCGCTGTTCGGCTGCCTCGCGCTGTTCGCCAGCGGCGTCGTGGCCGCCGGCCAGCCCGTCACCGTTCGCGACGTCCGGTTGCACGCCACGCCCGAGGCGACGCGGCTCGTGATCGAGGTCTCGGCGGATACGCCGCACCGGCTCAGCACGCTCGTCGATCCCGATCGCGTCGTGATCGACCTCGATAACGCGACGCTCGATCCGCGTCTCGCGCGCCTGCCCGACGGCCACGGCGTGATCACGCGGCTGCGCTCGGCACCCCGGGAGGGCGGGGACCTGCGCGTGGTGCTCGATCTGCGCGAGCGGGTGCGCGCCCGCGCCTCGCTCGCGAATCCGACCGATGCGTTCGGCTTCCGGCTGATCGTGGACCTCGCGCCCGTGGCGAGCGCCGGCGGAGGCACTGCCGGTGCGGCTGCGGATCGCGCCGTCCCCGCACGGGCCGCTGCCGGAGCTACGGGCGCCTCGCCCCGTGCCGCCGAGACCGCCGCCGACCGTGCCACCGACCGTCAGCCCGACCGTTCGTCCGACCGTCCCGCCGCTCCCTTGCCACCCCTGCGCCTGCGCGATCTCGTCGTCGCGATCGACGCGGGTCACGGCGGCGTCGATCCCGGCGCGATCGGCCGCCAGGGCACGCGCGAGAAGGACGTCACGCTCGCGATCGCACGCAGGCTCGCCGAGCGCGTGAACGACGAGCCCGGCATGCGCGCGGTGCTGACGCGCACCGGCGACTATTTCGTGCCGCTGCGCGAGCGCATGCGGCGCGCGCGCGCGGCCGAGGCCGACCTGTTCCTGTCGATCCACGCGGACGCGGTCGCGAACAGCGCGGTGGCGGGCTCGTCCGTGTTCATCCTGTCGCCGCGCGGGGCGTCCAGCGAGGCGGCGCGGCGGATGGCGGCGCGCGAGAACGCGGCGGACCTCGTCGGCGGCGTCACGCTGAAGGACAAGGACCCGGTGCTGGCATCCGTGCTGCTCGACCTCTCCCAGTCGGCGACGATGAGTGCGAGCCAGGTCGCGGCCGAGAGCGTGCTGAACGAACTCAACGAGGTCGTGAAGGCCCGCCGGGCCGAGGTGCAGAAGGCGGGCTTCGTGGTGCTGAAGTCGCCGGACGTGCCCTCGATGCTGATCGAGACGGCGTTCATCACGAACCCCGGCGACGAGAAGCGCCTGCGCGATCCACGCCACCAGAAGCGGATCGCGGACGCGGTCCTGTCGGGCGTGCGCGCCTACTTCCGCGACCACCCCCCGCCGGGCACCCGCGCGCCGGCCGCCGTGGCGCGCGTCGATACCGCCCGCGAGACGGCCGCGGGCGGCGGCGGTCGCTGAGGCCACTGCGGCGAGACCGAGGCCGCCCCGGACCTCGGACCACTCCCGGTCGGCTGCTAGACTGCGCGCCCGCGCAGCCGGGTGCCGTCCGTGCCGATCCGCGTCCTCCCGTCCCATCTAGTCAACCAGATCGCCGCCGGCGAGGTCATCGAGCGCCCGGCTTCCGTCGCGAAGGAACTCGTCGAAAACGCGCTCGACGCGGGCGCGCGCCGCGTCGAGGTGCACGTGGAGCAGGGCGGCGTCGGCCTGCTGAAGGTCGTGGACGACGGCGCTGGCATCGCGCCCGAGGAACTGTCGCTCGCGGTCGAGCGCCACGCGACCAGCAAGATCGCGAGCCTCGACGACCTCGAGCGGATCGGCAGCCTCGGCTTCCGCGGCGAGGCCCTGCCGAGCATCGGGTCGGTTGCGCGGCTGCGACTGACCTCGCGCCGCGCCCCGGCCACGCACGGCACCTCGATCACCGTGGACGGCGGCGTTGCCGCCGCGCCGGAGCCCGCGCCGCACCCGCCGGGTACGACGGTCGAGGTGCGCGACCTGTTCTACAACGTGCCGGCGCGGCGGAAGTTCGTGCGCAGCGCCGCGACCGAATTCCAGCACGTCGAGCGCTACGTGGCGCGCCTCGCGCTGAGCCGTCACGACGTCGGCTTCCTGCTGACGCACCAGGGTCGCCGCGCGTTCGCGGTCGAGGCTGCGGTCGCCGGCGATCGTGCCGCCCAGGAGAAGCGCATCGCCGCGCTGGTCGGCGAGGAGTTCCTGCACGGCTGCGTGCACCTCGACCACGCGCAGGGCGGGCTGCGGCTGCACGGCTGGCTCGGGTTGCCCACGCATTCTCGCGCGCAGCCGGATCGCCAGTACGCGTTCGTCAACGGCCGCATGGTCCGCGACCGCTTCCTCGCGAACGCGGTGCGGCTCGGCTACCGTGACGTGCTGTTCCACGGCCGTCATCCGGCCTACGTGCTGTACCTGGATCTCGACCCCGTGCGCGTGGACGTGAACGCGCACCCGCAGAAGCTCGAAGTGCGCTTCCGCGATCCGCGCAGCGTTCACGAGTTCGTGATGCGCACGGTCGAGCAGGCGCTCGCGGCCACGCGGCCCGCGGCCGCCGCGGCGGGTCCCGTGCCGCTCTCGGCGGGCGCGGAGTTCGGCCTGGTTCGCGGCGCGCTGCCCGGCACCGCGGCGGGCGGGCCTGCCGGTTCGCCGCGGACGCAGGTCGCGCTCGGGCTCGGCATCGCCGACGCGGGCGCGCACCTCGACTGGACGCGGCTCGCGCGCGAGGACGTCGGCCCCGGGGCAGGCCTGCCTGCCGGTACCGACCCGGTCGCGCATCGGGGTGCCGGTTCGCACGCCGACGCGCAGGCCGGCCTCCCGCCGCTCGGTTACGCGATCGCGCAGCTGCACGGCATCTACATCCTCGCGCAGACGGCCGACGGCCTCGCGCTCGTCGACCAGCACGCCGCCCACGAACGCGTGCTGTACGAACGCCTGAAGCGCGAACTGCTGACCGGCCCGGTGCATCGCCAGGGGCTGCTCGTACCGGAGACGCTCGAGGTCGGGGTCGCGGCCGCGGATCTCGCCGAGGAGCATGCGCCCGCGCTCGCGGAGCTCGGCTTCGTCGTCGACCGCGCGGGACCCGCGCACCTCGCCGTGCGCGAGGTGCCGGCGGCCTTCGGCACGCGCGACGTGGCGGGCCTCGTGCGCGATGCGCTCGCGGAACTCGCCGAGCGCGGCACCACCGAAGCGGCGGCGGTCGGCCGCGAGCGCATGCTGGCCACGCTCGCGTGCCATGCGGCGGTACGCGCGCACCGCACGCTGACGCTGGCCGAGATGAACGCGCTGCTGCGCGAGATGGAGCGCACGGACCGGGCCGACCAGTGCAACCACGGGCGACCGACGTGGGTGCGCCTCTCGCTCGACGAGCTGGACCGGCTGTTCCTCCGCGGTCGATGAGCGACGCGCCGGATCGTCCCGCCACGCAGGCCCGCCCCGGTGCGAGCCCTGCCGCGCCGCCCGCGATCCTGCTGATGGGCCCCACCGGCACCGGCAAGACCGACGCGGCCGTGGCGCTCGCCGAGCGTTTCCCGCTCGAGATCGTCAGCGTGGACTCGGCGCTCGTCTACCGCGGTCTCGACGTCGGCAGCGCCAAGCCGGACGCCGCCACGCTGGCCCGCGTGCCGCACCACCTCGTCGACATCCGCGATCCCGCGGAGCCGTATTCGGCGGGCGAGTTCCTCCGCGACGCGACGCACGCAATGGACGAAATCCGTACTCGCGGACGCGTGCCGCTGCTGGTGGGCGGCACGATGCTGTACTTCCGCGTGCTGCAGGCCGGTCTCGCCGAGCTCCCCGCGGCCGACCCGGCGCTGCGACGCGAGCTCGACGCAGAGGCGGCACGCGTCGGCTGGCCTGCGCTGCACGCGCGCCTCGCGCAGGTGGACGCGGCCGCGGCGGCGCGGATCCGGCCGAACGATGCCCAGCGCATCCAGCGCGCGCTCGAGGTCTGGCGGATCACGGGCACGCCGCTCAGCCGCCTGCAGCGCCAGGACCTGCGGGGTGCGGCGGTAGGGGATTGGCTGAAGCTCGTGCTCGCGCCGGCCGATCGCGCCGTCCTGAACGAGCGACTGGCGTCACGATTCGACCGGATGATGGAACGCGGACTGCTGGCCGAGGTCGGAGCCCTCCGGACGCGCGGCGATCTGGATCCCGACTGCCCGGCGCTGCGCGCGGTGGGGTACCGCCAGGTCTGGATGCACCTCGACGGTGCGTGGGACCTCGCGGAGGCCCGCGCCCGCGCAATCCAGGCCACGCGCCAGCTGGCCAAGCGGCAGCTGACGTGGCTGCGGGCCGAGCCGGACGCGGAGTGGTTCGATCCGTTCGCCGCGGGTCCGGGCGTGGTCGAGAAGCTGGCGAACCGCGTGGCGGAATGGCTCCGCGCGCGCGGTCGGGCGCCCGGTTCTGCGTGATATCATCGACGGCGTCATGGGTCGCCCGGGTGTGCGGCCCGTGGGGATGTGCCCGCGGGTCAGGGAAGGTCGGGCCCGAGCCTCCGTGCGACGCAAGATTCGAGGAATAACAAGGAGATAGCGATGGCCCGTGGCCAGTCCCTGCAGGATCCCTTCCTGAACACCCTGCGCAAGGAGCGCATTCCGGTTTCGATCTACCTTGTCAACGGCATCAAGCTGCAGGGCCAGATCGACTCGTTCGACCAGTTCGTCGTGCTGCTGAAGAACAGCGTCAGCCAGATGGTCTACAAGCACGCCATCTCTACGGTCGTGCCTGCGCGCAACGTGCGCCTGCCGTCCGCGGATGGCAGCGAGACCGAGGAACAGCCGCCGGCCGAGTGACGGCGTCGCGGGGCTGCGGCGCCAGGAGCCCCTCTTGTTCGAAAGACCGCGGAGCGGCGAACGCGCGCTCCTCGTCCGCGTCGGCCTCGGCGAGCCCGTCTCGCCGGCCGACCTCCAGGAGTTGTCGGCACTCGCGGTGTCGGCCGGCGCGCAGCCGGTCGCCACCGTCACGGGCAGCCGCAGGACGCCCGATCCACGGTTCTTCGTCGGCTCGGGGAAGGCGGAGGAGCTGAAGCGGGTCGCCGAGGAGACCGGCGCCGAGGTCATCCTCGTCGATCACCCGCTGTCGCCCAGCCAGGAGCGCAACCTCGAGAAGCTGACCGGCCGGCGCGTGCTCGACCGCAGCGGGCTGATCCTCGACATCTTCGCGCAGCGCGCGCGCAGCCACGAGGGCAAGCTGCAGGTCGAACTCGCGCAGCTGAAGCACATCGCCACGCGGCTCGTGCGCGGCTGGACGCACCTCGAGCGGCAGAAGGGCGGCATCGGCCTGCGCGGCCCGGGCGAGACGCAGCTCGAGACCGACCGCCGCCTGATCAACGACCGGATCCGCACGCTGAACGCGCGGCTCGACAAGCTCGCGCGCCAGCGCGACACGGGCCGCAAGGTGCGCAACGAAGTGCCGGTGCCCGGCGTCGCGCTGGTGGGCTACACCAACGCCGGCAAGAGCACGCTGTTCAACGTGCTGACGGGCGCCGGGAGCTACGCGGCCAACCAGCTGTTCGCGACGCTCGATCCGACCGTGCGGCGTCTCAAGCTGCCGCACTGCCCGGAGATCGTGCTCGCCGATACCGTCGGCTTCATCCGCGACCTGCCGCACGAGCTCGTCGCCGCGTTCCGCTCGACGCTGCTCGAGGCGCGCGAGGCCGATCTGCACCTGCACGTGATCGACGCGGCCGATCCCGAGCGCTCGGCCCGCATCGCGCAGGTGAACGAGGTGCTGGCGAGCATCGGCGCCGACGCGGTGCCGCAGCTCGAGGTCTACAACAAGGTGGATCTGATCGGCGAGGAGCCGCGAATCGAACGGGACGAGCACGGCGTCGCGAAGCGAGTCTGGATCTCGTCGCAGACCGGCGCCGGCCTGGAACTGCTGAAGGACGCGCTAGTCGAACGGTTCGGCGCGTCCGTCGCCCGTGCGCGGCTGCACCTCGGGCCCGCGCAGGGGCGGGCGCGCGCGGAGCTGTTCCGCCGCGAGGCCGTGTTGCACGAATCGGCGGCGCAGGACGGCGGCTGGGTTCTCGAGGTCGAGATGGCGGCGCTCGACCTCGAGGACCTGTGCCGGCGCGAAGGCCTGGAGTGGCGGCTGCCCGGTGGCGGCTCGCCTTGTTTAACCGGAACCGGATTTCTACAATCGCAGGCTGCGGCGGCTCCCAACCCCTCGTCCTGAGCGGCCCTGCCGTCGTCTCCCTCATCGGAAGCACTCAATGTCCTGGAACGAGTCGGGCGGCAACAACAAGCCCCGGAATCCGTGGGATCGCAAGCCCGAAACCGGCCCGCCGGATCTGGACGAGATCGTCAGGAACCTGCAGCGGCGGCTCGGCGGGCTGTTCGGGCGCAAGGGCCCGCGGCCGGTCGGCGGCGGTGGTGACGGCGGCGGCGGCGGCGGCGGCCTGCCGAACTTCAGCTTTGGCCTGATCGGCGGCGCGATCGTCGCGCTGTGGCTGGCCACCGGCTTCTACCAGGTCGGCGCGGCCGAGCAGGCCATCGTCACCCGCTTCGGCAAGTTCGACACGGTCGTGGGCCCCGGCCTGCGCTGGCACCTGCCGTGGCCGTTCGAGGCGCGCACGGTCGTGAACACGCAGGAGTTCCTGAGCTTCACCGACCGTACCCGGATGCTCACGCAGGACGAGGCGCTGGTCGACATCGACATCGCGGTGCAGTACCGGCGCGCCGATCCCGTGAAGTTCCTGTTCAACGTGGTCGACCCGCAGAAGACGCTCGGCGAGGTGTCCGAGAGCGCGATCCGCGAGATCGTCGGCCAGAGCCGCCTCGACTTCGTGCTGGAGCAGGGGCGCCAGGAGATCGCGGTGCGCACGCGCGACCTGATCCAGCGCACGCTCGCCGGCTACAACACCGGCCTCGAGGTGATCGCGGTGAACCTGCAGGGCGTCAACGTGCCGGAGCAGGTCGCGCCCGCGCAGAAGGACGCGATCCGCGCGCGCGAGGACAAGGACCGCCTGCGCGTCGAGGCGGAGACCTACTCGAACGACATCATCCCGCGCGCCCGCGGTACCGCGCAGCGCTCGGTTCTCGACGCCGAGGCCTACAAGACCCGCGTGGTCGCCGATGCCGAGGGCGAGAGCCAGCGCTTCGCCGCGCTGTCCGCCGAGTACTCGCGCGCGCCGAACGTGGTGCGGCAGCGCCTCTACTACGAGACCATGGAGAACGTGCTCGGCAACACCACCAAGGTCATCGTGGACGGGCAGGGCAACGGCAACATGCTCTACCTGCCGCTCGACAAGCTGATGGAGAGGCGGGCTGGTGGCGCCCAGGGCGCGCCCGCGATTCCGGAGATCACCGTGACGCCGAACTCGGGTGGGCAGGGGCCGATCAACGACGGGCGTGACCGCTCGCGGGGGACCCGCTGATGAACGGGCGCATCGGAGCCATCATCGGCGGCCTGCTGGCGGTCGCCATCGTGCTGTCGCAGACCTTCTTCGTCGTCCGGCAGAACGAGTTCGCGATCGTCCTGCAGTTCCGCGACGTCGTGCGCACGGACCTCGAGCCCGGGCTGCATTTCAAGATCCCGTTCATCAACCAGGTGCAGAAGTTCGAGCGCCGGGTGATCACGCGGAACTTCCCGGCGGAGCAGTTCCTGACGAGCGAGGGCAAGATCCTCAACGTCGACTTCTACGTGAAGTGGCGCATCGTCGACGCGGACCGCTTCTTCCGCGCCACCGGCGGCCTAGAGGAGGCGGGCGCCAACCGCCTCGGCGAGATCGTGAAGGACGGCCTGAAGGGCGTGATCGCGCAGCGCACGATCCAGCAGGTCGTCGCCGCCGAGCGCGCGGAGTTCATCAACAACATCGTCAAGGTCGCGGGGCAGCCGGTGCAGCAGCTCGGCCTGCAGCTCGTCGACGTGCGCGTGAAGCGCATCGACCTGCCGGACGACGTGACGGACTCCGTGTTCGCCCGCATGCGGCAGGAGTTCGCGCGGCAGGCCGCGCAGCTGCGCGCCGAGGGCGAGGAGCAGGCGATCCGGATCCGCGCGGAAGCGGACCGCAGCCGCACCGAGATCCTCTCGGCCGCGCAGCGCGACGCCGAGAAGATCCGCGGCGAGGGCGATGCGGCCGCCGCGCAGATCTTCGCGCGCGCCACCGCCGGCAACCCGGAGTTCTTCTCGTTCTACCGCAGCATGCAGGCCTACCGCCGCGCGCTCGGCCGCGAGGGGGACATCATGGTGCTGTCGCCGGAAGGCCAGTTCTTCCGGTACATGCAGCAGCCCGGCGGCGGGCGGTAAACGGGGACACTCCCCATTTCCATCGACTGGCAGGATCTCGCGGCGGCCTTCGCGCTCTACCTGGTGCTCGAAGGCCTGCTGCCCTTCCTCAATCCCGCCGGCGTGAAGCGCGTGTTCGCCTCCCTGATCCAGTTGCCCGACTCGACGCTGCGCGTCGTCGGGCTGGCCGGCATGCTCGCCGGCCTCCTGCTCCTCTGGTTTGTGCGCGGCTGACGCGGCCGCAACGGTGACTCCCTTGGCAAAGAACGTGGGCAAGAACGTCGTCGTCATCGGCACCCAGTGGGGCGACGAGGGCAAGGGCAAGATCGTCGACCTGCTGACGGAGCGCGCCAGCGCGGTCGCACGCTTCCAGGGCGGGCACAATGCGGGCCATACGCTCGTGATCGGCGGGCAGAAGACCATCCTGTCGCTGATCCCGTCCGGCATCCTGCGCGACGGCACGCAGTGCCTGATCGGCAACGGCGTCGTCGTCTCGCTGCCGGCGCTCCTCAAGGAAGCGGACATGCTCGCGGAGCGCGGCGTGCCCGTATACCAGCGCCTGAAGGTCAGCCCCGCGTGCCCGCTGATCCTGCCGTCGCACGTCGCGCTCGACCGCGCGCGCGAGCGGGCGCGGGGCGTGAATGCTATCGGCACGACCGGCCGCGGCATCGGCCCCGCCTACGAGGACAAGGTCGCGCGTCGTGCGGTGCGCATCGCCGACCTGTTCCAGCGCGAGCGGCTGGCGGCGAAGCTCGGCGAGACCCTCGACCTGCACAACTTCATGCTCCGCCACTACTACAAGGCGGAGACGATCGACTTCCAGCAGGTGCTCGACGAGACGCTGGCGCAGGGGGAGCGCGTCAAGCCGCTCGTCGACGACGTGAGCCTGCTGCTGCGGAACATCCACCGACGCGGCGAGAACATCCTGTTCGAGGGCGCGCAGGGCGCGCTGCTCGACGTCGATCTCGGCACGTACCCGTACGTGACCTCCTCGAACACCACCGCCGGCAATGCCGCGACCGGCACCGGCATCGGGCCGCGCGCGTTCAACTACGTGCTCGGCATCGTGAAGGCGTACACCACGCGCGTCGGGTCGGGCCCGTTCCCGACCGAACTGTTCGACGAGTACGGCGAGCACCTCTCCCGTGTCGGTCACGAGTTCGGCGCGGTCACGGGTCGCCGCCGCCGCACGGGCTGGTTCGACGCGGTCGCGCTGCGCCGCTCGATCCTGCACAACAGCGTCACCGGCCTGTGCGTGACGAAGCTCGACGTGCTCGACGGCCTGGACACGATCCGCCTGTGCACCGGCTACCGGATGCGCGGCGCGGGCCCCGCCGACACGGCCGGGGTCGCTGGCCTCGGCGCCGTCAGCGACGAGCCGCCGCTGCTGTCCGATCACTATGCGGACTGCGAGCCGGTCTACGAGGACCTGCCGGGCTGGAAGGAATCGACGATCGGCGTGACCGACTACGCGAAGCTGCCCGCCGCGGCACGTTCCTACCTCGAGCGCATCCGGGAACTCGCCGGCGTGCCTCTCGACATCGTCAGCACGGGCCCCGATCGCGAGCAGACTATCGTCCGGCGGCATCCGTTCGACTGACCGTCGGCGGCATCCAACCGCCCGGCAGGCGCCCGGGGGACGGAGTCGCGAAGGGCTGGCGGGGAACCCGGGCCCTACGCAGCGCCGCGGACCCTCGCGAGCGTGAGCGCGGCGTCCTCGATCATGTCTTCCTGTCCGCCCACCATGCCGCGGCGGCCGAGTTCCAGCAGGATCTCGCGGGCAGGGATGCCGTACTTCGCTTCCGCGCGCTTCGCGAACAGCAGGAACGACGAATAGACGCCGGCGTACCCGAGGATCAGGGAGTCGCGGTCGATGCGGATCGGGTGGTCCATCATCGGCACGACCAGGTCCTCGGCCACGTCCGAGATCCTGAAGAGGTCGACGCCCGTCTCGATGCCCATGCGGGCGCACACGGCTACCAGGACCTCCATCGGCGTGTTGCCGGCCCCCGCGCCGAGTCCCGCCGCGGCCGCGTCGATCCGCCGTGCGCCGGCCTCGACCGCGGCGACGGAGTTGGCGACGCCCATCGCGAGGTTGTGGTGGCCGTGGAAGCCGATCTCCGTGTCGGGCTGCAGCGCGTCGCGCAGCGCCGAGATGCGTGCCGTGACGTCGGCAGGCAGCATGTGGCCTGCCGAGTCCGTGACATAGACGCAATGCGCGCCGTAGGACTCCATCAACCGCGCCTCGCGCACCAGCCGTTCCGGCGAGGCCATGTGCGCCATCATCAGGAACCCGACGGTGTCGAGGCCCAGCTTGCGCGAGAGACAGATGTGCTGTTCCGCGACGTCCGCCTCGGTGCAGTGCGTCGCGACCCGGATCGTGTGAACGCCGAGGTCGTGCGCCATCCGGAGGTGGTCGACCGTGCCGATCCCCGGCAGCAGCAGCGCGGATACCTTGGCGCGCCGCATCAGCGGGATCACGGCGCCGAGGTACTCCTCGTCCGGGTGTGCCGGGAACCCGTAGTTCACCGAACTGCCGCCGAGCCCGTCGCCGTGCGTCACCTCGATCAGGGGCACGCCCGCCGCGTCGAGCCCCTGGGCGACCGTCCGCATCTGGTCGAGCGTCATCTGGTGACGCTTGGGGTGCATGCCGTCCCGCAGCGTCATGTCGTGGACCAGGATCTTGGTCATGGCGAGAGTCCTCCGCCCGCAGCGGCCGCCGGCAGTCGCTGCACCTGTCGTGCCCAGGTCTCGGCCGTCCTGACGGCGGCCGCCGTCATGATGTCGAGATTGCCGGCGTACTTCGGCAGGTAGTCGCCCAGTCCCTCGACCTCGAGGTAGACGGACACGCGGTCGCCGTCGAACACGGGTCCGTTGACCAGCCGGTAGCCGGGCACGTAGCGCTGCACTTCGGCGATCATCGCGGCAATCGATCGGGTGATCCGGTCGCGGTCCGGTGGCGCGTCCGTCAGGCAGTGTACGGTGTCGCGCATGATCAGCGGCGGCTCGGCCGGGTTGATGATGATGATCGCCTTGCCCTGCCGCGCGCCGCCCAGGGCCTCGATCGCATGCGCCGTGGTTCGGGTGAACTCGTCGATGTTCCTGCGTGTCCCGGGTCCGGCCGACTTCGACGCGACCGTGGCGACGATCTCGCCGAACCTGACGCTCTGCACGCGGCTGACCGCGTACACGATCGGGATCGTCGCCTGGCCTCCGCAGGTCACCATGTTGACGTTCGTCGCTCCGGTGCCGAGGTGCTCGTCGAGGTTCACCGGCGGCACGACGAGCGGGCCGAGGGCGGCGGGGGTCAGGTCGACGATCCGGACGCCGCGCGCCGTGAGCGGCGCCGCGTTCTGGGCATGCACGTAGGCGGACGTCGCATCGAAGGCAATGGCGATGCCGTCAATCTCGACGGCGGGCAGCAGTCCCTCGACGCCGCGGTCCGTGGTCTCGAGTCCGAGGGCGCGCGCGCGCGCGAGCCCCTCGGAAGCCGGGTCGACTCCGACCATCCAGCGAGGCTCCAGCACTTCGCTGCGCTTCAGCTTGTACAGCAGGTCGGTGCCGATGTTGCCGGATCCCAGGATCGCGACGTTGACCTTGCTCATTCCCCGGTCCCCCGGAACGTGAAGCTCGCTTCGCCGATGCCGCCGACGATCGCCCGCACCCGGCTGCCGGGCCTCAGCGTCACCATCGGGCCCAGCGCACCCGTGAGCAGCACGTCGCCGGCCTGCAGCGCGTCGCCGCGCCGCGCGATCGTCGCGGCGAGCCAGGCGGCCGCCTGAAGCGGATGCCCGAGCGCGGCGGCGCCTGCCCCCAGCGAGGCCACCGCGCCGTCGACCTCCATCACCATGCCTGCGGCGTAAAGGTCGAGTCCCGCGAGCGGACGTCCCTCCTGCGCCAGGACGAAGAACGCGGAGGATCCGTTGTCGGCAACGGTGTCCGCGAAGGTGATCTTCCAGTCGGCGATCCGGCTGTCGACGATCTCGATGGCGGCGTGCACGCTCGCGACGGCGGCCGCGACGACCTCCGGCGTCGCGTCCGGGTCGCGCAGGGTCTGGCCGAGCACCAATGCGATCTCGGCCTCAGCCTTCGGCTGGAGGGTGCGCGCCGGATCGAGACGGCCGCCATCCGGGATTCGCATGTCGTGGAACAGCACGCCGAAGTCCGGCTGGTCGACGCCGAGCTGACGCTGCACCGCGGCGGCGGTGAGGCCGGCCTTGCGCCCGACGACGCGGCGACCCGCTTCGCGCCACAGGCGCGTGTTGATCTCCTGCACGGCGTACGCGCCGTCCGCATCGAGAGGGTCGAGGCCATCGCGAAGCGGCGGCACCGCTCCGTCCCGGTAGGCCGAGCGCAGCCTGGCTGCCAGTTCCGAATGCGAAACGCTCATGGTAGGTCTGCCCGGCAAGGAGGATTGCGATTGCGGTAGTGCGCGACCGCTGCAGGCGGGGCCGCGCGGGAGCGGGCGCGCCGCGCCTGCCCGGCGGCTAGGTGCGCTCCGCTGGCGAGGACCACCACCGGTCGTACAGCCGCGGCGCGGCGACGACGAGCGCCGCGGCGAGACCGCCGATGAGGGCGGCGGGCAGGATCGCCGCGAGCGCCGGCTCTCCCGGCGGCAGGCCCGACGCGAAGAACGCGGTCATGCCGAGGAAGTATCCCGGGATGGCATCCAGCGGTGGCGTCAGCAGGGTCAGCATCGCGAGCACGGCGAGCCCGAAGATCACGATCGGCAGCGCCCATTCGCCGGCGACGGGTTGGATCGCGCCGAGCACGACGACCCCTCCCATCCCGAGCAGCACGCCGATGACCAGGCAGGCGATGGCCGCCGCGCCACGCCGCAGGTCGCCTCCGCCGGTCCCGAAGCACGTCCAACCGATGAACATCGGCCAGAGCTTGAGCGACAGGCCGACCGTGATCACCGACGCGGCGGCCGCCACGATGCCGACGGTGGCGGCGATCCATGCGAAGCGCGAGCCGTGCATCCCGATGCGACGCTGCACGATACTCCCGCTCGACCGTATGTCTGCGCTCATCGGATCTCCTCACGGTGTCGGCGGAGCGGGCCCGGCGCCCGCGCGCCGGGGCCGCATCACCGCAGTTCCAGCACTGCGCCCAGCAGCACGTTGCAGCCCGCTTCCAGGTCTTCCGGCCGGGCCCGTTCCGCCTCGTTGTGGCTGACACCGTCCTCGCAGGGCACGAAGATCATTCCGGTGGGCGCCACGCGCGCGACGTGCATCGAGTCGTGCGCGGCTCCGCTCACCATGCGCATCGCGTGATATCCGCACGCGTCCGCGGCGCGCTGGACGGCATCCACGCACTCCGGCGCAAAGCTCACGGGAGCGCAGTCGAGCTCGACGCGCACCGAACCCGAGAGACCGTGCCGCTCGCAGGCCGCGAGCACGCTGCTCTCGAGCGCGGCGGCGAGGTCGTCGAGCACGGCAGCGTCGGGATGCCGCAGGTCGACGCCGACCGTGGCCCGCTTCGGCACCGTGTTGTAGGCGCCCGGGATCGCGGCGAGCCGCCCGACCGTCAGCCTCGCCAGCGGCTGGTGACGGTCGACCAGGCGATGGAGCTCCGGGAGGAACTCCGAGAGCGCGCGGATGGGATCTCGCCGCGCGTCCATCGGCGTCGTGCCTGCGTGGCAGCTCGTGCCGTCGACGCCGATCTCGAACCAGCGCACCCCCTGGATGCCGGTCACGACGCCAATCTGCCGTCCGGCCCTTTCCAGCACGGGACCCTGCTCGATGTGCACCTCGAAAGCCGCCCTGACCGGGCCGGGGACGCAGTGTCGATCGCCCAGATAGCCGATGCGGCGCAGTTCCTCGTCGACGCGGCATCCGGACCGGTCGGTGCGCGCATGCGCATCGGCGAGCGCCTGCGCCCCCGACCACACCGCCGAACCCATCATCGCCGGAGCGAAGCGTGCGCCTTCCTCGTTCGTCCAGGCGACCGCCTCGATGGGGAACTCGGTGTGCACGCCGGCATCGTTCAGCGTCCGGATGACTTCGAGCGCCGCAAGGACCCCGTAGACGCCGTCGAACCGGCCGCCCGTCGCCTGCGTGTCGAGATGCGAGCCGATGAGCACCGGGGCGGCGCCCGGGCGCACGCCCTCGCGTCGCGCAAAGATGTTCCCGATCGCGTCGACCTCGACGCTGCAGCCGACATCCCGGCACCAGCGCACGAACAGGTCGCGTCCCGCCTTGTCGGCATCGGTCAACGCAAGGCGGTTGGAGCCGCCGGCCGTCGTGGCGCCGATCTCGGCCATGTCCATCAGAGAGCGCCAGAGGCGGTCGCCGTCCGTCGTCAGTGGCCGTGCGGTGCCCTCGGCCACGGTCAGTTCCCCGCCGGTGCGCGGCGCGCCTGGCCCGGCGGACTCACTCGACCTCCGCGTACAGGTCGTCGCCCTCGCGCGTCACGCGGAAGGTCCGCAGCGGCGCGATGCAGGGCGGTCCGGTCGGCTCGCCGGTCCGGATGTCGAACGTGCCGCCGTGGTACGGGCACATTATGCTGGTGCCGTCCACGACCCCCTCGGCGAGCGACGCGTCGCCGTGCGTGCACACGTCGTCGGTCGCGTAATAGGCCCCGTCGAGGTTGTAGACCGCCACGCACGGGCCTTCGGCGAGGTCCACGCGGACGACCGTCTCGGGAGCAACGCGGGCAGCGGGACAGAGAAAACGCTTTGGCACGCTCGAACTCGCCGGGTCGAAGCGCGAATCGGGCCGACTCGCGTGCCCAGATTGTTCCCCCGCCGTCGCGGCCCGATCCATACCACTTAAGCCTTAGCGTCCCGGCGGCTTCCCTCACTCTAAGGCTTCGGGCGTATGGATCGTCGTCCCGCGAGCGAGCAAGCTCGCCGGCAGTTCGTGGTGGTCACTCGGTGTGGAGAAGCCGACATGCAAGAGCCTGCGCTCGTCCGGAATGCGATCTCGGAGAACCTCTTCAATCGCGTCGCCGCATACGTCCCTGGTCTGAACGCGAAGGGGGCGCTCCCGCCGTCGGCGCAGAGACCCTGGCAGAAGTGGGTCGACGCGGAGCTCGGCTTCCGCAACCACTGGTATCCGGTGTTGCCGTCGCGCGGCATCCCCGAGGGCGGGCACAGGGCGGTCAAGGTGCTCGGCGAGGAGATCCTCTACCTGCGCCGCGGCGGCAGGCTCTACGCGATCGAGGACCGCTGCGCGCATCGCGGCACTCGCTTCTCGGTCCGGCCGCTGACGTTCACGAACGACACCATCACCTGCTGGCACCATACCTTCACGTTCGACCTCTGCGACGGCCGCATCCGCTGCCTCCTCAACGACCCGAATTCCGCGATGTGCGGCCAGAAGGGCATCAAGACCTACCCGGTGCGCGAGGTGAAGGGCGTGGTGTTCACGTTCATCGGCGACATCATGCCGCCGCCGGTCGAGTGCGACGTGGCGCCGGGGTTCTTCGACGAGGACGTCGCGATCTGCGTCGCCGACCCCTACGTCGTCAAGGCGAACTGGCGGCTCGGCGCAGAAGGGGGATTCGATCCCGGCCACCACTTCATCCACAACTGGTCCACGTGGTCGGCGTGCACCGGCCTGCCGATGACCTTCGGCTGGGTTCCGAACAAGGAGGTCGTGGTCGAGACGAACATGTACCAGGCGGACAAGCTCGGCCATAACGGCTTCACGCGCCTTGCCTCGAAGTCGGACGTCACGTCGACGAGCGCCTGGATCCCGGGACGGAACGGCAGCGCCGACTCCGAGGTCGTGCTGCCGATGGCGCGGGGGTTCTCGCCCGAGCAGCGGGAAGCGTACGAGAAGAGCAGCTACGACGGCACGGTCGGCGGCTGGATGCCGGGCAGTCTCAAGGTGGACTGGTGGCCCGCGCCCGGCATCGTGCACAACGAGTACTACGTGCCTCGCGACGCGGACTCCCACTACTACTTCCAGGTCGGCTGGTTCCGCTCGCCCGACCCGAAGCTGCGCGAGGAATGGGCCAATGGCGAGCTCGGGCAGTTGCGCTGGAAGATCCCGGTCGTCGACCAGTTCACCATCGACGACGCCACCGCCCGCGAAGCCACGCACGAGTTCTACGCGCGGGAGGGAGGATGGCAGCAGGAGCGCACCGCACCCTTCGACGTCGAGCTCCTGATGTGGCGCACGTTCTGCAGCGACCACGCTCGCGGCGTGCAGAAGGTCGAGCATACCCAGGGCAAGTTCCCGCGCTGAGGACACCATGACGGACCATCGCGCTCCGACCCACGACGGCAAGGTCGTCGTCATCGTCGGCGGTACCGGCGCCATCGGCGGTGCCGTCGGCGTGGCGCTCGGGGCGGCCGGGGCGAAGGTCGTCCTGGCCGGGCGCAACGAGCAGGCCGCGGCGCGCAACCTCGACGCGATCCGCGGCGGCGGAGCCGACGCGCTGTTCGTGCCTGCCGACGTCACGCGTTCCTCCGACCTGGAACGGCTGGTCGCCGAGACGGTGGCCCGCTTCGGCCGCCTCGACTGCGCGTTCAACAACGCCGGCTGGGAAGGCACCGAGGCCGATACCGCGAACATCGACGAGAGCGACTGGAGCAGGATGCTCGACGTCAAGCTCAGTGGCGTCTGGCGGGGCATGAAGTACCAGCTCCGCCAGATGCTCGTGCAGGGCGGCGGATCGATCGTCAACATGGCCGGCAGCTGGGGGCTCGCGCCAGCTCCGCGCTACGGCGCGTACTGCGCCGCCGCGCACGGCATCGTCGGCCTGACGCGCACCGCGGCACTCGAGTACGCGGGCAAGGGCATCCGGGTCAATGCGGTCTGCCCGGGCGCGGTGGACACCCCGATGCTCGACAGGATGTTCCACGGCGACGGCGCGGCGAAGGCCGGGTACGGGGCCAGCATCCCGATGGGCCGCCTCGCGCGCCCCGACGACATCGCCGGGGCGGTCCTGTGGCTGACGTCGGACGCGGCCGGCTACGTGACCGGGCAGGCGATCGGCCTGACCGGGGGTTCGTAGCCGAGCGTCGCGGGAAGCGCGCACGTGACCGCCCTCGATCCGCAGCGACAGGCCTGGTACGAGCGCGCGTGCGCCCGGATCGACGAAGCGCGGATGTGTGGCCTGATCGGACGCCTCACCGACGTCCACAGTCCGACCGGAGCGGAGCGCGCGGTCTGCGAACTGCTGGTGGCGGAACTGGCGGCGTCCGGCCTCGACGCGCGCTATCAGTCCGTGCAGGGCGAGAGCGGCAACTGCATCGTGCGCGTACCGGGTCGCGGCGAGGGCCCGACGGTGTTGCTGTACTCGCCGATCGACACGCACCTCGACGCGGATCCGGGCCAGGACTTGCCGTGGGTCGGCCCCGAACTGCGGGCCGACATGCTGCCGCGGACGCTGGAGCGCGGCGGCAGCCTGATCGGCCTCGGCTCGTCGAACCCCAAGTCGATGGTCGTCAGCATCGCCGAGGCCGTGCGCTGCGTGGTCGAAGCAGGCGTTCCGATCGCCGGGGACGTCGTCGCGGCTTTCTGCGGTGGTGGGATGCCCTGGGTCGTCGCCCAGCGGGGCAACGCCGGGATCGGCAGCGGCGTGAGGCATCTGCTCGCGCACGGCGTCACGGCGGACGCCGCGGTGATCGTCAAGACCTGGGATGACGTCTACCACGAGCATCCGGGCATGGCGTGGTTCAGGATCACCGTGGGCGGCAGCCTTGGCTACTCCGGCATCCCGCGCGGCATACCGGAGTTCCGGAGCTCGATCGTGCCGGCGGCGCGCTTGATCCTCGAACTTGAGGACTGGCTGATCGCGTACCCCGAACGGCACCGCAGCCGCGAGATCCTTCCGCAGGGATGGATCGCGGCGGTGCGGGCGGGGTGGCCGGCGAAGCCTGCGTTCCCGCCGGCCGCGGCGGAGATCTATCTCGACGTGCGCACCGGCCCTGACCAATCCCTGCCGGAACTCGAGTCGGAACTCAGGTCGTTCGTGCGCTCCGTCGCCGAGCGGCACCCGGAACTCGACGCCCGCGTCGAGCTGATCGTGTCGTTCCCGGGCGCGCGCACCGATCCTGCGCACTGGATCGTGCGGAGCGCGCTGCGCGCGTGGCAGGCGACTCACGGCCGGCCCTATCCGGGACCGCCGCCGATGAGCGGGATCTCCGATGCCGCGGTGATCCAGCGCGCCGGCATCCCGATCGTGCGGATCGGTTACCCGTTCCGCTCGGGCGAAGCACTGCCGCCGGAATTCCGCGACGGGCTCGGCGGGATGGGTGCCGTGGCCCCCGCCGATCTCGTCGGCACGATCCGACAGATGATCCACATCGTCGTCGACACCTGCACGCGGAGGCGAGCCGACCTGGCCGGCGAGCCCGCGACCTGATCCACCTCGATCGCGATTGGGAGAGAAGGCCATGTCTCGAATCAAAGCGCTGGGCTATGTCGGCTGCCAGGTATCCGACCTCGGAGCCTGGGATCGCTTCCTGGGCAAGGTCTTCGACCTCGGCGCGTTCGACGAGCCGGAGCCCGGCGTCCACCGCTACCGCCTCGGTGGTCGCGACCAGTGGGTCGCGCTGGAGCAGGGCGGACGGGACGGTCTCCTCCACGTCGGCTGGGAAGCCTGCTCGCGCGAGGCTCTCGCGAGTCTCGCGGCCGACCTCGAGACGCGTGGCGTGTCGGTCGAGCGTGCCGGCGACGGCCTGTGCCGACGGCGCGGCGCGGCCGAACTCATCCGGCTGACCGGACCCGACGGGGTCGCGACGGAGATCTACTGCCCGGCCGCTGATGCAGCGGCGGCCGCGCCCGCCGCGGGCCCGCGGCTCGGCCACGTCGTGCTCGCGGCCGGGGACCGGCGGGCCACCGTCGAGTGGTACGGCGCCGCGCTCGGGTTCCAGGTCAGCGATCACATCTTCTGGGATGGGGTCGAGGCCTCGTTCCTGCGCTGCAACCCCCGCCACCACAGCATCGCGCTGACGAACCCGGTGGGCGACATGCGCGGCGGCGACCTCGGCCACTTCATGCTGGAAGTCGACTCGATCGACATGGTCGGGACTGCCTACGACCGGGCGCGCAGCCTCGGCGTGCCAATCGCCTTCACGTTCGGCCGCCACTCGAACGACGGTGCCATCTCGTTCTACGCCTACAGCCCCTCCGGCTGGCTGGTGGAGTACGGCTACGGCGGCCGGCTGATCGACGACCCGACGTGGCGACCGAAGCTCTACGACGCGCCCAGCATCTGGGGTCACGAGCCACAGCCGCCGCCCGGTGGCGACGGCACCAGCCAGCGCTACTGAGGACCCGCCATGGCATCCATCTGGAACGAACTGCAGGGCGTTGAATTCCGGCAGACGTACTACGACGCGGGCGGTGTCCGCACGCGCGTCATCGAGGCGGGGCAGGGCACGCCGCTCGTCTTCCTGCACGGCACCGGCGGCCATGCCGAGGCGTACCTGCGCAACATCGAGGCCCACGCGCGGCACTTTCACGTCTACGCGATCGACATGATCGGCCATGGCTACACGAGCGCACCCGACATCTCCTACGAGATGCAGTGCTACGTGGACTTCCTGCGGAGTTTCCTCGACGCGATCGGCGCCGACAGCGTGATGATCTCGGGCGAGTCGCTCGGCGCATCGGTCGCGTCCTGGTTCGCGATCGCCGAGCCCGCGCGCGTGCTCAAGATCGTCTTGAACACCGGGATACTCCTGACGCCGAGCGAACAGGGCGCGAGCGAACTCCGCGACCTGCTGAACCGCAGCCGCGCGGCGGCGGGCGCGCCGACGCGCGAAGCCATCCGCAAGCGCATGCGGTGGCTGGTGCGGGAAGAGGAATCGCTGACCGACGAGCTGATCGAGGCGCGCCTGCGGATCTACAGCCAGCCCGGTCGCGCCGCGATCATCGGGCGCATCGCCGAGCAGAGCATCGGCGCTCTGCTCGAGCCCGAGAGCACCAACCGCTGGTACGGGCGCCATCTGCTGGAGCGGATCCGGTGCCCGACGCTGGTGCTCTGGACGCGCTACAACCCGGGTCAATCCGCCGACGAGGCGGCGGAAGGGGCACGGCTGATCCCCGACTGTTCGCTGGTCGTGCTCGAGAACAGCGCGCACTGGCCGCAGTGGGAAGAGCCGGAAGCCTTCAATCGCGCGCACCTGGATTTCCTGCTCGCCTGATTCCCGCGGTGCGGCGACGCCGGCATCCGACCGTCGCCGTCCGGCCGCCCGATGCGAATGGCTCCGGGTCGCTCCGCTCCTACGCCATTCGAGGTATGGCTACCGCGTGGCTCCCTTCGCCAGACTCGAAGCGAGCGTGTTCTCTTCCGCGGCGTTTTCCCGCCTGCGCCAGACCATAGGGGGCATCAACGATGAAGAGCGAGTCGTCGGCGAACGGGTGCGATAGCGGCGTCTGCGTGAAGATGGGCCGTGCGCGCGCAGGCGCACCGGGCGACCGCTTGACGCGGGGAGCGGCGTCGGTGGCCGTGGGCGTGGTGGTCGCGCTGTCCACGCCGGCGCGCGGGCTCGCCCAGGACGGCGCGGTCGGGCTAGCCGAGGTGGTCGTCACGGCGCAGCGTCGCGAGCAGTCCCTGCAGGATGTCGGCATAGCCGTGTCCGCGTTCTCGGGCGAACAGCTGCGCGAGCTCGGGATCACCAGGAGCACCGACGTCGCCTTCCAGACACCCGGCGTGTACGTATCCGGCGACGGCGGCGGGAACCAGCAGCAGTTCACCATTCGCGGGTCCACGCAGAGCGACTTCTCCATACTCGCCGAGGGTCCGAACGCCCTCTACGTCGACGACGCCTACCAGGTCACACAGCTCGGCCAGATGTTCGCGCTTTTCGACATCGACCGCGTCGAGGTCCTGAAGGGGCCCCAGGGGACGCTGTTCGGCCGCAACGCGACGGGGGGCCTGATCCACTTCGTCACCAAGCGGCCGACGCGGGAGTTCGAGGGTTACGCTGACGTCGCGTTCGGACGCTTCGATTCCCTCCGCCTCGAGGCGGCGTTCGGCGGCCCGCTCGCCGAGGGGCTCAGCGGGCGCGTGTCCGCGTTCCACTACAGCCACGACCCGATCTACGACAACGCCTTCTCCGCCGCCGGCCTCCCGCCGACCCCGCAGTTCCTTGCCGCGCAGGGCCGAGGGCCACTGACCGTCGCGCCGGGCGAGCGGCGCGACGTGTTCCAGGCCGACCAGTGGGCGCTGCGCGGACAACTGCTCTGGGAGCCGACGGACCGCACGTCGCTGCTCGCGCAGGCGCACTACGCTCACTCGGATCCCGGTCCTCCGCCGTACCACCAGAGGGGTACCGTGGCGTTCGTGGCCGACACCAACGGCGATGGTGTGGAGGGGGAGGTCGTCGACACGGCGTTCGCCGGTGACGTGCCTGCCAACCAGCGGCTCTGCGAGCAGATATCGATCTCCACGGGTAACTGCGTCAACTCGGTCTTCGATCTCGATTTCGACGGAGTCAGGCCCGGCGCGACCGGCGATTTCTGGGGCTACGTGCCGCCGAACGGCCTCGGCGGGCGCAAGGTCGAGATCGACCACGCGCCGGCGGACAGCAACGATCGCCAGATCCACGGGCTCAACCTGCACGTCACCCACGACTTCGAGAACGTGCGGCTCGCGGCGGTCACCAGCTGGGCGGAGCAGGAGAAGCGTCAGTCGCTCGACGTGGATTCCGGACCGGTGCCACAGTTTATCGTCATGGACGAAATGCAGTTCGACTGGATCACCCAGGAACTCCGCCTGGAGGGGGACACCCAGCGGAGCCGCTGGCTGGCCGGCGCGTACTTCCTGTCCTCGGAGGGCCTGTTCTCGCAAGGTCTGGCGGATTCCCTCGGCGGACTCAACGTCTTCGGCGGGCTCTTCTTCAACGGGTTCCTGCCCGCCGCGGGACCCAACGAATTCCTCGAAGCGACGTTCGACGCGCGCCTGAAGACGGACTCGTACTCGCTGTTCGGGCACGTGGACTTCGACCTGACCGAGACGCTGGAACTGACCATCGGCGTGCGGGGCATCGTCGAGGAGAAGGACTACGTCTACAGGAATCGTCTGTACCGCAACGAGCGCGACAACCGCGTCGACAGCGCCCAGTTCGCCGGTGCCGTTCCCCTGCGCCTGCCGGGCGCGCTCGGTGGCGGCGTGTTCGATTTCCTGCCGCCTCACGAAGAGCGTACGTCAGACTTTCTCTGGTCCGCGCGAACGTCGCTGCAGTGGCGCCCGTACGACGGGCTGATGCTGTACGGCGGCGTGAATCGCGGCGTGAAGGCCGGCAGCTTCAATTCCCCGCTGCTGACGCAACTGACGCCCGAGGAGTACGGCTACGAAGAGGAAGTCCTCATGGCCTACGAAGCGGGCTTCAAGTCGACCCTGTGGCAGAACAGGGTTCGGCTGAACGGGGCGTTCTACTACTACGACTACAACGACTACCAGGCGTTCCAGTTCATCGGCACGTCGGGAGCGGTGTTCAACGTCGATGCCAAGTACAAGGGCTTCGAACTCGAACTCGTCGCACAGCCCGCTGACGGCGTCGACGTCGGCATCGGGATCGCCTACATCGACGCGACCGTCGAGGATCTGCTGGTCGCTCCCAACACGCGACGGGACGTCCGGCCGACCTACACTCCGAAAACGAAGTTCAACTACCTGGTCGGCTACCGGCTGCCGTCGACGCTGTTCGGCGGGAACCTGCGGCTGCGCTTCGACGGCAGCTACGCTTCGAGTACGTACAACAACATCAACAACTTCGGCAGTCACCGGATGGATGCGTACTGGCTCGGCAATGCCCGTGTGAGCTGGCAAGACGCCGACGAGCGCTACGAATTCGCGCTGTTCGCAAGCAACGTCTTCGACGAGACCTACCAGATCCAGGGGTTCGAACTCTCGACCATCTGCGGCTGCGACGAGGCGGCGTTCGGTCCGCCGCGCATCGTCGGCCTGCAGGGGCGCGTGCGTTTCTGAGCGTCGCGCTGCGCGGCTCTCACTTCCGTCTTGACTGCGCTCCGGTCCGCTCGGCATCGGCGCGGTCGGTCTCGCACCCGAGCCGAGGCCGAGCGCTCCGCCTCGGAGCGCGACCCGACCAGCGGTCGCCCCGGATGAGTGCGCGCAGGGCGTCGCATGCTCGGCGCCGGAGCGTGCCCGTCAGATGCTAAGTCTTTGGACCTATGGATTCCGTGGTCCGCAGTACTCACCATCGTCTGGCTACACACGTCGGGTGGCGAGGCGAAGGGGGCGAAGAAACTCATGATGCAGTCAAACTCACCCGTGGCGGCCCTCGATGCCGCCGCACACCGACGGCGCGCCGGTCGCGGCCGCCTCGCGCACGCAGTCTGCGCCGCGCTCGTGGTCGCCCCCGGGGCGATGGAAAGCGCACGGGCTGCGGAAACCGGAACGCTCGAGGAAGTCGTAGTCACGGCCAACCGGCGCGAGGAGTCGCTGCAGCGCGTGCCGATCTCCATCAACGCCGTGACCGGCACGGACATCGCCAGCGCCAACATCACGAACCTCAACGACATCGGGCAACTCGTCCCGGGGCTTCAGATCCACAACGAGTTCGGCGTCGCCACGCCGCTCACGTTCCTCCGTGGCATCGGTAACGCGAGCTTCGTCACCACGTCGATCACGCCGATCGGGTTCTACGTGGACGGCGTCTACATCGGGCAGAACGTCGCGCAGGGCCTCGCGCTGTTCGACATCGAGAGGATCGAGGTTCTGCGCGGGCCGCAGGGCACGCTGTTCGGGCGAAACACGACGGGCGGCGCGATCAACATCATCACGCGCAAGCCTAGCCTCGGTTCCGGTCTGGAAGGGGAAGCGAAGCTCACCGTCGGGCGGTTCAGGACGCTGAACGTCGATGCCGCGCTCGGCGGCTCGCTGGGCGATACTGCGGCCTTTCGCCTGGGTTTCTCGAGGCAGAGCGACGACGGAGCGTTCCGCAACGTCAATCCGGCGTTCGTCGCGCGGAACGGCTCGGAGGCCAGCGACATCGACATGAACTCGGTTCGGGGCAAACTGCTGTGGGCGCCGACCGAGAACTTCTCGGCGGTCGTCAGCCTGCACGGCGGGAAGAGCGACGGCGGCAACGTGATCTCTAAGCCGGGATTCATTCTGGGGACTCCTCCGACGAACTGTCCGCCGGGTGCCGTGTCCGGCGCCGTGCTGAACGGGTGCTCCGATCCCTACGGCTTCGGCATCCGCGATTCGAGCGCGACGCACGAGACGACCGAGCAGACGGTCAGCACGGAGGCGGTGGACGCGCATGGTGCGGCCGCGGAACTCAACTGGGAGTTGGGCGCGCACAAGCTCACGTCCGTCACCGCGTGGGACTCGGCGGACCTCGAGCGGCTCCACGACTCGGACGGTCACTCGCTGTCGTTCCTGACGAGCACGTTCCTGGCCGAGACCAGCTACTGGAGCCAGGAGTTCCGCGTCACCTCGAACTACGCCGGCGCGTTCAACTGGGTCGGCGGCGTCTACTACTACGGCGACGAGAATTCGTCGTTCGCCCACTACCAGGTCGGCGACCTCGGTGGCACCGGCATCGCGCAGGTGCTCGACCAGAAGACCGGGAGCTACGCGGCTTTCGCCGACGGCACCTTCCGCTTCGCGGAACGCTGGAAGCTGACGGCCGGCCTGCGCTGGACCTCGGACAAGCGTGATGCGGCCATCCAGACCTGGGCCACCAATTCGTCGGGCGTGCTCGGCGCGCCGGCGGCGCCGCCGCAGTTCGTGCCGGCGCTGTCTCCCTACGAGAAGGTGTCACGGGCGCAGGCGCAGGCGGCGTTCCTCGCGCCGCTGATCCCGCCCGAGCGGCTCGTTCGCACGTGGAAGAAGTGGAGCGGCCGGGTCATCCTCGGCTACGACTTCGACGACACGACGATGGTCTACGGCAGCGCGTCGCGCGGCTTCAAGGGCGGCGAGTTCAACGGCGCGGCGATCATCGTGCCGTCAGAGGTGAGCCTGACGGATCCGGAGTACCTCAACAGCTACGAGGTCGGTTTGAAGAGCACCATGCTCGACGGCAGGCTGCGGGCGAACCTCGCGGTCTTCCACATGCAGTACAAGAACCAGCAGGTGCAGAGCTTCGTGAACCCGGACAGCCCGTTCCCGTCCCTGACGAACGTGGGCGAGGCGGAGATCAACGGCGCCGAGTTCGAGACGCAGTTGCGCGCCTCGGATGCGTGGCTGTTCAGCTTCGGCGGCACCTGGCTCCCGGACGCGAAGTTCACCAAGTTCTTCGACCCCAAGGTCGGCGACCGGTCGGGCAATCGGCTGCCCCAGTCTCCGGAGTGGTCGCTCAACGCGCTGGGTCGCTACGAACGCGCGATCAGCGGGAGCAACGTGCTGTCCCTCCAGGTGCAGGGCCGGTGGAACTCGGAGCGTTACTTCACCGTCGAGAACCGGCCGGGTCTGCGCGAAGACGCGTATGCGGTCGTCGATGCGAGGGCGTCGCTCCGCTTCCTCGACGACCGGGCGGAGTTCGGGATCTTCGCGCGGAATCTGCTCGACAAGGAGTACTTCGCCTCGGCCTACGGTCTCGAGTCCTTCGGCGGCAACGTGTTCCAGCCGGGCAGGCCCAGGGTGTACGGGGCGGATTTCTCCTATCGCTTCGAGTGAAGCCGGGCGGGCGCAGCCACGGAGGATGGTCGACCGATGGGATCTGGCAAGACGCTGACGATCAACGGCCGGCAGCACGTCGTGCAGGCGCCCGATGACATGCCGCTGCTCTGGGTGCTTCGTGACCTGCTGAAGCTCCGTGGCACGAAGTACGGGTGCGGCAAGGGGCTGTGCGGCGCGTGCACGGTGCACCTCGACGGGGTCGCCGTCCGGTCGTGCGTCCTGCCTGTGGCGCGGGCCGCGGGCAGGAGCGTGCGCACCATCGAGGGACTGGGCGGCGAAGCTTTGCACCCGCTGCAGGAAGCCTGGCTCGAACACCAGGTGTCGCAGTGCGGTTACTGCCAGCCCGGCCAGCTCATGTCGGCCGCGGCGCTGCTCGAGCGCAACCCGTCGCCTACGACCGAGGAGATCGACAGCGCGATGTCGGGAAACCTGTGCCGCTGCGGAACCTATCCCAGGATCCGCGCGGCGATCCGGTCGGCGGCCGATAGGCTGCGTGGCGACCGGAGTAGCGCGTCATGAGCGGCAGCGGTTCGCGGGTCACTCGACGCGCGGTGCTCGCCGGCGCGGCATACGGAGTGGGCGCGCTCGTACTCGGGTTCCGGGTCGGCGAGGTGGTCGCCGGTACTGCGCGCCGTGCGATCGCGCCGGCGGTTCTCCATCCGCACGCATTCGTGCGGATCACGCCGGACGGCAAGGTGACCGCGATCATCGGTCCCGCGGAGATGGGTCAAGGCGTCTTCACGGCGCTTGCTATGGTCCTCGCCGACGAACTCGATGCGGACTGGAACGACGTGTCCGCGGAGGCCTCGCCCGCGGACCCCGCATACGGCAATCCGCTCTTCGGCGGCGTGCAGGCGACCAACGCGAGCACGAGCATCCCGGTCTTCTACGACTCGATGCGGCATGCCGCCGCCGCTGCGAGGACGATGCTGGTGTCGGCCGCGGCCACTCGCTGGGGCGTGGCTCCCGGTACCTGCCGCACGTCGGAAGGATCGGTGCTCGGGCCCGACGGTCGGCGGTTCGGCTACGGCGAGCTGGTGGAGGATGCCGCGAAGCTGACGCCCCCTCCCCGGGATGCGCTGAAGTTCAAGGATCCCTCGGAGTTCCGCATCGTCGGGCGCTCGATGCCGCGGCTGGAGGGGCGGGCGAAGGCGACTGGGCAGCCGCTCTTCGGGCTCGACGTCGACCTTCCCGACATGCTCACGGCCACGGTTGCACGCAAGCCGCTTCCGAACGCCCGCGCCAGGACGTATCGCCGGGATGCGGCTCTGCGAGTGCCCGGCGTCAGGGCCGTGGTGGAAGTGCCGTCGGGCATCGCGGTGGTCGCCGAGCACTACTGGGCGGCGCTGGAGGGCCGCCGCGCGCTCGAGGTCGAATGGGACCTGAGTGCGGCCGGAGAGTTGCTCTCAAGCGCCGTGATCGAGGATCGCTACCGCACGCTGGCCCG
Organism: Steroidobacteraceae bacterium; assembly: GCA_027531255.1. Lineage (GTDB taxonomy): Bacteria > Pseudomonadota > Gammaproteobacteria > Steroidobacterales > Steroidobacteraceae > JAPZRU01. The sequence goes on along the minus strand of JAPZRU010000015.1, from coordinate 4,086 downwards.
GTCTCCGGGGGCGCTCGCCGCCCGTCGCGGCGACACGGCGCGCGAATTCGCGCGCGCCGAGGACGTCGTCGAGTGCGAGTACGTCCTGCCGTACGTCGCGCACGCGCCCATGGAGCCGCTCAACTGCACGATCCACGAGACGCCGGACGGGTGCGACGTGTGGCTGGGCACCCAGTACCAGAGTCTCGACAAGCAGGTCGCCGCCAAGGCTCTCGGCGTGTCGCCGGACCGGGTCCGGGTACGCACGCAGTACCTCGGCGGCAGCTTCGGACGCCGGGGCAGTCCTGACGGTGACGTCGTGAAGGAAACCGCCGAGATCGTCGCGGCGGTGCGCGCACTCCGGGCGCCGATCCGCAACGTATGGACGCGCGAGGACGACATCCGCGGCGGGCTCTACCGTCCGATGGCGCTCAATCGCGTGCGCGCCGTGCTCGGGGCCGACGGCCTTCCCGCCGCCTGGGCCCACACCATCGTGGCTCGTTCGGCGTGCGAGGGAAGCGAGTTCGCTTTCCTGGTCTCGAACGGCGTGGACGAGACCAACGTGGCCGGGGCGAAGGACCTTCCGTACGCCGTCCCCAACCTCAGCGTGGACGTGCATCAGCCTGCCTTTGGTCCGACCGTGCAATGGTTCCGGGCGGTGGGCAACAGCGGCACCTGCTTCGCGGTCGAGAGCTTCATCGACGAGCTCGCCCACCGGGTCGGTCGCGATCCGGTGCAGTACCGAAGGGCGCTGCTGGCCGGCGACCCGAAGAACTCCAGGCTGCTCCGCGTGCTCGACCTCGCCGCGGAGGCGGCGGGGTGGGGCACAGCCCTGCCGCGAGGCCGCGCGCGGGGAGTCGCCATCCAGGACTACTGGGGCACCAAGGCCGCGCAGGTGGCCGAAGTCGAGGTCGAGGGCGACGCGGTCCGCGTGCGCCGCGTGACCTGCGCGATCGACTGCGGACTGGTGGTCAATCCGGACGGCGTCAGGGCGCAGGTCGAGGGCGGAATCCTGTTCGCCCTCTCGGCAGCCCTGTACGGCGAGATCGTACTCGAGCACGGCGTCGCGAAGCAGTCCAACTTCGACGACTATCCGCTGCTTCGGCTCGACGCGGCGCCGGCGGTCGACGTCATCCTCGTGCCAAGCCAGGAACGCCCGTCGGGCATCGGTGAGGCCGCCGTGCCCCACGCGGCTCCCGCCGTCTTCAACGCGATCTTCGCCGCAACCGGACGCCGACTCCGGCGGCTTCCGCTCGCCGGAAGCGGCATGAAGGCCTGAGTCACGTCGCTTCGGTTCGGGAGGATTCGATGACGCAGACACCCGGTCGACTGGTCAAGAGCGAGACGATCCAGCCGCATCACTACGGCTTCGGCACGCTGCGGAAGGGACAGACGCTGCGCATCGTCGACGTCGAGGGTCAGCAGGTCGCCGATTTCGTCAGCATCCGCCTGAACGAGCCGACCGAGTACCTCGACTGCGTCTACACGAACTGGCTTCTCAATCGCTGGCGTTGGCACGCGGGAGACACGATCTACACGAACCTCATGAATCCCATGTGGACTATCACTGCCGACACCGTGGACGATCACTACACGGGCGGTGGCTTCTGCTCTCGCGTGGCGCGCAGGCTGTTCCAGATCGACGACCGAAAGGGTTGTCGGGACACGCTCGAGGACGCCTTCGAGGCCAACGGGATCCCGAAGGTCCACCTGCAGTCCGTGTCCTGCTTCAACGTGTTCATGAACGTCGGGTACGACCCCGACGGGAGCTGGGTGCTGCGCGAGCCGAAGTCGAAGGCAGGCGACTACATCGATCTCCGGGCGGAGATGGACCTGCTCTGGCTCGTGTCGGTCTGCTACTGGCCGCAGGTCGTGAACGGCAACAAGCCGACGCCCCTCCGCTTCGAGACCTACGACGCCTGAGTGCTACGGCGGGGCGCGAGCGCCTCGGGTCCCGCATGGCGTGGCGGAACGCGAAGTGGAACGGAGTGCGTTACAGACGAGGGCAATCCTTCCGACGGAGTCGGGAGGGTTCGCCCAGGCCACTGGTTCCAATGGTTTTTGCGCGCGGAAGAAGGTGTTCCGCAGGGTCCGCACATCGACCCTGAGTGGCCGGAAACAACAATTGGTCGGCCGAAAATGATAACCCAGTGGCCGTATGTGACAAGCTATTGAATAGCGGCTTACCGTAGATTCGGTTCGGGGTCGGTAAGTACTTGACATCACCACCATGAGAGATAAGGACGACGTTTCCACGGTGCATGTCCCGCCGGTCTTGCCCGACGGTATCGGTCGCACCCTGCCCGAGGGCGTCCTGCACCGGAACATCGAAGAAGCGATCTGCGCGTTCGGGCGCGGCGTGCTCACCGCGCGCGAGCAGGCCGTCGTGCAGTTGATCCTGCGCGGCCTGCCATCCAAGGTGGTCGCGAGCGAACTGCAGATCGCGCTCAAGACCGAAAAGGTGCACCGACGGAACGCCTACGCAAAGCTGGGCGTCAACTCCCACGCCGTCCTGTTCGGCCAATTCCTGCAGTTCCTGTCGGCTTCCCTCGAGCCCCGTCCGTCCACCGCGTTCATCGACGCGCGTCTCGTCGCCGCTGCCGTGGTATCCGGCCGGGCTCGCCACGAGCCGCCGCTGATGGCGCCGCGGACGCGCGCGGGCCGGACGGCGCCGCGGGGCACTGACGAGGGCGCACCGTCCCTGGGTCACGCGGTGCTGCGAGATGTCCGTAACCGTTGACGGTCGTGCGGCTGGCCGGAGCGTGCGCCGGCAGATACGGCCGGTGCCGAGCCGGTCCCTGCTGGACGTCGCGGACAAGCATCGCCTGTCGGCCGTCTACATCGTCCGCCTGATGGAGGCCGCGACCGAGGCCGGCTCGTTCGACCTCGACTGGATGCTCGCGCGCATCGGCCTGAGTCGCCGCGATCTCGAGGAGAAGGACGCCCGCTGCACCGTGGGGCACCGGCTGCGACTGCTGCACGCCATCACGACCACGAACGACATCCCGGGGCTGGGCCTGCTGGCCGGGCGCCGGATCATGGTGCCCGACCACGGCATCGTGGGATACGCGATCCTGAGCAGCGCCAACCTGCGCAGTGTCATGGACACCATCGCGCGCTTCCACCAGCTGAGCAATCCGACGGTGCGTTTCCGTTACCACCTCGACGGCCAGGACGTGGTCATCGACGAAGCGCCGATCTTTCCCTTCGACGACGTCGCCACCCGTTATCACCTCGAAGAGATGCTCGCCGCCTGGCTGCCGATCGGGGCGCTCCTGCAGCCGGGCTCGCTGCGCTTCACCCAGATCCGCGTCCCGTGGGCCCGTCCCAAGTACCACCACCTCTACGAGCAGCTGTTTCGCTGCCCGATCGCGTACAACCAGCCGGATTGCGGCGCCAGGTTCCCGGCGGCGCTGCTCGACGAACCCATCTCGCTGGCGAACCCCGAGATGGCGCTGCTGTGCGAGCAGCAGTGCGACATCATCGCCCACGAGCAGTGCAACGAGGGAAACGTCGTCTACCAGGTGCAGCGCGTCCTCCTGAACCAGCCGGGCCAGTTTCCCCCGCTGGAGGACGTCGCTCGAAAGCTCAACATGAGCTCGCGGACCCTGCGCCGATACCTCGTCGCCGAGCGGGCCACCTTTCGAGGGATCGTCGGCAACCTGCGAATGACGATCGCCGCAAAGTACCTTAAGAACACCAAGATGCCCTCGCAATCGATAGCGGCCCTGCTGGGCTACTCCGACGCCGCAAACTTCCACCGGGCGTTCAAGAAGTCCTACGGCGAGACGCCGGAAACCTTCCGGCGCCACTTGGACTCGGCCGCCCCCGAAGAACGCCCGTCCTCAGGCGGCAGCGCCGCCGCATGAACCGCCGTAGCGGTGGCGGTCATCGGCCGCCGCCGGCGCGCCGGCTGGTCAGGCGCGGTCGTGCTGTCCAGCGGTGGCTCCGCTTGTTTGGACAGCTTTCCTCTCGGGTTGAGTGGATCCTGCCGGGCGGGTTAATGATGCGCTGCTCTTCGTCTCTCGCCTCGTCGAATTCGATCTTACCCACAACCGCGGTCTGCCGCCGCAGGCGGCAGAAGCTCTTGGCTCACGCCGCCTTGGC
>JAPZRU010000006.1 GCA_027531255.1 Steroidobacteraceae bacterium | reverse complement strand
GGGGGCGGGGGGGGGGGGGGCGCGCCCGCGGCGGTCCCCCGTGGCCCCGCGGGCCACCCCCCCCGCGGGCCCCGCGTTCGCTTCGGGGTAGTGCGAAGGAGCCGGCGCTGCGCGCCGGCACTGGTTGGGGGGGCGGCTCGGGCGCTGCGCCAGTACCGCGCCGCCGCACGTCCCGACCGCCGGCACGGCGTCGAAGAACGCCGTACCACGACACGCGAGCGCGAAGGTTGGGCGAGGTCGCGGGAGGGGGCTCTCCCGGCCGGTCTTCAAGGACGTGGCGGCCGGAGGCTGCCCATCTTCCGGGCCGGCCGGGAGAGCCCCCTCCCGCGACCTCGCCCAGCCGCGCGCGAAGCGCTAAGTGGCGCAGCGTTCTTCGGCGCCGCGCCTCAGAACCACACGCTGAACCAGATCTGCCCGACGGTCGCGTCGTACTCGTACAGCGGTTCGGTGCCGGGACGTACGCCGCGCACGCTCGCGTCGCGGAAGTCGTCGTAGCTGTACATGATGTAGTCGTAGCGCACCGAGGCGCTGGCCCTCTTCAGGAACCAGCGCTGCGACTTCAGGAAGTCCCAGGTGAGCTCGAGGCCGACCGACTGGGTGTTCATCGCCGCGAGTTCCTTGTCGCGGCCAACGAAGTTCTGGAAGTTCTCGCGCGGGAACAGGTCCGAGTAGAAGTTCGCCGCCGACTGCACGTAGTAGCGCAGCTGCAGGTCGGCGGTGAGCGCGCCGTCGAAGAAGGGCTGGGTGTAGCCGACCTCGCCGGTGTGCGCGCGGATGTCCCAGGTGTCGAAGAAGTAGCGGTACCCGCCGGTCACGGCGGCGCGCCACGGCAGGTAGTACTTGAGGCGCAGCGCCGCGGCGTTCGAGGTGCGCGTCTCGGGGTAGACCTCCGGGGCCGTGCTGAACGACTGGCCGTCCGGCGACAGGAAGCGGATCGCGCGGTACGGATTCTGCAGGTAGCCCTGCTCGGTGATCGCCTCGTAGTCGAAGTTCCCGATCAGGTGCTTCGTGAGCACCTGGCTGACGCCGACCGACCAGCTGTCGCGGTCGAGGCGGCGCTCGAAGTTCGGGTCGCGGGCGCGCTCGCGGCCCTGCACGCGCGTGATCTTGTCCCAGCCGCGGCTCGCCGACAGCGAGACCGTGGTCAGGTCGCCGAACATGTCCTGCGAGATCGACACGTAGGCGCTGTTGGCGTCGTAGTCGTTCTCGAGGCTGTTCGACACGCCGACCGTGTAGGTGACCTTGCCGCGCAGGTAGTCGATCGACAGGTCCTTCTGCTTGCGCTCCTCTCGCAGCTCGCTCGCGCCGAGAACCACCATGTCGATCGACGCGCCGCTGACCTGGTCGACGCTGTAGCCCGCCGACACGGATACCTTGTCCATGAAGTTTTTGCGGACCAGCACGGCCGGGCCCTTCACGAGCAGGCCGCCGCCGTCGTAGGTCTTGTACATCGCGTCCGCGCGCTCCTCGGGCAGCACCGCGCCGTGCGCGGCGCCGGCCGTGCCGAGCAGGGCGGCACCGACGAGCAGCGCCGGGGCGGCCGCCGGCACGAGCGGGAGGAACTTCGGACGGTTCGGGCGCGACATGGGCGTCTCCGGGGCGAATCGGTGCGCGGGCGGGGCCGCGGTCAGTTGCAGCCGCAGCCGCCGCCGCCCGCGCCGGTGCCGCCCTTGGCACCCTCGCGGTTCTCGCGCACGTGGCCGAGGTAAGACGACGAGATCGCCGCGCGATCCCACGCCATGATCGGGTCCGCGAGACGCTCGCGCTCGTAGGGCTTCACCCATGGCTCGACGCGGCCGCACGCCGCGAGCAGCACCGATGCCGACAGCACCGCGCCGACCGCCAGCGTGCGCGCGGCCAGGTGCCGGGCGCGAAGGCCGAACTCGAGCCGTGTTCCGTTCATCTCACCTCTCCCGCAGCAGTGCCCGCACCTGGTTCAGGTACTCGTTCTCGTCGCCCGGCTTGTAACCCCGGTGCACCCACCGCAGGTTGCCTTTCCGGTCCACGAGCACCGTGGTCGGCATCGCGTTGACGTTGTAGAGCTTGCTCAGTTCGTTCTTCGCGTCGAGCAGGATCGGGAAGCTGGCCGGCGTCTTGGCGAGGAACCGGTCGGCGTCCTTCGGGTCGGGCTCGACGTTCACCGCCAGCAGGTTGAAGCCCATCGGCCGGTACTTCCTGTACATCTCGTCGAGGATCGGGAACTCCTGGCGGCAGGGGCCGCACCAGGAGGCCCAGAAGTTGATCATCACCACCTGGCCGCGCAGCTTCGACAACTGCACCGGTGCGGTCGCGCCGCGCTGCGGCAGCGTGAAGTCCGGCGCCGGGCGGGGCGCGAGCGTGTTCGCCGCGGCCGGCGCGGGCAGGCCGCCGGTCGCGAGGCCGAGCGCGAGGGTGGCGAGGGCAGGGGCCAGGAATCGCTTCAGCATCCGTTCCTCCGTGGCGGCTCTCAGAAGAACACGGTGACCCCGAGCGCCGTCTCTAGGTTGTGCGTGTTCTTGTTGGAGCCGAGCAGGTCGATCTCGAACATGTGGTCGCGGACGTCGAGGTGCGCCACGAGCCAGTCGTTCAGCAGCAGCCGGTAGCCGGCGCCCACCGTCACGGTGAAGCGGTCGTCGCCCGCGAACTTCGTGCTGCCGACGCCGGCGGTCACGTAGAACGCCGAGTTGAACGCACGGCGGCGGCCGACGAACACCTCGCCCGGGAACAGGTTGTAGCCGAACGCGAGGTTGTAATAGGTGAGCGTCCTCTCACTGTCGGTGAGCAGGTCCGCACCGCCCGACAGGCGCTCGAAACTGGTGCGGCTCGCCTCCGTGCGGCCGACCAGCGCCTCCGCGAAGAAGTCCTCGGAGATGTGGTAGGTGAGCCGGGCGCCGAGCACCGGGTTCACGCCGAAGTCCTCGGTGCTGAAGGTGCCGACGTAGGGGCCGACCTCGAAGTCGGAGGTCTCGATCTCCGGCACGTCGATCTCGCGGCGCACGACTCCCGGTTCGACCACCGCCGGGGCAGTGCCTTCCGCCGAGGTCGCCTCGACGGGATCGGCGGCCTCGCCTCGGTCCCCGCCGAACGGCCACAGCGCGCAGCCGGACAGCGGCAGGCTCGCCGCGATCAGAAGAAGAACGCGAAGCCGACTTTCCATTCGTCCCTCACTTCGTTGCGTTCGCGCTCCGTGAAGATCACGTAGCGGCGGTAGTCCCCGCGGAACACGAAGCGCCGCGACAGGTAGTACTTGGCGCCGGCGCCGACGTAGCCGATCTGCTCGGTGCGATCGACCGGCGCGACGATCGTGGCCTTCGGCTCGATGCGGACGACGCCGGTGCCGAGCCCGACGAAGGGCGCGACGCGCCAGTCGGGGCGGAAGGTGTGCACGAGGCCGACGGTGCCGAGCCAGGCGTTCGATGCCCGGCCGAGAACCTGGCTCGCGGAAACCTCGGCCGACAGGAACTCGTTGAGCGAGTAGCCGACGTACGCGGTGTTGACGTTGCCGCCGCCGAAGTCGCCGGACTGCGCGCCGGCTTCCCATGGATCCCGGGAGTAGTCGCGCCGCTCCGGGTCGCCGAGGTCGAGCGGCGTGCCGTCGGCGAGCAGCGTGCGCAGCATGCTCCGGCGATGCGCCCAACCCTCGCGCCCGCGCTCGTCGCGGACCTTGAACCAGTCGGTGCGGCGCATCAGCACGTCGACCTGCTGGCCGCGCGGGACCACGTGGAACACGGGATACCCTCGCCCGGGGCCCGTGTGCAGTTCGAGGTACGGATCCGCGACGGACACGACGACGTAACGGCCCTCGTCATCGCCCCGACGATCGTCGGCGGCGTGGGCCCACCCCGAAGCCAGTGCCAGAATAAGTAACGTGCCGAGCTTCGGGGTGATTCGCATTCGGTTACTGCAGCGTCGTCGACTGGGCGGCCATCACTGGACCGGGATGGCGAACGGGTCGTTGTAGTACTGGCCGCCGAGATCGAGCCACTCCGAGAGCAGCTTCAGTTCGGCCGGGCTCAGCCGGCGATCCGGCACCGCGTGCGAGCCTCCCGGCGCGAACCGCGAGAAGAACCGCGCGGACGCGTTCGCGCCGCCACCGGACATCGACGGCTGCACGGGCACGGTAACGAGCGTCGCCTGGCCCGTGAGCGGATCCACCGGGCCCGGCACCAGCCGCGGCCGCAGCGTCCCCATATTAAGCTCAAGCTCGACGTCCGGGAACAGAAGCTCGCGGAACGAGCGCATCACGAGCTGGTTCACGTCCGACGGATCGTTGCGCAGATCGAGCTGGCCGGCGGGCACCTGCGGCTGGTTGTCCAGCGGATCGACCGGCGAGTGGCACGACACGCAGCTGTAGGTGCGCTCCATGCCGGCCACGTCGAGGACCGGGTTGCCGGCGTCGTCGAGCACCGGCCGCGTGCGTTCCCACAGCGGCGCGATGTGACGCGGATAGTGGATGACGACGCGGCAGCGAGCCTCCCAGCGCGCGTCGCAGTCGGTCGGCGCGGGCGTCTGCAGCGCCGAGTAGTTCCAGAAGAACGAACTCGCGTCGACGCGGTTCGGGCTCCAGACGTCCTGGAACTGCACGTTCACCGACGGGGTGATCGCGCAGGGCAGGGCGGTGCAGTTCAGCTGCGCGCGCGCCCGGTACTCGGCCATCGTCTCGCCGAACTCGGGGCGCACGGAGGTGGTGGCGAGCGCGCCCGTCGTGTCGGCGATCCAGAGCTGCGTGCCCGGGAACGGCTGCCCGGAGGCCGGCGCGCCGGGGTTGATCGCCACCACCGTGCCCGGCCGCCCGTGCGACCGCGTGGGCGGGGCGCCGTTCGGGCCGGGCTGCGGGTTGTGGCAGCCCGCGCAGGTCACCACCTCGCCCGCGCGCACCTGCAGCCAGTTGCGGTGCCGCCCGCCGATGCGGCGGCCGTTCGCGTCGAGAATGCTGATGTCGAGCGCGACGTTGGCCGGCACGCGCACGCGCACGGAACCGTCGGGCTCGATCGGCACGTAGCCGAGCAGTTCGCGCATGCCGACGCCCGAGACGCCGAACGCGTAGCCGGGCAGCTCCTCGAGGACCTCCTCGTCCGGCAGGCCCACGCCCTTCTCGATCCGCAGGAAGCGCGCCGGCCGCCCGGCGATCGGCGTGCGCGACGCGTCGCGCACCGCCGCGATGCCGCCCGGCGCCGTGTCGACGCCGTCGACGTCGTACACGCTCTTGATGTTCAGGATGCCGACGCCCTCCGAGGCGAGCGCGGCGTTGTAGTCGACGCCCGGGATCGCGTCGCGCAGCGCCGGCGGCGGCGTGCGCGGCTGGAGCGCGACGACCTCGGTGTACATCACCCCTTCCTGCGGCGCGACGATCGGCAGCTGCGTGTTCTGGCGCGGGTCGTAGATCCAGATGCCGTAGAGCGGCGGCGCCGTCCGCACGCCCGGCTGTGCGAGCCGGTCGGAGGTGCACGGCACGATGCGGCCCTGCTCGAGGAGGCGGCACTGCGACCAGCTCGTCAGCAGGCGGTCCGTGCCGTCCCACAGCGGGAAGATGCTCGAGAAGCGCCCGCCCGGCGACGGGCCCGCGATCGTGCGGACGTCGTTGACCACGAGGCGCGACTGCGCCGGGCCGGAGCCGCCGCCGGGCCGGGCGGGCTGCGTGTTCTCGACGTAGTTCTGGACGTCGATCAGGACCGGGTCGCCGCCGAACTCGGTGCCGTCGAACGGCCGCATCAGCGCCACCACGCGTCCATCGGGCCGGGGGCGCGCCTGCACGAACTGCACGATCGAACCGTTCGTGCCGGTCGCGTGACTGCGCCGGCCGTACAGCAGCTGCAGCGCACCGCCGTCGGGCAGCATCGTGTAGAGGTGCATGCCCTGGTTGCCCGCCGCGTTGTCCCAGCGCGTGAAGAGCAGGCGGCCGTCGTTCAGCACGGTCGGGTCGAGGTCGTGGCTACGGTTGTACGAGAGCTGGCGGATGCCGGTGCCGTCGGCATTCATGACGTGCAGCACGAACGCGGGCAGGTTGCGGTTGCCCTCTATGCCGGCCGAGTACTGCGACTTGCCCTCGTCGATCAGGATGGCCTTGGCGCCGCGCTGGCGGCTCGACGCGAACACGATGCGCCCGTCCGGCAGGTAGTGCGGCGCGACGTCGTGGCCATCGTTCGCGACGATGTCGGAGGCGATCACGCGGCGCAGGCGATCGGTCTCGAGCTCGTACTCGTAGATGGCCCACTTCGGCCGCTGGGACTCCTCGTCGTCCTCGTCGATCGGCGGCCGCATCGAGAACAGCAGCCGCCGGCCGTCGAACGACACGTCGAGGTCGCGCACGTCCCAGGCGCCGCGCGTGATGCGCTCGGTGACGTTGCGCTCGAACGCGCTCGGCGCCGCGCGGTCGCGCACGAAGACGTCCGCCGGGCCGTTCCAGACGCGCTGCACGCGCAGGTCGTCCTCGAGCGGCTCGGCGTCGGGATCCGCCGGGTCCGGCAGCTGGCGGCGGATGTACGCGACGGGGAAGTCCGGCGAGACGGGATCGCCCGCGGACGTGGGGCTGCCGATCGCGACGCCGCCGCCGGCGCTGCCGCTCGAACAGCCCGCGGTGCCCGCGACGAGCGCCGCGACGAATGCGAGTGCGCACGCGGCGCGCGCGCTCGCGCGCAGCGGCGTGCGGGGGCTCGTCGGGGCGTTCCGTAGGTCCGTGGAATCCATCGCGTCACCTCGCATCCGTCGCGCGCGGGCAGTCGGTCGGGCCGCAGGGCGCGCGGAGCGAGGACATGATCGTCGCTTCGCCGCGGCACATTCTGTTAACACGCTCACAGGGCCGCATCGAGCGGCGCGCAGCGGAAACGCGCGGAACCGCGCGCGCGGCGCGACTCTAACTCGCGCCCGAGCGCGGCCGTAATGTCGCCGCGAGGCGACTCGCGAGCGCATGTGGGAACTGCGTCACGCGAACCGCGATGTCGCCGTCCTGAGACATTACGACGCGACGAGGCGCTACCTATAGTCGGCGGCAAGAACAACCGCCTGCCGCGAGCAACTCGCCATGAATCGAGCGATTCCAGTCCACGGATTGCACGGAGCTACGCGCTTCGGCGCGAAGTGCGTGGGTGCGTGCCTTGCGCTGGCGCTCGTCGTCGCGCTCTGCCTGCCCGCGACCGCGTTCGCGCAGGCGCGCGACCAGGCCAAGCGCATTCACGACCGTCTCACGGGCACGCCGCCGACCGCCGAGATGCTGACCGCGATGACCTCGCTGGTCTCGCAGGGCAACGCGGTCGGCGCCGGCCTGCTCGCCATCGACGGCAACGCGCAGGTCCGCGCCAACGGCAACTTCTACTCGGTCGTCCTGAAGAACTTCGCGATGCCGTGGACGAACCGCGACCAGACCGTGTTCGCGCCGCTGAACGACTACGTGGCGACCGTGATCGGCATGGTCCGGGACGACGTGCCGTTCAACCAGCTGCTCTCCGCCGACATCGTCTACGTCGGCAACGCGAGCGGCCTGCCCGCGTACTCGGTGTCGAGCAACGCGCACTACGAGGAGATGGAGAGCCGCGCGCTGAACCTGCGCGAGGTGCTCCAGCGCCGCACTCAGTCGGAGGTGACCGGGCTGCCGTCGTCCGCCACGGCCGGCGTGCTGACCACCCGCGCCGCGGCCCGCGCGTTCTTCGTCGCCGGCACGAACCGCGCGATGTTCCGCTTCACGCTGATGGCGCACCTCTGCCGCGACCTCGAGCAGACGATGGACACCACGCTGCCGACCGACCGCATCCGCCAGGACGTCAGCCGCAGCCCGGGCGGCGACAGCCGGCTGTTCCTCGGCAACTGCGCGGGCTGCCACACGGGCATGGACCCGATGACGCAGGCCTTCGCGTACTACGACTACGAGTTCACCGACGACGAGGCTAACGGCCGGATCGTCTACACGCAGGGCCAGGTGCGGCCGAAGTACTTCAACAACGAGGACACCTTCCCGCAGGGCTTCCGCACGCCGGACGATCGCTGGGAGAACCGCTGGCGCAGGGGCGTCAACCAGCTGCTCGGCTGGGATCCGTCGCGGCCCGGCTCCGGCGCCGGCGCCAAGTCGCTCGGCGAGGAGCTGGCGAACAGCGACGCGTTCGCCCAGTGCCAGGTCGAGAAGGTGTTCCAGAGCGTCTGCCTGCGCGCACCCTCGGACGTCGAGGACCGCGCCGAGGTCAGCCGCATCGTCGGCGTGTTCCGGAACAACGGCCACTCGCTGAAGCGGGTGTTCGCCGAGACGGCGGCCTACTGCCGCGGCGGCTGAGGGAGAGCCCGACCATGATCCGCGAAACCCTTTCGAATCCCGCGGTCGCCGGGTCGGGGCGCCTGCAGTCCTGGCGCCGTGCTGCCGCCGCGGTGCTCGCCGCCGTCGTGCTGGCCGGCTGCGGCGCCGGCAGCGTGACGCCGGTGCAGAACCCGCCGTCGCCGAACCAGACCACGCAGACCGCGAACTACAACGGGCCGGCGCCCGCGAGCGCCGCCGTGCAGTCCTTCAAGGTCTCGTTCTGGGACAACGTGTCCGCTGCCAACCGCTGCGGCGCGTGCCACGTGCAGGGCAACCAGGCGCCCCAGTTCGCCCGTAACGACGACATCAACCTGGCCTTCCAGGCCACCCAGCCGCTGGTCAACCTCGCGGATCCGGCCAGCTCGCCGATCGTCCGCAAGGTCGCCGCCGGCCACAACTGCTGGCTGGCCAGCAACTCGGCGTGCGCCGACTCGATGACCTCGTGGATCCGCAACTGGGCCGGCTCGAGCGCGGGTCCGGGCGCGCCGACGCAGGTGGCGCTGCAGGCGCCGGCGCTGCGCGACCCGGGCGCGAGCCGCACCTTCCCGGCGGACTCCTCGCTGTTCGGCAGCACGGTGCATCCGCTGCTCCGCCAGTACTGTTCGCGCTGCCACATGCCGAGCGCCGCGCAGCCGCAGGGTCCGTTCTTCGCGCAGACGAACGTCAACCAGGCGTACGAAGCGGCGAAGGCCAAGATCAACCTCGACTCCCCGCAGCTTTCGCGCTTCTACGTGCGCCTGAAGGAGGAGTTCCACCACTGCTGGGGCGGCAGCTGCGACGCGTCCGCCGCCGAGATGCTCGCGGCTCTCAACTCGATGCGCAACGGCATCGCGCCGACGCAGCTCGACCCGAGCTTCGTGACCTCGAAGGCGCTGACGCTCTACGACGGCACTGTCGCGAGCAGTGGCCCCCGCGTCGAGAACGGGCTGGTCGCCAAGTTCGAGTTCAAGACCGGCACCGGCACCGTGGCGTACGACACGAGCGGCGTCGAGCCGGCGCTGAACCTGCAGTTCTCCGGCGACGTGCAGTGGGTCGGCGGCTGGGGCGTCCGCGTGGCCGGCGGCGCCAAGCTGCAGGGCACCACGACCGGCAGCCGGAAGCTGCTCGACCAGGTCCGCCGCAGCGGCGAGTACACGGTCGAGGCGTGGGTCGCGCCCGCCAACGTGACGCAGGAGGACGCGTACATCGTCAGCTACTCCGGCGGCGCGATGGCGCGCAACTTCACGCTGGCGCAGAACCTGTACGACTACGAGTTCCTGCAGCGCTCGTCGACCACCAGCGCGAACGGCCTGCCGGCGCTGCGCACGCCCTCGGCGCGCGAGATCGCGCAGGCCACGCTCCAGCACGTGGTGCTGACCTACGACCCCGTGAACGGGCGCCGGATCTACGTGAACGGCAACCTCGTGCAGGTCACCGACGCGCAGCGCGGCGGCAACATCAACGAGTGGGACGACACCTTCGCGCTCGTGCTCGGCAACGAGGTGTCCAGCAACCGGCCGTGGTCGGGCGTGCTGCGCCTGGTCGCCATCTACAACCGCGCGTTCGGCGCGCAGGACATCCGCACGAACTACGACGCCGGCGTCGGCGAGAAGTACTTCCTGCTGTTCAGCGTCGAGCACCTGGTGAACGTGCCGCGCTCGTACGTGATGTTTACGGTGTCGCAGCTCGACAGCTACGGCTACCTGTTCGACCGGCCGACCTTCATCAGCCTCGACCCGAACGCGCGTCCCGGCAGCATCCCGCTGAGGGGCCTGCGGATCGGCATGAACGGCAGCGAGCCGAAGGCCGGCCAGTCGTACATCCCGCTGGACGTGACGATCAACGACGCGGGCTACACGGCGGCGGACGGCTTCCGGCTGTCGAACGTCGGCGCGGTCGTGCCGCTCGAGAAGGGCCCGGCCTCGGACCAGTTCTTCCTGACCTTCGAGCAGCTCGGCACCCGCACGAACGTGCGCACGGCGCCGGTGCCGGTGCCGGTGCCGGTCGCGCCGGTCAACGTGCCGCGCGCGTCGGACCTCGGCGTGCGCAGCTTCGAGCGGGTCAACGCGACGCTGGCGGCGATGACCGGCGTGCCGACTACCCAGGCGGCGGTCGCGACGCTGTTCAACGGGCTGCGGCAGTCGCTGCCCACGACGGAGAACCTCCAGGCCTTCGTCGGCTCGCACCAGACCGCGGTCGCCCAGCTCGCGATCCAGTACTGCGATGCGCTCGTCAACGACGCGAGCGCACGGACCGCGTTCTTCGGCAACCTGGACACCGCGGCACCGCTCGACGCCGCGGCGCGGGGCGCCGTGATCGACGCGCTGGTCGGCCGCATGGTGAACCACGGCACTACGCAGCTCGCTTCGCAGCCCGAGGGCGCCGCGGTGCGCACCGAGCTGAACGCGCTGATGGACCGTCTCAGCGGCCGCCCGACCGGCGACGTCGTCAAGGCGAGCTGCGCGGCCGTCGCGGGCAGCGCCGCGATGCTGGTGAAGTGAGCCCAGGAACGCAGAGGCAGCACCCATGATCATCCGTACCAAGGCCCCTCGCGCCCTCGGAGTGGACGAGCCGATCCTCCACCGGGACGCCCACAAGCGCCCGGTGACCCGGCGCGACTTCATCGGCCAGGGCTTCATGACCGGCGCTGCGACCGTGGTCGCGCCCGCCGCCCTCGCGGCGCTCCTGAACCCGGGCCGCGCCCACGCGCTCTCGCCGGACATCGAGGCGCTGAAGGCGCCCTGCGGCATCACCGCGGGCGCCGGCAAGATCCCGTTCATCTGCATCGACCTGGCCGGCGGCGCCAACATGGTCGGCTCGAACGTGATGATCGGCGGGCAGGGCGGGCAGCTCGACCTGCTGAGCACCGGTGCCTACGCCAAGATGGGGCTGCCCGGCGACATGACGCCTAACTCGCCGAACCCGGCGCGCGTCACGGCGGGCGGGGCGAACAACTGGATCGACAACACCCTCGGGCTCGCCTTCCACTCGGACAGCGCGTTCCTGCGCGGCATCCTCGACAAGACGGCGGCGCCGACCCGGGCGTTCACGAACGGCGCCGTGGTCGCGGCGCGCTCGGAGAACGACACGGGCAACAACCCGCACAACCCGATGTACGGCATCGCGCGCGCCGGCGCCAAGGGCGAGCTGCTCACGCTGATCGGCTCGCGCGCCTCGATGTCCGGCGGCAACTCGGTCGCGCCGATCTCGATGGTGGACCCGAAGCTGACGCCTTCGGTGGTGACGCAGGCCCGCGACGTCACCGGCCTCGTCGACACCGGCGTGCTCGGCCAGCTGTTCCCGAACCCGGCGGACGCGGTCGCGGTGCTGGAGTCGATGCAGCGCGTCAGCCAGTCCAAGCTGTCCCGCGTCAGCACACGCCTGTCGAACGACACGGCGGTGAAGCAGGCGGCCAACTGCAACTACGTCAACGCCGCGTACCTCGCCGAGAACTTCTCGGACCCGGCCACGCTGAACCCGGATCTCGACGAGGACATCGTCGGGCCGAACGGCATCTTCACGGCGGCCGAGTACGCCGGCGACGCGGAGTTCCGCAAGACCGCCGCGATCATGAAGATGGTGGTCAACGGCTTCGCAGGCGCCGGCACGATCACGATGGGCGGCTACGACTACCACGGCCAGGGGCGCGCCACCGGCGAGGTGCGCGACCTCCGCGCCGGCCGCTGCATGGGCGCGATCCTCGAGTACGCCGCGCGCAAGCGCAAGCCGGTGATGCTCTACGTGTTCAGCGACGGGTCGATCTCCGCGGGCGGCATGATCGACCCGAACCCGCTCGGCCGCGGCAAGTTCATGTGGACCAGCGACAACCAGTCCACCGCCGCGAACTTCTTCCTGGTCTACAACCCGGCCGGCCGGCCGCAGCTGTTCGACGGGGGCGGCGGGCTGCCCGCGGCGCGTCACCAGCAGATCGGCTTCTTCACCTCGGACGGCTCGGTGAGTACCGCCTCCAGCCCGGCGGCCAACAACGTGCTGCTGCTCGTGCAGACCATCCTGCTGAACTACCTCGCGCTGCACGGCGAGATCGGGCGGTTCACCCAGCTGTTCCCGGAACAGGCGCTCGGCGGCGCGCAGCAGCTGGACGCCCTCGTGGCCTTCCAGCCGATCGTCAACGGCCGGATCGCCTGACGCGGCCCCGGGGCGTGGCGCCGGCCGCGCCCGTCTCCGGAGCGGCCGGAGCTCCCTTCGGGCCGCTCTGCTTTTGGCAGCGCGCGCCGCTTTCGGCATCCTGTGGGCCCATGATCGAGGCCGCGCTGTCCCCGCTGCTCCAGTGTCCCCGTTGCCGACGTGCGCCGCTCGTCGCGGCGGCCACGGGCCTCGCGTGCCGCGGCTGCGACCGTCGCTACCCGGCCGTCGGCGGCATTCCCTGGCTGCACGCGGATCCCGACGCCACGCTGGCCGAGTGGCGGAACCGGTTCGCAGCCTACCTGGCCGAGTTCGAGCGGGAGGCGCGGCACGCGCGCGCCGAGGCCGCCGATCCAGGGCTTCCAGCCGCGGCCCGCGAGCGCGTGGCGGCGCTCGGGGCGGGCTATGCTGACCAGGCGGTCCGGGTGCGCGAACTGCTTGCACCGCTGGCGCTGGCCGCGGATGCCGCGCTGTCCCAGGCCACCCGCGAGGCGACGGGCGTCGCGGTGCCGCTCGGCCAGGACCTGCATTCGTACTACGCCAACCTGCACCGCGACTGGGCCTGGGGCGACCAGGAGAACGTCGCGGCCGCGGAGCTGGTCGGCAACTGGGTGAGCCCTGCCGCCGCGCGCGTGCTGGTGCTCGGCGCCGGCGCGTCGCGGCTGGCTTACGACCTGCACGCCGCCGCGAGCCGCCCGCTCACGGTCGCGCTCGACATCAACCCGCTGCTGCTGCTCGCGGCGGCGCGTCTCGCGCGCGGCGAGGCGCTATCGCTGTACGAGTTCCCGCTCGCGCCGCTGCGGGCGACCGACGGGGCGGTGCTCCGCCGGCTCGCGGCCCCCGCGCCGGCCCGGCCGGGCCTCGAGTTCGTGTTCGCCGACGCGTGGCGGGCCCCGTTCGCGCCGCAGTCGTTCGACGTCGTCGTCACGCCGTGGCTCGTCGACGTCGTGGATCTCGACTTCGCATCGATCGCACTGCACGTCAATCGCCTGGTGGCGGCCGGAGGCCGCTGGATCAACTTCGGCTCGCTGGCGTTCCCCTGGCGCCGCGCCGCGTGGCGGCACGGCCCGGAGGAGACGCTGGCGCTCGTGGCCGGCGCGGGCTTCGAGACCCGGGACGTCCGCGACGTCGCGCTGCCGTACATGCGTTCACCGGCGAGCCGGCACGCGCGCGTCGAGACGGTGTTCGCGTTCGCGGCCGACAAGGTCAGCCGTGCGCCGCGCGCGCCGGAGCCGCCGCAGCCCCCGGACTGGCTGCGCGATACTTCGCGACCGGTGCCGCGCTTCGGCGCCGTCGACCTCGCCGGCACGAGCGCTCGCATCCAGGCGGTGCTGCTCGCGCTCGTGGACGGCACTCGCTCGGTCGACGCGATCGCCGCGATCGTCGCCGAGCAGGGGCTCCTGCCGGCGCCCGAGGCGCGGCGCGCGGTGGCGGGCCTGCTCGAGGGTCTGCATGCCGCCGAGCGCCGCGGCCGGCCGCGCGTGAACTGAATCACGCACTCCGCGCGCGCGGGTGTCGCCGTCCGGCGACGCGAATTCGCCTGTTTTTCCAGCGCCGCACGCACTGCGCCGAATCTGTGAAGCGTCCGGCACTCCGCGCCTGCGCGGCGCGTTGACAGTGCCCCGGTCGCGTGCGAGGTTTACAGAATCTGCCAAGGGCAAACCCGTCGCGAGGCGGGGACGCAAAGCCACCGGTCCGCACCATCGTCGCCGCGAGCCTCCGCGCGGTGCCGCGGGTGACAGCGCGGACAGCGGGGTTGCCGGGACGTGGGGCGCCGTGCGTGCCGCGCCGCGTCTCGTGAACCCCCCGGTCGCTCGCGTGGCGCGGTGCGCCGACTCCCTGGCTCCTCGGTCGCGGCGTCGAGCGCCGTGCCGACGGAGGGCTGAACGAACCGGTGCCTCGCAGGCCCGGGAGATGGGCTCGAGGAATGGAGCTGATGGCCGCACCCGACCACGTCCGCGCGTCGCTCCCGCGTCGCGCGCCCGCCGCGAAGGCCGTGCGCGCCGTCGTGGCCGTGCGTGGCGCGCGCGGGCACGGCGTCACGGCCGCTCGCCGCCCCGCGTTCCTCCTGGTCCTGCTGGTCGCCCTGTCCACCGCGTTCGGCGGAGCGGCGTCCGCTTCGCCGCGGGAGGCGCAGCGCGCGCTGATCGGTCGCGAGGCCCCCGATTTCACCCAGCGCCTGATGGCCGGCGGCAACTTCCGGTTGTCCGAGCGCCGCGGCGAGGTCGTGCTCCTCGGTTTCTGGACCAGCTGGTGCGGCGGCTGCCGCGAACAGCTGGAGCGGCTCGCGCGGCTCGACGCCACCTACGGCAGCGCCGGGCTCGTGGTCGTCGGGGTGAGCCTCGACGACGACCCCGTGCGCGCCCGGGAGTTCCGCGCCGCGCTCGATGCGCCTTTGCGCAGCGTGCTCGACGCCGAGAAGCGGCTCGGGCGCGAGTACCGGGTGAACGACCTGCCGATGACCGTGCTGATCGACCGTGCGGGCACGGTCCGGCACGTGCACGGCGAGATCTCGCGGCGTGGCGAAGCCGCGCTGATCGAGGAAATCCGCCGGCTGCTCGACGAGTAGTTCGAGCCGGCCGCATTCCGGAGGAGACGGGCATGGACAATCCGCAGATCGCATACGCGGTGCTGGGCGCCGGAGGGTCGCCGCGGCGGCGCGCCGCGCGCGGCACGCCGTGGCAGGCACGCTTGGCCGGCCTTTGGCTGGCGCTGTGGCGCGCCTGCCGAGGGCATCGCGAATGAGGACGGACCGCCGCATCGAACGACTCGGGGAACGGCTGCGCGCCGCGATGGCCTGGGTCTGGCTCGCGCTGGCAGTGCCGGCGACCGCGACGGCGCAGGAGCCCGCCACGGCACCGATGCCCGGCGATGCGCCCGCCGCCGCGGCGGGCACGCCGGACACCGCGCCGGCCGAAGCCGAAGCCGCCGCGGCTGCCGGGGAGGCCGCGCCCGCGGCCGACTTCAGGAGCCTCGATTCGGAAGTGCAGGGGCTCAAGAAGGAAGTGCTCGACCTGAACCGCGACCTGTTCCTGCTCGAGGAAGAGCTGCTCTTCCCGGCCAACACTCAGGTCGCGGTGTTCCTGTCGATGGACGTCGGGACCTTCTTCGATCTCGATTCAGTGCAGCTGCGCCTGAACGACAACGAGGTCGCCAACTACCTCTACACCGAGCGCGAGGTCGAGGCGCTGAACCGCGGCGGCGTGCAGCGGCTGCACATCGGCAACCTGCGCGTCGGCAAGCACGAGCTGGTCGCATTCTTCACGGGCAAGGGGCCGAACGAGCGCGACTACAAGCGGGGTGCGACCCTGACCTTCGAGAAGGGCGTCGGCGCGAAGTACCTCGAGCTCCGGATCTCCGACCGGGTGTCGAAGCAGCAGCCCGAGTTCGTCGTCAAGGAGTGGGAGTGAGTCGAGGCCCGGGCCCGCGGCGCCTCGGCGCGCTCGCGGCGACACTCGCGTGGCTTGCGACCGCGGCGGTGCCCGCCGCGGCCGACGACGGTGCACCGCGGCCGGGCGCGCTGCCGCCCGTGCAGGTCCAGGACCTGCACTACGGCGACGTGCTGTTCCACTTCTACCAGGACGACTACTTCGGCGCGCTCACCCGTCTCACCGCGGCGCGCGAGAAGGGGCGTCTCCAGAATCACGCCGACGACGCCGAACTGCTGCTCGGCGGGCTTTACCTGTCGCTCGGGCAGCATCGCGAGGCCGGACGCATCTTCGCCGCGGTGCTCGACCGGCCGAACGTGCCGGCGCCGGTCCGCGACCGCGCGCGTTTCTATCTCGGCAAGGTCTGGTACCAGCGCGGCTACTACGAGGACGCGGTCGCGACGCTCGCGCAGGCCGGCCGCGCGGGCCTGACGCCCGACATGGAAGCGGAGCGGCGCATGCTGCTCGCGCAGTCGCTGCTGCGGCAGGGCAGGTACGACGAGGCGATCCGCTCGCTCGATGGCTGGCAGGGCCCGCGCACGTGGTCCGCATACGCCCAGTTCAACCTCGGCGTCGCACTGGTGCGCAATGGCCGGCTCGCGGCAGGCGCGAAGATGCTGGACGCGGTCGGTCTGCTGGACCGCCGGACTCCCGAGCTGGTGGCGCTGCGCGACAAGGCGAATCTCGCGCTGGGTTACGCGTACCTGCAGGCCGACCGGCCGGCCGACGCGCGGCCGGTGCTCGAGCGCGTCCGACTCGAGGGGCCGCTGTCGAGCCGGGCGCTGCTAGGCGTCGGCTGGGCCGATACCGCCGCGCAGAACTACCGCGACGCCCTGGTGCCCTGGCTCGAGCTGCACGGCCGCAACCTGCTGGACGCCGCCGTCCAGGAGTCGTACCTCGCCGTGCCCTACGCGTTCGCGAAGCTGGGCGCCAACCGCCAGGCCGCGGAGTACTACGAGACGGCGATCCGCGAGTTCGCCGCGGAGCGCAACCGCATCGACGAGTCCGTGGGCGCGATCCGCGCGGGCGGCCTGCTCGACACCATCGTCGCGAACGAATCGCGCGGGCAGATGGGCTGGTTCTGGCAGCTCGCGAGCCTGCCGGACGCCCCGGAGTCGCGCTATCTCTACCACCTGCTGGCCCAGAACGAGTTCCAGGAAGGACTCAAGAACTACCGGATGCTGCTCTTCCTGGAGCGCAACCTGCAGCAGTGGCTGACGAGCGTCGAGGCCTACGAGAACATGCTGGAGACCCGCAAGGAGCGCTACGAGCGCCGCCTGCCGCAGGTGATGGCGAGTCTCGAGGGCGTCGAAGTCGAGGCGCTGCAGCGGCGCCGGACCGAGCTCGAGTCGCGCATCGCGAGCGCCGAGGCCACCGGCGACGTTGCGGCGCTCGGCACCGCGCGCGAGCGCGAGATCTGGGCGCAGGTGGCCGAGCTCGAGGCGCTCGCCGCCGCGGGCGACGCGGCGGATCCCGAGATCCAGGCCGCGCGCGAGAAGTTGCGGCTGGCCAGGGGCGTCATCTACTGGCAGATGAACGAAGGCTTCCGCGCGCGCGCGTGGGCGGCGCGGAAGGGCCTGCGCGAGACCGCGCAGGCGCTGCGCGAGACCGAGAGCCGCTGGTCGCTGGTGCAGGAGGCACGCGAGGCCGTGCCCGACCGCAACGGCGAGTTCGCCCAGCGGATCGCCGCGCTCCGCCCCCGGATCGAAGGAGCGCGCGCGCAGGTCGCCGCGCTGAAGTCCGGCCAGGCCCGCTACCTCGCGGACATCGCCGTGCGCGAGCTCGAGTCGCAGAAGGCACGCATCGACACCTACCTCGTGCAGGCACGCTATTCGCTGGCGACGATCTACGATCGTGCTTCCGCGGCCGTCGCCGCGCCGGGACCGGGCGCCGCCGCGGCGCCTCCGACCGCGGAGACCCGCCCGTGACCCGCCGCCCGACGCTCGGCAGCGCGGTGGCGCTCGCGCTCGGTGCGGCGCTCGTCGTGGCGCCGGCGCTGGACGCCGCCGCGGATCGCAAGCGCGCGCCGACGATCCGCGACCTCAAGAACCGCCAGGTCGAGATCCGCGTCGACGAGCCCGTCGAGGCGGGCGAGGACCGCGCGCGCCGGAGCTACCAGGAGTTCCTCGACCTCGGCCGCGGCGACGCGCTGCTGCGCGCGGAGGCCATGCGCCGGCTCGGCGACCTCAAGCTCGAAGCCGGCGAGCGCGAGCGGATCGAGACCGACCTCGCGCAGGGCTCGCCGCTCGACACGAGCGACGCGATCAAGCTGTACGCGGCGCTGCTCGATGCGCACCCGACCTTCGAGCGCAACGACTCCGTGCTCTACCAGCTGGCCCGCGCCTACGAGGCGGACCAGCAGATCGAGCGTTCGCTCGCCACCCTCGACGCGCTGGTCGCGCGTCATCCCGGCAGCCGGTATCTCGACGAGGCGCAGTTCCGCCGCGGCGAGATGCTGTTCAGCGCGCAGCGCTGGGCGGACGCCGAGGCGGCGTACGCCGCGGTGATGGCGATCGGCCCGCGCTCGGAGTTCTACGAACAGAGCCTCTACAAGCACGGCTGGGCGCTGTTCAAGCGCGGCGACGTCGAGGCCGCGCTCGGCTCCTTCGCGCGGCTGCTCGACCGCAAGCTGGCGGATCCCGCGCGCCCGGACGGCGTCGTCGACCTCGAGGCCCTGACGCGCCCGCAGCGCGAGCTGATCGAGGACACGCTGAGGGTCAGCGCGATCTCGTTCTCCGCCGAGGAAGAGGCCAGGGGCGTCGACGCGTTCCTCGCCCGCGCGGGCGACAAGCCGTACGCCTGGATGCTGTACGGCACGCTCGGCGATCTGTACGTCGACCAGGAGCGGTGGACCGACGCCGCGAACGCCTACCGCGCGTTCGCCAAGCGCGATCCGAACCACGAGCAGTCGCCGGTGCTGCAGATGCAGGCGGTGGATGCCTACCGGCGCGGCGGCTTCGCGAGCCTCGTGCTCGACGGCAAGCGCGAGTTCGTCGAGCGCTACCGTCTCGGCTCCCCGTTCTGGGCCTCGCGCGACCCGAAGTCGCTGCCGCTCGTCGTCTCCCAGCTCAAGTCGAACGTCAAGGATCTCGCGGCGTTCCATCATTCGGAGGCCCAGCGCACCAAGCAGGCGGGGGACTACCAGGAGGCGGCGCGCTGGTACCGCGAATTCCTGCAGTCGTTCCCGGACGATGCGGAAGCGCCGGCCACGAACTACCTGCTCGCGGACTCGCTGTTCGAGAGCCGGCAGTTCCGCGCGGCCGCGGCCGAGTACGAGCGCACGGCATACGCCTATGCGCCCCACGACAGGTCGGGCGTGGCGGCCTACGCGGCGCTCGTCGCGTACGACAAGGAAGAGGGCCAGTTGCCGGCCGGCGACGCGAAGGTCGATCTGCAGCGGCAGCGGCTGGCGAGCGGCTTGCGGTTCGCGACGACCTACGAGTCGCATCCCGAGAGCGCGGCGGTGCTCGTGCGCACGGCGCGCGAGTACTTCGACCTGAAGGACTATGCCCAGGCCATCGCGACCGCGGACCTGGTGCTCGCGAAACAGCCGCCCGTGGACGCCGAGAAGCAGCGCACCGCGTGGACCGTGCTCGCGAACGGCCGGTTCGAACTCGGCGAGTTCGACCGCGCGGAGGGTGCGTACCTGCAGGTGCAGTCGCTGCTGCCCGCGGCGGACCCGCAGCGGGCCGCGATCGACGAGCGCCTGGCGGCCAGCGTCTACCGGCAGGCCGAGGCGAAGAAGGCGGCGGGCGACTCCGCCGGCGCGGTCAGCGACTTCCTGCGCGTCGCGCAGCTGGCGCCGACGGCGAGGGTGCGCAGCACCGCCGACTACGACGCGGCCGCGCTGCTGCTGCAGATGCAGGACTGGCCCCGCGCGATCGACGTCCTGGAGTCCTTCCGCCGCAACTTCCCGAAGAGCGAGCTGCAGGCCGACGTGACGCGCAAGCTCGCGGTCGCCTATGTCGAGGCCGGCCGACCGGGGCCGGCCGCCGTCGAGTTCGAGCGAATCGCGAACACCGCCGCCGAGCCCGTCGAGGTGCAGCGCGAGGCGCTGTCGCAGGCGGCCGTGCTGTACGAGGAGTCGGGCGACGTGGCGCGCACGGTCGCGATGTGGGAAGCCTACGTGAAGCGCTTCCCGGAGCCGTTCGAGCCCGCGATCGAGGCGCGCCAGAAGCTCGCCGACCTCGCGCTGGCCGGCGGCGACGCGAAGCGCCGCAGCGCGCTGCTGCGCGACGTCGTCGAGGCCGACCGCCGCGCCGGTGCCGCGCGCACCGACCGCAGCCGATTCCTGGCCGCGAAGGCCGCGCTGGAACTGGCCGCGCCCGCGCGGGACGCGTTCGTGGCGATTCGCCTGACCGCGCCGCTGAAGCGCTCGCTGGACGCCAAGCGCCGCGCGATGGAGGCCGCGCTCGAGGGTTACGAGGCCGCCGACGGCTACGGCATCGCCGAGGTCTCGACGGCCGCGACCTTCGAGATGGCGGAGCTCTACCGCCGGCTCGGCGGGGACCTGATGCAGTCCGAGCGCCCGAAGTCGCTGTCGGGTGACGCGCTCGAGCAGTACGACCTGCTGCTCGAGGAGCAGGCCTTCCCGTTCGAGGAGAAGGCGATCGAGATCCACCTCGTGAACGTCGCGCGCGCGCCGGACGGCGTGTACGACGCGGCGGTGCGCCGGAGCTACGCCGCCCTCGCGGAACTGAAGCCCGCGCGGTTCGCGAAGCTCGAGGAGCACGAGGCGCTCGTCGCCGAGCCGACCGCCACTCGCGCCGTCGCGGCCGCGACCCCTGCCGAGCCGGCGATGACGCCCGTCGCAGCGACGGCGCCCGGCGAAGCCGCCGCGGGCGCGCCGCAGGCCGCCGCGTCGTCCGCCCCGGTCGGTGCGACGACTCCCGTGACGGCGACGGTGGCCGTGCCGCCGGCGCTCGTCGCGCGCTTCGCCGACGCGGTCGCGAGCGCCGAGGGCGGCAATGCCGCGGCGGCGGAGGCGGCGTTCGCCGGGATTGCCGCCGAGCACGCCGCGTTCGCCGGCGCGTCCGTCAACCTCGGGGTGCTCCTGTCGCGGGCGGGCCGGTGGACCGAGGCGGAGGCCGCGCTCGCGGAGGCGGTGCGCCGCAACCCGGACAGCGCCGCCGCGCACGCGCAGCTCGGCAGGGTCTACCGCGAACTCGGCCGCTTCGCGGACGCGGAGCGCGCCTATCGCCGCGCGCTGGAACTCGATCCGCAGTCCGGGCGCACGCACCGGAACCTCGGCGTGCTGCTCGACCTCTACCTGCAGCGGCCGGGCGCGGCACTCGAGCACTACGAGACAGCGCTGGCGCTGCGCGGCGGCGAGGACAAGCAGATGTCGGCCTGGATCGCGGAGCTGCGCCAACGACTGGGCAGCAATGCCCGCACCGCGCAGTCGGCGGCGGCGGAGGAGGGCGCATGACGAACCGTATCGCTCACGGAGGCGTCGCGCTCGCCGCGATGCTGGCAGCGTGCACCGTGCAGGCCCAGTCGACCGAACCGGCCGTGGCACCTGCCGCCGCCGCGGCCGCGCGCACGGCTGCCGCGCCGGCGACCCCGGTCGACGCGTCGCGATCCAGTCGAGCGGAGCCTGCGGGCCAGGCGCGCACGCCGCGCGCCGGTGCCCGCGCGATCGACCGGCTCGATCTCGACACCACGGAGATCACCGGCAACCGCGAGCTGCCGAAGGTGATGGTGGTGGTGCCGTGGAAGCGTTCGGACATCGGCGACCTGGTCGGCAAGCCGGTCAACAGCCTGATCGACGAGGCGCTGCAGCCGGTGGACCGCGAGGTGTTCCGGCGCGAGGTCGAGTACTACGGGGCGCTCGGTCCCGACCGGCCCCGGGCCGCGACGCCCGTCACGAATGCGAATGCGCAGCCGTCCGAAGCGGGCAGTGCGTCGCGCGCTGAGAAGTGAGCCACGGATTCCGTCACATTCGTTAGGTCAAATCGCCCGGCCTCGACCGGACGTACGAGCAGGTTGCCAGGGAGCCCCCAATGTTCGATCTCATCGTCAACTTCTACAAGCAGGGTGGAGTGTTCCTCTACCCGACCACGCTGATCTGGGTCATCGGCGTGGTCATCGCCGTGGAGCGCTTCGTGTACCTGCAGAAGTCGGGAAGCGGCAACAAGCGCTTCTGGGACGAACTGCAGCCGCTGTTCGAGGCCGGCAATTTCCGCCAGGCGATGAACGTCGCCCAGGACTCCGACACCGCGCTCGCGCAGGTGATGCGCTACGGCATGAGCCGGATCCAGACCGCGAAGCGTCGCGACGACATCGAGAAGGCGATGGAGGAGAGCCTCGTCGAGGTGATCCCGCGCCTCGAGAAGCGCACGCACTACCTGGCCTCGCTCGCGAACATCGCGCTGCTGTTCGGCCTGTTCGGCACCGTGCTCGGCCTCATCAACGCGTTCGCGGCGGTGGCCACGGCCAACCCGGCCGAGAAGGCCAGCCTGCTGTCGGCGAGCATCTCGGTCGCGATGAACAACACCGCGCTCGGCCTGTTGGTGGCGATCACGCTGCTGCTCGCGCACCTGTTCCTCGAGACCAAGACCACGAACATCGTGGACAGCCTCGAGGTCGCGACCGTGAAGTTCCTGAACTCGTTGAGCGAGCGTCGCGCCGACCCCGAGTCGCAGGCGGCGGCAGCCGCGGCGGCCCGTAGCGGCGCGTCCGCGGCGCCGGAGATCCGGGGCGCCCGCGCATGAGCGGCTCCGCGATTGCACGCCGGCAGGCGCGCAATCACGCGCGCTACAAGGGTCGGAACGACCTGAACATCGTGCCGATGATCGACATCTTCGTCGTGCTCCTGTTCTTCCTGATCTTCACGGCGGTCTTCTCGAAGACCAGCATCGTGGAGCTCGACCTGCCGGCCGCCAGCATGGAGCAGCCGCTCGACCTGCCGCGCAACCTCGAGCTCGAGGTCGTGGTGCGTGCGCAGTCGCTGGTGGTGCAGGACAAGAACACGGGACCGCTGACGCAGCTGCCCAACACCGCGGCCGGGTACGACTACGAGGGGCTCTCGGCGTACCTGAGCCGCGTGAAGGCGCAGTTCCCCGACCTGCGGACCGCCACGCTGCTGCTCGAGCCGGACGTGCCCTACGACACCATCGTGCAGGTGATGGACGCCGTGCGCAGCTTCGAAGGCACGCTCGACGGGCGCCCGGCGCGCGGCGAACTGTTCCCGCAGATCTCGCTCGGCGACGCGCCGCTCGCCGCGGGAGGCCAGCCGTGATCGCGTCCAGGCTCAAGCGCCACCGCAAGGGGCAGCACAAGGGCGGGGCCGCGTCCTCCGGCGGCCACGGCATGTCGGGCCTGATCCCGATGATCGACATCTTCGTGATCCTCGTCGTGTACATGCTCGTGCACAACGCGGACTACGAGATCCTGCCGAACACGAAGAACATCGCGATCCCCGAGTCGGTGTCGGAGGCCAAGCCGCGCCAGTCGACGGTGATGATGGTCACGCGGGACACGGTGTTCGTGAACGGCACGCCGACCGCCACGGTCGCGGATCTCTCGAACCCGGGGTCGCCCGCGCTCGAGACGCTGCGGACGCGGCTCGCCGAGGAGAGCAGCCGCAAGCGGTTGCTGGCCCCGGACGATCCCACGGCGCGCGAGGTCACCGTGATGGCGGACAAGACGCTGCCGTACAGCGTGCTGAAGACGATCCTGACGACCGCGACCGCGGCCGACATCGGCAAGGTCTCGCTCGCGGTGATCGAGAGGGAGCGGGCCTTCGGCGGCCCGGTCCGGTAACTCCAGACGCGCCGGGTCGCACACCGCATGACCGCACTCGCCACCAACTACCGCGTCTTCGAGTTGCCCTGGTCGGCCTCGGAGGCCGAGGAACGCCGGTTCGAGCGCCTGCTCGCCGTGGGCCTGCTGCTGTTCCTGATCGGCGGCATCGCGATCCCGCTGCTGCCGACGCCGGAGCGCGCGCTGCCGCCGCCGGTGCCCGAGGAAGTCGTGAAGCTCGTGCTGCAGCCGCCGCCGCCGCGCGTCGAGGAGAAGAAGCCGGAGCCGAAGCCCGAGCCCGTGGCTAAGGTGCCGGACGTGCCCCAGCCGCCGCGCCCGCAGCCGGACGCGCGGCAGCGCGCGGAGAAGGCGCTGGCCAACGTGCAGGACGACCTGAAGGAACTGCGCGAGATGCTCGACACGTCGCAGCTCGCGAGCGCGAAGAACCTGACCACGAAGGTGGACGGACCCTCGCGCGCGGAGCGCAGCCTGATCACCTCGAACACCGCGGCGCGCAGCAGCGGCGGCATCAACACCGCCGGCATGTCGGCCGGGTTCGGCGGCGGTCCCGGCTCGCTGCGCGGCCACTCGACGCAGGGCGTGGGCTCGTTCGCCGACGACATGAGGAAGCAGCAGGCCGAGGCGCGTCGCACCGGCACGAGCAGCAAAGCCTCGCGCTCGCGCGAGGAGATCGAGCTGGTCTTCGATCGCAACAAGGCGGCGATCTACGCGCTCTACAGCCGGGCGCTGCGCGACAACCCGCAACTCCAGGGCAAAGTGGTCGTGCAGCTGACGATCGCACCGACGGGCGAGGTCACGGACTGCAAGGTCCTGTCGAGCGAGCTCGGCGATCCCGAGCTGGAGCGCAAGCTGGTCGCGCGCATCAAGATGTTCCGGTTCGAGGACCGCGACGTCGAGCTGATCACGACGACCAAGCCGATAGACTTCTTCCCCGCCTGATCGATAGGGGCTTCCTCCGCGTCCGAGCGGCGGACGCTTCCTGCTCTGGCGGCGGGTGTCCGATCGGGGTTCGTCGCATCGGTCACCGAGCCGGCGGACGCGCACGCTCAGAGGGTCGGTGCCGGGCGCCCGACGTGCGTCTTCTCCCACGACGACTGGCACCGGATGCAGCGGCGCGCCGTCGGCTGCGCATCGAGCCGCGCCCTCGCGATCTCGCCGCCGCAGTTCTCGCAGGTGCCGTAGCCGCCGTCGCGGATGCGGTCCAGCGCCGCGGCGATCTCGTTGAGTTCGTTGACGTCGCGCGCCAGGTCGGCGTAATTCAGCTCCTGCTCGTGGATCGCTACGGAGTCCTCGCCGCTGTCGCGCACGCCCCCGACGATGTTCGCGGGTCCCGCCTCTTCGGGCGGCAGGCGCGTCGCGTCGATCTCGCTGCGGAGATGCCGATCGCGCTCGAGCAGGCGGTCGCGGTAGCCGGCGAGCTGGTTGGAATCGATCCGTTCCATGTCGCTCGAGCCTGCAAGCCGCGTGCCGCCGCGCCGGCCGCCGCGGCCGCACGGCGGATCGACGCAACGGGCGGCTTCAGCCGAGCGCGCCGGCCGCGCGCAGCGCCGCGATCCGCGCCTCGTCGTAGCCGGCCTCGCGCAGCACCTGCTCGGAGTGCTCGCCGAGCCTCGCGAGGGCGAAGTCGGGGCGGCCCGGCTCGTCGGCGAACCGGATCGGGATGCCGAGATGCTCGCGCCCGGCCGCGTCGTGCAGCAGCATGCCGCGCGCGTGCACGTGCGGGTCGTCGAAGGCCTCGCGCAGGTTCTTGACCGGGGCGAACGACACGTCGCGCCCTGCGAACCATTCCACCCACTCGGCCTGCGTCCGCTCGCGGAACTTCGCGGCCAGGAATTCGACCAGCGGCAGCTGCTGCGGCCCAGGCCCGCGCTCGGCGAGCGGGACGAGGTCGAGGCGACCCCATTCGCCGAGCAGGTTCCGCACGAACTTGAGTTCCTGACCGCCGAGCACGACGTGGCGGCCGTCCTTCGTTTCGTAGATGCGGTAGAAGCCCGACCCGCCCCACGTGCGCTCGTGCTTCGGAACGGGATGGCGTTTCTCGACGAACACCGGGCCGAGTACGTTCGGCAGCCACGCGACGAGGCTGTCGTGCATCGCGATGTCGAGGTAGTCGCCGCGGCCGGTCTTCTCGCGCCGGTACAGCGCCATCAGGATGCCGGACAGCGCCATCAGGCTCGCCGCCATGTCGGAGGCCGGCACGCCGGGCTGAGCGGGCCGGTCGTCCGGCCCGAGGTTCACGCTCAGCACGCCGGACAGCGCCTCGACCGCCAGGTCGTGCGCCGGGACGTCGCGATAGGGACCGCTCTGTCCGAACGCGGTGATCGAGGCGTAGACGATCCGCGGATTCCGCGCGCGGACCGTCTCGTAGTCGAAGCCGAGCCGCTTCGCGACGCCGGGCCGGAAAGCCTCGAGGAAGACGTCCGCGTCCTCGCACAGCTTCAGCAGCGCCTCGCGGGCCTCGGGCTGCTTCAGGTTCAGGCACACGCTGCGCTTGCCGCGGTTGGCGTTCCTGAAGAATACGGTGTGGCCGTCCTGTCCGAGCCCGATGTGGCGGCCGGGATCGCCCTCGCCGGGCGGCTCCACCTTGATCACCTCGGCGCCATGGTCCGCCATCATCATCGACAGGTGCGGGCCGGGCAGGAACAGCGACAGGTCGACGACCTTGATGCCTTCGAGTTTCATCGGGGAGCTCACCTCAAGATAGAATCCGCGCCTCGCCCGGAGGACCGCGGATGACCCTCGTCGAATTCGGACGCCAGTGCTTCCGCTGGCGCGGCCTGCTGATGCCGGTCGCGCTGGTGCTCGTGCTGATCCCGGGCCCGAAGCTGCTCGCGGAGCCGTGGGTCGCCGCGCTGATCGGGTTCCCGATCGCCGTGCTCGGCGAGCTCGTGCGCGTCGCGACGATCGGCCTCGACTACATCATCCGCGGCGGCAAGGGCCGCCAGGTCTACGCGGAGCGGCTGGTCACGAGGGGCTTCTACAACCACACGCGCAACCCGATGTACTTCGGGAACCTGCTGCTGCTGGTCGGCTTCGCGATCGGCGCGAATTCTTGGCTGCTCCTCGCGATCGGCGTGCCGCTCGCGGTGCTCGTGCACGTCGGCATCATCGCTGCGGAAGAGGATTTCCTGCGCACCAGGTTCGGCGCGGACTACGAGGACTTCTGCCGGCGGGTGCCGCGCCTGATCCCGAACCTGTCGGGACTCGGCGCGACGCTGAACGGCATGGAGTTCAACTGGCGGCGGGTCGTGATCAAGGAGTTCTACGCACCGCTCGGCTGGCTGTCCGGCCTCGCGATCATCGTCGCGCTCAACGAGTGGCGCGACGGTCCGCAGCCCGAAGATCCGGCGGTGTACACGGTGGTCGCGGCGATCGTCGCGTGGAGCCTCGCGCTCACGGTAGCTTCGCGGAAGCTCGGCGGGGGAGTGGACCCGCGCGGCAAGTCCTGAGCGAGGCGCGGCAGTGCCCACGCCGCGCGCGCTCGTACCGGGAGCGGGGGTCGCGAGCCGCACGATCGGGTGGCGCGTCACGTTCTAGAGCGCGCCGGCGGCCTGCAGCGCGGCGATCCCGTCCGCGTCGTAGCCACACTCGCGCAGCAGCGCCTCGGTGTCGGCGCCCAGCGTCGACGCGGTCCGCGACGGCAGTCGTGCCCCGTCGAGCTTGATCGGGTTCGCGAGCGCCCGGAAATCGGCGCGTGCGGGGTGCGGCACGTTACGCACCATGCCGATGGTGCGCAGGTACGGGTTGTCGAGCGCCTGCGCGAGATCGTAGACGGGCGCTGCGGGGAGCAGTCCGTTCAGGCGCTTCAGCCAGTCTGCGGTGGTGGCGCGCCGGAACTCCTCGTCGAGCACGACGGTCAGGCGGTCGCGGTTCTTCCGGCGTGCCTCCGGCGTCGCGAAGTCGGGATGCGCCTCGAGATCCCGCCGGCCCATCTCCTGCACGAGCACTACCCAGAACTTCTGGGTCATGCACATCACGAAGATCCAGCCGTCCGCGGTCTCGAACAGCTGTACGGGGACGGCCGACGGATGACTGCTGCGCGGCATCCGGCCGGTGTTCAGGCCTTCGTTCAGGTACCAGTTGCCGGGGTAGGAGAGCTGGTGCAGCGCGACGTCGAACAGCGAGACGTCGATGTCGCGCCCGCGGCCGGTGCGCGCGATGCCGACCAGCGCGGCGAGGATGCCGACCGAGGTCGTGATGCCGGTCATGAAGTCGATGATCGACAGGCCCATCCGCGCCGGCGGCGTGCCGGGCTCGCCGGTCAGGTGCAGGTAGCCGGCTTCGGCCTGCATCAGGTAGTCGTAGCCCGGCCAGCCCTTGCGCTCGTTGTCGCGGCCGTAGGCGGACAGGTGCGCGCAGACGATCCGCGGGTTCACGTCCGCGAGCGAGGCATAGTCGAGCCCGAGCTTCTCCGGCTGGTCGCCGCGCAGGTTGTTCAGCACCACGTGCGAGCGAGCGACCAGCCTGCGGAACGCTTCGCGTCCCGCCGGCACCTTGAGGTTCAGCGTGACGCTCTTCTTGTTGAGGTTGAAGGTCTGGAAGAAGTGGCTGTCGTTGGGGCCGAGGAAGTAGGGCCCCATGTTGCGGGTCGCGTCGCCGCCGGCCTCGCGGTTCTCGATCTTGATCACCTCGGCGCCGAGGTCGGCGAGATACATCGAGCCGAACGGGCCGGCCCCGAAGTTCTCGAAGGTCAGCACGCGGATGCCCTCGAGCGGCAGGTTCGCCGCCGCACGCGCGGCCCCGCCGGCCGCGTCTTCCCGGCTGCCGCCCGTCGGCGCGCTCACGCGGGGTTCCTCGCCACCAGCTGCTTCGCGATGATGATCCGCTGCATCTCGTTGGTGCCCTCGCCGATGCACATCAGCGGCGAGTCGCGGAAGTAACGCTCGATGTCGAAGTCGGTGGAGTAGCTGTAGCCGCCGAAGATGCGCATGCCGTCGAGGCTGTTGGCGACCGCGGCCTCGGAGGCGAACAGCTTCGCCATCCCGGCCTCGAGGTCGCAGCGCTCGCCGGTGTCGTACTTGCGCGCCGCCTGCTCGACCAGCAGGCGGGCGGCTTCCGTGCGGGTCGCCATGTCGGCGAGCTTCAGCTGGATCGCCTGGTGCTGCGCGATCGGCTTGCCGAAGGTCTGGCGCTGCTGCGCGTAGCGCAGGGCTTCCTGCAGCGCGCCCTGGGCGAGCCCGACGCCGCGGGCCGCGACGTTGATGCGCCCGAGTTCGAGGCCGCCGACGGCGTGGTGGAAGCCGTGGCCTTCCTCGCCGCCGATCAGCTGGTCGGCCGGCACGCGGTGGTCGTCGAACACGAGCTCCGCGCTGTCGATCGAGCGATAGCCGAGCTTCTTCAGCTTCTTGCCGACGGTGAAGCCCGCGCCCTTCTCGCACAGGAACATGCTCATGCCCTTGTACCGGGGCTCGGCATTCGGGTTCGTCTTCGTCAGCACCGCGAAGCAGGTGCCGTAGACGCCGTTCGTGATCCAGGTCTTCGTGCCGTTGATGCGGAAGTGGGCGCCGTCGCGCACCGCGAGGGTGCGGATGCCCTGCAGGTCGGTGCCGGCGTTCGGTTCGGTGAGGCCGATGCCGCCGCGTAGTTCGCCGGTCGCGAACTTCGGCAGCCACTTCGCCTTCTGCGCCGGCGTGCCCGCGCGCTCGACCGCCTGCGCCATGATCAGGTGCGAGTTGAAGATGCCGGTCGGCGCCATCCACACCGAGGCGATCCGGGTGACGATGCGCGCGTAGGTCGACGCGGACAGCCCGAGGCCGCCGTACTCGGGCGAGATCGTCGCGCCGAACAGGCCGAGTTCCTTCATCTGCTCGACGAGGTCGTGCGGATACTCGTCCGCCTGGTCGAACTTGCGCGCGATCGGCCGCACTTCCTTCTCGACCCAGGCGTCGATGGCGTCGAGGATCTGCAGTTCTTCGTCGGTGGACGGGCGTGCGTCCGCGGGGGCGGTGGCCATGGGCGTGGGCTCCGGTGGAAGGTCCGGCGCGGGCGGCGCCGAACCCTCTAGTAGTCGATCTTGTCCTCGATGCCGTGGCCGCGCTTGGCGACCAGGATCGTGCGCTCGAACGTGCAGACGACGGTGCCGTCCTGGTTGCGGCCGATGGTCTCGACCGTGACGACGCCCGCCTCGGGGCGCGACTTCGACTCGCGCTTGTCCAGCACGCGGGACTCGGCATAGAGGGTATCCCCGGCGTAGACCGGGTGGGTGAGCTTGATCTCGCGCCAGCCGAGGTTCGCGATCGCCTTCTGGCTGACGTCCGTGACGCTCATGCCGACCAGCAGCGCGACGGTGAACGGGCTGCAGACGATCGTGCGGCCGAACTCGCTGGCCCGCGCGTACTCCTCGTCGAAGTGCATCGGGTGCGTGTTCATCGTCAGCAGCGTGAACCACGTGTTGTCGGTGGCGGTGATCGTGCGGCCCGGCCGGTGCTCGTAGATCTCGCCGACCCCGAAGTCCTCGTAGTAGCGGCCGAACGTCTCGCGCCACCGGTTCTCGCCGACCTGCTTCGCGCTCTGCACCATGGTCCGCTCTTGCTCTAGAATGACCGAACTTGTCCGGACAAATGCTAGGCACGCACCGGGGGCGTGTCAACGCGGCCCGGGGGCCGTCGCGGAGGGAAGCAATGCCGAAGAGGGCCACGAACGCAGGCGGCCGGGCCGCCGTACCGCGCAAGCGCTACCAGCACGTCGCCGAATCGCTGATCGCGGACATCCGCTCCGGCCGGCTCTCGGTTGGCGACACGCTGCCCGGCGAGCTCGAGCTGACCACTCAGTTCTCGGTCAGCCGACACACGGTGCGCGAGGCGCTGCGCCGGCTCGAGGATCTCGGCCTGATCGGCCGGCACCAGGGCGTCGGCACGGTCGTGAAGTCGCGCCAGCCCACCCAGAGCTACGTGCAGGCCGTACGCTCGCCCGCCGAGCTCCTGCAGTATCCGGCGGAGAGCAAGCTCTCCGTGCTCGCGACGGAAGAGGTGCGCGTCGGCCGCAAGCTCGCGCGGCAGCTCGGCTGCACCACCGGCAGCCGCTGGGTGCGCATCAGTTGCCTGCGGCGGTTGCGCGAGTCGCGCCTGCCGATCTGCTGGGTGGACGTCTACGTGCTGCCGGACCACGCGGCCGTGGCGGAGGCGATCGGGCGGCGCGCGCAGCCGGTGTACGAGATCCTCGAGCAGCGCTTCGGCCAGAAAGTCGCCACGGTCGACATCGAGATCAAGGGCGGCACGGTGCCGCCGCACATGCTCGACTCGCTCGAAGTGCCCGAGGGCACGCCGAGCCTGACGGTCGTGCGCCGCTACGCCGGACCCGACCAGCGACTGTTCGAGATCTCGGTCTCGGAGCACCCCGCCGACCGCTACACCTACTCGCTGCAGCTTAAGCGGGGCTGGCAGTCCGGCGCGAACGGCGGCTGGTCGGCCGCCTGAACCCCTGCACGATCGACCGGAGACCCGCGCGCATGAACGCCCCCACCCCCCGCCGCAGCTGGCTGTTCACGCCCGGCAACCATCCCCGGCGCGTCGAGAAGGTGTTCCAGTCCGGGGCCGACGTGGCGATCCTCGACCTCGAGGACGCGGTCGCCGCAGAGGAGAAGACGGCGGCGAGGGCCTCGGTGGTCGAAGCGCTGCGGCGCCCGCGCGGCTGTGCCGGCTTCGTGCGCGTGAACGGCTGGGACACCGCGTGGTGCTACGGCGACCTGCAGGCCGTGGTCGGGCCGTGGCTCGACGGTCTCGTGCTGCCGAAGAGCGAGTGCGCCCAGTCCGTGCGCACGTTCGACTGGCTGCTGACGCAGCTCGAGCGCGAGCGGGAGTTGCCGGCCGGCGCGCTCGAGCTCGTGCCCCTGGTCGAAACCGCGCGCGGCGTCGTCGCGCTCGAGCAGATCTGCGCCGCTTCGCCGCGCGTGCGGCGCGTGGCGTTCGGCGGCGGCGACTACACGCTCGATCTGCGCCTGCAGTGGACGGCGGAGGAGGGCGAGCTGGCCTATGCCAGGGCGCGCCTCGTGCACTGTTCGCGCGTCGCGGGGCTCGAGGCGCCGATCGACACCGTCGAGCTGCAGATCCGCGATTCCGAGCGCTTTCGGCGCGCTGCGGCACGTGCCCGGCAGATGGGCTTCCAGGGCAAGCTCTGCATCCACCCGGACCAGGTGCCGCTCGCCAACGCGGCGTTCGCGCCGACCGCGGCCGAGCTCGCGCAGGCGCGCGCCGTCGTCGAGGCCTTCGAACGTGCCGAGGCGGCCGGCATCGCGTCCATCCAGGTGGACGGCCTCTTCGTCGACGCGCCCGTCGCCGCGCAGGCGCGGCGCCTGCTCGCGCTCGGTGCGGCCGCGCCCGAACGGGCTTAATTGTCCGGACATTTCCGGCTAGACTTCGGGGCTTCGTCCCGGAGGTGCCCCTTGCACGCCGTGTCCGTGCCCGAGATCGCTTCGCCGTCCTCGGTCACAGTGTCGCAGCGGCTGGCTGCCTACGCCGCGAGCTTCGACCTCGCGCAGGTGCCGGCCGACGTGCAGGCCGCCGCCCGCGCCTGCATCCTCGACGCGATCGGCATCGCCTTCGCTTCGGGGGGCTTCGAGTTCGCGCGCCGCTGCGCCGCGGGCATCGGCGCCCTCGCGGAGCCGGGCGACCACGTCGTCATCGGGCGTCGCGAGCGCTGGGGCGCGCGCGACGCCGCGCTGCTGAACGGCATCCTGGTCCACGGGCTCGACTACGACGACACGCACCCGGCGAGCGTCGTGCACGCCTCCGCGAGCGCACTGCCGGCGGTGCTGGCCGCGGCTCGCCGGCACCGGGCCAGCGGCGCCCGGGCGCTCGCGGCATACGTGCTCGCGGTGGAAGCGGACGCGCGCCTCGGGCAGCACGCGGGCGGGTGGTGGCAGAAGGTGGGCTTCCACCCCACGGGCGTGATCGGCGTGTTCGGAGCGACGCTGGCGGCGGCCTATCTGCAGGGGGCCGACGTGCACGCCCACGCGCACGCGCTCGGTCTTGCGCTCAGCACCGCGTCGGGCAGCATGGAGTTCCTCGACGACGGGTCGTGGAACAAGCGCTTTCATCCCGGGTGGGCCGCCGCGAGCGGCCTGACCGCGGCGAGCCTCGCGGTGCACGGCTTCGAGAGCCCGGCCAGGGCGTTCGAGGGTCGGTTCGGTCTCTACAACGCGTTCCTCGGTGCCCACGCGCCTGACTCGGCGCTCGCGCCGCGCCTGCTCGACGGGCTCGGCGAGACCTGGGAACTGCGCACGGTCGCACTGAAGCCCTACCCGGTCTGTCACTTCAACCACGCCTGCGGCGACGCAGCCCTCGCGCTGCGTGCCGAGCATGGATTCCAGCCCGACGAAGTCGTGCGTGTGACGGCGCGGATTCACCGCAACCAGATGCCGGTGGTCTGCGAACCGGCAGCCGCGAAGCGCCGGCCGCGCGGCGAGTACGACGCTAAGTTCAGCCTGCCATACTTCGTGGCGGCCTGCCTGGTCCGCGGACGCTTCACGCTCGAGGAACTGGAGCCTGCCAGCCTGGCCGACCCCGCGATCCTCGCGCTGGCCGAGCGCGTGCAGTGCGAGCACGACGACGAGTCCGCGTTTCCGCGCTATTTCTCCGGCTGCGTGGAGATCGAGCTGCGGGACGGGCGGCGGCTGCAGCGCCGCGAACGCGTGAACCGCGGCGCCGACGCGCGGCCACTGTCGCGGGCCGAGATCGAGCGCAAGTACTTCGACAACGCCACGCGCGCGATCTCGCGTGCACATGCCGAACGCGTGCTGGCCGCCGTGGAAGGCCTCGCGCACGCGCCCGACCTCGACGAACTCTGCGCCGCTCTCGCCGCGCCGTGATGACCGAGGGGAACACGCCGCGCCTGCCGTTGGTGGCCGTGACCGGCCGCTTCCAGCCGTTCCACGTCCAGCACCTCGAGTTGGTACGGGTCGCGCTCGCGCGTGCGGATCGCGTGCTGATCGGCATCACCAATCCCGAGGCGGCTGGCCGCCGCGCGCACCCGGCCAGCGCGCACCGCCACCTCGCGGTCGCGAATCCGCTCACCTACGAGCAGCGGCGGGGAATCGTGGCCGCCGCACTGGAGGCCGACGGCGTACCGCAGGCACGCTACGCCATCGCGCCGTTTCACCTCGACGAGCCGGAGCGGTGGCCCGACTGCGTGCCGCCGGGCACGCCGCAGCTGGTCCGGGTGTATTCCGACTGGGAGCGCGAGAAGGTCCGGCGCTTCGCGGCGGCCGGCTATCCGCCGATCGCGCTCGACGGCGATGCCGCGACGCGCGTGTCGGGCACGGAGATCCGCCGCCGGATCGCAGCGGGCGAGCCGTGGGAGGAGTGGGTGCCGCCGGGCGCCCGGGAACGGGTGGCCCGATGTCTCGCCTGATCGACGACCGCCTGCCGATCCTGCTCGTGATCCTCGACGGGCTCGGCGACCGTGCCGCCCCCGTGCTCGGCGACCGTACGCCGTGCGAGGCCGC
The DNA here is from genome assembly GCA_027531255.1 of Steroidobacteraceae bacterium. Taxonomy (GTDB): domain Bacteria; phylum Pseudomonadota; class Gammaproteobacteria; order Steroidobacterales; family Steroidobacteraceae; genus JAPZRU01. Next base: position 236,708 of record JAPZRU010000006.1, on the reverse strand, counting down.
CCGCACGCCGCACCTCGATGCGCTGGCCACGCGCGGCGTCAACGGCGTCCACGTGCCGTTCGGGCCGGGGCGGAGCACGTCGAGCGAGCACGCGCACTGGGCACTGTTCGGCTTCGGCGACGTGCCGTTCCCGGGCCGCGCCGCGATCGAGGCGCTCGGCGTCGGCCGGCAGCCGCCGAGCGGCGAGCCGATGTTCCACCTGGCCCTGCGTTCCGGGCGGCTCGAGAACGGTGTGCTGCGGCTCGGTGCCCGTGCGCGCCCGGGTGAGGATGCCGACGACTGCGCGCGGCTGTTCGCGGCGCTGCTGGGCCGCGATGTCGAGGGCGTGCGCTTCGAACTGCTGCCGCTGCGCACCGGCGAGTGCGTGCTCGTCGCGCACGGCGCGGTTACGCGCGACGTGAGCGACACCGACGCGCTGTTCGATCACCTGCATCCCTGGATGCGACCCCACGCGCTGCCGGAGGCTCGCGAACCGGAGCGCGCGGCCTGGTTTGCGGGCCTGCTGGAGCGCTGGCTGCTGGAATCGCGCCGCATCCTGCTCGGTCACGAGGTCAATGCGCGACGCCGCGTGGCAGGCCTGCCTGCGCTCGACGTCGCGGTCACGAAGTGGGCGAGCTGGATCGACCCGCGGTTGCCGTCTTTCGCGCTGCAGACGGGCCTGCGCGGCGCGGCCGTGACCGACACGGCGCTGTACCGCGGCCTCGCGAGACTGCTCGGCATGGAACTCGTCGACCTCCGCTACGACGCAGCCGATCCTGCGGGCGACATGCGGCGGCGCCTCGCGGCCGCGGCCGGACTGCTGGCGACGCACGACTTCGTGCACGTGCACGTCAAGGCGACCGACGAGGCGGGTCACACCAAGCGCCCCGAGTACAAGCTCGACGTGATCGAGGCCACCGACGCGGGCTGCGAGATGCTGCTCGAACTCGGCTCGCGCGCGGTGGTCGCCGTCACCGGCGACCATGCCTCGCCGTCGATCGGCGGCCTGCTGCACAGCGGTGATCCGACGCCGTTCGTCGCGGCGGCGCCCGGGCTGCGGCCCGATGCGGTGACGACCTTCGGCGAGCGCCACGCGCTGGCGGGGGAGTGCGGCCGCCTCGCCGCCGCCGACGTGCTGCCGTATCTCGCCGGGCTCGCCAACCGACCTTTCTTCCTCGGGCACCGCCCGGGCGCCGCGCGTTCCGTCGCGCTGCCCGGCGACCCTGAACCGATGCCGACGAACTGAAGCCGGAGTCCTCCATGCACCACGAGAACGAGTCCCCGCTGGACAAGGAACTGCGTCCGCCCGCGCACCTCGCGGACATCCTCGGCCGCGTCGCCCAGCTCTACCGCGACGAGGTCGCGCCGCGCGAGGCTGCGCTCGCGCACCGGCTGAGCGACGAGGCGCAGTACCTGGACCGGGACGGCAAGCTGCACCCCGAGATCATTGCGGCGCGCCGCGAGATCATGCGCGCGGCAGGCTCGGTCGGCGTCTACTCCGCGCACCTGCCCGAGCGCCTCGGCGGCGGCGGGCTCGGTCGCACGGACATGATCTACGTCGAGGAGAAGGTCTACGGCTACGGCGTGGGCCTGAATCCCGCGCTGCTGTCCTGGTCGGAGGGCGCGACGCCGCGCCTGCTGTACTGCCACGACCACCAGCGCGAGCAGTTCGTGGACCCGCTGGTGCGCGGCGAGAAGACCAGCCTGCACGCCGTCACCGAGTCCGGCGCGGGCTCGAACCTGTTCGACATGAAGACGCAGGCGCGCCGCGACGGCAAGGACTGGATCCTCACCGGCGCGAAGGCCTACATCACGAACGCTTTCGACGCCGACGTGGCACAGGTGCTCGCGATCACGAATCCCGGCGCCGGCCGGCGCTCGTTCACGTACTTCATGTTCGACACGCGCGAGTACCTGGGCAAGGGCTATCGCACCGGGCGCGTCTACCAGACGATGTTCGGCGACGGCTACACCGGCGAGCTGTTCTTCGACGACATCCGGCTGCCCGAGAGCGCCGTGATCGGCGAGCCGGGCCAGGGCTTCGACATCGCGGTGATGTCGTTCAACTACACGCGGATGCGGCGCGCCGGCATGTGCTCCGGCTGGTCGAAGTACCTGATCGAACGCAGCCTCGAGCGCGTCGGCGGCCGGCAGATCGGGGACCGCCCGCTCGGTGCGAACCAGGGCATCCAGTGGATGGTCGCCGACATGTACGTGGACTGGCTGCAGGCGCGGTCGCTGTCGCTCGAGGTCGCTCGCAGCATCGACAGTCCGGGCCCGTGGTACGCGCTGCCGCGGCCGAAGGACGAGATCCGCCGGATCTGCGCGCTGAAGGTGTCGAACGACGAGTCCTTCTATCGCGTTGCGGACCGGGCGCTGCAGGTGCACGGTGGCTGGGGCGTGATGCGCAACAACCCCGTGAACAAGCTGTTCCAGATCGCGCGCAACCTCCGGATCCCCGGCGGCACCGACGAGGTGCAGCGCACGACGATCGCCGAGACGCTCGGGCTGCGGTACGAGCCTTCGAAGTCGGCGCCGGCCGAGGCGAAGTAGGCGGATGAACTCGAGCGCCGACCACGGCGGTCGCGTCGATCAGGGCCGCGAGTCGCGTGCCGGTGGCGCAGAGGTCGGCGGTGCCGGGTCCGTGCGCGCGGCAGCGCCTGCCTTCGGCGGGCTGCGCGCACTCGCCGGTTGCGGCGGCTGCGCCGCGAAGGCGCCGCCGGACGTGGTCGCGCTGCTGGCGGACGTCGCTGCGTCGGCGAGTCGTGCGACCGGCGTGCCCGGCGTCCTCGTCGGCCTCGAACCCGCGGACGACGCCGCGGTCTACGCGCTCGACGCGGAGCGGGCGCTGGTCGCCACCGTCGACTTCTTCCCGCCGATCGTCGACGACCCGTCCGACTACGGTGCGATCGCGGCCGCGAACGCGCTGAGCGACGTGTACGCGATGGGCGGCGTGCCGGCGTTCGCGCTCGCGGTGTCCGGATTCCCCGACTCGGTGCCGGCCGAGGTCATCGAGTCCGTCGCGCGGGCGGCCGCTCGCGTCGTGGCCGATTGCGGGGCGCTCGTGCTCGGCGGCCACACGATCCGCTGTCGTGAACCGGTGTTCGGGCTCTGCGCGTTCGGCTTCGTGGATCCCCGGAGAGTGTGGCGGAAGTCCGGCGCTCGCCCGGGCGATGCGCTCGTGCTGTCGAAGCCGCTGGGGACCGGCATCCTGGTGTCCTCCGCGCGACCCGCGGCCGTCGGCGCTGCAGTCGCCGCGATGCGCGAGACGAACCGCGTTGCGGCGGAGCGGTTGAGGGCACTCGCGGTCGGGCCGTCCGCGGTCACCGACGTGACGGGCTTCGGCCTCGCGGGTCACGCCGCCGAGATGGCCGGGCTTTCCGGCGTGCAGCTCCGGATCGAGGCGGCGCGGGTGCCGCTGCTGGAAGGCGCGCTGGCTGCCGCTCGCGAGGGTGTGCGGACCTCGGCGCATCGGCGGCCCGCGCGCGACGCAGCCGCGCCGGTCGTCGTCGGCGCGGCCGTCGAACCCGCGCTGCACGCCCTGCTGCACGACCCGCAGACCTCCGGGGGCTTGCTCGCCGCGGTGCCGCCGGGCGCCGTCGAGGCGCTGCTCGACGCCGGCTTCGTGGCGATCGGCGAGGTGGCCAAGGGCTCGGCGCGCGTCGAGTTCCACTGAGACGCGTAGCGTCGGTGGATTCGGCGTGCCTGCCGTCAGTCCGGGGTCGGTGCCGGTGCCTTCTGCTTCGCGTACTCCAGCACGACGATGCCGACGACGATCAACGCGGCGCCGAGCCACTGCGCCAGCGTCAGGCGTTCGGCCAGCAGCCACCACGCGAGCAGGATCGTCGCGGGTGGGCCGACCGTGCTGACCACCGCCGCCCGCTGCGCGCCGAGCCGCCGCACTGCCTCCGCCATCGACAGCATCGGCAGCACGGTCGCGAACACGACTATGCCGGCCATCAGCGCCACGCCGTCCGCGGTCCACTCGATCTCCGCGTAGTCGTGGCGCAGGCCGTAGTGCGAGGCGAGGCAGACCGTCGCGGCGGTGATCGCCCAGGTCGTGTAGGGCAGGCTGCCGATCGCGCGGGTCCAGCGGTCGCTCGCGAGGTAGTAGAGCGCGAACGTCAGCGCGCAGACCAGCACCAGCCCCGCGCCGGCGAGGTTCGCGCGCAGGATCGCCGCGTCGAGGCCCGTGACGAGCACGAGGATCCCGACGTAGGTCAGCGCGAGCGCCGCGACCACGCGTGTGCCGGGGCGCTCGCGGTACAGCACCGAGTGCAGGATCACGACCATCGTCGGATAGGAGAACAGCAGCACGCGCTCGACGCTGGCGTCGATCAGCGTCAGCGCGTAGAAGTTGAACAGCGCGCCGAGGTAGTAGCACAGCACGCCGGCGCCGATCGCTCCCGCGATCGCGCCCCGCGGACCGCGGAGCAGCGCCGCCGGGCCGACCTTCCACAGCGCCCACGCCCAGACCACCGGCAGCGCCCAGAGCATCCGGATCGCGAGCAGCGCCTCGAAGTTCCAGCCCTCGGCGTACAGGAACTTGGCGAAGATGCCCTTGGTGGCGAAGCAGGCCGCGCCGAACGCGGCCAGCGCCACGCCGCCGGCGGCGCCGGCCGGGAGCCCGCGCGCGGCGCTCAGGGGTCGTCTCCGCCGTGGAACGTCGCGAGCGCGTTCACCGGTTCGCGGGCAGGCCGGTAGCCGTTCACCGGCGCCGCCGGGTCCGCGTGGCCGAGCGCCATGCCGGTGACCAGCCGCTGGTCCGCGGGCACGCCGAGGTGGTGCGCGACGATCGCGTGGAAAGGCAGCCACGCGGCCTGCGGACACGTGTGCAGGCCCTCGCCGCGGGCGGCCAGCATCACGCTCTGCACGAACATCCCGCAGTCGAGCCAGCTGCCGAGTTCGAGGTCGGCGTCCATGTAGAAGAACAGGCCGACCGGTGCGCCGAACAGGTCGAAGTTGCGCAGGCGCTGCGCGTCGCCGGCGGCCCGGTCGCCGCGAGCGATGCCGAGCAGGGAGTACAGGCCCCAGCCGCAGGCCCGGCGCCGCGCGAGGTAGGGATCGCGCCAGTTCACCGGGTAGTAGTGGTAGGGCCACGCCGGCTCGGAACCCGCGGCGGCGGCGGCGCGGACCTCGGCGCAGAGCGCGTCGCGCGCGGCGCCCGCGACGACGTGGACTCGCCAAGGCTGGATGTTGCTGCCGCTCGGTGCGTAGCGGGCCGCGTCGAGGATGCGCTCGACGGTGGCGCGCGGAACGGCATCGGGCAGGAAGGCGCGGGTCGAGCCGCGCGACAGCAGGGCATCGCGGACGTGCATGGGTACTCTCGTGAATGTCCGGACAATCTAAGGCATCGGCCGCCGCGTCGCACGCCGCTGGCACGGCGGGGTCTACGGGCGGGCGCGCCGGGTCGCGTTCGAGGAGGCCGGCAGGCAGTACTTCGGGCTGTGTGCGTCCGCGGCTACGAACACGTTCTCGTGCTTCCATGCCATCGCGATCATCTCGTCGTGCCACGGGATGCCGACGTGGATGCCGCAGATGGTGGGTTCCGGGAAGTCGCCAGCCACTGCGTCGGGCGTGATCGGCCGGCCCACGCTCCTCAGTCGCTGGTCCGGCGAGTAGATCAGCGACTGGCCGACCTGCGTCAGTACCGGCACGCCGAGTTCGCAGCACTTGGCGTAGAACGGGCGCCACTTCGCGTGGTCGGGCGCGAGTTCGAACCAGTGGGGGTACGCGTGCGCGGCCCTGAAGCCCATGCTCCGCACCGCGTCCTCGAACGCGCGCACGCCGCTCATGCCCTGCGTGGGGTCGATGCCGGGCAGGCCGAACAAGCGGTCGGGGTACCGCTCGCGCGCGCGTGCCACCACCTCGTACGGCATGTGGTAGCTGCCGGGCAGGCCGAGACGGCCGGTGCGCGAGGCGACGAGCCCCGCGCGCTCGATGCCGGCCGCCTCCATCTTCTCGAGCATCTGCTCGAGGCTGAAGCCCGGCATCGGCCCCTTCGACTTCACCTTGCCGACGCAGAAGCCGTCCTTCCAGTCGGGGCGGTGCGATGGCGCGTCGGCCGAGCCCGTCGATGCCTTCGAGCGCCGTGCCCACGACGAAAAAGGCCCCGGCGACTCGCATCGCCGGGGCCCGGAGGTCGGCGGCCCTCGCGGGCCGCGCGTCACGCGCTCGCGTGCATCAGAACTTGTAGGTCAGGTCCACGCCGTAGCTGCGGCCGTGGGCGTCGTGGATGAACGCGCCGCCGAACTCGGGCGCCGGGATGATCTCGGCCCGGTACTCCTCGTCGGCCACGTTCCGGCCCCACGCCGTCACGCTCCACTTCTCGCCCTGCAGGCCCACGCGGGCGTTCAGCACCGTGAACGCGTCGCGCTCGAGCTTGGTCAGGTTGCCCTGGCCGAAGCCGAAGGTGCTGAAAAGGTTGGGGACCGTCTCCTCCTGCACCGAGTGGAACCATGTCGGGCCGACGAAGGACGCGTCGAGGCGCGCCGTCAGCGCGAGACCGCCCGTGCCGAGCGGGACGTTGAAGTCGATGCCCGCGTTGCCGGTGTACTTCGGCGCGTACGGCACCTCGTTGCCGACCGTGTACGGGCGGCTGCGGTGCTCGTCGATCTCGCCGTCGACGAGCGCGGCGCCCGCGAACAGCGTGATCATGTCCGTCGCACGCCAGCGCGCATCGAGCTCGGCGCCCTGGATCGTGACCTCGTCGATGTTCGTCACGGCGCGCAGCAGGCCGAACGGGCCGGCGAAGAAGTTGAAGAACAGCATGTCCTCCACGGTGGTGTGGAACACCGCGCCGTTGACCTGCAGCGAGCCGCCCGCCAGCGTCGCCTTGAAGCCGAGCTCGGCGGCCTTCGACACTTCCTTGTCGTAGTCGTCGCGCACGGTGCCGGCGATCAGGTTGCGGTCGCTGCCGTTCGCGTCGCAGAGCGGCTGGCCGCCCGGCGCAAACGGGGCGCCGACGGTGGGGCCGGTGCAGAGGATCGCGTAGTTCTGCTCGATCGTCGCGAGGCTGCCGGACGAGTTGAAGCCGCCGCTGCGGAAGCCGTAGCCGTAGCTGGCGAAGGTCGAGAAGTCCTCGGTGATCTTCCAGTTGACCGTCAGCTTCGGCTGGAACTGGCTGTAGGTCTTGTCGCGGTTCGGGATCCCCGCTGTCGCGAACGCCGGGTTCGCGGTGTAGGCGGGGTTGATGAACGGGTTCGAGCCGAACGCGAAGCCCGGCGTCTGCGCGCGGCACGGGCCGCTCGCGTTGCTGCCGGTGCAGGTCGGCACGTTGTTGTCGACCTCGCGCTTTTCGCGGTCGTAGCGCACCGCGAGCGCGACCTCCACGCCCTCGGCCACGTCCACCGCCAGCTGGCCGAAGCCGGCCACCACCATGCTGTTGAAGGTGTCGTCGTACAGCAGGTCGGTGGGGTTCAGGCCGTTCGACGGCACGAACGCGGCCGGCGTGAAGCCGCGGTTGAGGTCCGAGCCCTGCGAGACGACCACGCGGCGCTCGATGTCGCCGAAGTAGGCGCCCGCGATCCAGCGCACCGCCTGGTCGCCCGGGGAGGCGAGACGGACCTCGAGGCTCGTGTCCTGCTGGTCGCGCTGCTGGTACTGGTAGCCGTCGCAGGTCGTGTTGCTGTACGGCGGCAGGAAGATGTCGGCGCGCGCCGGCGGCGTGCCGTAGTTGAACGGCGGCTGCAGCGGGAAGCCCGCGGCGTTCGAAGCGATCGAGGCCTGGCACACCGGGTTGGTCGCGTAGAGGCCAAAGGCCGCGCTGGTGCCGTCCGTCAGGAAGAAGTTCTCCTGGTCGTTGAAGGCCAGGTACGCGGTCAGCGTGCCGATGCCGACGTCCCAGTCGCCCTTCAGCGAGAGGTTGATGTTCTCCTGCTCGTTCTGAGGCGCGATGTTGTTGACGTAGTCGAACTTGTGCTGGTTCGGGTCGGAGTTGAAGCTGTCGGCCGTGGGAACGCCGAACTGCCGCAACCAGCCTGCCGCCTCGACCAGCGAGGTGACCGCGTTGAAGTTGATCGCGCCGGCGTCGACCTTCGAGAAGCGCGCCTTGAAGTCGAACGCGCCGCCGCCGACGTCGAACAGCGTGCGCAGCTGCGCGCCGTACTCCTCGAGGCGGTCCACGCAGTCGTCGCAGCCGAGCCGGCGGTTGTTCCACTGGCCGTCGTAGTCGCGGTAGAAGCCGGTCAGGCCGACCTTGGCGGCGCCGAGCGGGCCGCCGAGGAAGAAGTTGCCCTTGATCAGTCCGTCGCTGCCGGCGCCGACGGTCGCTTCCGCCTCGAACGCGTCGGTGGGCTTGCGGGTCGAGATGATCATCGCGCCCGCCACCGCGTTGCGGCCGTAGAGCGCGCCCTGCGGGCCCTTCAGGATCTCGATCTGCGTGACGCCCGCGAGCTCCTGGTTGAGCGCCGCCGGGTTGGTCTGCAGCACGCCGTCGATCACGAGCGCGAAGTTGGTCTCGGTGTCGCGGCCGGTGTTGATGCCGCGGATGTTGACCTGGATGTCGCCGACCTCGGCCGTCTGCACCTGCGAGACGCCGGGCGTCAGCGCGATGAAGTCCTGCGGCCGCTCGATGCCGGCGGCCGCGATCTCGGTGGCCGTGAAGGCCTGCACCGTGACCGGCACGTCGACGAGCTTTTCCTCGCGCTGGCGGGCCGTCACGACGATCTCCTCCAACTCGTTGCTCGCCTGCGCGCCCTGTGCAGGCGCGGCGAGCGCCGGCGCCGTGCCGAGCGCCGCGGCGATGCTCGCCGCCAGCAACGTCAACCGGGAATTCCGCGTGGTCATGGCTTCCTCGCTTGTGGCGGCCTGGGCGACCGCGTGTTTCGACGTCGTTCGAAGGGGCCCGTACGCCTGCCACCCGCCGGGAGTGCGCGCGGCGTTCCCTCGTGCAGATGTACGGACAATCCGGATTGTATGCAGGACTGCAGAGCGCGGGCGAGGATACACGCCGCCTGTTGTAGCCGCAACGCGACGTCGGAAGCCCGGTCGCAGGCGCGCGTCACGCTCGCGGTACGGCCAAATTGCAGGTTTTTCGTGCGCCGGGTGCCGGCGCGCGCCCCACTTTGGCGCGGTCGGCTGTTGCAGGGAAGACACAGGTGTGCGCGGCGGTTCTGGTATGCTGACGTGCGCCCGGAGCCGGGCGCGCGCGCCCGTTCATGTACCGTCAGAACATCCAGTTCCCCGCGAAGGACGCGCCGCTGCGCGAGGACGTACACGCCCTCGGCGCCCTCGTCGGCGAGATCGTCCGCGAACAGTGCGGCGACCCCCTGTTCGAACTCGTCGAAGGCAACCGCGTCGACGCGATCCGTCGGCGCGAGGGCGACGCCACGGGCGAGGCGGGCCTCGTTGAACGCGCCCGCGACCGGGCGCCTGCCGAGGCTCGCGACCTCGTCCGGGCTTTCTCCACCTGGTTCCAGGTCGTCAACCTCGCCGAGAAGGCGCACCGGATCCGCCGCCGCCGGCAGTACCTGAACGACACGGCGCACCCGCAGCCCGGCGGCATCGAGGACGCGCTGCAGAAACTGAAGCGCGAGGGGCGCACCTGCGACGAGGTGCGGGCGCTGCTCGGCCAGCTCTGCATCTACCCGGTCTTCACTGCGCACCCGACCGAGTCCACGCGACGCACGCTGCTCCGTAAGCAGCAGCGGGTGGCCGAACTGCTGCTCGACCGTCTCGATCCGTCGATCACGCCCGGGGAGCGCCGGGCGACCTGGGAGCAGATCCGGACGGAACTCACCTCCGGTTGGCAGACGGAGGAACACCCGCGTGAACGGCTCACCGTCGCCGACGAGCGCGAGCACGTGCTGTTCTACCTCGCGGAGGTGCTCTACCGGATCGTGCCGGCGTTCTACGAGGAACTGGCGACGGCGCTCGAGAACGTCTACGGCGTGCCGGTGGACGCCCCGTCGCTGCCGCGGATCCTGCGCTTCGGCACCTGGGTCGGCGGCGACATGGACGGCAACCCCGACGTGCACGCGAAGACGGTGCGCGAGACGCTGCACCGGCAGCACCTCGTGATCGTCAATGCCTATTTCCTCGAGGTGCAGCGACTCGCCGAGCGCCTCTCGCAGAGCGCGAGCCGCGTGTCGGTGTCGAAGGCGCTGCAGTCGCGGATCGACGAGTACGAGACGCTCGTGCCGTCCGCGCAGTCGGTGGCGCCCGCTCGTCACGACCGCATGCCGTACCGCGTGTTCTGCGGCCAGGTGGCCGAGCGCCTGCGCTACACCTACGACGGGCGTCCGAACCAGTACGAGAGCGCGGCCCAGCTGCTCGCCGACGTGCGCCTGATGGCCGACAGCCTCGAGGCACACCGGGGGCGCAACGCCGGGCTCTTCCACGTCCGCCGGCTGGCGCGGCGGATCGAGACTTTCGGTTTCCACCTCGCGACGCTCGACGTGCGCCAGCACGCCGAGGTGCACCGGACCGTGATCGCGCAGGGCCTCGCCGAGCCCGACTTCGCGCTGCGGCCGGCCGAGGAGCGGCTGACGCGGTTGCGGCGCGCGCTCGAGCGCGACGAGGGTCCGACCGGCGTGCAGGACGCCGTCGGCCGCCGGACGCTCGCGGTCTTCGAACAGTTGATGCACGGCCGACACCGCTACGGTCGCGAGGCGATCGGCGACTACGTCGTCGGCGGTGCGGCCGGTCCCGACGACGTGCTGGCGGTGCTGCTGCTCGCGCGCTGGGCCGAGATGGTCGACAAGCGCACGGGCGAGGTGCCGCTCGACGTCGCGCCGCTGTTCGAGAGCCTGGATGCGCTCGGGCAAGGCGGTGCGACGCTGGAGGCCCTGCTGCGCGAGCCGGTCTATCGCCGCCACGTGGCGGCGCGCGGAGACCACCAGACCGCGATGATCGGCTACGCGTACGGCAACAAGGAGAGCGGCTTCGCGGCGGCTCGCTGGGCGCTGCACCGCGCGCAGTCGGGACTCGCGGCCGCGGCGGCCGGGGCCGGCGTGCGGCTCACGGTCTTCCACGGGCGCAATGCGATCGCGAGCCGCGGCGGCGGTCGCATCGACTCGCTGCTGCGCGCGGTGCCGCCCGGGACGTTCCGCGGCACGCTGCGCGCCACGGAGCAGGGCGAGGCCATCAACAACGGCTACGCGCTGCGCCCGATCGCGATGCGCACGCTCGAGCATGCGATGGGTACCGCGAGTCTCGCCGTGGCCGGGCTCGGCCGCGATCACCGCGAACCCCCGCACGAGCCCGCCTTCCAGGCCGCGTTCGACACGATCGCTGCGTCTAGCGGCGCCCACTACCGCGCCGTGGTGCACGACGATCCGGGCTTCGCCGACTACTTCCGGCTCGCGACGCCGATCGACGTGATCGAGCGCATGCAGATCGCGGGCCGGCCGGCGAGCCGCCCGGGTCGCGACGGCCTCGACGCCCTGCGCACCGTGCCGTGGGGATTCGCGTGGAGCCAGAGCCGGCACGGCCTGCCGGCGTGGTTCGGCGCGGGCACGGGGCTCGCGGCGGCCGTGCGCGCCCTCGGCGAGGACGTGCTCGCGCGGATGCTCGCGCACTGGCCGTTCTTCGGCGCCGTGATCGACGATCTCGAGTTCGGGCTCGCCACGGCCGACATGGACATCGCGGGCTGGTACGCGGAACTCGCGGGTCCGGCGCACCGCGGTCGCTACGAAGCGGTGCGCGAGGAGTACGAGCGCACGCGCGAAGCCGTGCTGCGCCTGCGCGGCCAGCTGCGGCTGCTCGACGGCGACCCGACCGTGCAGCGCGCCATCAAGCTGCGCAATCCGTACGTCGACCCGATGCACCTGATGCAGATCGACCTGCTGCGCCGCTGGCGCGAGTCCGGTCGCGAGGACCGGGACCTGTACGAGGCGCTCCTGGCGAGCATCGGCGGCATCGCCCATGGCCTGCAGGCCACCGGCTGAAGCATCCTCCCGCCCCGCCGGGCGGCGCCAGGGAATTTCCCGTCGCCCTTGCCGGGCATCACATTCCGGGCAGCGTGCACGTCGGCCCGACTCAAGCGCGGCGCGCCGCGACCGACAGAGAGCGCACGAGTCCTGCATGGATCAGCGCATGGCCGTTCTCCCGGATCGCCCCGATCCCACCCGCCCGGTCCCGCGGCGGGCCGTGCAGTCGCCGCGGACGCTGGGATCGGCGCTCGCGCGCTTCTCCGCTGCGGTCGCGGTGGGAATGCTGGGCGCCGGGGTGCCGACGCAGGCCGCGGCCGAGGACGCCGAACGCCTTACAACGGTCGCGTTCGGCGCCGCCTACACCGGCGAGACCTGGCACGTGCTCGAGGGCGGCGTGGCGCGCGGCTCCGCGTACGTCGACAACCTCGACCTCCAGCTCGAGATCGACGGCGAGCGCCTGTTCGGCGTGCCGAATCTCACGCTGTTCGCCTACGGGCTCTACAACAACGGCCGCGAGTTCGCCGGGCCCTACGCGGGCGCGGCCCAGGGCGTCAGCAACATCGAGGCGGTCCGGGCGTGGCGGCTCTACGAGGCCTGGGCGGACTGGGGTATCGGTCCCGGCACGCTGCGCGTCGGCCTCTACAACCTGAACTCCGAGTTCGACGTCAACGAGACCGGCGGCCTGTTCCTGCACCCGGCGCACGGCATCGGCACCGACTTCGCCCAGAGCGGCGTGCAGGGGCCGTCGGTGTTCCCGGTGACCTCGCTCGCGGCGCGCTACCGCGTCGAGGCGGGCGAGTGGACCTGGGCGGTAGCGGCCCTCGACGGTGTGCCGGGCGACCCCGACGATCCGACGCGCACGACGATTCGAGTCGGCGACGGCGACGGTGCGCTGGTGGTGGCCGAGGCCGCGCGCGCGTTCGGCGAGTCGGGCCGGGCGCTCATCGGGGCCTGGCACTACAGCGCGAAGTTCGACGACGTGCTCGCGGTCGACGCGGACGGCGAGCCCGTGCCGCGGCGGGCCGGCACCGGCGCCTACGCGCTGGTCGAGGGCGCGCTCGGCAGTCCCGCCTGGCGCGGCTTCGTGCGCCTGGGCTGGGCCGATCCGCGCGTGCACGCGTTCGAGCACTACCTCGGCGCCGGCGTCGTCCGCACCGCGCCGTGGCGCGCGCGGCCCGACGATTCGCTCGGGATCGCGATCGCGACGGCGCGCAACGGCTCGCGCTTCCGCACCGCCCAGGCGCTGGCCGGCGCGCCCGTCGAGGGCGCCGAGGCGACGATCGAATTCGCCTACCGGTGGGTGCTCGGCGAGCACCTCTACCTGCAGCCGGACGTGCAGTACGTCCGCAACCCGTCGACCGATCCGGCCCTCGAGGACGCGTGGGTCGCGGGGCTTCGCTTCAACGTGGCATGGGGGTGGCAGCGATGACTCGCAGGCGCGCGATGATCGAGGGCGGCACGCCCGAAACGGCGGCCTGGATGCTCTACGCCGGGGTGGTGCAGGCGCTGCGGTGGCAGCGGCACGCGGTTGCCGTGGCACCGGCGCCGGCGGGGGAACGACCGCGCGGAGCTGCCGCGTCGCGCGCCCTGGCGATCCGCGGCCGGACCTGAGAAACGTCCCGCTCCCGCCGAGGTGTCAGCACTCCGGCACGTTCACGGCGAGACCGCCCTGCGAGGTCTCCTTGTAGATCGTCGACATGTCCTCGCCGGTCTGGCGCATCGTCGCGATCACCTGGTCGAGCGAGACCTTGTGGGTGCCGTCGCCGCGCATCGCGAGCCGGGCCGCGTTGATCGCCTTCACCGAGCCCATGGCGTTGCGCTCGATGCAGGGGATCTGCACGAGCCCTGCGATCGGGTCGCAGGTCAGGCCGAGGTTGTGCTCCATGCCGATCTCGGCGGCGTTCTCGATCTGCTCGTTCGTGCCGTTCAGGGCCGAGACGAGCCCACCGGCCGCCATCGAACACGCCACGCCCACCTCGCCCTGGCAGCCCATCTCCGCGCCGGAGATCGATGCGTTGCGCTTGTAGAGCATGCCGATCGCGCCGGCCGTCAGCAGGAAGCGCAGCACGCCCTCGTCCGAGGCGCCGGGCTCGAAGCGCCGGTAGTACATGAGCACGGCGGGCACGATGCCGGCCGCGCCGTTCGTGGGCGCGGTCACCATGCGCCCGCCCGCCGCGTTCTCCTCGTTCACGGCGAGCGCGTAGGCGTTCACCCAGTCCATCGCGTGCATCGGGCTCGACGTGCCGGCCTCGACGAGCTGCCGGTGCAGCTTGGGCGCGCGGCGCCGGACCTTCAGCACCCCGGGCAGCAGCCCGTGGGCGTTGAAGCCGCGCTCGACGCAGGCCTGCATGACGCCCCAGATCGCGAGCAGCTGCGCGCGCGTCTCGGCCTCGGGTCGGAACGCGCGCTCGTTCGCGAGCACCAGTTCGTGCAGGTCGAGCCCGTGCTCGCGCGCCCGCGCGAGCAGCTCCTGCGCCGATTCGAAGGGATGCGGAACGCTGGGTGCGGCGGTCGCGACGGCGCGCTCGTCGCTCCTGCGCAGTTCCTCCACAGAGACCACGAAGCCGCCGCCGGTGGAGTAGTAGTCCTCGCGGGCCAGCACCGCGCCCTGCGCGTCGAGCGCGGTGCAGCGCAGGCCGTTCGAATGCCCGGGCAGCACCTGGTCGCGATGCCAGAGCACGTCCATCGGCTCGTCGAACGCGATCTCCCGGCGCCCCAGCAGGCGCAGGCGCCCGGTGGTGCGCATGCGCTCGAGCGCCGGCTCGACGGCCTCCGGGTCGAGCGTCGCGGGGTCGAAACCCTCGAGCCCGAGCAGCACCGCGCGGTCGGTGCAGTGGCCCCTGCCGGTCAGCGCCAGCGAGCCGTACAGTTGCACCGCGACCTTCGCGGTGCGCTCGAGCAGCCCACGCGCCGCGAGCGTCTCGACGAAACGCCGGGTGGCGTTCATCGGGCCCATCGTGTGGGAGCTCGACGGGCCGATGCCGATCTTGAAGATGTCGAGGACGCTCAGGCTCACGCGTAGATCTCCGCTCGCGCGGGCAGGTTGAGGCGCCGGCCGCGCCGGTTCGAGCGGGGCTCAGCGGGCGGTCCAGCCGCCGTCGACCTTGAGGCTGTCGCCGGTGACCATTCCGCTCGCCGGCGAGGCGAGGAACAGCACCGCGCCGACGACGTCCTCGGGGCGTCCGACCCGGCCCAGCGGGATGTTGTCGACGACGGAAGCGAGGAACGCCGGGTCGGCGAACATCGGGCGCGTCAGGTCGGTCTCGATGAACGTCGGGGCGACGGAGTTCACGCGGATGCCGCGCGGCGCGAGTTCGACCGCCATCGCCTTCGTCAGTCCCTCGAGCGCGTGCTTCGTCATGCAGTAGACCGTGCGGCGCGGCGCGCCGACGTGCCCCATCTGCGACGACATGTGGACGATCGACCCGCCGCGACCGGCCCGCAGCATCGCCCGTACCGCCGACTGCGAGGTGCGGTATACCGCCCGCACGTTCAGCGCGAGCATCGCGTCGAGCGTCGCGGCGTCCACCTCCTCGATCGGAAGCGGACGGTTCGTGCCCGCGTTGTTGACGAGGACGTCGAGCGCCGCGAGGGCCTCGAGCCGCGCGTAGAAGGCCTCGGTGGTGACGTCCTCGGCCCAGGCCTCCACGCGGCCCGCGGATTCGGCGACCAGCGAGTCGAGGTCCGCGCGCGTGCGCGCCACGGCGATCACGCGGGCGCCGGCCCGGGCCAGCGCGAGCGCGCACGCACGGCCGATGCCGCGTCCGGCGCCGGTCACGACCGCGACGCGGCCGTCGAGGCCCGGAGGCCAGGCGGTGTCCTGCTGCACGGCGATGCCTCCGGTCGTGGCGAGGGTTCGGCAGGTCAGCCCGCGCGCTCGAGCGGCGCCACCCAGCGCGCCGGCTGGGGATGGTCGCCGCCGCGCACGACGTACACCGTGACGGGGGCGTCGCTCGCGTTCGCGAAGGCGCGCACGACCTGCTTCGGCAGCGTCAGGGTATCACCGGGCGCGAGCTCGACGCGTACGCCGCCGCAGTCTACCTGCAGGCGACCCTCGTGCATGAGCAGCACTTCTTCCTCGGCACGCGGGTGCGGCGGCGAGGCTGCGCCCGGCTGCACGATCAGCGCGCGCACCTGGAACCCGTGCGGCCAGCCCATGCGGCCGGCCGCCATGCGCTCCGCCTCGTTCGCCACGCCGACGATCGGGCACTCGGCGAAGCCCTGGAGCTCGCTCAGGCCGCCGCCCGCGGCCAGTTCCGAGCGCTTCACGGTGCAGCCGGCGATCGCGTCGGAACCATAGGTGTCGAACTTCGCGACGTCCTCCATCGTGGTCGGCGGCATCGGCTTCGCACCTTCCGGCACGCTCTCGCGGGTCGTGTCGATCAGTCGGCCGCTCTCCAGCAGCACGAGACCGTGCCGCTGCGCCGCCTCGAACACGTACGGCGCCCACGTGACGCGGCCAGGGTCGTCGCCGCCGAGCACCGCGAAGAGGAAGCCGAGGTCGTCGCCGACGTTCTCGAAGCCGCGGAACACGCGCGTCGGGATCGAGATGGTGTCGCCGGGGCCGATGTCCACGTAGCCGTCGCGGCCGTCGTGGCCGGTCTTGAAGCGCCACGTGCCCGTGTGCACGACGAACACCTCGGCGGTCTCGTGGCTGTGCTGCGAGTTCACGCAGCGCGGCGGCTGGCGCGCGCCGCCGATGTTGAACCCGTGCGGCAGGTCGATGTGCACGTGCTGGTCCGGGTTCTCGGCGACGCCCGGGCCGATGATCGTGAAGTTCTCCTTGCGCTCGCTGCCGGGAGTGCGCGTGTCGATGAACGCGGTGGTGCAGGGGCGCAGCATGCCGTAGCGGACGAGGCGACGCTCGAGGTCGGCCTGCGGGAAGGTCGTGATCATGCGTCGAGGTCTCTGCCATGGTGCCGGGGCGCCGGCGCGGCCGAGTGTACTGCGAATGCAACGGTGGAGTCAGCCCGGCGCCATGGGGCCGCAGGCGTACCCTCGTGGGTGGCCGGCCCGGGGTTGCATCCGAAGTACAATCGCCCGCCCGCGGGAGTTCGCCATGCGCCTCGTCGATGCTCACCACCACCTCTGGGACCTGGCCGCGGTCGAATACCCGTGGCTGAACGCGCGCGGCGTCCGGCGCTTCTTCGGGGACCCCACCCCCATCCAGCGCGACTACGGCGTGGCCGACCTGCGCGCGGACGCTCGCCCGCACGAGCTGGTCGCGTCGGTGCACGTCCAGGTCGGCTGCCGGCCAGGTCGCGAACTCGACGAAACGCGCTGGCTGCAGGCGGTCGGCGAGCGCGACGGCTTGCCCACGGCCATCGTCGCGGCCGTGGACCTGACCGCGCCGGACGCGGTGTCGCGGCTGCGCGAGCATGGCCGCAGCGACCGCGTGCGCGGTGTGCGGCAGATCGTCGGCCGCGAGCCCGCCGACGACGAGCGGACCGGGGCGGGCCGCGTGCTGGACGACCCCGCGTTCGCCGCGGGGCTGCGAGCCCTCGCCGCGGCAGGCCTGTCGTTCGATCTGCAGCTGACCGTGCCGCAGATGCCGAGGGCGGCTGCGCTGCTGGAGGCGGTGCCGGAATTGCCCGTCGCGCTGTGTCACTGCGGTTCGCCGTGGGACCGCACGGCGAGCGGGCTCGCGGAGTGGCGGCGCGGTCTCGAGCGACTGGCGCGGCTGCCGCGCAGCGTCTGCAAGCTGTCGGGCCTGTCGATGTTCGAGCCCGCTTGGACCGACGCGAGCTTCGTGTCGATCGCCCGCGCCGTGCTCGATACCTTCGGTCCGGAGCGCACGATGTTCGGCTCCAACTATCCCGTCGACGGCCTGCATCGCGGCTACGGCGAGATCGTCGAAGCCACGCGGCGCGCGGTGGAGCCGCACGGCCCCGGCGCGCTCGCGCGCGTGTTCGGCGACACCGCGCGCGAGTTCTACCGGCTGGCCTGAGGTGCGCGGCGTGACGCGCCGGACGAGCGCGCCGGTGCGCGCACGGGCGTACGCCGGTGCACGTCAGGGAGTGCGGGCGTGCCGGGCGTCGGCGCTTGCGGGCTTCAGAGCGCGCGGAAGCGCGTCGCCAGTTCGCGGGCGCCCTGCAGGATCCAGCCCTGGTCGGAGCCGAGCAGGAACAGCGACGCGCCGGCCTCGAACCACTGCGCGGCCTCCTCGGTCGTCGGCGTGAACATGCCGACCGCGCGGCCGTGCGCCCGGCCGGCGGCGCAGATCCGGCGCACGGCCTCGACGACGACCGGGTCGTTCGGCGTCGCCGCCCCGAGCGACACGGTCAGGTCCATGCGCCCGACGAACAGGCAGTCGATGCCGTCGACCGCCGCGATCGCGTCGATCTCGTCGAGCGCCTCGGCGTCCTCGATCTGCGCGACCAGCGTCACCGTCGCGTTCGCGCCCGGGATGATCTCGCCCATCTTCCGCGTGCCGTACCCGGCCGCGCGCGTCGAGCCCGCGTAGCCGCGGCCGCCGCGACCGTAGCGGCAGGCCGCGGCGGCGGCGCGCGCATCGGCCGCGCTCGCGACGTGCGGCACGACCACGCCGGTCGCGCCGCAGTCGAGCGCGTTCAGGATCTGCGCCGCATCGCCATGCGGCACGCGGACCAGCGTCGGCAGGTCGGCCGCGCGCGCGGCGAGCAGCGCGACGTCGAGGTCGCCGCGGTCGAAGGGCGCGTGCTCGGCGTCGAGGCAGAGGCAGTCCAGGGGCGAGAGTCCGAGCACCTCGACCACGGCGGGGTGGGGCGTCTTGGCGAACGTGCCGATCAGCCGCTCGCCGCGGCGCACGCGCTCGCGGAAGGTCGCCGTCCGGGCGAGGGCGGTGGGCGCGGTCCGCGGATCCGGTGGCGTGGTGCCCATGTCAGGCCGCCTTCCGCCAGAGCCGCTCGCTCGCGATCCTCGCGCCCTCGGCCATCGCCGCCAGCTTGGCGTAGACGATGTCGGCGTCGACCACGCCGAAGCCCGCGAAGGTCGAGAAGCCGCAGTCGGTTCCGGCGATCACGCGCTCGCGGCCGACGATCTGCGCGTAGCGCTCGATCCGCTCCGCGACCAGGAGCGGGTGCTCGATGAAGTTGCTGACGGAGTCGAGCACGCCCGGGATCAGGATCTTGTCCTCGGGCAGGGTGCCGTTGCGCACCGCGTCGCGGAACACGGTCCATTCGTGCGCGTGGCGCGGGTTCGAGGCCTCGAACAGCAGGCCCTGCGGCTTCGCGCGCAGCGCGATCGGCAGTACCACGTCCATCGGCACGTCGTGGTGGTGCGGGCCCTCGTAGTTGCCCCAGCAGACGTGCATCCGCAGCCGGTCCGCCGGACAGTCGCGCAGCGCGTGGTTCAGCACGTCGACGTGCAGGTTCGCGAGCCGCACGTACTCCTCCGGCGGGCGGCCCTTGAACAGCGTGTGGCCGCCGAGCCCGAGGTCCGGCGAGTCGATCTGCAGCACGAAGCCGGCGTTCACGATCGCCTCGTACTCGTGGCGCATCGCCTCGCCCAGCGCCTCGAGATAGGCCTCGTGGGACGGATAGTGGTCGTTCGGCTGGAACAGCGCGATCACGCCGGGCGAGGCCGAGTTCATGAACCCCTCGGTGCGGCCGCTGCCCTCGAGCGCCGCGTGGAACCACGCGACGTCGTCGTGCAGCGGCTGCAGGTTCTTCACGGCGATAGGGCCGACGCAGCGCGGCCTGCGGTAGGTCGGCGTGCCGCCGGAACTCGCGAGCTTCTTCAGGTAGTTCGGGTAGTCCTCGAGGTCGCCCGGCGGGTTGCGCGAGCTGTCCCCGTCGAAGCCGGTCAGCCGGTCCTTGATGTAGGTCGCGTAGCTGATCTTGCTCATCTCGCCGTCGCTGACGACGTCCACGCCGGCGGCGGCCTGTTTCGCGACGACCTCGCGCACCGCAGCGGCGATCACGCGGGCGAATTCCTCGTCCGGGATCGGACGGCCCTGCTCGCGGCCGAACACGACGTCCGTCACCGCGGCGGAGCGGGGCAGGCTGCCGACGTGCGTCGTCAGGATGCGGTCGGTCGATGTCTTCACGATCGTCTCCTCAGCAGGCGTCCGAGCGCCGCGGTGACGGCGGCGGGTTCTTCCATCGTGGACAGGTGGCCGCACTCGGCGAGCACCACGAGATCGGCGCGCGGCATCGCATCCGCCATCGCGACGTGCCACTCGACTGGGCAGAGTGCGTCCTCGCGGCCGCACAGCACGAGGGCGGGGCAGTCGATCGTGGCGAGCGTGGCGACGCTGTCCGGCCGGTCGCGCAGCGCGAGCGACTGCCGCCGGAACACGTCGGGTCCGAGTCCGACCGCCTGGTCGACGATCGACTGCAGCAGGCGGCGGCTCGTGCGGTTGCGGCGCGCGAGGTAGAGCGGCTTCATCGACTCGACGAGCACGTCGCGGAGCTTCCCGGTCTCGACCTTCGCGATCTGCTCCATGCGGAGCTCGCGGCGCTGCGGCTTGTCGGGGTGGGGCGTGGTATCGAGCAGTGCGAGATGCGTGACGCGCTCGCGCGCGCGCCGCCAGATCTCGAGCGCCACGATGCCGCCCATCGACATGCCGACCAGCGCGAATCGCGGCGGCGCCTCCGCGAGCACCTGCGTCGCCAGCGTCTCGATCGACTCGCCGCGCGTGAGGTCGCCCACGATCGCCGGAGCGCCCGCGAGCGCGGTCAGCTGACCGCCGTACATGCGGCGGTCGAGCATCATTCCGGGCAGCAGCAGGACCGGGTGCGCGCTCACGGCCGGCAGTTTGCATACGAAGTACGCCGCTGGCTATAGTCCCGGCGCGCCGGCTGCCGGTGCGGGGGAGGGCGGGCGATGGTCGGGTTCGGGTGGCTCGACTGGACGATCGTCGCGCTGTACCTCGCCGCGAACCTCGCGATCGGCCTCTGGGCCAGCCGCGGCGTGCGCTCCGCGGCCGAACTGCACCTCGGCTCCCGCGACCTGCCCTGGTGGGCGCTCGGCATCTCCGTCGCCGCGACCTACGTGAGCGCGCTGTCGTTCCTCGGCGGGCCGGCGTGGGCCTACGGCGACGGCATGGCCGCCCTCGCGATCCACCTGAACTACCCGCTGGTGATCTTCGCGGTCGTGGTGCTGTTCCTGCCGTTCTTCTTCAACGCGGGCGTCACCTCGATCTACGAGTACCTGGAGAAGCGCTTCGGCGTGGCTTCGCGGCTCGTGAACGCCGCGCTGTTCCTGGTCTCGCAGACGATCACGACCGCGTCGATCCTGACCGCCACCGCCGTCGTGCTGACCTTCGCAACGGGCCTCGACGCGCGGGCCAGCATCGTCGTGATCACGCTCGCGGTCGTCGCCTACACCGTGATCGGCGGGCTGAAGTCGGTGGTCTGGACCGACGTGTTCCAGGGGCTGATCCTGATCGCGGGCGCGGGACTGGTGCTCTGGCACGCGGTCGACGCGGTCAGCCCGCTGTCCGACGCGCTCGGCACGCTCGCCCGCGAGGGCAAGCTCGACCCGATCGACGAGCGCCTCGACTTCTCGGTCGCGCCGACGATCTGGGCCGGCCTGTTCGCGATGACGCTGTTCCACGTCACGGTCTACGGCGCGAACCAGATGATGGTGCAGCGCGCGCTGGCCGCGAAGAACGTCGGCGACGCGAAGAAGTCCTACCTGATGATGGGCTACGCTGCGTTCTTCATCTACTTCCTGTTCTTCTTCATCGGCGCGCTGCTGTACGTGCACTTCGAGGCGCGGCCGTTCGAGCAGCCGAACGCGATCATCCTGGAGTTCGCCGCGAGCCTCGCGATCCCGGGCCTTATGGGGCTGCTCGCCGCCGCGATCCTGAGCGCGTCGATGTCCAGCCTGTCCTCGGCGTTCAACTCGCTCTCGACGATCGCGATCGCCGACTTCTACGTGCGCTTCTCGCGCCGGCCCAAGAGCGACGCGCACGTGCTGGCGGTGTCGCGGCTGCTCACGCTCGTCTTCGCGGTGATCTCCGTGCCGATCGCGTTCGCGTTCATCGGCAGCGGCGGCTCGATCCTCGAGACCCTCTCGCAGATCGGCTCGTTCTTCGTCGGCGCCAAGCTCGCAATGTTCGGCATGGGTTTCCTGTCGAAGCACACCAACGAGAAGGGCCTGCTCGTGGGCGTGGCGGCGGGCTTCGTGGTCCTCTACGTGGCCGTGCGCGGCGTGCCGGGCCTCGGCCTCGAGTCCTGGGGCGTCGCCTGGCCGTGGTACGTGGTGATCGGCGGTGGCGTGAACGTCGCGGTCGGCTGGGTCGCGAGCGTGCTGCTCGGCGGCTTCCAGCGCGAGTGGCACGAGCAGACCGTGCCCGGGCAGATCCGCCGCTTCCGCGAGCAGGGCCTGCCGGAGAAGCAGGACGGCTGGTACCTGGTGCCGGGCCGCGTGGACCGCGCCTGCTGGGTGCTGCTCGGGTTCTTCGGGCTGACGCTCGCGGTGATGGCGGGGTTCGCGACGCTCGGCGGGCCGCGCTGAGGCCGGCGCTTTCAGGCCAGCTTCGCGGAAGCGCCTTCGACGAACTGGCCCGAGAGCACGCGCTTCTCCGGCGGCAGGCCCGGATTCTCGACCCGGTCCATCAGCAGGGTGATCGTCGCTTCCGCCATCCGCTCGAGCGGCTGGCGCACCGTCGTCAGTCGGTAGCTCGACCAGACCGACGGTCCGACGCCGTCGAAGCCGACCACCGAGAGGCGGCCCGGTACGTCGAGGCCGAAGTCGAAGCGCGCCGCATCGATGCAGCCGATCGCCATCACGTCGTTGCCGCAGATCACCGCGTCGGGCGGTCGGCGCATGCGCTTCACCAGTTCGTGCAGGCCGTTGACGCCGCTGTCGTAGTCGTAGCTGCCCGGGATCACCGGCACGTCGCGCACGCCGAGTTCGGCCAGTCGCTCCAGCGCACCGCGGAGTCGCTCCTGGCCGACCACGGAGTCTTCGGGACCCGCGATCACGCCGAAACGCCGGTGGCCCGCCGCGTGGAGCCGGGACACCATCGCGCGCGAGCCCTCGAACTGGTCGCAGCAGACGGCGTTCACCGGCGTGTCGCGCAGGTAGCGGTTGAAGAACACCACCGGGATGCGGCGACGGTCGAAGGTGGCGAGCTGTGCCGGGCTCAGCCGCACCGCGGCGACCACGCCGTCCACCTGGTACTGCAGCACCTGGTCCAGCACGTGGTCGATGTCGCTCTCGCGGGGCAGCGTGAACAGCAGGATGCGCACGCCGCGGCGCGAGGCCTGTTCGGCGAGCTCCGAGAGCACCTCGGGGTAGTACAGGCTCGTGAGGTTCGAGAGCAGCACCGCGATCAGGTTCGAACGGCGCGTGATCAGGCTCCGCGCGATCGCGTTCGGGGTGTAGCCGAGCTCCCGCGCGGCACGCATGACGCGCTCGCGCATCTTCGCGCTGACGCTCGCGCCCGGCTTGAAGCAGCGCGAGACGGCCGACTGCGAGACGCCGGCCCGCAGCGCGACGTCGTACGAGGTGGCGCGGCGGTCGGGATCGGCGGCCGCGGTCGCCACGGCGCTGGCGAGCTTCTTCTTCGGCATGCGTTCGGCGGTGCGTCCTGCGGGGGGCGGGGGCGCCCGTCCCCCTAGCCTAGCGCGCCCGGGGCGGCGACGCGCGGCCCGCATCGCTCCTTCAGCCGCGTTGCAGCGCGATCTGCTTGCGCAGCGCGAGTTCGTCGGCGACCACCCACTCGTCGCGGATCCGGCCGTTCACGAGGTTCGAGTGGGTGATGCCGAGCAGCAGCACGGTCGCGCCCGACGGCGGGCCGAACGCGCCGTGGCCGGTGTGGGTGCCGGTCAGCCACCAGCGGGTGGCGACGCGGACCGGCTGCCCCGGCTCCTCCAGCGCGATCGAGTGCTCGACGTACACGCGCGCGTCCGGGAACGCGGCGAGGTAGCCGAACAGCCAGCGGTTGACGCGTTCCGGACCGTGCAGCGTCCGGTCGCCCGGCACGTGCACGGTGCACGCGGGATGGTAGAGCTCGGCGACGCGATCGAGCTCCGCGCGGTTCCAGACCGCATCGAGGCCCTCGCGCACCTGCACGGCGGCCGGATGCGCCTGCAGCACCGGCTCGCGGAAGCGGCCCTCGGCGCGCAGGCGGCGCGCCGGCTCCAGGTGCCACGGCGCCTTGCCGGCAGCACCGTCCCGCGCCGCGAGCTGCGCGGCCAGCTCCTGGGGGTCGAGCCCGAGCTGCAGTGCGATGCCGGCCTGGTCCCGCGCGAGCCACTCCTCGACGATGCGGTTGCCGACGCAGAAGCAGTCCGCGATCGTCCGGAACGACACCGCGCGACCGGTCGGCGGTCCGAACGGTCCGGGGCCGAGGTGCGTGGCCGGCGCGATGATCCGGTGCGACGACAGGTAGCCCGCGCGGTCGTCGCCGGACCACACGATGTCTTCCGGCAGCAGCCGGCGGTCAGGGAACGCGTTCAGCGTGTCGATCGTGCCCGCGACGATGGCCGGCACGCCGGCGCCGGGTCCCATCGAGGTGTACATCGGGCAGTCGTCGGCGTAGTAGCGGCGGATCGCGCCGATGCCGCGCCCTTCCCAGATCCGTGCCGTGATCTTGACGATGTAGTCCGGGAGGTCGGTGAACTCGGCGTCGAACCCGTGCATCGGCATCGCTCGCTCCCCGTGCGCCTCGAACGCGGACCGCTCAGCCCGTCGCGCGCGCGCCGGCTACCGTGCCGCCCTTGTAGCGCCGCACGCGGATGTCGGCCTGCTCCTTGTGCCCGGCGAAGCCCTCGAGCGCGCACAGCCGAGAGCAGTACTCGCCCACGAACGCCGAGGCTTCCGGCGTCAGCACCCTCTGGTACGTGCAGGTCTTCAGGAACTTGCCGACCCACAGTCCGCCCGTGTAGCGCGCCGCCTTCTTCGTCGGCAGCGTGTGGTTGGTGCCGATCACCTTGTCGCCGTAGCTGACGTTGGTCTTCTCGCCGAGGAACAGCGCGCCGTAGTTGGTCATGTTCCGCAGGAAGAAATCCGGATCCTTCGTCATCACCTGCACGTGCTCGGAGGCGATCTCGTCCGCGACCTTCACCATCTCCTCGTAGGTGTCGCAGACGATCACCTGGCCGTAGTCGGCCCAGGCCTTCGCCGCGATTTCGCCGGTCGGCAGGATCTCCAGCTGCCGTTCCACCTCGGCCATCGTCTCGCGCGCGAGCTCCTCGGAGTTCGTCAGCAGCACCGCCGGGCTGTTCGTGCCGTGCTCGGCCTGGCCCAGCAGGTCGGCCGCGCAGAGCTCCCCGTCCACCGTCTCGTCCGCGATCACCAGCGTCTCGGTGGGGCCGGCGAACAGGTCGATGCCGATCCGCCCGTACAGCTGGCGCTTGGCCTCGGCGACGTAGGCGTTGCCCGGGCCGACGATCATGTCGCAGGGCGCGATCGACTCGGTGCCGAGCGCCATCGCCCCCACCGCCTGCACGCCGCCGAGCACGTAGATCTCGTCGGCGCCGGCGAGGTCCATCGCCACCACGATCGCCGGCGCAGGACGCCCCTGGAACGGCGGCGCGCAGGCGATCACCCGCGGCACGCCGGCGACCTTGGCCGTGACCACGCTCATGTGCGCACTCGCGACGAGCGGGTACTTGCCGCCCGGGACGTAGCAGCCGACCGAGTTCACCGGGATGTTCCGGTGCCCGAGGATCACCCCGGGCAGCGTCTCGACCTCGACGTCCCGCATCGAGTCGCGCTGGATCTGCGCGAAGTTGCGCACCTGCTGCTGTGCGAAGCGGATGTCCTCGATCGCCTGCGGCGTGAGTTCGCGGTAGCAGGCCTCGATCTGCTCGCGAGTCAGCCGGAAACTGGCCGGCGCCCACTGGTCGAGCTTCGCCGAGTACTCGCGCACCGCCGCATCGCCTCGCGCCCCGATCTCGGCCAGCATCGATTCGACGATCCCGCGCACCTTCGCGTCGTCGCTCGCCGCCTGCTCCGCCGACATGCCGGTCTTGAGGTAACGGATCATCGCGTCTGCTCCCGGGAAGTGGTGGGGCGCGGGCTGCCGGGCCGCGCAGGGTGCTGCACAGTATGAAACGGTGACTGCGGATGCAACTAACCGCGCGCCCCGCACGCGCACGCGGCGGCTGGAGCGTCGGGCACGTTGTCCAGGCCAGCCGTGGCACCGACGACGCGTATGCCGCCACGCGAAGCCAAGTCTGCCGCTGACTTCAGCCAATCCCGTCCAGTCCGGGTGTGGGTGATCCGCCACACGGGCGGCGTGCTGGCGGCCGTGCTGCGAGCACGGGAACGGCCGAGCAGTTGCATCCGAAGTACAATTCGCGCATAAAGGCGCGGAACTTCGCTCGGCACCGCCCCGTTCGGGAGGCCGGCCGCGGGCGTGAACCTCAGGGGGATTGCATGAACCGTCGAACCGAATGCGCGCGTGCCGTGGCCGTGGCGCTGGGTCTTTGCGCCGCGTGGCCGGCGTTCGCGCAGCAGGGCGGCACCGCGCCCGAGGCCGCCGGCCTCGAGGAGATCGTGGTCACCGCGCAGCGCCGCGAGGAGAACCTTCAGGACGTGCCGCTGGCCGTCACCGCGCTGACGGCGGAGACGCTCGCCCAGAACGACATCCGCGACCTGTCGCGCGTCGAGCTGCTGACGCCGGGCTTCTCGTTCGGCAAGTCGGGTTCCGACGCGCGGCCCGCGATCCGCGGCGTGCGCACCGAGAACGTCGGCGTCAGCGGCGACCCGACGATCGGCTTCTTCGTCGACAACGTGTACCGCTCGCGCGCCTCCCAGGCCAACGAGCCGTTCGTCGACGTCGAGCGCGTGGAGGTGCAGCGCGGGCCGCAGGGCACGCTCTACGGCCGCAACACCTTCGGCGGCAACGTCGCGGTCTCGGCCGCGGCGCCGACGGAAGAGTTCGCCGCCGGCTTCGACCTCACGGTCGGCGAGTTCGACCGCGTGGCCGGCAGCGGCTTCGTGAACTTCCCCGTGCACGAGATGATGCAGGTGCGCATCGCGGCGCTGCGCGAGGAGATGGACGGCTACGTGCAGGGCGTCGACGACGCGCGCGACATCTTCTCGCGCGACACCGAGTACGCCCGCGTCGGCATCCGCTTCGCCCCGACCGACAGGCTCGAGGCGTTGCTGCGCTACAGCTACTGGAGCGAGGGCGGCACCGGCGGCGCCGCGTTCGGCTACCGCGTCGGCGGCGCGTTCGTGAACCCGGCCACCGGTGCGCTCAGCATCACCGGCCAGCCGATCCGCCTGAACATCGGCCTGCCGCAGCTCGACGGCATCCCGGACGTCGCGGGCGTCGACGTCGGCCGCCCGATCAACCCGGATCCGCTGTTCTACCCGGGCGACACCGTGCTGGTGCAGGACCTCGAGCAGCACGCGGCCTCGCTGAACGTTTCCTACGACTTCGGCCCGGTCACGTTCCGGTCGATCACCGGGTGGGTCGACTATCAGGTGTTCCGCAACGCGGACAACGACTTCACGACCTTCGCCGGCAACGTCGACGCGCAGGAAGACTCGCTCGAGAGCTACAGCCAGGAGCTCCAGCTCGCCTCGAACGGCGGCGGCAGCCTCGACTGGATCCTCGGCTACTACTACTTCAGGGAAGACATCGACTTCTCGGTGTTCTCGAGCTGCCCGTCGGGCAACCGCGGCTCGGCCGGCTGCGGCACGCCGATCGCGGCGGTGCCGGAGACCGAGTCGAACGCGATCTTCGGCCAGGCCTCGTACTGGCTCGTGCCCGACCGGCTGCGCGTGACGGCCGGCGTGCGCTACACCGAGGACACCAAGGACGTGCGACGCGGCGCGGCGACGCTCGGCGCGAACCAGCGCGTGGTCGCGTTCGTGCCGGTCACGGCGGTACCGCCGGTGCTCGGCGAACTCAATCTCGAGTTCAAGAAGACCACGTGGCGCGCGAACGTCGAGTACCACCTGAGCGAGCAGAACATGCTCTACGGCACGGTCTCGACCGGCTTCCGCTCGGGCGGCTTCAACGGCGGCGCGTTCACGAACGCGGCGCTGCAGGGCGAGTTCGGCCCCGAGGACGTGACGGCCTACGAGCTGGGCGCGAAGACGCGCTTCGCCGACAACCGCGTGCAGCTCAACGTGTCCGCGTACCGGAACGAGTTCGAGGACCTGCAGGTCCAGAACCAGTTCATCATCCCGCTGCCGGGCGGCGGGCAGACCACGACCTCGATCATCCTGAACGCCGCGAAGGCGCACAGCCAGGGCGTCGAGGTGGAGCTGGTCGCGGTGCCGGTGGACAACCTGAACGTCGCCGTGTCGGCGACGCTGATGGAGGCGGAGTACGACACCTACCGGAACACGCCGGCCCCGGCGCGGTATACCGGTTTCGTCGACCTGTCCGGCAACCGGATCCCGTACGCACCCGAGTCGAAGATCACCGCGAACGTGAGCTACGACTTCGCGCTCGGCGCACTCGGCACGCTGACGCCGCAGGTGACCGCGCTGTACTCCGGCGATTACTTCCTCACCGACTTCAACACCGTGCTCGACCGCCAGGACAGCTTCACGAAGGTGGACCTGCGGCTCGGCTGGCGGTCGGCGAGCGGCACCTACTCGGCGGAGGCGTTCGTCAACAACGTCGGCGACGAGGTCACGATGAACCGGGCCACGTTCGGCTCGCGCGGCCTGAACCAGAGCTTCGACGCGCCGCGGATGTGGGGCGTACGCTTCGGCGCCCGGTTCTGAGTCCGCCCCGCGCGGAGTCCGACCACGAAGAGGCGGGCGCGAGCCCGCCTCTTCGTTGGCGACGGGAGCCCGGTCGTCGCAACCCTGCAGCAGTCGCGGAGTACGTCGATGAGCGTCGATTTCCACGCCGAGCGGACGGCCTACGTCGGGCGGCTCGCCGCCGCCCATGCGCCGGGCGGGCGTCGGTCCGAGCGCATCGCCGCGCTCTACGCCGACGACGTGGACTGGCACGGTCCACATCCCCTCAACGAGCTGCGCGGCGCGCAGGCCGTGGTCGACGGCCTGTGGGGGCCGCTGCTCGAGTCGGTGCCCGACCTCGAGCGGCGCGACGACATCCTGATGGCCGGCGCCTGGAAGGACTCGCCGTGGGTGGCGGCGACCGGCCACTACGTCGGCACGTTCGCGCGCGACTGGATCGGCATCCCGGCGACCGGCGTGCCGGTGTCCATCCGCTATGGCGAGGTGGCGCGACTCGCGGCCGGCCGCGTCGTCGAGGCATACGTGTTCCTCGACGTGCTCGACGTCATGCGCCAGGCCGGCGTGTGGCCGCTCGCGCCGCCGCTCGGTTCGCCCGAGCGCTGGCCGGGGCCGCACACGCGTGATGGCGTGATCGCAGCGCCGCAGGACGCGGCGGAGTCGAACGCGAGCCTCGCGCTGGTCGAAGCCATGATCCGCGGGCTGATGGAGTTCGACGGCCGCACGCTCGAGAGCATGCGCATGGAGCGCTTCTGGGAAGTCGAGCGGATGATGTGGTACGGGCCCGCCGGCATCGGCAGCTGCCGCGGCCTGAAGGGCTTCCAGGACGTGCACCAGCGGCCCTTCCTGGCAGCGTTCCCGGACCGCGTCGGCGGCAATCACAAGTGCCGGATCGGGGAGGGCGCCTACGTCGCCTCCACCGGCTGGCCGAGCATCCGGGCGACGCACAGCGGCGGCGACTTCCTCGGGCTCGCGCCGACCGGCCGGAAGATCACGATGCGCGTGATGGACTTCTGGCGCCGAGAGGGCGAGCGCCTGGTCGAGAACTGGGTGTTCATCGACCTGCCGGACCTGCTGCTGCAGATGGGCTACGACGTGCTCGGTCGCTACGCCTCGCACCCGGCGCGCGCCAACGTCCGGCGCTAGCGCGCACGACGTCCAGGCGACGAGGCTCAGCCGGAGGCGGACTTCCCGCGCCGCGCGAGCAGCATCGCGATCTCCGCGTCGGCTGCGAAAGCCGCGCCGGATTCCTCCAGCAGCCGGTCCGCCGTGGCCGGATGGCCGAGCGTCGTCGCGAGGTGCACGAGCTGCGCGAGCGTGCGCGCGTCCTGCGGCCGGAACGAGCCGCCGCGACGCCACCAGCTCTCGACCGCGAGCAGTGCGTCGCCGCCGCGTCCGAGCGCCAGCAGTCGCGCGACGAGGTCGCGCGTGAGCGCGTCTGCGATGCGCCGGTCGTCCCAGTCGGCCGCACGGTCGCGCAACTCGCGGTAGCGATCGGGGCTGCGCCCGCCGTCTTCCAGACAGCGCTGGGCGAGCGCCCAGCCCTCCTCGGGGTGCCCCGCGCGGACCCGCGCGTAGACCTCGTCCATCCGCCGCGAGAGTTCGCGGTCGCGCTCCCGCGCGGCTCGCGTCGCGTCGCGTTCGGGCGACTCCATGGGCTCGAAGCCCAGCGCGAGCCGACGTTCGTGGATCGCACCGCCGAGCAGCGTCGCGTAACCGAACAGCAGCAGCTGCCCGAGTGCGAGTTCGGCGAGCAGCGGCAGGGGCGGCAGCAGGAAGTGCAGGCCGGCGATTCCCGGCGGCACCAGCCAGAGCAGGGCGTAGGCGGATCCGAGCCCGCGGGCGACGGCGACACACGCCGCGGGCGACAGCGCGCGCAGCCAGTGGCCTTCGATCGCGAGCACCGCGAGGGAGGCGGGCGCGGCGAGCGCGAGCGCGAGCGCGGCCACACCTGCCACGGTGCGTCCCGCGACGGACTCGAGCGTCTCGACGACGCCGACGGCGACCGCGACGATCGCGAGGGCCGCCAGCGGGCGCCATTCGCCTACCGGGTTCACGGCTTCGATCGAGAGCACCGGGGGCGGCCGCCCGTGGGCCTCGGTCTCGAGCAGCACGAACGCGTACTTCGCGATCCACGACACCAGGATCAGCGCCAGCGGCAGGCCGAGAAGGCCGGCCTGGAACGCGAGCAGGAGGCCCAGCGAAGAGCAGGCGACGAACACTAGCGGCACCGGCGCCAGGGGCCGGAACGCGTGGCCGAACCAGTCGCGCAGCGCCATCGGTTCAGGCGTCCGCGACGAGGTTCGCCTCGAGCGCGTCGTCGGCATTCTTCATCGCATACCCGTGTGGCCTCGCGTCGATTCTGCCGGCTGGGGGCGAGCCGGTCACGGGCGTTCAGGCTGCGCCGGAGGCGTCGGGTAGACTAGCGCGACTCCCGGCTGCCCGGATCCGCCCCCCCCCCCGATGAACACTGCCGTCGAGCCGCTCGCGCGCGCCGTCTGCGTCTACTGTGCCTCGAGCAGCACGTGCCGGCCCGAATACCACGCGCTCGCGCGCCGGCTCGGCGAACTGCTCGCCGACGACGGACGCCCGGTCGTGTACGGCGGCAGCCGCATCGGATCGATGGGCTCGGTCGCGGACGGCGCGCTGTCCCGCGGCGGGCGCGTCATCGGCGTGCTGCCGCGCTTCCTGAAGGACATGGAGCTCTCGCACGACGGGCTGACGGAGTTGCACGTCGTCGAGGACATGCGCACGCGCAAGCACCTGATGCTGTCGAAGTCGGAGGCGGTGGTCGCGCTGCCCGGCGGCTGCGGAACCTTCGAGGAACTGCTCGAGGCGATCACGCTCAAGCGCCTCGGCATCTTCCTGGGGCCCATCGTGATCGTGAACACCAACGACTTCTATGCGCCGCTGCTGGCGCTGTTCGAGAGCGCGGTGCGCGAGCGCTTCATGGACGCGAGGCACCTCGCGATGTGGCAGGTGGTGGACGGGCCCGACGGCGTGCTGCCCGCGATCGCCGCGGCGCCGGAGTGGCCGGCCGAGGCGCGCCGGTTCGCGACGCTCTGAAGTCGAGCCCTCGGCGCGCGCGCAATCGCGAGCGCGTGCCGATTGCGCGGGCGGCCGCGGTTCGGACGGGCTGCGCGTCGGGGGCAACCCGCTGATTTTCAGGGTTCGCGCCCTCTCGCTCCGCGAAGCTCCGCTACCTGCAATCGCTAGCGGATTGCCACGGTCCACGATGGAAACCCGTGCCGTTCAGGCGCACCTTCCCCATGCCAGTCCGAGGTATACCGCGAGAGCGTTCGCGATCGGCTGGCGAAGGAGGGTGAGATGCTCGCCCGCGATGTGTTCCCGAGCAAGATGGAAAGCTACCTCGACCGCTTCGAGCCGTTCGCCGGATTCGACTTCCTGCCGCGGCTCGCGTGGCCGCGCAAGCCGGAACTGTCGGCCGAGTGGCGTCCGAGCGCGGACATCGTCGAAACCAAGGACGAGTTCCTCGTGAAGTGCGAACTGCCCGAGGTCAAGAAGGAGGCAGTGAAGATCGACATCGTCGACGGGATGCTGAGGATCCGCGGGGAGCGCAAGCTCTCGTTCGACGTGACGAAGGACACCGTGCATCGCCTCGAGACGTTCTACGGACGCTTCGAGCGGCTGTTCACGGTGCCCGACAACGTGGATCCGAAGAATATCCGCGCCGAAGTGCTGGACGGCATGCTGAACGTCCACCTGCCGAAGGTGGCGGCGATCCAGCCCAAGCCCATCGAGGTGCCGATCCAGTAGCACCGCGGCGTCCCACCCCGGACGTGCGCGAGGGGCGCCGGCTCGCCGGCGCCCCTGTTTTCGTCGCGACCGCCCCGGCATGCCGTGCGCGTGACGCCTTGCTCCCGCCGATGCGTGCGGGTATACCAGTCCTACACGACCGGAAGCGCCCGCCCGTCGCGGGCCACGCAAGGAATGCGCCCGGATGACGAGAGCGACAGCCGTGCTGCAGGCCGCACGCCAGGAACAGTCTCCCTTCGAAGCATCTTCATCCGCGAATCGCAACGTCGAGGCGCTGCGATTGCTGAACGAGGCGGCGGCGGAACTGCTGATGACCGAAGACAGCGATGCGCTCGTCGCGCGCCTGCTGCCGCGCTTTCACACGTTCCTGAGCGCCGACATCTGCCTCCACTACCGGCTGGTGGACGAGTGCTCGCTGCAGTTGCACAGCGCGCTCGGCATCGACGAGGAAGTTCGCGACAGCTTCGGCAGGCTCGCGATCGGCGAGGGCGTCTGCGGCCTCGCTGCGCACGAGCGCTGCGCGCAGTATGTCGAGGACGTGCAGTCGTCCGAACGGGCCGAGGCGATCGCGATCCGCGGGCTCGGCGTGCACGCGTACGCTTGTCATCCGCTGCTGGCGAGAGGTCGCCTGCTCGGCACGCTCGGCTTCGGTTCGCGCACGAAGGTCGGCTTCGACGACGACGAGCGGCGGGTGATGGCCACGCTCGCGCACTACCTCGCCATCGCGTGGGATCGCCTCGAGGTCGCGCGCCGCCTGGCCGAGAGCGAGTCGCGCTACCGGGACCTCGCGGACACCGTGCCGCAGATGCTGTGGGCCGCCGACGCGCAGGGGCACACGCTGTTCTTCAACCGCCGCTGGTGCGAGTACACCGGGCAGCAGCCCGAGGCGGCGGCCCGCGCCGACCTGCTGCACTTCGTGCATCCGGACGACCGCGCGGCGACGCACGCGGCGTGGCGGGTCGCGGCCGCCACCGGCGCGGCCTTCCGCGCCGAGTTCCGGCTCCGGCGCGCGGACGGCGCGTGGCGCTGGCACCTCACCGACGGCGCGCCCTTGCGCGATGCGAAGGGACGCGTGCTGCGCTGGTGCGGCGGACTCACCGACATCCACGACCGGCGCTGCGCCGAGGCGGCGCACCGCGAGAGCGAGCGGCGCGCCACTGCGCTGGTCGCGGAACTCGCGGTGGCCGAACGCGATCGCGAGGCGCTGCTCGACGCCGAGCGCGCCGCGCGCATGGAGGCCGACCGGGCCGCACGCACGAAGGATGAGTTCCTCGCTACGATCTCGCACGAGCTGCGAACGCCCCTGAACGCGGTTCTCGGCTGGGCGCGGCTGCTGAAGAAACCGGGCCTCGATGCCCAGGCGTTCGCGACCGGTGTGGATGTCATCGAGCGGAACGCGCGCGTGCAGGCGCAGTTGATCACCGACCTGCTGGACGTCAATCGCATCGTCTCGGGCAAGCTGACGCTCGAGCTCGAGACGCTGCAGGTCGGCGACGTCGTCCGGGCGGCGGTACAGGCGGCGGCGCCGGCCGCGGCGGACAAGCGCATCGCGCTCGACGTCGACTTCGCACCGGACCTGCCGGAAGTCGCCGGCGATCCGGCACGCCTGCAGCAGGTCGTGGGCAACCTCCTGACCAACGCTGTCAAGTTCACCCCGGAGCAGGGTCGCATCCGCGTGAACACGCGGCGCCACGGGGCGGGCGTCGAGATCGTCGTCGCGGATTCGGGCGAGGGCATCGAGCCCGACGTGCTGCCGCACGTGTTCGACCGGTTCCGCCAGGGCGATACCTCGATCGGCCGGCGTCACGGCGGCCTCGGGCTCGGCCTCGCGATCGTGCGACAGCTGGTGCAACTGCACGGCGGCGCGGTCACAGCCGAGAGCCCGGGGCGCGGCTGCGGCGCCACCTTCACGGTGACGCTGCCGGCACGGGCGGTCGCGAACTCCGACCTGAGAGCCTCCGGGCGATGGCGCTTCGACGCGCGCGACGCGGTGCCGAAGCTCGACGGACTGCGCGTGCTCCTGGTCGACGACCAGCAGGATGCGCTCGAGTTCCTGCGCCAGACGCTGCGCGACTACGGCGCGAATCCGCGCGTGGCCAGTTCGACGGCGGAGGCGCTCGCACTGCTGCAGTCCGGCAGTGCCGCGGAGCGTCCGGAGTTGCTGATCAGCGACATCGGCATGCCGGGACTCGACGGCTACGAACTGCTGCGGCGCGTACGCGCTCTGTCGGGGTGCGACGCCGAACGGCTGCCGGCGATCGCGCTCACCGCGTTCGCGCGCGATGCCGACCAGCGCGCCGCGTTGGCCTCGGGCTTCCAGGCCCACGTCGCGAAGCCGGTGCAGATGCACGAGCTGTTGTCGGCGATACTGCGGTGGCGGCCACGTTCAGCGCCCGGCCGCGGCAGTGGAGAAGGGCCATGACCGATCCGATCTCGTCCGCCGGCGGTACCGCCCGTCCCGATGCTCGGGAACTGCCCGCGCTGCTCCAGCGCCTGCACGCGGAACTCGCCGGTTCCACCACGCTGGACGCGGAATCCCGCCGCCTGCTCGGCGTCGTGCTGGAAGACATCCGGCGCCTCGAACCGGACCGCCTCGCCGCGACCGCGGCCGAAGCGCCGACGCCCGGCGGGCTCGAGGCGCTGGCGGTGAGGTTCGAGGCCGAGCACCCCTCGCTGGCCGCGTCCCTGCGGCAGATCGCGGACGTGCTCGGCAAGGCCGGGATCTGAGCCGGCGGCTCAGTACTTCGCACCCGGGCGGTACAGGTAGTTCTGCAGTTCGAGCATCTGGCGGCTGAGCCGGCGCTGGACGTCGTGCGCGACGCGCATGATCGCGCGCATCACCTTGTAGACCACCAGCGGCTGCGAGGCGAGCAACTGCTCGAAGTCCGCACGGCCGAGCATCAGCACGCGCGTCGGGCCCGAGGCGACGAGGCTCGCGTAGCGCGGCTCGTCGTCCATGAACGAGAGTTCGCCGACGAGGTCGCCGCGCGAGAGCGAGTAGAGTACGTTCCAGCCGGCGCCGGATTCGACGCGGCGTGCGACGTTGACGCGGCCATCCAGGATGACGTGCAGGTGGCTGTCGCGGGCACCTTCGGGCAGCAGCACCTCGCCGTCGGCGAGGTCGCGCACGCGGACGATGGCGGCGAGCGCTTCGGCTTCGGGCCGGGCGAGTTCCTTGCCCAGCGGAGACGCGAGGACGACGTCGGTGAGCGGCTGCATTCGGACTCCGTGCGGCTGAAAGTTGGCGGGACGCGTGCCGAAACGCGCGCGACGGCAGCGTCCGGGCTTCCCGCAGGCGAACCTTACCCGTAAGGCCGCGCGGCGCGCCAGCGCAGGTGACGCGTGTAGGTGCGATTCGCGGGCGTGAGTACGGCGCCCTCGACGCGGGGCGCGACGAGCCGTCGATTGACGATCACGTACACGGGCGTGGCGGCGTAGCGCCCGAGCAGCCGCGTCTCCGCGGCGCGGTACAGTTCGTGTCGTCGCGGGATCTCGGGACTCGCGCCGGCGCGATCGAGCAGCGCGTCGAACTCGGCGTCCGCGAGGCCGGTGTCGTTGTCGGGTGCGTCCGAGCGGAACATCGACAGCAGCGACCCCGGATCCAGATAGTCGGCCGTCACCGCGGTGACCATCGCGTCCCAGGCCGCCCGGTGCCGGCGCAGCGCCAGGAACGTGCGGAACTCGCGCTCGACGAATTCGACCTCGACGCCGAGCCGCTCCTTCCACCACGCGCCGGCGGCGAGCGCGGTGTTGCGGTTGTTCTCGTTCTGGTGGTGCAGCACGCGCAGACGCAGCGGGCGGTGTGGCCCGTATCCCGCCGAGCGCACCAGCGCCCGCGCGCGGGCGATCCGCGCCGCCGCCGGTTCGCGTGCCCACGTGTACTCGGCTGGCGCGTAGCCACCGAGGCCGGGTGAGACCATGGAGTACCAGGGCAGCTGGCCCGCCTTCAGCACGCGCTCGACCAGCGCCTCGCGGTCGAGTGCCAGCGCCAGCGCCTCGCGCAGCGCCGGGTGCCGGGCGAGCGGCCCCTCCGTCGTGTCGAACACGATCAGGCTGAGCGCCTGCGCGGCGCCTACCTGCAGCTCGGCCGGCCGCTCGGCGCGGGCCCACGCGAGCTGCGTGGCCGGCAGCGTGCTGGTCACGTCCAGGTCGCCCGCGCGGTAGCGCCGCAGTTCGGCGTCGACGTCCGCGATCATCAGGTACTCGACCGCGGCGACCGCCGTGGCGGCGGCGTTCCAGTAGCGCGGGTTCCGCACGAGGCGCAGTCGATCGCCGGGCACGAGCGTCTCGAGCACGTACGCGCCGTTCGACACCAGTCGGCCGGGCTTGGTGTCGAGCGTACCGTCGGGGCCCAGCGACGGCCGGTGCAGGGGGAACGCGACCGGCGCGGTCAGCAGGTCGAGCAGGTATGGCGCAGGCCGCTCGAGGCGGATCACGACGGTACGGGGATCGGGCGCTTCGACGCCGAGCGTCGCGGGAGGCCGGCGGCCGGCCAGCACGTCCGCCGCACCTGCGATCACGCGCAGGCCGTCGGCCGTGGGTGCGCCGGTCGCGGGGGTCACGGCGCGGCGCAGGCCGGCGACGAAGTCGGCCGCGGTCACGTGCTCGCCGTTCGACCACCGCGCACCGTCGCGCAGGCGGAACGTGTAGACGAGGCCGTCGCCGGTGACGCTCCACTCCGCCGCGGCTCCGGGCACGACGCTGCCGTCCGGGGCGTGCGCGGTCAGGCCTTCGTAGAGGTCGCGCGCGATCTGCTCGGAGTAGGCATCGCCGAGACTCTGCGGGTCGAGCGTCGAGACTTCACCGCCGAGCCCGCGACGCAGCGGGCCGGGATCGGTCGCGACCGGGCCGGCGGCGCCCGGTGCCTGCGTCGGTGCCTCGGGCTTGCCGCAGGCGGCGAGCAGCAGCAGCGTCGCGGCCAGGCACGCGGCCGAGAGAGTGCGCGGCCGCCGGCCGCGAAGGTCAGGGGAACGGTCCATCACCGCGGCTCGGGTCCAGCGCCGCCGGCACGGCGGGCTTCCGATTATCGCGGCTCGACGCAGGGCTCGGACTTGACGGCCCGCTCAGTTGGCACGCGCGGCGGTTCGGGCGTCGCGACGGTCGGCGAGGGTGCCGGCGGCGCCCGGAGCGCCACGCGCTTCTCGGTCCGGGGCGGCTGCACGATCAGGCGGGCACCGCGCTCGAGGGTGACGTACGACCAGCCCCAGTGCAGCAGCACCGCCAGCCGGTTCCGGAAGCCGGCGAGAAAGACGAGATGGATGAACAGCCACATCCACCACGCGAGTCTTCCGGCGAAGTGCAGGCGCCGGATTTCGGCGATCGCGTGGTTGCGGCCGATCGTCGCCATCTGGCCGCGATCGAAGTACGCGAAAGCCTTCCGCGGGCGGCCCTTCGGTTCGCCCTTCAGCAGCCGCGCCACGTGGTGCCCCATCTGCAGCGCGACGCCGCCCACGGCCGGCAGTTCGGCCGACTTGTTCGGCGGCCGGTAGTGCGCGAGGTCGCCGATCACGAAGATCTCGGGGTGGCCCGGCAGCGAGCAGTCGTCGTTCACGAGCACGCGGCCCGCGCGGTCGCGTTCCGCCGGGAGCCACGCGCCCACGGGCGAGCCGTGCACCCCGGCCGCCCAGATCACGTTGGCGCTGCGCACCCGCTCGGCGCCGAGCGCGACGCCATCGGGCGTGATGTCCGTGACGCGCGTGTTCAGCCGCACGTCCACGCCGCGCTCGCGCAGGAAGCGGATCGCGCTGTCGCCGAGCGAGGGCTCGAACATCGTCAACGCGCGCGCACCGGCTTCGACCAGCAGCACCCGGGCGTCACGGGGATCGATGCGGCGGAAGTCCTGGCGCAGCGCGTCCTTCGCGAGTTCCGCCAGGGCACCGGCGAGCTCGACGCCGGTGGGGCCGGCGCCGACGACGACGAACGTGAGTTCGCGCGCGCGCGCGACGGGATCTTCGAGTGCCTCCGCGCGCTCGAACGCGCCGAGCA
Source organism: Steroidobacteraceae bacterium (assembly GCA_027531255.1). GTDB lineage: Bacteria > Pseudomonadota > Gammaproteobacteria > Steroidobacterales > Steroidobacteraceae > JAPZRU01. The sequence goes on along the minus strand of JAPZRU010000006.1, from coordinate 198,489 downwards.
CGCGCTCGCGGATGCGGGCGGCATCCGCGAGCGTCTTGAGAGACGGGGCCGTCTGCTCCCACTCCGGGTGGCCGAAGTAGCTCGACTCGACGCCGGCCGCGACGACCAGCACGTCGTAACCGAATGCGCCCACGGAGGTGTCGACGCGTCGCGCGCGGGCGTCGACCCCGGTGACCTCGGCCTGCAACACCCGGACGTTGCCGGCCCTGCGCAGCAGGAAGCGGATCGGTACGGCGATGTCGGTGGCGCCCAGCGCCGAAGTGGCGACCTGGTACAGCAGCGGCTGGAACACGAAGTGATTCTGCCGATCGAGCAGCGTGACGTCGAAACCCGGATGATTCGCGAGCTTCCTGGCGAGCGCGATGCCGCCGATGCCGCCGCCCACGATGACCAGCCGGCGCGGGCCGTCCGCCGCAGCAGTGGAGGAGGCGGGGTCAGGGCGGCGCGCAGGAAGTCCGGTCATCGATCGAATCCCTCCCTGGCCGGCGGCGCTTCGGGATCGGTCCAGCAGCGCCGTCCTGCGCGCGTACACGGTTCGAGCCCCGGCGGAAGTGCCGACGGGGCGCTCTTGGCATCAACCGGCGACCGTCCGGCCCGGCGGCTCCGGGCGGCCGTAGTCGAACCAGTCCACGCAGCCGTAGGTATCGTGGGGTCGCGCCCGCACCGTCTCGGCGCGCGTGGGTTCCGTGCGGTACCACCGCTCTGCGCTCCGCTTCGCCCGTTCGCGGCGGTGCGCCTCTTCCTGGTTGGCTTCGTGTCTCGGCATCCCTCTGCTCCGCATCCTCTCCCTCCTGGAGAGCGCACTTCATGAGTGTGTACGAAAGCCGTACATCCGGCTTCGTGTTTCGTCGCAGGACCGGGAACTCTTGAGATACGGCGATTGCGAATCCGCAGGTCGAAGCGCAGTCGGCGGTGGCGATGGCGTCCCCCTGCATCCGGAGCTCGACGGCCCGGACGGCGAGCCCCGGGTCCCGGCCCAGGGCCAAGGCTCGTCCAGGCACGAGAAGGCCGGGCGCCGCGGCTGCGCACGGCGCCCGGTCCCCCGCGCGAGGGTCGTCCGCGATCGCGGGTGCGCGGCCTCAGGCGTTGCCGGAAAGGCCGGCCGACGGCGAGCCCGGCCGCGCCATCGGCCGGCGCGCATAGGAACGCAGCATCCACGCCATCTTCTCGTGCGCCTGCATCACGCCGGTCACGAAATCCTGGGTGCCGAGGTCGTTGACCTTGCCGCAGCGCGCCGCGAACTCGCGCATGCCGCGCGCCATGTGCTCGTGATCGGCCAGCAGGCGCTCCTCCATCCGCCCCTCGGTGCATGCGCCGCCGGGCACCTCCTGCAGCGTCGCGAGTTCCAGGAACTCGCCCATCGACCCGGTCGCGTAGCCGCCGATCACGCGGATGCGCTCGGCCGCCTCGTCCATGATCTCGTCGAGCTGCTCGTACTGAGTCTCGAACAGCTTGTGGAGTTCGCTGAAGTCCGGGCCCTCCACGTTCCAGTGGAAGTTCCGCGTCTTGACGTACAGCAGCACCTCGTCCGCCAGCATGCGCTGGAGTCCGCCGACGACTTCGGTCAGCGCCTTCGCCTCGAGGCCGATGTCGACGCCCGGGCCGCTGGCCTCGGTCTGCATGGCGGGCTGGTCGGCGAGCACGCCCGTCTGCGGGCCGGTCGACGATGTGGACGGGGTCTGCGAATTCTGCCGCTTCATGAGTGCCTCTCCATGGCTCACGGGTGAACCCCTGATCTTCCCCGAACTCGACCGCTCTGCGGCGGCCGCGCTCGGAAGGCGCACGCGGCACGGCGGCGCGCGTGGACGTTGCGCACGGCCGTGCCGCGACGGTACACCGGGAGACGCTGGGCCGGTCGAAGCCCGTCGGGAACGTCATGGCGCCGGCGGTTCCGGGGTTCCCGACGGGAGCCGGGCCACGCGTTGAGGAATCCTGCGGACGCTGCGTCACAGTAGCCGGGACCCGCGCTGGAGAAGTCACATGGTTCACCCGCACGAGCGCGACTGCCGGACTGCCACGGGTGCGTCCCGGCTGCCGGGCGCGGTGGCGGTACTGGCGCTCGCGCTGGCGGGCTGCGCCGCCGCGCCGGTAGAGCCGCAGCCGTCGGTGCCGCCGGCACCCACGGCCGCCCGCCAGGCCGCCGACCCGGAGTTGGCCGCCGTGATCGAGCGCTTCTGGGCCGACGCCCAGGAGCGCGACTACTATGGGCGCCTGCAGCAGGGACTCCCGGTCGAGCGCATTCCGGCCGGCACGCTGGAAGAGGCTCGCGACGACGTCGCGCGCGCGAAGCGGACGCTGGCGGAACTGTCGCGGATCGACGCGGCGCGGCTGGCCGCGGAAGACCGCGTGTCGCTCGAGATCCTCGCGTGGTCGCTCGGTCACCGGGTGAACGCGGAACGGCACTGGTGGTACGAGTTCCCCGTCACGCCGTACACCACCTTCGACCTCAACGTCGCGACGCAGGCGCTGGCCGCCAACCGCCTCGGTACGGACGCGGAACGGTCCGCGTACGTTTCGCTGGTCGAATCCATCGCCGCGCGGCTCGCCGCGACGGGCACGCGCCTCGACGCGCAGGCGCAGCGCGGCATCCGGCTGCCGGCGCCGGCCGCGGCGCCCGCGGCGGAGTACTTCGAGGCGCTGCAGGCCCGGTATGCGGGCCTGCCGGCGGACGCCGAGCGCCGGACCGCGGCGCTCGACGCGGCGACCCGCGACCGGTTCGTCGCGGCCGTGCGGGCGGCCGTCGCGGACCGCCTGGAGCCGGCACGCGCCGCGGTCGTGGCGCGCCTGCGCCGCGCGGAGACCGAGGGACCGCAGGCCGTCGGGCTCGGCCAGTACCCCGGCGGCAAGGAGGTCTATCGCGATCTCGCGCGGTTCCACACCTCGCTCGACGTCACGCCCGAGGACGTGATGGCCTACGGCGAGTCGCGGGTGAAGCGCATCAACGCGGAGATCGAGGCGATCGCCCGCGAACTCGGCATCGCCGGCGGTCGCGAGGGCATCCGCCGCGTGCTGCGCGAGGACGCGCGATTCCTCGCGAAGTCGCCGGACGACGTCGCGAAGCGCTACCTGCAGGCGATGGCGCGGATCATGCCGCGCGTTCCGGAGTACTTCTCGAAGCAGCCGCGCGCGCCGCACGGCGTGCGCCGACTCGACCCCGCCGCCGAGGGCAGCATGACCTTCGGCTACTACCAGGCGCCGACTCGCGCCGAGCCGACGGGCGAGTATCGCTTCAACGGCTCGCGGCTCGAGGAGCGCTCGCTGATGTTCGCCGCCCCGATCATCTACCACGAGCTCGTGCCCGGGCATCACTTCCAGGTCGCGCTGCAGATCGAGAACGAGCGGATCCCGCCGTTCCGGCGCGCCTTCGGCATGTTCTTCGGCTTCAACGCCTATACCGAGGGCTGGGCGGAGTACGCCGCGGAGCTGGCGGGGGAGATGGGACTGTACGACGACCCGTACGATCGCCTCGGGCGGTTGATGCTGGACGCGTTCCTGTCCGTGCGGCTCGTCGTGGATCCCGGCATGAACTACTTCGGCTGGTCGCTCGAGCAGGCGCGCCAGTACATGCGCGACAACACGTTCCAGTCCGAGACGGAGATCCGCTCCGAGACGCTGCGCTACTCGACCGCGATCCCGGGCCAGGCGCTCGGCTACAAGATCGGGCACCGGGTGCTGGACGAGCTGCGCACCGCGGTGCGCACCCGCCACGGCGAGGCCTTCGACATCCGCGCGTTCCACGATGCCGTGCTCGACGGCGGCGCGATGCCGATGACGGTACTGCAGGAGCACGTGTCGCGTGTGTTGGACCTGCCGCCGGGTGCCGCGCCGTGAGGCTCCGCGCGGCTCGATCACGATCGCGCGCGGGTGATCCCTCATGAGCAGTGCCCGCTGGTCCTCGCAGGTCGCGTTCTATCTGGCGACCATCGGTGCCGCCGTCGGGCTCGGCAGCATCTGGCGATTCCCGTACCTCGTCGGCACGCAGGGCGGCAGCGCGTTCATCCTCGTGTTCGTGGTCGCCTGCGTGGCGATCGCGGTGCCGATGCTGGCCGCCGAGTTCCTGATCGGCCGTCGCGCGCGGCTGAACCCGGCGCAGGCCGCGGGCGCCGTGGCCGCGGCCGCGGGGCGCTCGCGCGCGTGGAACGCGATCGGCGTGCTCGGCACGCTCGCGACGTTCCTGATCATCTCCTACTACACGATCATCGCCGGCTGGGTGCTGGCGTACGCGTGGAAGTGCGCGAGCGGCCAGCTGAACGGCCTCGGGCCGGAGGCACTGGCGGTCGAGTGGCGCGCCTTCCTCGCGAACCCGTGGGAGATGGGTGCCTGGCACCTCGCGTTCCTCGCGCTGCTCGGGCTGATCTCCGGCCGCGGCGTCGTCAAGGGGCTCGAGGTCGCCAATCGCTGGCGCGCACCGCTGCTGCTCGGGCTGCTCGGCGTGCTGGTCGCCTACGCACTCGCGACCGGCGACGTGGCGCGCGGTCTGTCGTTCGCGTTCCAGCCGGACTTCGCGCGGATCGACGCCGAGGTGGCGCTGACGGCGATCGGCCAGGCCTTCTACGCGACCGGCGTCGGGATGGCGATGATGATCGCGTACGGCGCCTACGCGCCGGGCGACAGTTCGCTGCTGCGCTCGGCGACGCTGATCGTCGTGTCGATCCTGGTCGTCTCGGTGCTCGCCACGCTGGTGGTGTTCCCGCTGGTGTTCGCCTTCGACATGGACCCGGCGCAGGGCCCGGACCTCGTCTTCAACGTGCTGCCGGCGGCCTTCGCGCTGATGCCGGGCGGACAGGCGTTCGGGACGCTGTTCTTCCTGCTGCTGGTGCTCGCGGCGCTGACGCCGTCGATGGCGGGGCTCGAGCCGTCGATCGCGTGGTTCGAGCAGCACGTGCGGATGCCGCGGTCGTCCGCGGTCGCGATCACGATCGGCGCCAGCTGGCTGCTCGGGCTCGCGTCGCTGCTGTCGTTCAACGTGCTCGCGGACTGGCGGCCGCTCGGCACGTTCCCGCGCTTCGAGGGCAGCACGTGGTTCGACGTCGTGGACTATTTCACGGCGAACCTGCTGCTGCCGGTCGGCGCGCTGATGACGGCCGTGTTCGTCGGCTGGCGCCTGCCCCGCGCGTTCCTGGAGGAGGGTTTCGCGCAGTCGAGCCCGTGGCAGCGCGCCGCGGTCGTCTGGCTGCTGCGGCTCGTCTGTCCCGCCGCCATCGTCGTCGTGTTCGTGGCGGCGCTGACCTGATCCTCTGCTCGCACCGCCCGATCGCCGCCCGGCGGTTCGGCGACCGGGCAGATCCACAGCCTGGATGCCGCGCACGGTGTCGTACGCGGCGAGGCGGAGCCGCTCGGGCTCCCGGTCACCGACGCGCTCGATTTCACCGCCGGCCTGCGGCAGGCGAGCTCGAAGGATCGCTCGGCCACCGGAGCGGCGGTGGGCGGCCTGCCGGCCACGGTGTTCTTGGCGGCGCGCGCGCGGGTGACGCACTGCCACTGACCCCGGACCGGACGTTCTCGCTGGTGGCGGACCAGGAGTTCGCGCCGTCGCAGACCTTCACTGCACGCGTCGGTGGCACGATCAGGGCGCAGACCAAGATGCCGTCGAGCTATCCGGGCGCCGTCGGCGATCCGAACGTGACGCTGCCGGGCTACGCCACTGTCGATCTGCGCGCGGGCCTGTCGTGGGACAGGTACGTCCTGCAGGTGCGGGCCGAGAACCTTCGGGACAAGCTGGCGTTCACCGGTGCCTCCACGAGTGGCACGGTCACCGGTGCGACGGTGATCCGGCCGCGGACGATCACCCTGTCGCCGTCTGCCGCGTTCTGAGTCGAGGCCGGGACCCGGGTCCCCGTGCGACCCGGGTCGTTAACCCTGCGGTCCCGTCCGCGGCGCCCCTCGGCGACGTCGGCCACGGGAGCGGCAGTCTTCGGGACGGACCGCTCAGTACCCGCCGGCCTGACCCGCGCGCCGCGGATCCGTGCTCGCGTTCAGCCGGCCGGTCGCCGGATCGCGCCAGGCCTGCTGGTACGACCCCATCGCCACGTCGTACGGCGGCCGCGGGCGCACGGTGGCACCAAGCTTCGCGAGATCCTTCACGACCTTCTCGGGAATGCGCGTCTCGATCGTGATGCCGTAGTCGTCGCCCATCGGCAGCATCCGCGGCAGCACCGCCGCGTCGTACGGCTCGTTCGGATAGTCGAGCACGTTCGACAGCATCTGCGGCACGGTGCAGTGCACGTTGCCCGGGGAGCCCATCGACAGCCACGGGCGGCCGTCGCGCAGCACGATCGTGTTGCTCATCACGCAGCGGATGCGGCTGCCGGGCACGCCGAGCCAGCCGTGGATCGCCGCGTCCATGCCGAACTGCGCGTGCGTGCCCCACATCGGCACGCCGCCGACGACCATGCCGGGGATGCCGCCGGCCTGCAGCGTGTTCATCATCTGCACCCAGTTGCCCTGCGCGTCCACGCAGGTGAGTTCGCAACTGCCGGCCGGCTGCTTCGTCGGCGGCTCCGGTGCACCGCCGTTCCAGCCAAACGCTCGCCCGAAGCCGGGGTGCGTCGTCAGCTGCACGTGCTTCGTGAGATCCACGCCGGCCTTCGGACGCGAGCGCTTCAGGATCGCGGCGAGATTCGCGAGGTAGTCGTCCGACATCCAGACGTCCAGCGGCGTGTCGAAGAACTGCGGGTCGTGCAGCATGCCGAGCTCGAACCCGGCGCGGCGCAGCGCCTGCGCCATGTAGTACAGGCTCTCGGCCGACTCGGTGTAGTGCCCGAGCGACGACACGTCGAGGTGCCGCAGGATGCCGAGCACGATGCAGCAGTAGAGCGCCTGCCTCTCCGGCGGCGCCGGCTGCACGATCTCGTACTGCTTGTGCGGATAGCGGATCGGGTCGACCCAGCGCGGCGGATTGGCCGACAGGTCGGAGAGCTCGATCTTCCACCCGAGTTCGTCGGCGCGGGCGACGAACGCGCGCGCCCACTCGCCCTGCGTGAAGTGATCCGGACCCTCGTCGGCGAGGCCACGCAGCGAGCGGGCGAGCGCCGGATTGCGGAACATCGTGCCGACCGACGGCGAGAAGCCCTCGGGCGCGAACAGGGCGCGCATGTCGGGGAAGTACGTCGCGCTGTCGAGGAAGAGGTCGAACAGCGAGCGCTGGAACTCGTCGACCGGGAAGCCGTCTTCGGCCCACGGGATCGCGGGCTCGACGAGGCTCTTCCAGGGGCGCGAGCCGAAGCGCTCGTGCAACGCCTTCATGCCCGGCATGAAGCCGGGGATGCAGGCCATCGGAGAACCGATCGCGAGGCCGCCGACGCCGGGCGGGTAGGGCCGGAACGGCGGCAGCGTCGGGTGCAGCGTGCCCGTGCTGTTGAGACAGTGGATCCTGCCGGTCTTCGCCTCGTAGACGAGCGCGCTGACGGTGCCGGTGTGGTTCGTCATCTCTGGCTGCACGGTCGCCTGGACGATGCTGCCGCAGACCACTGCGTCCACCGCGTTGCCGCCGGCGCGCAGCGTGTCGAGCATCGCCTCGGTGACGATCGGGCTCTGGCTGCTCGCGACCGCGCGCTTGCCGCGCATCACTTCCTTCGGGCCCTGCCGAGCCATCGGTGGCGCGGCGCCGCGGGCCGTCGCCGCGGCCGCTTCGCCGCCGAGCACGGCGGCGCCGGCGCCCGCCAGGCCTAGGCCGGCGACCTTCAGAAACTCCCGACGATCGGTTTCGCTCACAGTAGTCCCCCCGCATCGACGAACCAGTCGCGCAGCCATGCCGCCGGCCCGCGATCGACGATCAATTCCACGCGCTCGGCTGCGCGCGGTCGCACGATGACGGCGAGCTGCGCGAGGCGCGTGCGTGCGCAGCGACCGGGCGCGAGCGTCTCGTCGGAGAGCTCTAGACCGGTGCCGCGCGACAGCAGCTCGCGGACACGCGCGCCGGCGAGTTCGAAGCCGACGAGGGCGTCGGAGACGTCGACCGCGGCGACGGTGCGCTCGCCGCACGCGCGGCGCGCCTCCCCGGCGAGCGCCGCGCCGTCGTGGTGGTCGGATATCAACAGCCAGCCGTCGGGTGCGAGCCAGAGCAGGGCGGGGTCGTCGCCCGCGCAGCGGCCCGGCGTCGTTGGCAGGGGCGTGTCGCCGATCCGGAGCGTGCCCGCCGCTGCGATCGCGCGTCGCGGCAGCTGAAGGCGCACCAATGCCCGCGGCGGCAGCACGCGCAGTACGGTGCCCTCGGCCACCGGCGTCTCGCCGGTCGCCAGGGCCGGGGTCGCGGCCAGCGCGACAGCGGTCGCAGCCTCAGCCATGCAGACGCTCCCCCTTCGGATCGTAGAACGGAGTCGGGGCGACTTCCGCGCGCCCGGTGCGGCCGAGGTCGAAGAGCGTGACCGTCTGTCCGGTGCGGGCCCGCCCGCCGCGCAGGAGCGCGAGCGCGACGCGCTTGCCGAGCGTCGGGCTGAACGCCGCCGACGTCACCCAGCCGTCGCTGCCCTCGGTCGTGCCGTCGAGCCGCAGGTGCGTACCGGGTATCAGCAGTTCGTCCTCGCCGACCAGGCCGACGAGCTGCAGCCGGTCGGCGCGCACGTTCTCCGGGCGGGTGAGCGAGCGCTTGCCCACGTAGTCGGCCTGCTTCTTCAGCGCGATCTCCCCCCAGCCGACGTCGGACGGCGCGGTGGTGCCGTCGGTGTCGAGCCCGACGTGCAGGAAGCCCTTCTCGAGCCGCAGCAGCAGCAGCGCCTCGGTACCGTACGGGGCGATGCCGAACTCGCGGCCGGCGTCCTCCAGTGCGCGCCACAGCGCGGCGCCGTAGCGCGCCGGCACGTTGATCTCGTAGCCGAGCTCGCCGGAGAAGCTGACGCGGTAGAGTCGGGTCGGCACGCCTGCGAGCGAACCGACGCGGACGTGCAGGTGCGGGAACGCGGCCGGCGACAGGTCGATGTCCGGGCCGAGTCGAGACAGGATCTCGCGCGCCTTCGGACCGGCGAGCGCGACGGTGGCCCACTGCGTCGTGACCGGCGTGACCACCACGTCCTGGTCCGGCCACTCGCACTGGCGCCAGTCGTCGAGCCAGGCGCCGATCCGCGCCGCGCCGCCGCTCGTCGTCGTGATCACGAAGTGCTGCGGCCCGAGTCGCGCGATCGTGCCGTCGTCGATGATCACGCCGTTCTCGTTCAGCATCAGGCCGTAGCGAGTGCGGCCGACTTCGAGCGTGCGGACGTTGTTGATGTAGAAGGCATCGAGGAAGCGTGCCGCTTCCGGGCCTTCGATCTCGAACTTGCCGAGCGGCGATGCGTCGAAGAGGCCGGCCGAGGCGCGCACGGCGAGCACCTCGCGGGCGATCGCCTGTTCCTTCGACTCGCCAGCGCGCGGATACCACGCCGGCCGCATCCAGCCCCCGGCCTCCTCGAACACGGCGCCGAGGCGCTCGTGCTCGGCGTGCGCAGGCAGTCGTCGACGCGGTGCGTAGAACTCGCCGACCTGCCGCCCGGCGAGCGCACCGAGCGTGACCGGGGTGTACGGCGGGCGGAAGGTCGTCGTGCCGACCGCGTCTGGCGCGCGGCCGGTCAGTTCCGCGACGACGAGCAGCGCGTTCAGGTTGCTGGTCTTGCCCTGGTCCACCGACATGCCGGTGGTGGTGTAGCGCTTCAGGTGTTCGATCGCGTCGAAGCCCTCGCGCAGCGCGAGATCGACGTCCGCGAGCGTCACGTCGTGCTGGAAGTCGAGCCACTGACGGTGACGCCGCCCGCCCGGCGACACGCGGCGCGCGTCCACGCGCGGGCTCGAGCGGGGCTCCTCGACCTTCGGGAGCGCACCGCCGACGTCTACGGCGAACCCGGCACGAGAGGCCTCGGCCGCCACCGCGCGCGCGGCGCTCGCGAAGCAGTGTGAGAGCGTGTGCGCACCGGCCAGCGCGCCCGCGACCGAGAGTGGCGCCGTGCCGGCGACGGGCAGGAAGCACTGACGCTCCGGGTCGAAGGCCAGGCGACCGCGCGCGTGCGACCACAGGTGCACTGCCGGCGCCCACCCGGCCGACATCCCGACCGCATCGCACTCGAGCCGGAGACGTGCGCCGGCGCCGTCCAGCGGCGCGATTTCCACGGCGGCGAGCCGGCTGCCGCCCGTGGCGGCGGCGATCACGGCGCCGCCGTAGACGGGCACACCGGCCGTCTGCAGCAAGTCCGCGAGTTCGCGGGGCGGCTCGGCGCGGCTGTCGACGAGCCCCGGCACCGCCACGCCTGCCCGCGCGAGATCGAGCGCCGCGAGGTACGCGGAATCGTTGTTGGTGGCGAACACGACGCGCCGGCCGGCGGCGACCGCGTAGCGCTGCGCGTAGGTGCGGACCGCGCCGGCGAGCATCACGCCCGGCAGGTCGTTGCGCTCGAACACCCACGGCTGCTCGAGCGCACCGGAGGCGAGCACCAGTCCCCGCGCGCGCACGCGCCAGTAGCGGTGCCGCACCGGGCTCGTGGGAGTCCGCTCGGCTACCCGCTCCAGCAGGCCGACGTGGCCGTGGTCGTACAGGCCGAACGCGGTCGTCGCCGGCAGCAGGCTCACGCGCGGGTTCGCCGCGAGTTCTGCGAGCGCGCGGCCGAGCCACTGCGCGGCCGGCAGGCCGTCGATCGCGCAGGACTCCACCAGCAGGTGACCGCCGAACTCCGCGTCCTGCTCGACCAGCACCACCGTGGCGCCGGCCCGCGAGGCGAGGAGGGCGGCCGCGAGACCGGCCGCACCAGCGCCGACCACCAGCAGCTCGCAGGTCGCGTTCGCGACGTCGTAGCGCTCCGGGTCCGCACCGTGCAGTGCGTCGCCGAGGCCGGCCGTGCGGCGGATCAGGCCCTCGTAGGCGTGCCACGACGGCCAGATGAAGGTCTTGTTGTAGAAGCCGGCCGGCCACAGCGGTGCGACGAAGTCGAGCGCGCGGCCGACGTCGAAGCGCACGCTCGGCCAGCAGTTCTGCGGGCGCGCCTCGAGCCCTTCGTGCACGCGCACGAGCGTGGCGCGCGCGCTCGGATCGAGCCGGTCGCCGGAGCCGACGGCGACGAGACCGTTCGGTTCTTCGGCCCCCGCGCTCAGGATGCCCCTGGGCCGGTGGAACTTGAACCCGCGACCGACGAGCCGCTCGCCGTGCGCCAGCAGTGCCGAGGCCAGCGTGTCGCCGGCGCACGCCGTCAGCGGGCGGCCGTCCCAGCGGAAGTTCATGACCTTCGCGCGGTCGACGCGACCGCCGGCCGCCAGCCGGAAGGCACCGAGGCCCAGGCCCGGCGTGGCGTGGGAGTCGGGCTGGAAGCTGGCCATCAGTGCGCCACTCCGGCGGCCGCGCCCTCGTCGATCAGACGGCCCTGCTCGAAGCGCTCGAGGCCGAAGGCCTCGATCAGCGGATGGGGCCGGCCGGTCGCGAGCGTGTAGGCCATCGTCTCGCCGCCGGCGGGTATCGCCTTGTAGCCACCCGTGCCCCAGCCACAGTTGACGTAGAGCCCCGGCACGGGCGTCGTGCCCATGATCGGCGTCGTGTCCGGCGAGATGTCGACGATGCCGGCCCACTGGCGCATGAGTCGCAGTCGCGAGAACGCGGGGAAGAGTTCGAGACAGGCCTGCACGTTCGCCTCGGTGACGGGCAGGCCGCCGCGCTGGGCGTACGAGGCGTACACGTCGGCGCCGCCGCCGATCACCATCTCGCCGCGGTCGGACTGGCTGACGTACACGTGGATCTTCGCGGACATGACCACCTGGTCGAGCATCGGCTTCACGGGCTCGCTGACCATCGCCTGCAGCGCCATGCTGGTCAGCGGCAGGTCGAGGCCGGCCTTGCGCGCCAGCTGCGTGGAGTGACCTGCGACCGCGAGGCAGATCCGCGGCGCGGCGATTCGGCCCCGGTTCGTCTCGACGCCGACGACCGCGTCGCCGTCGCGCACGAAGCCCCGCACTTCGCAGCCCTGGACGATGTCGACGCCCAGCTGCGTCGCCGCCCGGGCGAAGCCCCACACCACGGCGTCGTGCCGGGAGATGCCCCCACGCCACTGCACGCTGCCGCCGACGATCGGGAAGCGGGCGCGGCGGTTCAGCGCCGGTATCAGCCGGTACAGCTCGTCGGTGGTCAGCATTTCGCCGTCGACTCCGTTCGCCCGGCAGGCGTTCGTCGCACGGCGCAGGATCTCGAGCTCGTGCGTGTCGTGGGCGAGGTTGATCTTGCCGCGCTGGCTCAGCATCACGTTGAAGTTGAGCTCCCGGGACAGCCCCTCGTAGAGCTGCAGCGAGCGGTCGTAGAACTTCGAGCTCGGCAGGTGGAAGTAGTCGGAGCGAGAGACCTGCGTGTTCCGCCCGCTGTTGCCGTGGCCGATCGCCGTGCGTTCGAGCACCGCGACGCGGCGGATGCCGTGCTGCTTCGCGAGGAAGTAGGCGGTCGCGAGACCGTGCCCGCCACCGCCGACGACGATCACGTCGTAGGTCGGCTTCGGCGGCGCATCGTGCAGCACCCGCGGCCAGTGGCGGTGGCCACGCAGCGCGTGCAACGCGAGCCGGGCGAAGGAATACTTGGACACCCTTGAACCTCGATCGAAACTGCTGCAGGCCTGCTTGCGGAGACGCAGGAGCGGCGCGGGCCCTCAACCGGAAACTGAGGTAACCGCCGAACGCTGCGTCCAGCACGGTCAGGCCCGAAGGAGACTGCCATGGACTCGATGCACTCGCGCGTTCGCGACGCCCTGTCCGGGACACTGGTCTGGGACAACCACGGCTGCATGCCGCTGCGCCCGGACGACGAGCGTTTCCTGCCGCAGCTCGAGCGGTACCGCCGTTCCGGGATGAAGATCGTCGGGCTCAACGTCGCGTTCGACGCCGTTCCGTGGGAGCAGACGTTCCGGATGCTCGCGACCTTCCGCCACTGGCTCCGCCGGCATCCGAAGCAGTACCGGCTGGTCGAGACCGTCGCCGACCTTGCGCGTCCGGACCGCCGGCTGGCGGTCTTCTTCGACATCGAGGGCACGAGCGCGCTGAACGGCCAGCTGAGCCTCGTGGAGCTCTACCGCGATCTCGGCGTGCGCTGGATGTCGATGGCCTACAACCGCAACAACCTCGTGGGCGGCGGATGCCAGGACGCCGACAAGGGCCTGACGAAGTTCGGCCGCGCGGTGGTCACGGAAATGGAGCGCGTGGGCATGACGGCCTGCTGCAGCCACACGGGCCATCGCACGACGATGGACGTGATGCGGCACGCCACGAAGCCGGTGATCTTCTCGCACTCGAACCCGCTCGCCCTCTGGAAGCACAAGCGGAACATCCGCGACGAGGCGATCAGGGCCTGCGCCGAGACCGGCGGGGTGGTCGGCGTTAACGGCATCGGCATGTTCCTGGGCGCGAACGACAACCGTTCGGCGACGGTGGCCCGGCACGTCGACTACGTCGTGCAGCTGGTGGGCATCGACCACGTCGGGATCGGCCTCGACTACGTGTTCGACATGCAGGAGCTCGACGACTACATCAAGGCGCATCCGGAGACGTTCCCGCCGGAGGAGGGCTACGCGGCCGGTCTGCGCATCGTGGCGCCCGAGCAGCTGCCCGAGATCGCGGCGGAACTGCTGAAGCTCGGCTACCGCGTGAGCGACGTGCGCAAGGTGCTCGGCGGCAACTTCCTGCGCGTCGCGAAGGCGACCTGGCCGAAGAGGCTGCCCGCACGCGGCTGACCCCAGGACCGTCGGCGCGACCACGGCCGGGTCGCACAGCGCTGCTTCGGGCAGGGTGGCCGCGCGGCCGAACCGCGCAGGGCCACGTCAGACGCAGGCTTCGCGCAGTACCGCGATCGCGGCCATCACGTGCTTCTCGATCATGCTGACCGAGACGCCGGTGTCCCGCGCGATTTCGGCGTAGCTGTAGCCGTGCACGCGGTGCAGCAGGAACGCGCGCCGCGAGGCCGGCTTCAGCGACTCGAGCGCGGCGACGACCCTCGCCAGCCGCTCGTCGTGCTCGAGTGCTTCGTCCGGCGTCGGACCGCCGCAGCGCAGCTCCACCTCGTCCAGCCCGACCGACACGCCCGCGGCCTTCACGTGGAGGCGGCGGGCGCGATCGCGGACGAGGTTGCGGGCGAGCGTGAACACGAAAGCGTCCGGCCGCTGCAGTTCCGCCGGGCACGAGGTGCCGGCGAGGCGCAGGAAAACCTCCTGCGTGAGGTCGTCGACGTCGTGCGAGTTCAGGCGATAGCTGGCGAAGAAGCGCTGCAGCGGCCGCCGGAACCGCGCGTGCAGCGCGGCGAAGCGGTCCGCCACGAAGGCCGACGGAATGCCCGTCGGCTCCAGGACTGCGGCCATAGTGACTCCCCCGAGCATGGTCGCCGTGTCGATGCACCGCTGTCCGGACAGGCATGTACGTACATCGGTGTATGGAGCGAGCATCGCGGGAGCGCGCGAGGCTGTCAAGCAAGCGGAATGCTGCGGCGCGGCAGCGGCGCGACGCCCGGGGACGCGTCGGTGCGTCAGCGGCCCGTGAGTATGCGCGTGTACAGCGGCAGCAGTCGCAGTCGCTGCTGGCGGGGTTCCTCGACGCCCAACGCGTAGTAGCCGACCTGGTGGAAGTAGGTCACCCGGGCCCTGACGAATGCCTCGTCCTCCGGGTAGCCCATGTCCTCGAACACGCGCTGCAGCACCGCGATGCGCTCGTCGTCGACGCGGCGGACCGCGTTCGCGACCTTGGCGGACACGCGCGCCCAGTCGCGGACCGCGGCGTCCCACGCCGGGCTGTACCCGGCCTCGTTGATCCAGACGTCGACGATGGCCTGGAACTCGGCCATGCCGTTGCGGCCGGGAGCGCGCAGCACGGCCTTGAACGCGGCGCTGTTGGTGCGCTCCCAGTCGGCCAGCAGCTCGTCGAGCAGTTGCTTGCGGCTGTCGAAGAACCAGTAGAACCCGCCGCGGGTGACCTTGAGCCGGCGCGCGAGCTTGCCGATCTCGACGCCGCGGATGCCCTCGCGGATCAGCGCTTCGCGCGCGGCCTGCAGCCAGGCCTCGCGACCGAGCGGCGTCTTGCGGGCGCGGCCCCGGGCCGGGGCGCCGACAGGCTCCGGCTTGAGATTCTTGGCGGACATGAACTGACTGACGTCTAAACCTCGACGATACTCAATGTCGCGCGGGCATCCCAGTGGCGCGCCCAGGGGCGCTGAGGGCGCTGCCACCACCTGCGTCCTAGGCGGCGGACACGAACGTCGACGATCGCGAACCCGGAGTGGCGATGCTGAAGATCACCTGCCCCTGGTGCGGCCCGCGGGACGAGCCCGAGTTCACCTACGGCGGGCAGTCCCACGTCGCGCGACCGTCGTTCGACGTCGACGACGCGACGTGGGCGCGCTACCTGTTCGTCCGGGACAACCCGAAGGGGATCCACTTCGAGCGGTGGTGCCACACCTACGGTTGCGCGCAGTGGTTCAACGTCGCGCGCGACACCGTCAGCCACGAAGTGCTCGCGGTCTACCGCATGGGTGAGCCGAAGCCCGAACTCGGCGCATGACGTCCGCTCCCGCCGCAGTGCAGGGTTCGCCCGGCGCGAGAGTGGTCCTGTGGCTCTCGGCCACGGAACTGTGGGAACGCTTCACCTTCTACGGCCTGCGGGCCCTGCTGGTGCTGCACCTCGTCGCCGCCCCGGCGGCCGGCGGGTTCGGGCTGGCCGACGCGGATGCTGCCGCGGTCTACGGCCTCTATGCCGCGACCGTCTACCTCTCGGCGCTGCCGGGCGGCTGGCTCGCCGATCGCTACCTCGGGCCGGTGCGCGCGATCTGGCTCGCGGGCGGCTCGATGTTCGCGGGTAACCTGGTGCTGGCCGTGGCCAGCGGGCTCGCCAGTTTTGGCGTCGGCCTGGCGCTGGTCGCCCTCGGCGCCGGCACGCTCAAGGCCAGCATCGTGCCGCTCGTCGCGCGTGCCGCGCGGCGCGAGGGTCGCTCGCTCGACGGCGCGTTCACGATCTTCTACGTCGGCATCAACATCGGCGGCATCGGCGGCCCGCTGCTCGCCGCGGCGCTCGCTACCCGGTACGGCTGGTCGGCCGGCTACGCGGTCGCCGCCGCAGGTATGGTGCTGGGCCTCGCGATCTACTCGCGGATCGCGCCGCACCTCGAGGATTCGGGAGATCCCGCACGCATGCCGCCGCCCCCGGTGCTCGGGGCCGTCGTCGCGGCGCTCGGCGCTGCGGCGCTGCTGGTGGCCACCGTTCCGCCCGTGGTGCTCATCAAGGGTTTCCTCGCCGTCGTGCTGACGGCGACCGTCGGCGGCTTCGTCTACCTGTACCGGTGCGCTGCGACGACCCAGGAGCGCAGCAACGTCGTGACGCTGGCAGGCCTCTTCTGCGGCGCCGTCGTGTTCTGGACCGCCGGCGAGCAGGCCGCGGCGTCGCTGACGTTGTTCGCGGCGCGATTCACCGACCGCGAGGTGTTCGGGGTCGAGTTCCCGGCCGCGTGGTTCCAGTCGCTCTATCCGGGGTTCGTCGTGCTGCTGGCGCCGCTGTTCGCGATCGCCTGGCTGCGGCTCGCGCGGCGCGGTGCGGATCCGGACGCCGTGGCCAAGTTCGGTGTCGGTCTCGTGGTCGGTGGCGGCGGGCTCGCGCTCGCGGCGGCAGGCGCGTTCGGCGCACCGGCCGGCGGCGCCTCGCCGTTCTGGCTGGTCGGTACCTACCTGCTGATCGCGGTCGGCGAGATCCTGCTGAGCCCCATCGGGCTCGGCGCCGCCGCCCGGTACGCGCCGGCCTCGCGCGTGGCCTTCGCGACCGGCCTGTGGTTCCTGTCGCTCGGGCTGGGCGGTCTCTTCGCGGGACTGACGGGCAGCCTGTTCGATCTCGGCAGCCCGTCCGGGCTCGGCGCCGCGTTCGCATGGATCGCCGCGCTGCTCGCGGCCGCCGGCATGATCTTCCTGATCGTGTCGCGACGGACGCGAGCAGCGCTCGCGGCTGGCTAGAACCGCTTGCGGACGATCATGCCGAAGGTGCGCGGCTCGAGCGGCACCACGTACAGCGTGTCGCGCGTGAACGGCAGCGGCGCGAAGGCTTCGCGGGCAATGATCGTGTAGTCGAAGCTGTCGAACACGTTGCGCACGTAGGCGGTGATCTCCCAACCGCCATCGAGTGTCACGCCGGCCCGGAGATTCAGCCGGTCGTAGCCCTCGTTGACGTTCTCGGCGTCGGGCCGGGGATTCGTCGTCGCGCCGTCGGGTGTGTTGTAGTCGCTGACGTACTGCCAGGTGAGGCCGAGGTCCAGCGTCGGCCCCGCGCCGAGCGGGATCGACCAGTCGACCGAGGCGGAGCCGGTGTGCTTCGGGATCGACCAGAACGGGTCGCCCGCGCGGTCGATGCCGAACTGGATGAAGTCGTCGAACTCCGTGTCCGTCAGGCCGTACGACAGCCCGAGCCGCAGGGCGTCGGTCGGCGCGGCGTTGATCTCGACCTCGACGCCCCGGCTGGTGCTCTTGCCGGCGTTCGCGATCACCGTGATCGGCGTCAGGCCGTTGGGATCCGGGACGACGTTCAGCGTCTGCTGCTGCTCGATGTCGATGTGGAAGAGCGCGACGTTGGTGGTCACCCGGCCGTCGAGCCACGTGGCCTTGAGGCCGAGGTCGTAGTTCGTCGACTCCTCGTCGGCATACGGCACGTCCTGGCCGGCGCGGCTCGGATAGCGGTTGATGCCGCCGGCCTTCCAGCCCTGCGCCCAGGTGGCGTACACGTTCACGTCCGGCGACAGGGCGTAGGACACCGACGCCATGCTGGAGACGTTGTCGGCGCTGAAGTCGTTGGTCTTCAGGAACGCGCGGATCGCCACGTTCGCGATGTTGATCACGCGCTGGCCGTCGGTGTCGGCGGTCTCGTCGGAGTAGCGCGTGCCCAGCGTGACCTCGACCTTCTCGAGGGGCCGGAAAGTGAGCTGGCCGAAGACCGCCCACCCGTCGCGCTGCTCGGTGAAGCGCTCGCGGATGTAGAGCGACGGCAGGACGCCGGCGCCGGCGAGGCCGTGGTCGACGAGGCGGGGCTGCAGCATCTCCTGCTCGAACCAGTAGGCGCCGGCGAGCCAGTCGAAGCGCGTGCCGGTGCCCGCCAGGCGGAACTCCTGGCTGGTGAACTCCTGCTCCAGCGTCTGAAACTGATAGATGCCGCGCGCCTGCACCGGCTGCAGCGCGACGTCCAGCGGCACGATCGGCGGCGCATTGCTCTGTGTCACCGCGTTCAGCGACACGGGCGTCAGGTTGCTCGGCTTGCCGTCCCAGTCCCACTGGATCTGCGACTCGACCTTCCGCCGGCCGGTGATCGAGGTCAGGGTCGTCGAGTCGGTCAGCTTCCAGTCGACGTTGAGCTGTATGCCGTCCGAGTCCTTGTAGTCGTCCGGTCCGAGCTGGTCGGCGATGGCCACGTAACACTCGCAGCGCAGCGGTACGCCGATCCCCAGTTCCTTCATGTCACGGCGGCTCGCGTCGACGGTCAGCGTGCCGGTCAGGCGGTCGCTCGGGGTCCAGGCCAGCGTACCGCGCCCGGTGAACTGGTCCGAAAAGTAGTCCCGCCCGAGGGTGGAGTTGCGCGCGTACCCGTCGGTCGAGCTGTACTGGAGGCTGAGGCCGCCCGACAGCGTGTCGGTCAGCGGACCCATGAAGCTGACGAGTCCGCGGTAGGTGCCGAAGCGGGCACCCTCGAGTTCCACGCGACCCTCGAACTCCCGGCCGGGCTTGCGGGTGACGATGTTGACCGCACCGCCCTGGGTGTTGCGCCCGAACAGCGTGCCCTGCGGGCCGCGCAGCACCTCGATGCGCTCGGCGTCGATGAAGCTCGTGTCGAAGCCGATCTGCGGCTGGTACATGCCGTCGATGAACACGCCGACGGCGGGCTCGAGGCCGCCGTTGAACCCGACGCCCCGGATGGTCAGGTATTGGTAGTCGGAGGTCGGGCTCGCGCCGCCCGCCGCCGTGAAGTAGAGGTTCGGGACCTGGCTGTAGGCGTCGGTGATGTCGGCGATGCCCCGGGTCTCGAGGGTCGCGGCGTCGATGGCGCTCACCGCCAGCGGCACCTCCTGGAGCGTCTCCGCGCGCTTGCGCGCCGTGACCACCACTTCGTCCAGCGCCGCAATCTCGGCCGCGTAGGTGGGCACGGCGGCCGCAGCCGCGCCGGCCAGGAGCGCGCACCGGACGGCGATGCCGAGACTCCCGAATGGATACCTGGCTTCCTGCATGATCTCCCCCGCTGAGGCGCCCACCTGCCGCCGTCCGACCGCCGGCCGGCGTGCACGGGGGGCTATATCGACAGTCAGACGCACGGCCGCACGGATCCCTCAACGACTGAGGGGCGGGCGAAGCCCTGCGTCAGCGAGATGCGGCGCCGGCAGGGCCGCGCCGCCCACCCCGACGAGGAGTTCCAGAACCGTGACCCGTCCGAACTACGTGCTGCGCCTGTCCTGTCCCGACCGCGTGGGGGTGGTGGCCACGGTGACCTCCCACCTCGCGAGTCGCGGCGCCAACATCCTCGAGGCGCACCACTTCCTGGACCCGGTGTCCGCACGGTCGGTGCTGCGGATCGTGTTCGAGCCGGACGGCACGACGCTCGACGAGACTGCGTTCGGCCGCGACTTCGGCGCCGCGATGCAGCCGCTCGGCATCGAGTGGACCCTCCGGGATCTCGCCAACCGCATCCGCGTCGTGATCGCGGTTTCGAAGCAGGGTCACTGCCTGATGAGCCTGCTGCACCGCTGGAGCACCGGGACGCTGCCCGTGGACATCGTCGTGGTGGTGTCGAACCACGAGGACCAGCGTCGGCTCACCGAGTGGTACGGCCTGCCGTTCCAGCACCTGCCGATCGGCGCCGACGGCAAGGAGGCGCAGGAGCGCCGGCTGCTCGACGTGTTCCATGCCGCGCGCGGCGAACTGCTCGTGCTCGCGCGCTACATGCAGATCCTGACGCCGGCTGCCTGCCGTGAGCTCGAGGACCGCGCGATCAACATCCACCATTCGTTCCTGCCCGGCTTCAAGGGCGCGAAGCCGTATCACCAGGCCTACCAGCGCGGGGTCAAGCTGATCGGCGCGACCGCGCACTACGTCAACGAGGATCTCGACGAGGGACCGATCATCGAACAGGCGGTCGAGCGCGTGGATCACACCTGCACGCCGGAGCAGCTGACGACGATCGGCAACGAGATCGAGAGCGTGGTACTGAATCGCGCCGTCCAGTGGCACGCCGAGAGCCGGGTGTTCGAGTTCGGCAACCGCACCGTCGTGCTGCGCTGACGCGCGCGAGGTTCATGCTCCGGAGGTGACGATGGCGAAGGATCCGCTGGGACTCGATGCACCGATCACCCGGCGCGATTTCGTCAGCGGCGTGCTGAGCGGACTCGCGGCCGGCGCGCTGGTGCCCGGAGCTTCGGCCGCGGCCACTGTCGCGGACCGGGACGACTGGACCGGCCCCGGCGGCATCGGCGACTACGCGCGCTCCAACGGCAACACCCGCGAAGTCGTCGATGCGGCGCACGCCCTGCGCGACGGGCGCTTCGAGGCACGGCGCCTGCCGGATCCGGTCGACGGCGAGTACGACCTGGTCGTGGTCGGCGGCGGCGTGACCGGCCTGATGGCGGCCTGGGACTTCCGGCGGCTGCGCGGCGACGCGGGCCGCTGCCTCGTGCTCGACAACCACCGGATGTTCGGTGGCGAGGCGAAGGGCAACGTCGTCGAGGTGGACGGCGTGCGGCTCGAGGCGCCGCAGGGCTCCAACGCCTTCACCGTGCCGAAGGGCGGCCCGCTGGGCCGCTACTGGACCGAGATCGGTATGCCCCGGGCCTTCGAGTTCCACGAACTCGAGGATGCCGGCCCCGACGTCCGGGTCGCTCGCGATCACTTCGGGCCGATGCAGCACATCCCGCACCTCGCGTCGCTCGGCTACTGGATGAAGTCGGCGGACGGACGTGGTCGTTGGTACTCCGACGTCTGGCGCCACGGCTTCGACGGCGTCCCGCTGCCGGAGAACGTCAAGCGCGACCTGCTGCGCTGGAATTCGACCGATACGCTGCCGTTGCCGCCCGGCGTTCCGCCGCTGCCCGAGACCGGCGACCTGCTCGAGTTCCGGCACGCGACCGAGCAGGGCGGCATCGGCCGCTGGCTCGATTCGATGAGCTACGCCGAGTTCCTCGAAAAGGTACTCGGCCTCTCGTCCGCCGTGTCGCGCTGGGTGGACCCGCTCGTGGCGACCGGACTGTCCGGCACCGCGAGCGACGCGGTGTCCGCCTACGCCGCGCAGCGGATCCTGCTGCCGGGGGTGACGCCGGCCCGCTACGTGCGGATCTACGAGACCACCGAGATCGTCACGGCGCCGATCGGCAACGGGCTGCTGGCGCGCCAGTTCGTGAAGGCCCTGATCCCCGGCGCGATCCGTGGCTCCGGCTCCATCGAGGACGTGCTGCGCGAACCCGTCGCCCTCCCGGCGCTGGACGCGCCGGGCCAGCCCACGCGCCTTCGCCTCAATGCAACCGTCGTCGCCGTGGAGCACGAAGGCGACGCGCGCACGGCCGAGCGCGTCCGCATCGGCTACGTGCAGGACGGCCGTGTCGCGTCCGTCCGGGCCAAAGCGGTGATCATGGCCGGCGGCGGCTGGATGAACCGGCGCGTCGTCCGCGACATGCCGCACGAACTCCGGGCGGCGTACGGCGAGTTCCTGCACGGCCCGGTGCTGGTCGTGAACGTGGCGCTGCGCCAGTGGCGGTTCCTGGAGCGGCTCGGCTATTCCGGAGCGCAGTGGTTCGACGGCTTCGGCTGGTTCACGAACGTGATCCCGCCGATGAAGGTCGGGCGGTACGATCCGCCGTTCCACCCGGATCGCCCGGTGATGTTGACCTCGTACGTGCCGTTCCTGTCGCCCGGCTTGCCCGCCGCGGTGCAGTGCAGCGCCGGTCGCGCGCGCCTGCTCGCCGCGCCGTACCGCGAACTGGAACGCCGCATGCGGGCCCAGTTGCAGGAGATGTTCGGCGCCCACGGCTTCGACGCGCGGCGCGACGTCCGGGCCCTGATCACGAACCGCTGGGGCCACGCGTACGTCTGCGCCCAGCCGGGGTTCTTCTACGGGCGCGACGGGCGCCCCGCGCCGCGCGACGTCGTTCGCGCCGGCTACGGACGCATCCGGTTCGCCCACGCGGAACTGCAGGGCAACCAGAGCATCCTGTCGTGCGCGGCCGAGGCCGAGCGGGCGAGCCGCCAGGTCGCCGAGTTCGTATAGCGTCGTGGGCGCCGCTTGCGAGCGCGCGCCGGTGCCTGGGCGCCGTTCATCGGCGCGCGAGGTCGGCGTGCTCGGCGCGGTCCGGGCAGCAGGCGACTCATCGGCCCTCCGCCGCCATCCTCCGCAGCGCCACCTTGTCCACCTTGCCGATCGGCAGCAGCGGCAGCGCGTCGCGGATCTCGAAGGTCTTCGGCACCTTGTAGTTCGCGAGCCGTTCGCGGCAGTGCGCCTCGAGCTCGGTGGCTGCAACCGGCGTGCGCGCGATCACGTAGGCGACGCCGACCTCCTGCCACAGGGGATCCGGGCGGCTCACCACCGCGGCGAGTGCGACGGCAGGGTGGGTCTCCAGTACGTTCTCGATCTCGCGCGGATAGACGTTGTAGCCGCCCGACTTGAACATCTCCTTGAGGCGGCCGACGATCCGGTAGCTGCCGTCGGGTCGCTGCACGGCGACGTCGCCGGTGCGCAGCCAGCCGTCCGGCAGGAGCGTTTCCGCCGTTTCCTGCGGGCGGTTCCAGTAGCCGAGCATGTTGTAGGGCGAGCGCGCCTGGATCTCTCCGGGCTCGCCGGGCGGCAGTTCGCGCCCGTCTTCCCCGACGATGCGCACCTCGACGCCTTCGGCGGGTCGGCCGACCGACGACGCCAGCAGTTCGACGTCGGTCGTCGGCGGCACGACCGTAATCGCGCCCGTCGACTCGGTCATGCTGTAGTTGGTCGCGACGCCGGTGGGCACGATCTCGAGCAGCCGGCGGATGATCGGCTCCGGCATCGCCGCGCCTTCCCAGACGACGAGGCGCACCGCCGACAGGTCGTAGCGCTCGAACTCCGGCAGCGCGAGCTGCATCTGGAACACCGAGGGCACCGAGATCCACCAGCTCGCGCGCTCACGGACGGTCAGTTCCATCGACGCGGCAGCATCGAAGCGTTCCATGAAGACGACGCACCCGCCGGCCGCGAGCGTCGGGCAGGAGAGGTCGACGACGCAGCCGACGTGGTTGATGGGCAGGAAGTTCACCACGCGCTGCCGTGGCACGGGCCAGACGCGGTTCTGCAAGAGGCACACCTGCACGATGCCCTCGTGGTGGAGCATCGCGCCCTTCGGCCGTCCCGTGGATCCGGAGGTGTAGACGATCAGGCAGGGGTCGCGGCCGCCACAGTCCGCGCGCGCGGCCGCGAGCACGCGGTCCGGCACGTCGCCACCCGAGTCGAGGAACGCGCGCCGCTCGTCCGCGATCTCCGGCCGTGGCTCGTCCAGCGCGACGACGCGACGCAGCGACGGCGCGGCGCGGCGCATCGCTGCGATCTCGGCGGCGTAGTCCCGGCCGTCGATCCGCGTGCGCGTGAGCAGCACGTCGGGATCGCAGTCGCCCACGACGTACGCGAGCTCGTCGCTGCGATGGCGTGGATTGAGCCCGACCCAGATGGCGCCGATGGAGACGGTGGCGAGGAACGCCACGAAGTAGTCGGGGTGCGGAGTCGCCAGCGTCGCGACGCGATCGCCTTTCGCGACTCCGGCTGCGAGCAGCGCCCGGGCGAGTTCGTCCACTCGGTGCGCGAGGCCGGCGTAGTCGATCCGCAGGTCGTCGAGCACGGCCGCTTCGGCATGCGGCGTCCGGGCTGCGTACCACGACAGGAGATCGCTGACGCGAAAGATCCCGGCAGGTTCGTCGAACGGCTTGGCGTGTGTCATGCGGCGGCGTGCGGCTGGAGAGTGAGAGGGAGGTCCGTGTCGCGCACTCGAGTCGTAGCCGGCGACGGCGGCCTTCCGCAGCGGCGCTGCCGCGGACACGGTCGCCGTCTCACGCCGCCACGGGCGGGACCCAGCAGGCGAGCCACTCCGCGACCAGCACCGGCCGGTCGGCCTGGTCGCATTCGACGTGCACGCCGAACTTGACGATGGTGCGCTGGCCGTCGTCGGGCCGGACTTCGAGCACCTCGAAGTGCGCACGGATCCGCGAGCCCGAAGGCACCGGCGCGATCAGGCGGAGGCGGTCGAAGCCGTAGTTCAGGTAGTGGCCGTCGTGGGCGTCGTGGCGCGACGAATCGGCGCCGAGGACGTCGTGGATGAAGAGGCGCGTCAGCAGCGACATCGTCAGGAAGCCGAACGCGACCGTCCGCCCGAACGGTCCCGCGGCAGCCCAGTCGGGGTCCACGTGCATCGGGTCGTGGTCCAGCGTGGCGTCGCCGAACCGGTCGATCATCTGCTGCGAGACGGTGAGCCAGCCCGAACTGCCGAGCTGCACCCCGGGCCGGAAGCGCGCGAAGGTTTCCTGCATCGACGGGCGGGTCATCGACGCCTCCCGGGCCACGGGAAAACATGATGTCAGACTCAATTCCGGGCGGCAATCGACGCGCGCCCGGTAGTGGCGCGGGAGTCGATCAGGGCTGGCCCGATTCCGCCGACCGGAGGTCGGCGAGCCGCTGCAGGGCGCGACCGGCCGGGTGGCGCGCCTCGATCGGTTCGCGACCGAACAGGCCGCGGTACCAGAGGATGGAGACGAACTCGGCCAGTGCCGCGTCCGTCGGCACGATGGAGTCCACCAGCGCCACCACGTGCGGCTCGCGCGACACGAAGACCTTGCTGCAGAGCTCGTCGATCATGCCGCCGAGGACGTGGACGGCCAGCAGCGGCGCGCTCTCGTCGAAGTCGCGCGCGCCGAGCCGCGCCAGCAGGCGACGCGTGACGTGCAGGTACCACTGGTGATTCCGGCGCGAGGAGAGCTCCCGGAACTCGGGCACCTGGTCGGCGAACTGCAGGAGGCAGCGCGTCAGTCCCGCGTTGGCGCGGACCGCCGATATCCAGCGCAGATTCGCATGCTCGAGCGCCTCGAAGAGCGAGCGCCGAGGCTTCGGGTCCGGGCTCTCGCCGAGCTCGAAGGTGTGATCGAGGAACTCGCTCAGCACCTCGACGGTGATCTGTACCTTGTTCTCGAAGTAGACGTAGAAGACCGCGTCGGAAACGCGCGCGCGGCGGCAGATGTCGGTGACGCGCAGCTGCAGGTAGCCGCGCTGCTCGAGGGCGTGCACCGCCGCGAGCTTGAGGCGATTGCGCGTGCGCTCGCCCTTGCGCGGGGCCGGTGCGCGTCGCTGGCGCTCCGCGAGCACGTCCAGGAACCGGACCCCGGGCGCGTCTGCGCCTGCCGGGCGCGCCTCCAGGGCGGCCCGCATCACTCTCGTCACCATGGCGGGACGATAGGCAAGGCGCCCGGGCGTCGCAACCGCGGGCGCCCGGGAGCCGGCGCGCCGGCGTCGCATTGACAGCCCAGGAAGCTGATACCAGTATCAGTTATCGATCTGCACGAGGCGCCTCGACGATGCAGGCCAGGCCGACGATCGGCGGTGGAGACACGGGCCGCGCCCTGCGGTGCCGGTTGGGATGGGTGGCCGCGAACGCGCTCCTCGCGGCGCTGCTGTGGGTCGACCTCGGCACACCGCCGGCCGCCGCCGCGGCCGACGTGCCGAAACCCACCGACCGGCGCAGCGATCGCTCGTACTACCTCGCGATGCGGGACGGCGTGCGGCTCGCGGTGAGCGTCTACTTCCCCGCGGGATGGACCGAGGGACGACGCGCCCCGGCCGTGCTGATGCAGACCCGCTACGGCCGAGCGGGCCTGGGGCGCTGGCCTCGGTCGGCGCGCTGGCTCGACGACGGTTTCGTCCTCGTCGCCGTCGACACGCGCGGCTCGACGGCGTCCGAAGGCGTGCGGCTGACGGAACTCTCGCCCGACCAGATCGCCGACATCGACGAACTGGTGCGCCACGTCGCGGCGCAGCCGTGGTCGAACGGCCAGGTCGTCGCGGCCGGGCAGTCGTACGCGGCCAACACCGCGGATCTCGCGACTTCGCGGCCGGCGCCTGCGCTGCTCGGCGCCGTCGTGCACCAAGTCGACTTCGACATCTACCTGCACGTGGTCGCCCCCGGGGGCGTCGTCAACCGCTGGTTCCTCGAGGAGTGGGGCACGCTGACGCGGAACATGGACCTCGGCCGAGCGATCAAGGGACTGGGCGAGGCGACTGCCGACGCTCCCGCCGCGGACTGCCGTCTCCGTGCGGAGGACTGCCGGCGGCTGTACCCCGTCCTGCAACCGGTGGACGACGATCCCGGGTTCGCACAGCTGCGCGCCGCGCTGAGCGGCAAGCACCGCTGGCTGCCGTCGGACGTGCTGAACATCGCGTTCCGCGACGACCGCGGCCACAACGGGTTCAGCTTCCTCGACATGTCGCCGGGTGCGGCGATGGCGGGCGTGCGCCGCGAACGCAAGCCCATGCAGTACTGGGGTTCATGGATCGATGGCGGCACCGCCGAAGCCGCACTGGCGCGCTTCCGATCGGCGCCCGACGTACCGATGGAGCTCTGGATCACCGCGAACGACCACTCGAACGTGCTGAACGCGGATCCGTTCCTGCCCGATCGTCGCGAGCCGGCGCCGTCCTTCGCGGAGCAGAACGCGATCCAGTCGGACTTCGTGCGACGGCTGGTCGAGGGGCGGCCGATCTCGCGCCGCGTGAACTACTACGTGCTCGGCACCGGCGAGTTCCGCACGACGGACGTCTGGCCGCCCGCTGACGTGAAGTCGCGGACCTTCCACTTCGCCGCGGGGCGCGCGCTGGCCGAGAAGTCCGGGGCGTCCGGCACCGACGCCTACGACGTGGATCGAACGGTCGGTACCGGCGAGAAGACGCGCTGGTCCACGCAGATCGGCATTCCGCCGCAGTACCCGGATCGCCGCGAGATCGGCAGACGGTTGCTCACGTACGACACCGCGCCGATGGCGAGTGCCGTCGAGATCGTCGGTGCGCCGGTCGTCGACCTGAAGGTCGCCACCCTCAGCGACGATCCCGCCTTCTTCGTCTACGTCGAGGACGTCGCGCCCGACGGCCGCGTCACCTACGTGACCGAAGGGATGCTGCGGGCGCTCCACCGCAAGCCGGCTGATCCCGCCTCGCTGCCGTACGACCACGGCCCCGTGCCGTTGAGCTTCCGTCGCCTGGATGCGCAGCTCGTCGATCCCGGCGAGCCCATGCGCGTGCGCTTCGCGTTGTTCCCGACCGCGGCCAGGATCGCCGAGGGGCACCGCATCCGGATCTCGATCGCGGGCGCGGATGCCTCGGTGTTCACGCTCTACCCGGCCGAGGGCCCCGAACGCTTCACCGTGCACTTCGGCGGCCCGGAGGGCAGCCGCGTGGAACTGCCGCTCCGCGACGCGAAACGCCTCGTCCTGCGAGGCCCTGTTGCCGTAGGCTTCGGCACTCCGGCCGCCGGGCCGTGGGTCGCCGCATGGAACTCCGCCAGCTCCGCCACTTCCTCGCCCTCGTCGAGCACGGCAGCTACCACCGTGCCGCGGAGCACGCAGCCATCACCCCGCAGGCGCTGAGCGCCAGTATCGCGAAGCTCGAGCAGGAGCTCGGCGTGCGGCTGTTCGAGCGCGGTCGGCTCGGTCTCGTGCCGACGCCGTCCGGCGAGCGGCTGCTGCCGCACGCGACGCTCGCCTGCGCCGCGACCGCCCGCGCTCGCGACGAACTCCGGGAGTTCGCGAGCGCCGAGGGCCACCGCCTGCTCGTCGGCGTCGGCTGGTTCACGTCGCAGGTGCTCGCGGCCGCCGCGGTGGAGGAACTGCTGACCACGCAGCCGCGGTGCGACGTCACGCTGGTGGAGGGCACTTCGGAGGAACTCCACCTCCGCCTCCTGCGCGGCGAACTCGACGTCGTGCTCAGCACGCCGTCGGACGAGTTCGCGACCGCGCCGGAACTCGAGTCCGAGATCCTGTGGGAGTCCCGCGACCGGGCCTACGCCCGTCGCGGTCATCCGCTCGCCGGCCGCGCCAGCGTGCCGCTCGCGGACCTCGTGGCTTTCCCGTGGATCACCTCGGCCGGGCCGGAGTCGCGCACGCCGCGGCTGTTCCGCGTCTGCGACGAACTGTCGATCCCGCGACCGGCGCACCTGCTGCGCACCGATTCGGTCTACGGGATCGACCGGCTCCTGCGACGCACGGACGCGGTGATGCTCGGCGGCGCGCTGCCGCCGCCGTTCACGCTGCCGTTCATGGACGAGTGCGTCACGTTCGACGTGCCCGAACTCGCCGCGACCTACCGCAGCCTGATTGCCTGGCGACGCAGCCCGCCGCCCGGTCCCGCGGTCCGGAGGTTCGTGGCGGCCACGCGCAACCTGTTCCTGAGCGCCCACCCCGCCGCCTGATCCGCGGCGGCGCACGCCGCGGGGCGCGTGCCCAAGCGGCGCTTGCCCGGCGCAAATATTTTTTGCTGGCCAAGGCGGCCCCGCCCGGGAAGGCTTGGTGCCCGGAGGGGCTCGCAGTCCCGGAGGAGGTCGCCCATGCAGACGCTCGCGGGGAAGGTCGCGCTGATCACGGGCGCCGGCCGGCGCAAGGGGCTCGGCTACGCCATCGCTCGGCGGCTCGCGGCCGACGGCGCCGCGATCGCGCTCAGCGATCTTGCGGAGCCGCGTGAACTGATGGAGTCCGATCGCATCGGCACGCGCGCCGAGCTCGAGGAACTCGCCGCGGAGCTCCGGGCCGGCGGCACGCGCGCGGTCGCGATACCGCTCGACGTCACCGACGAGACCAGCGTGGACGCGGCGTTCGACGCCTGCGTGCGCGAGCTGGGCCGGCTCGACGTGCTCGTCAACAACGCGGGCATCGGCTACCTGATCCACCCGCTCGCCGAGACGCCGAAGGCCTCGTGGGACGCCGTGATGGGCGTGAACCTCACGGGGGCGTTCCTGTGCTCGCGTGCCGCCGCGCGGATCATGATCCGGCAGGGGCAGGGCGGGCGCATCGTCAACATCGCGAGCCAGGCGGCGAAGTCCGGCTTCCCGCACATGGCGGCCTACGTCGCCTCGAAACACGGGCTCGTCGGGCTCACGCGGACCAGCGCGATCGAGCTCGGCCCGCACGGCGTCACCGTCAACGCGGTCTGCCCGAACCACGTCACCACCGGGCTCGGCGCGGTACAGAACGAGTACTTCGCGCGCTACTTCGGCCAGAGCGTGGAGGAGTACCTGAGCGCGATGCGCCGCTCGATCCCGATGCGCCGCGAGGGCCTGCAGGACGACACGGCCGAGGCGGTCGCCTTCCTTTGCTCGCCGCGCGCCGCCTACGTGACCGGCGAGGCGATGAACGTGAGCGGCGGCTGCGAGATGCATTGAGCCGGCGCCGTGCGCGAGTCCGGATCCGAGTCCTACCCGCGGCTCTTCGAGCCGCTGCACGGCGGGCGCCTGCGGCTCCGCAATCGCATCGTGCACCTGTCGATGACGACCCGTTACGCGCGAGAGGGCCGCGTGACGGATGCGCTGGTCGCGTATTTCGAGAATCGCGCGATAGGCGGCGCCGGCCTGGTCGTCAGCGAGCCGCTCGACTCGTCGCCGCGGCAGGGCCGTGCCCACTACGTCTCGGCGTGGAGCGACGCGAGGCTTCCGGACCTGCAGCGCTGGGCTGAGGCGGTCGAGCGCCACGACTGCCGCTTCCTCGGCCAGCTGCAGGACTCCGGCCGCGGTCGGCACGAGCGCGGCCGCAATCCCCGCGCGATCGGCGCGTCCTCGCTGCCGGACGACCTGTCGTGGACGGTGCCGCACGTACTCTCGACCGGCGACATCGAGCGCGTGGTCGAGGAGATGGCGGAGTGCGCCCACCGCCTGCGCCGCGCCGGCTTCTCGGGCGTGGAGCTTAGCGCGGGCCACGGCCACCTGTTCCACCAGTTCCTGGCGCCGCGCTCGAACCGGCGCGAGGACCGCTACGGCGGCGACTTCGACGGGCGGCTGCGCCTGCTCCGCGAGCTGATCGACGCGATCCGCTCGCGCGTCGACGCCGGCTGCGTGCTCGGTCTCAAGCTGCCCGGCGACGACGGCCTGCGCGATGGCGTCGACGAAGCGCTCGCGGCGCGCATCGTCGCGGCGCTGACTCGCGACTGTGCCGTCGACTACGTCGCCTTCTGCCAGGGCGCGCACGCGCGCACGCTCGACTGGCACGTGCCCGACCGCCACTGGCCGCGGCTGCCCTGGATCGACCAGGCCAGGCGCCTGCGCGAGCACGCGAACGGCGTGCCGGTGGTCGCGCTCGGCCTAGTCACCGATCCCGCCGAGGCCGAGGGCATCCTCGCGCAGGGCGTGGGCGATCTCGTCGGCGTGGGCCGTGCCCTGATCACGGACGCGAACTGGCCCGAGAAGGCGCGCCGCGGCCTCGCGCGCGACATCCGGTACTGCGTGTCGTGCAACACCTGCTGGGGCCGTATCGCCGGGCCGGAACCGCTCGCGTGCGACAACAATCCGCGGCTCGGCACCCTGGACGAGGCGAGCTGGCAGCCACCGCGCGCGTCGCAGCGGCGGCGCGTCGTGGTGGTCGGTGCGGGCGTCGCGGCGCTCGAGGCGGCGTGGCTCGCGGCGGCGCGCGGCCACGAGGTCACGGTGTTCGGTGCCTCCGCGGAGGTCGGGGGCAAGACGCGCCTCCACGCCGAGCTGCCCGGCGGCGAGTCGCTGTCGAGCGTATATGACTGGCAGTACGTCGAAGCGCGCCGCGCCGGCGTTCGCTTCGAACTCGGCGTGCGCGCCACGGCCGCCGACGTGCTCGCGCTGCGACCCGAGGTCGTGATCGCCGCCACCGGCGCCACGATGCTGTGGCCCGAGACGCTGCCCACCGAGTGGCGCGACGATGGCCTCGTGCTCGACCTGCGCACGCTGGCGCAGGCGCTGCGCGGGACGACGGCCCGGCAGGAAGGCACCGCCGTCGTGTACGACATGGACCACACCGAGGGCACGTACGCGATGGTCGAGCGCCTGCACGCGTTGTACGACCGCGTCGTCGTCGCGACGCCGCGCGACCGGATCGCGGCGGACGTGCCGCTGGTGTCCGCGCTCGGCATCCAGCGTCGGTTCGCGCGGGCGCGGATCGACGTGGTGCCGCTGGCCGAGATCGCGGCCGACTCGCCGCTCGAGGACGGCGTCGTACGCCTCGCCAACGTGCACGGCGGCCGGGCGATCGACCTCGCCGACGTGGCGCTCCTGTGCTATTCGACGCCCCGGGCCGCGGACGACGCGCTGGCGCGCGAGCTCACGACCATGGGCGTCGACGTGCGGCTCGTGGGCGACTGCTATGCCCCGCGAACGCTGCTGGCCGCCACCGCCGAGGGTGCGCGCGTCGGTCTCGAGGTCTGAAGCGAGGAGGCGCGATGGGGACGGATGCCGCGAACCACGGGTCGACCTTTGCGGGTGCTGCGAACGCCGTCAGTGAACGCTGGCGCATCCTCGCGTTCAGCCTGCTCGCCTGGACGCTGTCGAACATGGACCAGTCCCTGTTCGGCTACGCCGTCCCGGGCCTGCTGGCTGAGTTCCGGCTCGGGCTCGACGCGGTCGGCCTGATCCTGTCCGTCTCGTTCGTCACGGCCGCGGTGCTGGCGATTGCGGCGGGACTCGCGGCCGACCGCTGGGGGCGCCGCTGGACGCTCGCGGTGCTGCTCGGCAGTTCCGCGCTGCTGGTCGGCCTGCACGCGCTCGCCACGGACCCGCTGACGCTGACGATCCTGCGCGCGCTGGCCTTCGGCCTCGCGGCCGGGCTCGCGCCGATCACCGCGGCCTACGTCGCGGAGGCGGCGCCCGACCGCTATCGCGGCCTGCTGATGGGCGTCCTCCAGTGCGGCTACCCGCTGGGCTGGTTCCTGGCCGCGCTCGTCGCCACACCGCTGCTCGAGTCGCACGGCTGGCGCGCGATCTTCCTGCTCGGCTTCGCGGTCGTGCCGATCGCGATCCTGATCGGCTGGCGCCTGCCGGAGAGCGGCCGCTTCGCGCAGGTCGCGGCGACGTCGGCGCCGGGCACGCGGCGCGGCGGCGTGGACTTCGCGCTCCTCCGGGAGCTGTTCGGGCCCCGGTACCGCCGTACCAGCCTGGCCGCGTGCGGCATGTTCCTCGCGTTCGGCTGCGCCTACGCGGGGAGCGCGTTCTACTTCCCGACCTTCTTCATGGAAGTGCGCGGCTACACGGCCGCGGAGGCCGCGTGGCTCGTCGGGCTGTCGAACGGCATCGCGATCGCCGGCTACCTGCTCGCGGCCGCGGTCGGCGAGTTCGTGATCACGCGTCGCAACACCTTCGTGCTGTGGTGCGCGATCGGTGCGGCGATGCTGCTGATGCTGCTGTGGCTGCCGCAGGCGCGCTGGCACGACCTGCTGCTGTTCGCACTGACGACCTCGTTCTTCTACGGATCGAACGCGGTGGTCGGCACGATCCTGACCGATCTCTATCCGACCCGCATGCGCAGCACGGCCTTCGCGGCCTGCGGCTCCGCACCGCTCTCGATCGGCTTCGCGACCTTCCCGGTGCTCGTGCCGGTCGGTGTCGCGGCCCTCGGCTGGCAGGCGGCGCTGTCGGTGCTCGTCGTGCCCGCGCTCGTTGCGGCCGCCGCCTGCGCGGCCCTGCTGCCCAACCGGGCCTCGGGGCAGCCGCTCGACGACTAGAAGGTTGGTTGTGGCGGCGCAACAGGGGCCACTGTCGGTTTGCAGGGCCAAATAGAATTTGCTGGCATTGACCCTGCGACCCGCGTACACCTCGACGAATCCGACCGTCCCGGAGGCCTTCGGCATGGCTACCCAGCAGCTCAGGCACGAACTCGCGCTGTCCCGCACGTTCGACGAAGCGGCCCGGCAGGACTTCGTCTCGGCACTGCGAGGCTTCATCCTGCACGACATGGCCGCCGACATGCGCGCCGTCTACGAGCGCGACGTGAAGCCGCAGGCCGCCGCCGCAGGCCGGGAGCCGAAGAACGGCTCGGAGGTGCACGCGGCGATCCGCGAGCACGACTATTTCCGGTTCTACAGCGCGCTGCGCGTGAACGCGCAGGAGATGGTGTGGGACTCGGTGCGCGACCAGGTGCAGCGCCAGCGCGGCCAGGTCAACGACGAGGTCCGGCGTCGCGCGCAGAAGGCCCGCGGGTCGGTCACCTTGCAGCCGGGGTTCGAGGTGCCGAAGAGCGTCGGCTCGCTCGACGTGCACCTGATGCCCGGCGGCTACGTCGCCGAGGCCGGCCAGGACGACGCGACGCAGGGCGCGTTCTACGACAATGGCGCGGCCGTGTTCTTCATGGGCCTGCTGGGCGAGGACCAGGGCGACATCGGCCGCAGCATCGCGCGCTTCGTGCACAGGCGCTTCCCGGACTTCCGGCCGGCCCGCATCCTCGATCTCGGCTGCACCATCGGTCACAACACGGTGCCCTGGGCGCAGGAGTACCCGGAGGCGGAGGTGTACGCGATCGACGTCGCCGCGCCCGCGCTGCGCTACGGCTCCGCGCGTGCCGAGGCACTGGGCGCGCCCGTGCACTTCCGGCAGATGGATGCGACGAAGCTCGACTATCCGGACGAGTCGTTCGACGTCGTTTGGTCGTCGATGTTCCTGCACGAGGTGCCGCTGAAGTCCATTCGGCGCCTGCTCAAGGAAGCGCACCGCGTGCTGAAGAAGGGCGGCCTGATGCTGCACATGGAGCTGCCGCCGAACCGGTCGCTGTCGCCCTACGACGGCTTCTACCTCGACTGGGACAGCTGGTACAACGCCGAGCCGTTCTACAAGACCTTCCGTGACCAGGACCCGCGGGCGCTGTGCACCGAGGCGGGTTTCGCTCCCGACAAGGTCGAGGAGTTCGTGGTCCCGAGCCTGAACTTCTACGGCGAGGACGCCGTGCACGCCGCCGCCGAGCACCGCGAGGCCGTCGTCGACGGCGACACCGGGCGACTCGCGAGTGGCATCTCCTGGTACGCGTTCGGTGCATGGAAATGACCGGGGAGCCGAGCGCATGAGCGAGCCGTCCATCCCCCGGTACACGCGCGGCCGCCGGCCGCATTTCTTCGAGGATCCCGCGACCGACCAGCTGCTCGGCATCGTGCTGGCCGTGACCCAGGAGCTCTCGGTGCTGCGCGACCGCGTCGATGCGATCCACGCGCTGCTCGACCGCAAGGGCGTGGTGACCCGCGAGGATCTCGAGAACTTCGTGCCGGACCCGGCCGCCTCGGCGGCGGAGCGCGCGGCCTACCTGCAACGCGTGTTCCGCGTGATCCGCAACGAGGCGGGAGTCGTGCCGTCGGCCGAAGCCGAGCAGCACGCCGCCACCGTCGAGAAGCAGCTCTCGACCACCGAGGGCTGAACGCAGGCGTGTACCGTCGGGCCGGCGCACGCACCGGCCCCGGATCCCGGGCGAGCCGCGGTCGAGCGGCCCCCGACAACCGTAGTGGGGGAACCATGTCGAAAGTTGGAAACGCAGTCCGCAGCCTGCTGGCCGCCGGCGGAGTGATCGCCTGCCTGCCCGCGACGGCGGAGGCGGCCGAGGGCGCTTCAGCGGGCCTGACCGAGGTCGTCGTTTCGGCGCAGCGCACCCAGGAGTCGCTGCAGGACGTGCCGGTCTCCGTGACCGCACTGTCCGCGGAGGACCTCGCGCGCCGCCAGGTCACCAACACGCTCGACGTGATCTCGCAGGTGCCGAACCTGGTGGGCAGCACGAACGTCGGCCTCGGCAGCGCGACGGCGTTCTTCCTGCGCGGCGTCGGCCAGGACGAGTCGCTCTCGACCTCCGATCCGGCCGTCGGCACCTACGTCGACGGCGTCTACGTGGCGCGCCAGATCAACAACAACGCCTTCCTCTACGACGTCGAGCGCATCGAGGTGCTGCGTGGCCCGCAGGGCACGCTGTACGGGCGCAACACCTCGGGCGGCGCGGTCAAGATCATCACGAAGAAGCCGGAGCGCGAGACGTCTGGCTACGTGGATCTCGCCTACGGCGACTACGAGCGCACCGAGGCGAAGGCGATGTTCAATGCGCCGCTCTCCGACTCGCTCGCGGTGCGCCTGAACGCGTTCTGGATGGACCAGGGCGAAGGCTTCATCAAGAACCTGACGACGGGCGAGGAGGACTGGGCGCCCGAGGGTGTCGGCGCCCGCGCGCAGGTGCGCTGGCAGCCGTCGGACGCGGTCGACTTCACGCTGGCGGTGGAGTGGGCCGACGAGGAGGGCACGGGCTTCATCGGCTCGGACGCCAATCGTAACACCGACCGCGATTTCTTCACGGTCGTCAGCGGGCTGCGCGACCAGTTCGCGGAGACGGACCAAGTGGCCGTCACGCTGAACGGCACCTTCACCCTCGGCGGCGTGTCCGTCGAGTCGGTCACCGGCTGGCGCGACCTCAACCAGCGCTTCCTGCTCGACCTGTCCGACGACCCGGTGCCGCAGTACGTGCTGCCGCACGACAGCAACCACAAGCAGCTCAGCCAGGAGTTCACGTTCTCCGGCGAGGTCGGCGCGCTCGACTGGGTCGGTGGCGTGTTCTACATGCAGGAGGAGAACCGCTCCGAGATCGGCGACGAGCTGTTCCTGTTCGGCGGCGTCGTGGCGGCCAACTTCCGCCGCCGCCTGCTGAACGACACCGACAGCTGGGGCGTGTTCGCGCAGGGCACCTGGAACTTCACCGACCGTCTCGCCGCCACCGTCGGTGGCCGCTACACGGAGGAGAAGAAGGACGTCGACATCACCCAGTTCTTCGTCGCTCCGCCGCTCGGCGCGCGCCAGCCGGGCGGTTCGGGCTACCCGGGCCGGACGGGCACGCTCGTGCCCCTGTGGAACACGACGGCGATCCGCGCGAACGGCACGCCGTCCGACGTGACGTTCTCGGAGTTCACGCCGAAGTTCGGCCTCGAGTTCGCGCAGACCGACTCGCTGCTCTGGTTCGCGAGCTACACCGAGGGCTTCAAGTCCGGCGGCTGGAACGCGCGCGTCACGGACCCGGCGGACTTCGTGCTGTTCCGTCCCGAGACCGTGAAGTCCTACGAGGTCGGCGTGAAGAGCCAGTGGGTGGACGACCGCCTGCGCGCCAACGTCACCGTGTTCCGCGCCGACTACGACGACTTCATCATCACGGCGCTGAACCAGCAGGGCCGCTTCGTGACGGTGAACGCGGCCGAGGCTCGCATCGAGGGCCTCGAGGCGGAGGTCCTGTTCCGCGCGACTCCGCAGCTCGACCTGTTCGCGAACCTCGGTACGATGGACGGCGAATACCTGAGCCTCGTCGGCGCGGACTTCCCGCTGTCGAACGAGATCAAGCGCACGCCGGACCTGTCGTGGCAGATCGGCTTCGACCTCGACATCCCGGCGCCGGCGCTCGGCGGCGAGTTCTTCAGCACCGCGACGTACTCGCACCAGGACGAGTACTACAACGGCCTGCGCAACGCGCCGGTGGAACTCGCGCCGGCGACGGACCTGCTCGACTTCACGCTGGGGTACGCGCCGGAAGACGGCCGCTGGCAGGTGGCGGCGAGCTGCAAGAACTGCACGGACGAGCAGTACTTCCACTCGACGTTGAACTTCGGCCAGCTCGGCTTCGCGACGCAGTTCCCGGGCCTGCCGCGCACCTGGCGGCTGTCCTTCCGCTACAACTTCGGCGCGCTCTAGCGTCGACGGCGGGGCAGGGGCGCGGGGAGCGGGACGATGGACCTGCACGAGTTCTGGGGCTGGGTCCACGTCCTGCTCTTCGCGTTCTGGCTGGGCACCGACGTCGGCGTATTCGTCTGCGGTGCCTGGCTGCGCGACACCGCGCTGTCGGTCGAGCAGCGCGTGGTGCTGCTGAAGGCCGCCTCGGTGATCGACCTGCTGCCGCGGGCCAGCGCCGCGCTGATGCTGCCGGTCGGCGTGATGCTCGCGCGCCCGTGGGGCGGCTTCGACGTCGTACTCTGGACCACGGTGGCGTGGGTGGCCGCGATCGCGTGGCTCGCGCTCACTGCGACCGGCATGCGACTGTTCGGCACGCCCGCCGGGCGGCGCGTGCAGCTCGCGACGTGGGCGTTCCTGGTGGGCCTCGCGCTCGCCAGCTTCGCGGCGGGCGCGTGGTGGTGGTCCGAGTACGCGGGACAGCCGAACGCGTGGGTCGGGACGAAGCTCGTGCTCTACGGCTTCGTGTGCCTGCTCGCGATCGGCATCGAGGTGGGCTTCGGACCCGTGCTCGCGGGATTCGCGCGGCTCTCCGCCGAGGCCTCGGCGGCGGACGCCAACCGCCTGATCGTCACGGGCATGAACCGCACGCTCCTCGTCGTGGCCGCGCTCTACGTGGTCCTGCTGGCGGCGAGCTGGGTCGGCGTCGCCAAGCCGGCGTAGCCGGCTGCGCGACCGCCACCTTCACCGCCGCGACGGCACCGGCAGCCCGAAGCGCCTGAACAGCGCATCCGGATCGGGATCGCGCCCGCGGAATTCGCGGAACGCCTCGCCCATCGGCCGCGTGTTGCCCGCCTCCAGGATCGTGCGGCGATACAGCGCCGCCACGGCCGGATCGTACAGCCCGCCCGGCGCGGCCAGGAACTTCTCGGCGATGTCCGCGGCCAGCGCGTCGGACCAGAAGTAGGTGTAGACCGCCGCGCCATACAGCTCGGAGAAG
The DNA here is from genome assembly GCA_027531255.1 of Steroidobacteraceae bacterium. GTDB lineage: Bacteria > Pseudomonadota > Gammaproteobacteria > Steroidobacterales > Steroidobacteraceae > JAPZRU01. Next base: position 160,906 of record JAPZRU010000006.1, on the reverse strand, counting down.
ACGTGCGGCGCGTGGGCGACCCGCAGCAGCGGCGTGATCGCCGTCGGCATGCCGAGTTCCGCCAGCACCTCCCGTTCGACCGCCACTGCGTCCAGCGCGCGGCCGTCGGCCCGGCGATGCAGTCGGATGTCCGTCAGCGCGGTCGCGAGGAAGTCGAGGTTCATGCTGAACACGCGATCGTGCCGGTGCACACGCTCGACCTTCTCGATCAGTTCGAGAGGCATCGGCTCGCCGGTCCGGTGGTGCCGCATGAAGCGCGTCAGCAAGGTCCGGTCCAGCAGCCAGCGCTCCTGCAGCAGGGCAGGCGTCTCGATGAAGTCGAACGGCACCCGCAGGCTGCCGAGCGCGCGGTAGCGGGCCCCGTTCGCGACGAAGTGCAGCGCGTGGCCGAACTCGTGGAAGATCACGTTCGCTCGCTCCCACTCTAGCAGCGGTTGCGAGCCGTCGGCCGGCAGCACTACGCTCGAGTGCAGCGTGGCCACGGGCAGCACTGCGGCGGGGCCGCGTTCGGCTGGCCGCTGCTCGGTAGCCCACGAGGACGGACCCTTGCCTCTGCGCTGGAACATGTCGACGTACAGCACGCCGACCGTCCGGGTACCGCGCAGGACCTCGTACACCCGGATCTCCGGCGCCACGGTCGGTACGCCCTGCAGTTCGCGCAGCGACAACCCGTAGACCTGCTCGGCGGCCCACGTCATGCCGTCCATCACGTTCTGCAGGGTCAGGTACGGTCGCACCGACTCCGTATCGAAGCCGAACGTCCGCTGCCGGTACTTCTCCGCGTAGTACAGGCGATCCCACGGCTGCAGCGTGAAGTCCGCGCCCTCGGCCGTCGCGAGCGCCTGCAGTTCGGCGAGGTGCTCGCGGGTCTTCGGCAGCAGCAGGTCCCATGCGCGCCGCAGCATCGATTCCGCCACGTCCGGCGTGCCCGCCATGCGGCTGGAGGCCGCGTAGTGCGCGTAGCTCGGATAGCCGAGCAGCCGCGCCTTCTCGCCGCGCAGCCGCAGCATCTCGCTCGTGATCGGTGCGTTGTCGTACTGGCCACGGTTGTCGCCGCGGGAATCCCACAGGCGGAAGACGCGCTCGCGCAGCGCACGCGAGTCGGCGCGGGTCAGCACGGGCCACACCGCCGGCCGCTGTATCGGGATCGCCCACTGGTCGGGCGTGCCGCGCGCCGTCGCCGCCGCCTTGGCCGCGGCGATGCGATCCTCGGGCAGGCCGCGCAATTCGGCGACGTCGGTCACGAACAGGACGAGGCTTTCCTCCTCGCGAGCCAGGTTCTGGCCGAACTCGGAAGTCAGCTTCGCGAGCCGCGCGTTGATCGCCTTGAGTCGCGCGCTCTGGTCGGCGGGCAGGCCCGCGCCGCGGCGCCGCAGGTCGTCGTGGATCACCTGGACGAGTCGCCGTGCCTCCGGCGTCGGTGCCGAGCGCGGCAGCCCCCGGTGCACCGCGCGAACGCGCGCGTAGAGCGCGTCGTCGAAAGCGATCTCGTCGTCGAGCGCCGACGCGAGCGGGAGCACGCGGGCCGCGACGGCGCGGAGCTCGTCGTTGCTCGCGGTGCCCGTGTAGATCTGCAGCAGGCGCTGGATCCGCAGCAGGGCGGTCCCGCTCGCGTCGAGCGCCGCGACGGTGTTCTCGAACGTCGGTCGCGCCGGGTTCGTGGCGATCGCGCGCACCTCGGCACGCTTCAGTTCGACCGCGCGTCGGAAGGCCGACTCGAGCGCGGTCGGGGTGGCGAGGTGCACCGGCGGCAGTCCGCCGAAGGGTCCGGGCCAGGCGACGGTGAGGACGTCGAAGGCCGGCTCGGCCGGCGTGGAGGGAGCCGCGGGTGCGGCGCCGGCCCCGGCCGGCAGCCCGATCCAGAACGAGGCCAGCATCGCGGACAGCGCGACGGGGGCGGCGCCTGCCGCAGGTGCACGCACTCGGCTGTTCGGCATGGCTTCGGCTCGCAGCACGACGCGATCCCCCTCGGTTGAAGACCGACCGGTGCGACCGGCCGGAGCGTGGAACCTCCCGAGGCTAACGCCTGCCGCGGCCGGATTTCGGGCCGGCGTTACTCTGTTTTCGGCGCAGCGTTACCACCCGCGCGGCCCCCTTCCGTTGCGGACCCACGGGCGCGGTGAGAGCATCGGCGCGTCGTGAAGCCCGGACGCAATCCCGCCGCACCCCCGGATGCCGCCGTCCCCGCGCCGACCCTGGCGATGTCGTTCGCCGAACTGCAGGGCCTCGCGCTGGCGTCGGACGCCGCCGGGCGCCTGCCGCTGCTCTCGGCCGGCGGCAGCGATCCCGCGGTGAGCGCGCGGCTCGCGCAACTGACCCCGATGGCGTGTGCCGGGCTCAGTGAACTGCTGAACCTGTCGGACGACCTCCTGCTGATCCGCTCCGACTTCCACGCCGACGCGACCGGGCACGGGCGTGCAGCCCCATGGCAGCTCGACACCCGGGGCTGGCTCTATCTGCACTTCCGGCTCGACGGCCTGACGTGCGACCAGACGCCCGACGGGCGCCGGCACACCCTGGGCGGCGGCTCGTTCTTCCTCGCGACCTCGTCGCAGCCCCAGTCGCTCGTCCGCGAAGTGCTGTCGGACCTCTGGCGCGTGGTCACGATCGCATTCCGGCCGTCGTTCGCGGACCGCGACCTGCGGGCGCCGGACGCCGCCCTGCCGACCGAACTGCGGCGTTTCCAGTCCGGCGACGCCGAGTCGGATTTCTTCTACGCGAGCCAGTTGACCTCGGACATGAGCTCCGCCGTCCGGTCGCTGCTCGCCCCGGCGATCCGCACGCAGGTGCGGCCGATCTACCTGCGCGCGAAGGTCGTCGAACTCGTCTGTCTCGCGATCGAGCAACTGCAGGTGCCCGCGCCCGCCACGGAGGCGCCGCTCAAGCTCAGCCACCGCGACACGCGGGCGCTCGAGGAGGCGCGCCGCGTGCTCGACGCCTGTACCGAACCGGTCTCGCTCGACCAGCTGGCGCGGCGCGTCGGCCTGAACCGCCGGAAGCTCGCGCTCGGGTTCAAGATGCTGTTCGGCGCGACGGTCGGCGAGTACCACCGCGACGTCCGGCTCGAGACCGCCTTCCGGATGCTCGGCGCCGCCCAGGCGTCCGTCGGGTACGCGGCGGCGGTGGCCGGCTACAGCGACGTCGGCAGCTTCGGCAAGGCGTTCCGGGCGCGTTACGGCTGCCTGCCGTCCGACGTCCGGCCGTCGGCGGCCGCACGTCGCCTCGGGTCCCCCCGGAAGTAACGCGCGCCCGATTTATTGGTAACGCCGGCCCGAAACCGCGCAGGCGCGCGCCACTAGTCTTCGCCCGACGTCCGGCAATCGACCGGGTGGGGGACCCGATGCCGCAGGCGACGAGGCCGTGACGGCCGCCGAGCAGCTGCTGGCGCTCGCGGCCGAGTACTGGGAATTCCGGCTGCGCGAGTACCCGACGGTCGCCCACGACGTCGGGGACGCGCGTTACCGCCGTCTGCTGTTCCGCGAGTCGATCGCAGACCACGACCGCCGCGCCGCGGAAGCGAGCGGGTTCCTCGCGCGCCTCGCGCGCGTGCCGCTCGAGGCGATCGAGGGCCGCGATCGCCACTCGCACCGCCTGCTCGCGCGGGAACTCGACTCGCTGGTCACGCACCATCGGTTCGCGTCGCACCTGCGCCCACTGATGTTTCCGGAGAGTCCGGACGTGTCGATCGCGTTCGCGCTGCAGCGCACCGCGATCCGCGACCGTGCCGACGCCGAGGACTACCTCGCACGGCTCGCGACGCTGCCCCGGTACCTGGAGCAGCGACGGGAGCGCCTGCTCGCCGGCGCCGCCGTGGGCCACCGGCTGCCGCGGGTGCTGCTGCCGCGGGTGTGCGCGTCGGTGGAGGCTCACCTCGGTGCGCCCGACGAGCACAGCGCGTGGCATCGCCCGTTCGCGTTGCTGCCGCCCGACGACGAGCGCTTCGCCGCGGCGCGGGCGCGGCTGCCGCGCCTGATCGCGGACGAACTGCGCCCCGCCTATGCGCGCTGGCGCGACCTGCTGCGCGGCGACTATGCGGCTCACTGCCGCGATTCGATCGGCCTGCGTGACGAACCCGAGGGCGAGGCCTACTACGCGTTCCTCGCCCGCGACTACACGACCACGGCCGACACTCCGGCGGAGATCCACGCCACCGGCCTCGCGGAAGTCGCACGCATTCGCGCGGCGATGGAGTCCGTCGCGGACCGTGCGGGCTTCGCGGGCGACCTCGCGGGACTACGCCGGCACCTCGCGGAGGATCCGCGCTTCTACGCGAAGACCAAGGAAGAGCTCCGCGAGCGCCTGGAAGTACTGGCAAAGCGCATCGAGCGGCGCATCCCCGAGTTCTTCGGTCGCATTCCGCGGATGACCTACGGCATCGAGTCGATCCCGGAGGCGCAGTCGGCGCAGTTGCCGGCGGCCTACGCGCAGCCGAACCCGCCGAGCCGCCTGAGCGCCGGCGTGTTCTGGGTCACCGGGCTGCCGGACCGCTGCCCGGCGCAGATGCACGTGCCGCTGACGCTGCACGAGGCGTGGCCCGGCCACCTGATGCACATCGCGCTGCTGCAGGAGATGGACGACCTGCCCGCGTTCCGTCGCTACGGGATGATGGGCTACACCGCGTACATCGAGGGCTGGGCGCTGTACTGTGAGCAGCTCGGCCACGACTTCGGGCTCTACGAGGATCCGATCGCGCACTACGGCCAGCTCGAAATGGAGATGTGGCGTGCGGTGCGCCTGGTGGTCGATACGGGCATCCACGTGCTCGGCTGGTCGCGCGACGCCGCGATCGCCTACATGACGGAGCACCTGACCTTGCCGGGTCCGACCATCGAGGCCGAGGTCGACCGCTACATCGGGATGCCGGCCCAGGCACTGGCCTACAAGGTCGGCGAACTGAAGATCCGCGGTCTGCGCGAGCGCGCTGCCCGTACGCTCGGGTCGCGTTTCGACCTGCGTGCGCTGCACGACGCGCTGAGCGAAGTGGGTCCCGTCACGCTCGAGCTCCTCGAGGAGCACGTGCAGGCCTGGATCGACGGGCAGCAGGCGAGGGCGGCCTGATGCGCGCTGCCGCCGGACACACCGCGCGGGGCGTGCACTTCGAGGTGCACGGCACCGGCGCGCCGCTGTTCCTCGGCTTCCCGATGATGGCGTCGTACGCGGCAGTCTTCGGGAGCGCCGCCGCCGCCACGCAGCGTGGCTTCCTCGACCGCCTGGCCGATCGCTACCGCGTGCTGACCGTCGACTATCCGAGCATCGGCGGCAGCGCGACGATCCCGCCGCACGAGCTCACGATCGACCGTGTCTGCGACGACATGCTCGCGGTCGCCGACGCCGCCGGGTTCGATGGATTCGCGTGGTGGGGCGGCACGTTCGGTGCCGTCACCGGGCTGGCACTGGCCGCGCGGAGCGAGCGCGTGAGTGCGTTGGTCTGCGCCGGCTGGTCGCCGCTCGGCATTCCGTATTCGGACATGGTGCGCGCCGCAGCCGACCAGCTGCACGACCCGCCACCGCACGCGCGCGTCGTGCTGCGCGAACCCTCGCAGTACGCTCAGTGGCCCACGTTCTACGGCAGCCTCGGCCCGGACTGGGAGCGCCGCACCGTCGCGCGCATCGATTGCCCGCGCGCCGTGATCTACGGCGAGCATGCGGAGAGCTCCGTCGGCCGCTGCCCGCTGCCGCTGGCCGCGACGATCCGCGGCTGCCGCGCCGAGCTCGAACAGCTCGGCTGGAGCGTGATCGAGCTGCCCGGCGCCGATGCGGGGGTGATCCTCGACCCGGCCGTGCTGGTGCCGGCGGCCCGCCGTTTCCTCGACTCCGTCTTCGACACTCCAGCATCGCCACCAGGGGGATTTCGATGAACTCCAATGCCCGTTACTTCTCGACCAGCCTCGCGCTGGCCTGCGCACTCGTGCTGGCCGACGCGGCGCGCGCCCAGCAGGCGGCGAGCCCTGAGCCGCGCGCTGTCACCGCGCTCGACGAGATCGTCGTGACGGCGCAGAAGCGCGAGGAGCGGCTGCTCGAAGTGCCGATCGCGATCTCGGCGATCACGGCCGAGTCGCTCGCCGACGCGGGTGCCGTGCAGCTCGCCGACTTCCTGGAGAGCGCGCCCGGCGTCGGCATCGTCGACGACCAGTCGGGCACGCAGACGATCCAGATCCGCGGCATCAGCTCGACCTTCGGCAATGCGACCGTGGGCTACTACCTCGACGAACTGCCGTTCACCTACATCGGCAACTCGCAGGTGCCGGACGTGCGCACCTACGACCTCGAGCGCATCGAGATCCTGCGCGGGCCGCAGGGTACGCTGTACGGCGAAGGCTCGATCGGCGGCACCATCCGCATCCTGACGAAGGACCCGGTGCTGAACGCGTTCCAGGCCGGCGTCGACCTCGACGGGTCGAGCACCGGCGACGGGGAGGAGAACTACGCGGCGAAGGGCATGCTCAACGCGCCGCTCGGCGACACCGCGGCGCTGCGGCTCGTGGCCTCGCGCGAGGACTTCGGGGGATGGGTTGACGGACCCGCCGGTCGCGAGGACCAGAACGGCCGCGACATCGACAACTTCCGGGCCAAGTTCCGCTGGCAGCCGAGCGAGAACCTGGACGTCGTGCTGGGCGCCTGGCTGACGCGCAACGACACGGTCGGCACCTCGGAATCCCTGCCGAACCGCACGACGCCCACCCCGGCGGACACCTACGTGACTGACTACGACGTCTACAGCGCGACGGTGCGCTGGTCCACGCCGTGGTTCGACGTCGTCAGCGCGACCTCGAAGATGGACTACGCGAACGACTTCGTCTCGTCGCTGGCGGGTGCGCCGTTCACGATCTTCGAGGAGCAGGACCTGCTCTCGCAGGAGCTGCGGCTGACGTCGAAGGGCGAGGGCATCTTCCGCTGGACCGCCGGGCTCTTCTACCGCGACATCGACCGGCGCACCCTGACCAACCTGGCGGCGTTCGCGCTCACCCAGGACCAGACGCAGAAAAGCGAGGCCTGGGCCGTGTTCGGCCAGGGCACGCTGTCGCTGCTCGATCGCAGGCTCGACCTCACGCTGGGCGCACGGTACTTCGAGGACGACCGGCTCTTCAGAGAACCGGTGGATGCGGCGACGCTCGCGTTCGTGCGCCAGCTCAACCCGAACTTCCAGCCGGTCGTGACGCCGAAGTTCGATACCTTCAATCCGCGGCTCAACGTCGCGTACCGGTTCAGCGACGACTGGATGGTCTACGGCAACGTGGCGAAGGGCTTCCGCACCGGCCAGGCTCAGCCGGTGATTTCGCTCGTGCTGGCCACCTTGCGCGGCGTCACGCTGCCGAGCGCGATCGACCCCGAGGAGCTGTGGAGCTACGAGATCGGCACGAAGGCCTCGTTCATGGACGGCCGTGCCGTGTTCGAAGGCGCGGTGTTCTACAACGACTGGAAGGACATCCAGACGCTCGTCACGCTGCGCACCGGGCCCCGCGTCGCCGGTCTCGTCAACGGCGGTACCGCGGAGACGACCGGCATCGAGCTGGGGCTCACGCTGCAGCCAGTCGACGGACTCACGCTGCAGTTCACCGGCGCCTACGTGGATGCGAAGTACACGCAGAACATCACCGGCACCCCGGTGCGGGACGGTGACCGGATCGTCGGCGTGCCGGAGACCACCTTCGCGACCTCGGCGACGTACCGCTGGCCGCTGACGGGCTCGCTGAACGGCTTCGCGCGCGGCGCGGTGCAGTACACCGGCGACCGCACCGACGTCGCGAGCGGGTTCCGGCCGTCGGACGCGACCACCACGGCGGATCTGCGGCTCGGCCTCGAGAGCGGGCCGTGGGCCGCGTACCTCTACGGCGACAACCTGACCGACGAGGACGCCGCGATCGATCCGACGGCCACCGGTCCGGCCGGGATCGCGACGCGCTTTCGGCCGCGCACGTACGGCATCAACGTCCGCTACGATTTCCGCTGAGCCCGGCCGGGCCCGAGGGCCGAGGGGGGAGGTAGAGCATGAATGCGCTCCTGGCGTTCATGAGTCACGACTGGGCGGGCCTCGCGATCGCGGCGTTCGTCGCGATCGCGGGTGCCGGTCTCGTCCTGGGGGCGGGCCGTCGCCGCTCCCGGGCGCTCGCGGTCGCCGGGTGGATCGTGGTCGCGATCGCCGCCGTGCTCGCGGTGGGGGCGACGTCCCACCTGGTGCACGTCGCGCAGGTCCGCGCGAAGTACCCGCCGCCCGGCAAGCTCGTCGACGTCGGCGGCTACCGCATCCACGTGCTCGCCGAGGGCGACGCGGGCGGCCGGCCGCCGATCGTCTGGATGCCGGGTGGCCACGGCGGTGGCTTCGCCTTCCATCACCTGCATGCCGCGCTACGGGACGAAGCGCGGTCGATCCTGATCGATCGGCCCGGCTCCGGCTGGAGCGATCCTGGCCCGTTCCCGCGCACCACGCCGCGCGAGGTCGAGGAAGTCGTGGCCGCGCTGCGGGCCGCCGGCGAGCGGGGTCCGTTCGTGTTCGCCGGTCACTCGTTCGGCGGCCTGCTACTGGCGAACGTGGCCCGCCGCTATCCGGAGTCGACCGCCGCGGTCGTCCTGATCGACGCGACGCCGCCCGACGCGATCAACTACGCGCCGCCCAACCCGTTCATCGACGACATGTTCCGCGAAGCCACGCTGAACGTGTTCCTCAGGGCTTTCGGCATTCGACGCGACCTCGCGCAGCGCCTGTTCGGCGAGGAGCTGCCGCCCGAGTTCCAGCGCGTGACGCGGATCATCGAGCAGCAGCTCGGGGACGCCGGCCGTGCGCTGCGGGCGATCGAGGACGCGCCCCGCGCGCCGGCCGCGAGCCGCTCCAGCTTCGAGGAGTTGCGGCGCGGTGGCCTCGGCTACGAGGAGACCGTCTACGACGGCGACCTGCTCGATCTGCCCGTGTATCTCGTCGCCCCGCCGCGGATGGCCGAGTTCGAGACGGTCGCGAAGGAGATCATCGGCGGGCCCGAGGAGCGCGCGAAGCGCGACGCGATCCGGCTGCAGCGGTTCTACACTTTGACCCGCGAGCGCTACATGCACGTTTCGTCGCGCTCGGTCCGCGTGTTCGCGCCGGACGGCAGCGGCCACAACTTCCCCTACGAGCACCCGGAGTTCATGGTCGAGACGATCCGGCGGGTGCTGACGGACGTCGCGGCGCCTGCCGGCGCCGCCGCGCAGGTCGACGTCGCGGCGGCCTCGGGCGCCGCGAGCGCCGCTGCGACGGCAGTGGCGGCGCCGTGAGCGAGTCGCCGATCGCCGAGTTCGACCTCGCGATCCGCAGCCGCATCGACATCGCGGCAGCGCCGGAGCGGTTGTGGCCGCATCTCGCGCGGCTGCAGGACTGGAAGACCAGCGTCGTGTCGGTCGAACGACTGGCCGGAGAACCCGATGCGGAGGGGGAGACGCTGCGCATCGGCCAGAGACCCGTCGACGTGACGGTGTACACGATCATGCGCACCGTCCGCAGCGTTGCCCCGCACTGGAAGATCCAGACACTGCGGACCGAGGACGGCCTCATGACCGACGGCTACGTCAGCTACTCCCTCGAGCCGGAGGGGTCGGCGACGCGGCTCCGCTGCGATGTCATCGCGCGGTGCCGGATCGCGCTGCCCGACGGCTTCGACGCGGTCGAAGACTTTGCCCGGCTCGCGAACGAGTCGACGCTCGCCAAGCTCGACGCCGACCACGCCGCGCTGAAGCGCCTCGTCGAAGCGGCGCAGGCCTGACGTGAGCCGCGCCGCGACGGCCACCGGGGGCGCGGCACTCGGCACCGCAGTGCTCGCGGCGTACGCGCTGCCGCAGTTCTCGCAGTCGCTGATCCACGGACCGGTCGGCGGCATCATCCAGGGCATCTACGCCAAGGAGTTCGGCCTGCCGCTCGCGGCGATCGCGACCGTGCTGCTGGTCGCGAGCATCGTCGACGCGGCGGTCAACCCGCTGGTGGGCTACGCCTCGGACCGCCACCGGCAGGCCGGCGGCTCGCGCAAGCCGTGGATCCTCGTCGGCACGCTGGTCTGCATGGCGGCCAGCTGGTTCCTCTACGCGCCGTCACCGCCGGTCACGACCACGTACTTCCTCGCCTGGCTGCTGCTGGCCTACGTCGGGTGGGCGCTCGTCGAAGTGCCGCACGCTGCGTGGATGCCCGAGATCACTTCGCAGTACGACGAGCGCACGCGGCTCGCGACGTGGCGCGCGGTCTGCGCCTACCTCGGCGTCACCACCTTCATGGCGCTGCCTTACCTGCCGTTCCTGTCCACCCACACCTTCTCCGCGGAAAGCCTCTGGTGGACTGCCGTACTCGCGCTCGTCGTGCTGCCGCTGTTCGCGACGTTCGCCCTGCTCGTGGTTCCCTCCGGCGCCCCGGTGCGGCCTGCGGGCCAATCGGGGCCGCGGCTCGAATGGCGCGGCGTGCTGCGCAACCGCCCGCTGCGCGTATTCGCCGTCGCGTTCCTGTTGTACCAGCTGGCGCCGGGCGTGCTGAACGGCGTGCTGTTCTTCTACGTCGTCACGCACCTCGGGCAGGGCACGTTCATGGCAGCCCTGATGCTGCTGACGGTCGTGGCAGCGATGGCCTCGATTCCGGCCTGGGGCTGGCTGTGCCAGCGGCTCGGCAAGCACCGCGCGTGGGCAGCGTCCTGCGTGATCGGCGCCGTGCTGATCCCTTGCTACGCGTTCGTGCCGACCGGGCCCGCAGGAACGGTCTGGCTGGTGCTGATACAGCTGGGCGTGGTGATCTCGTTCGCGATTTTCCCGGTGGCGGCGCCGGCGGTTCTCGCCGACGTGATCGACTATGCACGCCTTCGTTACGGCGCCGACTACGGCGGATCGTACTTCGCGATCTACAACGTGTTCTACAAGTCGCTCGCGAACGTCGGCGGCGCGCTCGCGCTCGGCGCAGTCGGGCTCGCGGGCTTCGATCCACAGCTGCCCGTACAGTCGGCCGGTGCGACGACGGCGCTGCTGGTCGTATTCTGCGGCGTCCCGGCGCTGCTGCTGGCGCTCGCGGTGCCGCTGATCTGGCGCTTCCCGATCGATGCGCGGCGGCAGGCGGTGATCGCGAAGCGGCTGGCGGCGCGCGATGCGCGGGCCGCGGCGACGGGGGCTCGGCCCGCGACGGCGCCGACCTGAAGCCGGGTCCGGGGAAGCGAGGCGGGAGTCGAGGATGGCTGGATTCGTGCGCAGCGCCTGGTACGTCGCCGCCTGGGAGCACGAACTCCCGCCGGGCGGAATGTTCGCGCGCACGATCCTCGGTGAACCTCTCGTGCTCTGGCGCACGTCGAGAGGGGACGTGGTCGCCCTCGAGGATCGCTGCTGCCACCGGCACGCGCCGCTGTCGCGCGGTGCCCGAGAGGGTGACGACGTACGCTGCGGCTACCACGGGCTGCGGTTCGACCCCACGGGGCGCTGCGTCGAGATCCCGGGCACGCGGGCGATTCCCCGGAGTGCCTGCGTGCGTCGCTATCCGGCGGTCGTGCACCGGCGCTGGGTCATGGTGTGGATGGGCGACGGCGAGCGGGCGGACCCGGCGCGGCTGCCCGACAACTACAGCTGCGATCACCCGGAATGGCGCTACCGGCCGGGCTACCTGCACTACGAGACGCCGTGGCACCTGATCGCCGACAACCTCCTGGATTTCTCGCACCTGAGCTACGTGCACGCGCGGACGCTGGGCGGCACCGAGCGGATCGCGGCGATTCGTCCGAAGGTCGAGCGGCTCCCGGACGGCGTACGCGTGTCGCGGGAGGTGCCGAACGTGCCGCCGCCGAACTACTACCGGCCGCTGTGGCCGTACGAAGGCGCGATCGACCGCTGGTTGACCTACGACTTCACGCTGCCGGCGACGCTCCTGATGCGCTCGGGCGCGCGGCCTGCCGGGTCCTGCCAGGATGGCGGCGGCGACGGCGTCGAGTTCCACAGTTGCCAGGCACTCACGCCGGAGACGGCGGAGTCCACGCACTACTTCTTCATGGAAGCGCACCGCGCGGACCGCGGCGACGCCGCGACCACCGAGGGACTCTACGAGGGGCTGCTCGCCGCGTTCCGCGAAGATCGCGAGATGATCGTCGCGCAGGCGCGCAACCGCCGGCTGAAGCCGGGCGAGCCGATGCTGGCGCTGCCCATGGACGAGGCTCTCGTGCGCTTCCGGCGCCTCGTCGAGCAGCGGCTCGCGGCGGAGGTCGGCGCGCCTGGCGCGAGCGTGGATGAGCCAAGCTCCGACCAGCCGAGCCCGGAGCAACCTTGCCCGTGACCTTGCAGGCGCCCCCCCTGTCCTCCGCAGAACCCCGCTTCGTGCCGTACGCCCACTACCGGGAGTACGCGCCCGCCGAGATGCGCGAGCGTGTCGACGCGTTCGAGCGCGGCCCCGTCCGCCGTCAGACCGCCGGCGTGCCGAAGTAGGTCTGGCGATACGCGACTTTCCCGTCCGCGAACCGGTAGGCGTCGGCGAAGCGCAGGCGCACCTCGCGGCCGTCGTTCAGCGTCGCCGTGAGCTCGCCCGTCGCCACCGCCCGTTCGCCGTCGACGACGACGTCTTCCACCGTGTGCCGGCCGCTGCGGATGATGCGGCGCCGCCGGTAGAAGTCGTCGAGGTCGGCGAAGCCGCGAATGGTCGGGTAGCCCGGCCGATCGTAGGTGACGTCGGAGTGGAAGAACTCGGGCAGGCGATCCCAGTGGCCGCCGTCGATCGCCTCGAACATCTGCAGCACGAACGCCTTCATCGCGGAGCCCCCGCAGCCGTGCGGAGCCGCTCGCGCGCCATGGCGAGCGCCGCGGCCTCCGTGGAAACGTCGTCGCGATCGGCACGCGCGAGTACCTCGAGCGTGCGGTCGTGGATCAGGTCGATCCGGCGCAGCACGTCCTCGCGGTCATAGCGGCCGAGAATGTCGCAGCCCGCGTTCAGCATCCCGCCCGCGTTGATCACGAAGTCGGGCGCGTAGACGATCCCGCGCGCGCGCAGCGCCTCGCCGATCGCGGAGTGCGCGAGCTGGTTGTTCGCGGCGCCCGCGATCACGCGGGCGCGCAGGCGGTTCGGCGTGTCCGCGTCGATCGTGCCGCCGAGGGCGCAGGGCGAGTAGACGTCGACGTCGGCGTCCTGGATCGACGCCGCGGGCACCCCGATCGCGCCGAACGCCGCCTCGGCGCGCGCGACCGCTGCCGGGTTCGTGTCCGCGACCGTGAGCTTCGCGCCGGCCTCGTGCAGCTGGCGGCAGAGCTCGAAGCCGACGTGACCGACGCCCTGGACCGCGACGCGCAGGCCGTCCAGGTCGTCGCGCCCGAGCCGATGTCGAACGGCGGCCCGCAGGCCCCGGAAGGTCCCGCGCGCGGTGAACGGCGACGGATCGCCCGTCTTCTGCCCCGAGTGCTGGAGCCCGAACACGTAGCGCGTGTGCCGGGCGAGCACCTCGACCTCGTCGATGCCGACGCCGACGTCCTCCGCGGTCCAGTAGCGGCCGCCGAGGCGCTCGACGCAGCCGGCGAAGGCGGCGAGCAGTTCGGGCGTCCGACGTGAGGGGTCGGCGATTACGACGCTCTTGCCGCCGCCCAGCGGCAGGCCCGCGAGCGCGTTCTTCCAGGTCATCGCCTCGGAGAGTCGGAGCACGTCCGCGAGCGCCGCGGCCGTCGAGGGATAGGGCCACAGGCGGCAGCCGCCCGCGGCGGGGCCGAGCACGGTGCTGTGCACGGCGACGATCGCGCGCAGGCCGGTGCCGTCGTCGGTGAAGAAGGACACGTGCTCGTGGCCGGCGAACTCGGGTGCGTCGAACGGGGTCATCGATGTGGTTCTCGGCCGCGGCACTTCCCGCGGCCGTCATCGTCGCTTGCGGCGTTGGCGAACGCTTCGCAAAGCACGCAGCCGATAGGGCTTGCAGTGATTAAAATTCCTGCCTAAAGACCCATCAGGAAGAAATCCATGCCCGTCGAACTCGATCGCTACGACCGGAAGATCCTGCGCGCGCTGCAGGACGACGCGGACCGTTCCACCGCGGAGATCGGCGAGCTGGCAGGCCTGTCGCAGGGTCCGTGCTGGCGACGCATCCAGCGGCTGAAGGAAGCCGGCGTGATCCGCCGGCAGGTCGCGCTGCTCGATCGCGACCAGTTGGGCCTGTCGCTGCAGATCTTCGCGCACGTGAAGCTCTCGGCTCACGGCCGCGCGAACGTCAGCGCCTTCCTGGACGCGGTCGGGCGCTTCCCCGAGGTGCTCGAGTGTCACGTGCTGCTCGGCGGCGTCGACTGCCTGCTGCGCGTCGTCACGCCGGACATGAAGTCCTACGAGACCTTCTTCTTCGAGCACCTCTCGCAACTGCCCGGCGTCACGGAGGTGAACTCCATGGTCTCGCTGCTCGAATCGAAGGCGACGACGGCGCTGCCGATCCGCTGACGAGTGAACCCCGGGTCCAGGCCGCCGCCGGTGTGCGGTCGCGAAGACCCGGTCAGGCCACCGTGCCGTCGGTGCGCAGCCGCAGCGGACGGCCGGGGCGTGCGCCCGTCGCCGTGCCGTCCCGCAGGACGAACTCGCCGTTGACGATCACGTGCGGAATGCCGACCGGGAACTGGTGCGGCGCCGTGAAGGTCGCCGTGTCGGTCACGCGCTGCGGGTCGAACACGGTCACGTCGGCGTACCAGCCGGGCCGAAGCAGGCCGCGTTCGGCCAGGCCGTGGGCGGCCGCCGGAGCGTGCGTCATCTTGCGCACGGCGTCCTCCAGGGGCAGCACGCCGCGCTCCCGCACGTAGCGCGACAGCACGCGCGGGAACCCGCCGTAGGAGCGCGGATGCGGCACGCCACGGCCGAACTCGACGAGATCGCCGTCCGCACTAACGGAGGCCAGCGGATGGCGCAGGAAGGCCTCGACGTCCGCCTCGTGCATCGCGTGGAAGATCGCGGTGAAGCCGCCGGCCGCCTGCAGGTCGATCAGCGTCTCGAGCCCCGCGTTCAGGTCGAGCGGCCGACCGAGCGAGGCCACGTAGTCTGCGAGAGTGCGTCCCGCGAAGCCCTCGACGCCGTCGCGGAACTGGATGCTCGCCAGTTCGCCGCCCGTCTGGTCCGCGTAGATCCGCAGCATCTCGGCCTTCAGTCCTGCGCGGGTCGACGGATCGGCGATGCGTGCGCCGAAGGCCTCCGTGCCGTCTTCGAGCGCCCACGCCGGGAACACGATGTCCGAATACGTACTGTAGGCGGTGTAGGCGTAGACGTCGAAGGTCGCACGCACACCATCCGCGTTGGCGCGCTCGATGCGACGCAGGAACGCCGCGCTCTGGCCGTGGTTCGCGCGGCCCGTGGTCTTCACGTGGCTGACGTGGACGCGCAGGCCGCTCCGCCTCGCGACCTCGATCGCTTCCTCGAGCGCGGGCATCAGTCGCGGACCCTCGTCGCGAAGGTGCGTCACGTACATGGCGCCGGGCCGCGCGGCCACGCGCGCGAGGTGGACGACTTCGTCGAGCGTCGAGTACGCGGCCGGGATGTACTCGAGGCCGGTGCCGAAGCCGATGGCGCCGTCCGCCATCGCCTCGCGGACCAGGGTCTCCATCGCGCGCATCTCGTCAGGCGTCGGTGCGCGGTTCGCGAGTCCGATGACGCGGCGGCGTGTCCACGTGTGCCCGGCCGTCCAGACGGTGTTGGGCGCGGCGCGCAGAGCGTCCATGTACGCGCCGAGCGGGTAGGGCTGGTCGAGGCTGTGCAGGCTCGCGACGATCGTGGTGACGCCCTGTCGCAGGTAGTTGCCGGCGTCGGGGAAGCGGTCGATCGTCGAGATGTGAGCGTGGGGCTCGACGAACCCGGGGGCGACCGCGAGCCCACGCACGTCGAGCACGATCGCGTCGCGGCCTGCAGCGCGCGCGGCGCGACGGCCAACCGCGGCGATGCGCTCGCTGCGGATCAGCAGATCGCCGACGCGCGGCGGTGAGCCCGAGCCGTCGACCAGCGTGCCGCCGCGCAGCAGGATTTCGCGCTGCGCCGCACGCGCCCGCGCGGGGAGCAGCGTCGAGGCGAGCGTGCCGGCCAGCAGCGCGAGTACCTGTCGTCGTTGCATGCGAGTGCTCCGTCGCGCCTCAGCCCCAGAGTGCCGGTTCCGGCGACCACGAGCCGTTCGCGTCGACGATCAGCGGCACGTCGGCCGCCTCGCCGCGCCAGCGCACCGGCTCAAGCCTGAGCCGCATCCCGGCTCCGCAGCAGTTCGTCGATCACGCGCCCGGCGCCGCCGCGCATCGGGTCGAAGCTCGGCACGCCGAGACGTCGTTCGTATTCGGCCAGAAACGCCGCGCGCTCGGCGTCGGATACCGCGGAGGTGTTCAGGCTGACGCCGACGCAACGGATGGCCGGGTTCGTCACGCGGCCCAATTCGATCGTCAGCGCGACGATCCGCTCGATCTCGGGCACCGCGAACTCCGGCATGCCCGACAACGTGCGCCGCGTGGGATCGTGGCAGACCACGAATGCGTCCGGCTGCGAGCCGTGCAGCAGGCCGACCGACACGCCCGCGTACGCGGGGTGCAGGATCGAGCCCTGGCCTTCGATCACGTCCCAGTGCTCCGCGGGCGCGTCCGGCGACAGCGCCTCCGCGGCGCCCGCGATGAAGTCGGCGACGACCGCGTCGACCGCGATGCCGCGGCCGCTGATCATGATCCCGGTCTGGCCGGTCGCGCGGAAATCCGCGCGCACGCCACGGTGCCGCAGCGCCTCCGCGAGCGCGAGCGCGGTGTACTTCTTGCCGAGCGCGCAGTCCGTGCCGACGGTGAGGAGGCGACGGCCGGTGCGCCGGCGGCCGCTGCCGACGTCGAGCGGCAGGTCGGCGCGCCGCAGGTCGAAGATGCGTCGCCCGCTGCGGCGGGCCGCTGCGGCGAGCGTCTCGTGCGTCGCGAGGCGGGTGTGCATGCCGCTGACGAGGTCGAGGCCGGCGTCGAGCGCCTCCACCAGTGCCGGAACCCACGCGGGATCGAGGGCGCCGCCCATCGGTGCGACGCCGATCACGAGCGAGCGGGCGCCCGCCGCCACGGCGAATGGCGGCGTCATGTCGGGGAGCCCGGTGCTCACCGTGCAGCCCGGCAGGCGGAACTGCCCGACGCACGCGCTGCGACACCAGTCGCGCAGGCCGAAGGCCGTCTTCGCGTCGTCGGGATCGGTGATGGCGCCGAGGAACAGCAGGTAGGGGCGGCGGAGGGCGACGACCGGGACTGCGAACGCCGCGGGGTTCGTCGGGATCGTCTCTGGCTCGGCATTCGGCACCGCTCGGATCTCCTGCAGGCGCCGGCAGCGCGCCGCGGACGCCTGCCGCGCGGGGCCTGACGGCGTGTAGTTCCAGCGCGCTTGTAGTCTAGCACCGGATAATAAACTATCCACGCTCCAGTCCCGCGGGAGCGAGTCGATGCCGCCGGAGCCCGTGCCGACCGATACCGCCGAGGCCGTGGCGACCGACGAACCTGCGCGCGCTGGCAGCCTGCCGAGGCGGCTCGGCGCCTTCAGCGCCGCGCTCGCAGTCGTGGGCATCATCGTGGGCAGCGGCATCTTCCGGTCCCCGCCGGTCGTCGCCGGCCTCGTGGGCGATCCCGCCGCGATCCTCGCCGTGTGGGTGGCTGGCGGGTTGCTGGCACTCGCGCTCGGCCTGCTGCTCGCGGAACTCGGCAGCGCGATGCCGCGCGCCGGTGGCCAGTACGTGTTCCTGCGCGAGGCGTGGGGCGACGGCACGGCTTTCGTGTTCGGCTGGACGTTCCTGCTGGTGAACCCGGCCGCGTGGGCCGCGCTCGCGGTCACGTCCGCCGAGTTCCTCGGCTACGTCCTGCCGCTCGACGAGGCCGGGCGCCGCGCGGTGGCGCTCGCGATGATCGTCGCGTTCGCGCTCTCGAACTGCCGGTCGGCGACGCTCGGCGCCGGCATCCAGAACGTCGCGACGATCGCCAAGGTGCTCGCGCTGGTCGCCCTCGTCGCAATGGTGGTGTCGGATCCCGCGCCCGGCGCCGGCAGCCTCGCGCCCAGCCCGACGGCGAGCGTCGGTGTCGCGGCATGGCTGACCGCGCTGGTCGCGGTGCTGTGGGCCTACGACGGCGCGGGTTCGTTCGCCGCGCTGGCCGGCGAGGTGCGCGATCCGGCCCGCACCCTGCCGCGCGCGCTGATCGCCGGCCTGGCGGTCGTCACCGCGGTCTTCGTCGCGGTGAACGCGGCGCTGCTGCACGCACTCCCGGTGGAGGCGATCGCCGCCTCGCCGCTGCCGTTGTCGACCGCGATCGAGGCGCGCTTCGGCGAAGCCGCGGTCGCCGCGGTCGCGCTCGCGGTCGTCGTGGCGACGGCGGGTGCGCTGTCGGCGTGCACGCTCTCCGATCCGCGCGTGCTCTACGCGATGGCGCAGGACGGCAACTTCTTCCGCGGCGTGGGCCGCGTCGGCCGGCGGTTCCGCACGCCGTTCGTCGCGATCCTGGTGCACGCTGCGATCGCGTGCATGTACGTGTCGGTGCGGACCATGGAGCAGCTGGCGGCGACGTTCGTGCTCGGGCTCGTGCCCTTCTACGCGCTGGTCGCGCTCGCCGCCTGGCGCCTGCGGCGGCGCAACGCGCCGCCGTTCCGCGCGCCGGCAGTCGCGGTGATCGCCACCTGCTGGGCCGCGGTCGCGCTGCTGCTGGTCGGCAACGCGCTGCTCGAGACGCCGGCGATCGCGGGCATCAATCTCGCGATCACCGCGGCCGGGATCCCGATCTACTTCGCCTGGCGACGCCTGCGCCGCGGTGCGGGTGCGGGCACGGGTGCGGCCTGAGCCTCAGACCGGCGGCGAGTTCGCGCTGACGATCACGCACTCCTCGGGGCCGGGATTCCGGAAGCGGTGCGGCACGCGGCTGGGGAACAGGTAGCCCTCGCCGGGGCCGAGTACGCGGGTCTGGTTCCCGACCGTCAGTTCGATGCGGCCCTGCACGACCATTCCGCCTTCCTCGCCGTCGTGCGAATAGGGCTCGCCCGCGGTCTCGGCGCCCGGCGGGTAGCGCTCGTACAGGATCTGCAGCGGCCGGCCCTTCAGGTTGCGCCCGACCTGCTTGAGCGACACGCCGCCGCCGCCGACTTCCAGCAACTCTTCGTGGCCGAAGAACACCTTCGGCTCGGCGTTCGGGTCGATCGCGAAGAACTCCGAGAGCGTCATCGGGAACGAGTCGAGGATCTTGCGAAGCGTGCCCACCGACGGGCTGATCTTGCCGCGCTCGACGAACGAGATCGTGCCGTGCGTTAGGCCGGCGCGCTGGCCGAGCTCGCGCTGCGAATAGCCGAACAGTTCGCGCACGTACTTCAGTCGCTGGCCGAGCTCCGCGTCGTTCGAGGCAGCGGATTTCCGCTCGCGCACGGGAGTGGACCTGGCGGCGGGCTTGCGGGGCATGGCGGGGCCGGTAGGCGAAGGACCCGACCATCGTAGCCGCGGCCGGACGGCTGGCTCAACCAAGCGGGCCGCATCGGCCGGGGCGGCGTTTGACGTATAGAAAATTAGCCATTGGCGTCGGGCGGGATCGCGGCGTGGGGTCGTGGGCCGGGAGGCATCCTGCATGCGTGGCTTCGCCGTCTCCCGCCTCGCCGCCGCCGCCGTCCTGGCGCGCGCGCCGGTCGCCGCCTACGGTTCCCTGTTGCGCGATGCCCGCATCGTCGACGGTACGGGCGCGGTCGCGAGTGCCGACGGTCAGTCGGGGAAAATCCAGTAGATCTTGCCGGCCGGGGTGTAGCCGAACACGACGTGCTCGACGAGGTCGGGGTAGATCAGGCGGTAGCGTCGCAGCGTCGCGGGTCCGAATCGGCGCTGCTCCACGAACTCGAAGCGCGTCGGTTCGCCGGCGAGCGCGATCGGCCGGTTCGTCAGGCCGCGGTCGCCCAGCGGACCTTCGACGATCGTCAGCAGTTCCGGAGCGAGTGCGTCGCGGTTTGCCGGACGGTCGCCGCGCAGCAGCATCTCCCGGGCAGCCAGCGTGAGATCCGGGCGGTCGTCGCGGCCCGGCGGCAGGGACAGCATCGTCGAACCTGGTGCGGCGGCTTCCGCGGCGACCCAGCCGAGGTAGCGCTGCACACGCGAGCCGAAGATCCGGACGTTCGTCAGCACCATGACGGCCACGCCCGACTCGGGCATGCGCAGGTAGAACGCCGTGAAGCCCGGCAGGCCGCCGGTGTGCGAGTGGATCGCGCGGCCGCGCACCGACTCCACGAACCACGCGCAGGCATACGGGGCCGAGAGCCCGCTCGAGAGGCGTGCCGGCTCCAGCATCGTGCGCCACTGGTCCGCGTCGAGCACCGTGTGGCTCGCGAGCGCGCGTTCCCACCGCAGCGAGTCCGCGGCGGTCAGCAGCACGGGACCGTCGGGGTATCCCGAATAGGCGTTGTCCATGCGCGATGCGTGCCGGAACGTGCCGCTGGACGCATGCCAGGTGTAGGGTTCGGCGCGCCCGCGCACCAGCTCCTCCGCGGCGTCGACCCGCGAGTCGACCAGGCCGCCGCGGCGCAGCACGTTGTTCGTCAGGTACTCGGTGAACGTTAGCCCCGAAGTGGCCTCGACCAGCCACCCGAGCAGCATGTAGTTCATGTTCGAGTAGGACCACGTGCGACCCTCGTCGAACAGCATCGGCTTCGCGGCGGCCGCCGCGATCACTTCCGCCCGCGTATGCGGCTTCGTGTCGTCGAAGTCGTCGCCTTCGTAATCCGGGATCCCGCTGGTGTGGTGCAGCAGGCTCGCGATCGAGCGCGCGGCCCACGCGTCGGGCACGTCCTTCAGGTGGCGGCCGATCGGATCGGCGAGTCGCAGGCGCCCGTGCCCTGCGAGCTGCAGCACGGCGGCTGCCGTGAAGTGCTTGCCGACCGAGGCCACGTGGAAGAGCGTGTCGGGCGTCACCGGGACGTCGAACGGCACCGAGGCCAGTCCGAAGCCCAGCGCTTCGCCCTCGGCGCCGCGGGCGACCGCGAGTCCCAGTCCGACGAGGCGGTGGCGTTCGGCCAGCGGCGCGATGCGCTCGCGGAGGCTCGCGGCGAGAGTGGAGGTGGGACTCATGGCGGCTCGTGCGGTCGACGCCGCGTGGGCGCCGGCGTCGAAGGGAAGCGCTGCCCCGACTCCGGTCGCCGCGACGGCGGTACCGGCTGCCCGCAGGAAAGACCGGCGGTTGATCGACTCGCTCATCTCGGCCTCCGGTTGCACACGAGGAGTCTAGCCCGGCTTCTGACTAAAACTATAGCCACGAGGCCGTTGCAGAACGTCGTTGCGGCTGTGGTACGGCCGCAACCGCGGAGAGGCTCGCAATTGACGTATAAAAAACTAACCAGTAGTGTCCCGCGCATCCGTTGGCTCGCCGTTCGGGGGATCGATTCATGCGCCACGCTAAAGTCAGTGCCGTCGCGATCGCGGTGGCCGCAGTGCTCGCGGGTCCGCAGGCCCTGGCCCAGACCGCTCCGCCGCGCGCCGGCGAGCGTGCCGCCAACCTGGGCGAGGTCGTCGTCACCTCCAGCCGCCGCGAGGAGCGGATCGTCGACGTGCCGTACGCGATCACCGCGGTCGGCGGTCCCGAAATCGAGGAGCGCGGCGCGTTCGATCTCAAGCAGTTGCAGTACTCGGTGCCCGGTCTCGCGATGAACACCAGCCAGGTGATCGGCGCCGACCGCATCCAGTTGCGCGGCGTCGACGCCGGCGCGGGCACCGGCCTGCCGACCGTCGGCGTCTACGTCGACGACGTCGGCATCTCGGTGGACCAGCAGCAGCGCGACTCCGGGTTCCCGCTCGTCGACATCGAGCGCGTCGAGGTGCTGCGGGGTCCGCAGGGAACTCTCTACGGCCAGGGCTCGGTGTCGGGCACCATCCGCTACATCACCCGCGATCCGTCCCTCACGAAGTTCGAGGGCTTCGCCGACGCGACGCTCTCGAGCGTTGCCGACGGCGGCACCGGCTACCGGATCAACGGCGCGTTCGGCGGGCCCATCGTCGAAGACACCTTCGGCGTACGGGTCGTCGCCGGCTACGACAAGAGTGCCGGCTGGATCGACTATTCGCGGCTCGGCCAGAAGGACTTCAACGAGGTCGAGACCCAGTTCGCCCGCATCAAGGCCGTCTATGCGCCGGAGGGCGCGCTGCGCGCCTCGCTGCTGTATCAGTACCTCGACTCGGAAGCCGACGCGAACAACACGAGCGACGTCGGCACGAGTCTCGTCAGCAGCGAGGAGCGCGCCGATCCGGCCAGCGACGGGAGCCACATCCTCAACCTGACGGTCGACTACGATTTCGGTGCGGTCAAGCTGACCTCGGCGACCGGCTGGGTGGACCGCGACTTCCTCTTCGTCGCGAGCGGCCGCAACCTCGGCCTGCCGGCCGGGCTGAACGCCGGTCTGTCGTTCGACATCAATTTCAAGCAGTTCAGCCAGGAACTCCGGCTCGCCTCGAGCGGCGACGGGCGCCTGCGCTGGGTGGTCGGCGCGTGGTATCGGGACTTCGAGTCCCCGGCGGTGCGCCAGGGCCTCCCGGCGCCGGCGGTACCGATCTTCGCCGGCTTGTTCCGGGTCGGCACCGACCCGGTGAACTCCGAGTCGCGGGCGCTATTTGGCGACGTGACGTGGGCCTTCACCGACAGCCTCGAGGCGAGCGTCGGTCTGCGCTATTACGAGGACGAGCGCGAGACGATCGGCACCAACGCTGCCGGCGTGACCACCTCCGCCTCGGCTGAGTTCGACTCGACCAGTCCGCGCTTCAACGTGCTCTACAAGTGGAGCGACGCCGTCTCGTCGTACGCGACCGTCGCCAAGGGCTTCCGTAGCGGCGGCTTCAACTTCGACCGGTCGACCTTCGATCCCGAGACGCTGTGGAGCTACGAGATCGGCACCAAGGCGGCCCTGCTGGAGGGGCGGCTCTACCTCGACGCCGCGGCGTACTACCTCGACTACGAGAACCGCCAGTCGAACAACCGCGTCGGGCCGTTCGCGGTCACGACCAACGCCGGCGCCGCCTCAGGTCCGGGCGCGGAGTTCGCGCTCTCGATGCGCTTGCCGTCCGAGCTGTCGCTGAACCTGACCGGCAGCTGGAACGACGTCGCCTTCGACTCGACGACGTTCGAGAACAACGAGGGCGAGCCGTTCAACTACGTGCCGGAGTTCACGGCGTCGGCGTCGCTCAGCCAGAAGATCCCGTTCGGCGCCGGGGGCCTCGCCTTCACGTGGCGCGCGGATTACCAGTACGCCGACGGCTTCTTCTTCGTCGCGCGCCAGCTGATCGCGGGCAACCGCGTGGACGTGTTCAATGGCACCACCGACAGCCAGTCGCTGCTGAACCTTCGGTTAGGCATCGAGGCGGAGCGCTGGAGCGCCTCGGTCGGCGCCGAAAACCTGCTCGACGAGGACGCGCTGGTGTTCCCGAACATCTTCGTGCCCGGCGCGGGCACGCGCGTGAAGCCGACGACGTACTCGGTCAATCTGCGCTACAACTGGTGACGCGACGACCCGGCCGCCGCGCTGCGGCGGCCGGGATTGGCCCGGGTCCGCGTCGCCGCGCGACTCGGACGGGAGAGTTCATGCGCCACTCCTTCGGCATCTGGGCCTGCCTCGCGGCAGGCCTCGTCGTTTCCGGCGTCCACGCCGCACCGACCCCCGAGCAGGTGCAGCGTTACCGCGCCTACCTGGACTTCGAGCGGCTGGCGCCGCCGGCGCGTGTCGTGCCCGAGTGGTTGCCCGACGGCTCGTCCTTCCACTACGTCGAGACGCGCCCGGACGGCAGCCGGTTCCGAGTCGCCGTCGATCCGGCGCGCGACACGGTGGAGCGTGCGCCGGCCGCAGCGACAGCCGCGGCCACTCCGCAGGCGCCGACCTACCTCCGGCAGTTCCCGCTCGCGCCGCTCGTCCCGGTGCCGCACGTGCGTTCGCCCGACGGCGCCCGGTACGCCCTGGTCCGTGACGGCGACCTCTGGGTGCGCGAGGCCGCGGAAGATACTGGGCGACGCCTGACCTCGAGTGCCGCACCCGGGATCGCGTGGGACCTCGACGCGACGCGCCTCTACGGCGTCAGTCGCCCGGTTGCGGCGCAGCCGTGGTCGCCGGACGGTCGCTGGCTGTTCGCGACGCGGGTGGACCGCACGCGCGTGCCGAAGGCGCCGGACATCGACTACCTCGGCGACGACGTGGCGATTCGCTACAACCCCGTCGAGGTGCCGGGCCAGCCGATGCCGACGGTAGAGGTGTACGCCGTCGAGGCCGATACCGGGCGCGCCGTGCCGTTGCGCCTCGGCGAGGCGACGGATCGCTACTTCACGCTGCTCGCGTGGCTGCCCGATTCGAGCGAGGTGCTGTTCGCGCGGACCGCGCGCGATTTCCGCACGATCGAGGTGCTCGCCGCGGATCCGCGCACCGGCGCCGTGCGCCTGGTCCTCACGGAGCGCGGCACCTCCTGGGTGCGCAACGGCCACGACCTGATGTACTCCGGCCGCGTCGGCTTCACGCTGCTGCCGGACGGGCGCGGTTTCCTGTGGGAGTCGGAGCGCGACGGCTGGAACCACGTCTACCGCTACGATCTGCGTGGGCGGCTGGTTCGGCAGCTCACGCGGGGCGCATTCCCGGTCGTCGACGTCGAGGCCGTCGATCCGCGCGACGGCTACGTCTATCTCACCGCGCAGGCAGAGCCGCGCGTCTACGACGTGCACCTGTATCGAGTCCCGCTGGACGGCGGTCGGCTGCAGCGGCTCACGGAACACGAGGGTCAGCACGAGATCCAGTTCGCGCCGTCGCTGCGGTATTTCCTCGACACGCACTCGTCGCCCTCGCGCCCGACGCGCGTGGACCTGCGCCGCGCCGACGGCCGGCTCGTGCGCACGCTCGCGACGCAGGACGTCGCGAAGCTCGAGGCCGCCGGCTGGCGCGCCCCGGAGGAGTTCGTGGTCAAGGCCGCGGACGGCACCACGGACCTGCACGGCGTGATCTACAAGCCGTACGACTTCGACCCGAAGCGCCGCTATCCCGTCGTCCAGCACCTCTACGGCGGTCCGCAGATCGTCTACGTGCGGCGCGGTTTCGATCCGCTGCCGATGCCTCACCGGAACCACCAGCTCGCGCTCGCGCAGCTCGGCTACGTGGTGGTCGTGGTCGACGGCCGCGGTACGCCGGGCCGGTCGAAAGCCTTCCACGACGCGGCCGCCGGCGACTGGCAGGTCGTGGCCGACGACCAGGCGGCGGCGCTGCGCAACCTGGCGGCGCAGCGGCCGTACCTCGACCTGTCGCGCGCGGGCGTCTATGGGCACTCGTGGGGCGGCGGCAACGCCTTTCGCGCGATTGCGGCCTACCCCGAGCTGTACCGCGCTGCCGTGATCAGCGGCCCGGGCCTCGACTGCCGAACCATCCTCTGCGAGCCGTACATGGGCCTGATGCCGGAGGCCGCGGCGGTCTACGAGCGCCAGTCGCTGTACCGTCTGGCGCCCCGCATCCGCGGCGCCCTGATGCTGATCGCCGGTACGCACGAGGCGCCGATGTTCCATGCGGTCATGCGCATGTCGCGCGCGCTGGTGGACGCGGGCGTGCGGCACGAGGTGGTGCCGCTGCCGGGCGAGTACCACGGCTATCGGGGCAAGGCCCTCGATTACGTGCTGCAGGCGACGACCGACTTCTTCGCGACGCACCTGAACGGGGAACCCTCGCGCCTCGGTGCTCTCCAGGGCGCCGTGGAGGCGAAGCCCTATGGGGAGTGGCGCTCGCCCGTGCAGGCGAAGGACCTCGCCATCGGTGGCACGCGCTACGGCGAACTCCAGGCCGATGGCGACTTTCTCTACTGGCTCGAGCCGATCGCCGCCGAGGGGCGCACGGTCGTGATGCGGCGCGGACTCTCGGGCGCCGCCGAAACGGTGACTCCGCCAGGCTTCGGCGTGCGCACGCGCGTGCACGAGTACGGCGGCGGCGGACTCACGGTCGCGAACGGCGTCGTCTACTTCACCCACGCGCGCGACCAGCAGATTTGGCGCCATCGGCCCGGCGAGGCGCCGGAGGCACTGACCCGCGAGACGGGCACGCGCTACGCGAACTGCACCGCCGATCCCGTGCGCCCGCGTCTCGTCTGTGTGCGCGAGGACCACAGGGGCGAAGGCGAGCCGCGCAACGCTCTGGTCGCGGTCGCGCTCGCCGACGGCGCGACGAGCGTGCTGTTCGACGGCACCGACTTCGTCTCGGATCCGGTCTTCGATGCAGCCGGCAGGCGCTTCGCGTTCCTCGCCTGGAACCACCCGCACATGCCGTGGGACCGGGTCGAGGTCAGGGTCGCCGACGTGCGTGCCGACGGCGCACTCGCGGGCGTACGCGCGATCAACGCTGGCGTCGACGAGGCCGCACGCACGCCGCGCTGGGCCCGCGACGGCAGCCTGTGGTTCGTCGGTGACCGCGACGGGTGGTGGAACTTCCTGCGCTGGGACGGCCGGCGCGTGCGCGCCGTCACGCGCGAGCGCCTCGAGTTCGGGTTCGCGGGCTGGGAACTGGGCGCCGAAACCTGGGACTTCCTGCCGGACGGCCGGATCGTGGCCGCGTACAACGAAGCCGGCGACGAAGGCGTCGCACTGGTCGATGAACGCGACGGCCGCGTGCAGCGGCTCGCGGCGGACATCGTCGGTGCGCGCTCGCTCGCCGTGGGTAGCGACCGGGCTTGGCTAGAGGCGGGCTTCCGCGACCGCGCACACGCGATCGTCGAGCTCGACCCGGCCACCGGTGACGCCGCGGTCGTGCGCTCGCCGGCTTCGCCGGGCTTCGAGGCCGGCGCCTCACGGGCCGTGGCCCTGAGCTACCCGACGACCGACGGCATGACGGCCCACGCTTTCTACTATCCGCCGGCGAACGCGGAGTACCGCGGTCCCGACGGCGCCAAGCCGCCGCTCGTGGTGATCGCGCACGGCGGCCCGACCCTGCACACGACACCCGCGTACAACGTCGGCATCCATTACTGGACCAGTCGCGGCATCGCCGTGCTCGACCTGAACTACCGCGGCTCGACGGGTTTCGGCCGGGACTACCGCCGCAGCCTCTACGGGCGCATGGGCGAATACGACGTGCAGGACGCCGTGCAGGGCGCACGCTTCGTCGCAGCGCAAGGGCTGGCCGATCCGGAGCGCCTGCTGATTCGCGGCAACAGCGCCGGCGGCTTCATCGTGCTCGCGGCGCTGGCCTTCCACGACGTGTTCCGCGCCGGCGCCAACTACTTCGGGGTCAGCGATCTCGAGACCCTGCGCGCCGATACCCACAAGTTCGAGTCGCGCTATGTGGAGACCCTGATCGGTCCGTGGCCGGAAGCGCGCGAGCGCTATCGGCAGCTGTCGCCGATCCACAACCTCGACGGCCTCGACCGGCCGCTGATCGTGTTCCAGGGGCTCGACGACAAGGTGGTGCCGCCGAACCAGTCGCAGCGGATCGTGACGGCGCTGCGCGCACGTGGCGTGCCGGTCGCCTACCTCGAGTTCGCAGGCGAGGCGCACGGGTTCCGCCAGCTGAAGAGCAACGTCGAAGCGCGGGAAGCGGAACTCGCGTTCTACGGCCGAGTGCTCGGCTTCCGGCCCGCGGGAGAACTGCCGGCCGTGCGCATCGACAACCTCCCGTAGCGTCCGCCTAGCGCGGCTCCGCGAGCGGCAGCACCTCGCGCACCATCGTGACGAGGAACCGGCCGGGCTCCTCGAGCATCGGGAAGTGGGCGCTGCGCTCGAAGGTCACGAAGCGCTTCGTGGGTGCTTCGATCGTCCCGAACCAGCGCTGAGCGACCACGTACGGCGTGTGCAGGTCGTGGCGCCCCATCAGCAGCACGACCGGCACTTCGAAGCGCCGCGGCGCCGAGTCGGCCGCGCGACGCAGCGCGTCCTCGAGGCTCTGCGTGGCCCAGCGCGTGGCGCGCGCCTGCGCCGCCACGTCCTCGGGTGTGTATTCCGGCGCCCATTCCGGCAGGGCGAAGAAGAGCGACAGATCGTCCTTGCCGTACCAGCCGCCGTCGTACACGCGCGCCCACTTGCGGACCGCGAGTGCGCCCGCCAGCGAGAACCGGGGGGGCGGGTAGGGGGCGAGGGCGCGCAGTTCGGCCAGAGCCTGCGCATCGCCGGCCGCCTGCGCGCGCGCCACGGTCTCCTCGTACAGCACGCGCTCGGAACCCGAGTCCGGCACGGCCTGGCCGATACCCACGTAGGCATGGAGCAGGTCGGGGCGGCGTGCCGCGAGGTGCGTGCCGACCGTCGAGCCCCAGGAGTAACCCATCACGAACACCTTGCCGACGCCGAGGCTGCGGCGCAGGTGCTCGACGACGGCCTCGGCATCGAGCACGTGCCGCTCCAGCGTCATGGTCGGCGCGAGTGCCGCGTGGTCCGCGCCGACCGCGTTCTTGCCGACGCCGCGCTGGTCCCACTGCACGACGGTGAAGTAGTCCTCGAGCGGGCGCTGCCAGGCCCACGCGGTCGGCAGCATCGGCGAGCCCGGGCCGCCGTGGATGAAGAGCAGCACGGGATTCGCGCGGTTCGCGCCGCGGATCGAGAGCCACTGCTGCGTGCCGCCGATCGCCACCGCCTCCAGTCGCTCGATGGCCTCGGGCGCGTGGAGGCGCTGCAGGTCCGCGATCCGACCGGTGACGTGGGCGCGTGCCGCCGCCGACAGGGGCGGGTGCGACGCCGGTTCGGCGGCCTGCGCCCCGGCGTCGACGCCCGTGCAAGCGACGGCTGCGGCCAGGACGAGACGGGCGAGAACGCGGCGGCCGGACGCGGCGGCCGGGGCGAGCCGGATCGTGGCGTGCCGGCTGCGCCCAGCGTTGGCGAAAATGCTGTCCATGTAGCCCTCCGTGTCGAAGGCCGCCGGTGGCTTCAAGTTTCCCAGGCTGCAGCCGGCCGGGTGCCCGCTGCAGGCTGGAAAAGATAATATCCACTCGAGGTTCCGGGTGTGCGGAGGGTCGTCGTGAAGGCTCTGGCCACGCTGCTGCTCGTGCCGTCGCTGCTCGCGGTCCCCGCGTCGTTCGCGTCCACCGCGACCCCGGCGGTGGCGGCGCCGGCAGCCGGAGACTCCGCGGGCACTCGCTCGGGGGGGCTCGCGACGATCCGGGCGCTGTTCACGCGGACGGGCAGCTTCGACGCCTACGTTGCCGCGAGCCCGTCGATCTGGTTCCGGGACCGCGCGGCGCTCGCGGACGAAGCACGCTTCGCCGCCGCCGTGCGGGACGGCTGCTTCGCGCCCCGCGTGCTGCTGACCGTCGGGGGAGGGGAAGATCGCGGCGTTCGGGTGCGGCCGGGTGGACCGATCAGCCAGGAAGCCGTGGATGCGCACGTTCGCTACACGCGGATGATCGCCGAGGCGCGCGAACTTGCGACGAGGCTCGGATCGGTGCCGGGCGCGCCGGGCTACCGAGTCGAGTTCGTGAGCTTCTCCGACGAGAACCACGTGACGGTGGTGCCGGCCTCGATCGCCCGCGGGCTCACGTTCGCTCTCGCGCGCTGAGGCAGCTGCGGCAGCGCGCGTCCTGATAGATTGCACCGCGCCTGTCGCGCGAGGTCGACCGTGTCCGTATCCGAGTACTTTGCCGACGACTACGCCGGTGCCCGGGAGGCCTTCATCCGCGCCGCCGATCGCGCCGGCGCGCGCCGGGCGAGCTATCCGCACCCTTCGGCACGGGGTCCCGCGGGGGAAGCGCTCTCCATCGACGTGGCGATGCTCGGTCCCGAGTCCGCCGAACACGTTCTGCTGGTGCTGTCGGGTACTCACGGCGCCGAGGGTTTCTGTGGCTCCGGGTGCCAGGTCGGCCTGCTCGAGGACCGGTTGCACGAGTCGCTGCCCCAGCGCGTCGGACTCGTGCTCGTGCACGCCCTGAACCCGCACGGCTTCGCCTGGCTGCGGCGCGTCAACGAGGACGGGGTGGACCTCAACCGCAACTTCGTCGACTTCTCGAAGCCGCTGCCGGACTCGAGCGGCTACGAGCGTCTGCACGAGTGGCTGGTCCCGCGCGACTGGCAGGGCGAGGGGCGGCGCGCCGCCGAGGCGGCGATCGCCGACTACGTGCGTGCGCATGGCGAGCGTGCGTTCCAGGCCGCCGTGAGCGGCGGGCAGTACACGCGCCCGACCGGCCTGTTCTACGGCGGCACCTCGCGAACGTGGTCGGCCCGGACCCTGGCAAGACTGCTCCGGGAGTGCCTATCGCCTGCGCTCGCGCGGCTCGCGGTGCTCGACCTGCACACGGGGCTCGGGCCGACCGGTTACGGCGAGCCCATCGCCATGGGCAGCGATGCGGGCTGTGCGCGCGCCCGCCGCTGGTACGGAGCAGACGTGAAGTCGCTGGCCGGGGGCGAGTCGATTTCCGCCGCGGTCGTCGGCACGGTGCCGAACGGAGTCGTCGAAGCGAGGCCCGACGTCGAGACTACCTACGTCGCGCTCGAGTTCGGGACGCGGCCGATCGGCGCGGTGCTCGACGCGCTCCGCGGCGATCACTGGCTCGCGACCCGGCCGGACGCGAACGATGCGGCGCGCGCGTCGATCAAGCATGCGCTGCGCGACGCGTTCTACGTCGACACGCCCGCGTGGCGCGCCGCGGTCTACGGACGCACCGCCGACTTCGCGTACCGCGCCCTGCTGCAGTTGGCCTGAGCGGCCGGGCTCAGCGGGGGACCGTCTTCCCGGGGTTCATGATGCCCCGGGGATCGAGCGCGTGCTTGATCGCGCGCATCACGCTCACGGCCTCGCCGTGCTCGGCCTCCAGCATCCCGAGCTTGTGCAGGCCGATGCCGTGCTCGCCGGTGCAGGTCCCGCCGTGGGCGATCGCTGTGCGTCCGACCGTCTCGACGAATTCCTCGGCGCGCGCGCGTTCGGAAGCATCGGCGGCGTCGTAGAGCACGAGCGCGTGGAAGTTGCCGTCGCCGACGTGGCCGACGATCGGGCAGAGCAGGGCGCTCCGAGCCGCCGCCGCCTGCGCCTCGGCGATGCACGCGCCAAGCCGCGAGATCGGGACGCAGGCGTCCGTCGCGAAGGATTCCTTGCCGGGTGCGAGCTGCCGCGCGGCCCAGTAGGCATCGTGGCGCGCCCTCCAGATCTGCCGTCGCTCGCCTTCGTCGGAGGCGCACCGGAACGCGCTGCCGCCCTCGGCGGCGCACAGTTCGCGCACGGTCTCGACCTGCTCCGCTACCGCCGCGGGCGAGCCGTGGAATTCCAGGAACAGCGTCGGGCGCTCCTCGACTTCGGCGAGCTTCGAGTACGCGATGCACGCGCGCATCTGCAGCGCGTCCAGCAGTTCGATGCGCGCGATCGGCACGCCGAGTTGCAGCACGGCGACGACCGCGGCGACGGCCGCGTCCACCGACGGGAACTGGCAGACCCCCGCGACGAGGCGCTCGGGCACGCCGAAGAGCCGCAGCTGCAGTTCGGTGATCACGCCGAGCGTGCCTTCGCTGCCCACGTACACGCGCGTCAGGTCGTAGCCGGCCGACGACTTCCGCGCGCGGCCGCCGGTGCGGATCACGCGACCGTCGGGCGTGACCACGGTGAGGCCGAGCGTGACGTCGCGCATCGTGCCGTAGCGCACCGCGTTGGTGCCGCTGGCGCGCGTGGACGCCATGCCGCCGAGCGTGGCGTTCGCACCCGGGTCCAGCGGAAAGAACAGGCCCTGGTCGCGCACGTGGGCGTTCAGCTGCTCGCGCGTGACGCCGGCCTCGACGCGGCAGTCGAGATCCTCGGCGCTCACGGCCAGCACGCGGTTCATCCGCGACAGGTCGAGGCAGATGCCGCCGTGGATGGCCTGCAGGTGGCCCTCGAGCGAGGTGCCGGCGCCGAACGGGATCACCGGCGTGGTGGTCGCGTGGCAGACCTCGAGCACGGCCTGCACGTCGGCCGTCGATTCCGCGTAGACGACGGCGTCGGGCGGGACGCGATCGCGCAGGCCCTCGCCGGCCGCATGCTGGTCGCAGGTGCTCGCCGAGGTCGCGATGCGCGCGCCGAGACGCGCCTGCAGCTGCGCGATGGCTGCGCTGCTGTCCCGGCGGGCACGCTGCCGCGCCGCGTTCACGCGCTCGTCCCGGCCAGGGCCGAATCGCGCACCGCGGCCCGCGGATCGAGGGCACGCAGGACGCCGTCGATGCCGGGGCGATTGAAGCCCTTGTAGCCGTCGTTGCGTTCGATGTTCTCGAGGTGCGCGGCGATGAAGCCGTTCAGGCGGATCTGCTCGGCCTCGGCCGCGGTGAGATGGCCGCCGGCCTCGAGCGCGTCCACGCGCTCGAGCTCGACCGCCGCGACGTCGCCCTCGGTGAGCTCCTGGTAAAGGAACGGGAAGGTCGAGAACGGCGGCATCGTGCGCACTCCCTCCGCGGCGGCGATCCGGCGGAACTGCGCCTGATCGTACAGTCCGGCGACGTGGTTGAGCCCCCCCTCGAGGATCGACTCGCCGTGCAGCGTCGAGACGATGCCGGCCCGGCGGTGACGGTCCAGATCGGGCAGCTGCTCGTGCGCGAAGTCGACGTCGACTTCGTGCGGCGCGAGGTCGACGTCCGCGAAGATCGTGCTCTTCAGCACCGGCTGCTCCAGCACCTGGCTGCCCCAGCCGGCGAGTTCGCCGGCGTAGAGCATCTCGCGCAGCTCGTAGCCGAGCTTCTCGAGGATGCGGATGGTGTGGCGGTAGTGCCTGCGCGAGCCGTCGTAGGTGTGGTGGTCGAGGTTGGCCCAGCCGATGCCGGCGCGGTCCTGGCGCTCCTTCTGCCGGCGACCGGTCGGGCAGCGCGTCATCCAGTACGCCCGCTCGGCGTCGAGCCAGAGTGCGCAGGCCCAGTGCTGGCCGAGGTCGGCCACTGCGGCGTCGACCAGGCGCTCGGTGTGCGCGAGGCCCTGCTCGATCGTGTCGAACTGGCGGCGACGCGCCAGGAAACGCCGGTGGTGCAGGCGCGCGCGGCGGATCGCTTCCGGATCGACCGTCGGCACGTCGAAGCCCGGATAGCCCCGCCGCGCCAGCACGCCGAACGCGATCCGGTCGGGGAAGCAGAGCGAGCGCTGCAGCGGGCCGTGCTCGGCACCCTCGAGCGGAGAGTCGCAGCCGTGGGTGCGCAGGAAATGCGCGACGTCCTCGACGCGCAGCCAGACCACGGTGGCGTCACCGGGCACCACCTCGGGGAACTCGCCGGTCGGGTTGACCAGGACGCCGTCCGCCCGCCGGCTCCACCTGGCACCCTCGAGGCGCTCGAGCGCCGCCCGGTCGGCGATCACCACGTGGTCGACGACGTCGCGCAACCGGACCGCGGTGGTGGCGTGCAGCTGGTCGGCCAGCGCGGCGGCCCTGCGGTTTCCAGCCAACGCCTCGGTCAGGAACCGGCGCCACGCGCCTTCGGCGGCAGGCTGCGGCGTCCAGCTGCGATCCCTGTAATCGGCGTGGGTTGCTGCGTTCATCGGTGCTCCTCCCTCTCGGCGAGCCGAGACCCTAGTGCCTGCGAGGTCCACGGGTCTTGTGGATCGGCTGCACGCGTCGTGCGGATTTCGGCATAGTACGCCGAGCCAAGACCAACCGCCGAGCCCCGATGCGTTCGATGCCCGTGGGGGCCGTGCAGCTGCTGATGGACCAGCTGCCGGAGAGCCCCTTCTTCGTGAAGGACCGCGAACTGCGCTACGTCGCGGCCAACAGCGCCATGGCCCGGCTGTGCGGCGTGCCGACGCCGAGCGCGATGCTCGGCCGTCGTGCCGCGGATTTCTTCCCGGAGCCGCTCGCGCGCCACTACGAATCGCTCGACCGCCGGGTGCTCGCGTCGGGACGGCCGCTGACGCACCGGCTGGAGCGATCGGCCGCGGTCGGCGGCGTGCCTTCGTGGCTGATCTATGCGCGCACGCCGGTGGTCGACGCGCGGGGCGAGACGATCGGCGTGGCCGCCGTGTCGCGCGCGCTGCGCCGCCCGGACCGCCGCCACCCCACCTACGAGCGCGTGTCGCGCGCGACCGCGGCGCTGCGGTCCGCCTACGACCGGCCGCTCGGCCTGCGGGCGATCGCGCGGGAGTGCGGCGTCTCGGCCTCGCAGCTCGAGCGGGACTTCGCGCGGGTGCTGGAGCTGACGCCGCGCGAGATCCACACGATGGCGCGCATCGACCGGGCTCTGGAGTTGCTGGGCGAGGGGATGGCGGTTGCTCGAGTGGCGCAGGAGTGCGGCTTTGCCGATCACAGCGCGTTCACCCGGCGGTTCCGGGCGCTGGTCGGCCGCACGCCGCTCGAGTATGCGAGGCAGGTGCGGCGAGCGGCGCCCGCGCCGCGGGTGACGTCCGATCGACCCGCCGACGGTGCCGGTCAGGCGCGGCGTCGCTGAGCGCGCCCGCCGCGTGCGATGCGGGCCGGCGGCTTCGGCGCGAGCGGCGGGGCCACCCGCTGCAGGACCGGTTTGACGGCGAAGCTGGACTGGATGTGGGCGACGCCGGGAATCCGCGTCAGCGTCTTCAGCAGGAACCGCTGGTAGCTCTCGATGTCGGCGACCACCACGCGCAGCAGGTAGTCGGCGTCGCCGGTCATCAGGAAGCAGCTCATGACCTCCGGCACCTCGGCGATGCGCGACTCGAAGGCGTTCAGCGTCTCCTCGGTCTGGCGTTCCAGGGTCACCGACACGTAGACGCTCATCTGGCCGCCGAGTCGCCGTTCGTCGAAGCGGGCCGTGTAGCCGGCCACGTAGCCCTCGGACTCCAGGCGCCGGATGCGTCGCAGCGTGGGGGTGAGCGACAGGCCGATGCGTTCCGCGACCTCCCGCCAGCTGATGCGGCCGTCGTCGGCGAGCAGCTGCAGGATTCGCAGGTCCGTTCGATCGAGGGCCGGCGTAGTCATTCTGTCCGCTCCGATGGGCAAACAATAGTACGAAAATACCAAGAAGCGCTCCGTCGAGAGCGTATTTTGACACGGGTGCGCTCGCGGGCGCCCGGTATCGTCGTCGCGGGAGGTGTGG
Organism: Steroidobacteraceae bacterium; assembly: GCA_027531255.1. Classification (GTDB taxonomy): domain Bacteria; phylum Pseudomonadota; class Gammaproteobacteria; order Steroidobacterales; family Steroidobacteraceae; genus JAPZRU01. The sequence continues at coordinate 126,058 of JAPZRU010000006.1, read as the reverse complement.
CGATGACGAAACCCGACCGCGATTTCCAGTGGCGCGACGTCTACCTGCGCGAGCGGGGGAGGGCGTACATCACTGGCATCCAGGCGCTGGTGCGCCTGCCGATGATGCAGCGCCGCCTCGACCGCGCCCGCGGGCTGTCGACCGCGGGGCTCGTCTCCGGGTACCGCGGCTCGCCCCTCGGCGGCTACGACCTCCAGTTGTGGAAGGCCGCGGAACTCCTGAAGTCGCACGACGTGGTGTTCCAGCCCGGGCTCAACGAAGACCTGGCGGCGACCGCGCTGTGGGGCGCCCAGATGCACCGCGCCTTCGGTGCGCCCACCGCGGACGGCGTGTTCGGCATCTGGTACGGCAAGGGCCCGGGCGTCGACCGGACCGGCGACGTCTTCCGGAACGCGAACGTCCAGGGCGCGTCGCGGCTCGGCGGCGTGGTCGCCTGCGTCGGCGACGACCACGCGGCCCAGTCCTCGATGTTCCCGCACCAGACCGACGGCATCTGCCAGTCGGTGAGCATGCCGATCCTGCAGCCGGCCTCGATCGCGGAACTGCTGTCGCTCGGGCTCGCCGGTTTCGCGCTGTCGCGCTACTCGGGCCTCTGGGTCGCGATGAAGACGCTGACCGACGTGGTCGAGAGCGCCGGCTCGATCGAACTGCCGGAGCCGTACCCCGAGTTCCGTGTCCCGGAGGATTTCGCCGTGCCGCCGCACGGGCTCAACTGGGACCCGCGCATCCGCTGGCCCGGCCAGCGCGCCGAGCTCGAGCGGCGGCTCGTCGAGGAACGCCTGCCCGCGGCGCGCGCGTGGGCGGCGGCCAACGGCATCGACCGCGTGATCGTCCGCGGCGCGCACGCCCGGTTCGGCGTCGTCACCGTCGGCAAGGCGCACCAGGACCTGATGCAGGCGCTGGCTGAACTCGGCCTCGGCACGGAGCGTCTGCGTGAGCTCGGCATCTCGGTCTACAAGGTCGGCATGAGCTGGCCGCTGGCGACCCAACCGGCGCTCGCGTTCGCCGCGGGGCTCGACGAAGTGCTCGTCGTCGAGGAGAAGCGCGGCATCGTCGAGCCGCAGCTCAAGGAGGCGTTCTACCACCTGCCGGCCGACCGGCGGCCGCGCGTCAGCGGCAAGGTCGACCCGGACGGTCGCCCGCTGCTGCCGGAGACCCTGGAGTTCACGCCGCTCACCGTCGCGCGCGCGCTGCACGCGCGCTTCGGCGCCGCACTCGGTGCGACTGCGGAGTCGCTCGCACGCTGGGAGCGCGTCGCCGACGACGACGTCGGTGCCGCGCTGGTGGGCCGCAAGCCGTACTTCTGCGCGGGCTGCCCGCACAACACCTCGCTGCAGACGCCGGGCGAGACGACGGTCGGCGGCGGCATCGGCTGTCACGTGATGGCGGTCGGCGAACCCGAACTGCGCACGAGCACCTTCAGCCAGATGGGCGGCGAGGGCGTGCAGTGGGTGGGTGCCGCACCCTTCGTAGGCACGAAGCACGTGTTCCAGAACCTCGGGGACGGCACGTACCAGCACTCCGGACTGCTCGGCATCCGCGCAGCCGTCGCGGCCCGCGCGAACGTGACCTTCAAGATCCTCTACAACGACGCGGTGGCGATGACGGGCGGCCAGGCACCGGACGGCACGCTCGACCCGCTGCGCGTGATCGCCCAGCTGAAGGCGGAGGGTGTGAAGCCGATCGCGCTCGTCAGTGACGATACTTCGCGCTGGCACGCAGCGAAGCACGCGCTCGACGGCGTCGAACTGCTGCACCGCGACGAGCTGGATGCGCTCCAGCGCCGCTACGCCGGCGAGCCGGGCGTCAGCGCGATCGTCTACGAGCAGATCTGTGCGTCCGAGAAGCGCCGGCGCCGCAAGCGGGGCACGCTGCCCGAGCCGACGCGACGCCTGTTCATCAACCCGCGGGTCTGCGAGGGCTGCGGCGACTGCTCCACGCAGTCGCGATGCATCGCGGTCGAGCCGGTGGATACCGAATACGGCCGCAAGCGGCAGGTGAACCAGAGCGTCTGCAACAAGGATTACTCCTGCGCCAAGGGCTTCTGCCCGAGCTTCGTCGAGATCGACGGCGCGGTGCTGCGGAAGCCGGACGCGGCGTCGCTGGTCCCTATCGAGACGGCACTGTTCGCCGGGTTGCCGAAGCCGTCGGTGCCGGCGCTCGCCGCGCCCTGCCAGGTCTACGTCGCGGGCGTCGGCGGCACGGGCGTGCTGACGCTCGGCGCGCTGCTCGGGGCCGCGGCGCATCTCGAGGGACTGGCCGCCACGGTTCTCGACTACACCGGGCTCGCCCAGAAGAACGGCGCGGTCGTGAGCCAGGTGCGGCTCGCGCCGGCCGGCCACGACCTGCACTCGCCGCAGATCGGCGCGGGCGCGACCGACCTGCTGCTCGGCGCCGACCTGGTCGTGGCCGCGGCGCCGGAGTCCCTGCGCCGCCTGTCCGCCATGCACGGTGCCGCCGTCCTCAACGTGGACGTGACGCCGACGGCCCACGTCGTCGTCGATCGTGATGCGCACGTGCCGGCGGACGAGTTGCGGCGTCGCGTGGCCGCGCGCACGGCGGAGGGTCGCTGCTTCGAACTCGAGGCCGCGCGCCTCGCCGAGGCGCTGTTCGGCGACGGCGTGTATGCGAATACCCTGCTGCTCGGCTACGCGTGGCAGCGCGGGCTGGTGCCGCTCTCGCTTGAGGCGCTCGAGCGCGCCATCGCGCTGAACGGCGCTGCCGTGGCGACCAACCAGCGCGCGCTGCACTGGGGAAGAGCCGCGGCCCACGATCTCGCGACGGTGCTCGGGCAAGCCGGGCTCGGGCCGAAACCGGATCCGGCGGCGGCGCTCGCGCGGCTGGCGCCGGAGGCGCTGATCGAGCGGCGCGCCACGGAACTCGACGTCTACCAGGACGCGGCGTACGCCCGCCGCTACCGCGACGCGCTCGCGCCGCTGCGGGGACGGGTGCCGGATGCGTGGCTGCGTCGTGGCGCCGAGGCGCTGTTCCGATTGATGGCCTATAAGGACGAGTACGAGGTCGCGCGTCTCTACGCGGACCCGCAGTTCGAGGCCGCGCTCGCCGCGCAGTTCGCCGGCCGGGAGCGCGTGTCCGTATGGCTCGCGCCGCCGCTGATCGGTCGCGTCGATCCCGCGACCGGCCGCGCACGCAAGCGGCGATTCGGGCCCTGGGTGTTCACGCTGTTCCGGGTGCTGGCCCGCTGCAAGGGACTGCGCGGCACGCGGTTCGACCCGTTCGGCTGGACCGAGGAGCGTCGGCTGGAGCGCGGCTTGATCGCGGACTACGCGGCCGACCTCGCGGCGCTCGCCGCGCGAGGCGACCGCGTCGATCCGGTCGCGGCCGAGGACCTGCTCGGCTGGCCGGACTCGATCCGCGGCTTCGGCGTCGTCAAACTGGCGGCGGTACCGGAAGCACGGCGCCGGCGCCGCGATGCGCTGGCGCGACTCGACCGGCCGGCCGAGCGAACGCTCGACCGCGCTGCCTGAAGGCGCCCGCGAACCGCGTGCACGAGCGGCCCGAACGGAGACTCGATCGATGATCCTGACCGACGCCCAGGCGATGGTGCGCGACACCGCGCGCGAGTTCGCGCGCGCCCGGATCGCGCCGCACGCGCGCGAGTGGGAGGCGGCCGGCGCGATCCCGCGCGACGTGCTCGACGAGATGGGTACTCTCGGCTTCCTCGGCATGACCGTGCCGGAGTCGCTTGGCGGCGCCGGCCTAGACTACGTCTCGTACGCGCTCGCGCTGATGGAGATCGCGGCCGGCGACGGCGGCGTGTCCACGCTGATGAGCGTCAACAACGCGCCGGTCTGCGCGATCCTGGTCGCGTGCGGGTCCGAGCGTCAGCAGCGCGAGTGCCTGCAGCCGCTCGCCGCGGGCCGGATGATCGGCGCGTTCGCGCTCACCGAGCCGCACGCGGGTTCCGACGCGGCGAATCTGCGCACCACCGCGCGTCGCGTCGACGGCGGCTACGTGCTGAACGGCACCAAGCAGTTCATCACCTCGGGCGCCATCGCCGGCGTCGCGATCACGTTCGCGGTCACCGATCCCGCGGCGGGCAAACGTGGGATCTCCGCGTTCCTCGTGCCGCGGGGCGCGCCGGGCTTGCGCGTCGGCCGGCTCGAAGCGAAGCTCGGACAGCGAGCCTCGGACACCGCGCAGCTCGTCTACGAGGACGTGTACGTCGACGAGTGGCTGCGGATCGGGGCGGAGGGCGAGGGCTATCGCATCGCGCTCGCGAACCTCGAGACCGGCCGCATCGGCATCGCGGCGCAGAGCGTCGGCATGGCGCAGGCGGCGCTGGACCACGCGCTCGCCTACGCACGCGAGCGACGCGCCTTCGGCAAGCCGCTGACGGATCACCAGGCCGTCGCTTTCCGGCTCGCGGACATGGCGACCGACGTCGAGGCGGCGCGCCAGCTGGTGCTGCACGCGGCGGCGCTCAAGGACGCCGGTCGGCCGTGCCTCAAGGAAGCCTGCATGGCGAAGCTGTTCGCGTCCGAGCGCGCGGAGCGCGTCGCCTCCGCCGCAGTGCAGGTGCTCGGTGGCTACGGCTACGTCGAGGACTATCCCGTCGAGAAGATCTACCGCGACGTGCGCGTCTGCCAGATCTATGAGGGCACCTCCGACATCCAGCGGTTGCTGATCGGCCGAGAGCTGTCGGGCGGCTGAACCGCGACCGCACGTCGACAAACTCTACCCAGGACGTATACGGCGAGCTCGTCGACCGCTCCGCGGCCGTGATGACCGTGGGCGCCGGCGTGCGGCTCGAGGCGGCGCAGCAGGCTGAAGCATCTGTTCATCGGCACCGAAGGCACGCTCGGCGGTTTCGAGGCGATGCGGTCGGACTGCTTCGAGTGCGCGCTGCGCGAACTGGGGGAGTCCAGCCCCTTCGGATCGCCGCAAGCCTACTACGCGCTGGTCGAGATCGAAGCGACCGACCCGGCGCACGATCGGGCGCGGCTCGAGACGACGCTGTGCGAAGCGATCGAGGCCGGCCGAGCCCTCGATGCCGTGCTCGCGGCCTCGCTGGACGAGGCGGCACGCCGCAGGTCGACGAAATCGTGTACCGGGGCCTGCGCGGCTGCGGCTCGGTTTCCGCCGAACACGGCATCGGTCGACTGAAGCGACCGTGGCCCGGCTACACGCGCTCGGACCCCGAGATCGCGCTGATGCGCGGCCTGAAGCAGCACTTCGATCCGCGCGGCATCCTGAATCCCGGTCGCGTGCTCTGAGGGTCTTCGCGGCGACGGCCGCGCCTCAGCCCCAGAGCGCCGGGCCGAACGTCGACACCTGCCCGCGATCGAAGCGGATTCCCGCGAGCCGGTCGCGCTTCTGGAGCAGCGGTCCGTCGACGTCGGCGAGGTCGCACAGCCAGCCGAGCATCACGGACGGCGCCATCGCGAGCGAACTGCCGCCCATGCAGCCGACCATCAGTCCGAGCCCCCTCGCGCGCGCGGCCCGGGCGAGTTCGAGCGCGTGCGTCAGTCCGCCGGTCTTGTCCAGCTTGATGTTGATCATCTGGTAGCGTCGCGCCGCCTGCGCCAGCTCGCCGAGGTGCAGGCAGGACTCGTCGGCGCACAGCGGCACCGGCGCGCGGAAGCCCTCGAGTTCGGCGTCGCCGCCGCGCGGCAGCGGCTGCTCGATCATCTGCACGCCGAGGTCGGCGAAGGCGGGGGCCAGGACTTGCAGCTGGGCGAAGGTCCAGCCCTGGTTGGCGTCTACCACGATGCGTGCATCCGGGCGCGCGCGACGGATGGCCTGCAGCCGCTCGAGCGGCTGCGTGCCGTCGAGCTTCACCTTGAGCAGCCCGTGCCCGTGCGTGCCGGCCGCGGCGGCCTTGGCAGCCATGGCCTCGGGCGTGGCCTCGATCCCGATGGTGAAGACGGTCTCGAGCGGGCGCGGCTCGACGCCGGCCAGCTGCCAAGCGCGCCGGCCGGCGCGCTTGGCCTCCAGGTCCCAGAGCGCGCAGTCGATCGCGTTGCGGGCACCGCCCGGCGGCAGCAGCGAATGCAGCGCGTGGCGGTCGATGCCGGCTTCGAGCTGCGGCGCGATCGACTCGACCTGCGCGGCCATGCTGGCGACCGTCTCGTCGAGGTAGTAGACGCCGAGTGCCTCGCCGCGCCCGATCACGCCGTCGTCCTCGATCTCGACGACCAGCGACTCGAACGCCTCGATGGTGTGGCCGGTGATGCGGAACGGCGTGATCGCGTTCCAGCTCTCGCCGTGCAGGCTCAGTCTCATGAGCGGAACTCCTCGAGCAGGCGGTCCACGATCGGGCCGACGCCGTTCGCGATCGGGTCCACGCAGGGCAGGCCCGTTTCCCGGTGGAAGCGATCGATCAGCGCGGCGCGCTCGGCCGCGGGCACCTTCGACGTGTTGAGCGCGACGCCGACGCAGCGGATCGACGGATTGGTGAGGCTCCCCACGGCGATCGTGCGCTCGACCACCTCGGCGATCGAGCGCAGCGGCACGTGCGGCCAGCCGGCGATGTGGGTGCGCGTCGGGTCGTGGCACACCACGAACGCATCGGGCTGCGAGCCGACCAGCAGGCCGACCGTGACCTGGAGGTAGCCCGGATGGAAGATCGCGCCCTGGCCCTCGACGACGTCCCAGTGGTCCGCGTCGTTGTCCGGCGAGAGCACCTCGGCGGCGCCGGTGACGAAGTCGGACACCACGGCGTCGATGGGCAGGCCCTCGCCCGCGATCATGATCCCGGTCTGGCCCGTGGCGCGGAAGTCGCTCTTCAGCCCGCGGCGGCGCAACTCGGCATCGACCGCCAGCGCCGTGTACTTCTTGCCGCAGGCGCAGTCCGTGCCGACCGTGAGCAGTCGCAACCCGGAGCGCTTGCGCCCCGTGCCCACCGGCAGCCCGGGCGGCGGTACGCGCACGTCGACGAGGCGCGCGCCGCCGCGCTCCGCGGCCTGTGCGAGGCCGGGGAGCGTGGCGAGGCGCAGGTGCATGCCCGCCACGATGTCGATTCCCGCGGCCGCGGCGTCGCGCAGCGTGGGCAGCCAGTGCTCCGGGAGCCCGCCGCCGACCGCTGCGACGCCGAAGACGAGACTGCGCGCGCCGGCGGCCTTCGCGCTCGCGATCGTCAGGTTGGGTACGCCCGCGTCGACGGTCGCGCCGGGCAGGCGCACCTGGCCGAGGCAGTCCTCGCGCCGCCATTGCACCAGGCCGAGCCCGGTCTTGGCGTAGGTGTCGTCGGTGACGTCTCCCAGGAAGACCACGAAGGGCCGCTCGACCTGGATTACCAGCGTGCTCATCGGCGATTCATCTCTCGGGTGGCGACTCACGGGCCGGTGACGGGGATCAGCAGGGCGGAGGGGTGCTCGCGGTCGTGCAGCACGCGGATGCGGGCGACCCGTGCCTCGTGCGGCTGCTGCTCGTGCACGGGCGTCGCGGAGTTCAGGTTCTTCTGGATGAAGGAGCAGACCGGCGCCCGGATAACGAGCCGCAGCCGCGAGCCGCGCGCGAGTCGTCGCGAAACGAATCGAAACGGCCCGAGGCGCAGTTCGACCGGCTGGTCCGGCGGCATCGGCTCGCCGGCCACGGAGCCGTTCCGGTAGCGCAGGCGCAGCTGGTCGGACGACAGGAAGATCACGGAACCGTCTTCGAGCACCTCGTACAGCAGCACGGCGAGGTCCGCGTCGGGCGCGTCGCAGGTCACCCACAGGCGTAGTTCCGGCTCGCCGACGACCTCGAGCGGGGACTCGAGCGGGGCCGTGTGGTAGACGACGCCCTGACCGTAGGTATTGTGGCAGAAGATCGCGTTGGTCGGGTCCTCGCCGCCGAGGATGAAGAACAGGCTGTTGTAGGCACGCGGGAACATCGCGCCGCCGCCCGAGGCGAGTTCCGGCGAGTTGCTCAGGCGTCGTTCCGCCTCGAGCGGCCGCAGGTCGGCGGGATCGCTCACGAACGCGTCGGCCGGGGTGTCGGCCGGCGAGTCCGTCATCCAGCCGGAGCGGTAGACGTCGACGGCCGAGCCGTCCGACGCGAGGAAGAGCGAGCGCGGCCGGCCGAGGATCGCACCGAGTTCGTCAGCACCCCGCCACGTCTCGGGGCCGCTCACGTAGTACTTGATCCGCGCATCGAGGAACGCTGGCTTCTCGCCCAGCCCGAAGACCCAGCGATACCAGTCGAGCTTGAGCTTCGGCACGTCCAGCTTCGCGGCAGGCCCGAACTTGAGCCCGTACACCTGGTCGGTGCCTTCCATTCCGCGGTGGTCCCAGGGGCCGATCACGAGGTAGTTCTTCGCGCGGGCCGCAGCGCTGCCGTGTCGATCGAGACGCCGGTGATGCTCGAGCGTGCCGCGCTGGCAGGTGTCGTAGAGACCCGTCAGCGACAGCACCGGGATGTCGAGGCGCGCGAGCGCTTCGTCCGCAGGCCGGCGCGAAGCCCACTGCGGGCCCCAGGCCGTGTGCGTCAGCTCCTGCTCCCAGCCGGGGGCCTCGTAGCCGAGCATCCCCGGCAGTTCGAGGAGGGAGGCGCTGCGCGCGTAGAGATCGCTCTGGAGGCGGTTGAACAGCTGTGTGTCGGCGGCGAGGTTCCAGGAGATCGAGTGCCCCTTGAGCGTCACCCGCCAGCGGTAGATGTAGGAGTTGCCGATGCCGCGCAGCGGCAGGTCGACGCCGGCCATGAACGCGGCGGACGGCACGATCGTCTTCAGCGCCGGCGGCAGGGTGCCGGCGATCATCCACTGGTTCCAGCCCGTGTACGAGCCGCCGCCCAGGCCTACCTGGCCGTCGCTCCACGGCTGGCCCGCGATCCACTGGATCGTGTCGTAGCCGTCGGGGCCGTCGTGGATCCACTGGTGGAACTCGCCCGCCGAACCGCCGCGCCCGCGGCAGTCGACCGCGAGGAACGCGAAGCCCGCGCGGGCGAACATCAGCCCGTCCTGGTGCAGCATGTCGGCCAGGTACGGCGTCATCTCCATGACCGTCGGGACCGGCCCACGGTGCGGCCAGGGCCGGTAGAGGATGGCGCCGAGTTCGACGCCGTCGCGCATGGGAACGCGCACGAAGCGCGCGTCGTACGGGGCATCGCCGAGGGCCGCGTCGGAATTGTCGCTCAGGATCGTCATCGGCTCGTCTCCTTGCGGTGGGCGTGGCGCTCCGCGGGACCCGTCCATGCTACAGTTCGTGTCGTTCCAGTGTCGACACAATGTAGACCCACGGACACGGCCTGCGGCGGGTCGCGCGCGGAGGCGCTGCGGACATGATCTCGAAGCTCGTTCGGTTGCTGGCCCCGTGCACGATGGCGACCGCGCTCGCGCTGCCGGCCGGCGCCGCCGCGCCGGCTGCCTGCTCGTCGAGAACTGGAAGGGCGCGCTCGGGGGCCACGGCCGTGCGAGCTTCTTCTACGACGGGCGCCAGGGTCGGTGGCACATGACGTTCGTGACCGACGACGGCGAGATCCTGTCGCTGGTCGGCACGCGCCAGGGCGAGTCGGTCGTGCTCGTCGGCACCAACCACTTCGACGTGTACGTGGGGCTGCACCGGATGACCTGGTCGCCCCTGCCCGGTGGCGGCGTTCGCCAGTACTGGGAACTGTCGAGCGATGGCGGGGCGACGTGGCGGCGGGTCCACGATGGGCACTACGCCCGCCGGCCGTGAGCGCGGAAGCCACGCGGTGAGCAGGGCGCCGGCTCAGGGCGAGTTCGACTACGTGGTCGTCGGCGCTGGTTCGGCCGGCTGCGCCGTCGCCGCGCGCCTCTCCGAAGACGCGTCGGCGTCCGTGCTGCTGGTCGAGGCCGGCGGCCCCGACGGCCAGTGGCAGTTCGAGGTGCCCGGCGGCCAGGTCTTCGTTCGCGACTGGACGCGCTATGCGTGGTTGTACGAGACGGAGCCCGACGCCTCGCGAGCGGGTCGCACGGAGACCTGGCGCCGCGGGCGCGTCCTCGGCGGCAGCAGCACCATCAACGGCGTCATCTACGCGCTCGGCCTGCCGCAGGACTACGCGCGCTGGGAGCGGGCCGGCGCGACCGGCTGGGGCTGGGGCGACGTCCGGCCGTACTTCCTGCGCGCCGAGCACTGCCCCGGATTCCCCGAGCGCGGGCAGTCGGGCCCCGTGCACGTCGAGGCACTGCGTTCGCCGCACGCGTACACGGCGGACCTGCTGGCGGCGTTCGCGGCCGTCGGCGTTCCCGTGGTGCGAGACGTCAACGCGGTGAACGGCGCCGCGGTCGGGCCCGCGCAGACCAACCAGCGACGCGGTCTGCGTCAGAGCAGTTCGGCCGCGTACCTCCGTCCGGCGCGCGGGCGACGCAACCTCGCGATCCTCACCGAGGCGAGCGTCGAGCGGGTGGTGATCGAGGATCGCGAGGCTCGCGGCGTCGTGCTGCTGCGCGGAGGGCGCCGCGAGTACGTCCGCGCGCGGCGCGAAGTCGTGCTCAGCGCCGGTGCCTTCGGCTCGCCGCAACTCTTGATGCTGTCGGGCATCGGGCCCGCCGCCCACCTGCAGGCTCTCGGCTTGCCCGTCCAGGTCGATTCCCCCGACGTGGGCCGCAACCTGCAGGATCACCCCGAGCTTTACGTCGAGTACGAAGTGCGCGATCGCACCTACAGCTCCGCGATGCGGTGGCACCGCCTGCTCGCCACCGCGCTCCAGTACGGGCTGACGCGCACCGGCCAGGCGATCTCCTGCGGCACTCACGTGCTGGGCTATGCGCGCAGTCGTCCGGAGGAGATCGAGCCGGACCTGCTGCTGTTCTCGGGACCGTGGGGCTACCTCGAGGACGGCTTCGCGTTCACGCGGGCCCTCGACGTCTACTCCCTGTCGCCGTCGGTCTGCCACCCCCGCTCGCGGGGACACGTGGAACTGCGATCGCCCGATCCGGCCGCCCCGCCGCGCATCGTGCCGAACCTGCTTGCCGATCCCGAGGACGTCGCCTGCCTGCTGCGGGGCGTGCGGCTCGTCGACCGCATCGCGTCCACGCCGCCGTTCGCGCGCCACGTGATCCGGCGGCTCCAGCCCGCGTTCGACCTGGCCGACGACGCCGCGCTGGAGCGCTTCGTGCGCGACGCGGCCTCGATCTGCTACCACGCCTGCGGAACCTGCCGGATGGGATCCGATCCTGCCGCGGTGGTCGATCCGCAGCTGCGCGTGCGCGGCGTGCGCCGCCTTTCGATCGCGGACGCGTCGGTGATCCCCGAGGTCACTTCGGGGAACCTGCACGCGCCGACCGTGATGATCGGGGAGCGCGCCGCCGACCTCGTGCGCGCGCGCCACGCCTGAACTCGTTCCAAGCCGCCCGGAGCGGCCATGAGCACCGCACCATCGACTCGCGATTCGCTCCACGAGGAAGCGCGCGCACGAGGTCGTCGCGCGGGCTGCTACGGGCTGCCGACGGTCTTCACCTCGGTCCGACCGGAGATGCGGATCGCGCGCGAGGAGATCTTCGGGCCCGTGCTCGCGACGATGGTCTTCGAGTCGGAGAACGAGGCGGTCGCGCTGGCCAACGGCTACTCGTGGCGTTCGATCACGGGCTACCTCGACTACGAGGACGCCTCGCTGATCGACGTCAATCCGCGCCCGTCGCCCATCAGGCTGTCCATCCAGTCTCCGCAGTTCGCCGAGCAGATCAGCCAGGAGTTCCAGCTGCTGTACGCGGTCTTCGCGGACCTCAACTACAACCTCACGGACCGGTGGCGGCTCAACGCCGGTCTGCGGTGGAACGACGAGGACGTCAGCAACAGCTTCAGCGACGACGGTCTGATCGACGGCGATCCCTTCGACCTGTCCGGCAGCCAGGGCGATCCGACTGGCCGCATCGGCCTCGACTACACGCCGCGGGCGGGCCTGATGTTCTACGGCTCCGTCGGCACGGGCTACCGGGCGGGGTTCTTCTCGACCCGGTCCGACAGCGTGAGCGGTGGGCCGGTCGCGAACGAGGTCGAGCCCGAGAAGATCCTCGCCTACGAACTCGGCATGAAGTCGGTGCTGCCCGACGACCGTGGCTACTTCAACGTGGCCGCGTTCTACGGCGATGCCGCGACCGCCGAGGTCAGGCTCGAGTACAACTTCCGCGGCAAGTTCGACGACTGCAAGTGGCGGGTCTACGGTTCGGGCCTCAACCTGGCCAACGAGGAGTTGCTGGATTTCCACCGCGGCGACGTGATCGCCAACACCGGCGGTTCCGCACCTGGGAAGTCGGCGTGAAGTACAGCTTCCGCCGATCGACGGCCTGCGTGGCGCCGGACGCCGGATGGCCTACGGCGCCACGCAGGCCGGATCCGCAGGGCGCGACGTGGGGAGCGCCTCGCCACGCCCCGTAATCGGCTCCGACCGTCACGAAGCCCCAGCCAGAGTCCGCATGACGCGTGAACGCGAGCCGCATCCGGCAACGTCGGCCAGGCCCAAGGGCCGCGGTGGCGGCAAGAGGCGGCGCGGCTCGGGGGCGGACGGTCTACGAGAAGCTGCGCCGCTCGGCCGTCCAGCGAAATGCCGATCGAGGCCACCCGGCGCCGCAGGCGCTGACCGCCGTGCCGGCCGCGGGCACGCCCGCGATCAGCCGCCGTGGATGAACGCCGGGACGGGCGGCGTCGGATCGATCGGCCACATCGGCCGTGGCAGGCGCGCGTAGGGCAGCGCGGAGAAATCGCTCGTCACGGTCCCCGGGACGTCGCAGTAGATCACCTTGCCGAGCGGCGCGAAGGCCTCGTAGAAGTGCTGCGTCGACTTGACGACGACGAGCTTCTTGTTCGCGAGCTCGATGCCGTGTTCCTCGAACACGTGCCGGCTGAAGACCTGGTGGCGGATCGAGCCGATGACCACGTCGACGCCGCCCACGCGGACCGCCGCGGACCGGCCGATCGGCATGTTCGCCTCGCCGCGGCCGAAGGCGGCCTGGCGCACGTCCTCGCGCACCGCCAGCACGTGGGCGTCGACGTCGAGCGGCGGCCCGGACATCGGACCCACCTTGCCGCCCAGGCGCAGCCTGAGTCTCGACCCCTCGCCGGCGAGCGCGCAGAAGTCGGCCGCCACCGGGTCCCACATCATGCCGAGCGTGGCGTTCCGAACGTTCCGGCGCAGCAACTCGGCCAGCACCAGGGTGGAGTCGCCACCCGCACCGCCGCCGCTGTTGTCCGCGCGGTCGGCCAGGATCACGGTGCCCGGATGCGCGTCCGCGGCCTCGAGCGCCGTCCGCAGGTCCATGCCGACGTTTCCCTGCGCAAGGGCCGAATTCGCCAAGTCCTGCGCGAGTTCCATGGCGATGCGGCGCGCCAAGGCGGGGTCGCCGTCCGTCGTCACGACCACCGCCGCGCCCGCGTCGGGATGGTCGGCGCCGAAGAAGCCGTGGAACGCGGACGCGGAGAGCATCCCGGGTCCGGATTCGCAGGCGCGCAGCCGCGTCACGAAGGACTGCAGCGGCCCGGAGGTGGTGGGCCCGATGAGCAGCATGGGCACTCGCACCGCCGCGCTCACCGGCCTGATCCTGGCGTTGGCCTGGGCCAGCAGCAGATCCACGACCCGCGCGCTCTCGGCCTCGAGGTCGACGTGCGGATACTCCTTGCAGGCGACCACGAAGTCGGCGCTCGACAGCATCTTCGTCGTCACGGTGCCGTGGAGATCCATCGAACTCCCCAGCGGCACGTCCGGGCCGATCAGTTCGCGCACGCGCGCCAGGATCTCGCCCTCGCAGTCGTCGACTCCCTCGGTGGACATGGCACCGTGCAGGAACAGGTAGACCGCGTCGACGGGCAGTGCGGCGCGCAGTTCGCCGAGCAGCTCGTCCACCAGTTCCGCCCAGACGGGCGCACCCGCGCGCGCCGACGGGATGGCGGCCGCGTAGGGCCCGGCGACGACGTCGAGACCGAGTCCCCGCGCCCGCGCGAGGGCGCCGCCGTAGCCGAGCAGGTTCACCGAGGGCGGTACGTCGCGCTGCAGCCGCGGACGCCAGGACATGGCTTCGAAGCTCGCACGTCCGGTCGGCACCGGCGAGAAGTCGTTGGTTTCGTGGAACAGCCCACCCAGAAAGATGCGCATGGAAGCGGCTCCTTGGCCTCGGGGCGGACCGGGCGACGCCGGCTCGCTCGCGATCGTTTGCCGACGCTGTGTCGACTCGCTCTATACTGTACGCGAGACGCACGGCAGGTAATCTTCCGCGCCGCAGCCGCGAGCCCGCGGCGAGTCCCGGTGAGGAGCGCAGCCTGAGCAGCCCGACGGGAGAGCAGACCAGCGTCGCACCGGGCACCGGCCCGACGCTCTCGCGTTCGGCCGTGATCGGTTACGGCGCGGTCGCCGGGCCGTTCGAGATGCTCAGGGCGCCCGCGCTCGCGATCCTGCCGGCGCTCTATACGAAGGACTACGGCCTCGCCCTGACGGCCGTTTCGCTGGCACTCCTGCTGCTGCGACTCGCGGACGGGGCCACCGACGTGATCGTCGGCGTGCTGTCGGATCGTACGCGCAGCCGCTTCGGGCCGCGGAAGCCGTGGCTCCTCGCCAGCGCGCCGCTCGCGATCCTCTCGGCGTGGGGTCTCTACGTCCCGGGCGAGAGCGCGAACATCTGGCAGTTCTCGATCTGCTACTTCTTCTTCTTCCTCTCCTGGACGTTCTTCGACATCCCGTACACGGCGTGGTCCGCCGAACTCGCGCGCAGCTACGAGGACCGCTCGCGGCTCGCCCTGTCGCGAGGCGTCTGGACCAACGTCGGGCTGATCCTGCTCAGCCTCATCCCGCTGCTGCCGTTCCTGCCGTCCACCGCGATGACCTTCGACGCCCTGCAAGTCATGTTCTGGGTCGTCGCGATCGCTTTCCCGCTCGGCGTGCTCTACGCCTGCTTCCGCGTGCCGAGCGGTGAGTTCGTACCCGCCTCGCGGCGCTTCCGGCTCAAGGAGACGCTGCAGGCCGTCAAGGGCAACAGGCCCCTCCAGGCGTTCCTCGCGATCGTGTTCTTCTCCGACCTCGCGATCGGCGTCGGCAGCGCGACGTTCTTCATCTTTCTCGACACCTACCTCGGCATCGGCGCGTCGTTCTCGCTGATCTTCATCACGGCCGTCGCGGTCGGCACCGTGGCGCTCAAGCCCTGGCAGCTTCTGCTGGCGCGGACTTCGAAGCGCACGCTGCTGCTCGCCAGCACCGGAGGGCTGGTGCTCTGGGGCGCTTCCGTCGTCCTGCTCGTGCCCGGAGAGTGGATCCTGCCGGCCTACATCGCCTACATGGCGGCGCTCTACACGCTGCAGGCGGGGCGGGACGTCGCGCTCTACGCGTTGATCGGCGACATCGTCGACCATGGGGAACTGCGCAGCCGCGCCAACCTCGCGGGCCAGTTCACCTCGGCCTGGATGGTGATACGCAAGTTCACGACCGCGATCGGCCCGGCCATCGGGTTCTTCATCACGGGCATCGCGGGTTACGATCCGGCAGCGGCGCAGAACGACGCCACCGCGATCTTCGGGCTCAAGGCGGCGAACGGCTACCTGCCAGCCCTGCTGTTCCTGGTCGCCGCGATTCTCGCGATCCGCTTCGGGCTCACGCCGGCGCGTCATCGGATCATCGCCCGGCGTCTCGCGCAGCGGGCCGCACGCGCCGCACGGTCCTAGGCTCGCGACCGGGGCCGGAGTACCAGGCGTCGCGGCGGCGTCCTGCCCTCGGCCGCGCGGAATGCAGTACGCTGACCGCGCCCGGGACGGAAGGGCGGAGTCGCGATGAACGACGTGTACGACGTGGCGATCGTGGGCGCGGGCATGGTCGGCGCGTCGATCGCGTGGCATGCGGCGCCCCGCGCGCGCGTGCTGGTTCTCGAGCAGGAATCGGCGGCCGGGTACCACGCGACCGGGCGCTCGGCGGCGCTCTACACGGAGGCCTACGGTCCGCCGGCGATCCGCGCCCTGACGCGCGCGAGCCGCGCATTCTTCGATGCACCGCCGTCGGGATTCTGCGGCCATCCGCTGTTGCACCTGCGCGGCACGCTGCTCGTCGGCCGCGACGAGGATCGCGCGGCGCTCGAGACCCTGAGCCGCACGCTGGTCGCGGAAGGTAGTCCGGTCCTGCTGCTGTCCGGCGACGAGATAAGGTCGCGCGTGTCGGTGTTGCGGCCCGAAGCGTCGGTGCTCGGCGTCTTCGATGCCGGTGCGTTCGACATCGACGTGGACGGGCTGCTGCAGGGTTTCGTGCGCGGCGCCCGACAGGCCGGCGTCGAGTTCGCCTACGGCGCCGCGCTCCGTGAACTCGGGCGCCACGGCGGCGAGTGGACGCTCGCGCTCGCCGACGGCCGGCGCTTCACTGCCCGGCACGTGGTGAATGCCGCCGGCGCTTGGGCCGACGAAGTGGCCGCGCTGGCCGGAGTCGCGCGGCTGGGCATCGAGCCGCGCCGCCGCTCCGCGTTCCTGTTCGAACCGCCGGCCGGGCTCGAGACCGCGCACTGGCCCGCCGTGATCGCGGCCGACGAGAGCTGGTACTTCAAGCCCGACGCCAGCCTGCTGCTCGGCTCGCCCGCGAACGCCGATCCGGACCGGCCGCACGACGTGCTGGCCGACGATCTCGACGTCGCCATCGGCATCGACCGCCTCGAGACGGCGACGACGCTGACGATCCCCCAGCCGCGCAGCACGTGGGCCGGGTTACGAACGTTCACGCCGGATGGCGAGCCGGCCTGCGGCTTCGACGCCGGTGCGCCCGGGTTCTTCTGGGCTGCGGGGCTCGGCGGCTACGGCATCCAGACCGCACCGGCGTTCGGCCGGCTCGCGGCGGCGCTGGTGCTCGGCGACGGCGTGCCCGCCGACGTGGCGGGCGAGGGGCTCGCGCTGCGGCAGGTCGACCCGGCGCGGTTCCGGAACGCCGCCTGAAGCGACAGGTAGGCGACTGCGCTCAGCAGCAGCCCGCGGTGTGCGGCGAGCCCAATCGCCGCAGCGACTCTAGCCTGCTGGCGTGCTGCATGTCCCACTCGCGCTGGGTCTTGCAGACCTCGTCCTTCCGCAGGAATTCGACGCGGCGACAGACGATGCTATCCGCATCTGCGGCCCCTGCCGTTGCCGTTCGCGCTCCGCCGGGAACGGCGGCCGTTGCCGGTGCGAGGGCGATCGTCGACGCCGTCGGCAGCGGCGCGGGGCTCGGAGCATCGGCCGTGGTGGCGCAGGCCGACAGCGCCAGCGAGGCGAACAGCACGCTGCCGGCACGGAGCAGGATGCGGGACACGAAGCGCCCTCCGTAGGCAGCCCCGTAACGTTGGCTTGCTGGCCGAGGGGTTGCGAACGTGGTCGTGATGACGGGACTCGACCTGGGAAACCTGCGTCCCGAACGCTAACCGTCGAAGTGGTCCGGGAAACCCGAGCGGTTCAGTCTCGAGGTGCGCCCGCTTTCAACTGGTCTGAAGCTCGCCCGGCAGGTCAAGTGGGCTGGGCCGGTGCGGGAGCCGCGGCCGCCAGTGCCGCGGCCAGGATCAGGAAACGCATCCGTTGTCTCCTCGAAGGGCGAAGGGGAGATTCTCGGAGGCCAGCCCCGTCGGTGCCGGGACTGGGTCACGGAACGGGCCGCCGACCGAGCGAGCCTGGTGGATCGATCGACAGGCCCAGCCGGGACGTCCCTGTCCCGGCCCGCCGTGACGCTCAGGTCCTCGGGTAGGCACCGATCAGCGAGTAGCCGGCGGTCTCGTTGACGACGCCGATCACGGCGCGCTCCGGGCTGACCGTGTTGTCGAGCGTGCCGAGGCCGCGCGCCGTGGTGCCGTTCAGCGCGACGTCCGCGCCGCGGCAGCCACTGAAGCGGTACTCGATCCGGTAGGCGTTGAACGAGGCGTTGATCAGCGCGACGCTGCCGTTGATCACGCAGCCGCTCAGCGGGTCCTGCGAGAAGATCACCCCGTTGCCGTTCACGTTGATCACCGCCCCGGTGTCGGGATCGCGGTAGTTGCCGGCGATCGTCGCGAGCGACGACGGACGGTTGTAGAGCGGATCGAAATTCAGCGTGAAGGCACTCGTGGTGGTCGTGCCCCGCGAGGTCCAGAAGCTCGTCGACAGCTGCAGGCGGCTGCGCGCGGTCACCGTGCCGGACGTGATCGTGCCGGTCCCGGTCAGCGATCCGTCGGGGAACGTGAACCCGAACGGGACGACCCCGGTGAAGGTGCCGCTCGCAGCGCCATTGGCCGCGACCGCGACGGTCCCGAAGTACTGGACCCCGTCCTCCTGGAGGAAGTGGTACTCGCCCGTTTCGGTCACGAGCCCGAGCAACTGCAGGTTCGTCGCCGGGTTGGTGCCGCGCCAGATGCCGCCGGGCGAGGGCGGCGCGGGTGCCGGTGCGGGTGGCGGGGGCGTGACGCCGGACAGACCGCCCGGTGACGAGCTGCCGCCGCCGCAGGCGGAAAGGCTGCCAGTGGCCAGGCCGAGGAAGCCGATAGCCAACCATCGCGTCATCGTGTGCATGGACTCTCTCCCGAGGGACGGCGACCGAGTGGCCGCCTGGGGAGAGAGCGTGCGTGTGCGCGGGATCAGATCCTGAGCTTCGCCCAGCCCGTAGTGGAACTGCGAACTGGGTCAGGAGGCGCGGGGCCGGAGGCACGGAGATCGTTTCGTGATCCAGTGAACGGATAGGCGAACGCTGTCGCGACGGGCTGCGGTTCGCTGGCTAGGATCTCTTGGCCTGAGGACCGGCAGGCTGAGAGGAAAGCCTGCTACACGGCATTCGGCACCCTTGATGGCATCGGAGCGACCGTGAAGCAGCCGACCCTGATCTCGCGCCGCGACGGCGCGTCGCCCGTCAGCTCCTGGACCGAGGAGATGTATTTGCAGCGGGGTGACAGCCGGCGATGGCGGCTATTCGTCGGAGGCTACGCGGGGCTTGCCGAGGCGAGCGACTACATGGATCCGACCAGCGGCGAGTATGAATTGCCGGCCGAAATTGATGGCCTGTCGGTCGTGGGTATCGAGGATGGCATCGTGGTGGGCGGCAAGCCCGACTGGTTCAACGACGAGGACACGATCGAGTTCGACTCGTTGTTCGAGCCTTCAGTGCGCGCGTGGCTGAAAGAGAAGCAGTGGGCGGATACGAGGTCGCTGGCCTTGATCGAGCGGGCGTTGCTGGCAGCCGCCGAGAGCGACTGCTTGCGCGCGGACTAGCGGGCGCAGTGCTGCGCCCGCGGTCCGCCGAAGACTCCAGTGTGTCGCGAGCTTAGCTCTCACGGGTGGGCCAGGCCAGCGACCCCTTTATCAAGCGGATGCCGTTCTCGGCATCGACCTTATTCACATAGCCCTCGCCGGAGTCCGCGATCTTTCGACCATTCGTCGCGAACGCGGTCCACCGCCAATAGTTCTGACGGTCTCGATACAGCAGGTAGTAGCCCATGGGTCTTCCTCGCGCCTCTGAAGCAAGGCGTCCGCGCGAGAGACTAGGGAAGCGCGGGATCAGTCCGTGATCCCACGCACGGCCTTGGTTAGCCGGGAGCGGATCCAAAGCCAGTGCGGCTAAGATACGTGAGCCTTTGGCCCAGGGAGCGGAGAACGCCATGGCTCGATACGAACGCGTCGCCGAGATCTACGATCTGCTGGCGGCGACCCAGGAACCCCAGTCGCTCGACAGTCTTTGCGCGGCCCTGGGCGCGGCACCGGCGACCGTGAAGCGACTGATCCGCTTCGTGCGCGACGAACTCGGAGCGGAGGTGCGCTTCGACCGCGAGCAGGGCGGCTACGTGCTGGACCGGACTTCCGGCGCAGGCCCGCTGCTCGGCCCGTCCTACGGCGCGAGGGAGCTCTCTGCGCTCCTGACCGCGCACGAGCTGCTCGCGCAGATTCCGCCGGGCGTTTTCAAGCGCGAGACCGCGGCCCTGCGCGCCCAGCTGCAATCGCTCCTCTACAAGAAGCCGACCGGCAGCCGCGAAGTGCAGAAGCGCGTGCGGCTTCGGCTGCCGCAGGTGCGCGAGCTGTGCGAGGACGTGTTCCGGACCGTGATCGCCGGGCTCTCCGCCCAGCGGCGGCTGCGCGTCCGCTACCGCAGTCGGTACAAGGGCGAGGAACGCACCCGCACGGTCTCGCCGCTACGCCTGACCTTCTACCGCAGCAACTGGTATCTCGCGGCGTGGTGTCACTCGGCGCGCGACCTGCGGGTGTTCTCGCTCGACCGGATCGCCACGGCCGAACCCACGCCGCTGCCGAACCAGCCGTTCGACGAGGAAAAGCTCGAGGCGCGGTTGTCCTCCGGCTACGGCATCTTCGAGGGCAAGGCCGACCAGGTTGCCAAACTCAAGTTCTCGCCCGCCGCGGCGCGCTGGGTCGCGGACGAGGAGTGGCATCCCGAGCAGGCGACCTACCGGCAGCCGGATGGCGGTGTGATCCTGCACGTGCCGTACCGGCACGCGACGGAGTTACTGATGGACGTGCTGCGGTACGGCGCGGACGTCGAGGTGCTGGGGCCGCCGGAGCTGCGTCGCGAGGTCGCCAAGGCGCTCGCGGCGGCGGCGGCGCGCTACGCCGAACCGTACGCGAAGGTGGCGGATTTGCCGCGGGCGTCGTAGCCCGGGGCCGGGATCAGGCACTGATCCGCTGTCGCCTTACCTTCACTCCAGCAGAGCGCACCCGATCCTGCGCCACTGGAGAGTCGGCATGAACACCCTGCCTGGCGCGAGTCCGGCCGCCCACTGGCCCGCGGCGACCGTGCGGCCGTACTCGGACGAGGGTGAGTTGCTGGCCGCCAGCGACACTGTGCGCTCGCCGGCGGAGATTCGCCGTGCTGCGCTGGACACGCTCGCGATCCACGTACGCTCCGTCGCGCTCTGGAACGGCCGTGAGGAGCCGGGCTGGCGGCTCGGCGATTACGCCTACTACGTGGTGAGCTTCTCGCCCTCGCCGCGGGTCGAACTGTACGTGCAGCTCTGGTCGGAGCCGGAGCAGCCCGTGCTGGTCGAAGTCTGCTCGGGTCTCTGGAACGAGTCCGCGCGCCTGAATGTCTCGGGCGAGGTCCGTGAACGGATCCGAGACCGAGGGTTCTCGGTCGGAGGCGAGGCCGAGAACTACCAGAAACGGCTAGTCCTAGACGAGGCCTCCCATGCGGACGGCCTGGCCCGGGAAGTGCTGGAGCTATTGGTCGGCGTGCTGGGTTACGACGGGCGTGCGGCGCTGCGGTTCCATCGCTGCCTCGAGACGCGGGCCAAGGGCGACTGGGTCTACACCACCCTCAATCGCGCGATGCTGGTGTCGCTGATGCGGCAGACCGGCTATGTGCTGGAGCCCGAGGCGGACCGGCTGCAGACCTCCGTTCCTGCCCGCACACCGCCGCACCTCGCCGTGATGAACCTGTCGCACTCGCGCCGGCCCGGCTCGCACGATTACACCGTGCTGACGCTGCGCGGCTTCCTGCGCTGCGAGCCAGGCCTTGCCCAGCACCGCGCGAGCCAGATCCACGAGGCCTACCACTTCGTGACGGCGCACCCGCGGCCCGACCAGGCAGTCGTGGTGCTCAGCCACTCGCTGCTGCTCGACGGCGGTGTCACGGAAGAGTGGCTCAAGACGCAGCTCGAGACCTGGAAGGTGCTGCTGGCAAGGGTTCACGAGGCGCACGGTCGTTCGTGAGGGAGCCGGCGCTCACCCGTGAGTCGGCTGTAGCAGGTGGGCGGTGAACATCGAATCATCCCCGTGATCCGGTAGCGATCGCTCGAACGCGCAGGCTGGTTCGCAGCATGCCTGGATCTTTCGGTAGCTCGCAGACAGCTGTACTCGATGTCGAATGACGATCCAGCGCTCACGTATCTCCAGACCGATCCGAAGTGAACCCCGGACGACGGCCTGCTCGAGACGGCGAACAGGTTGGCGCAGTACGGGTACGCCGTCGGCGACTGCCGGGAGAAGCTGCTCGTCGCGACCGAGGTCAGCGTGCGCCGCATGTCGTACGATGCCACGCGGCTCCCGGTCTCGTACACATGCTGGGTCGCACGATCGATCGACGAGATGCGCGAGGACCTCGATCTCATCCGTCGGTGGCGCAACTGGGCTCTGATGACCGAGGAGGGGCTCCGCGACGGCGGGATCGACGAGCAGTTCGGAGTCGCAGGGTGGGACGAGATCCACTTCGAGGACGCCGACGTCTCGCTCACGGATGCCGAGGTTCCAGAATCGGCTGTCGAGGCGTATCTCGAGGTCGTTCGCGACTACGCCCATGACTGGGTGCGTATTCCGGCGATCGTGACCGGTCATTCCGTTCTCACGTGACCGGTGCCGGGCGTGGTGCCGAGCCGTGGGTGGATGGTATCTCAGTCGGTCACGATCTTTCGGACGAGGTCGTAGAGCGAGCTGCGGTCCTGCGCAGCGACTCGCCCTTCAGGGCGATCCGGTGGGCCTGATGCAGTAGCCGATCGAGGATCGCGTCGGCGATGGTCTCTTCGCCGATCCAGCCGTGCCAGTGCTCGACGGGCAGCTGCGCGGTGATCACGGTGGCGCGCCGGTCGGCGCGGTCGTCGATCAGCTCGAGCAGGTCCTCGCGGCCGTACGGCTCCAACGGCTGCAGCGCGAGGTCGTCGAACACCAGCACGTCGGTCTTCGCGAGCGCGAGCGCGAGCGCGCACGCGACGCCGTGGCTCGCGCCCCAGCGGATGAGCCGCTCCGGCGTCCACTCGAGGTGCGCACGATGCGCGGCCGGCAGATGCGCGGGCTCGGTCGTGTAGCCGTAGCGCACGGCCGAGCGCACATGCGCCGCGACCCGCTTGCCGCCGTGCAGGATCTCCACGGCCCGGGCCGTCGCGCGCGGCTCGTAGCGGTCCGGGTCGGCGATCAGCGCCTTGGCATTGTCCGGCACGATCAAGGCCGGCACACCCTCGACGTACTCAAGCGTGCGCACCAGCGCCTCGACCCAGTCGTCCAGCGTCTGCCGGGCCGTCGCGCACGCGAACGTGTAGTTGCTCGCCCCGAGCACGCCGACGAAGATCTGCGCGCGTTCGCCGTCGCCGTCGCCACTGTGTCGCCGGCATAGTCGACGAGCAGCTTCTCGCCGGCGCGGTGCACCTGGCGCATCGAACGCCGCAGCGTCGACAAGTACTCGCGGTGCCGCTCCGCGAACTGCGAGTAGCGGGACGTCGCCGCGCCCTCGTGCGCGCGCCGGTACTCCTCCCGCAAGAGCGTCAGCGTCACGCCCGGACGCTTCAGCTCGCGGTGCACCTCGGCATAGTCCGGCGCCACCCGGCCGCCGTACTGTGGCCGCTGAGGCGCCGACGGCAGCCGTTGCGCGAGTTCGCCTTCGTCCAGCGCCAGCAGCACCGTCGGGTCGAGCCCGCGCGCATCGACCCGGCCGACGTACTTCGCCACGACGCCCTTCGAGATCGACAGCGCCCGCGCGATCTGCTCGTGCGACAGCCTCGTCTCGTACTTCAGGCGGATCAGGTCGCGGACCTTCTTCATCGGCAGCTCTCGCGCTGGCATCGCCCCTCCCGGTTCGTCGAACCGGGCAGGGTACGGGTCACGAGCTCTGCACCGACCCCGATCCCTCGCGACCCGCCAGACCGGTCACGATCGGTCGCAATACGCGCCTGCTGCGCTCGTGGCGGGAGATGGCGCCGAAAAGGGTGTTGAAGGCGTACGACGAAGGACAGGCACGATGGCGGCGCGGACCGCGGACCGCGGAGCGTGGGGCGGACGCCGGCTGTGCCGGCTCGCGCGCGGACTGGACGTCGGGCGCCGCGGCGAAGCGCTACCGCGGCGCCGGTCGTCATCCTGCGCCGCCCGCCTCTCTCGACTCGCGGGTCATCGACACTCCAGCGCCCGGCAGAGCGCAGCGCGCTCCTGCGCGAAGGCGGCGCTGCTCACGACGAGCTGCGCCAGTCGCGGCGCGGCAGCCAGCGCGGCGGCGGAATCGCTCGGATAGTGCACGCCGGCCACGGTGCGCGAATGCGCGAGCGCCGCGAGCCACGCGTCCAGCCGAGCGGCGTCGTGCGTCAGCCGCAGCGTGGCGAGCACGCGCAACTGCACCGCGAACGACAACGGCTTGGCGCTCGGGTACGAGGGCGTTGCGGGCGTCGGCCACGCAGTCGCGAGCGTCGGGTCAACCACGGCGGGTCGGGGGCGCGGGTGGCTTGCCCGGACCCGCTGCAGCACGAGATCGACGTCGGACCGAACGCCCGCGAGCAGCGCCTCGACCGCAGGCGCAATTGGTCCGGCCGGCAGCAGCCCGAGCCCGCGTGCGACCTCGCGGACGTCGGTCGCGTCCATCGCTCGCGCCCAGCGCAGGTCGGCCTCGCTGCGCGTCCCGATCGCATCGCGAACCGTGTCGAGTTCGAGAGTCGCTGCCGCACCCTGGGGCGGCGGCGGGAACCACGCGTCGAGCGGCAGCGGCTCCGTAAGGTAACGCAGCGCCGGTGCGGCGACCGACGGCGCACGCGCCGAGAGGCCAGCACGCTCTGCCCGCGCCTCGGCAAGGGCGCTCGCGAACCCCGGGTCCGCCGCCAGGCGCGCCCACACGCGCTCCGCGAGCCGCTCCGACCCTGCGAGATCGGTCGGGTAGTGAGCGCCGCCGACGACACGCAGCCACGCGGCGTCCGCGGCCGCCGTCCGCAGTCGCTCTCGTTCCGTGGGATACAGCTCGGCCAACGTGCGCGACCACACATCCAGCGCGAACGCGCGCGCACTCGGGTACGCGGGAGGCGGTGATCCCGCGCGCTCCGAGGCGAGTGACGGTCGCACTCCGGGCACGACCGCCGGCGGCCGAGGCCGCGACGGCAGCGTGGCGTTCGCCGTGCGGACGATCGCGCGCAGGTCGTCATGCAGCCGTCGCAGCAGCGTCGCGGCCTTCGGCTGGCGCTCGGCGTCGAAGCTTCGCGGTCCGAGCACCCACGTCGCCCATTCCACGGGCCCGCGCGCCGCATCCTCCTCGGCGCGGCGCTCGAGCTCCGCCGAGCGGCCGGCCTGCGCCGCGAGCACGGCGATGCGATCGGCGTCGGCTGTCAGCGAGTCCGGGGCCGGTGGCGGGGGCAGCCAGGCGCGGAGCTCATCGGGCGTGACCGTCACGAACGCCGCAACGTGCGGAGCCGGGGGGGGCGTCGAGGCCGGCGGCGCCGGCGCTGCGGAAGACCAGCCGGACGTCAGCGCGAGGCCCGCGCAGATCGCGAGCGACGCGAGGGAGCGCCGTCTCACCACCTCACCTGCAGGTACACCTCCGCCGAGCGCGGATCGCCGACGCGCTGCTGCAGGCCCTGGTTGATCGCCCAGTCGGCGTAGAACTCGTCGGTCAGGTTGCGGCCGCGCAGGCCGACCGTCCACGCCGACGTCGCGTACTCGACCGCCGCGTCGAGCGTCGTGAAGGCGTCCAGCCGGATCAGGTTGGCGTTGTTCGCGTAGCGTGCGCCGACGTAGCGCGCGCCGAGCGCGGCGGCGAACCGCGGTGCGAACTCCCACCGCGCGAACACGTTGCCGACCCAGGTGGGAACGTTCGGCGGCGTGTTGCCGTCGCGCACGAGCACTCCGCCGGCCACGGTTTCCGCAAAGCGGGCGAACTCGGCCTCGGTCCACGCCGCGTTGGCCTCGAGCGTGAGCGTGTCCATCGGTCGCCACGCGGCCGCGAGTTCCAGGCCCTTCGACTCCTGCTCGCCGACCGTCTGCGAGACGGTCTGTCCGCCGATCACCGCCGTCGTCAGCAGGTTGGACTTCGTGATCGCGTAGGCCGCGAGCGTCCAGTCCAGGCGCCCGCCGGCCAGCGTCTGCTTGAGGCCGACCTCGGCCTGCCGCCCGCGCTGCAGCGACAGCGCCGACTGCGCCGCCGAGATCGACACGAACTGAAGCACCGGCTCGGCCGCGGTCGTGTACGAGGCGTAGAGGTTCAGGCCGTCGCGCATCGTCCACACCGCGCCCAGTCGGCCGGTGGTCGGCGAGTAAGAGCGCTCAACCGAGTTCGCCGGAGTCAGGAAGTCGATGCGGCGGACATCGAGCGCGTCGTGACGCACGCCCGCGATCAGTCGCAAGCCCGGCAAGGGCCGGTAGAGCACTTCGGCGAACGGCGCCAGCGTGCGGATCGTCGCGTCCCCCTGCGGGACGAATGGCCGGAACGCGGCCGGAGTCTCGACCGGCACCGGCGCGGTCAGGGAGACGTTCACGAGGCTCGCCGGCAGCGCGCCGGGCGCACGGGTGCCGCGGAACAGCTCGTTCTCGGAAGCATCGACGCCGCCGACCAGGCGCACCGACTCGTACGGCGACCACTCGAGGCTCGTGCGACTGCCGACGATGCGGTCGTCGCGGTGGATCCAGAACAGGTCGCGCTCGACGCGGCTCGCGGCCGGGTTCCACACGTAGTTCTCGGAGTTGCGCCAGTCGACGTCGTGCGTCGCGACGTAGGCGACATTTCGCAGCGCCAGCGCGGGCGCGACGCGCCAGTCGAGCGTCCACCGCGCGTAGACGTTGCGCGCCTCCGTGAAGGAGTCCGCGAGGTTGTAGTTCAGCCGGCGCAGATCGCGCTCGACGCGCGCGTTCACGAGGCGGTCGGTCGCGATGGCCGCGCGGCGCACGGCCGTCGCCCCCGTGCGCGTGTCGATCACCGCGTCGTAGACGACCGGGAGCCCGAACCACGCGTCGACGTCCTCGTCGGAGGCATCGAGGTACAGCCCGGTCGAGAACGCCTCCGATGGCCGCCACGCGAGGCCGGCGGAACCGGAGTACTGGCGCGTGCGGTTGCGGTCGACGTAGCCCTCCGCATCGATCGCACTCGCGGCGAACTGGTAGGCGGCGCGCCCGTCGGCGAACGGCCCGGTGAGCGCGAGCCCGCCGCGGCGGTCGTCGTAGCGGCCGAGCAGCAGATACCCTTCCGCCTCCGGCGCGAAGCGCGGCTCGCGCGAGACGTAGTTCAGCGCGCCGGCCACCGCGCCCTCGCCATACATGATCGAGGCCGGGCCCTTCAGGACCTCGACGCGCTCCAGCACGAACGCATCCACGGGGCGCGAACTCTGCGCCATCGTGTTCTGGCGAATGCCATCGCGGAGCAGCGTGACGTTGTTGTCGGTGAAGCCGCGCATCGAGAAGCGCGGCACGGTGCCCGGGAGGATGCCGCCGGTGACGCCGACCGCCGAGTTCGCCGCCTCCAGTGCGGTGCGGTGCCCGCGCAGCCGGATCGCCTCGCGATCGACGATGCTGACCGACAGCGGCAGGTCGCGCGTCGCGAGCCCAAGGCGGCTCGCGACCGTGGCGGGCGCGTCGAGGCGTACGGTCTCGCCACCGAGACGCGTCGCGCGAACGGTGACCGGATCCAGGGACTCGGCGGCTCGCTCGCCGGCCGGCGTCGCGGCGAAGGCAGGCAGGACGGTGAAGACGGCGACGGCGCCGGTGCAGACGCGACGGATCAACGGCATCGAAGAATGCTCCAGAATCCCGGGATATGTGATGTTATCACGTTCGCTTGCCATCCCGAGAGACTGACCGGATCTCTACCGGCTGCAGAGGCGCTCCGACCTCATCGGAACTCGACTCCCAGGCGTCCGCAAACTTCATCCGCTCAGGTGTCTGGGTCTCGACACTTGCCGGTCGCGCTGCGCGCCTGGCGGCTCGGGTTCCTTCCCGACGTCCTCTTCGTGCACCCGCACGTATCGGGCATTCGAAGGGCAGGCAAGGCAGCACTCGCGCCGTCGAGGGCTTCGGAAGAGGAGTGAAGAGGCGGGGCCGACGCCGGCGCGTGCGTCGGCTCGCGCGCGCAGCGCGGGGTGACCTCGAAGTGGTCAACGAGAGCCTGTTCGCGGAGTGCCTTCGCCCCGCGGACCGTGTCACCGAGCTGACTCAAGAGTAAGGAGCGACTCGAGGGCCAGGTGGAGGAACTGTCGGTGGCGGCGCGCTACGTACCGCAGGTTACGAGTCCGGGCGACCTCGAGCCAGAACCCGTCGCCGGGGTCGCCACGCTCGCGGAGGCGGTCGAACGGGCGCGTCAGGGACTCGGCGAGGATTTGGTGTTCGGCCGCGATGTCGAGGATGGCGTTGCCGGTGTATCCGCCGACGCGGGGCCGCCGGAGAGGATTCTCCAGTGGTTGCGGACGCTGGCGCAGATGACGCGCATACGGCGAGCCGGAAAGCTCGGCATGAACGTGCTGGCGTGGTTGAAGAAGCAGGGGCTGACGGCATCGAACGAAACCTCGCTTACGGTCGCGAGCGCCGCGGAAATGCGCAAGCGGACTGGGCACGACGGAGCGGACGATCGGCGGTTCGAGACACCCTTGAAGCTGGTTGAAGCGACCAGCCCGGACCGCTGCGTGCGGTCCGGCGGCAGACCCATCGGACGGTCCGCACGCGGCCGTGCCCGCGCCCAGAGCGATCTAGGCCATTGCGAACAGTCTTCAGCATGGTTCTGGTTCTCCGCCGCGACGCAGCGCCACACCCCGGCGGGATCGATGAGTCACACGGCCGTCCCGCCGCTGGAGGCAACGCCACGAACGCTACCTCAGCTCCGTTGCGTACCGCTCCGCGCTGAGTACTCGGAGAATCATCCGGCGTCGTCGTCGAGCGGTCGTCCCGGTCGAGTTCGTCGGGTTGCCGCACTTCACGCCACCCTGCCGCACGGCCCAGAGACACGGGTTTCCGGCCTGACGGAGCGTTCCTGGACACGCGATCCTGTGTCGCACCGTTCCGCAGAGTCCGCGAGGTCGTGACGTTGCGGTTGACCGCATTCATCGGCGTAGACCTGGCCTGGAAGGTCGACGGCAAGTATTCCGGGGCCGCCCTGCTGGCGGGCGACCGCGCCGGCGCGACGTTGACCGCGATCGCCGACGGGCTCTGCTCGCTGGACGCGGTCGTCGACTTCGTCCGTCGGCAGGCGGTGGGCACCGCAGTCGTCGCGGTCGACTGCTCGCTCGTCGTCAAGAACCCGACCGGGCAGCGTCCCTGCGAGACGGCGTTGAGCCGAAGGTTTGGCGCCTACGGGGCGGCACGAACTCGACGAACCTCGGATGGCCGCACGCCGAGAGCGGACCGCGGCTGGTCGCGGCGCTGGGGAGCCACGGGTTCCGGTACCGAGGCGCTCCGCCGGCCGCCGAGGGTGAGCCGGGGCGGTGGGTGTTCGAGGTCTACCCGCACCCGGCAATGATCGAGCTGTTCGCGCTGGACGGAATCCTCACCTACAAGAAGGGGCGGGTCGCAGAGCGCCGTGCGGATCTTCGACAGCTGCAGTCGTTGATCGGCACACTCGGCAATGAGCATCGCGGTCTGTTGCCGTCGCGGTGGCTGGACGAGGTTCTCGACGAGAATCCACAGTCGTTGCAGGGCACGGCGCTGAAGCGGCTCGGGGACCGGCTGGATGCCGTGTTCTGTGCGTACCTCGCCTGGCACTGCTGGCGTTGGGGAGCCGCACGTAACCGTGCGTTCGGGTCGCCGGACGGTGGATGCATCGTCGTGCCCTCGGTGCGCGGCGCCACTCCCTGATGCGTTCGCGACGACCGGTGCATTGCTGCACGAACGCACCTCAATCTGGACTTGACCGAGTCTGGGGTCAGGCAGGACCGTGGACGCAGGCGTTCACCGAGAGGTCCTGATGTCTCGATCGACTGCCCTGCGTCCGTCGTCGTGCGTCGCGCGGCTCGTTCTCGGACTCGTGCTGGCCGCCCCCGTGTCCGCGGCCGACCTGGTCGCCGGCGCCGACCCGCCGGGGCTCAGCCGGTATCAGGACGCGACGCTGGTGGGCTACGGCACCGAGCCTTATGCGGAGCTGCAGATCACGCGTCGCTATGACACGGGTCCCGGCGCGCGTGAGGCGATCGCCGGGCGCGTGACCACGGCCTATTACCGACTACCGGCGGCGACACCGCTGATCGAAGCGTTCCGCAACTACGAGGCCGCGCTGCGCAGCGGCGGGTTCCAGGTAACGGCGAGCTGCCGGCCGCCGGAGTGCCGCAACGGGCCCCTGTCGAGCCCGCACTTCGACGAGCAGTGGAGCCGTCGGCAGGTGCGCTTCGCGCGCGGGATGCCCGAGGGGACGCGCTACGTCAACGACGTGCGGCGGGACACGCACGTGCTCGTGGCAGAGCGCCGCGTCAACGGACGGCGGCAGGACGTGACGGTCGCGCTGTTCGAGGGACCGCCGCGCTACGGACTCGAGCCCGCCGGGCGCGAGTTCGACGCGCGCCAGTTCGCCGCCGTGATCGTCGTCGACGAGGCGCCGCCCGCGCTCGGCAAGGTCAAGGTGTACTCCGCGCAGGAGCTCGGTGCCGCGCTCGCGGCCGAAGGCCGGCAGGTGCTGTACGGGCTCTATTTCGACACCGATTCGGCGGTGCTGAAACCGGAATCCGCGCCGCAGCTCAGCGAGATCGCACAGCTCTTGAAGGCGCAGTCGGGACTCTCGCTGTTCGTCGTCGGGCACACGGACTCGACCGGATCGCTGCTCGCCAACGAGGCACTGTCCGGGCAGCGCGCTAAGTCGGTGGTGAACGCACTGGTGGCCCAGGGAGTGGTCGCTGGACGATTGACGCCGCGCGGGGTTGGGCCGTTCGCGCCGGTAGCCAGCAATGCTGATGAGCAGGGACGTGCCCTGAATCGCCGGGTGGAACTGGTCGTGCATCGATGACGCCGTGGAGCCCCGCCCGCCGAGCACGGCGACGTGAAGCGCGCGCTCCGCTATGATCGATGCGTGTGATGAAGGATGCATGACGCGTCCGCCAACCGAGCCCTGCGGGCCACGGTGGTTCCCCGGGCAAGCCGGGCACGCGGCGAGTTGCTCGCACAACGCATGGGGCTGACGACAGGCCGCTGCCCCACGGTCGCTTCATTGACTACGAGGAAGGCCGCGCTCGCGCGGCAGACGGTCTGCCGCAAGGGCGCCTATTGGAGGTGCCGATGACGACCGAGACTGACGTGGGACTGATACTGGCGGCCGCGCACTTCGCGGCCGAGCAGCACCGCGACCAGCGCCGCAAGGACTTGGACGCGACGCCCTACATCAACCACCCGTTGGCGCTGGCAAACCTGCTCTGGAACGAGGGAGGCGTGCGCGACAGTGAGGTGATCGCGGCGGCGCTGCTGCACGACACGATCGAAGACACCAAAACGACGCGCGAGGACCTTGTGCGCCAATTTGGCGAACGCGTCGCCGGGCTGGTCGAGGAAGTCACGGACGACAAGCGGCTGCCCAAGGCGGAGCGCAAGCGCCTGCAGGTCGAGCACGCGCCTCACCTTTCACCGGGCGCCGCCCTGGTGAAGATCGCGGACAAGACCTGCAACCTGCGGGACGTGGCGGCCTGTCCGCCGGCCGACTGGCCTCTCGATCGGCGGCAGCAGTACTTCGACTGGGCGAAGCAGGTGGTGGACGCGCTCGGGCCGGTGGAGCCCGGCCTGCGTGCAGCGTTCGACGCGGCGTACCGGGCGAGGCCGTAGCGCGTCCGCGTCTCCCGTACACCGCGGACGAGTCACGCGGGGTCGAAGTCGGACTGCCGACCGCGGCGCGGCGGGCGAGGTTGTTGGCCGGCGCGCCTGCGGGCAGGTGGCGACCACGCGATCTCGCGGATGGGAGGCTCGGGCGATGCGCCGAGTATGTCGCGAGACGTCGTACCCGGCCGACTCGATCGCGCTGCAGTGGCCACCATCGCAGTGTCGAATTCCTTTACGCCAGAACGGGGTCGGCCGCCACCAGGTAGACGCAAGGCACTGAATCCTCTGGCACGCCGCGCTGCGGCACGTTTCGTGCGGGAAGGGCCTCAGAGCATCGTCCGCATCAAGGAGCCGCCCATGCGCCTGACGCTCAGCGCGCTGCTAACCGCCGTCCTCGGGTCCCTAGGCAACGTGACCACGGCTGCCGCGAGTATCGTGCAGCTCGGTTCCACGTACGACGCGGGGATGTTCTCCCGCGGGGGAGTACCGGACACATCGGTGTTCTCTGACGTGGTGTTCGACGGGCTTCCGCAGACTTTCTCGCGCACGGCTGACCCCAATCGAACCTTCGACGTAACGATCACGGAAACCGTCACGGCTCTCGGCGGTGGTGTACACCTCATCTCGATCGAGTTCCGTGGAGACCAGAATCTGTTCGAAGTGGAAGCGGACGAGGGCTTCGTCCACATCGGCTTCCTGGCGAACCCGCTCGATCTCGTGCGGCCTGTGACGCTCGAGTCGGCGGTACTGACCTTCTTCAATGGCACGGAAGACCTTGACCTTGACGACGGAGACTTCCTGCCCGGTCTCGCAAGCAGCTTCGGTAGTCTTTCGCCCTGGAACGGCTATTTCTTGAACGCTCCCCCGCCGCTGTTCGGCGGGCTGGGCGGAATCCGCGACCTGAACGTTGACCGCATCACGCTCGACCTGCGCGTCCGCGAAGTACCGGAGCCGAGTACGCTGGCCCTCGCCGCACTTGCACTGGCCGGGCTGGGCGTCACCGTCCGTCGCCGGCGCAGGTAACGCTGCGAGACCGCCGTCGATCCGTGCGCCGCGCGCGCCTCGTCCAGCGAGCGGATCGCGTAGAAGTTGGACGTCGCGCTGTGACCGAGCCCCGCGAACTGCGGGAACACGAACCACATCCAGTGCGAGCGCTTGCGACCCGCGCGGATCTCGGCGAGGGCCGTCGCGTAGGTGTCGGCTTGCGCCGCGACGAAGCGCTCGAGTCCGTGGGGTTCGTGCGGCGGCGGCATGACTGGCGATTCCGGCGCGTGCGCGGCCACGCTCAGATGACGTACTCGGCGGCAGGATGCGCGCGCGGGTACGTGCGCAGATAGTCGAGGAAGCGCGCGAGCGCGCGGTCGCTGCGCGTCAGCGCGCCCGGCCGGAAGCGAATCGTGTTCACGATCGGGGCATCCTCGCGGAGGATCTGGTGCTCGAACGCGAGGAACCGGTCGAGCAGCGCCTCGGCCTCTGGTTCGGCCAGGCCTGCGCGATCGGTCGCGACGATCCCGTACGCCGTCGAGCGCCGGGATGCGAGGCTGCGGAACGGCATCATGAAGTGCATCGGCCGGTCGTTCAGCGTGCCGGTCAGCCAGAACACGTTGGTGCCGACGATGCCGAGGCGATAGTCGGTGCGATCGCCAGTGTCGAGCCGGGTGCCCTTCAGGCGGTACCGGACGGAGTGCGGCTGCCAGTCGATGTCGGCGTCCGGGTCGTCCTGGTCGAAGCGCAGGCGGTGCACGACCTTGAGGTGATTGAAGTCGAGCGTGTTGCACAGGAACACCCAGGGGTCGAGCGCATAGTGCTCGGCCATCACGACCGTCTTCCAGTGCAGTTCGGCCGCCGGGACTGGGAACTCCGGCAACTCGTAGAGCGGCACGTCGCCGTTGAAGGCCCAGACCAGACCCCAGCGTTCCGCGGTCGGGAACCGGTACACGCGCGCCTGCGGCGGCACGGGGTCGCCGCTGCCGGTGCGCACGCAGCGGCCGTCGCCGCCGAACTCCCAGTGGTGGAACGCGCAGCGCAGCGTGTCGCCGACGACCTGGCCGACGGCGAGGTCGGCACCCAGGTGAGGGCAGAACGCGGATTGCACGTGCGCCGTGCCCGCCGCGTCGCGCCACGCCACCACGCGACCGCCGAGCCACTCGGCGCCTCGCACTGCTCCGCGAGGCAGCTCGTCGGATCGGCAGATCGGCGCCCAGGTCTGGGACCAGAGATTCGCGTCGCCCTCGGCGGGCGGGGCCGTGACGGTGGAAGTCATGCGCCGAGGATAGCGCGAGCAAACGAGGGCTCGACGCAGGACCGGGCGTGGTGCCCGTTAACCCGCCGGTGGAGACGCCGAGCGGATCACGCGTGGCTCGCGAGCGGACGGGGCCGTGGAAGTGGTCGGGATGACAGGATTCGAAGCTGCGACACCTGCGTCCCGAACGTGGTGCCGAGGCTGCCAAAGCATTGATCTGTAACGCTTTAGGCAAAAAGTAGAATGCAAGATTCGACCAGTCGACTGGGAGTGTGTTGCTGCGACAGGGGCAACAGCGGTGACGAGTTACCTAATCAGTTGAAGATTGCTCGTTTAGCAATGAATTCAGCCGTCATCGGGCTTTCCTAACGAGTCGAATCAAGTATTCGCTGTAGATCTGCGGGAATCGGCATCGGCTCGAATGGGCTGACATTGCTGCCACCTGTATTGCCGACAGGCACCAACCCGAAAACCGTTTTGGTTGCGGCGCCGACGATCCGCAGCAGTTGCCCGATGAGTTCTCGAATGTTTCGTTGACGCAGCGCCCAGGCGAACATCAACGCGTGAACTCGTACATGCTCGATGGTTGAGGTTTGTCCGAGGAAATGAGCGCGTTCGAGGTGATGGAACTCGGTTCTGTAGTCTCGTGCCGCGCGCATTTGGCGAGCCTGTGCGAGCTCTGACTCAACGAAGGGACGAACACGCGATTGGAAGGGCACGGTCTCTTGACCAGCCTAACTCATCAGGCGCGCAGCGATGACGGCCGCCGCAACAATTACGAGCCAACAAGCAAACAGTGAGATTTGCCATTTCCTTGGCCAGCCGTCTTTCAGTTCGCCATAGCGCAGGAATTCATCGAGGTCGGGACCTCCGCGGAGCTTTCGCACGCTGAGGTAGGCCACAGGAAGGATGATGGAGAGCAGCAGGCCCGTGATCGCAGGCCATGCTTCATTTTCATCCACGCCGAAAAAATAAAACGATACGGGAACGAGAAGACTGCCGAGAAAAAGCCAAGATGTGACCTTGTACGCAGTCGCGTTTCTTTCGATGATCTCTTCATCGCCGACCGAGGGGTGATCCTCGATCTGGCGGCGCGCAAAGAAAGACAAGACTGCGACGCCCACAAAACTGAGCAAGAAAGTGGTGAGCAGTTGTTCGAGTTCCACGACGTGGTCTCTCGCTCTTCAAAGCATTGAAGCGGAAAAGTAGAAGAGTCCCGGGTGTTCTACTCGAACAACCCTCGTCATTACGCTAAATGATTGTTTTCTTTGGGCGGGAAATGGTCGGGATGACAGGATTTGAACCTGCGACACCTACGTCCCGAACGTAGTGCTCTACCAGGCTGAGCTACATCCCGACGATGCGTCCCGGAGACCCGGGAGAACCGCCACCGACCTTCCGCTGCGCGCGCCCCGCGTCAGTACGAGCGACTGACCGCGAAACTGGCGAGCTGCCTGAGCGCTTCCTTGTGAACCGTATCGGGCAACGGTTCGAGCGCTGCAAGCGCCTGATCGGCCTCGCTTCGAGCGAGTCGCGCAGTGTACTCAAGGCCCCCGGTCGATTCAATGGCGCGCGTGACGGCCGGCAGGTCGTCGAGGCCGCCGCGCTCGATCGCGCGGCGGATCAGCGCACGCTCGGTCTCGCTGCCCGTGCGCAGCGCATGGATGAGCGGCAGCGTCGGCTTGCCTTCGGCGAGGTCGTCGCCGAGGTTCTTGCCGCGCACCTTCGCGCTCGATCGGTAGTCGAGGGAGTCGTCGATCAGCTGGAAGGCGAGACCGAGGTGGCGGCCGTAGGCGGCGAGCGCGAGTTCGGCTTCCGGGCCCGCGTTCTGCAGCACGGCCGCGACCTGCGCGCCGGCCTCGAACAGCTTCGCGGTCTTGCGGTAGATGACCTCGAGGTAGCGCTGCTCCGTGGTGTCCGGATCGCCGGCGTTCATCAGCTGCAGCACTTCGCCTTCGGCGATCGCGTTCGTGGCGTCGGCCATCACCTGCATCACGCGCGGGTTGCCGAGGCGCACCATCACCTGGAACGCGCGGGAGTAGAGGAAGTCTCCGACCAGCACGCTCGCGGCATTGCCCCAGACCTCGTTCGCGGTCTCGCGGCCGCGGCGCTGGTGCGAGCCGTCGACGACGTCGTCGTGCAGCAGCGTCGCGGTGTGGATGAACTCGATGACGACGGCCATCGGCACCTGCGGGCCCCGCGATTCCGCGCCGCAGGCGCGCGCGGCGAGCAGCACGAGCAGGGGGCGCAGGCGTTTGCCGCCGCTCTGGATGATGTACTCGGCGACCTGGTTGACGAGCGCGACGTCGCTCGCGAGTTCGCGGCGCACCGTGGCATCGACCGCGGCGAGGTCCACGCCCACGGGTGAGCGGATCATCTCGAGGGGAGTGGGTTGTTGCGCCGCCATATTCCCGCGCATCGTACCGGCATTCGCCGCCTCCGAAAACTTCGGCTAGTGCTTCGCGCGGCGCGAACTACGCGTTTCAGGGCGGGTTCGGGGCTACGCCGCGACCGGAACCGGGGCGGCATCTGCCGGGACGAACGCGGCCGCCCGAGGAGCCGGACCATCGCGCCGGCGGCGGGGCGGTGCGCAGCCGCCGGGGAACGCTGCGGTCCGGTTCGACGGCCGTCCGGGCGCGGGCGGCGCGGGCCCCTCCGGCCCCTCGTTCGAGGGCGCTCAAGGTTTGACGCAAACCCCCGAGATCCCTAAACTTCGCGGTTCTTTCGGCCGGCCCTCGGGCACTCCCGGTGGACAGCCCCGGGTCCGGTCCCCGTCTCGAGGAATTCACATGTTCGCGGTGATCAATACCGGCGGTAAGCAGTACCGCGTCAACGAAGGCACGGTCCTTCGCGTCGAGAAGCTCCCGGCCGACGCCGGCGCCACGGTCGAGTTCGACCAGGTGCTGATGCTGGGCACCGGCGGCGACGTGAAGATCGGCAAGCCGTTCGTCGGCGGCGCGAAGGTCACCGCGACCGTGCAGGCGCACGGCAAGGGCGACAAGGTCAGCATCGTCAAGTTCCGGCGCCGCAAGCACTACCTGCGGATGAAGGGCCATCGCCAGGCCTATACCGAGATCAAGGTCACCGGCATCTCGGGCTGAGCCCGGGCGCCCTCGAATCATCACGGAGTCCCTGAGCCATGGCACACAAAAAGGCCGGCGGCAGCACCAAGAACGGCCGCGAATCGCATTCGAAGCGACTGGGCGTCAAGAAGTTCGGCGGCGAGAACGTGCTCGCCGGGAACATCCTGGTCCGCCAGCGCGGCACCGCGTACAAGCCGGGCCGCAACGTCGGCGTCGGCACGGACCACACCCTGTTCGCGCTGGTGAACGGCAGGGTCGCCTTCGAGAAGAAGGGCGCCGAGCGCCGCACGTTCGTGAGCGTCGTCGCCGCGGAGTGAGGCCCTGGCCTCCCGCCGCGCGCACGTGAACCCCGGCCTCGCGCCGGGGTTTTCGTTTCGGCGCCGGACCCGCGGTCCGCGCCCGACCCCCGACTCCCGTAGGAAGCACCGGTCGTGAAGTTCGTCGACGAAGCCACCATCCGCGTGCAGGCCGGCAACGGCGGGCGCGGCTGCCTCAGTTTCCGCCGCGAGAAGTTCATCCCGTTCGGCGGCCCGGACGGCGGCGACGGCGGGCTCGGCGGCAGCGTGTACCTGCGCGCGAAGGAAGGCATCAACACGCTCGCGGACTTCAGGATCGCGCGCACCTTCAAGGCGCAGAGCGGCGAGGCCGGCAGCGGCAACGAGAAGACCGGGCGCGGCGGCGAGGACCTCTACGTCACCGTGCCGGTCGGCACGACGGTGATCGACGAGGAGACGCAGGAGACCCTCGGCGACCTGACGCAAGCCGGTGCGACGCTCCTGGTCGCGCACGGCGGCAAGGGCGGGTGGGGCAACACGCGTTTCAAGTCGAGCACGAATCGCGCGCCGCGCAAGGTGATGCCGGGCCTGCCCGGCGAGAAGCGCACGCTGCGACTCGAGATGCGCGTGATCGCGGACGTGGGCCTGCTGGGCCTGCCGAACGCGGGCAAGAGCACGCTGATCCGGCAGGTCTCGGCCGCGCGCCCGAAGGTGGCGGACTACCCGTTCACGACGCTGTTCCCGAACCTCGGCGTCGTGTCGGTCGGCCTCAATCGCAGTTTCGTGATGGCGGACATCCCCGGCCTGATCGAAGGCGCGGCGGAGGGCGCGGGCCTCGGCATCCGGTTCCTGAAGCACCTGCAGCGCACGCGCGTACTGCTGCACCTCGTCGACGTCTCGCCGCCGGATCCGGACGCGGATCCCGTGAAGGACGCACGTGCGATCGTCGCTGAACTCAAGAAGTTCAGCCCCGAACTCGCCGCGCGGGAGCGCTGGCTCGTTCTCAACAAGCTCGACCTGCTGCTGCCTGAAGAGGGCGAGAAGCTCTGCCGGGAGATCGTCCGGCGCCTGCGCTGGAAGGGGCCGACGTACCGCATCTCGGGCGCGACCGGGCTGGGCACGCGCGAGCTGATGGAGGCGCTGATGTCGCGCCTCGAGGTGCTCGAGGCCGAGCGGCGCGAGGCGGAACGTTCGTCCGACAGCGAGGGCTCCCACCTGGCGACGACTGCATGGACCGACGACGCCCGGTCGGCCTCGCGCGGGGGAGCCGCCGCCGACGAGGGCGGAGGCGACGTCCAGCCTGCCGTCGACGCGGGCGCGGATGCCGGTGATGGCGGTGGG
The DNA here is from genome assembly GCA_027531255.1 of Steroidobacteraceae bacterium. Taxonomy (GTDB): domain Bacteria; phylum Pseudomonadota; class Gammaproteobacteria; order Steroidobacterales; family Steroidobacteraceae; genus JAPZRU01. The sequence continues at coordinate 87,876 of JAPZRU010000006.1, read as the reverse complement.
GGTGGCGGCGGCGACTGAGCGTCGCGTCCGCCCTGCGGAGTTCACCGCGTTACCGCATAGGGATAAGTGTCCATTGTGGCGTACACCAGCGCTGTCTAGCGTACTGGACAGCTGCGCCGGCGCCTTTCCCCGGGGCTCTTCCGCAGCATCGACACACTGCGGAGCCGCCCCATGCGCATCCTGCTGCTGCACCCCAACTACCATTCGGGCGGCGCGGAGATCGCCGGCAACTGGCCGCCCGCCTGGGTCGCGTACATCACCGGCTACCTGAAGGCGGCCGGCTACTCGGACATCCTGTTCGTCGACGCGATGACCGACCACCTCGACGAGGACCGGGTCCGCGAGGCCATTCGCCGCGCGCAGCCCGACGTCGTCGGCTGCACCGCGATCACGCCGGCCATCTACAAGGCCGAGCGTCTCCTGCAGGTCGCGAAGGAAGTGAATCCCGGCGTCGTCACGGTGCTCGGCGGCATCCACGGCACCTTCATGTATCCGCAGGTGCTGAAGGAAGCGCCGTGGATCGACTGCGTGGTGCGCGGCGAGGGCGAGCAGATCTTCCTGAACCTGGTGGCGGCGATCGACCAGGGGCGCTGGCCGGAGGACCGCCACTCCATTCGCGGCATCGCCTATGCCGAGGCCGACGGCCAGGTGGTCGCCACGCCGTCCGAGAAGCCGATCCAGGACCTCGACAAGATCGCGCCGGACTGGTCGATCCTCGACTGGCCGAAGTACGTCTACATCCCGTTGGCCAAGCGCGTCGCGATCCCGAACTTCGCGCGCGGCTGCCCGTTCACCTGCAGCTTCTGCAGCCAGTGGAAGTTCTGGCGCGACTACCGCGTGCGCGACCCCATCAAGGTCGTGGACGAGATGGAACGACTGGTGAAGGAGCACGACGTCGGCTTCTTCATCCTCGCGGACGAGGAGCCGACCATCCACCGCAAGAAGTTCATCGCCTTCTGCGAGGAACTGATCAAGCGCGACCTCGGCATCCTCTGGGGCATCAACACGCGCGTCACGGACATCCTGCGCGACCGCGACCTGCTGCCCATGTTCCGGAAGGCGGGCCTGATCCACGTCTCGCTCGGCACCGAGGCGGCCGCGCAGCTGAAGCTCGAGCGCTTCCGCAAGGAGACGACCATCGCGCAGAACAAGCTGGCGATCCAGCTGCTGCGCGACGCGGGCATCGTCGCGGAGGCGCAGTTCATCGTCGGCCTCGAGAACGAGACCGCCGAGACGCTGGAGGAGACCTACCAGATGGCGCGGGACTGGCAGCCCGACATGGCCAACTGGGCGATGTACACGCCGTGGCCGTTCTCCGACCTCTTCAAGGAGCTCGGCGACAAGGTCGAGGTGTTCGACTTCTCGAAGTACAACTTCGTCACGCCGATCATCCGGCCCGAGGCCATGGATCGCCCGGAACTGCTCGACCGCGTGATGAAGAACTACCGGCGCTTCTACTTCAACAAGGCGCTGTTCAGCTACCCGTGGCTGCGCGACAAGGCGAAGCGCAACTACATGCTCGGCTGCCTGAAGGCGTTCGCGAAGAGCGGCTTCCAGCGCACGTTCTACGACCTCGGGCGCGTCGGCTACTGGGGACCCGCGTCGAAGAAGAACGTGGACTTCGGTTTCGACGCGAGCCGCACGTTCGACGTGCCGGCGGCGGATGGTCCGGCGAACGCGACGTGGACGACGATCCACGGCAAGAAGCTCCGCGAACTCGAGAAGCAGCGCGCGCGGGCCTCGGAAATCAAGGTCTGCGGCGGCGGCACCGAGCAACTGGTGGACTGACCAGCCACGCCGGGTGGCCGGCGCGGCGCACCGAAACCCCGGGCCGCCGCGCGCGGCCGCGGGCGCGAGGAGACGGCGATGGGCGTGGCGTCGTCGGCGGGCGAGCCCCGCATCGGCCCGAACGCGATCCTGCGGCTGGCGGAGGCGCTGCGCGCGCTCGCCGGCGAATCGGCGGCCGAGCGGATCTTCGAACGGGCCGGCCAGGTTCGTCACCTGCGCACGCCGCCGACCGCGATGGTCGACGAACGCGAAGTGGCGGCACTGTACGCGGCGCTGCGCGTCGAACCGGACCTGGCGCTGGTGCACGGCGCGGCCTGCGAGGCCGGCACGCGCACGGCGCTCTACCTGCTGGCGCATCGCATACCCCGGCCGGCGCAGCGCGTGCTGCGGCTGCTGCCGCCGTGGGCGGCGTCGCGGGCGCTGCTGGCGGGCATCGACCGGCACGCGTGGACGTTCGCGGGCAGCGCACGCTTCACGCACGAACCGATCCGGCGCGGGGTGCGGCTGATGCTGGCCGGCAACCCGATGTGCCGGGGCATCGAGTCGCAGGAGCCCGCCTGCGGGTTCTACGCCGCGACGTTCGAGCGGCTCTTCCGGGAACTGGTGGACCGCCGCGCCAGGGTGCGCGAGGTGGCCTGCGAGGCGGCCGGCGGGCGCGCCTGCGTGTTCGAGACGAGGTGGTAGCCCCGAAAAGCAGCGGGCCGGTTCTCACCGGCCCGCGTGCTCGACACCCTGGCAACCCGGCTGCGGCGTGCGCCGCGCGGCGGGCTGCGGGGAATTCCGGTTACTGCAGCGCCTTGATCAGCGCCGACAGGCGGCTCTTGTGCCGCGACGCGGTGTTCCTGTGGATGATGCCCTTGTTGACCATGGAATCGATCACGGGCACCGCGGTCTTGAACGCGGCCTGGGCCGTGGCCTTCTCGCCGGTGGCGACAGCGGCCCGCACCTTCTTGACGGCGGTGCGCATCTTCGAGCGCAGCGTCATGTTGTGGGCGCGGCGCTTGACGGCCTGGCGGGCGCGCTTCTCTGCGGACTTGATGTTGGCCAAGGGACGAGACTCCGGGAGCCGGTCGAAAAGAGCGCGGCAGTCTGCCGTCGCGGGGGCGATTTGTCAATCTCGCCAGCGGCTTGGGAGTCGGGGTGCTATGGTGCGCGGCCCATGACGCACCGCCTGCCAAGCCGGTCCGCCGGCCCGGCCCGGAGCCCTGCGTGAAGAGCGGGTTCCTGCGGAACACCTCGCTCGTCGGCGCGATGACGCTGCTCTCGCGCATCACCGGGCTCGTCCGCGACGTCGTCTACTCGACGATGTTCGGGGCGGGCTCGCTGATGGACGCGTTCCTGGTCGCGTTCAAGATCCCGAACTTCCTGCGGCGGATCACCGGCGAGGGCGCCTTCTCGCAGGCCTTCGTCCCGGTGGTCTCCGAGTACCGCCTGAAGCGCACGCCGGAGGAAACCGCCGAACTGGTCGCCGGCGTCACCGGCACGCTCGGCACGATCCTGCTCGGCATCACGGCGCTCGGCGTGCTCGGCGCGCCGGTGGTCATCCTGCTGTTCGCGCCCGGCTTCGAGACCGAGGGTTCGCGCTACGAACTCGCGGTCGAGATGCTGCGCTGGACGTTCCCGTACATCTTCTTCATCTCGCTAACCGCGCTCGCGGCCGGCGTGCTGAACAGCTTCGGGAAGTTCGGCCACGCCGCGTTCAACCCCGTCATCCTGAACCTCGTGATGATCGTGTTCGCGGCCTTCGTCGCGCCGTCGTTCGAGCAGCCCGGCCTCGCGCTCGCGATCGGCGTGTTCGTCGCGGGCCTGATCCAGATGACGCTGCAGTTCTGGAACCTGCGGCGCATCGGGATGCTGCGGATGCCGCGCTGGGCGGCCGCGCACGAAGGCGTGCGGCGCGTCGGGAACCTGATGCTGCCGGGCATCTTCGGCTCGTCGGTCGCGCAGATCTCGCTGCTGCTCGACACGTGGATCGCCTCGTTCCTCGTCACGGGGAGCATCGCGTGGATGTACTACGCGGACCGCCTGGTCGAGTTCCCGATGGGCGTGTTCGCGATCGCGCTCGCGACCGTGATCCTGCCGGGGCTGTCCGCGCACCACGCGGAGGCCTCGAAGGAGCGCTTCAACGCCACGCTCGACTGGGCGCTCCGGCTCACGCTCGTGATCTCGCTGCCCGCCGCGGTCGGCCTGCTGATGCTGGCGGGCCCGCTGATCGCGACCATCTACGGCCACGGCAAGTTCGAGGCGCGCGACGTCGAGATGGCGAGCTACGCGCTGATGGCCTACTCGCTCGGCCTGATGGGCTTCAGCCTCGTCAAGGTGCTGGCGCCCGGCTACTTCGCGCGGCAGGACACGAAGACCCCGGTGAAGGTCGGCATCCTGTCGCTCGGCGTGAACATGGGCTTCAACCTCGTGGTGGTCGCGCCGGCCTACCTGCTCGGCTTCCCGTATCCGCACGCGCTGCTCGCGCTCTCGACCGGGCTCGGCGCCACCGTCAACACCGTGCTGCTGTACCGCGGCCTGCGCCGGCAGGGGGTGTACGTGCCCTCGGACCGCTGGCGAAAGCTCGCGGTGCAGGTGGTCGCGGCCAACGCGGCGATGGCGCTGTTCCTGTGGTGGTCGGCCGGGGCCTGGTCGGCCTGGCCGGAGTGGCACTTCACGGAACGGCTGTGGCGCCTCGCCGCCTGCGTGCTGGGGGGCGGGGCGGTCTACTTCGCCATCCTGTGGGCCTGCGGGCTGCGCTGGCAGGACATCCGGCCCGAGCGGGCCCCGGGGGTCGGGCCGCAACCGGCGGCGGCGGGGCCGGAGGGGCCGGCGGGCGGCTGACGCGACGGTTGCCGGGCGGGTGGATGCGAAGGTCGCCGGTCGCCCGGTGCGGCTGTCGCCGGTCGCCAGGTGCGACGGTCGCTGGGCGCCCGGTGCGACGGTTGCCGGCCGGTGGACGTTCGAGGCCCACGAGCGCGGCCGCGCGCCGCGTATAATCTCGCGTTTACCCGAGAGTTTTCCTTCCCGCCGATGGAACTGATCCGAGGTCTGCTCGACGCGTCGACTCGCGCAGGCGTTCGCCTGGGCGGGTGCGCGGTCGCGATCGGCAATTTCGACGGGGTGCACCTCGGACACCAGGCGCTGGTGCGCGCCGCGCGCGCGAAGGCGCGCGAGTTCGGTCTGCCGTCGGCGGTGCTGACGTTCGAGCCGCTGCCGCGCGAGTTCTTCGACCGCGATGCCGCGCCGCCCCGCCTGATGCGCCTGACCGAGAAGTGCGAGGCGCTCGCGGCGCTCGAGCTCGATCGTCTCGTGGTCGCGCGCTTCGACGCGCGCCTCCAGCGGCTGCGCGCCCCGGAGTTCGTCGCACAGGTGCTCGCGAACGCGCTCGGCGCGCGCCACGTCGTCGTCGGTGAGGGGTTCCGCTTCGCGGTGCATCGCGAAGGCACCGTCGAGACGCTCCGCGAGGGCGGGGTGCGCCACGGCTTCACGGTCGAGTCGGTCCCGGCCGTCGTCGTCGACGGCGAGCGCGTGTCGAGCACGCGCGTGCGTGCGGCGCTCGCGCATGGGAACCTCGCGCTCGTGCGCCGCCTGCTCGGCCGCGACTACCGGCTGAGCGGTCGCGTGATCCGCGGCCAGCAGCTCGGCCGTCGGCTCGGCTACGCGACCGCGAACCTGCGCCTGCACCGTCGCCGCCTGCCGCTGTCCGGCATCTACGCGGTGCGCGTGGCGGGCATCGAGGGCGCGCCGCGCGACGGCGTCGCCTCGCTCGGCACGCGTCCCACCGTGAACGGCGTCGAGCCGCTGCTCGAGACGCACGTGTTCGATTTCGCGGGCGACCTCTACGGGCGTCGCCTGCACGTGGACTTCGTCGCCAAGATCCGCGACGAGGCCCGCTTCGAGACGCTCGACGCGCTCGTCGCGCAGATGCACGACGACGCGGATCGCGCACGCCGCATCCTCGCGGCGCGCGCAGCCTGAGCGGCGCCGCCCCGTCGCCCCGACCGGATCCCCACACTCAACCGACGCGCGTTCCGTGGACTACAAGCAAACCGTCAACCTGCCGCAGACCAATTTCCCGATGAAGGCGGATCTCGCCAACCGCGAGCCCGCCGTCCTCGCGTGGTGGAACGAGCGCGACATCTACGGGCAGCTGCGTCGCGCGGCGCTCGGGCGCCCGACCTTCGTGCTGGCCGACGGCCCGCCGTACGCGAACGGGCAGATCCACATCGGCCACGCGGTCAACAAGGTCCTCAAGGACATCGTGGTGAAGTCCCGCACGCTCGACGGCTACGACGCGCCGTACGTGCCGGGCTGGGACTGCCACGGCCTGCCGATCGAGCACCAGGTCGAGAAGACCCACGGTCGCGTCGGCGGCAAGCTCGACGCGAAGGGCTTCCGGGCCGCGTGCCGCGAGTACGCAGGCAGGCAGGTCGAGGCGCAGAAGGCGGACTTCCGCCGGCTGGGCGTGCTCGGCGACTGGGACCGTCCGTACCTGACGATGCTGCCCGGCTTCGAGGCGGCGCAGCTGCGCGCGTTCGCGCGCGTCTACGAGCGCGGCCATGTCTACAAGGGCTACAAGCCGGTGCACTGGTGCCTCGACTGCCGCTCGTCGCTCGCCGAGGCGGAGGTCGAGTACGAGGAGCGCACGAGTCCGAGCATCGACGTCGCATACGCGGCGGTCGACGCGGCGGACCTCGCGAAGCGGCTCGACGCGTCGAGCACCGCGCTGGCGGGCGCGCTCGTCGACCCCGGTGTCGTGATCTGGACGACCACGCCCTGGACGCTGCCGGCCAGCCAGGCCGTGACGGTGCACCCGGAGTTCGACTACGTGCTGGCGCGGCTGACGCTGCCGGCGGGCGCGTCCGCGGCCAGTGCGCCGGCTGCGATCGCGTCGGCGGCGACCACCGCGGCGACCGCGCCGCGCACCGTCGACGTCGTGGTCGCACAGAAGCTGCTTGCCGAGCTCGTCGCGAGGACCGGCGCCACGGCGCACGCGGTGATCGGCGAGACCACCGGCGCACGGCTCGAGGGCCTGCGGCTGCGTCACCCGTTCTACGACCGCGTGGTGCCGGTGATCCTCGGCGATCACGTCACGCTCGACACCGGCACCGGCGCGGTGCACACCGCGCCCGGGCACGGCCTCGAGGACTTCGTGGTCGGCCAGAAGTACGGACTGCCGGTCGACAACCCCGTCGGCGGCGACGGCCGCTTCCTCCCGTCCACGCCGCTGTTCGCAGGGCTCGCGGTGTTCGAGGCGAACGAGCGCGTGATCGCGACGCTCGCGGAGAAGGGCCGCCTGCTCGCGCACGCGCCGTACCGCCACAGCTACCCGCACTGCTGGCGCCACAAGACGCCCGTGATCTTCCGCGCGACGCCGCAGTGGTTCGTCGCGATGGACAAGGAAGGCCTGCGGCGCCACGCGCTCGCCGAGATCCGGAAGGTGCAGTGGACGCCGGCCTGGGGCGAGAACCGCATCTACGCGATGGTCGAGAACCGTCCCGACTGGTGCATCTCGCGCCAGCGCACGTGGGGCGTGCCGATCCCGTTCTTCGTGCACAGGGAGACGGGCGAGCTGCACCCGCGTACGACGGAACTGATCGAGCAGGTCGCCGCGCGCGTGGATACCGCCGGCATCGACGCGTGGTTCGACCTCGATCCCGCGGAGCTGCTCGGAGCCGAAGCCGTCCACTACGAGAAGTCCACCGACGTGATGGACGTGTGGGTCGACTCCGGCATGGTGCACTGGTGCCTCGCGCACCTGCGCCCCGAGCTGCGCTCGCCCGCGGACCTCTACCTCGAGGGCTCGGACCAGCATCGTGGCTGGTTCCACTCGTCGCTCCTCACCTCCGTCGCGATGCACGAGCACGCGCCGTACCGCGGCGTCCTCACCCACGGGTTCACCGTGGACGAGAAGGGCCGCAAGATGTCGAAGTCGCTCGGCAACGTGGTCGTGCCGCAGAAGGTGATCGGCAGCCTCGGCGCCGACGTGCTGCGCCTGTGGGTCGCGTCCGCCGACTACTCGAACGACATGAGCGTGTCGGACGAGATCCTGAAGCGCATGGCGGACTCCTACCGCCGCATGCGGAATACCGTGCGCTTCCTGCTCGGCAATCTCGCGGACTTCGACCCCGCTACGGATGCGGTGCCGTTGCACGAACTCGTCGCGCTCGACCGCTGGGCGATCGAGCGCACGTGTCGGCTGCAGGAAGAGGTGGTCGAGGCCTTCCGCGACTACCAGTTCCACCTGATCTACCAGAAGGTGCACAACTTCTGCGTGGTCGATCTCGGTGCGTTCTACCTCGACGTGCTGAAGGATCGGCTGTACACGACGCCGAAGGCCAGCCACCCGCGACGCTCGGCGCAGACGGCGCTGTGGCACGTCGCCGAGGCGATGACCCGGTGGCTCGCGCCGATCCTCTCGTTCACCGCGGAGGAGATCTGGAAGCACCTGCCGACGGTGGCGGGCCGGCCCGAGTCCGTCTTCCTGGCCACGTGGCACGTGCTGCCGACCGCTGGGGCGGAGGCGACCGGCGACGTCGACTGGGAGGCGGTGATCGCGCTGAAGGCGGACGTTTCGAAGGAGATCGAGCGGCTGCGCAACGACGGCCGGATCGGTGGCAGCCTCGAGGCGATCGTCGACGTCTGGTGCGAGCCGGCGGCGCGCGAGCGTTTCGACCGGCTCGGCGACGAGCTGCGGTTCGCGCTCCTGACCTCCGAAGTGGCGGTGCGCGACGCCGCGGATCGGCCTGCCGACGCGACGCCGGCCATCGGGGCCGCCAAGGACGGCGTCTGGCTGACCGTGCGGCGGTCCGAGGCGCGGAAGTGCGCCCGCTGCTGGCACCTGCGCGCCGACGTCGGGAACCATCCCGCGCACCCGGAGATCTGTGGACGGTGCGTGAGCAACGTCGAGGGGCCCGGGGAAGTGCGGAGGTACGCGTGAGCGAGGTTTCGCGGGACGGCAGTCCGGGCGGCATGGCAGGCGCGACGGCCGTCGATCCGAGCGCGCTGCGCTGGCTGGTGCTGAGCTTCGGCGTGATCGTGCTCGACCAGGTCACGAAGGCGCTGATCGTCGCGCGCTTCGAACTCTTCGAGCGCATCGAGGCGCTGCCGATCCTCGAGATCACGCGCCTGCACAACCGGGGCGCGGCCTTCAGTTTCCTGGCGAATGCGTCGGGCTGGCAGCACTACTTCTTCGTCGGGCTCGCGAGCCTCGTCAGCGTCGGCATCGTGTGGTGGCTGAGTCGCCTGCGCTTCGGCGCCGACCGCCTGCTCGCGCTCGGCCTCGCGCTGATCCTCGGCGGTGCGGTCGGCAACGTGATCGACCGCCTGATGCACGGGCACGTGATCGACTTCATCCACTTCCACTGGCGCCAGCAGTGGTACTTCCCCGCGTTCAACTTCGCCGATACCGCGATCACGATCGGTGCGGCGCTGTTGATCCTCGACTCCTTCCTCGAGACGCGCCGGGCGCCGCGGCCGGCCGACGCGGGCGGCAACGGGTGACGCCATGAAGATCCACCTCGCGAATCCCCGCGGCTTCTGCGCCGGCGTCGACCGGGCCATCGACATCGTCGAGCGCGCGATCACGCTGTTCGGCGCGCCGATCTACGTGAGGCACGAGGTGGTGCACAACCGGCACGTGGTGGAGCGCCTGCGCGCGATGGGCGCGGTGTTCGTCGACGAACTCGACGCAGTGCCGGACGGCGCCACCGTGATCTTCAGTGCGCACGGCGTCTCGCGCGCCGTGCAGGACGAGGCCAGGCGCCGCGGCCTCGGCGTCTTCGACGCGACCTGCCCGCTGGTCACCAAGGTGCACATGGAAGTCACGCGCTACGCGCGCGAGGCCCGCGAGGTCGTGCTGATCGGCCACGAGGGGCATCCGGAGGTCGAGGGCACGATGGGCCAGTTCGACATCTCGTTCGGCGGCAGCATCCACCTCGTGGAGACGCCGGAGGACGTCGAGCGGCTGCCCGTGAAGGATCCCGAGCGGATCGCGTTCGTCACGCAGACCACGCTGTCGGTCGACGACACCGCGCTGGTCGTGGACGCGCTGCGCCGCCGCTTCCCGGCGCTGACGGGGCCCCGCAAGGAAGACATCTGCTACGCGACGCAGAACCGACAGGATGCGGTGAAGAAGCTGGTCGAGCTGTGCGACGTGCTCGTCGTGGTGGGTTCGCAGACCAGCTCGAACTCCAACCGCCTCCGCGAGATCGCGGAGAAGCGCGGGATCCAGGGCTACCTCGTCGACGGCGCCGACGACCTGCAGCGCGAGTGGTTCGAAGGCCGCCGGGCGGCGGGCGTCACGGCCGGCGCCTCGGCGCCCGAAGTGCTCGTGCGCCAGGTAGTGGACCGCCTGCGCGAGTGGGGCGGCGAGCCCGCGCAGGAACTGCCGGGGCGCCCCGAGAACGTGATCTTCGGGCTGCCGCGGCCGCTGCGCGAGGTCGTGAAGCCGACGGGGTCCTGAGCCGGAGCGCGCGCGGGCCGGCGAGGGGTCGGGCAGGGTGCCGGGCGCACGGGCGCGAACGGCCGTTCAGTTCCAGCAGTCGGCCGTGGTCTCGGTGCCCTCGACCGCGTAGGCGCCGCGACCGCCCGTGTCGTCGAGCGTGAACCGCGCACAGGTGCCATCGCGGCGCTGCGCGCCGCGAGCTCGCGCTTCGAGTGCATAGCGCTGCTCGTCGCCCGCCAGGATCCGCAGCTCGTACCAGCCTTCGGGGCTCGTCGCCGCGAAGCTCAGCGAATCGTCGGTGGACTCGCGCGTCGATGGGTTGTCTGCACCGCCGGACGCCGGGTTTCTTGGGTTCGCGAACGCGGCGGCATAGCGGCCGTGCGCTAGACGATGGCGCTCCTGTGCCGCCGCCAGCGCGACCAGCGCGGCCCGCGCATCGTAGCGGCGTGCGGTGAGCAGGAAGCGGCCGTGGCTGCCCACGGCGAGCGTCGCGAGGATCGCGACGATCGCGAGCGTGGCGAGGATCTCGAGCAGCGTGAAGGCGCGCAGCCGCGCCCGTACGGCGCGCAGCCGCGCCCGTACGGCGCGCAGGGGTGTCCGCGGCGTCATCGCGCGTCCCGTTCGGCCCAGCCGGTCCGTACCGGCCGGCCGGACCAGCGCACCGGCACCGGTGCGGTGCCGACCAGGCCGAGCGCGCGCTGGGTGCAACCGGCGGCACAGGCTTCAGGCGGGCCGATCACGGCGAGCACCAAAGCAGGCAGCGGGCCGCCCACGACCTGCCAGTCGAGCGGGGTTGCGGAGTCCGATTCGGCCGTCTCCGTCGCCCCGGGTCTCTCGGTGCCTTCGCGGGCGCGCCGCGCGTCGAGCGTCAGGCCGTCGCGCACGTCGATCGCATGCAGGCGACTGGTACCGGGGCCTCGAGTGCAGTCGGGGCCGAGCGGCTCGAGCGGCGGCACCCACGACGGCACGTAGGCTACGTGGTCAAGCGTCAGCGCCGGCACCAGGATCTTCTCGCCCGGGCGCTGCAGCGTGCGCTTCCAGCCGCGCGCCTCGGCCGGCAAGGGCCGCGCGCCCGCCTCGGGCAATTCGGCGTCCGTCACGGGCGCGTGCGGATCTCGAGGCCGGCCGTGCGCGTCGAGCGGCTCGCGGATCGAGTACAGGCGATCCGCGCGCTGCAGGCCGAGTGGATCCGCCGCCGTGCCGGAGCCCAGCGTGATCGCCAGGTACGGCGCTCCCGGTCCGCGCAGCACCGCGGCGACGTCCGGCTCCGCGTGCAGCCGCCGATCCGCAGCGCCCGCACCGCCGAGCGTGGCGATCCTGGTCGCGCGCGCCGTGACGCCCGCTCCGGCGCCTCGCTCGAATGCGAAGCGCCACAGCTGACCGCCGGTGTCGGCGACGTAGGCGAGGTCGAGTTCGCCGTCGCCGTCGAGATCGACGGCGCGCGGCGTGGCCGCGATCGCGTAGCGCAGGCCCGGGACGACCAGCTGCGGCACGGCCGGTTCGAACGGCTCCGCAGGCTCGACGGCCTTGCCCGACGCACTCCACAGGCGACGCCCCGTCCAGCCGTCGACGAGGTGCAGGCTCGCGCCGAGCCGGTCGCGTGCGCGCGCTTCGTCGCGATCCAGCGCCGGGTCGTAGCCGCCGGCGAGCAGCACGACCAGGCCGGACGGATGCTGGCCGGCGTCCGCGAGCCGCAGACGCGCCGGCACCGGCGCGGGCCAGGTCTGGCCCAGTGCGGGCAGCTCGCGGGGCGTGAGCGTCCACAGGTGACGCGGTCGCGCAGGGTGCGTGACGTCGAGCGCGACGTAGGCGCGCGCGCCGCGCCGCAGGCCGAAGAACAGCAGCGCGCGTTCCCCGCGCGCCGCATCGAGGCGGCCGTCCCCGTCGTCGCCCGCCAGGTGCAGGCGCAGTTCGCCGCCGAGGCCGTCCAGCCGCCGACCGGTGGTTGCACCTTCGCGCAGTGCACCGAGCGTGGGCAGCAGCACGCCCGGCACGTACGCCCAGCGCTCGGCACCCGTACCGTCGAACGCGTGGAGCAGTCCGTCCGCGCTGCCGGCGAAGACGGTGCGTTCGCCGCCGACCGCTTCGAGCACCCGCGGCGCGGTGCGGAACGCACCCAGTTCGCGCCGCGGCTCGGCGCGATCGCCGTCCGCGTCGACGTCGTCGACGTCGGCGCCGCGCATCCACTGCAGGAGTTCGCGACGCGCCCGCTCCGTGGCGCGGGAGTCGAGACCCGTGGCCGAGAGTCCGAGTCGATGCGAGTCGAGCGCCGCGTTGCCCGGTGCGAGTGAATTGCGAGCGTCCGTCAGTTCGCGGCCGCCGACGTCGGTGTAGAGGCGTCGCGCATCGGGGCCCGGCAGCAGGCTCCCGAACGACGTGCCGCCGCTCGGCGCGTCGCTCGTCGGGACCGCGCCTGCCGCGAACTCGGCCACTTGCGGGGCGCCATCCACACCGCGCAGCAGCCGGTGGTGCCGGACGTCGCCGGTCCAGCGGTGCTTGCGCGCCGGCACGAACGTCGCGACGTAGACCGAGTCGCGTGCCGCCGCCGCGCCGCCGACCTGGTGAGCCGTGGTCCACGGCGCGGCGAGCGGCGATGCGGCGTAGCGATCGGCGGCGAGCGCGACGAGCGTCGACGGCAGGGCGTCGGGTGCACCGGGCACGCGGCGACCGCCGAGCGCCGCGACCGAGTCGATCCAGGCGGCGGGTGCATCGAGCGCGATCCAGTCGACGCTCGCCGACTGGGCGCCGGGGAGTGGCGACAGGTCCGCGCTCTCGACCAGCGCCGCGAGCGGGCCCGGGCACGTGCTGGAGGCGGGGCCACCGCACGCGAACGCCGAGTCGCGCGTCGATCCCGGTGCGGCCGCGAGCGAGCGTGCGAGGCGACCGATTCGAGGCGGTGCGCTCGCATCCGCCGACGGCTCGGTGGATGCGAACGCGAGGACGGTGGCGCGATCGCAGGCGTGGCGCAGCGGACTCGCGTAGCGGGAAGGCTCGGACGGCGAACGCGAGCTCCGGATGCTCGGGCGCGGCGTGCCGGGCGGCGCGGTCGCGGCTAGGCCGTAGTCGACCGGCATGCCGGCGAGGTAGGCGGCCGCTTCGTAGAGCGATTCGGCGAGCGGCGCGGCGCCGCCGAAGGGTTGACCGGCGAGCGGATGCGTTGCGGGTGGCGCACGCACGGCGCGCGCACCCTCGCGAATCGCGATCACCGCCCCGCCTTCGGCCGACGCATCGTCGAGGCCATCGCCGTTCCACGCATGGCGCAGCACCGCGAGGGAGCCGGGCCACGTCGCGGCGAGTGCCTCGACGGCCGCGTGCTGCATCGCCCGACGCTCCAGCGGCAGTTCGCGCGGCGCATGGTGCCACCACGCGACGTAGGCCGCCGTATACAGCGTGTAGGCGCCGCGATGCTCGGCCCAGTCGAGCGACTCGGTGCGGCGCGTCGTCCACGGCTGGTTCTCGCCGTCGGCGGCGTGCTCGACGCCCGACCCGCCGCCGTGCGCCTCCGCGTCCTGCTCGCATTCGAGCGCCTCGCGCGCACCGGGCGTCGGCCTGCGCCAGCGTCGTTCCACCACGGACCACTGCGCCAGCGCGGCCATACCCGCCCAGCCGCGGGCCGCAAGCTGCGGCTCGGCGGCCCTGCAGCGCTGCCCGAGCACCGGCGAACTCGAAGAGGCGGCCACCCACTGCGGCGAGTCGCAGGCGGGCGGCGGGCCTCCGCCGCGACGCCAGTAGATGCGGCCCGCAGCGCAGCCGTGACGGCCGGCCCACGCGGCGGGCTCGAACGGCGGGCGGGCCGGACGCCGTACGAGCGACGCCTGGCTCGTGTCCGCCAGCACCACGAGCGTGGACGACCCGGGTGCCGAGCCCGCATGCACCGCGGACTCTTCGGTGTTCGCCGGCGAGACGAGCGACGCAGCCTGCAGCGCGCTGCACGCAGTCGCGAGCACGAGAAAGCGGTGTCGGCGCCACGCGCTCACGGCGACCTCGGCACGACGAGGTGATACTGCTGCTCGAGGACGACGCGGCCTCCGCGGGGATCGACGGCGGTGGCGCGCGCGACGCGATGCTCCGCGCCGAAGCCCGGTCCGCCCAGCGCGACGCTGTAGCCGCCGCCGGGAGGGGCGGTCAGGCCGGCGAGGCGGTCGCGACGGATCTCGACCGTCACCGCGATACCCGACGCCAGCGTTTCGCGAGTGATGCCCTCGCTCGCTGCGGACGCCCGCAGGCCCAGCTCGCGTTCGAGCGCGTCGTCCGCGGCGGCGAACAGCTGCAGGCGCGCGAGTCCGGCCGCCGCCATGCGCAGGCCGAGCGTCGCATCCTGCGCGGCGGCGAGCGCGAGTACGGCCGTGAGCGCGAGGATCGCGAGCGCGATCACCAGGGCGAAGCCGCGTGGCCGGCGCATCGTCACGAGCGCCGGAGGTTGCGCAGGTACACCGTGCGCTCGACGACGAGGCGGCGGTGCGCATCGTCCAGCCGTGCGCGGTTCGCGCGCGGGTCGTTCGAGCGCGGATCGCGGCGCGCGGTTGGAGGGGCGTTCGAGTGGCGTGCGGTCGGATCGCGCGTCTCGGCGACCACGGCGAGTCGCAGTCGCACGACGCGCGGTATGGTCGCGCCGTCCAGTGCCGCCGCGGTGACGTAGCGTTCGGGCATCTCGTCGGGGTCGGGGCCGTCCACGCCGAACTCGACCTGCAGGTCCTCGACGCCGACCACCAGTTCTTCGTCTTCGAAGCGCGGACCGGCTGGGCCGCCGACGAGACGCTTGCGACGCAGCGACGGCGTGCCGCGACCCGAACTCGAGTCCGCGGAGACGTAGTAGAGGCCCACTTCGAGGTCGTGCACCGCGGTGCCCGGACCCAGCAGCGGCACGCTTCCGTTCGCGAACAGCGCGCCGCGCGTGCGCGTGGCGGCGAGCTGCAGCCGGCCGCGCTCGGCAGGCGCGGGTTCGGACGCGGCGCGGCGGACCGTGAGCGTGTCGGAGCCGGGCACCGTTCGGTGCCAGGGCGCGGGCTCGCACTCGAGCGGGCGGCCACGCTCGAGTGCGTATGCGCCGTCTGCGCCGGTGACCGCGCGCGCGAGATCGACCGCGACCGCGGGACCGCACTGCGAAGCGCCGAAGTCCGCGCCGCGCGTGCCGGCGACGGCCGTCCCGGCGACCGCTTCGGCACCCGGCGCGGGACCGAGGTGACCGGCTGCGCGCAGTTCGCGTTCCAGCAGGTCCAGGGCGGTCCGTGCGGCTTCGTGAACCTGCTGCAGTGCGAGCGCGGTGCGGGCCTCCGTCGCGGTGCGAGCGTGGACCGCGAGTGCGGCGATGGCGACGAACGTGCCGAGCGCGACCGACACCATCACCTCGACGAGGCCGAAGCCGTGGCTGCGTGACGCGGTCAAGTGGTGATCTCCAGCGCAAGGAGCGTGCGGTCGCGAAGTTCGATGTGGAGCTCCGTGCGGCCACGGGCATCGGGCGCGTCGAAACGTGGCGGCGGTGCCGAGGCGCCGGGGAGCCTGGGCCCGAGCGTGCCGTGCCAGGCCCAGGCTTCCGCCGCGGCGAACTCGGCAGCAGAGCAGGCGCGCGCGGCCGAGCACTCGAACGGCGTGCCTCGGCCGGCGAGGTGGAGCCGCGCCTCGGCGGGGGCGTCGTGCAGGGCCCGGAGTCGCTCGAGGTGGCTCGCGACGTGCGCGCCCGCGGCGAGCACCGCGAGCGAGTCCCCGGCGGCGCCGTGCATCGCGAGCTGCAGCCGCGCGAGGCCGAGCAGCGCGACCGCGAGCACGAGCATCGCGGCGAGTGTTTCCACGAGGGTGAAGCCCGCGCCTCGACCGCCTGGCACGCCGAGGCCCCGGGCCGATGCGAGGGCGATGGCGCCGCGAGTCGGAGCCATGCGCATCATCCGCAGCCGAGGGCGCGGTCTTCGGCGTCGCGGGTCGACACCCGGACGCGGCCCGTGCGGCTCACGATCACCGCGCGCGCCGCGCGCGTCCCCCGGCCGTCGCAGACGACCAGCGTCGCGGTGGTGGCGGCGAGCGAACCCGGCCCGAACTCGATCGCGCGGCGGCTCGAGCGCACGGTGGGCGAGGTGCGACCGTCGACGTGCGCCAGCAGCCGTTCGCCGGCGTCGCGCTGATCCCCGGGCGCCCGCGATTCGACGTAGGCGATCCAGCCGTCGCTCCAGCGAGCCTCGCGGCCGCAGCGGTCCGCGCCGGCCGACGCGCAGACGACGACGGGGT
Organism: Steroidobacteraceae bacterium; assembly: GCA_027531255.1. Taxonomy (GTDB): domain Bacteria; phylum Pseudomonadota; class Gammaproteobacteria; order Steroidobacterales; family Steroidobacteraceae; genus JAPZRU01. Next base: position 71,438 of record JAPZRU010000006.1, on the reverse strand, counting down.
AGCCGCGTGCCAGGGCTTCGGTCCGGGCCAGCCGCAGTGAGCGGACGAGGCGCGAGACGCGTTCGTCGCGCGCGGCGTTCGCGCGCCATTCGGCGAACGAGGGCACCGCGAGCGTGGCCAGCACTCCGAGGAGCCCGAGCACGACGAGCAGTTCGACGAGGGTGTGCCCGACCGCGCACGCGGCGGCGGACCCGAGGACGTACCGATCCATGGCGACGGCTCCGGAGGGAGTCGCAGCGTAGGCCGCGCAGGGACCGCCGCCGAGCTGGATTCCTGCCGCAAACCGCGGATTTCGCCCGGGTTTGCCCGCGCCGGGGTGGTCTCGTATACTGCGCGGCCTTCCGCGCCGGTGTAGCTCAGCTGGTAGAGCAGTCGCTTCGTAAGCGAGAGGTCGGGGGTTCAAGTCCCTCCACCGGCACCAACGATCCTCCACGACGGGGCAGTCGTCTGCCCGTCGCCACCCGAACCGACGCCGCGCCCGGCCCCGCCCGATGAGTTTCTGGCTGCGCCTCGCCGGACGCCTGCCGCTCCGGGTCCTCCACGCCTTCGCCACGCTGCTGTACTGGCTTGTGTTCCGGCTCGGCCGCGTGCGCGCCGAGCTCGTCGAGAAGCAGGTCGCGGCGTCTTTCCCGGAACTCGACCCGGCGGCCCGCGCGCGCATCGTCGACGCGTATCACCGGCACGTCGCGGACGTCGCGATGGAAGTCGTGAAGGGCTTCGCGATCAGGCCCGACGAACTGCGACGGCGGATGCGCCTCGCGGGCCTCGAGACGCTCCGCGAGCAGCTCGCGGCCGGCCAGCCCGTGCTCGTGCTCGCGGCCCACGTCGGCAACTGGGAGTGGCTGTTGCTCGCGCTCTCGCTCGAGCTGGGCTTCCCGGTGGACGCGGTCTACAAGCCGCTGAAGAACCAGTCCGCGGATCGAGCTTTCCTGTACATGCGCTCGCGATTCGGCTGCCGGCTGACGCCCGCGAAGGAGATCGTGCCGCTGGTGCTCGGACGGCGACGCGAAGTGCGGGCGATCGCGATGCTGGCGGACCAGGTGCCGCGCTCGAGCCCGACCCGGGTCTGGACGCGTTTCCTGAACCAGGACACCGCGTTCTATCCCGGACCGGAGGAGATCGCGCGCGCGGTGCGGCTGCCGGTGTACTTCATCGCGGTGGAGCGCGTCGCGCGCGGCGAGTACGCGGCGGAGATCCGCCACATCGCCGCGGTGGGGCCGGACCTCGACCGGCCGAAGGAAGTCACGCGTCGCTACGCGGAGAGCCTCGAGGCGCAGATCCGTCGGCGCCCCGGCGACTGGCTGTGGGGCCACAACCGCTGGAAGCTGAAGAAGCCGCTGTACGCGAAGTAGCGCAGCGGCAGGTCGAAAAGGGGTCGGTCCCCCTTTGCGCCGCGCCGAAACGGGGGAACCGCCCCCCTTGTCGGACTTCTACCGCAGCTTCGATTCGAGGTGCGCCGACAGCTGAGCGATCGTCGGGTAGTCGAACAGTTCCGTGAGGTCGACGAGGTTCGGGTAGACCTTGTCGATCTCCTCGTGGATCTGGATCAGCGTCAGCGAGCTGGCGCCGATCTCGAACAGGTTGTCCTCGACGCCGATCTGGCGGCCCGGCAGCGCGTTCTCGACGATCGCCCTGAGGCGTCCGGCGACGCCGCCACCCGCGGCCACTCCGTCGCCCGCGGAGGCCGCCGCCTCGCGCAGCCGCCGCAGCTCCGCCATCTCGACGTCGAACTCGCCGTCCACGAACGCGGTCTCGAGCGCGACGCGCTGGATCTTGCCGCTCGTGGTCTTCGGGATACGCTTCACCGGCACGACGTGCGCGACCTCGAGGCCCGCGTGCTCGTTCACGAGCCGCGAGACCTCGGCGGCGACGGGCAGGAACTCCGCCAGGTCGCCGCGATGGAGCACGAAGATCGTCAGTTCGTCCGTCTCCGCGCCGCGCGGCCGGCAGCCGGTTGCGACCACCTTGCCGAGTTCCAGGCCCGAGGCGCGCTGCGCGATCGCCTCGAGGTCGTGCGGGTAGTAGTTCTGGCCGTTGACGAAGATGATCTCCTTCGCGCGGCCGGTGATGTAGAGGTGCCCGTCGCGGACGAGCCCGAGGTCGCCGGTGTCGAGCCAGCCGTCGGGCGTGATCGTGCGCGCGTTCACCTCGGGCAGCTCGTAGTAGCCCTTCGTGACGTTCTCGCCGCGGATCAGCAGGTGGCCGACGGTGCCGTCCGGCAGCGCCGAGCGATCCTCTGCGGCGATGCGCACCTCGGTGCCCGGGATCGGCCGGCCGACCGCCATCAGCGCGAGCGCGTCGCGGTGCGAAGCCTCGACCGCTCGGGCGCTCTCGCCGACGCCGAGTCGGTGACGGTCCACGGTGATCGACGAGTACTCGGTGCCGAGCGCCGGGAACGAGACCGCGAGCGTGGCTTCCGCGAGGCCGTACACCGGGAACATCGCCGACTTCCTCAGGCCGCGAGGCGCGAGGCGCGCGACGAACTCGTCGCAGAGCTCGACCGAGATCGGCTCCGCGCCGTTGAAGATCACGCGCACGCGCGAGAGGTCGACGCCGTCGAGCGGGCGCTCGCCGAGCACCTTGAGGTAGTGGCGGTAGCCGAAGTTGGGCGACGACAGCACCGTCGCCCCGTAGCGAGTCGCGAAGGTGGTCCACAGCAGCGGCCGGCGGATGAACAGTTCCGTCGGCATCAGCAGATTCTCGATGCGGTTCGCGAGCATGAACAGGTGCTTGCCGATGAGGCCCATGTCGTGGGTCAGCGGCATCCAGCTCAGGCTGACGTCACCCTCGTTGAAGTTCGCGGCGACCGTCGCGCCGCGCGTGTTGGCGAGGATGTTCCGGTGCGTCAGCACCACGCCCTTCGGCTCGCTGGTCGAGCCGGACGAGAACTGGATGAAGGCGACGTCGTCGGGGCCGGGCTGCACGGTGCGCCCCGCCTGCGAGATGTCCTCGAGGTCGTCGACCACGAACGCGCGGCGTTCCAGCTTCGCGAAAGTCGGTCCCTCGCCGACGGTGGCCGCGAAGGCCTTCAGGCGCTCCAGGTTCTTCCGGTCCGTGTAGAGGAACGGGTCGCCGAGCCGCTTCGCGATGCGCAGCAGCTTGTGGCGGTGCTCGTCCGCGATGCCGACCGCGAGCGGCACCGGCACGATGCCGCCCGCGAGCGCGGCCCAGAAGCCGTCGAGGAACTGCTCGTTGTCGTTCAGGAACACGATCAGCTTGTCGCCGCGCTGCGCGCCGAGCTTCTGCAGGTGCCACAGGATGCCGACCGCGCGCTCGTAGAGCTCCGCGTAGGGAACGACGCGCTCCTCGTGCTCGCCGATCAGGTGGCGCACGTTGCGGTCCACGCGGCGGTTGGACTCGAGGACGTCGATCAGCGTCTGGTGCTGCATTCGGGTTCCGGGGTCTTCAGTGCCTGGGCAGGAGATTCATGCGGAGGGCCTGCCGCGATCGCAGGTTGATCGCGGCCTCGAGCTGGAGCGGCCCGTCGTCGACCAGTTCCAGGCGCCAGCGCCGCGCCACGCGCGCGACGTGCACGGTCATCTCGTACATCGCGAAGTTCTCGCCGACGCAGTGGCGCGGGCCGGCGGCGAACGGGATGTAGATCCAGCGGCCGCGCGGGTCGTCGTCGAGGAAGCGCTCGGGCCGGAACCAGTCGGGTGCCGGCCAGTGTGCCGGGTGACGGCCGATCAGGTACGGGCTGACGATCAGGTCGGTGCCGGCCGGGATCGTGTAGCCCGACAGCACGTCGGACTCGACCGTGCGCCGCGTGAGCACCCAGCCCGGCGGGTAGAGGCGCAGCGCCTCCTGGATCACGGCCTGCGTGTAGCGCAGCGCTTCCGTGTCCTCGTAGGCGAGGCCGCGCCGCTCGGGCACCGCGTCGAGTTCCGCGTGCAGTCGGCTCTCCGCCGCCGGGTGCTGGGATAGCAGGTACCAGACGAAGTTCAGCGCTGCCGCGGTGGTCTCGTGGCCGGCGACGATCAGCGTCATGACTTCGTCCAGCAGCTCGCGGTCGCTCATGGGTGCGCCGGTGTCGCGGTCGCGGGCGGCCATCAGCATGCCGAGGAAGTCCGGGCGCTCCTCGCTCTCGGCGCGCCGGCGCGCCACCAGCTCGCCGATCACGCGCGACAGCGAGCGGAACCGGTACGCGAAGAGCAGGTTGCGCTCTGGCTCCGCGGTCACGATCGCGAACGGGTTCGCGCCCGTGCGCTCGCCAAGCCAATCGAGGTCGTCGCCGAAGATCGCGCGCAGCACGATGTCGAGTGTGAGCTCGCTCGTCTCGGTGGGCACGTCGATCGGCTCGCCCCGGGCGGCGGAGTCCCGCCAGCGCTCGAGCCGCGCGTCCGTGCAGTCGTCGATCAGCTTCGCGTGACGCTCCACCACGCCACGGTGGAACAGCGGCTGGATCATCCGGCGCTGGCGGCGCCACGTGTCGCCCTCGCTCGTCATGATGCCGTTGCCGAGCAGGATGGCGACGCGGTCGAGGCCGATGCCCTTCGTGTAGTTGCGGTGGTTGGTGACCAGCACGCGCTTGATGTCGGCGGGGTCGTTGACGACCCAGGTGTCCGAGCCCCGCGACGGCGCGTGGATGCGGAACAGGTCGCCGGACTCGCGCGCGCACGCCACGAGTCGCTCCAGCGAGTCCGGCGTCTCGCCGACGTCGAACTCGTCCCGCGCGAGCGGCGGCAGCGGCAGCGCCGGCGGCGAAGGCCTCGTGCCGGTATGCTGGAGGTGGTCGGGCGTCATGGTCTCGGGAACGTCCTCGGACCCGCGCGATCAGCGCGAACCCTTGGAAAATCCGGTCAGTTTACATTACGCGGCAGTCACGGCGCAGCTTGCACCCGCCCTCGCAGGACGGTGGCTGCGCGGATTGCCCTTACGCCGGCGGCAGGCGGTCGAGCGCCTGCGGGATCCCGCCGATCGCGCCGCGACGCTGGCCGGCGTGGCGCTGCTGATGCGGGCCCTGCGCGACGCTGGGCGAATGGTCGGCCTGGAGGAACTGGAGTATCCGCCCGGCGGGAAGCCTCGGCTACGTGCCGGCCCCGATTTCAGCATCGCACATGCGCCGGCAGCGGGAGGCGGGCGGCTCGTCGCCTGCGTGCTCGCAACGGGCATGCGCGTCGGGCTCGACCTCGAGCCCCGGGGATCGGCCCGGCCGGATCAGCTGCGACTGGTACTCGACGCCGGCGAGCGCGAGGCCGTCGCGGACGGGCGGCTCGACGCCACGACGGCGTGGGTGATGAAGGAAGCGGTCCTGAAGGCCGCGGGCCGTGGCGCGTCTTTCGCGCGCGACGTCGCGCTGCAGGGGCACGTCGCGATGCACGACGGCGTGCTGTGGCATCTGCAGCAGGTCGACGTCGGCGATGCCCACGTCGCGTGGCTCGCCACCGACCGCGAGAGCGAACCCGCGACGCGCCACGCACGGCACCTCGCGGTCGCGGACCTGCTCGCGTTGCCAGCCTGAGCCCGCGCCCGCAGAATCCGCGCGCCCATGAGCCAGTCGCAATCCCCACCGCCGCCGGGACCGGACGAACCGTCGCGTGCCGGCGCCGCGTCGGAGTCGGCTGCCGGCCCTGCCTCGCGTTCCGGGCGTCGGCTGACGTGGACTCGCCGTGCCGCCTACCGGCTCGGCGTCCCGCTCGCCAGCGCCATCGTGCGAGCGTGGTGGCGCTGGTGCCCGACGGTCCGCGTGATCGGCGACGAGCACCTCGGGCGCGCGCTCGAGGGTGGCGCGGTCATCCCGGTGTACTGGCACCAGCACCAGCTGCACTGCGCGAAGTATCTGCTCGACCAGCGCTGGCGCGGCCTGTCGCTCGGCTTCCTGATCAGCCCGTCGTTGGACGGCGAAGTCCCGGCGGCGCTCGCCGAGCGCGCCGGCGCGCGGGTGATCCGCGGCTCGTCGAACAACACGGGCGCGCGGGTCCTGCGCGACTACTACGTGGCGCTGAAGGACGGCGTGTCCGCCGCGATCACGCCGGACGGACCCTCGGGGCCGCGCTACCGCTTCAAGCCCGGCGCGATCCTGGTCTCCCAGATGTCCGGCCGCCCGATGCTGCCCATCGCGTTCTGCGCGAGCCGCGCGTGGCTGTTCCGCACGTGGGACCGCTTCGTGCTGCCGGCGCCTTTCGCGAAGGTCGTCGTCGCGGTGGGCGCGCCGCAGCAGGTGCCGAAGGGCCTCGACGCCGCGGGCCTCGAGGCATGGCAGCGCCGCATGGAGGCGGAACTCGAGTCGCTCTATCGCAGCGCCCGCGAGGCACTGTCCTCCTGAGCGGCCGCCGCGTCGGCACACCGCGTGCCGTGCACGTCGTCCACGCAGGCATCCGGCTCGAGCTGCACGGTCGAGTGCTCGATCCGGAAGTCGGTCACGAGCACGCGCTTGATCGCCGCCAGCGTCGCGCCCGCGTCCGACCCCGCGGCGATGCGCGCGTGCAGCGTCAGCAGCGTCTCGCGCGGGGTCAGCGACCAGGCGTGCACGTGGTGCACGTCGAGCACCGCGGGCACCGTCTCCACGAGACGTCTCTTGAGGGCCGGCGCGTCGAAGCCCTCGGGCGCCCCTTCCTGCAGCACGTGGGCCGAGCGCCGCAGCAGGTCGAGCGCCCCCCGCGCGATCAGTGCCGCGACGACCAGCGACAGCCAGGCGTCCGCGGCGAGCCAGCCCGGGCCGAGCACGAGCAGGGCGGCGACGATCGCGGCCGCGGAGCCAGCGAGGTCCGCGAGCACGTGCAGGTACGCGGCACGCACGTTCAGATCCTGCCCGCCGCCGTGCAGCAGCCACGCGGCGACCAGGTTCACCGCAGCACCGCCGATCGCGACCCAGAGTGCGAGGCGCGCGTCGATCGGCTGCGGTGCCTGGAGGCGCTGCGCCGCCTCGATCACGATCGCCACCACGATGCCGAGCAGCAGCAGCGCGTTGACGAAAGCGGCCAGCACCTGGAGCCGCGAGTGGCCGAAGCTGCGGGTCGCGGTCGCAGGGCGCCGGGCGAGGCGGTGGGCGCCCCAGGCAAGGCCCAGCGCGAGCGTGTCCACGAGCATGTGGCCCGCGTCGGCCAGCAGCGCCAGCGAGCCCGAGATCCAGCCGCCGATGCCCTCGACGACCATGAATCCGGCGATCAGCCAGAAGGCGGCCCCGAGGCGCGCCGCGCCGGCGGCGCCGTGATCGTGCCGGTGCGAGTGCCCCTGGTCATGCGGCTGATGATGCCCGTGCCCGTGCCCGTGCCCGTGCCCGTGCTCGCAGCCGCGCCCGTGCCGCTCCTCGTGCCCGTGCGGGTCGGTTGGGTGCTGCGCCATCCGGGCACTCTAGGGGTAGGGTGCCCGTGGGGCAACGCATGGACGGCCTCGCCCGGCCCTTCCGCTATACTCGCGCGCGCATGGAAGGGGCGGGTCTTCGGCGCCCCCGCGGCCTGGAGTCCTCCCGCTTGCCTGCTTCGAGCCCGACCCTCGGGCTGCCCATCGACGGCCTGTCGGTCGTGGTTCCCGTCTGCAACGAGGAGCCGAACGTCGCTCCGCTGGCCGCCGAGGTCGCGGCGGCACTGCGCGGCCGTGCGCGCTTCGAACTGATCTTCGTCGACGACGGCAGCACGGACGGCACCGCCGCGGCGGTGCGGGCCGCGCGCATCACCGTGCCCGAGATCCGCCTGCTGCGCCACTCGCGGCGCAGCGGCCAGAGCCGGGCGCTCGTCACGGGCGTGCGGGCGGCCCGCCACGACTGGATAGCCACCCTCGACGGCGACGGCCAGAACGACCCCGCGGACCTGCCGCGGCTGGTGGAGGCCGCGCTGCTCGACGACGACGTACGTCTGGTGATGGGCAACCGGGTCACGCGCCGCGACACGTGGCTCAGGCGCCTGCAGTCGCGGGTCGCCAACGGCGTGCGCGGCCGGCTGCTGCACGACGCGACGCCCGACACCGGCTGCGGCATCAAGGTCGCCCACCGGCCTACGTTCCTCGAACTGCCGGTGTTCGACCACATGCACCGGTTCCTGCCGGCGCTGTTCCAGCGCCACGGCGCCCGCGTGGTCTCGGTGGCGGTGTCGCACCGGCCGCGCACCCGCGGCCAGTCGAAGTACGGCCTTTTCGACCGACTGTGGGTCGGCATCGTCGACCTGTTCGGTGTGCGCTGGCTCGCCGCGCGCTATCGCGCGGGCCTCGCGGTGCAAGAAGACTGAGCATGGGCGCGGCGGCCGTCGTGCCGCGCGCCGTCTGGAGTTTCCATGGACCTCGACATTCCCGCCGTCTGGCTCGCGGTCGGCTTCCTCGGGCAGGCGCTCTTCTCGCTCCGCTTCATCGTGCAGTGGATCGCGAGCGAACGGCAGCGCAAGAGCGTCGTGCCGGTCGCGTTCTGGTGGTTCAGCCTGTGCGGCGGCGCGACGCTGCTGACCTACGCGATCCACCGCGAGGACCCGGTGTTCATCCTCGGCCAGAGCGTCGGGCTGTTCGTGTACCTGCGGAACCTCTATTTCGTCCGGAAGAACGAGGGCACGGCGCCATGAGCCGCCGACGAGATCTCGCCTGGCTCGGGCTCGGCGCGGTGGCGCTGCTGGGAGCCGGGCTCGGGATGCGCGAGCCATGGCCTGCGGACGAGCCGCGGTTCGCGCTGATCGCGCGCGACATGCTCGCGAACGGAAGCTGGTTCGTGCCGATGGCCGGCGGCGACCTCTACGCCGACAAGCCCCCGGTGTTCTTCTGGGCGATCGCCGCGATGCTCGCGCTCACCGGCTCGCTGCAGGTCGCGTTCCTGCTGCCGGCGCTGCTCGCCGGACTCGGCACGCTGTGGCTCGTCTACGACCTCGCGCGCCGCGTGTGGTCGCACGGCGTCGGCATCGCCGCGGCCTGCCTGCTGCTGTTCACCGTGCAGTTCACGCTGCAGGCGAAGACCGCGCAGATCGACGGCTTCCTGGTGTTCTGGACCACGCTCGGTCTCTATGGCATCGCGCGACACCTGCTGCTCGGGCCGGACTGGCGCTGGTACGCGATCGGCGGCTTCGCGGCCGGCATCGGCGTGATCACGAAGGGCGTTGGCTTCCTGCCGCTGCTGCTGCCGCTGGTCGCCAGCCTCCTGGCACGCACGGCCGGCGTGGCGTTCCCCGGACGCGCGCCGGGCGGCGGCTCGCGCTGGGCGCTGGCGCCGCTCGCCGCGCTCGCGGCCATCTGCCTGTGGTTCGTGCCGATGCTCGTCCAGGTGGCCGCCTCCGGCGATCCCGCCTACGCGGCGTATCGCGACGAGATCCTGTTCAAGCAGACGGTGACCCGCTACGCGCAGGCCTGGCACCACCACAAGCCGTTCTGGTTCTACTTCGCCGAGGTGCTGCCCACGCTCTGGCTGCCGGCGATCGCGCTGCTGCCGTGGGCGGTGCCGCGATGGCGCGAGCACTGGCGCGGGCGCGACGGCCGCGCGCTGCTGTTCCTCGCCTGGGCGTTGGTCGTGGTGCTGTTCTTCTCCTTTTCGAGCGGCAAGCGCGGCGTCTACGTGCTGCCCGCGGTGCCGGCGTTCGTGCTCGCGCTCGCGCCGTTCCTTCCGGAACTGTGGCGGCGGGCCGGCGTGCAGCGGCTCGCGGCCGTGCTCGCGATCGTGCTGGGTCTCGTGCTGGCCGCCGCCGCGGGGCTGCTGCCAAGGCTGCGACCCGAACTGCTCGCGGAGCTGCGCGACACGCACGGTGTCGTCTCGCTCGCACCGCTGTGGGCCGTGGCCGCGGTGGCGCTGGTCGCCGTCGCGGCGTTCCGGTTCCGCCGCGGCGCGTACGCGCTCGCCGCGACGCTCGCCGCGGCCTGGCTCGTGAAGGGCTTCTGGATCGATCCGATGATCGACGACGAGCGCTCCGCGCACTCGTTCATGGCGCGTGCGGAGTCGATGGTGCCCGCGGATCGCGAGTTCGGATTGCTCGCCTACCGCGAGCAGTTCCTGCTGCAGTCCACGCGGCCGAGCGTGAATTTCGGCCACGCGCGCTGGAAGGAAGGCATGGCGGAGGTGCACGACGGTGCACGGTGGCTGAACGCGGCGCCCGGACGCGTGCTGCTGGTGTCCGCGGGGCATCGCGAAGCCTGCTTCGCCGCGGCACCGGCGCGGCTCGTCGGCGAGGCGGGGCGCCAGCAGTGGTTCCTCGTCGAAGGACCGCACGCGGATCCGGCGTGCGCCGCGCATGGCAGCGCCGCCACGGTCCGTCACTACCGGCCGGCTCTCTGAGGTCGCGCGCGGGTCGCCGGTCGGCCCATTCGACATAAACTGAGGTAGGGAATAATTCCATATCACCCCTAGGGTTAGCTTGAAATCCTCCAAAACCGTGACAGAATGCTGCGCAAACCCGCAGCGCTAGGCCATTCCGGAACTGTGTCGCAGGTCCGGGCCGGACCTGGGAGTGGCTGCGAGACTGCCGGCGCTTCACCGGGGGATGACGACGGCCATGCCGATCGTGCCAGGCGATCAGGATCGGGAATTCACCGCTTCCGACATCCTGTCGCCGCAGCGCTGGTCGTCGACGGCGAGCCGCGCCGTGTTCGGGCTCGACGTCACCTGCACCAAGATCGCCGTCGATTTCCAGAACCTCGCCGCCGGCGAGGCGATCCGGGTCGTCCGCGCCAACCTGGACCTGCTCCGCGAGGCGGCCGGCCTCGACACCGTGTTCCTCGCCGCCTTCGACGCCGACGGCGAGACGATCGACTCGGTCGAGGCCGCGAAGGGCCTGTTCGCGCAGTGCTCGCCCGAGGTGCTGCGCGGCGAGTCGCTCGACCGTTTTCCCTGGATCCGCGAACGGCTGACGCACACGCGGCTGCTCGAGATCCGCGACACGCTGCGGGCGCGTCCCGAGCACGCCGGCGAGGCCCAGCGCCTCGGTGAACTCGGCATGCGCGCCGTGCTGCTCGTCGGCCTGCGCGTGCGCGGCCGGATGCACGGCTTCCTCGGGCTCGCGGCCTGCGAGCCGTGCACGAACTGGGACGTCAATTTCCACCTGCTGCTGAAGCTGATCGGCTCGAGCCTCGCCTCGGGCCTCGAGCGGCTCGCGCTGGAGGCGGAGGCCGAGAGCCTCCGCGAGCGGCAGGTGCTGGCGCTCCACTGCGCGAACGACGGCCTGTGGGACTACGACGCGTCCACGAACCGCACGTGGTTCTCGCCGCGGTGGAAGACGATGCTCGGTTACGCCGAGGACGAACTCACGCGCGGGCCCGACTGGAACCGCCTCGTCCATCCCGAGGACCTGGCGCGCGTCTCGCAGCTGATCCGCGACCACGTGTCCGGCAAGTCGCCGCTGTTCGAGAGCGTGCACCGGCTGCGCCACCGCGACGGCGAGTGGCGCTGGGTGATGTCGCGCGCCAAGGCGAAGATCGACGACAAGGGCCGGCTGCTGCGCCTGGTCGGCGTCGAACTCGACATCACCGAGCGGCGCCTCTACGAGGAGGCGCTGTTCCGCGAGAAGGAGAGCGCGCAGATCACGCTGCAGTCCATCGGCGACGGCGTGATCACGACCGACGAGCATTCGCGGGTCGAGTACCTGAACCCGGTGGCCGAGGAGCTGACCGGCTGGGCGGTCGAGGACGCGATGGGCCGGCCGCTGGACGAGATCTTCCGGGTCTTCCACGAGGAGACGTGCGAGCCGCTCGAGAACCCGCTGGTGGGCGCGATCCGCCGCACGCGCGCCGTGAAGTCCGCGCGCCCGATGCTCGTCATCCGCCGCGACGGCAACGAGATCTACGTCGAGGCCACCGCCTCGCCGATCCGCGACGGCGGTGGGCAGGTGTTCGGCGGCGTGCTGGTGTTCCACGACGTCTCGGAGTCGCGCGAGCTGAATCGCCGGCTGTCGTACCACGCGAGCCACGACGTGCTGACCGGGCTCGTGAACCGCCGCGAGTTCGAGAACCGGCTGGAGCGCGCGCTGCGTTCGGCCAAGGCGCGCGAGACCTCCTACGCGCTCTGCTACGTGGACCTCGACCAGTTCAAGATCGTCAACGACAGCTGCGGGCACTCGGCCGGCGACGCGCTGCTCGGCCAGGTCGGCCAGCTGCTGAAGTCGAAGGTGCGCTGGCGCGACACGCTGTCGCGGCTGGGCGGCGACGAGTTCGGCATCCTGCTAGAGGCCTGCTCGCTCGACGAGGCGCTGCGCACGGCGGAAGGCCTGCGCGAGTCCGTGCGCAACTACAAGTTCGTCTGGGAGGACCGCAACTTCCGGCTGGGCGCGTCGATCGGCGTGGTGCCGATCACGCCCGACACCGAGGACGTCGCCGCGCTGATCTCGGCGGCCGACAGCGCCTGCCAGGCCGCCAAGGAGCAGGGCCGCAACCGCGTGCACTGCTTCGAGGAGAACGACCTCGACCTGATGCGCCGCCGCCGCGAGATGCAGTGGGCGGCGCGCATCAACACGGCGCTCGAGGAAGGCCGCTTCGACCTCTACCGGCAGACGATCCTGCCGCTGCAGGCCGACGAGCCGGGCGCGCACTACGAGATCCTGCTGCGCATGCGCGACGAGCAGGGCAAGACCGTCTCGCCGGACCAGTTCATCGCGGCCGCGGAGCGCTACGGCCTGACGCCGCAGATCGACCGCTGGGTGATAGAGAACACGCTGCGCTGGCTCGTTTCCGACGGCGACGAGCGCGAGAGGCTCGGCATGTGCTCGATCAACCTGTCGGGCCAGAGCCTCGGCGACGACAAGTTCCTGCCGTTCGTGATCGAGCAGTTCCACCGCAGCGGCCTCGACGCGCGCAAGATCTGCTTCGAGATCACGGAGACGGCGGCGATCGCGAGCTTCAGCCAGGCCAACCGGTTCATCCAGGCGCTGAAGGAACTGGGCTGCCGCTTCGCGCTCGACGACTTCGGTACCGGCCTCTCGTCGTTCGGCTACCTGAAGCACTTCCCGGTCGACTACCTCAAGATCGACGGCAGCTTCGTGAAGGGCATCCTGCGCGACCCGATCGACCGCGAGATGGTGCGTTCGATCAACGAGATCGGGCACCTGACGCAGAAGAAGACGATCGCCGAGTTCGCCGAGAACGAGGACGTGATCGAGGTGCTGCGCACGCTCGGCGTGGACTACGCGCAGGGCTACGGCGTGGCGATGCCGCAGAAGATCCAGCGCGGCACGCTGGATCTCGCCGTCAGCGCCGACACCTGAGCGGCGAGGGCGGCCGGCGACCGCCGCTCGCGGCGCACGGCCGGAGCTGCGCTCCCGACCGAGGAGCGCGCGCCGCGCGAGCTACGCCGACAGCTCCATCCGCATCGAGAGATCGACGGCCTTCACGTGCTTCGTGATCGAGCCGATCGACACGAAGTCCACGCCGGTTGCGGCGATCTCCCGGACGTTGGCGAGGTCCACGCCCCCCGAGGCCTCGAGCTTCAGCGGGCGGGGTCGCGCCCGGTTGCGGCGCACGGCTTCGCGCAGCTGCACGAGCGTGAACTCGTCGAGCAGCGCCATGTCGGCGCCGGCGGCGAACGTCTCCTCGAGCTCGTCGAGCGTCTCCACCTCGACCTCGACGGGCACCTGTGGCGAGATCTCGCGCGCCGCCCGCACCGCGTTCGCGATGCCGCCCGCCGCGGCGATGTGGTTCTCCTTCACCAGGATGCCGTCGTAGAGACCGATGCGGTGGTTGCGCCCGCCACCGCAGCGCACGGCGTACTTCTGCGCGAGCCGCAGTCCCGGCACCGTCTTGCGCGTGTCCAGCAGCGTGCAGCCGGTGCCCGCGATCGCGTCCACGTAGCGCCGGGCCGCGGTCGCGATGCCGGACAGCGTCTGCAGGAAATTGAGCGCCGTGCGCTCGCCGGTCAGCAGCGGGCGCGCCGGTCCCTCGACCTCGAACAGCAGGGCGTCCGGCGCGATCGCATCGCCGTCCTGCGCGTGCCAGCGCACGGCCAGCGCGGGATCGAGGCGCCGGAACACCGCGTCCACCCACGCGGCGCCGCAAAGCACGGCCGCTTCGCGGGTGATCACGCGCGCCCGGCAGCGCGCTCCCTCGGGCACGAGCAGCGCCGTGAGGTCGCCGGTCCCCACGTCCTCGGCGAGCGCGCGCTCGACGGTCTCTTCCAGGTCGGCAGGCAGGAGCGGGTTCATGGCGCGCAGTGTCGTCCCGGACGCGCCAAAAGAAAACCCGGCACGAGGCCGGGTTTCCTTGCGAGTTGCGCGGCGCGGTCCGTGGGCTTGCGGCGCCGGCAGGCGACTGCAAGCCGATCAGAACGGCATCCAGTGATGGGCGCCGATCATGCACATCAGCATGGGCACGGACAGCACGAAGTTCGTGCGCGAGGCGAGCGTGGCCGTCTTGCGCGCGGCGGCCTTTTCCTCGTCCGTCGCCGGCACGATCCCGAGCACCTTCTTCTGGTTCGGCCAGATGAAGACCCAGACGTTGAACAGCATGATCGTGCCGAGCCAGGCCCCGAGGCCGATCACCGTGTGGTACGGGTTGCCCGTGGTGGCGCCGAGCAGGAACGACTCGACGAAGCCGCCCTTGGCAACCAGGTAGGCCGCGCCCGTGACCCAGGTCGCGACCGCGGCCCAGCGGAACCACAGCAGCGCCCGCGGCGCGATGTACTTGGAGATGCCGGCGCCGCCCGGGCCGCCCTTGTCGGCGGTCGCGGCCGCGAGGCCGGGGATCTGCACGAGGTTGAAGTAGTAGAGCAGGCCGATCCAGACGATGCCCGAGACGACGTGCAGCCAGATCGTCACCGCCTCGTGGCCGACGAAGCCGCCGACCTTCGGCACGCCGACGATGGCGGTCAGGATCACGCTGATCACGATCGCGAGCACGAAGCCGGTGGCGATCGCGCCCTTAACGGACAACAGAGGATTCATCGACACTCCCCGGGGCGTAAGCCCCCCTTCTTCGAAATGAAAGATTCGACGCGGATTTACCGACAGGCGATGGGTCCGCGTACTGGACCGCCGCCGGGTCCGCTGGCGACGCCGCAGCGCGAAGCGCGGCCGCGGCGACGGATCTCGTGAGAGGCGGCGGTGCGCGAACTGCGTTTGAAGAATAGGCGTTCGCCCCCCATAATTTCAACCGGTTGCGCCGTGCCTGCCGGAGAGGGCCCGTCCCATGTCGACCGTCGCGCCGAATTCTCCGTGCATCAGCGTCTGCAGCCTCGACCCGACGGGTCACTGCCGCGGCTGCTACCGCACGCGCGACGAGATCGCCGGCTGGATCCGGATGACTGCGGCGCAGCAGTGGAGCGTCGTGCGCGCCTGCGAGGAACGCCGCGCGGCGCACGAGCGGCGCCCGGCCGCGGCCAGGCTCTGATACCTCCGGGCTTGCTGCCGCCGCGCTTCGCCTCCATCACCGCCGGCAGGTCGCCCTGCGGCCGGCCACCCGCTACCATTCGCCGCGGCCCCGCGCCGCCGCCACCCGAGGTCTTCCGATGAGCAGTGCCGACGTCGTAGAACGCATCAAGCAGCACCTGTCGTCCGCACCGGCCGTGCTGTTCATGAAGGGCACGCCGGACTTCCCGCAGTGCGGCTTCTCGCACCAGGCCGTGCAGGCCCTGCGCGCCTGCAACGCCAAGTTCGAGTCCGTGAACATCTTCGAGGACCCGGAGCTCCGGGAGGCACTGAAGCAGTACTCGAACTGGCCGACCTATCCGCAGCTGTACGTCAAGGGCGAACTGGTCGGCGGCTGCGACATCGTCCTCGACATGTATCGCAAGGGCGAGCTGAAGCAGGTGCTCACCGAGGCCGGCGCGGCCTGACCCCTCGATCGCGCGGACCGCGACCGCGGGCGAGAACGTCCGCCGCCGCGGTCCGCTCTCAGCCTTCTTCGACCTCCGGTGCCGGGTCCACCAGCGGATTCCCCGGCTCCGGTGCGAGCGGCCCGAGTGCGGCCAGCCGCGCGCGCGAGGTCTCGTAGATCGGCCGGAACTGGTTGCAGATCTCGCAGAACAGGTCCGCGGTGCGCTCCGCGTCGTAGACGGCCGAGTGCGCCGAGTCCGCTTCCCACCGCATGCCCGAGGCCATCACCGCGCGCGACAGCACGGTCTGGCCGAACGCGACGCCTGCGAGCGTGGCGGTGTCGAAGCAGCTGAACGGGTGGAAAGGGTTGCGCTTGATGCCCGAGCGCGCGACCGCGGCGTTCAGGAAGCCGAGGTCGAACGCGGCGTTGTGCCCGACCAGGATCGCCCGCGTGCAGCCCGTGTCCTTCACCGCGGTGCGCACTTCCTTGAACAGGCGGCCGAGCGCGTCGCGCTCCGGCAGGGCTGGTCGCAGCGGGTGGTACGGATCGATGCCGTTGATCGCGAGCGAGGCGGGGTCCATCCGTGCGCCCTCGAACGGCTGTACGTGGAACCGCCACGTGGCGCCGCGCTTGAGCACGCCGTCCTCGCCGAGTTCGAGCAGCACCCCGGCGATCTCGAGGAGCGCATCGGTCTGCGCATTGAAGCCGCCGGTCTCGCAGTCCACCACCACCGGCAGGAAGCCGCGGAAGCGTTCGCGCATCGGCGAGTTCGTGCCGGTGCGCGGATCGGCCGGGTTGGACGCTCGCTGGTTCATGAGGCGCTCGGGCAGGCCGCGGAGGCGAGCCGCCAGTGCACCGTCTCGCCCGCGCGGAACGGCACCAGTTCGTCGCCGCCGAACGCGAAGTGCGTCGGCGGCGACCAGGGCTCCTTGCGGAGCGTGATGGAGTCGCGGTTCCGGGGGAGCCGGTAGAAGTCGGGGCCGTGGAAGCTCGCGAACGCCTCCAGTCGGTCGAGCCGGCCCTCCGCCTCGAAGACCTCCGCGTAGAGCTCGATGCCCGCGTGCGCGGAGTAGATGCCGGCGCAGCCGCAGCTCGCCTCCTTCGTGTGCTTCGCGTGCGGCGCACTGTCCGTGCCGAGGAAGAACTTCGGGCTGCCGCCGGTCGCCGCCGCCACCAGCGCCGCGCGGTGCGGCTCGCGCTTCAGCACCGGCAGGCAGTAGAAGTGCGGGCGGATGCCGCCCTGGAACATCGCGTTGCGGTTCAGCAGCAGGTGCTGGGGCGTGATCGTGGCCGCGACGTTCGGGCCGCACGACGCGACGAACTGCACGGCCTCGCGCGTGGTCACGTGCTCGAACACGATCCGCAGGCGCGGGAACCGTCGCACGAGGTCGGCAAGGATCCGGTCGATGAACGCCGCTTCGCGGTCGAAGACGTCGACGTGCGAATCGGTGACCTCGCCGTGCAAGAGGAACGGCAGGTCGAGTTCCTCCATCCGCGCGAGCGTCGCGAAGCAGCGCTCGATCGCGGTGACGCCCGAGTCCGAGTTGGTGGTCGCGCCCGCCGGGTAGTACTTCACGGCGTGCACGACACCGTCGGTCTTCGCGCGGTCGATCTCCGCCGGCGGCGTGTTGTCGGTGAGGTACAGCGTCATCAGCGGCTGGAACGTGCAGTCGGGCGGCAGCGCCGCGACGATGCGGTCGTGGTAGGCGCGCGCCTGCGCGGCGGTCGTCACCGGCGGCTTCAGGTTCGGCATCACGATCGCGCGGCCGAAGCGCTCGGCGGTGTGGCGCACGACGGCGGCCATGTGCGCGCCGTCGCGCAGGTGCAGGTGCCAGTCGTCGGGGCGGGTGATCGTCAGTTGCATCAGCGTGAACTCCGGCGCGGGGCACGCGGCCTGGACGCGGGTGGGGTCGCCCGGACGGGCCCGGCGGCGGCCTCGAACTGGCGCAGGCAGTCGAGCAGCAGCGTGGTGCCGAACCGCACGCCGAAGCCCGTGAGCGGGGAGGCGACGTGGCCGAGCCCCCCGGTGCGGTGCGCGCTCGACAGGTCGACGTGCACCCAGGGGATCGCGGCGGGCACGAAGCGGCCGAGGAACCGCGCCGCGTAGATGTGGTCGCCCTTGCCCTCGGACAGGCACTGGAGCACGTCGGCCGACGCACTCTCCAGCTCCTCGTCGAAGTCGGCGGGCGCGGGGAAGCCCCAGACGCGCTCGCCGCTCGCGGCGCCCGCGGACTCGAGGACCTCGCGCAGGCGCGGCCGGTTCGTGAATACGCCCGAGTAGCGCTCGGTCAGCGCGCTCACGCAGGCGCCGGTCAGCGTCGCGAAGTCGATCAGGCAGGCGGGATTCGTGCGTGCCGCGAGCGCGAGCGTGTCGGCCAGCACGAGACGCCCCTCGGCGTCCGTGTGGACGATCTCGATGGTCGTGCCGTTGGCCGCGCGAACGACGTCGTTCGGCTTGTAGGCGCCCGGCCCGATGCGGTTCTCGGCGAGCGCGAGCCACGCGTCGACCGGGCGCGGAAAGTCCAGGGCCGAAAGCGCGTCCAGGATGCCGAGCGCGACCGCACTGCCCGCCATGTCCGTGTGCATGCCGAGCATCGACTTCTGCGGCTTCAGGTTGGTGCCGCCGGTGTCGAAGCAGAGGCCCTTGCCGACCAGCGCGATCGGCGCGACGCCGCGCGCGGCGCGCTTCGGGCGGTAAGCGACGTGGACGATGGCCGCGTCGCGCGTCGCGCTGCCCTGGGACACGGCGAGGAACGCGCCGCAGCCGGCGCGCGCCAGCGCGCGCTCGTCGTATTCGCGCACGCGCCAGCCGCGGCGGCGCGCGAGCGTGCGCACCGCGCGACGATAGGCGCCCGGCGTCAACACGTTCGGCGGCAGCGCGGTGAGCCAGCGGACGAGTCCGGCGCCCTGCTCGACGGCGGCGAGCCGCGCGGGGTCGGCCGGGCCGTACAGCGCGATGCGGCCGGGCGCCCACGGTGGTTCGGGAGCGGCCGCCGCCGTCGGCACGCGCTGCGTCGCCGCGAGCATTGCGGCGCCGAGCGCATCCATCGCGCCGGGCGCCTGCGCCTCGGGCAAGAGCGTCGCGAGGCCGACGGACCCGGGCCGTTCGGCGGCGAATTCCCTGGCGAGCCGACCGGCGAGCGTCAGGGCTTCGAACGCGCCCGCGTCGGCGCCCAGCAGGCCGACGCGCACCCGCGTGCGGCGCCGGTTCGGCAGCGTGACTGCATACGTGGCCCCGGCACGTCGCGGCCGTCGCGCGTGCTCGGCGAGCAGCAGGTCGCCGTGCGGGAGCGACGCGAGATCGGGTTCGTGCGCCGGCGCGAGGATCGCGAGCGCGTCCAACTCCTCGGCGAGGCGCGGGTTCGCGGACGGGCGCGCCGCGCCGCGCGCGAGGACCACCGGCGAGCGTGGCGGCAGCAGTTCGATCACCGGGCGTTGCCTTGACCCTCGATTGGCAGTTGCGGATCATACCGCGGTTTCATGCAGCGGCCGCGCAGCGTGCGCGTGGCGCTGCCACGACCGCACCCCATCGGCCGCCACGAAGCTCCGCCGGCGTGCCGCAGGCGACGGCCGCGTCGCGTGTGGATGGCACCCGCCGGCCGGTCGATCGCACCGCTCCGTGGTGGAGCGCTGAACCCAGCCGGGAAGCTCCCATGCCCGAATCGCTGCGCGACGTTCCGAAGCCGGAGGGCCAGAAGCCCGAGCCCGCGAAGGTCGAGGACGTCGATCCGCTCGAGACCCAGGAGTGGCTCGAGTCGATCGACTCCGTCCTGAAGGTGCACGGTGCCGGCCGCGCGCACTACCTGCTCGAGAAGCTGATCGATCACGCGCGCCGCGCCGGCGCGTACCTGCCGTTCATGCCGAACACGGCCTACGTGAACACGATCGGTCCGGCGCAGGAAAAGGCGTATCCCGGCAACCGCGCGCTGGAGCGCCGGCTCGAGGCCTACATCCGCTGGAACGCGCTCGCGATGGTGGTCGCGGCGAACAAGCAGAGCTCCGAGTACGGCGGCCACATCGCGACGTACGCTTCGTCCGCGACGCTGTACGAGGTCGGCTTCAACCATTTCTGGCGCGCGCCCGGCGCGCGGCATCCGGGCGACCTCGTGTTCATGCAGGGCCACTCGAGCCCCGGCATCTACGCGCGGGCCTACCTCGAGGGACGGCTCACCGAGGACCAGTTGCGCCACTTCCGCCAGGAAGTCGGCGGGCAGGGTCTGTCCTCGTATCCGCACCCGTGGCTGATGCCGGACTTCTGGCAGTTCCCGACGGTGTCGATGGGCCTCGGGCCGCTGATGGCGATCTACCAGGCGCGCTTCCAGCGCTACCTCGAGCACCGGGGCCTCGTCGCACCGTCCGACCGCAAGGTCTGGGCCTTCCTCGGCGACGGCGAGATGGACGAGCCCGAGTCGATGGGCGCGCTGACGATGCCGGTGCGCGAAAGGCTCGACAACCTCGTGTTCGTCGTGAACTGCAACCTGCAGCGTCTCGACGGCCCGGTGCGCGGCAACGGCAAGATCATCCAGGAGCTCGAGGCGGCGTTCCTCGGCGCCGGGTGGAACGTGATCAAGGTGATCTGGGGCGGCCGCTGGGATCCGCTGCTCGCGCGCGACACGAAGGGCACGCTTCGCAAGCTGATGGACGAGTGCGTCGACGGCGAGTACCAGAACTTCAAGGCCAAGGGCGGCGCCTACACGCGCGAGCACTTCTTCGGGAAGTACCCGGAGCTGCGCGAGATGGTCGCGAACATGAGCGACGAGGAGATCTGGCGCCTGAACCGCGGCGGTCACGATGCGCACAAGGTCTGGAACGCCTACGCGCAGGCGATGGCGCACAAGGGCCAGCCGACCGTGATCCTCGCGAAGACCGTCAAGGGCTTCGGGCTCGGCAAGGCCGGCGAGGCGCAGAACCCGACGCACCAGCAGAAGAAGCTCGACGAGGCGGCGCTGAAGGCCTTCCGCGACCGCTTCAACATTCCCCTCACCGACGAGGAGATCGCGAAGCTCCCGTTCACGCGGCCGGACGAAGCCAGCGAAGAGGCGAAGTACCTGCGCGAGCGCCGCGCGGCGCTCGGCGGCTCGCTGCCCGTGCGGCGGCCCACCGCGCCGCCGCTGGTGGTGCCCGAGCTCACGGCCTTCCAGCCGCTGCTCGAGTCCACGCAGGGCCGCGAGATCTCGACCACGATGGCGTTCGTGCGCCTGCTCGGCGTCCTGCTCAAGGACAAGAACGTCGGGAAGCACGTCGTGCCGATCGTGCCGGACGAGGCGCGCACGTTCGGCATGGAGGGCCTGTTCCGCCAGATCGGCATCTACTCGTCGATGGGCCAGCTGTACACGCCGCAGGACGCCGACCAGCTGCTGTCCTACCGGGAGGACAAGAAGGGCCAGATCCTGGAGGAAGGCATCAACGAGGCGGGCGCGATGTGCTCGTGGATCGCGGCGGCGACGGCCTATGCGAACCAGGGCGTGCACATGATCCCGTTCTACATCTACTACTCGATGTTCGGCTTCCAGCGCGTCGGCGACTTCATGTGGGCGGCCGGCGACCTGCGCGCGCGCGGCTTCCTGCTCGGCGCGACGGCGGGGCGCACGACGCTCGCCGGCGAGGGCCTGCAGCACCAGGACGGCCACAGCCAGCTCGTGATGAGCGTGATCCCGAACTGCGTCAGCTACGACCCGTGCTTCGCCTACGAACTCGCGGTGATCGTGCAGGACGGCCTGCGGCGCATGTACGCCGAGGACGAGAGCGTCTACTACTACCTGACGGTGATGAACGAGAACTACGCGCAGCCGGCGATGCCGCCAGGTGTTGCTTCCGGCATCGTCAAGGGCATGTACCTGCTGCAGATCGGCGGCCGCGGCAAGGTGCGCGCGCAGATCCTCGGCTCGGGCACCATCCTCCGCGAGTGCCTGGCGGCTGCGGAACTGCTCGAGAAGGAGTTCGGCGTGCCGGCGGACGTCTACAGCGTCACGAGCTTCTCGGAGCTGCGGCGCGAGGCGCTGGACGCCGAGCGCTGGAACCTGCTGCACCCGACGGAGCCGCCGCGCTTGCCGTACGTGCGCGAGTGCCTGCGCGACCGCGAGGGACCGTTCGTGGCCGCGACCGACTACGTGAAGACGGTGCCCGACCAGATCCGCCAGTGGGTGCCGGGCCGCTACGTGACGCTCGGCACCGACGGCTACGGCCGCTCGGACGCGCGCGCGGCGCTGCGTTCGCACTTCGAGGTGGACCGCCGTTACATCGCGATCGCGGCGCTGAAGGCGCTGGCCGACGAGGGGAAGATCGACGTCGCGACCGTGACCGGCGCGATCAAGAAGCTCGGCGTCGACCCCGCGAAGCCGAATCCTGCGACGGCCTGAAGGGACGCGAGAGCGAGCATGCCCAGCAACCGGACGGTGGTGGTTCCCGATCTCGGCGACTTCAAGGACGTCGAGGTCGTCGACGTGCTGGTGAAGGAGGGCGACGTGGTCGCCCTCGAGACGCCGCTCGTCACGCTCGAGACCGAGAAGGCGACGATGGACGTGCCCTCGACGGCTGCGGGTCGCGTCGCGCGCGTCGTGGCGCAGAAGGGCGCGCGCGTGTCGACCGGTTCGCCGGTCGTCGAACTCGAGGCCGAGGGTGCGGGCGACGCCGTTGCGGATGCCCCTGCGGCCGCCGCACCGCCGGCGAACGCGGCGGGGCCGATGGGCGAGCCTGCCGGCGGCAGCGCGGCGGCGGCCCCGGGTGCCACCCGGTCGCCTGCCACGGTCGCCACGCGCGAGGTCGAGGTCCGCGTCCCCGACCTCGGCGACTTCAAGGAGGTCGCGGTCATCGAGGTCGCCGTGCGGCCGGGCGACGCGGTCGCCGTGGACGCGCCGCTGCTGACGCTCGAGTCCGAGAAGGCGGCGATGGACGTGCCGTCGCCCGTCGGCGGCACCGTGGTCGCCGTGCACGTCGAGAAGGGCGCCCGCGTGTCTACCGGTGCGCTGGTCGCGACCGTCCGCACCAGTGGTCCGGTCGGTGACGACGCGCCGACCGTGCGTCAGCCCGCCTTGCGGCCCGAGCAGGCGCCAGCGCCCGAGCCGCCGGCGAGCACCGCGGGCCTGGGCGGTAGCCAGGGCGCCGTACCCCCGACGCCGGCTGCACCCGCCGCGGCCACGGCGGCCGCCGCGAGCGCCGAACGGCGCGCCGTCGATCGTGCGGATCGTCGCGAAGGCCCGGCGCGCTCGGGCGTCGATTCGACGCCCGGTGCGAGTCCGATCGAGGAAGCGGGCTTTTCCCGCGCGCACGCGAGTCCCTCCGTGCGCCGCCTCGCGCGCGAACTCGGCGTCGACCTGGCGCGCGTGAAGGGCAGCGGCCCCAAGGACCGCATCACCCACGAGGACGTGAAGTCCTGGGTGAAGCGGGCGCTGGCCGATGGTGCGGCCGCGGGCGCGAGCGCCGGCGGGGGCGCCCTACCGCGCGTGCCGGAGGTGGACTTCGCGAAGTTCGGCGCGATCGAGGTGGAGCCGCTGTCGCGGATCCAGCGGATCTCGGGTTCGCGCCTGCACGCCAGCTGGGTGAACCTGCCGCACGTCACGCAGTTCGACGAGGCGGACATTACCGTCCTCGAGGAGACGCGCGCACGCCTCAAGCAGAAGGCGCTGGACGAGGGCATCAAGCTGACGCCCCTCGCGTTCGTCGTGCGCGCCGTCGTGCGCGTGCTGCAGCAGTTCCCGCGCTTCAACGCCTCGCTCGACTCGGCGGGCGGGAACCTGGTCCTCAAGAAGTACGTGCACCTGGGCTTCGCCGCGGACACGCCGGGCGGGCTCGTGGTGCCGGTGATCCGCGACGCACACCGGAAGGACGTCTACGAGATCGCGCGCGAACTCGGCGCGCTGTCCGAGAAGGCGCGCGCCGGCAAGCTCTCTGCCGCCGAGATGCAGGGCGGCAGCTTCACGGTCTCGAGCCTCGGCGGCATCGGCGGCACCGCGTTCACGCCGATCATCAACGCGCCCGAGGTCGCGATCCTCGGCGTGTCGCGCTCAGCCATGAAGCCCGTCTGGCAGGACGGCCAGTTCGTGCCGCGCCTGATGCTACCGCTATCGCTCTCTTACGATCACCGCGTGATCGACGGTGCCGCGGCGGCGCGCTTCACGACGGCGCTCGCGGCCGCGCTCGCCGACGTGCGCGGCCTGCTGGAGGCCGTGCCGTGAGCGCGCCGAGCGAAGTGCGTGTGCCCGCGCTCGGGGACTTCAAGGACGTCCCCGTGATCGCGGTGCTGGTGAAGCCGGGCGACGTAGTCGCCGAGAACGACCCGCTCGTCACGCTCGAGAGCGAAAAGGCCAGCATCGACGTGCCGGCGCCGTTCGCCGGCACCGTGGCGGAGCTGCTGGTCAAGCCGGGTGACAAGGTCAACGAGGGCACGCTGCTCGCGCGCGTCGCCGCCGCGGGCCCGGTCGCCGCCGAGGCAGCCGAGCCCGCACCCGCGCCCGTACCCGCGTCCGCGTCCGCGCCCGCGCCGACGCCGACGCCGGCGACCGGCGCCGGTGGCCAGCCGACGGCCGACGTCACGTTCCCGCTCGTCGTGTTCGGTGCGGGCCCCGGCGGCTACACCGCTGCGTTCCGCGCCGCCGACCTCGGCCTGAAGGTCGGCCTGATCGAGCGCTGGCCGACGCTCGGCGGCGTCTGCCTCAACGTCGGCTGCATCCCGTCGAAGGCCCTGCTGCACGCGGCGAAGGTGATCGAGGACGCCGAGTCGATGGCGAACTTCGGCATCGTGTTCGGGCGGCCGCAGATCGACCCGGACCGGCTGCGCGCCTGGAAGAACCGCGTCGTCAGCCGGCTCACCTCGGGGCTGAGTTCGCTCGCGAAGCAGCGCAAGGTCGAGGTCGTGCGCGGCGAGGCGCGCTTCGTCGCGCCACATCGGATCGAGGTGCGCGGGCCGAACGGCACGACGATCGTCGGTTTCGAGCAGTGCATCGTCGCGGCCGGCTCCGAGCCGGTCCGCCTGCCGGGCCAGCCAGACGATCCGCGGATCGTCGATTCCACCGGCGCCCTCGAACTGCAGGGCATCCCGAAGCGGATGCTCGTGATCGGCGGCGGCATCATCGGGCTCGAGATGGCATGCGTCTACGAGGCGCTCGGCACGAAGATCTCGGTCGTCGAGCTTTCGCCCGGCCTGATGCCGGGCTGCGACCGCGACCTCGTGCGGCCGCTCGAGAAGCGCATCCGCGCGAAGTACGAGGCGATCCTGACCGGCACCAAGGTCGCGAAGCTCGAGTCGCTGCCCGAGGGTGTCCGCGTGACGTTCGAGGGCGCGGGTGCACCCGAGCCGCAGCTCTACGACCGCGTGCTCGTCGCCGTCGGTCGGCGCCCGAACGGGCGCACGATCGGCGCGGAGGCCGCGGGGCTGCGCGTCGACGAGCGCGGCTTCGTGCCGGTGGATCGGCAGCTCCGCACGAACGTGCCCCACATCTACGCGATCGGGGACATCGCGGGCGCGCCGATGCTCGCGCACAAGGCCAGCCACGAGGGCAAGGTCGCGGCCGAGGTCGCGGCCGGCGAGAAGCGCGCGTTCGACGCGCGCGTGATCCCGTCGGTGGCCTACACGGACCCCGAGGTGGCCTGGGTCGGGCTGACCGAGACCGAGGCGCAGGCGCAGGGCATCAAGGTGGGCAAGGGCGCGTTCCCGTGGATCGCGTCGGGCCGCTCGCTCGCGCTGAATCGCGAGGAAGGCTTCACGAAGCTGCTGTTCGACCCGGACACGCACCGCGTGGTGGGTGCGGGCATCGTCGGCACGAACGCGGGCGACCTGATCTCGGAGCTTGCGCTGGCGATCGAGATGGGGGCAGACGCGTCCGACGTCGGCCTCACGATCCACCCGCATCCGACGCTGTCGGAGACGGTGGCGTTCGCGGCCGAGGCCTTCGAGGGGACGCTGACCGACCTCTACGTGCCGAAGAAGGGCTGAGGGGAGGGGCGAGGCCCTCTGGCGCGCGGAGCCTGCGGCGCGCAGCCTGCGACCCGTCACCCGCGACCCGCGCCAACGACGCGGCCAGCGGTGCGACGAACCTGGACTTGACCCGCTTTCGTGGACGCCCCGGCGTCTCGGGTGGCGCATCCGCCTCGTGCGTCTTGCGCTCGCCAGGCAGAAGCTAGTAGTGCGGCGGTATCTCGAACGCCGGCGGATCCTCGCCCTTGCGTTCGGCGGCCTCGACCCGCTCCAGCAGCCGCTCGTGGCGCGCGCTCATCGCGTCGAGCAGCTGCTGCTGTCGATATAGCACGTCGCTCAGTTCCTGCACGGCGCGCTCGAGGTGCGTCAGCCTGAACTCGAGCGTCTCCAGGCGCGAATCGCCGCTCATGCCTGCTCCTTGCGGCGCCGGGCCGGCGCCCCGGCCCGCGACCGCACCACCTTCGCCACCGTCCTGACCCGCGACGCCTGCTTCTTCGCCACCGCCTTCGCTCGCGGCGGTGGCACCGTCGCCGCCGGGTCGGGCGTCTTCGGCCGGTACGCGCACAGGTCGCGGATCTCGCACCGCCAGCACTCGGGCGTGCGCGCCTTGCACACGTAGCGCCCGTGCAGGATCAGCCAGTGGTGCGCGTCGAGCAGGAATTCGGCGGGCACGACCTTCAGGAGCCGGTCCTCGACTTCGCGGACGTCCTCGCCCGGCGCGAGCCCGGTGCGGTTCGCGACGCGAAAGATGTGCGTGTCCACCGCCATCGCCGGCTCGCGGAACACGGTGTTCAGCACGACGTTCGCAGTCTTGCGGCCGACGCCCGGCAGCGATTCGAGCGCCTCGCGGTCGCGCGGCACCTCGCCGCCGTGCCGCTCCAGCAGCGCCGTGCAGGTCGCCAGCACGTTGGCGGCCTTCGTGTTGCAGAAGTTGATCGTGCGCAGGTACGGCAGCAGGCCGTCGAGGCCGAGCGCGGCAATCGCCTGCGGTGTGTTCGCGACCGGGAACAGCTTCGCGGTCGCCGCGTTCACGCCCTTGTCGGTCATCTGCGCCGACAGGATCACGGCCACCAGCAGTTCGAACGGCGACGACCACGCGAGCTCGGTCGTGGGGTTGGGGTTCGCGGCGCGCAGGCGCGCGAACATCTCGTGACGCTTCGCGGGACTCATCGGGACGCGGGCCCCGTGCCGTGCGGCGCCACGTCCGTGGTGACGCGTGGCGGCGGGTTCGCAGCCTCGCCGCTGCGTGCGCCCGGCCGCCGCGCCGCGAGCGCCGCGTCGCGCGCGGCGGCGCGCCCCGCCTCGCGCTCGACGTGCGCGAC
Source organism: Steroidobacteraceae bacterium (assembly GCA_027531255.1). Lineage (GTDB taxonomy): Bacteria > Pseudomonadota > Gammaproteobacteria > Steroidobacterales > Steroidobacteraceae > JAPZRU01. Next base: position 44,567 of record JAPZRU010000006.1, on the reverse strand, counting down.
GTAGCGCGGCCTATACCGCGCGGCGCGCGCGCGGATCTCGCCGAGCGGGAGCGGCGCCGGCGCGGTCGGCGCCAACGCGATGCAGTCCACGGGGCAGGCCGGGATGCAGAGCTCGCACCCGGTGCACTCGGCGGCGATGACGGTGTGCAGGAACTTCTGGGCGCCGACGATCGCATCGGTGGGGCAGACCGGCAGGCACTTGGCGCAGCCGATGCAGACCGACTCGTCGATCACGGCGACGCGCGGTGGACCCTCGACGCCGTGGACCGGGTTCACCGACTTCGCGGGGCGGCCGAGCCGGGCGGCTAGCGCCGCGGCGGTCGCGCTCCCGCCGGGCGGGCACTGGTCCACGTCGGCGAGGCCCGCCGCCAGCGCCTCGGCATAGGGCCGGCAGCCCGCGTAGCCGCAGCGCGTGCACTGCGTCTGCGGCAGCAGCGCGTCCAGTTCGTCGGCCAGCGCGGTGCTCATCGCGGGCTCGCGCGTCTCACTTCACGCGCATGCCGGCCTGCACGCCGTCGTCCGGCGAGACGACGAACAGTTCGGTGCCGCCGGGGCCCGCCGCGAGCACCATGCCCTGCGAGGTGCCGAAGCGCATCTTGCGGGGCTTCAGGTTCGCGACCACGACGACGTGGCGACCGACCAACCGGTCCGGAGCGTAGGCGCTGCGGATGCCCGCGAAGATCGTACGCACGTCGCCGGCGCCGAGGTCGACCGACAGTTCCAGCAGCTTGTCCGCGCCCTCGACGAGCTTCGCTTCGAGCACGCGGCCGACGCGGAGATCGAGCTTCGCGAAGTCGTCCACCGTGATCTCGGTCGGGGCTGCTTCGGTGACCGGGGCGGCAGGCGCGCCGCCTTGCGCACCGGTGGCCGCGCCCCCGGGAGCCGCTCCGGCCGTCGGTGCCGCTTCGCTGGAGCGTGCCCCATCGCTCGTCGTCTTCGCCGCCGGGACGGACGGCGTTCCGCCACGCTTCGCCGTCGCAGCGGCCTTCGTCGCGCCCGCCGGCTGCGTCGCGCTGGAGACCGACGCGGCACCGTCCGCGGCGTCCGGCTGCGCTTCGACCAGCGAGGCGACGACCTTCGGGTCGAGGCGCGTCGCCAGCGGCTCGTAGGACGCGAGCGCAGTGCCTAGCAGCGGCTGCGCGACCTCGTCCCAGTGCGCGATCGGGTGCCCGAGGAAGCGGCCGGCGCGTTCCGCGAGGTCGGGCAGCACGGGCGCGAGATAGTACGCCAGCACCCGGAAGAGGTTGATGCCCTGGGTGCAGACGTCGACGACCTCGCGCGTGCGGGCCGGATCCTTCGCGAGGTTCCAGGGCTTCTCGGCGTCGATGTACTGGTTGGCACGGTCCGCGAGCGCCATGATCTCCCGCATCGCGGTCGCGAAGTCGCGCGACTCGTAGAGCGCCGCGATCCTCTCGCGCGCGCCCGCGAACTCGTCGTAGAGCGCCGGCTGCGGGAGGCGCTCCGCGAGGCGCCCGCCGGACCGCGCGACGAATCCGGCGCAGCGGCTCGCGATGTTGACCACCTTGCCGACGAGGTCCGCGTTGACGCGCGCGACGAAGTCGTCGAGCGAGAAGTCGAGATCCTCGATGCCTGAGCCCAGCTTGGCCGCGAAGTAGTAGCGCAGCGGCTCGGGGGGCAGGCGCTCGAGGTAGCGTCGCGCGGTGATGAAAGTTCCGCGCGACTTGGACATTTTTTGTCCATTGACCGACAGGAAGCCGTGCGCGTGGACCGCGGTCGGCTTGCGGAATCCGCTGCCTTCCAGGACCGCGGGCCAGAACAGCGTGTGGAAGTAGAGGATGTCCTTGCCGATGAAGTGGTGGAGTTCCGCGTCGCTGCCCGCGCACCACCAGGCGTCGAAGTCGAGCGCGCGCGCACGGCACAGCGCGGCGAAGCTGGCCATGTAGCCGATCGGCGCGTCGAGCCAGACGTAGAAGAACTTGCCGGGATGGCCCGGGATCTCGAAGCCGAAGTACGGCGCGTCCCGCGAGATGTCCCAGTCCTTGAGGCCGGCCGCGAACCACTCCTCGAGCTTGTTCGCGACGCCTTCGTGGATCGCGCCACTGCGCGTCCACGCGCGCAGCATCGGCTCGAACGCGCCGAGCCGGAAGAACAGGTGCTCCGACTCGCGTTCGACCGGGCGCGTACCCGTGACGACCGAAACCGGGTCGATCAGGTCCAGGGGCGTGTAGGTGGCGCTGCAGTTTTCGCACGAATCGCCGTACTGGTCGGGCGTGCGGCACACCGGGCACGTGCCCTTAACGTAGCGGTCGGGCAGGAACATGCCGGCCTGCGCGTCGTAGGACTGGCGGATCGTGCGGCGCGCGACGTGCCCCGCGGCGTCGAGCGCGTGGAAGATGCGCTCGGTGTATTCGCGGTTCTCCGGCGAGTGGGTCGAGTGGAACCAGTCGTGGCGGACGAGGAAGCCCTCGTAATCGGCACGCTGCTCCGCGCCGATGCGTGCGATCAGTTCCTCGGGCGCGACGCCCTCGGACTGGGCCTTCAGCATGATGGGCGTGCCGTGCGTGTCGCTGGCGCAGACGTAGTAGCACTCGTGTCCGCGCAGGCGCTGATACCTGCACCAGACGTCGGTCTGCACGGCTTCGAGGATGTGGCCGAAATGGAGCGACCCGTTGGCATAGGGCAGGGCGCTCGTGACGAGGATGCGGCGCATGGGCGGGCGATGGCGGGCGTAGGGAAGCGCGAAAGTATGCCAGTCGCCCGGATCCCCCGCCGGGAAACGTCCATCGGGCGGGAAGCGGCACGGATCCTGCAAATCCTCGTTACGCCTTTACGACACGGAGGTCGAGCACATGGCGAACCAGGGAAGGACGTCGAGCCGGGGTTTCGCATCGATGGATCCGGCGAAGCAGCGCGCGATCGCCAGCAAGGGTGGGCAGAGCGTGCCGCCGAGCGAGCGCAGCTTCTCGAAGGATCCGGAGCTCGCCGCGAGCGCCGGTCGCAAGGGCGGCATGGCGAGCCACGGCTCCCGGGCCGCGCGAGCCGCCGCGGCGCGCAGCGGCGCCAGCGGGCAGTCCCACGGGGGGGCGAGTGCGAGCAGCGCCGGGCAGGGCGCCGGCGGGTCGTCCGGCGCGTCGGGCGGGTCGGGCGCGGACAGCGGCGGCTCGCAGCGCCGGCACTGAGCGGGGTGCGGAACCCGGCGGGGAGGGCGCTGGTTCGCGAGGGTTCCGGGCGGCGTCGGGACGGCGCTCGGCCGTCCTTCAGCCGTCCCGGAATTGCTCGAACCGCGCCTTGTTGATCGCCTTGCGGTAGGCCTCCTTGCCGGTGATGGCCCGGGCGTCCAGCAGCTGCTGGATCGCCATGTCCATCGTCCGCATGCCGTGCTGGGCGCCCGACTGCATCGAGTTCTCGAGCTGGTCGAGCTTGCCCTGGCGGATCAGGTTCGAGACCGCCGGCGTGTTCACGAGGATCTCGAGCGCGGCCACGCGGCCGGGCTGGCCCGCGCGCGGGATCAGCTGCTGCGAGATCACGCCGCGCAGCGAGGTCGAGAGCATCGTGCGCACGTGCGACTGCTTGTCGGCCGGGAACGCGTTGACGATGCGGTCCACGGTGGCCGCGGCGCCGTTCGTGTGCAGCGTGCCCATCACGAGGATGCCCATCTCGGCGGCGGAAACCGCCACGGAGATGGTCTCGAGGTCGCGCATTTCGCCGACGAGGATGACGTCCGGGTCCTCGCGCAGCGCCGAGTGCACGGCGTGCGCGAAAGACGAGGCGTGCGTGCCGATCTCGCGCTGGCTGATCAGGCAGTTCTTCCGCTGGTGGACGAACTCGATCGGGTCCTCGATCGTGAGGATGTGCCCTTTGGTCCGCGAGTTGATGTCGTCGATCATCGCGGCAAGCGTCGTGGACTTGCCCGAACCGGTCTTGCCCGTGACCAGGATCAGCCCGTTGTTGACGCGGCACAGGCTGCGCACCGCGTCGGGCATGTTCAGCTGGTCGAGGGTCAGCGCCGTGGACGGAATCGCGCGGCACACGGCGCCCATCCCGTTCAGGTGCCGCATCACGTTCACGCGGAAGCGCGCGACGCCGGGTACCGTGTGCGCGAAGTCGGCGCCGTCCTTCGCCTCGAAGCGCTCGATCGCCTTCGGCGGCATCACCTCGTAGAGCGTCTCCTTCACGAAGTCCGCCTTCAGCGGCTCCGGGCGCAGCGGCTGCAGTTCCCCGTACAGGCGCAGGCGCGCCGGGTCGCCGGCGATGAAGTGCAGGTCCGAACCCTTCCGGTTCACGACTTCCGCGAGGTATTCGTCGAGGCGCGGCACGGCGGGCTCGGAGTGCGGGCGGCGCTCAGCCGCTCGCGAGGTCCAGCTTGGGCAGCTGGCTCGTGTCCGTGACGAAGCGCTGGAACAGCTTGCGGTCGGTCGCGTAGTTGTACGCGTCGTCCGGGTCGAGCTCCTTGGCCTGGATGCCGGCCAGCAGCGCCTGGTCCATCAGCTGCATGCCGAGCTCGCGGCCGGTCTGCAGCTGCGCGGGCACCTGGTGCGTCTGGTCGGTCTGGATCAGCTTGCCGATCGCGCGGTTGACGACCATCACCTCGCAGATCGCCTTGCGGCTCCGGCTGTCGGCGCGCTTGACGAGGATCTGCGTGACGACCGCGATCAGGCTCTGCGACAGGAAGCTCTTGGTCTGCTCGCGTTCCTCGATCGGCAGAGCGTCGATGATGCGGTCGATGGTCTTGACCGCGCTCGTGGTGTGCAGCGTGCCGAGGACGAGGTGGCCGGTCTCCGCCGCGGTCATCGCCATGCGGATCGTGTCGGCGTCGCGCATCTCGCCGACCAGGATGACGTCTGGGTCCTCGCGCATCGCGGCGCGCACGCCCTCGGCGAACGAGGGCAGGTGAGTGTCGAGCTCGCGCTGGATGATCTGCGCCTCCTTGCTCCGGTGCACGAACTCGATCGGGTCCTCCAGGCTGATGATGTTGAGCCGGCGCGTCTGGTTCAGCTCGTTGATCATCGCCGCGAGCGTCGTCGACTTGCCCGTGCCGGTGGCGCCGGTCACGAGGATCATCCCCTGGTGGTGGTCGAGGAGCTTCGTGACGATCGGCGGCAGGTTGAGGCTCGCGAGCGTCGGCACGCTCGAGGGGATCGCGCGGAACACGGCGCCGACGCCCGTGTCCTTGCGGAACACGTTCACGCGGAAGCGGCCGCCATCCTCGGAGACGTAGGAGAAGTCGAGGTCGTGGCCGCCCCTGAAGTGCTCTACCTGCGACGTCGTGAGGATCTCGGTGACGTAGCTCTCGAGTTCCGAGTCCCCGAGGTTGCGGAAGCGGATCGGCATCAGGTCGCCGTTCATCCTGAGCATCGGGGGCACGCCGACGGCGAGGTGCACGTCGGAGCACCCCTGCGCGGAACCGAGCTTCAGGAACGCGTCTATGCGCGGCATGACCGCGGGAAATACATCACATAATCCCGGGAGAATCCACCGGATCCGTCACGGTTCGGAGCGCGGCGAAGCCGCGAGGCGCCTGCGGATGCACCCGGCTGCGCTGGGTGGCCGTGGCCGGCGCTCAGAGATGCTTCTCGAGCGCGATCCGCAGCTCGTCCATGCTCTGGAAGCGCTTCTGCTTGTCCACGGCCATCGCCTTGACGACGAGTTCGGACAGCGCGGGCGGGAGTGCGGGGTTGAGTTCCAGCGGCGGCCTGACCTTCCCCTGGACGTGCTGGTACATCACCGCCATGTGGTCTCCCCGGCTGTACGGCGGGACGCCGGTCAGCATCTCGTAGAGGATCACGCCGAGGCTGTAGACGTCCGCGCGCGGGTCCACGGGCTTGCCGAGGATCTGCTCGGGGGCCATGTACTTCGGCGAGCCGATCACGTACCCGGTCTTCGTCAGCTGCGCATCGCCCTCGCGCTGCGTCGCGGCGACGCCGAAGTCCACGATCTTCAGGAGGCCTTCGTCGTTGATCAGCACGTTCGCGGGCTTCAGGTCGCGGTGCACGATGCCGACCTGGTGCGCGACCGCCATGCCGGTCGCGATGTCGATGCCGTGCTTGACCGCGCGGGGCGCCGCGAGCGGCTCGTCGTTGACGATCTCGGAGCCGAGCGTGTGGCTCGGGAAGTACTCCATCGAGATCGCGTAGTTGCCCTTGATGAACAGGAAGTCGTAGATGCGGATCACGTTGCGGTGCGTGATCTTGCGGCTGTAGCGCAGCTCGTGCACGAACCGCTGCATCATCTCCTCGTCCTGGGAGACGGTCGGGTTCAGGAACTTGAGCACGAGCCGCTCGCCGACCACGGTGTCCTCCATCAGGAGCACCGTGCCGAACGCGCCCTTGCCGATCTTCTCGATGAAGCGGTAGCGGCCCTCGATCACCTCGCCGGACTTGAGCGTGGTGATGTCGAGGCGCTGGGTCTGCTCGTTGGCGCGGACGATCGCGCTGATGTCGGCGTTGTCGGTCAGCATCGTGCGCGCCGGCTGGGCCATCGCGGCCGCCTTGCGGTTCGCCTGCACCTGCGTGGTGGAGAACCGCGCCTGCAGGTTTTCGAGCGCGCGGTTCGCCGCCTGGTGGATCGTCACGTCGCCCGCCGCCTGCGCGGCGGCGTGGATGCGCGCGCGGACGGGCTCGGCGCGCGGTTCGTCGGCGAGCCTGGCGAGCGCGTTCATCGCCTCGACGCGGATGTCCTTCTCCGGGCGATCCAGTTGCGGCAGGAGCACGTCGATGGTCGCCGCGTCGCCGAGCTTCGCGAGCGCACGGATCGCCGCCGGCACGGAGCGCGAGGGCCCCTTCAGCATCTCGACGAGGCGCGGAACGGCGCGCTGGCTCCAGATCTCCGCGAGGGCGTCCACCGCGCGTTCGCTGACCCACCAGTCGGGGTCGCGCGTCGCCGCGAGCAGGAAGTCGATCGCGCGTTCGTCCTTCGTCTGGTTCAGGATCTCGATCGCACAGCGACGGATCTCCTCGTCCGGGTCGCGGACGAGGTGCAGCACCGCGTCGACGACCTTCGGACCGCCGATCTTGCCCAGCGCGTCGGCCGCGCGGGACCGCACCCACCAGTCCGCGTCCTTGATCGCCGCCAGCAGGTACTTTACCGAGCGGGCGTCGCCGACCTCGTTCAGCACCTCGACGGCGGCGCGCCGGGCGTACTCCGACTCGTCCTTCAGAACCGGGAGCAGGTAGCGCACGGTCTCGGGTTCGCGCGCCTTGATCAGCACGTCGATCGCGCGGTTCTGCACCTCGAGGTCGGGGTCGGCGAGCAGCTTCGCGACCGGTGCCACGCTCGGCAGCCCGGGCATCCGCGCCAGCGCCACCAGCGCTGCCTGCCGGACCAGCTTGCTCGAGTCCTTCAGCTGGTTGATCAGCGCCTGCTGGACCTCGGTGGTCGGGAAGCGCGACAGCAGCTCCATCAGGTGGATGCGCACCGCGACGTCCTTGCCGTCGAGGCGCGCCAGCAGGTCCGGGACCGCGGATTCGTCGGCGACGTCCGCGATCAGCTTGAACAGCGCCGCCTTGTCGCCGGATTCCTGCGCGTAGGCGGCGGCCACGAGTTCGCGCACCGGGATGCGGGTCTTGTGCGCCGCGATGACCTCGAGGAGGGCCGAGGTCGCGATCTCGGGATCCCTGAGGTACTCGAGCAACTGGGAGGGCGCGTAGTTGCGGCTCGTGGATAGCGCCCACGCGACGCCGGCGACCGTCCGCGAGTTGCCGTCCGCGAGGCCCCGCACGACGGCGGCGAGGTTCTTCTGGTCGGCGAGGGCAGCGAGCACCTCGACGTAGGCGACGGTTTCCTTGCGGTCCGCCTGGCCGAGCGCCTCGAGGACCATCGGGATCGCGCTCGGACCGAGCCCGACGAGTTTCTCGATCGCCTTGCGCGCCAGCGGGCTGGACGGGTCCCCGGCCGACTTGATGTCGGCCAGCAGCCGTTCGCCCCGGAACGCGGTCAGGAAACCCAAGACTCGAACACCTGTGGCAACGGCACGGCCCCAATTGAAATTATGCCACAGGCGCGCGCCGTGCCGGGGTCGGCGGCGGGGCCGCCGGCGCGTCCGCTACAATGATGGGCTCGCCCCGCGTACTCGCTCCGGAATAGCCGCTCATGAACGAAGCTGCCCTGCGCTCGGCCGCCGCTGCCGCCGTGGACCCCGCCCTCGGGGCGCCGCTCGGAGAAGCCGTGCGCGGCGTCGCGGTCGAGGGTACGACGGCGACCGTGTACGTCGTGCTCGGCTTCCCGGTGGTCGGCCACGAGCGGGCGCTCGAGCCCGTGCTGCTCGAGGCGCTCCGCACCGCCGGCTGGTCCGGCGAGGTGCGGGCGCGGCTCCGCGCCGAGATCGTGCCTCAGGCGGTGCAGGGCAAGCTGAAGCCGCTGCCGACGATCAAGAACGTGATCGCGGTCGCCTCGGGCAAGGGTGGCGTCGGCAAGTCCACTACCAGCGCCAACCTCGCGCTGGCGCTGGCCGCCCAGGGCGCGAAGGTGGGCCTGCTCGATGCCGACATCTACGGTCCGAGCCAGCCGCTGATGATGGGGCTCGAGGGCCGCCAGCCGACCACGCCCGACGGCAAGAGCATCGAACCGCTCGCCAACTACGGCGTCGAGGTGATGTCGATCGGCTTCCTGATCGACGCCGAGCAGCCGATGGTGTGGCGCGGCCCGATGGTCACGCAGGCGCTCACGCAGCTGCTCGGCGAAACGCGGTGGGGCGACCTAGACTACCTCGTCGTCGACATGCCGCCGGGCACCGGCGACACGCAGCTGACGCTCGCGCAGCGCGTGCCGGTCGCCGGCGCGATCGTCGTCACCACCCCGCAGGACATCGCGCTGCTCGACGCGCGCAAGGGTCTGCAGATGTTCCGGAAGGTCGAGGTGCCGGTCCTCGGCATCGTCGAGAACATGGCGACCCACGTGTGCTCGAACTGCGGCCACGAGGAACCGGTGTTCGGCGCCGGCGGCGGCGAGCGCATGGCCGCGCAGTACGGCGTGCCGCTCCTCGGCTCGCTGCCGCTCGACATCCGCATCCGCGAGCAGGCCGACGGCGGGCGCCCCACCGTGGTCGCGGAGCCGGAGGGGCGCCTCGCGCAGGCGTACCACGCGATCGCGCGGCGCGCGGCCGCGCGGTTGTCGACGGGGCTCGCGTCGACCGCGTTCCCGACGCTGTCGGTCAGCGACGACTGAGCGGCGCGCGGCTGATTTCAAGGGGTTTGCGGCGCGCGCGCCACTCGCGCCGCGGCGTGCGCTGCGCGATACTGGTGGCTCCGTCGCCGGAGTCGCCATGAGCATCAAGTCGGACAAGTGGATCCGCCGCATGGCGGCGCAGGGGATGATCGAGCCGTTCGACGCGGAGCAGGTCCGCTTCGTCGACGGCCGCAAGATCGTCTCGTACGGCACCTCGAGCTACGGCTACGACGTGCGCTGCGCGAACGAGTTCAAGATCTTCACGAACATCAACTCGACGATCGTCGACCCGAAGGCGTTCGACCCGCAGAGCTTCGTCGACGTCGCCGCAGACGTCTGTATCATCCCGCCGAACTCGTTCGCGCTGGCGCGGACCGTCGAATACTTCCGGATCCCGCGCAACACGCTGGTGGTCGCGATCGGGAAGTCGACGTACGCACGCTGCGGGATCATCGTCAACGTGACCCCGCTGGAGCCCGAGTGGGAAGGGCACGTCACGCTCGAGTTCTCGAACACCACGCCGCTGCCCGCGAAGATCTATGCGAACGAAGGTGTCGCGCAGATGCTGTTCTTCGAGAGCGACGAGGTCTGCGAGACCTCGTACAAGGACCGCGGCGGCAAGTACCAGGGGCAGACCGGCGTCACGCTGCCGAGGACCTGAACGGGGCGCGCCGCCTCACCGCCAGTCGACTTCCCGGATCGCGAACGTGAGCCGCGCCTCCGAGCCCTCGCGCTGCTCGATGCGCACCGGCACGTAGCCGAGCGACGGCGCGAACCAGTACTTCCACGTCCGCGCGCGCGAGTCCGCACCCCTGCGCGTGCTCGTGTAGATCACCGTGTCGAGTTCGCCGAGCGCGGTCGGGATCTTCGCGGTGCCTTCGCGCCGGTAGACGAAGTGCTTGAGCTCGCGACCGTCCACCATCGGGATCGTGCCGGGCTCGCGGCCGGCCTGCAGGTCGGCGATCAGCGCCGCGCGGATCGACATCGCGTCCTGCGTGCGCGGTTCGAGGGGCAGGTCCAGCGGGCCGCCACGCGCGGAGCCGCGCACGCGGCCGGCGCCCCAGTCGTACTGCAGGTCGGCGTCGCGCTTCGTCTCGCGCGTGCCGTCCTCGAGCAGGTAGCGCTTCGGCCGCACGCCCTCGGGCGTCAGGTCGAACCAGCCGCGCTCGGTCGAGTTCGCGCTGACGACCAGCCGCGCCAGGAAGCTCGGCTTCGCGTTCGTCTCGTAGATCCAGCCGTCGCTCGCGGGGTCCTGCTTCAGCGACAGCACGAGCACGCCGCCGGCCATCCCCTTGAAGTTCACGCGGTAGGTCACGACGTGCGGGCGCAGCGGGTTGGCGCGGGTCGTGCCGGGCACGCCGACGGCCGGCGGCGTCGCGGTCGGCGCGCCGACGGGCGGTGTAGTGGAACTCGCGAGCGCGCCGTGCACGGGGGAGGCGAGTGCGGCGACGACGATCGCGACGCCGAGGGCCGTCGCCGCGAGTCCGCGAAACAGCGTGCGCGGCGCACGCGCGCGCCCGTCGAGGCCGCCCGCGCCCGCGCCCGCGCCTGCGGCCGGCACGCCGCCTTCAACTCGCTCGATCCGCTCCACCTGATTCATCCGTATCCTCCAGCTGCACCGGTGCCTGCAGCACCCGGCCGTCGAGCCACGCGCACCCGTCGCGCCACGCGAGTCGGCCGGCTGCGAACCAGCCCACTACGGCGGGATACAGCCTGTGCTCGGCGCCCTGAACCCGCGCTGAAAGCGTCTCGACCGTGTCGCCGGCCAGCACCGGCACGCGGGCCTGCGCGATCGGCGGACCGCCGTCGAGCTGGTCGGTGACGAAGTGCACGGTGGCGCCGTGCTCCGGGTCGCCGGCCTCGAGCACCCGGCGGTGCGTGTGCAGGCCAGGGTACTTCGGCAGCAGCGAGGGGTGGATGTTCAGCAGCCGGCCCGCGTAGCGCGCGACGAAAGGTGGCGACAGGATGCGCATGTAGCCCGCCAGCACCACGAGGCCGGGCTCCAGCGCGTCGATCCGGGCGGCGAGCGCGGCATCGTGCGCCGCGCGATCGGGGTAGTGGCCGGGCGGCAGCGCGTGCGCGGCGACGCCGCGTTCGCGGGCGCGTTCGAGGCCGGCCGCCGCCGGGCGATCCGAGACCACGCCGCGGATCTCGTAGCCCCCGGTCGGCGCGGCCGCGGCGAGCGCCTCGAAATTGCTGCCGCGTCCCGACAGCAGCACGGCCACGGGCAGGCGCGAGGCCACGCCGGGCGCCTCAGCCCTCGAGAACGACACCGCCGCCGCCGGTCCGCACCTCGCCGATGACCGACACGGTCTCGCCGAGTTCGCGCAGGCGGGCCGCCGCGCGGTCCGCGTGCTCCGGAGCGACGATCACGGTCATGCCGATGCCGCAGTTGAAGGTGCGATGCATCTCGGTCTCGTCGAGGCTGCCAGCGTCGCGCAGCCAGTCGAACACGGCCGGGCGCCGCCAGCTGCGGCGATCGAGCCGCACCTCGAGGCCGTCCGGGATCACGCGCGGGATGTTGTCGAGCAGGCCTCCGCCGGTGATGTGCGCGAAGCCGCGCACGGGCAGGTCGGCGAGCAGCGCGAGCAGCGGCTTGACGTAGATGCGCGTGGGTGCGAGCAGCCAGTCGTACAGCGGCCGCCCATCGACCTGCGTGGACTCGCCGGCGCCCTGCAGCGCGAGCAGCTTGCGGATCAGCGAGTAGCCGTTCGAATGCGGCCCCGAGGAGGCGAGCCCGAGCACGACGTCGCCCGCGCGCGTGGCGCGGCCGTCGACGATGCGGTCTTCCTCGACGATGCCGACGCAGAAGCCCGCCAGGTCGTAGTCCCCGGCGTGGTACATGCCCGGCATCTCCGCCGTCTCGCCGCCGACCAGCGCACAGCCGGCCTGCTCGCAGCCCGCGGCGATGCCGGCGACGACGCGTTCCGCGACCGGCACCTCGAGCTTGCCCGTCGCGTAGTAGTCGAGGAAGAACAGCGGCTCGGCGCCCTGCACGACCACGTCGTTGACGCACATCGCGACCAGGTCGATGCCGATGGTGTCGTGGCGGCCGGTGTCGATCGCGAGACGCAGCTTGGTGCCGACGCCGTCGGTGCCGGACACGAGCACGGGCCTGCGGTAGCGGTCGAGCGGCACGCGCACGAGCGCGCCGAAGCCGCCGAGGCCGCCGAGCACTTCGCGCCGCATCGTGCGCGCTACGTGCGGCTTGATCCGTTCGACGAGGGCGTCGCCGGCGTCGATGTCGACGCCGGCGTCGCGGTAAGTAACCGGGCGGCGCGGCGCGCCGGCGGAATCTTGCATGACTGGTGGACCCTGACCGAGGCGGCGCCGTTGCTGTGGTATTTTACACGCCGACGCCCGCCCTCGCGCCGGGCCCGCACGGGCCGCGGCTCCCGCTGCGGTCGAACGCGCCCACCCCGATGCGAACCCCCACTGCCCCGATGGTCCAAGTGCTCGCCCGCCTGTGGCTTCTGGCGTGGTCGACCTGTGCCTTCGTGGCATGGCCAGGCGCCGCGCGCGCGGCCACCGTCGAGTGGCTGTACTCCGCCACCGTGCCCGGCGACGTCTCCGAAGCGGCTCGGGCGCGGGCCGCGGAAGAGGCGTTGCGCCAGGTGGCCGTGCGGGTCACGGGCCGCCGGGCCGCCGCGACCGACCCCGCGCTCGCGGCGGTCTACGCGGACGCCCGGCGGTTCGCGCAGACCTTCCAGCCGGCGGCGGGAGGGCAGGTCACCGTCGGCTTCGACCAGGGCGCGGTCGATGCGGCGCTGGCGCGAGCCGGGCAGCCGGTGTGGAGCCGCGAACGGCCGGCCACGCTCGTGCTGCTGGTCGTGGATCGCCCGCCGGCGCGCGTGCTCGCGGGCGGCCCCGATTCCGAGGACAAGCGCGCCGTCGAACGCGCGGCGCTCGCCCGCGGCGTGCCGCTCGCTTGGCCGGGCGCACTCGATGCCGCCGGCGCGCAGGCGGTGACCGATCACGTGCTGTCGGGTCGCGTCGAGGCCCTGCGCGAGTTCGCCGCGCGCTACGGCGCCGAGCGCGTGCTCGCTGCCCGCGTCGGGTCGGTGGGCGGCTCGTGGCGGGTGGTCGAACCCGCCGAGTCCCGGACCGGCGAGGGGGCCCCTGCCGACGCCCTGCACGTGCTGGCGGATCGCATGGCAGCCGAGTTCGCGGTCGGCGCGGGTGGCGGCGGGGCGATCGCCCTGCTCGGCGTCGAGATCGCGGGCGTCGCCGGACTCGCGGAGTACGCCGCGGCCACGGCGGCGCTGCAGGCACTGCCGAACGTGCGCAACGTGCAGCTGGAAGCGGCGCGCGGGGACGTCGCGCGCTTCCGGCTGAACTTCCAGGGGGACGTGAACGCGCTCGCGCGCGCCGCCGGCGCGAGTGGCCGCCTCGTCGCGGAGGAGCCGGTCGCGGCCGATGGCGTGCTGCGGTTCCGGCTGCGGCCGTGAGCCTGCGCTGGCTGCCGAACGCGATCTGCGTCGCGCGGATCGTGCTGGTCGCGCCGGTCGCGATCACGCTGGTGCAGGGCCACTATGCGCTGACGCTCGCGCTGTTCGCGGTCGCGGCGGTCTCCGACGGCCTCGACGGCTGGCTGGCGAAGACCTTCGGCTGGACGTCCGAACTCGGCAAGATCCTCGACCCGATCGCCGACAAGCTGCTGCTCGTGACCGCGTTCGTCACGCTGGCGGTGCTCGGGCTCGCGCCCGTGTGGCTGATGGTCGCCGCGGTGCTGCGCGACCTCGTGATCGCCGGGGGTGCCACCGCCTACCACCTGCGTTTCGGGCGGCTCGACGGCGGGCCGACGCGCGTCAGCAAGCTGAACACCCTGCTGCAGCTGTCGTTCGTGCTGGCCGTGATCGCTGACGCCGCGTGGCGCGGCGTGCCCGATCCGCTCGTGACGCTGCTCGGGGCGCTCACCTTCGTGACCACGGTGGTGAGCGGCATCGACTACGTGCTGACCTGGTCGCGCAAGGCGCGCCAGGCCGCGCGTGCCGCGGCGGCCTGAGATGGAGCAGCTGCCGCTCGGCGTCCGGCTGCGGGCGTCGGCTACCCTGGCCTCGTTCCACGCCGGCGCGAATGCGCCGCTGCTCGCGGCGCTCGAGGCGCGCTCGTGCGACGGCGGGCTGCCGCCGCTCTGGATCTGGTCCGCTCCCGGTGCGGGGCGCACGCACCTGCTGCAGGCCGCGTGCGCGCGCGCCGGGGACCTGCGGCGCGCCAGCGCCTACCTGCCGCTCGCCGAGAGCTGGCTGGAGCCCGCGATGCTCGCGGGTCTCGAGGGCCTGCAACTCGTCTGCCTCGACGATCTCGACGCGGTCGCCGGCCGCGACGGGTGGGAGCGCGCGCTGTTCGTGCTGCACAACGAACTGGCCGAGCGCGGCGGCAATCTCGTGATCGCCGCCGGCGCGGCGCCCGCGGCCGTGCCCTTGCGGCTGCCGGACCTCGCGTCGCGGCTCGCCGCCGCCGTCGTGTGGAACCTGAAGTCGCTCGGCGACGAGGACCACGCGCCGGCGCTGCAGGCGCGTGCGCAGGCGCTCGGACTGGAACTGCCGGATGACACGCTGCAGTGGCTGACGCGGCGGCTGCCGCGCGACTACGCCGCGCTGTGCGAGGTGCTGGATCGGCTCGACCGGGCCGCGCTCGCGCGGCAGCGCCGGCTCACGGTGCCGTTCGTGCGCTCGGTGCTGGAGGCGCCGGCCGGCTGACGCGCAGGTAGGCGATCAGCGCGATGAACAGCCCGAACGCGAGGAACACGGTGGCGCCCGCGTAGCCGCGTGCGCCCGGGTTCGCGAGCACTTCCATCAGGCCGTAGCCGAGATAGGGGATCGCGAGCAGGCTCGCGATCGCGTAGGTGCGGCGGTTTCCGGCGAGGAGTCCGCGCAGCGGCGCGAGCCACGGCAGTACGGCGACCGCGATCGCGAGCGTCGCGGGGCCCGACGCGTAGCGCAACGCGTGCCAGGCCATCAGCACCGCGAGCAGGGCGACGAGCAGCACCAGCACGACGGCCCGCGCGCGGGGCACGGCCGCGTTCCCTGCACCGCTCACCGCGAGGCTCCGCCGGCCGGAGACAGCCGGACCGCGAGTTCGGCGACCCGGCGGCCGAGCAGTTGCGCGAGCGTCCGCTCGTCGTCGGTCAGTTGCGTGGCGCCGTCGGCCGCCACGTGCCCCGCGCCGTACGGGCTGCCACCGCCGCGCGTGCGGTTGAGCGCCGGTTCCGTGTACGGCAACCCCACCACGTACATGCCGTGGTGCAGGAGCGGCACCATCATCGTGAGCAGCGTGCTCTCCTGACCGCCGTGGTGGCTGGACGTGGACGTGAACACGCCCGCCGGCTTGCCGGACAGCTGGCCGGACGCCCAGAGGGCGCTGGTGCCGTCCAGGAAGTGCTTCATCGGCGCCGCCATGTTGCCGAAACGCGTCGGGCTGCCGAGCACCAGGCCGGCGCATTCGACGAGGTCCGCGTGCGTCGCGTACGGCGGTCCGGAGGCTGGAATCGCCGGCTCCGGCTGCGTGACGACGGTGGTCACCGGCGGTACGGTGCGCAGGCGCGCGACCGCACCTGCGGCTTCCACGCCACGCGCGACGTGGCGCGCGAGCTCGGCGGTGCTGCCGTTCCGCGAGTAGTAGAGCACGAGCACGTCGGGCATCGTCGCGAGGCTTCCTGCGGCAGGAGAGGGGAGGTAGGCGTCGGCTGGGGGCGGCTCGTTCGCTTGACGCAGGCTTTTGGCGCTTGCTAGCGTCGGACGGCCGTCGGACAGCGGAAATGATCGCATGTTTGCAGGCCGGAAGCTGCGCGCAGCCTCCCCGGTTACGGGGCTCCTGGCGGCGCTGCTGATGCTCGCTGGCTGTGCGGGTGCGCCCGTTCAGACCATGAGCGACACTCGCCAGACGATCCGCGCCGCGGAGGCCGCGGGCGCGGAGCGCGTCGCTCCCGAATCGCTCGCTGCCGCGCGCGAAGGCCTGCTGAAGGCCAAGCAGTATCTCGACCGGCACGATTACCGCGCCGCTCGACGTGAAGCGGAAGCCGCGCATTCGCGCGCCACCGAAGCCCTCCAGGCCGCGCAATCGGCCAGTCGCTCGCAGGAACCGCGTTGACCTCGGCGAAGGTCGCGCGGCGCGCCTGGGTCGTCGGGCGCGTGCAGGGCGTCTGGTTTCGCGGTGCCACGCGCGACCGCGCACTCGAACTCGGCCTGCGCGGCTACGCGCACAACCTGCCGGACGGTCGCGTCGAGGTCCTCGCGGTGGGCGAGGCGCACGCGGTGGAGCGCCTGCTCGAGTGGCTCTGGCAGGGACCGCCGCTCGCACGCGTCACGGAGGTGCGCGTCGAGGCGGTGGAGCCGGTGCCCGCCGTCGACGGGTTCGCGCGCGGCTGAGAGGCGGCCCGCCGCGCGTCGCGTCAGCTGCCCCAGCGCGCGTTCAGCCGTCCCAGCACGAGGTCCGGATACTTGCGCCGCCCGAGGCTGCCGTTGTAGCGGCCGAGCGCGCGCACGTGATCGTTGCGCTCCTTGTGCATGTAGTAGGCGAGGATCTCGACGCCGAGCCGTACGTTGAAGTCGATGCTCCCGAACAGCCGGTTCTCGACGCCGAGTTCGCGCGGCCAGAACGGCATCACCTGCATCAGCCCGACCGCGCCGGCGGAAGACACCGCGTAGGGATCGAAGCGGCTCTCGACGTCCATGACCGCGAGCACGAGTTCCGGCGTCATCCGGAGCTCGAAGCGCTTCTCGTCGCGGTAGCGCCGCTTCACGCGGTGCGTCTCGCAGTAGACGCTCTGCAGGATCGCGATGCGGCGCTGCGGCTCCTGCACGAGCCGCCGCAGCCGTGGCTCGTGCAGCTTGAAGAACACTTCCTCGTCGAAGTGATCCGGGTGGTCGTCGCAGCCCTGATGCGTGATGGCCTGGCGCAGGATCGGGCCGAGCTCCGCGTCGCGCTGTGCGGTGGCCAACGTGGGGGCGGGCGCGAGCACCGCGGCGAGTGCGAGCACCAGCGCGAGCACGGCCGCGCTGCACGGCGAGGCCAGCGGCGTGTTCCGGCGGCGTTCGGTGCCCGCTGCGTGCACGGGGCTCGACCCTGGATGCCCGGCGTCAGACCGTCGCCGCGCGCTTCGCGCGCAGGAACGCGACGGCCTCGCCGGCCGGGAACTCCTCGTTCGCCGCCGCGCGCCGGTGCCGGTACTCCAGCCGGCCGGCGTCGAGCCCGCGTTCGGCGACCACGATGCGTTGCGGAATGCCGTAGAGCTCCGCATCCGCGAACTTCACGCCGGGGCGCGCGTCGCGGTCGTCGAGCAGCACTTCGTAGCCCGCGGCCTGCAGCTCGCGGTAGAGCTGTTCCACCGCATCGCGAACGCGCGCGGACTTCTGGTAGTTCAGCGGCACCAGCACGACGTCGAACGGCGCGATCGGCTCGGGCCAGACGATGCCGCGCTCGTCGTGGTTCTGCTCGATCGCGGCGGCCACGACGCGCGTGACGCCGATGCCGTAGCAGCCCATCCACATCGTGACCTTCCTGCCCTGCTCGTCGAGCACGGTCGCGCCCATCGACTCGCTGTACTTGCGGCCGAGCTGGAAGATGTGGCCCACCTCGATGCCGCGGGCGATCGACAGCCGGCCCTTGCCCGTCGGGCTCGGGTCGCCTTCCACGACGTTGCGCAGGTCCGCGGTCGACGGTTCCGGGCAGTCGCGTCCGAAGTTGAAGCCGGCGTAGTGATGGTCGTCCGCGTTCGCCCCGACCACGGCGTCGGCGACGTGGGCGGCCGCGTGATCGGCGATCACGACGCCCGCGAAGCCAACTGGGCCGAGCGAGCCCGGGCTCGCGCCGAAGGCCTCGCGTATCGCGGCCTCGGTCGCGAACGTGACGGGCTGCTTCAGCTGCGGCAGCCGGGCCGCCTTGATCATGTTGAGTTCGTGGTCGCCGCGGACCAGCAGCAGCACGGGCCTGCCGTCGACGCCCTCGAGCACGATCGCCTTCACCGTCTGCTCGGCCGGCACGCCCAGGAAGCGGCAGAGCTCCGCGATCGTCTTCACGCCCGGCGTGTGCACCTTCGCGAGCTGCTGCGAGGCCGGGGCGCGCGGTGTGGCCGGGGCCACGGCCTCGGCCTTCTCGATGTTGGCCGCGTACTCGTCGCCGTCGGAGAACGCGATCGCGTCCTCGCCGCTCGCGGCCAGCACGTGGAACTCCTGCGAGCCGGTGCCGCCGATCGCGCCGGTGTCCGCCTGCACCGCGCGGAACTTCAGCCCGAGGCGCGTGAAGATCCGCGTGTAGGCTTCGTACATCTTCTGGTAGCCCTCGACCAGCGAGGGCTCGTCGAGGTGGAAGCTGTACGCGTCCTTCATCAGGAATTCGCGCGCGCGCATCACGCCGAAGCGCGGGCGGATCTCGTCGCGGAACTTCAGCTGGACCTGGTAGAAGTTCACCGGCAGCTGCCGGTAGCTCTGCAGTTCGCGCCGCGCGAGGTCGGTGATGACCTCCTCGTGCGTCGGGCCGTAGACGAAGTCGCGCTCGTGGCGGTCGTCGAGGCGCAGCAGTTCGGGCCCGAACTGGTCCCAGCGACCGGATTCCTGCCACAGTTCCGCCGGCTGGATCGTCGGCATCAGCACCTCGAGCGCGCCCGCGCGGTCCATCTCCTCGCGGATCACCGTCTCGACCTTGCGCAACACGCGCAGGCCCATCGGCAGCCACGTGTAGAGCCCGGCGGCGAGGCGGCGGATCAGGCCGGCCCGCAGCATCAGCTGGTGGCTGACGACCTCGGCCTCGGCCGGGACGTCCTTCATGTTCGCTATCGGGTACTGGGACAGGCGCATGGGCGACTCGGTCTGGCGATCGGAGTGCGCGCCGGGGCGGGCACGCGGAGTCGCGTATATTAGCAGGCGATGCCGCGAGCCCTTCGTGCACCCGGTCGCGGACGGCCCTCGTCGGTTGTGGCGTTCTTCCCGCAGGCCCTATGATTCCCCGCTGCCGACGCTGGCCCGAACCGGGACTGCGCCGGCGCAGTACGGCGAGGGCCCGAGGGGGCGCCGGAGCCCGACCGCAGCGACCCCAGGCGAACCCCATCATGATCGCGCCCGACGACGACACCGCGTCCCAGGACGGCCTGCAGACCGCGCCGCCCGTGCGGCCGCGCCGCCGCGGCATCTACCTGCTGCCGAACCTGCTGACGACCGGCACGCTGTTCGCCGGGTTCTACGCCATCGTCGCCGCGATCGACCATAACTTCGACCGCGCCGCGATCGCGGTCTTCGGCGCGATGCTGTTCGACGGGCTCGACGGGCGCATCGCGCGCTGGACCCGCACCGAGAGCACGTTCGGCAAGGAGTACGACAGCCTCTGCGACATGGTCGCGTTCGGCCTCGCGCCCGCGATCGTCGTCTACCAGTGGGGCGTCGCCGCGATCGCCGAGTACAACGCCACGTGGGGCCGCATCGGCTGGCTCGTCACGTTCTTCTACGCGGTGGCCGCGGCGCTGCGGCTCGCCCGCTTCAACGCGCGCACCGCCGTCGTCGACAAGCGCTTCTTCGAAGGACTGCCGTCGCCGTCGGCGGCCGCGATCGTCGCCGCGTTCATCTGGTGCGCGGCGGAGTACGGCATCGGCGGGTTCGGCGGGCTCGTGGCCGCTTTCGCGGTCACGGCCACCGCGGGCGTGCTGATGGTGAGCCGCTTCTACTACTCGAGCTTCAAGGGCTTCAGGCTCACGGGCCGCGTGCGCTACGGCTACGCGCTGATCGTGCCGCTCACGTTCGTGATCATCGCCGCGAACCCGCCGGTCGTGCTGCTGACGCTGTTCGGGGCGTTCGCGGCGTCCGCGCCGCTCGCCTGGCTGTGGCGGCGCGCGCGGCGCCGCCCGCCGCCGGGTGCCGCGGAGCCGCCCGGCGCGGGAGCGCGGCGACAGTGATCGACCCGCGGCGCGACGCGATCCTGCGGACGCTCGGCATCGACCGCTACGTGCCGCGCGCGGATCGCGTCCTCGGGGCGCCCGCGTTCGTCGCGCCGGGAGTCGCCGTCGAGCCTGCGGCCGCGCTCGCCGCCGCGAGCGTCGAGACGATGGACTGGGACACGCTCGCCCGCGCGGTCGCGGCCTGCACGCGCTGCGGGCTCGAGGCCACGCGCACGCAGACCGTGTTCGGCGTCGGGCACCGGCAGGCCGAGTGGTTCGTGGTCGGCGAGGCCCCGGGCGAGCAGGAGGACAAGCGCGGGGAGCCGTTCGTGGGCCGCGCCGGACAGTTGCTCGACGCGATGCTGCGGGCGCTCGGGCTCTCGCGCGAGACGGTCTACATCGCGAACGTGCTGAAGTGCCGCCCGCCCGGCAACCGCGATCCGAAGCCGCACGAGGTCGAGGCCTGCCAGCCGTACCTGCAGCGGCAGATCGCGCTCGCGCAGCCGAAGCTGATCCTCTGCGTCGGGCGCATCGCCGCACAGAACCTGCTCGGCACCGACGCGCCGCTGGGCAAGCTGCGCGGCCGCGTGCACTCGCTCGCGCCGTTCGGCATCCCCGTGGTCGTGACCTACCACCCGGCCTACCTGCTGCGCTCGCCCGGCGAGAAGCGCAGGGCCTGGACCGACCTGCTCTACGCCCGGGAGGTCCTGCGTGGCCACCGCGCGTGACGACCACCCGGCGGACCGCGTCACGCACCGCCGGATGCAGGACACCGACGTTTCCGCGGTGATCGCGCTGGAGCGCGCGGCCTACCTGTTCCCGTGGAGCGAGGGCATCTTCCGCGACTGCCTGCGCGTGGGCTACGTCTGCCGCGTGATGCAGACGCCGGACGGGCTCGGCGGCTACGGCATCATGTCGATGGGCGCGGGCGAGGCGCACATCCTGAACATCTGCATCCGCGCGGACCTGCGTGGCCACGGCTATGGGCGCCGCCTGCTCGCGTGGCTGCTCGACCAGGCGCGCGACGCGGGGCAGGGCTGGGCGTTCCTCGAGGTGCGGCCGTCGAACCGGCCCGCGATCCTGCTCTACGAATCGCTGGGGTTCGAGCCGGTCGGCATCCGGCGCGGCTACTACCAGGCGGTCGGCGGCCGCGAGGACGCGCTCGTCTACCGGCTCGACCTGGACGCCTGGTCCGAGAAGCGCACGCCCTCGCCGGACGGCCTGCGACGCTAGAATGGCGGGATGACCGAGACCGTCCAAGCCGAGATCGCCCGGCGCCGCACCTTCGCGATCATCTCCCACCCCGACGCGGGCAAGACCACGCTCACCGAGAAGCTGCTGCTGTTCGGCGGCGCGATCCAGATGGCCGGCACCGTGAAGGGCCGCAAGGCCACGCGGCACGCGACCTCGGACTGGATGGCGCTCGAGCAGCAGCGCGGCATCTCCGTGACCTCGTCGGTGATGCAGTTCCCGTTCCGCGACCGGATCGTGAACCTGCTCGACACGCCGGGCCACGAGGACTTCTCCGAGGACACCTACCGCACGCTGACGGCGGTGGACTCCGCGCTGATGGTCATCGACTGCGCCAAGGGCGTCGAGGAGCGCACGATCAAGCTGATGGAGGTCTGCCGGCTGCGCGACACGCCGATCATGACCTTCATCAACAAGCTCGACCGTGAAGGGCGCGAGCCCATCGAACTGCTCGACGAGATCGAGCGCGTGCTGGGGCTGAAGTGCGCGCCCGTCACGTGGCCGATCGGCATGGGCAGCCGCCTGAAGGGCATCTATCACCTGGTCGAGGACCGCATCTACGTCTACGAGGCCGGCGAGAAGGGGCGTGCGGGCACCAACGTCGTGATCGACGGGCTGGATTCGCCGGCCGCCGCGGAGCTGCTCGGCGACGACCTGCAGGCCTTCCGCGACGAGATCGAGCTGGTGCGCGGCGCGACCGCGGAGCTCGACGTCGCGCAGTACCTGGCCGCGAAGCAGACGCCGGTGTTCTTCGGCTCGGCGATCTCGAACTTCGGCGTCGAGGAACTGCTCGCCACGTTCGTCGAGCACGCGCCGGCGCCGCGCCCACGTGCGACCACGGGTCGCAACGTCGAGGCTCCGGAGCCGAAGTTCTCCGGCTTCGTGTTCAAGATCCAGGCGAACATGGATCCCTCGCACCGCGACCGCATCGCGTTCCTGCGGATCTGCTCGGGCAAGTACCAGCGCGGTATGCGCATGTTCCACGTGCGTTTGGCCAAGGAAGTGCGCATCGCGGACGCGCTGACCTTCATGGCCTCCGACCGCGAGCGCGCGGAGCAGGCCTACGCCGGCGACATCATCGGCCTGCACAACCACGGCACGATCAACATCGGCGACACGTTCACCGAGGGCGAGAAGCTGAACTTCACCGGCATCCCGAACTTCGCGCCGGAGCTGTTCCGCCGCGCGGTGCTCAAGGACCCGCTGAAGGCGAAGGCGCTGCAGAAGGGACTCGCGCAGCTGTGCGAGGAGGGCGCCACCCAGCTGTTCCGGCCGCTCAGGAACAACGATTCGATCCTCGGCGCGGTCGGCCAGCTGCAGTTCGAGGTGGTCGCGTTCCGCCTGCAGGACGAGTACGGCGTGCAGTGCGTGTTCGAAGCGATCAACGTCGTCACCGCGCGCTGGGTGCACGCGAAGGATCCGAAGAAGCTGGCGGAGTTCCGCGAGCGCGCGTACGACAACCTCGCGCTCGACCACTACGGGCAGCTGGTCTACCTGGCGCCGTCGCGCGTGAACCTCGAGCTCACGATCGAGCGGTGGCCCGATCTCGAGTTCCGGGAGACGCGGGAGCACCTCGCCAGCGCGGCCTAGCGCTCCCGCGGCGGCCGGGCCGGGCGGCAGCCCGCGCAGGCCCGGACGATGGGCAGCCTCCGGCCGCCACGTCCTTGAAGGCCTGCGCGGGCTGCTGCCCGGCCCGGCCCCCGTGGTCGCGCGTCGTGGCACCGTCCTCCGGCGTGGTGCTCGGCGGTGAGGTGGTGGGGAAGGGGCTGGCATGGCTAAGCTTGGCCCCGGGCTGCACGGTCGACCGCCTTCAGAGGTGAGCTTGGGCAAGACGCCGCTGTTCCGCCGGCCCGTGTTCAGCTGGGCGCTCTACGACTGGGCGAACTCGGCGTTCGCGACCACCGTGATGGCGGGGTTCTTTCCCGTCTACTTCAAGCAGTACTGGAACGCCGGCGTCGAGGCGACCGAGAGCACGTTCAGGCTCGGCGTCGCCAACGGCGTCGCGAGCCTCGTCGTCGCACTGCTCGCGCCCGTCATCGGCGCGATCGCGGACAAGAGCGGCGCGCGCGTCAAGCTGCTGGCGCTGTTCACGGTGCTGGGGGCGGCGATGACCGCCGGCCTCTATCTCGTCCAGCAGGGCGAGTGGCTGGCGGCGGCGCTGCTCTACGCGGCGGCCTCGCTCGGCTTCTGGGGCGGCAACCAGTTCAACGACTCGCTGCTGACCGACGTCGCGCAGCCGAGCGAGTACGAACTCGTGTCCGGCTTCGGCTTCGCGCTCGGCTATCTCGGCGGCGGCGTGCTGTTCGCGGTGAACGTGCTCATGGTGCTGAACCCGGGCGCGTTCGGGATCGCGGACGCCTCGCAGGCGGTGCGGGTGGCGTTCGTGACGGTCGGCGCGTGGTGGCTGCTGTTCACGGTGCCGCTGCTGCTGTTCGTCCGGGAGCGGCGTGCGGAGGCGCCGCTGCCGCCCGCGCAGGCCGTCCGCGCAGGCTTCCGCGAGCTGGCCGGCACGTTCGCCCACGTACGCCGCGACCGCACGCTGCTGTGGTTCCTGCTCGCGTACTGGTTCTACATCGACGGCGTGAACACGATCATCAAGATGGCCGTGGACTACGGGCTCTCGCTCGGGTTCGAGCAGGCCTCGCTGATGACCGCGCTGCTCGTCACGCAGTTCGTCGGCTTCCCGTCCGCGCTCGCGTTCGGCTGGCTCGGCCAGCGGATCGGCGCGCGCACCGGGATCTTCGTCGCGATCGCGGTGTACGCGGCGGTGTCGGTCTACGCGTACTTCCTCGACTCCGAGGCCGAGTTCTACGCGCTCGCGGTGACGATCGGCCTCGTCCAGGGCGGCATCCAGTCGCTGTCGCGCGCGCTCTACGGCCGGCTGGTGCCCGAGGGCAAGGCCGGCGAGTTCTTCGGCTTCTACAACATGATGGGCAAGGCCGCGGCGATCGTCGGGCCGCTGTTGACGGGCACGGTCGCGGTCGTCACCGGCGACCCGCGGCTCGGCATCGTGTCGGTCGTGGTGCTGTTCGTGGTCGGGGCCTTCTTCCTGGCGAAGGTGCCGGCGGAGCCGCGGCGGTGAGCGGCCAGGGCCTGCGCGCAGCCGCGGGCCGGCGTTCCGGCGCACGCCGCCGGGCCGTGCGGCGGCAGCCTCACCACTCGGCGGGATCGAGCCGGTAGCAGGCCTTCAGCTCGGCATAGAGTTCCGGGTGCTCGTCGCGCAGTTCGCGCGGCAGTTCGAAGAAGGTCTCGGTCGCGACCGCGAAGAACTCCGCCTCGTCCTCGGCACCGTACGGATCGAGCAGCGTTTCCTCGCCGGCCTCCGCCCGCGCCTGCAGTTCGTCGAACGCCTGCTGCATCACGGCCGCCCATCGCTCGTGGTCGGCGTCGGTGGCCAGGCGCGGTGCGCCGTTGATGCCGCCCGACTCCTCGTCGAGGTAGTGCGCGAATTCGTGGATGACCACGTTGTAGCCGTCGCCGGACTCGGCGACGTCGCGCCACGACAGGATGATGCGGCTCGTGTCCCACGCCTGGCCGGCCAGCACACGCTCGCCCTCGGTGACGACGCCGTCCTCGTCCCAGGTCTCGGGCACGACGAACTCGTCGGGGTAGACCAGGATCGAGTGCAGTTCGTCGAACACGTGCTCGTCGCGGTTCAGCACCAGCAGGCAGGCCTGCACGGCGATCGCGAGGCGGATCGGGTCGGTGATCTCGAGGCCGCCGCAGCCGACGAATTCCTTCTCGGCCAGGAAGATCTTCACGAGGCCGTCGAGCCTCGGCCGGAATTCGGCCGGTACGCGCGCGTAGAGCGGCCAGCGCTCGAGCTCGCGTCGCCAGTCCGGCGGCAGCGGGTCGGCGGCGAGGCGGGCGCGGGCGCGGCGTCGCCACCAGGGACCGGCGACGAGCCACGCGATGATCGCGAGGCCGAAGCCGAACGCGATCAGCAGTGCGGTCACGCGTCGGGTCTCCGGCCGTCGATCGTCGGCCGCGCGACGAACTCGCGCGCGAGCGCGAGGAAACGGTCGCGCTCGCTGGACGTGCCGCCGGGCAGGTAGCGAACCCCGACGTAGGCGTCGACCAGGTCCCGAAGCCGCGGCGCCACCGCCGGCACCTCCCGTGCAGCGCGACGCGCGTAGTCGAACGGGCCTTCGTGTGGCGCGCGTCCGCAGCCCAGCGCGGCGAGACGTTCACCCACGCGCTCCCAGGCGACCTCGACCGGATCCCGGTGCGGCGGGCGGAACTCCCACGCGAGCCACGCCGCCATCAGCAGCGCCGCCATGCCGAAGCTCGCGGCCAGCGCGATCGCGAGGCCCTGCCAGCCGCGCTCGCCGAGCCCGAGTCTCTCGAGCAGTGCCTGCTGCGTGCGGCCGCTGAAGCCGACGACCTTGTCGTACCAGGCGGTCCGGGCGGCGTCCCAGGCGGAGCGCAGGTTCGCGAGCCACGGCACCTCCGCGTACAGTTCGCCCGGCACGTCGCCGCGCACGCTCGCGCCGTCGAGCAGGCCGCGGCGCACGCGCTCCGGCGCGACGGCGGCGGTCGGATCCACCCGCACCCAGCCTTCGCCTGCGATCCACACCTCGTTCCACGCATGCGCCGTGGACTGCCGGACCAGCAGGTAGCCGCCGTAGGCGTTCGACTCGCCGCCCTGGTAGCCGGTGACGACCCGCGTCGGAACGCCGGCTGCACGCATCAGCACCGCGAACGCCGAGGAGTAGTGCTCGCAGAAGCCGGCGCGCGTCTCGAACAGGAACTCGTCCACCGGGTCCGCCCCGAGCGGTGGCGGCTCCAGCACGTACTCGAACGGCTCCGAGCGGAAGCGCTCCAGCGCACGGGCGACGATCTCGCGCGGCTCCGGACTCGCGGCCCGCAGTTCCGCGGCGAGAGCGCGCGTGCGCGGGTGGCGACCCTCGGGGAGCGCGAGATTGCGGAGCGCGAGGTCGGGCGGCAGCTCGTCCGCCATCCAGCGCGCCTGCGGCGCCGACCGCGCGGTGTAGACGAAGCGCTCGGTGACTCGCGGCGCCTCCATCAGACGCGAGTCCCAGCGGATCAGCTGCAGGCCGCGCGTGCGGATCGCCGCCGACTCCGGCCACGTCGTCACGTAGTCGAGCGCAGGCAGCCACTGCCGCTGCGTGGGTTCGAGCGCGATGCGGTAGTCGATGGTCGGTCCGCGCACGTCGAGCGAAGCCTCGCGGCGCCCGTCGTCGCGCGCGCGGCGCCACGTGCGGCCGTCGAACTGCTCGAGCACGAGCATCCGCCAGTAGCGATCCTCGGGCGCCGGCACCGGGCTCGTGAACCACGCGCGGAAGGCGGGGTCGTCCGACAGGCCGAGCGCCGCGACGTCGCCCGGGCTCATCTCCTCGTCGATACCCGTCGTGCCGCGGTCCGCCGCGGTCGGCACCGCCCAGAAGCGGCCCTCGATGCGCGGCACGAACACGAACAGGATCGCCGCCAGCGGCAGCCCGAGCAGCAGCACGCGCCCGGCGAGGCGGAACGGGCGCACGGGCGTGTTCGCTTCGATCGGACGGTGTACGCGCGCGAGCGCCGCAGTCAGCGCCCAGCACGCGGCCACGGCGTACGCCAGCTGCACGAAGCTCTGCTCCTGCAGCAGTGCGGCGAGGCAGAGGAAGTAGCCGATGAACACGAGTACCGCGTGGTCGCGCGGCGCGCGCGTCTCGGCGAGCTTCAGGCCCGCCATCACCGCGAGCAGCGCGGTGCCGGCCTCGAGACCGTTCAGCGTGCGGTAGCTCACGAGCACGCCGGCGGTTGCGGCCAGCGCGGCGGTCCACCGCAGCCAGCGCGGCGGCAGCGCCCAGCCGCGATGCTCCGCCGCGAGCCGCGCCGCCATCGCGACCGCGAGGCCGGCCGTGATCCAGACGGACAGCCGGGCAACGTGCGGCAGCAGCGCGAGCGTCAGCGCGCCGAGCGTCGCGAGCAGCCGCGCGAACCCGGGCTCTATCGCACGCCAGCGTGTCACCCGCCACGCGAGCGCGTTCACGTGGGGCCCCCGAGCCGGTAGGTCGCGAGCCGGGCGAGACACTGGTTCCGGTGGGGCAGGCCGCTGCCGGCGGGCACGACGACGCTGCCGAGGCGGATCCCGTAGCGGTCGCCGCGCTCCTCGGCGTCGACGATCCAGCGCGCGAGCCGCTGCAGCCGCGCCTCGAGGTCGCGGCCCGGAACCGTGTCGAGGTCGAAGGTGACGGGCGTGCGCGCGCTGCCGACGTATTCCTTGACGACCAGTGCGCCGCCGCGCGCGTAGGCCTTCCACGCGATGCGGCGCGGCGGGTCGCCCTCGCGGAATTCGCGCAGGCCGTCGAAATCCTCCTCGCCGCGCGCGCGGCCGTCCTGTGCCGCGCCTGCTTCGGCGGCGGGGGGCGGGCCCTCGACGCCGCGCGGGGCCGGGCGGGGATAGACGACCGCCGCGAGTTCCGGGTGGATCCACGTCCACGCGGTGAAGAGCCCGAGCGGGAAGGTGCTCTCGACGCGCAGGCGCGCGAGCTTCACGCGGCCGCGGCGCTCGGTCGGCACCTGCACGTGGGTCGCCAGGTCGCCGTCCGCGGGGATGCCGGCCGCCGGGCTCGCGTAATCGCCCGCGCGCAGCAGCAGGTCGTGCCGCGGGCGGTCGGCGGTCAGGCGGAAGCCGAATTCCGCCGGGTCGCCCGCGAAAGGTGCCCGCGTGCCGGCCGGTGCGACGGTGACGCCGACGAGGTTCCGGTGGCACTCGTGCATCGCGACCCACGCGCCGCCGGCGAGCAGGAAGGTCAGCACCAGCGCGAGGTTGTTGCCGTAGTTCAGGCCGCCGAGCAGCATCGCGAACAGCATCAGCGCGTATGCCACGCCGAGGCCGGTCGGCAGGATGTAGACGCGGCGGCGCGTGATCGTCACCGCGCCCGTGTCGTCGCCGTGGCGGCGGCGCGCCCAGCCGATCGCGCGCTCGTTCAGGCGGTCGCGCCAGCCGGGAGGGCGCACCGGCGCGGTGCGCGCGCGCGACGGGGTGTCCGGGACGACGGCCACGGCGGCGGCCTTCAGGCGACCGGCACGGCCTTCAGCAGCAGCCGGTCGAGATCCGGCGCGCGCGCGCCCTCGACCGCCTCGCGCGGCTGCAGACGGTGACCGGCAACGGGCTTCAGTACGGCCTGCACGTCTTCCGGCAGCACGCCGCTGCGGCCGTGCAGCAGTGCCCATGCCTGCGCGGCGCGCAGCCACGCGATGGTCGCGCGCGGGCTCAGGCCCGCCTCGAAATGGCCGGACTCGCGCGTGTGGCGCACCAGCGCCTGCAGGTAGTCGAGCAGGGGCTCGGCGACGTGCACCTCCGGCACGTGCCGCTGCAGCGCGACGAGCGCATCGGGCTTCAGCGCCGGCTGCAGGCCCGCGACCAGTGTGCGGCGGTCGCGACCCTTCAGCAGCTCGCGCTCGAGGGCAGTGCCCGGGTAGCCGAGCTCGATGCGCATCAGGAAGCGGTCGAGCTGCGACTCGGGCAGCGGGTAGGTGCCGAGCTGGTAGCTCGGGTTCTGCGTCGCGACGACGAAGAACGGCTCGGGCAGCGGCAGCGTCCTGCCGTCCGCCGTGACCTGACGTTCCTCCATCGCCTCGAGCAGCGCGCTCTGCGCCTTCGGCGTCGCGCGGTTGATCTCGTCGGCGAGCAGCAGCTGCGTGAACACCGGCCCGCGATGGAACTCGAAGCGGTTCGCGTCGCGGTCGTAGACCGACACGCCGAGGACGTCGGCCGGCAGCAGGTCGCTCGTGAACTGCACGCGCTGGTAGTCGAGCCCGAGCGTGCGGGCGAGCGCCTGCGCGAGCGTGGTCTTGCCGACGCCTGGCAGGTCCTCGATCAGCAGGTGGCCGCGCGCGAGCACGCAGGCGACCGCGAGCCGCACCTGGCGGTCCTTGCCCAGCAGGATCGAGTTCAGCTGCGCGACGGCCGGCTCGAGCTGGCGGCGGGCCTGGGCGGCGATGCTCATCGGGGCGAGGCTCCTCCGGGTGCGCCTCCGCGGGCGCACCGGATTACGGCAAATGGCGGGGCCCGCACGTTAGCCGATGCGCAGGGCGGCCGGCGCGACCGGCGTCACGCCGCGCCGCCCTGGACGCGCGAGGCGCTGCGCCCGCGGCGCTGCGGCGCGGTCCCGGCCCCGTGGCGCGTCCCCGGCGTTCCGCCTGCGCGCCACGGGCCCTTCAGCCCTGCAGGCGCCGCAGCTTGCCGAGCTGCGCCTCGAGCTGCTCGGCCTCGCGGGAGAAGTCGGCGAGTCGCCCGCGCTCCTGCGCGACGACCTCGGCCGGCGCGCCGTCGACGAACCTGGCGTTGCCGAGCTTGGCGCTCGCCTTCGCGATCTCCTGCCGCACCTTCGCGAGCTTCTTGTCGAGCCGCGCGATCTCGGCGGCGACGTCGATCAGGCCCGCCATCGGCACGAGGATCCGGAGCTGGCCCAGCAGCGCGACCGCGGACTCGGGCTCGGCCTCGCCTGCGGCGAGCGGCACGATCGTGCCGACGTTCGCGAGCCGCTCGACGTAGGGCCGCAGGCGGGCCAGCCGGGCGAGATCCGCCGCGGACGCGTTCGCGAGCCGCACGTCGAAGCGCTTCGCCGGCGCGATGTCCATCTCGCCGCGGATCTGCCGGATGCCGAGCACGAAGTCCATCGCCCACCGCAGCTCCGCCTCGACCGCGGGATCGCGCGGCGGGGCGACGGGGTAGGGCTCGAGCATCACGGTGGCGCCGCGCCGGCCCGCGAGCGGGCCGACGCGCTGCCAGATCTCCTCGGTGACGAACGGCATCAGCGGATGCAGCGCGCGCAGCAACGCCTCGAGCGTGTCCACCAGCGAGCGGCGCGTCGCACGCCTCCGCGCCTCGCTCGCGCTTTCGGACTGCAGTACGGCCTTGGCGAGTTCGAGGTACCAGTCGCAGAACTCGTACCACGTGAACTCGTACAGCGCCTGCGCCGCGAGGTCGAAGCGGTACTGCGCGTAGCCCGCGCGCGCGCCCTCGATCGCGGCGCCGAGGCGCGAGCGGATCCAGCGGTCCGCGTCGGAAGCCTCGGCGGGAACCGCGTGCAGGCCCGCGGCGTCGCGCGCCGATACGGGGCCGAGATCCTGGCCCTCGACGCTCATCAGCACGAAGCGCGAGGCGTTCCAGAGCTTGTTGCAGAAGTTCCTGTAGCCGTCGATGCGGCCGACGTCGAAGCGGATGTCGCGCGACAGCGTGGCCAGCGAGCAGAACGTGAAGCGCAGCGCGTCGGTGCCGTAGGCCGCGATGCCCTCCGGGAACTCCCTGCGCGTGGACTTCTCGATGCCCGCGGCGAGGTGGGGCTGCATCAGGCCCGTGGTGCGCTTCGCGACCAGCGTCTCGAGTTCGATGCCGTCGATCAGGTCGAGCGGGTCGAGGACGTTGCCCTTCGACTTCGACATCTTCTGGCCCTGGCCGTCGCGGATCAGGCCGTGGACGTAGACCTCGCGGAACGGCACGTCGCCCATGAACTTCAGGCCCATCATGATCATCCTGGCGACCCAGAAGAAGATGATGTCGAAGCCGGTGACGAGCACCGAGGTGGGGTAGAAGGTCTTCAGCTCGCGCGTTTCGTCCGGCCAGCCGAGCGTCGAGAACGGCCAGAGCGCCGAGGAGAACCACGTGTCGAGCACGTCGTCGTCCTGGCGGAGCGGGACGGCGGCGCCGAGCCCGTGCTTCGAGCGCACCTCGGCCTCCGAGCGGCCGACGTAGATCGTGCCGTCCTCCCCGTACCACGCCGGGATCCGGTGACCCCACCAGAGCTGGCGACTGATGCACCAGTCCTTGATGTTGCGCATCCACTCGAAGTAGGTGCGGTCCCAGTTCTCGGGGACGAAGCGGATGCGGCCGGTCTCGACCGCCTCGATCGCAGGCTTCGCCAGCGGTTCGACCTTCACGTACCACTGGTCCGTGAGCCACGGCTCGATCACCGCGTTGCTGCGATCCCCGCGCGGCACCATCAGCGTGTGCGGCTGGATCTTCTCGACCAGCCCGAGCGCCTCGAGCTCCGCGACCACGCGCTTGCGCGCCTCGAAGCGGTCGAGGCCGCGGTAGGCCTCGGGCGCGTTCTCGCTCAGCTTCGCGTTCCGGTCGAACACGTTCACGAGCGGCAGCGCATGACGCTGGCCGAGTTCGTAGTCGTTGAAGTCGTGCGCCGGCGTGATCTTGACGCAGCCGGTGCCGAACTCGCGGTCGACGTAGTCGTCGGCGACGATCGGGATCTCGCGCCCGACCAGCGGCAGGCGGATCTTCCTGCCGACGAGGTGGCGGTACCGCTCGTCCTCCGGGTGAACCGCGACCGCGGTGTCGCCGAGCATCGTCTCGGGCCGCGTGGTCGCGACGACGAGGTGGGTCGTGGTCGTGCCGTCAGGCCCGGCCACGGCGCCGTCCGCGAGCGGGTAGCGGAAGTGCCAGAGGCTGCCCTGTTCCTCGGTGGACAGCACCTCGAGATCGGACAGCGCCGTGTGCAGCACCGGGTCCCAGTTGACGAGCCGCTGGCCGCGGTAGATCAGCCCTTCCTCGTAGAGGCGCACGAAGGTCTCGGTGACCGCGCGCGACAGGCCGTCGTCCATCGTGAAGCGGTCGCGGCTCCAGTCGACGCTCGCACCGAGACGCTTCATCTGGCGCTGGATCGTGCCGCCGGACTGCTCCTTCCACTGCCAGACGCGTGCGACGAAGGCCTCGCGACCGAGGTCGTGACGCGTCCTGCCCTCCGCGTTCAACTGCCGCTCGACCACCATCTGGGTCGCGATGCCGGCGTGGTCGGTGCCCGGCTGCCACAGCGTGTTCGCGCCGTTCATCCGGTGGAAGCGCGTCAGCGCGTCCATGATCGTGTCCTGGAACGCGTGGCCCATGTGCAGCGTGCCGGTGACGTTCGGCGGCGGGATCACGATGCAGTAGGCCGCGCCGTCGCGGCCCGAGGGCGCGAACCAGCCCTGGCTCTCCCAGCGTTCGTAGATGCGGGCTTCGATGTCGCGGGGCGTGTAGGTCTTGTCCATGGAATCACGTGGGCGCGCGCCGCGCGCCGCTGTTCAGACGTTGTGCGTTTCGGGCTTGTGGCCGCGGTCGCGGTAGAAGGCGAAGCGGCGGCGGCCCGCCTCGCGGCGGGCCGGTTCCGCGTCGACGAAGTCGGCGACGCGCGCGTAGTCCGCGTAGAAGGCGGGCGGTTCCGGCGCGAGGTTCACGAGCAGTTGTGCGGGCGCCGGCTGCCCGCAGCCGACCACGACCGGCGATTTCGGGTCGCCGGCCGCGAGTTCGTGCGGCACGAAGCTGCCGTCCGCGAAGGTCCACAGCAGTTCGTCGAAGGCCTCGGCCTCGGCGGGGCCGGCCAGGTGCACGTAGACCGTGTGGTCCTGGAGATAAGCCTTCTCCACGAGTCGGCAGGCGTAGACGAGGCGCGCGCGGTCGTCGGCGGTGCCGAGCACGTAGAAGTCGACGCGTTCCGGCATCAGGCGCGCCGCATCAGGAAGTCGAACAGCAGCGGCACCGGCCGGCCGCTGCTGCCCTTGTTCGCGCCGCCGAGCCACGCGGTGCCGGCGATGTCGAGGTGCGCCCAGCGCAGGCCGTCGGTGAACTTCCAGAGGAAGCCCGCCGCTACGCAGGCACCGCCCTCGCGGCCCCCGACGTTCGCGAAGTCCGCGAAGTTGCTCTTCAGGGGCTCCTGGTACTCCTCCAGCAGCGGCATGCGCCAGCAGACGTCGCCGGTGCGCTGGCCTGCCGCGACCAGCGCGTCGGCGAGCACGTCGTCGTTGCTCCAGAGCCCAGTGCACGTGGGGCCGAGCGCGACGACGCAGGCGCCCGTCAGCGTCGCGATGTCGACCAGGGCCGCCGGCTTGTAGCGGCGCGCGTAGGTGATCGCGTCGCAGAGGATCAGGCGGCCCTCCGCGTCGGTGTTCAGCACCTCGATCGTCTGGCCGGACATCGACTTCACGACGTCGCCTGGCTTGGTCGCGCGGCCGCTCAGCATGTTCTCGCAGGCCGGCACGATGCCGACCGCGTTGACCTCGGCCCCGAGCGTGGCGAGCGCGGCGAGCGTGCCGAACACGCTGGCGGCGCCGCCCATGTCCCACTTCATCTCGTCCATGCCGGCGGCCGGCTTGATCGAGATGCCGCCGGTGTCGAACGTGATGCCCTTGCCGACCAGCACGACCGGTGCGGTGCCCGCGCCGGCGCCGCGGTACTCGATCACGATCAGCCGCGGCGGCTGCTCGCTGCCGGCCGTGACCGACAGGAACGACCCCATGCCGAGCCGGCGGATCTGGGGCTCGCCGAGCACCTGCACGCGCAGCCCGCGGTGCTCGCGCGCGAGCTTCTTCGCGTAGTTGCCCAGATAGGTCGGCGTGCAGACGTTGGCCGGCAGGTTGCCGAGGTCGCGGGTCACCGCGGTGCCGGCGGCGACGGCCTGCCCGTGCTCGAGCCCGCGGCTCACGTGGGCGGCTCCCGCGCGTTCGGTGGCGACGCCGACGCGGGCGAGCTTCGGCGCGGGCGGCTTCTTGCCGGTCTTGAGGTCGGGGATGCGGTAGGTCGCGTTGCCGATCGCCTCGGCGACGAAGCGGGCGCGGTAGTAGGCGTCGACTTCGGGCACCGCTTCGCTGCCCAGCAGGAAGAGCGCGTCCTTCGCGCCGCACTTCAGGAGCGCGCCCGCGGCGGCGTTCAGCGCGCGGCGATACGAACGGCGGTTCCAGCCCTTGCGCGCCCCGAGCCCCACCAGCAGCACGCGGCCGATCGAGCGGCCGAGGTCCGGCAGCAGCAGCGTCTCGCCGAGACGGCACGCGAAGTCGCCGCCGCGGACGATCCGCGCGACACGCCCGCCGAGCGTCGCATCCAGGTTCGCGGCTGCCGGGCCCAGTTCGCCGCCCTCGTGCACGCCGACCACCGCGCAGTCCGTGCGCACGCGGGCCAGCGCCCGCGACTCTGCGTAGAACTCCATGCGTTCCCGTTCCTCGATTGAGTTGTCCGACCCGTGGGTTCAAGATAAGCGCCGGCCGGCGTTGAAGTTTCGGCCGGCGCGATAGACGCGTGAGTGTACTAGATGCCCCGCCTCGTCGGGGTCGCCGACCGACCCCCGACCGGAGACGCATTGGCCACGCTCGATCGCTACGTCCTCCGCGAGGTCGCCCTGTCGTGGCTCGCGGTCACGGGCGTGCTGCTGCTGATCCTGGTCGCCAACCAGCTGGCGGCGGTGCTCGGCCAGGCGGCGGAGCGCGGCTACCCCCGGTCCGTGATCGTCGGGCTGATCGGCTTCACGAGCCTCCAGAACCTGACGGTCCTGATCCCGGTCGGCCTGCTGCTCGGCATCGTGCTGGCGCTCGGGCGGCTCTACCACGAGAGCGAGATGGCCGCGATCCGCGCGTGCGGGGTCGGCCTGTCGCGGCTGCTGCGGCCGGTCGGGGTGCTCGCGGCGGTGGTCACCGGCCTGCTCGCCTGGCTCGCGCTCGACGCGAGCCCACGGGCCTATGCGGAAGCCCAGGAGATCCGCCGGGAGGCGCTGCGGCAGGCCCAGTTCGGGGTGCTCGAGCCAGGCCGGTTCCACTCGTTCGCCGGCGGCGACGCCGTCTTCTACGCGGAGTCGCGGGATCCGGACGGCACGTTCCGCAACGTCTTCGTGCAGCGCCGGGCGCAGGACCGCGTGGAACTGGTGCTCGCGGCGCGCGCCCGGCACGTGGTCGAGGAGGGCGGTGCCCTGCACGTGCTCGTGCTCTACGACGGCGAGCGCTACGAGGGCCTGCCGGGCCAGCCCCAGTTGCGGCGCATCTTCTTCGAGGAGCACGGGCTGCCGGTGCGCGTGACGGACCCGGAGTCCGGGCCGCTCCGCATCGAGGCGCGCCCGACCACGGAGCTGCTGCGCGCCGCCGACGCCGCGAGCCACGCCGAACTGCAGTGGCGCCTGTCGCTGCCGCTGATGGCGCTGGTGCTGACGCTGCTGGCCGTGCCGCTCGCCGAACTGCAGCCGCGCCAGGGACGCTACGGGCGCATCGGCCTCGCGATCCTCGTCTACTTCGTCTACGCCAACCTGCTGTCGGCCGCGAAGACCTGGGTCGAGAAGGGCACGCTGGACCCGGCGCTCGGCCTCTGGTGGACGCACCTCGTGGTGCTGGCCGGCGCCGCGTGGCTCTGGTTCCGGCAGTCGCCGCCGGCGTGGGCGACGCGATGACGCTGCTCGACCGCTACCTCGCGCGCCAGATCCTCTGGTACACGCTGCTGGTGATGGCGGTGCTGATGACGCTGTCGGCGCTGTTCCTGTTCCTCGGCCAGCAGGACGACGTCGGCACCGGCACGTACGACATGGGCGACGCGCTGTTCTTCACGGCGCTGAACGTGCCCCAGCAGTTCTTCCAGCTGCTGCCGATCGGCGCGCTGCTCGGCGCGCTGATCGGGCTCGGCAATCTCGCGCGCGGCAGCGAACTCGTGGTGATCCGCGCGGCCGGCGTCTCGACGCTGCGGCTCGCGGGCGCGGCGGCGCTGGCCGGCACCGGCCTGTTCGTCGCGGGCATGGCGGTCGGCGAGTTCCTCGCGCCGCCGCTCGAGGCCTACGCCAAGCAGCTCAAGACCTTCGGCAAGTTCTCCGAGCAGCGCTTCGCGGGCGGCGGCGGTGCGTGGGTCAAGGAGGGCGACCGCATCGTCAGCGTGCAGCAGCAGAGCGCGGACAACGTGTTCGGCGGCCTGTACGTGTACGTGCTGGAGCCGCGCGCGGACGGCACCCGGCGCCTCGCGGCGTTCGGGCGCGCCGAGCAGGCCGAACGCGTGGGCGAGGGCCGCTGGCTGCTCTGGCGCTACACGGAGTCCGCGGTGACGCCGGAGCGCGTGGTGACCCGCCAGCTGGATCGATTCGAGGTCGAGAGCCGGATCGACCCGGCGTTCATCTCGATCGGGATGACGGACCCCGCGGCGCTCCCGGTGCGCGGGCTCGTGCGCTACGTGCAGCTGCTGCGGGCCAATGGGGTCGAGTCCCGCTCGGCCGAGACGGCGCTGTGGTCGCGGATCTCCCGCGGCTTCTCGACGATTCTGCTCTGCATGCTCGCGGTGCCGTTCGTGCTGGGCCCGCTGCGTTCGTCCGGCGCGGGCTCGCGCACGGTGATCGGCATCCTGATCGGCGTGACCTACTTCCTCGTCAACCGCACGCTCGAGAACACCGGGGAGGTGTACGGTCTCGAGCCGCTGCTGGTCGCCTGGGGGCCCGCTGCGCTGCTCGCGCTCGTGACGTTCGGGCTGATCTGGCGGGTGCGTTGAGGCGGCGCGGTGAGGCGCCCCGTCTCAGGTCTTCGCGATCCGCAGCACCCGCGTCCGCGAGCCGAGGTCGTGCAGCGTGCCTCGACCTCGCACCGCGTGCCACGCGAAGCTCGCGATCAGCGGCAGGGACATGGCGAGCGCGACGACGCCCCCCGCCTGGCGCGCCATGAAGAGCAGCAGGCCCGCGATCGCGAGACCGTACAGCGGCACCGCGAACGCGAGCCGGCGCAGCACGTCGGGCCACGCGGGCAGGCCGCCCGCGTCGCGCTCGACGCGGATCTTCCAGGCCTTCATCCCGAGCGTCTCGCCGCGGCGGGTCCACGCGGTGCCGAAGTACAGGACGATCACGCCGAGGATCGAGGCCTGGAACGCGTACTCCCAGGCGCCGACGGTCTCGAACGAGATCGCCTCGCCGTCGGTGAACACCTGCAGCAGCGCCGTGAAGAGCATCAGCAGCGCGAGCAGCAGCAGTGAATCGTAGACCGCGGCCGCGAGGCGCCGGAACGTACCGGCGAGGACGGGTGGGGCGGCCGGGGCTGGCGCAGCGGCGTCGGGTGCGGCGGGTTCGGGCGACGGGAGTGTCACGGGGCCTCCGCGGCGTCGGGGCGGCGGAAGATCGCCTCCCAGCGGAACTGGGGTACACGATATCGCCAGTCGCGCGCGCGCGCCGCGAGGCGTTCGGCCTCGGCCGCTGCGTCCGGAGCCTCGCCCGACGTACCGGCTGGCGTTCCGGAGGGCCTTTCGTTCCCGGCCGGCGCCTCGGCGCTCGCGGTCAAGGCGAGCCACCGATCCGAGCCGACATCGTAGCCTTCGAAGCGCAGCACCAGTCCCTCCCGCGTGCGCCAGGTCGCGACCCTCGGCGCTCCGGTCGCCGCGAAGTCGCTGGCGCGCTCCACGGCGTCGAACTCGAGGTTGCCGAGCGTGCCGGACTGCCCTGGCACGGCGTCGGGAGCGTGGCGCTCGCCGTCGATCTCGATCGAAGCGATGCGCTCGGCCGCGACGTCGACGACCCGCCGGTCCAGCCAGGCACGCGGTTCCCGCGGGACCTCGAGCGCCGGCCGCACCTCGAGTGCCTGCGCGGCATCGGCCCGGCGCACGAACGTGGAGCGCGGGCCGGGACTGCGTCCGACGACGAGCGCGAGCGGTTCGCGCAGGCCCTGGAGTTCGATGCGCACGCCGCCCGCCGACACGGCGGCCACGTCCTCGACGCCGAGCACCGGGTAGTTCGCTGCGATCGCGGTCTTGGGTTCGACGACCTCGAGCTCGCCCAGCGCGACGAGCAGTCCGCGTACGCGCCCCGCGTCCGCGGCATAGCCGGCTTCCTCGACTCGCCAGCCGTCGCCGGTCTTCGCGAGCGAGACGAGCGTCGCATTGCCCGGTCCCACGAGCCGCACGCCGGTCACGGCGTCCAGCTGGCCCGCGAGGCCGGGCAGGGCGGCGGCACCGAAGTCGGCGTCGCGGGGCAGGTACCGCTGCGAGCTGAGCCAGAGCGCGAGGCCGATCATCGCGAGCGCGCCGGTCAGCAGTACGAGGAAACGACGGGGCGTCATGGGCGCCGACTCAGGCGGGCGTCGGGCCGCGACGGCGGCGGCGACGCAGCCACGCGACCGCGAGCGCGACCACGGTCAGCGCGAGCGGCACCGCCGCGACGTTCAGCGCCTTGAGCCAGGTGCCGAGCCGTTCGATGTCCTCGTCGAGTCCGCGGCGGACCTCGCGGAGTTCGCGGCGGATCCGCAGCTTCTCGGCCTCGAAGCGCCGGATCTCGGCCTGCTGCTCGGGCGTCAGCACCAGCGAGCCCGCGTCGGTACGGCCGGCCTGCAGCTCGACCAGCTTCTGCTCGGTGGCCTGCAGCTCGCGCTGCAGCTCGACTTCCTTGGCGCGCAGCCGGTCGTCGGCGCGTTCGCGAAGCTCCTCGACGCGCGTGAACGGCCGGGCGAACGCGTCGCGCGCGCGTATCGCGATCAGGTCCGCGCCGCCGGTGAGTTGGTCGAGCGCGTTCAGCACGAAGTCCGCGTTGTTCGCCCAGGGCTCGACGTAGGTCTGGCCGAGCAGGCTCTGCGTGCGCACCCAGAGCTGGTCGGACAGCAGGTCCGTATCCGCGACCACGACGACGTTGGCAGCCTCGGCGACACGTCGCGGCGTGGCGACCGGCGCCACTCCCTCCGGCGGCCCGTCCGGGTACGCGCTCGGGAGCCGGCCGGACAACCGCGCGGCGACCACGTAGCGCTCGCCCGTCGGCTCGAAGCCTGCGCGCAGGCTCTCGGGCGTGGCCGCGAACGCGAGCTTCTCGACGGTGATCGGTGCCGAGCGCGGCCCCGAGGTGATCAGCGGCGTGAACGTCACGCCGTCGAGCGCCTTGCGGCCGAGGAAGCCCGGCGTACCGACGTTCAGGGCATCCAGCGCGCCGGTCACCACGTCGTCGCGGTCGAACGCGTCCGGGCCGAAGCCCGCGAACGCCAGGTGGCGCACGGGCTCGCCACCGTCCGGGCTGCCGACGAGCAGCGCGTGCTCGAGGTCGCCGAACGCGCGTGTCGCGTCGTAGGCCACGCCCCACGCGGAGAGCAGCGGCTCGAACGTGGAGGTGCGGTCCCCGCCGGCGTAGAGCGCCGCGCGCTGGGCGGCACCCGGGTCGAGCTGCGAGTCCGGGTCCACGAACAGCAGCAGAGGACCGCCGGCCGCGACGTACTGGTCGACCGCGTATAGCAGGGCGCGCGACAGCCCCTTCGGATGCACGACCACCAGCGCGTCGAGGTCCGCCGGCAGCGCGGTCGCGTCCGTCGGGATCGTACGCACGTCGAAGAGCTCGCCGAGCTGCTCGCCGATCACGAGCCCGCGCTGCATGCCGCCGGCCAGCGGATCGAACCCGGCCACCAGAGGCAGCGTGGACAATAGACCGACGACCCGGCGCTCCGGCGCCGCGAGCTCCTGGATCAGCCGCGCGACGTCGTACTCGAGGAACGACTCCTGCTGCGGGTTGAAGAAGTCGATCAGCGCACGGCCGTCGGTGGAGTTCGTGCCGGCGAGGCCGAAGTAGAGCATGTCGCCGCCCGGCCCGAGCGGCACGGCGCGCAGGCCGAACTCCGCGGCGCGATCCTCGGCGGGCGAGAACGGCTCGGGATCGAGCACGTGCAGCACCACCTTGCCGTCGGAGCGTGCGGCGATTTCCTCCAGCAGTTCGCGCACGCGCACCGCGTAGTTCGCGAGCGCGGGCACCGGCTGGGCCGCCTCGCGCGAATAGAAGAAATACAGGTTCACCGGCTCCTGCAGCCGCGCGACGAGGCGTTCGGTGCCCTGGCTCAGCGTGTAGAGACGGTTCTCGGTCAGGTCGAGGCGCGCACCGCGCAGCAGGTGCCCTGCGGCGACCGTGACCGCGACGAACAGCACGGCCAACAGCACGAACGCCCAGGCGCCGAGGCCGCGGATCCAGGAGATGGCGGGCGTCTTCATGCGCGGCCCCTCACTCCGAGCGCCCGCGCTCGAGCACCAGCGTGGTCGCGTAGAGCCACACGGCGATCGTGGTCGCGAAGTACACGACGTTGCGCAGGTCGAGAACCCCGCGCGACAGGGCCTGGAAGTGCGTCAGGAAGCCGAGCGAGGCGACCGCTTCGACGAGCCCGGCCGGCGCCCAGCCGCGGAACAGGTCGAGCACCAGCGGGAAGCCGGCCAGCAGGAACAGGAAGCAGACGACGACCGTCAGGATGAACGCGATCACCTGGCTGCGCGTGGTCGCCGACAGGCAGCTGCCGATCGCGAGGAACGCGCCCGCCATCAGCAGGCTGCCGACGTAGCCGGTCACGATCGCGCCGTGATCGGGATCGCCGAGGTAGGCGACCGTCAGCCAGACCGGGAACGTGAGCGCGAGCGCGCACGCGACGAAGGTCCAGGCGGCGAGGAACTTCGCGAGCACCGCCGCGCCCGGGCTCACGGGCAGCGTGAGCAGCAGCTCGATGCTGCCGCTGCGGCGCTCCTCGGCCCAGAGGCGCATGGCGATCGCGGGCACGAGGAACAGGTAGAGCCACGGGTGGAAGTTGAAGAACGGTGCGAGGTCGGCCTGCCCGCGCTCGTAGAAGCCGCCGAGCCAGAACGTGAACGCGCCGGACAGCACGAGGAAGATCACCACGAACACGTAGGCCAGCGGCGTCGCGAGCCAGCTCGCGAGTTCGCGTCGGTACACCGCGCCGAGCCCGGTCACGACCGCGTCTCCACGGTGGCGTCCGCGACGCGCGGGCTCGCGGTGGCAGGGGCGGCGGCGTGCGCACGGCCGTCCGTGCCGGGGTTCGTGATCGCGCGGAACACTTCGTCCAGGCGCCCGGACTCGAGGTGCAGCTCCCGGAGCGAGAGACCCTCGTGCGCCGCGAGCTCGCCGATGACCGGCAGGATCGGGCGGCCTGCGCGGGGCAGGGCGGTCAGCCGCGATTCGCGCGCGTCCACTTCCACGTCCGCCACGTCCGGCAGTGCCGCGAGGGCGGCGCGCGCACGCTCGAACTGCCCGGCGTCGGCGAGCCGCAGCGTCACCGCGCCGTGGTAGCGGGAGCGCGCTTCCAGTTCGCGCGGCGGCGCGTCCGCCAGCAGCCGGCCGCGGGCGATCACGACCGCGCGCGTGCAGAGCGCATCCACCTCTTCGAGGATGTGCGTCGAGATCACGATGGTCTTGCCGGCCGCCATCCCGCGGATCAGCGTGCGCACCTCGTGCTTCTGGTTCGGATCGAGGCCGTCGGTGGGCTCGTCCAGCACCAGCACCGGCGGGTCGTGCAGGATCGCCTGCGCGAGCCCGACGCGGCGCCGGAAGCCCTTCGACAGCGTCTCGATCGGGCGCTCCAGCACGGGACCGAGCCCGAGGCGCTCGACGGTGTCGTCGAGGCGGCGCCGACGCAGGTCACCCGCCAGGCCCCGCACGTCCGCGCAGAAGCCGAGGAACGCGCGGGGCGTCATCTCGGGGTAGCTCGGCGCGCCCTCCGGCAGGTAGCCGAGCGCGCGTCGCGCGGCGAGGGGCGCGCGGGCAACGTCGTGACCGCAGACGCGGGCGGTACCCGCGGTCGGGGCGACGAAGCCCGCGACGATGCGCATCGTCGTGGACTTGCCCGCGCCGTTCGGGCCGAGGAAGCCGAGGATCTCGCCCGGCGCGACGCCGAACGAGAGGTCGTCGACGGCGAGCACGTCGCCGTAGCGCTTCGTGAGGTGGTTGACTTCGATCATGGCTGGAACCGGGTCCGGGCGCCTGTGACCGCGGCGGGCGGCGCGGAGTTCCGCGACGACGGCGACCGGCGCGGCCGCGCGTCCCGGCGGGCGCTCCGCCGGTCACGCTCAGAACTTGTCGGGCCGGAGCACCTCGACGTCGTGCAGGAAGACGATCATCGCGTAATGGTCGTAGTACCGGGCCCGCAGGTGCTGGACCAGCTTGTCGGCGAGTTCCGGATCACAGACCACCTCGATCCGGATGTTTCCGTCCTGTTCCCAGCCGGACGTGCGGCGGCCGCGCGCGCCGCGGCCACGGGCGTCGGTGATCGTCCAGCCGCGGGCACCGAGCTGCTCGAGGTCGTCCACCAGCGAGCGTTCGAGGTTAGCCTCGGTGACGACGGTCACGAGGCGACGGAGGTGCGTGGCCATCTCAGGGTCCTTGCGTCCACCACAGCGCCAGCCGGTGGTACAGCGGAATGCCGACCAGGATGTTGAACGGGAACGTGATCGCGAGTGAGGCCGTCAGCGACAGTGCCGGATTCGCCTCCGGCACCGCGGTGCGCATCGCCGCGGGCGCCGCGATGTAGGAGGCGCTGCCGGCCAGCGTCGCGAGCAGCAGCACGCCGCCGGTCGAGAGCCCGAGCGCGTGGCCGAGTGCGCTGCCGATGCCGGCGAACGCCAGCGGCGCGACGAGCCCGAACGCCACCAGGAAGACGCCGTGGCGCAGCACGTCGGACAGGTGCCGGGCCGCGATCAGCCCCATCTCCAGCAGGAAGATCGCGAGGATGCCCTTGAACAGGTCGAAGAACAGCGCGTCGAGCGGCACGATGCCCTCGGGTCCGGCGATCCAGCCGATCGCCAGCCCGCCGAGCAGCAGGACGATGCTCTTGCCGAGGAACAGCTCGTGCGACAGGCGGCCCCAGTGCGTGTCGCGCGAGAGGCCCTTCGCGATCACGATGCCGACCAGGATCGCCGGCACCTCGAGCAGCACGACGAACAGCGGCGCGTACTTCTCGTAGTCGATGCCGAGCCGCGCGCAGTAGGCGACCGCGACCGCGAAAGTGCCGACGCTGACCGAGCCGTAGTGCGCGGCGATCGAGGCGGCGTCCGGGCGCGGCAGGCGCCCGACCCAGCGCAGCACCGGGTAGGCGAGCAGCGGCAGCACGAAGCCCATCGCGACCACCGCGACGATGTCGACCGCGAGCCCCTCGGCCGGCTGGCGGGCAAGCTCGATGCCGCCCTTCAGGCCGATCGACAGCAGCAGCACGATGCTGACGAACTCGTAGATCGCGCCCGGCAGTCTCAGGTCCGAGCGCAGGGCCCCGGCGAGGACGCCGAGCAGGAAGAACAGGACGACGGGATCGATGCCGGACATGTCGTTCGCGGATCCCCGGGCGAGGGCGCGTAGGGTACACGCGCCGGGCCGGATCGGCACGGCCGCTCCGGAATCGACTCGCGTGCCTGCGGGGCGCCCGCAGTGCGCACCGTTGCGCAGGCGAGCCCGGGACGCCCTAGAATCCCGCGGTCCCCGTCGTCCCGGAGCCACCGTGCCCACGATCGTCAAGCGCACCACGCTGATCGTCCGCGACGTCGCGCGCTCGCAGGTCTTCTACCGCGACGTGCTCGGCTTCTCGACCTGGTACGACGACGAGATCGTGGTGTCCGGGCGCGGCCTCGCCGCCGGCAACCCCGGCGACCGCACGCGGCTCGTGATCATGAAGGCGCAGGACCCGGTGATCGGGATGATCGGCCTGCTGCAGTTCGTGGACGCGCCGCTGCCGGCGCCCGCGGAACGCACGCGCCTCGGCATCGGCGACGTCGTGTTCGTCATGCAGACCGACGACGTCGCGGGCGTGCACGCCCGGGCGGTCGAGTTCGGGGCGCGGATCTACGCC
Source organism: Steroidobacteraceae bacterium (assembly GCA_027531255.1). Classification (GTDB taxonomy): domain Bacteria; phylum Pseudomonadota; class Gammaproteobacteria; order Steroidobacterales; family Steroidobacteraceae; genus JAPZRU01. Next base: position 1,030 of record JAPZRU010000006.1, on the reverse strand, counting down.
GCGCCGCACCCGTTCGAGGTGACGGGCGCGGACGGCACGCGGCTTTCGATGACCTCGGCGTCGATCTGGGATCCCGACGACTACTTCATCGAAGTGAACCAGCGGCACTGACGTCGGTCGCAGCCGAAGGTGCCACGGCGGCGTCGGCCGGCCGTGGCGCGAACCGTCACCGATCACGACACGGAGTCCTGCTCGATGTCCGAACCCGCGAATACCCGCCAGCTGGTCTGGGACCTGCCGCTGCGCCTGTGCCACTGGGGGCTCGTGATCGCGGTCGCCGGCTCGTTCGTCACGCACGAGATCGGCACCACGGCGTTCCGCTGGCACGTGTGGTTCGGCTACGCGACGCTGATCCTGGTCGCGTTCCGGCTCGTGTGGGGCTTCGTCGGGCCCGCGCACGCGCGGTTCGGCAGCTTCTTGCGCGGCCCGCGCGCGGCGTGGACCTACGCGCGTGGACTGTTCTCGCGCGCGCAGCCCGCCGCGCCGGTCGCCGGCCACAACCCGCTCGGCGGCTGGATGGTGCTCGCGCTGCTCGCGATCCTGCTCGTGCAGGCCGCGGCGGGCCTGTTCGCCAACGACGAGATCATCAACGCGGGGCCGCTGTACGGCTACGTGGATTCGGAGCAGAGCGACGTGCTCTCGCGCCTGCACCGGCAGCTGTCCGACTGGATCCTGATCGCGGTCGGCGTGCACGTGGCGGCCGCGTTCTTCTACCTGCTGGTGAAGCGCGAGAACCTGATCGGTGCGATGGTGACGGGCTACAGGCGCGGGCTGCCGGCGGCAGCCGCGATCGGCGGTCATCGGGTCGCGCTGGCCGCGGCGATCGTCGCGGTGCTCGGGGCGGGGCTGTGGTGGCTGGTGCGGACCGCGCCGGAGTACTCGCTGATCCTGTTCTGACGGCGAGCCGGTCGGCGAGCCGCGAGCGCGGGTCGCGGCGGGGGGGGGGGCCCCCCCCCCCCCCCCACCCAGAACCAGCGCGGGGCGATTTGGGGGGGGGCCAGGAACTCTTGGAGGAATTCCCCCACACCCC
>JAPZRU010000011.1 GCA_027531255.1 Steroidobacteraceae bacterium | reverse complement strand
GCCCGCGACGACGGACCAGCCGAACAAGGCCGCCAAGAGGTGATGGGGCGCGGCGCGCGGGGCCTCGAGGCCCCGCGCGCCGCGTGACTCTCGCTTCGCGGGGACGTCCCCGAGGCGGGCCGCGCCGACCGCGCGGCCCGCTCGCTTTCGCAAGGCGGCGCAGCCATGCCCGGTCTCGACCTCAAGCTGATCGTCGGCCTCGGCAACCCCGGGCCCGAGCACGCCGATACGCGCCACAACGCCGGCTTCTGGCTCGTGGACAGCCTCGCCGCGCGCTGGCGAGGCAGCCTGCGCGCCCACAGCCGCTATCACGGCGAGGTCGGGCGCATCGACGTCGACGGCCGCGAACTCTGGCTGCTGAAGCCGACCACGTACATGAACCGCAGCGGCCTCGCGATCCGCGCGCTGATGGACTACGTGCGGCTGCAGCCCGCGCAGATCCTGGTCGCGCACGACGAACTGGACCTGCCGGTCGGCGCGGTGCGGCTCAAGCAGGGCGGCGGCGCCGGCGGCCACAACGGTCTCAAGGATTCGATCGCGCACGTCGGCGACGCGTTCTGGCGCCTGCGCCTCGGCATCGGTCACCCGGGCAACCGCGCCGAGGTGATCGACTACGTGCTGCGGCGCGCGCCGGCCGCCGAGGAGGCGCTGATCCGCGGCGCGGTCGAGGCGGCCGCGGACGCGATCCCGCGCGTGCTGGCGGACGGCGCGGAGAAGGTCATGAACTCGCTGCACCGGCGCGAGCCGGCGCCGGCGAACTGAACACGGGCGCGCGGCGCGGCCTCGGGCCCGCGTCGCGCGCGATACGAACGAGGAGCATGCAGTGGGCATCAAGTGCGGCATCGTCGGCCTGCCGAACGTCGGCAAGTCGACGCTCTTCAACGCGCTGACGCGCGCGCAGATCGCGGCGGAGAACTACCCGTTCTGCACCATCGACCCGAACGTCGGCGTGGTGCCGGTGCCGGACCCGCGGCTCGACGTGCTCGCCCGCATCGCGAAGTCCGAGAAGGTGCTGCCCGCGACGGTCGAGTTCGTCGACATCGCCGGCATCGTCAAGGGCGCCTCGCAGGGCGAGGGCCTCGGCAACAAGTTCCTCGCCAACATCCGCGAGGTCGACGCGATCGCGCACGTGGTGCGCTGCTTCCGCAACGACGACATCGTGCACGTCGCAGGCGGCGTGAACCCGCTGGCCGACATCGAGACCATCAACACCGAACTCGCGCTCGCCGACCTCGAGACCGCGGAGAAGGGGCTGCAGCGGGCCGAGAAGGCCGCGAAGACCCAGGACAAGGACGCGATCCGCGCACGCGACGTGATCCGCAGGGTGCGCGACGCGCTGAACGAGGGCCGCCCCGCGCGCGCGCTGGGGCTCGACGACCAGGAGCGCGCGATCGTCCGCGAGCTGCAGCTGCTCACCGCCAAGCCGGTGCTCTACGTGGCGAACGTGGACGAGAGCGGCTTCACCGGGAACCCGCTGCTCGAGGTCGTGCAGCAACTCGCCGCCGGCGAGGGCGCGCAGGTGGTCGCGGTCTGCGCGGCGATCGAAGCGGAGATCTCGCAGCTCGACGAAGCCGACCGCGGCGAGTTCCTGCGCTCGATCGGTCTCGAGGAGCCCGGTCTCAACCGCGTGATCCGCGCGGGCTACAGGCTCCTCGGGCTGCAGACCTACTTCACGGCGGGCCCGAAGGAGGCGCGCGCGTGGACCGTGAAGGTCGGCGCGACCGCGCCGCAGGCCGCGGGCGTGATCCACACCGACTTCGAGCGCGGCTTCATCCGCGCGGAAGTGATCGCGTACGACGACTACGTCGCCTGCAAGGGCGAGGCGGGCGCGCGCGAAACGGGCAAGATGCGGCTGGAAGGGAAGGAGTACGTGGTCCGCGAGGGCGACGTGATGCACTTCCGGTTCAACGTCTGAACGGCCTGCAGCGCGGGCCTTGCAGCGCCCTTGCGCCCGCCGCACACCTCATCGGCCGGTCTCAGTCCCATGTCACGCCCTCGATTCCGTCAAGCAGTTCCCGCCCGTAGAGGGCCGGAGTCTGGAAGCCTGGCGACCACTTCTCCGCCAGCACCGCATGCGCAATCTCGCGAAGGCAGAGTACGGTGAACCGGTAGGCTTCCGGACCCGTCAACGCGACCCGTTGCTGGGTCTGCCCGTTGGAAGCGATCGCGACGACGTAGGTCCTGCCGTCGCGCAGCTGGCGCGCGGACGAACCCTCTGGAAAGAGCGGAAGCAGGTGGTTCAGGATCAGATCGCGCAGCCAGAGCAGCCGACCCTTCATCATGGCGACTGCGAGCTCCGGCAGGACAGAGTAGGTCGAGATGTTGGCGATGCCGGTCGAAACCCCTGCGGTGAAGAGGTCCCCGAGCCACGGATCGTAGACCGCGCGGAACTTCCTGCCTGCAACCTCGAAGTCCAGTTCGGTTTCGGCTGGCCGGGCCGCGACCAGGACGCCGCCGACTCGTCGGTGCCCGGGGCGTTCGATGTGCGACAGCATCCCCTTGAGGGTGCCGCGCGATACCCCGCCGTCGGTGGCCAGTGCGATCACCAGTTCGGTCGCATCCGGCAACCTCCTCTTTGCGAGCCCTGCCGCGATATCGGAGGGTGCGACATTGAAGCCGGCGCCGGGCATGATCATGATGTTCGCGCGGCGAGCCCGTTCGTCGAAGGCAAAAGCGTTGGAGGTGTCCTCCACCTCGCCCGCAAGGTCGACGTAGTGGGTGCCGGAAGCCAGGCAGGCTTCGATGAGAGGCTTCTGGGTCGTGACGAACCGACCGGAGAGGTTCAGCAGAAGGCGCGCGCCCTTCAGTTGCCGCTCGATCTCGCGCGAGTCGTTCAAGTCGAAAACGGCCGCCTCGAGGTCGAGGCCTCTAGCCAGTACGCGCACCGTCTCCTGGCGCCCGCCCAGAACGGGCCGCAGGCCCGCTCTGACGAACTCCTGGGCGCAAAGCCGGCCGGTGTATCCCGCCGCGCCGTAGATCAGAATGTCCGACACGGTCTCCCTCGACTCCAGGATTGAGCATCAGCGGGTTGGAAGACGACCACCGCGACCGCGGCCCCTCGGAAGAGCTCCGGAATTCCAGATCCTCCTGGCAAGGCCGGTGGAGACCACGGTAACGGTTCGCCGGCGCGCGCGACGGACGTCATCAGCCGGCCAGATCGCGCACGCAGAGGACGTGGTGGTGTCCGCGAACGTCGTCGCCCTGCGGGCCGAAGCCGAACGGAAACGCGCCGGGTGTCGCCGTCTTCGGGTCGCTTCGCACGGCTCCTGCGCCGTGCACGTCGAGCCAGCGGCGCCGCCCGGATCCGGGCGGTGCCTCCATGTAACCCATCGCCGGCCCGATTGCCGCGTACACGGCAAGTTCGCCGGTCCGTGAAAAGGCGCGCTTCGGCACCGTCGCCGGCGGCGGCCCCTCGAGATGCGTGGTGGACGACCAGAGGTAGATCAGGCGATCGCTGAACCCGAACAGCGGATCGATGGCCGGAATTCGCGAATAGTCGACGATCGAGTGCAGTTCCTTCGCGTTCGGCAGTCGCCAGTCGCGGTGACCGCCCAGCGAGAGCCCGCCGCAGTAGGCCAGGGCGTCTGCCCAGCGCAGCGCCCCGGCGACGCTGCGCCGCTGCCACACCAGACCGGTGGCGCGATCGGTCACCGTTTCGGCGTCCGGGTGGAAATCGTTCCGTCCGTAGGAAGGACCTCGAACCAGCCGGACGGCGAGCCGGTTGGGCGTCTGCATGCGGTTGACCGGATCCATGACCGGATACCCCTTGATCCGGCCGTCGGCGAAGTTGACGCCGAAGACCGTTTCGTCGCCGTCCATGGTCCGGCCGACGTAGCGCGTCGCGCTCCACTCCTGGACGTCGATCGGCCTTCGGCCGTGCGCCGCGTCGCCGAGGCCGGTGCCCGCACCGTAGGCGAAATCGAAGACGGAGGTGTCGATGTAGGGTCGCGAGGTGCGCGGATCGCCCGAATACCCGCCGCGATAGTCGATGAGCGAATACAGTTCGCGGATCGTCGGCACGCGCCAATCGGCGTGACCGCCGAGACGGCTCGCCCGTGCGAAGCGGTCGAGATCGGAGACCGTCATCGGAGCGCTCGGCGCCTTGGCCCAGACCAGTCCCGTCACCCGATCCGTGACCGTGCCGTCACCGTTGTCGAAATAGCTGGGCCGGCGGCCAGGATGCTGGGCGTCCTGCCCCGAAAGGAAAGTTCCGGCCGTCGGGCACCGAATGGCTTCGCCGCGTTCGCTGTAGCACTCGTCCTGTCCCGTACCGACGACCGGGTAGTGCGCGGCAGCGGACGGCGCCGCCCCCGCCGCCGAGGTCTGGGATGCGACGAGGAGGACGCAGCCGCCGACGATGAAAGCAAGGATTGTCGTCATGAGTGCCCGCGCCTCCAGCGGCTCGCGCGCCGAGATCACCCGGATCAGGGTGCCATCACCGCGCAGCGTGAAGGTGATGTGCAGCGCACGCCCATCGAGAGTCCTGCCGAGGGCGTGGAAGCGGGCCTCGTGATCGCCGTGCCGCAGGTCTTCCAGCATCAGCAACGGCTGGTTGAAGAAGAGCTCTTCGGCCTCGGCCTGCGCCACGCCGTGCTTCTCGTTCTTGCGGGCGTTGCCCTCGTCCCGGTCGAACCCAGTGATACGCGCGAGATCGATCATTTGTGTATATCGTCATCCTATACACGCATCCGTGAATCCGCCGTTCGCAGGGTGCTCCCTGCGTTGCGGGAAGTCGATCACACGCAGCCCGATGTTCGGCGGGTACGGCGAGCGGGTACGAATTCGTCAGGTTCAAAAAATGACGCCGATCATTGGCTTGCGTGACCACTCACTCTTCGGCGTCTGACCGGCACGCATCGGTCGACGGCCGACGCCGCCGCGCGGGCCGCCTTCCTTGACAAGTACCTGAAGCGTCTGGAGACTTCGCGCTCCCATGCGCGGGCCCCGGCACCCGCTCCGCACCGTGGCTAGGTAGCTCAGCCGGTTAGAGCACAGGATTCATAACCCTGGGGTCGCGGGTTCGATTCCCGCCCTAGCCACCAACACCCCTTCCGACGCCCTCCACGGCCCTCCGCCGTCCTCCGGCGCAGTCCGCGAACTTGCGAGAACTCAGCGTGTTTCGCGGTTTGCTCTCCGTAGTACTCCGCAGCGGTCTGCCGTCCGCCGCTTCACTCCACCCGAAAGTGGGGGTACGGAGGAGGGGTATGTTCCAGCGTGCCGGGACTGCGTACCCCCACTCGACTGCAAGGGTCGCAATCGGCGGGCGCCGCCGCCGGCCCGATCGGGTCGGATGCCAAATCGCGGGGCGGTCGCGCCGGTGTGTATAGTGTGTATGATGGTCCTGTGAACAGCCGCGATCTCATCAGCGAACTCAAGGCCGATGGGTGGAGGCTGGTTCGCGTGAACGGATCGCACCACATGTTCCAGCACGCGACGAAGGTTGGAACGATCGTCGTGCCGCACCCCAAGAAGGACCTTGGAAAGGGCCTTCTGAAGGCGATCCGACGAGCGGCCGGACTGTAGGAGTTGAATCCAATGCGCTATCCCATCGCAATCGAAGTTGCTGACGGTTCGCACGCCTTCGGCGTCGTCGTACCGGACCTGCCCGGTTGCTTCTCGGCGGGCGACACGCTGGAGGAAGCCATCGCAAACGCGCCCGAGGCCATCGCTCTGTGGCTCAGCGAGATCATCGATGCGGGAAAGGTCGCGCCGTTGCCCAAGCCGATCGAGGTGCACCGCAAGCGCCGTGAGTTCAAGGGCTGGGTTTGGGCCGTCGTGGAGGTCGATCTGTCGAAGATCGCGGACAAGGCGGAGCGGATCAACATCACGCTGCCGAGCCGTTTGTTGAAGCGGGTGGACGCAAAAGCAGCGAAGAGCGGCGAGTCGCGTAGCGGCTTCCTCGCGCGTGCGGCGATGGAGGCCCTTGCAGAGCGTTGAGATGTTGCGAGGCTCGGGCCGCGCAGGCCCGCACGGGCGCGTCGACGCGCACGGACGCTGTGTCGGTGCCCGCTCTTCCAGTCACTACCGGTGGTCGGTTCCCGAAGAATGCGCGAATTCCGAGCGGGGGTACGCGGTGGGCGTACGTAACTCACGAGGAACGGAGAGGTCCGTGCTGAGTCAGCTGCTTGGTCGCCGGCTCCGATTCCCGCCCTAGCCACCAGATCTTTTATTCGCGTATCGCGATTTATTGTACGACGCCCGCGCGGCTTTTTCGCAACGCGAAAGGCTGACCGCGCTCGTACAAGGGCGTCGCCGCGCTCGTCGGCGCCTTGATGGACTGTCGCCGCGCGAATGTCGACTCATCGCCGTGCGCGCGATCGCAAACTCTTTGTCTCGCGCGTCGCGCCGTCACTGATGGCGAGGTCGTGAGCAGTCACCAGCCGGTTGCTTCGATGACCGCAGAAGAGCTTTCGCCCGTTGAACACGACAATGCTTGGGCGACGGACCCGCATGAGGCCACCCACGCGTCGGATGCGTCCACGCGCACAAGTCCTCTGGTGAAGGCATCGCGATGAGCATCGTTGACCAGGAGATACGGGTGCCACACGAGCACACAGACGCCTCGCGCCGCGGCCGCGCGCGCGAGCGCGGCGTCGACGGCTGCCAGATACTCATCCGTCGAACTCGGCGCCGCAGAGCCACGCCGCGACTGGCGGAACGCTCCCAGGTGCGGCTCGAAGTGGTACGCGTCGACCGCCTCCCACTCGTACGCGAGGACCGGCACGTTGGCAGACATGCCCGATCTCGAGCCCACGCACGAGGCATACGTCAGCCCGTGTCCGCGCAGCAGAGCGAACGTGTTCCGGCCGGGCGGTCCCCCGGGCGGTCGGAAGCCCGACACGTTGATCGATAGCGATCGCATGGCCGCGATCGCCTTGGCGACGAGCGGGCCCTCCTCGGGTCCCAGCCGCGCCGACGGCTCGTGTTCCCAGCCGTGCAAGGCCACTTCCTTCCCGGCCGCGGCAATCGTGCGGAGCGCCGCCGGATAGTCGAGGGCCGCGCAACCTTCCACGAAAAATGTCGCGGGGCGATCCTCGAGTAGCTCGAGGAGCCACGGCAATCCCTCGGTGACGGAGCGGTGGGACCCGCGAGGCGTGTCCGGCGGCAGCACCCCGGCTTGGATCTCGGCGTACTCCCCCAGATTGTCGAAGGTCAGGCAGACGGCGAAATCCCGGTCCTGCGGCCCCCACCCGGACGGCGCGGACGTCATGCGAGCGGCCTGGCACCCGACGGGACGCGCAGCCGCGCGGTGGCCGCCTCGTCCACCCGCAGCGTGCCGTCTTCGCTCGCGCCGCTCACGACCACGCCGTACACGCTCATGGCGGCCTCGCGCGATACGACACCCTCGCGCACGTCGGCGAGCACTCGCTCGACTTCGCGCGTCCTCGGGTCGCCGTAGCCGGCGCCGCCGCACCCGATGCCGATGATCTTCTCGCCCGGCAGAACGGTCACGGAGGCGTTGTTCGGGAGCAGTACGTCCTCGCCGCCCTGCGATCGGTGGTAGGCGTGCGGGCGCATTCCCGACGAACCGCCGCGCACGCCGCGCGGCGGGTTCACCGCACCGTCGGTCGGGTACATCACCTGCATGGGATCCCGACGCGGCCCGTATGTCACGCGCCCCGCCGGCGCGCCGCGCCGACGGCCCGCACCCGCGGAGTCCTCGAGCAGGCGGTTCTCGAAGAACACGATCGGATACTTCAGCTCATTCACTTCCACGCTGTCGCGCATCAGCTGGCCCGCGACCACGGGAACTCCGAAGTTCGTCCAACCGTCCGCCCACGGACCGCCGGGGCCACCGTTGTTCAGGAACAGGATCTGGTTCTGATAGGGCGCCCCATTGCGACGGAAATCGGCGCCGGACACGACGGACGCGCTCGCGCCCATGCCGATGCCGGCTTCCGCGAGCCCGATGCCCTCGCCGATATCGGCGAACGCCGACTGCACCTGGTTGGCAAGTCGATCGCCGATGTTCGTGGTCGCCATCGAGCAGCTGAACGGGTGCTGCGGACGTCCGACGATGCAGTTGTCGCGCAGGTGCACGGTCACGCGACGGAAGCTGCCCGCGTTGTGGGGGACCTCACCGCCGATGACGTTGAACAGTCCGATCAGCGCATTGCCGAAGGAACACGCCTCACTTTGATTCAATCCCATCGCGAGGCAGTCGATGTTGTCCCGCAGATCGATCTCCACGCGACCCGCCTGTGGATCGACGGTCACCTGCACCTTGATGGGGATGCCGTCGTCGAATCCGGGGAGCGGATCGTGTACGCCGTGCGCCTCGATGCGCCCGGCCGGCAGCTTGCGAATCGCATCGACCATCATGCGTTCGGAGTAGTCGAGCCAGCTCGAGATGAAGCTCCGGATCGTATCGATCCCATAGCGCGCGACCAGCTGCTTCAATCTGCGTTCGCCGATGCGGGCGCCTCCGACCATCGCCTGATAGTCCCCGTACCACACGTCGGGCACCCGGATCCGCTTCTTGCACATGCGGATGATGTCCGGCACGTCCTGGTAGTCGCGCTGGACGCGAACGCACGGGAAGATGAGCGCGCCCTCGTTGTACACGTCCGTCGCAAACGGCATGTAGGTCGTCGGCAGCGAGTTGCCGCAGTCCGCCTGATGGGCCATCACCGACACGGTGAACAGGTGTTCCCCGTCGACGAACACCGGCACGAGGATGCTGTGGTCCGCCGCGTGCGTGTTGCCGAGGTAAGGATCGTTGTGGAGAAACGCGTCGCCTTCAAGCAGGTCGGCGTGGATCTCCTTCATCGACTGGGCTTTCAGATGCGACCCGCAAATGTGGCCCGGTAAGCCGTCCGCCGAGGCCAGCAGTTCCGCGGCGGCGGAATTGATCGAGCATGAGAAGTCGTGGGACGTGACCACGGAGGAGCGGGCGCCCCGGACCAGCACGTTGCCCATCTCGCGCACGATCGCGTCGAGGCGATTCGAAAGGACCGCCAGGAGCATCGAATCCACGGTGTGAATGGCCATCGCTCTTCCTCAAGCCGCTTCCAGGACGTACGCGCCGTTCGACGTGCGCCGTGCGGTCCACGCCGGCGGGACGACGATCGTCGTGTACGGCTCTGCGATGATCGCGGGTCCCGCGAGATCGGCGAACTCGGGTCCGGGATCGCGGACCAGCGGAACGTCCAGCCAGCCGAGCGGGCCGAAATGCGCCGGAACGTGGCTCGCGGTCCCTGTCCGGGACTCCGATGCCAAGCTGATCGAAGGCTTGGTGATGAGAGCGCTCAGGCGAAGCTTCCAGTACGGACACTCGATGACCTGCGATCCATCGGAGAATCCGTACACGCGCTCGTGCGTGAGATGGAACGCTTCCGCGAGCCGCGCGACATCCTCGGGGCCCGTGAACGAGCGCACCGGAAGCGGCGTCTCGAGCTCCCATACCTGGTGCGCATAGCGCGCTTCGACGAACAGCGCGACGTCGAAGTTCTCCAGGCCCCGCGACCGCAGGCGCGCCTTCGCGTGTTCCGCCTGAGCCTCGAGCGCGCCGAGCGCGGTGTTCACGCCGTCGAAATCGAACCGCGCGAGATTGGCGAAGGCGCTGGACGAGAACTCGAGGACGATGTCGCACAGCTGCGTGCCCGCTGCGCTCAATGCGCCGGCAGTGGGCGGCACGAGTACGCGTCGGCACCCCAGGCTCGCCGCGATGTGCGCCGCCGCGATCCCACCCGCGCCGCCGCCCGCGATCAGGATGCTTTCGCGAGGGTCGAGGCCTTCACGCACGGTGATGTCCTCGATCGCGGACACCATGTTGAAGTGCGCCACTGACAGGATCGCGTGGGCCGCGGCTTCGACGGAGTTACCCAAGGCAGCGGCCAGCGGTGCGACCACCGCTCGCGCGGCGTCCAGATCGAGCGACATCTTTCCGCCGAGGAAGTGCTCCGGCCGCAGATACCCGAGCAGGGCCGCGGCGTCGGTGACGGTCGGCTGCTTCCCGCCTCGTCCATAGCATGCCGGGCCAGGAACGGCGCCGGCGCTCTCCGGTCCGACACGCAGCATCCCGCCGGCATCGATCCACGCGATCGAACCGCCGCCCGCGCCGATGCTTCGGGTGTCCACGGACGAGACCGCTACGACGTGGCCCGTGTCCCGGTGTCCTAGCCAGGTTTCGCGCGTGCTGGTGATCCGCCCGTCGCGCAGCACGCTGACCTCGAAGGTCGTTCCACCGGTATCGCAGACGATTGCGTTCGTCTCGCCGAGCTCTGCCGCGTACGCGCGTCCGGCGACCGGAGCCATCGAGGGCCCGGATCTCACCGTCACGACGGGCCGTTCCGCGACGTCCTGTGCGCGCATCACCCCGCCCATCGACGTCGCGATGAGGAGGTCCCCGCCGAAGCCTTGGGGCGCCAGGTTCGTACGAAGGTCCTCGAAGTGAGCCTGCATCAGGCGCTTGATCGACGCGTCGATCGCCGTCGTCGAGGCGCGTCGGTACTCGCGAATGGTCGGAGCGACCTCGTGCGACAGCGACACGGCAATCTGTGGGAGCCGTTGGCGCAGGCGTTCGCCGATGCGCCGTTCGTGTGCCGGATTGACCATCGCCCACAGCAGGCAGACCGCGACCGCATCGACGCGCAGCGTCTCGATTTGATCGATGACGCGCTCGAGCCGCGCCTCGTCGAGCGGCACCAGTACACCGCCCTCGGCGTCGACGCGTTCCTCGACTTCGAGGGTCAGCGAGCGAGGCACATACGGCGCGGGATACTCCGTCTTGAAGTCGAATGGATTGGACTTGGTGCCTTCGCGGAACGTGAGCACGTCGGGGTGACCGGCCGTGACCAGCAGCGCGGTCCGGGCCGTCTTCGCCTCGACGATGGCGTTGGTCGCATGCGTCGTGCCGTACACGATGTAGTCGGTCTGCCCGAGCAGTTCACGCACCGACATCCCAATGCGTTCGCCAGCGGCCCCGATGGCCGCGAGCACACCGTTCGCGACGTTGTCCGGCGTCGTGGAGGCTTTGCCCTGCACGAGTCGCCCGTCGGGCGCTGTGACGACGACGTCCGTGAATGTGCCGCCGGTGTCCACGCCGATGCGATAGCCCACGTGTGCTTCCCCCTAGAGCCCCAAAGCGCGTCGGACTGACGCGAGTCCCTCGTCCAGATGCGCCCGCAGCACCTGCACGGCGGTGGCCGTATCGCGCTGGCGGCACGCCTCGAGAATTCGCCGGTGATCTTCGTTCGCGTGCTCCTCAACCTTCTGAAGGTCCGAGCCTGCAGCCCGTCCCAGCATCAGCAGGTACACGGCCGCCTGCGAACGCACGGATTCCACGATCGAGCAGAGCCGCTCGCTGTTCGCCCGCTCGTAGAGCGCGCCATGAAACTGGTGATTCAGCTCGACGTAGCGCTGCGGATCGGTGACGTCCTGCATCTCCGCGACGAGCTCGTCCAGACGCTTGAGATCCGTCGCTGTGAAATTCGGGACCGCCCACTCGAGCGCGAGCGGTTCGAGCGCGAGGCGAATTGCATAGCACTCCGTCAGATCGCGCGCCGTCGGTGACACCACCTGGGCGCCGCGCCGCGCATCGGCCTTCACGATCCCAAGGGCCGCCAGCCGCGTGATCGCTTCACGGACCGGCGTGATGCTGACGTTGAAGTCCCGCGCGACTTCTTCCTGGAGCAGTCGCTGACCGGGCGCAATCTGACCGTCGATGATGCGATCGCGCAGTGCGGTCGCGAGCTGGTCGGAGACGGTTTTCGTAACTGCTTGATTTGCCATGCTATGCGGTCCTGAGTGCGGAAGTAGCAACGCCACGCAGTGTACGCGAAAGTCAAAGCACACTTGCGAATCGCAAATGTAGAATGCATTCTACTTCCCAAGCGGCGCCATGTCGACTGCCGTGAAGGGGGATCCAATGAAGTTGCTCAGGGGCGCGGTTGCGCTCGCACTCAGCGCCGCGGCAGCGGCCGCCGCGGCGGAAACGCCGGCCGGCGCATTGGAAGAAGTCGTGGTGACCGCGCAGAAGCGCGAGCAGTCGCTGCAGGAAGTCGGCATTTCGGTTGCTGCTTACAGCGCGGCCGAGCTTTCGGCGCGCGGCGTGGAGTCGAGCATCGACGTCGCGCAGATCACGCCGGGCGTGCACGTGTCGGGGAGCATCGGCGGCCAGAACTCGCAGTTCACGGTCCGCGGCGTGACCCAGGCGGACTTCGCGGATACGCTCGAAGCGCCGGTCGCGGTCTACGTCGACAACACGTACATCGCGATGCAGCAGGGGCAGGTATTCGGCCTGTTCGATCTCGACCGCGTCGAAGTACTGAAAGGGCCGCAGGGAACGCTCTTCGGCCGCAACGCCACCGGGGGCCTCGTTCACTTCGTCACGGCGCGCCCCACGCGCGAGCCCGCCGGGTTCGTGAGCGTCACGTATGGAGCGAATCAGCAGAACCGCGTCGAAGCGGCCGTCGGGGGACCGCTGAGCGATTCGATCGCGGTACGAGTGTCCGGCCTCTACAACGAGTTCGACCCGATCATCCGCAACAGCTTCCCGGGCGCCGGGGACTTCTGGAATGACGACACACGCGCAGGCCGCGTCCAGCTCGAGTATCGAGCGTCCGACGCGTTCAGCGCGCGAATTTCCGCGTTTGCGGGCAAGTCGGACATCGGCCTCGCGCCGTACCTGCAGACGCCGGTCGTGCCAGTGTTCGACGCGCAGGGTCGACAGGTGAACACCATCGTGGCGTCGCCGACCGAAACCCGCATCGGCATCGGCCCGGGCGGGATCGCGACCGACAGCGCCGGGGTGCCGACGATTGCTCGTCGTCCGGTCGCGGGCGGCGACCTGTTCGGCTACTGCTGCTCCAACTCCAAGGACTTCAGGACGTCCGAGAACATCGGCACTGATTCGGGCAACACGTTCAAGACTCGCGGCGCGTCGCTCTTCCTCGATTGGAATCTCGGCGGCCTTGCCATCGCGTCCATTTCCGACTTCAAGAAGTTCGAGAAGAGCAACATCAACGACCCCGACGCCGGTCCCGTGGATCTGTTCGGGTTCATCTCGGTGGCCAACACGCGCCAGTGGTCCGAGGAACTTCGATTCTCGGGGAGCTCCGGCGCGTGGAACTGGGTCGGCGGTGCGTACTACCTCGACGTCGATGCCAAGGTCCCGCGCGAAGGGATCACGGTGTCCAGCACCTCGGTCTTGAACGCAGCACTCGGCGCTGGCGGTGCGGCGATCGACCTCCGCGACTTCGCCTTCAAGCGCACGAAATCGGCGTCGCTGTTCGGCCAGGTCGAGTACCAGCTCGCCGACGCGTGGAAGCTCATCGGCGGCGCGCGGGTGATCAACGAGAAGCAGAAGTTCAACTATGGGACGGGCATCTACCTGGGCGGTACGGACACGCTCATTGCGCCGGGACGCACGTTCGCGGACTCGTTCAACGACACGCTCTGGGCGGCTAAAGTCCAGCTCGAGTGGACTCCGGTGGACGGGCTGCTCGTGTATGGCGGTGTGAATCGCGGTGTGAAGGCCGGTGCCTTCAATCAGCCGCTGTTCATCAACGGCCTGCCCGACAGCCAGATTCCCTACGGGCCTGAAACGCTGACGTCTTTCGAAGTCGGGTTCAAGTCGACGCTGCTGGACGGCCGCATGCGCCTCAATGGCTCGACTTACTACTACGACTACAAGGACTACCAGGTCTTCGAGATCCGCGTCGCCGACAACGTGGTGCGAAACGCCAAGGCGCGCAACTACGGTGCCGAGCTCGACATGACGTTCAAGCCAGTGGACAACGCGACGCTCGGGCTGTCCGCGTCCGCTCTCGATGCGCAGGTGAAGAACATCGTCCTCAACGGGATCACGCGGACGGTCGACACGCCGTACGCACCAGGCTTCCAGGCCTCCGCCTACGCCCGCGTGAGCTGGCCGCTCGGCACAGGCGAGATGGCCCTCAACGCCGACGTCTCGCACACGGGAAGCTTCTATTACCAGATCTTCAATTTCGACGCGCAGCGCGTGGACGCGTACACGCTCGGCAATGTCCGGCTCACGTACGCCCCGAACGCCAACTGGGAATTCCGCGCGTTCGTGAAGAACGTCACCGACGAGCGCTACGTGCGGATCGGCTTCGATCTCGGAACGTTGTCCGGCGGTGCGCAAACGGCGTACGGACTGCCACGTTGGTGGGGTGCGGAAGTCCGTTACTCGTTCTGACCGCGAGGCGCATTCATGAGACTGGTCAGGTTCGGCGCACCGGGACGGGAGCGTCCCGGCGCCCTCGATGCAGGCGGAACCGTCCGTGACTTGTCCGGCGTAATCGCCGACGTGAGTGGCGCGACGTTGGGTCCGGACACGCTCGCGACGCTCAGGGCTGTGGACCTGTCTACGCTGCCGACCGCGCCGCACGGCGTTCGGCTCGGCGCGTGCGTGACCGGTGTCGGAAAGATCGTCGCCGTCGGTCTCAACTATCGCGAACACGCGACCGAGGCGAGCCTTGCGGCGCCCACCGAGCCCGTGCTCTTCATGAAGGCCACGTCGGCGATCACCGGACCGAGCGACGGCATCGTCATCCCAAAGAACGCCCGGGCGGTCGACTGGGAGGTGGAACTCGGCGTCGTGATCGGACGCCGCACGACCTACGTGACCCGAGAAGACGCGCTCGCGCAGGTCGCCGGCTACTGCGTCATCAACGACGTGTCCGAGCGCGAGTTCCAACTGAAGCGGGAAGGGCAGTGGAGCAAGGGCAAGAGCGCTGATTCGTTCGCTCCGCTGGGGCCGTGGCTGGTGACCGTCGACGACGTGCCCGATCCGCAGTCGCTGAAACTTTGGCTCGACGTGAACGGACACCGCATGCAGTCCGCGATCACGTCGCAGATGATCTTCGGCGTCGCCGAGCTCATCGCGTACGTCAGTCAGTTCATGACGCTGCACCCGGGTGACGTCATCGCGACCGGGACGCCTTCCGGCGTCGGCGGCGCGATGAAGCCGCCGCGCTTCCTGGCTCCCGGGGACGTCGTCGAACTCGGCGTGGAAGCGCTCGGCACGCAGCGCCACGTGGTTCGCGCGTTCGCCGATTGACGCGCGCGTGCGCGTCAGCACTTCACCCACCGCTCACTCGAATGCAGGGGGAGTCATGTCGATTCGCAAGGGTTACGCCGACACGATCTCGGGTCAGATCCACTACAGAACCGCAGGCTCGTCGCCGGGCGCGCCCGTCGTACTGCTGCACCAGACGGCCAGCTCCTCGGCGAGCTACGAGCGCCTCATCCCGTTACTCGCAAACGAGCGGCGCGTGTATGCGCTCGATACCCCGGGATTCGGTCAGTCCTTCGAGCCGGACGAGGTCCCCGACCTGGACTGCCTCATCGGCGCGCTGCTCGAAGCGCTGACCAGCCTCGGCATCGAGAAGTGCCACGTGTTCGGTCACCACACGGGCGCGTGCCTGGGTGTCGAGATGGCGGCCCGCTATCCCACGCGGGTCGCCTCGCTGGCATTGAGCGGTCCCCTGCCCATGACGCCCGAGCAGCAGCGCGAGTACCACACGGCGATTTCCCATGCGTTCTCGCCCGAGCCCACCGGCGCGTACCTGATGGATACGTGGAAGTACCTGGCGGACCACGGCGCCGCGCGGGACCTCGACGTCGTTCATCGCGAGGTGCTCGATCACGTGCGCGCATGGCGGTCGCGCGCGCTCACGTATGACAAGGTCTGGTTCCAGGACTTCGCCGGCTTCCTGCAGCGCGTCGAGTGTCCGCTGCTCCTGATGTGCGCGGACGACGATCTCCTGTGGCCGTTCTTCGGGCGCTCGCGCGAGCTGCGTCCGGACGCGACGGCCGTCGTGATCCCCAGCGCCTCCAATTTCGCGGCCGATTACCAGCCGCAGTTCGTCGCCGATCACTACCGCGAGTTCCTGGCGTCGGTGCCAGGTTCCGCCGCATGAGTCGGCGGGGGACCGAACCCGAGGCCATGATGTCGTGGCCGCTGACGATCGCAAGCTTGATGCGCTGGGCCGAGCGGCATGCGCCGGACTCGACGATCGCTGCGGTGGACGACGACACGAGCGAGGTGCGGCGAAGCACGTACCGCGCCGCCTTCGAGCGCGTGCACCGACTCGCCAACGCCTTGCGACGCGCGGGCGTTCGCGCGGGCGATCGCGTCGCGACCGTCGCCTGGAACACGCAGCCGCACTTCGAGCTCTACTATGCGGTGTCCTGCCTCGGCGCCGTGCTGCACACGGTGAATCCGCGCCTGGAAGCGAGCCAGCTCGAATACGTCATCCGGCACGGCGGCGCGGAGATCGTCTTCGTCGATCCGCTGGCGCGGGATCTCCTCGACCGCCTGCAGCCGTTGTTCCCGGCGGTGCGGCAGTGGATCACGTTGGGGCGTGCGGCGGCACCCCGATGGGCGACGTACGAGGACTTCATCCAAGGCCATGCGGCGGAGGCTGCGTGGCCGGCGCTGGACGAGGGCGCGGCGGCCGCACTCTGCTACACCTCCGGAACGACCGGCGAGCCGAAGGGCGTTCTCTACACCCATCGCTCGACCGTCCTGCATGCCCTCATTTCTCAGTCCGCGAACGCGATGGCGTTCACTCGAGACGACGTCGTTCTGCCGGTCGTCCCGATGTATCACGTGATGGCGTGGGGCACGCCGTACTCCGCCGTGATGGCTGGCGCGACACTGGTATTGCCGGGGCATCGCGCCGGCCACGCGGCGTTTCTCGCCGATCTCATCGACAGCGCGGGCGTGACCGTGGCGCTCGGTGTCCCGACGGTCTGGCTCGGCGTGCTGCAGCACCTCCGCGAGTCGGGACGGCGACTGAAGACGCTGCGCCGCGTGATCGTCGGTGGCGCCGCCTGTCCTCCGGCGCTGATGGACGCGCTGGCGGTCGAGGCGGGAATCACCGTCCAGCATGCCTGGGGAATGACGGAACTTAGCCCCCTCGGCACGTTCAACCGAAACGCACCGGGAGGCGCCGCGTCTGCCACGGGCAAGCCTTATTCACAGGGTCAGGCGGTTTTCGGCGTGGAACTGCGGGTCGTCGACGGCGACGGCCGCGAGCGTGCGTTCGACGGTCACGCGCAGGGGCGCCTGCAGGTGCGTGGGCCTGCCGTATGCGCGGGCTACTTCCAGAGCGACGATCGTTCCTCGTTCCACGAAGGTTGGTTCGACACGGGCGACGTAGCGACGATCGGCGCCGACGGTCACATGCGGATCACCGACCGGGCCAAGGACGTGATCAAGTCCGGCGGCGAGTGGATCAGCAGCGTCGAGTTGGAGAACGTGGCGTCCCGTCATCCAGCCGTGCTGCAAGCGGCGGCCATCGCGGTACCGAACGACAAGTGGGGAGAGCGGCCCTGGGTGGTCGTCGTGCGGAAGGACGGCGCGGCGGTGAGTGAGCAGGAGATCCGCCACTGGTTCGTCGGCAAGGTCGCGCACTGGGCCGAGCCGGACCGCGTCGTCTTCGCCGCCGCGCTCCCACTTACCGCCACGGGCAAGGTCTCGAAGCGCGCGCTGCGAGACCAGTACGGGACTGCACTCGCGCCCGATGGAGCCTCTCATGGGTGAAGACGTCGCGGCCGGCCGGAGTATCGAGCGTCACGTCAACCCGGTGCCGCGGGAAGGTGCGGACGGTCTTTTCTCCGCGACCTGGTATCCGGTCGCCCGGAGCGTGGAGGTGGCCGCAGGCGCCGTACTCGGCGTCTACTTCCTCGACGGCCGCGTCATCGTGGTTCGCGACAACGTCGGTAGTCCGCACGTCTTGAGCGCCTACTGCCCGCACGTCGGTGCCGATCTCTCGGGCGGCACCGTCGACTCCGGCAATGTCCGGTGCCCGTTCCACTCGTGGGAGTTCGACGCCACCGGCAAGTGCGTGCGCACCGGCTGCGGCGACCCGGCGCCGCCTCGGGCGGGCCTCTATCGGTTCCCCACCGTCGAGAAGCACGGCCTCGTCTGGGCGTTCAACGGCGAGACTCCGACGTTCGACATCCCGTGGTTTGATCGTCCGCCTGATCGGTTCGTCAGTCGCGTCGCCGAGGCGATCGACTATCGCAACGACCCCTGGACGCTCTCCTCGAACTCGTCGGACTACGTTCATTTCCGCTCCGTGCACCGACTGGAGCTCGCCGTCGACCACGGCGTGCAGGCCGCCGGGACCGAGTGGTCTTCGCATGGCCTCCGTAAGCGATGGTCCGCTCGGCTCTGGCACGGGCGTGGTGATCGCTACGAGTTCACGTCGAGCGTGTTCGCGACAAACCTCGTCCTCGTCGATGCGATCCACGTCGATTCGGGGATGTGGACCGGCGTACTCGCGGCGCAATCGATCCCGGCCCCCGGCCGTAGCCGCGTGTTCCCGGTTGCGTTCGCACAGAGCATGGGCGATTCGGCCGCGGACCGGGAGAGGGAGGCTGCCACGCTCGACCTCGTGGCCGCGTTCTTCACGGCCATGAGCCGCGAGGACATTCCGCTTCTCGAGTCGATGCGGTACGCGCCGGCGCACCTGACGCGTCAGGACGGACTTCTCGCGCGCTATCTCGACCTCGTACGCGCGTTCCCGCGAGCACATCCGTCACGCGACTTCATTCGTCCATGACTCGAGCCCCTCACAGTGACGTGGCCCGGTCTCAAGATGGATCTGGACGAACCGACTCCCCATGGCGATCGCGTCGGCGGGTTCCTGCACGACCACGGCGACGATGACCTCACACCGACGACCAGACACGCCGCAGTTGGACGAACGATCGGGCGGTGAGAGTCGCCGCACGCTATTGACGGGGACGCAGGCGCTCGTGCAGCTGCTGCTGCACCAGCGCGCGCGACCAGGCGCGCGGCAGGAGCACGGCGGACTTCGTGAGTGGCTATCGCGGCTCGCCGCAAGGAGCGCTCGACCAGCAGCTCCAGCGCCAGCGCGAGACCCTGGCCGCCGCGCGGATCCACGTCGAGCCGGGCGTCAACGAGGATCTTGCGGCCACGGCCGTCCTCGGGTCGCGGCAGGCGACGCAGGTTCCGGGCACGGACGGCGATGGCGTCTTTGCGATGTGGTACGGGAAGGGGCCTGGCGTCGATCGCTCAGGCCACGCGATTCGGCACGGCAATCGCCTTGGATCCGCGACTTTGGGCGAGGTGCTGTTCGTGTTCGGGGACGACCACTCCGGCAAGAGCTCCACCACGGCACACCAGAGTGAACAGGCACTCGCGGCCGCCGAAGCGGGTTGGTGTGGCGAGGACTTTATCGTGCACGGATGTCGCGCAGGTCGCCATCGCCTGATCCCCCCCACCTGGTGAATCTCGCCGCGACCTCGGGCAGCATCGCGTCGTACTCGGTCCGTTCCGGTCACTGCGCCGGCAGGAGGTCTGGTGGGGCCGTCATGCGTACGCGTCAAACGGCGAAGCCCGAAGCCCGCAGCACGCAGCCGATGGCGACGCCGATCTAGGAGCGGACGGGCGTCCGGATCGTGAGTGGCTCCACGGGTTGATCGTCCGCCGCGACGGCTTCCGCGGAGTTCGCATACACGCGCGGCGCGCCCGTGTACTCGGCACGGTGCAGTCGTGCGAGCGCGGCACGTGCCACTCTGCGCAACGTGCTGCGTTGTCGCTCGTCGATTCGCAACGCGGTCGGGATCGCGCGCGCACTGGCGCTCAGGGCCCCGTCTCCGGCCGACCCGAGATCGGTCTGAATCGAATAGACATCGACAGTCGAGAATGTCGCTTCCAGCCCTCGCAGCGTTTCGCGCCAGCCGTGCAAGATTTCGGAGAACGCCAGCTCCGTGGCGCGCGAGGTTCCCAACCACTCGTACAGCGCGCACGATCCAGTCCATCGATGCTCGAATCGCCCGCAGAGGATAGAGTGCCACGCGTGAATCGAGGCTCGAGCGCGCTTCTGAGCCAATCGTTCGAATAGATGCACGGCGCGATCCAGCGGCTGGCAGCCGGTAGCTGCCAGCTGCCAGCTGCCAGCTGCCAGCGGCCAGCTGCCGGCTGGATGGCGGGGTTGCGGCTGATGTCCGCCGACCGCATCGATTCGCGTGCAATCGTCTCGTGTCGGTCGGGCCAGCAAAGAAACGAAGCAGCGTTTCCGCGCGATGGCTTTAGGTGCTGGGCCGGGGGCCGCGCCTGCCATGCGCGGCTCCTCACACGATCGCTAGTTGAAGATTGTCGCTTTCCGATCCGCTGGATCTTCCCGGACCAGATGCATAGTTGGCCCGGGGTTCGCCAACCGCTTGGGTTTCAGCACCAGATGCCCAGGCAGTGTCCGGCGGAACTCGGCGTGTATGACCGAGGCGCACGCATCGAAGTGATGGATCGACGTGCCGTGCACCCGTCGACCACGAACTCGTGGTTGGAGCCGCGCTCGTGGGCGTCCGCTCGTCTCCGAGCAACGCCCGAGCCGACCACGCGGATCGCAGAACTTGAATTGGGGGTACGCCGCGGGGGTACGTAACTGGAACGCGTCGTACAGACGCTCAAAGAATCAGGCAGGTAGATGCCGGCTCCGATTCCCGCCCTAGCCGCCATTATCTCTTCGCGAATTCTTGTTTGCGTGTTGCAGGCCGCATGTTGGCGTCGCGTAAGCGAGCGATCGGACGAACTCCATAAGGCAGCCGTTGCGGCCCGCTAGAGCGGCTGGAACCATTCCTGCACGTCGTTCGAGAGCGAACCGGCCGGCCGCACCTGGAAGGTCTCCGCGGTGGACTCGACGCGTTCGATGCGGTCCAGCCGGAACGTCCTTCCGGCGGCGCGATGGCGGTCGTAACCGAGCAGGTACCAAGCCGGATGATTCAGCAAGAGGTACTGCGGTTCGACGAGACGGCTCGAGGAGCGGTGACTACCGTCGCGATAGTGGAAGCGAACCACGCCTCGCGCCACGAACGCGCTTTGTAGAGCGCTCATCGCCGATCCCTTGGGATGCTCCCACGTCGCCTGCACCGCGGGGCTGGCAGGCCCACCGAGCAGGATGCGACGGCGAAGGCGCCCCAGGCTGCCACGATCCTGCTCGCGAAACGTGGTCGCCAGCTTGGAGCGCAGGGGCCGCAGGCCTGTGCCGAGCACTGGCAATCCCAACGATTCGACGACCGCGAGCGCGACCAGCAGGCCGACGGCCTCGTCGTGTTCGAGACGCAGGCGCGGCACGCCGGTGCGACGGGCCAATCGCAGGCCTCCGCCACGTCCGGCGTCCGCGTCGAGGATCACCCCGTCGGCGCGCAGCCGCGCGACGGCGCGCCGGACGGTGCGCAGTCCGACCCCGAGACGCTCGGCGAGTCTCACACCGGTCCACGTCTCGCCGTCAGAGAGCAGCCCCAGCAGTTCGGTGTCGACGGTCCGTGCCATCCAGGTATGGTGCCACAAAGGGGCACCGTATCGCTGCAGACTCGGTCCGTCGTTCCGGCTGCTGGAGCCTTTGTATGGATGCCGAGACCTGCTACGAGATCGTTCACTTCACGTTTCGCGCCGAGGTGCCGGAGGACGCGCAGCTCGCGCACCTGCGCGCGTTGGGGTCATGGGTCGCGGATCAGCCCGGCTTCCTGTGGCGGCGGTGCTATCGGGACGACGACCGCGGATGCTGGACGGATCTCGTCGCGTGGGCGAACCTCGGTGCCGCGCGCGCTGCCGCCGGGCGAGCCATGGCCCAACCGGACCTCGCGCCCGCGATGTCTGCCATCGAACAGTCGGGGATGTACTTTGGCCACTACCGGCAGATCATCGCCACCGAGCACACGCAGGGAACCGCATAGCGCGCTCGCCGAGTTGCCAGGCCTCGGCCCGCGGTCCGCGGCGATGCTGATCCGGGCCGGTGTGAAGTCGCCGAGCGAGCTCCGCACCCTCGGTTCGGCGCGCGCGTTCGTTCGCGTTCGCGAGGCGGGGCTCCGCCCGAGCCTCAACCTGCTGTGGGCACTCGAGGGCGCGATCCGGGATATCCCGTGGCAGCAGGTCGCGCGGACCGATCGCCTGCGATTGCTGATGGAGCTGGAAGACGTGTTGCGGCCCGTGCGACCAGCGGAAGTCTAGGCGCGGCGCTCGGCGAAGAACGCGCGGCGGCGCGTCGGAAGCGCGTGCTCGCCGTAGGCCGTCGCCGTCGTCGCCTCGAATCCTGCGCTTCGCAGCGCTTCCAGTACCCATTCGGACGAAAAGGTCGCGACTTCGTGAACTTCGCGGCTGCGCCGATAGGTTCCGTTCACGCCACGGAAGGTTTCGATCGTGCGCGTGAGGCGCTGCTCATCAGGCTGTTCCTCCGTCGCGAAGAGAACGGCCCAGTCGGTACCCGAAGCCCACCCGCGGGCATCGAGAGCAGGCGAACCCGTCTCGATCAGGTCGAAGATCAGGAGTCCACCGGGAGGCAATGCGCCTGCCGCGGCACCGAAGAACTGCTGCAGTCGGCGGTTCGGGGCAGATTCCCGCTCGTGGTAGGTCAACGGCTCGCCGAGCGCGAGGATCGCCTCGCACGGCTCGAACTCGAGTCCATGCACCGAGCGTTCCTCGACGCGCGCCGTCGGCGCCGCGGTACGTGCAATCGCAGCGAGCGCACGCGAGGGCTCGATTGCAAGGACCACATAGCCGGCGTCGAGGAGGGCCCGGGTCGACACGCCCGCTCCGCAGCCGACGTCGTAGACGCGAGAAGTTCGAATGCGGCCCGAGCGCAAGCGCTCGAGGATGGCGGGCATGGCACCTCGCGCAGGCGTGGCAAAGCCGACCGACTGCACGTACGCGAGGTCGTCCGCATAGGGCGCTGGGTTCGGAGAGGCGACCGACCAGCTGTTCTCCGGCGCTGGTTCGCCAGCCGACCGCGCCGTGTCGGCGGATGTGTTGCCGCGCTCCTCGCACAACTGAAGGGTGACGCCGCCCGGCAGGTCGAGCGCCAGGTCGATTACGCGCCAGTCAGCCAACCCTGCTCGCGCTGCGCCCGCAGGCAGCACGCCGCGCTCGGCCAGCGCGGGAAGACAGTTGTCCAGCGAGGTCACTCCGGCCGATAGCAGGAACAGACCCTCTCCCGCCTTCTCGAGCCGCGTAGCGGGGGCCCCGGGCTGCGTCGGCTCCACGAAGACGAGCCAGGCGTCGCCGAGCGCGACCCTCGCCGTACGCACGCCGCGTCCCGGCAGATCCTCCCGCAGGATCGCGTTCTCACCGATCCAAGGCTCGAGCCTGGACAGCGTCGCGTCCAGGTCGGCGACCACCCAGGTGAGATGGTGCAGGCGGTCGATCGGGTTCATCGGTGGCGAAGGGTTTCACAGCGACGTGATCGCGTTCAACCACCAGTCCGGCAGCCGCGCGGTGATGGCTTCGGCCAGCAGGAGGTCGAGCCCGGTCAGCGTGAGTAGCGCTACGGCGACGAGTGCGGCTCCGAATGCGCGCTTGCCCCGTTCGCCGATGCCCTGCGCGCCGCGCCGCAGTCGAGTCATCAGCTGTCGCGAGCCGTAGGCCGCGATCAGCAGCGGCGTGGCGGCGCCCAGCCCGAACAGGAGCATCAGCAGCGTCGCGGGCGCCAGCCCTCCCGCCTGTGCGGCCAGCGCGATCGCGGCGCCCAGCGCAGGCCCCGAGCAAGGCGCCCACACCAGCCCGAGACCCGCGCCGACCGCGAACTGACCGGGCAGACCCGAGGAGACGGGCCCGGTCGTCAGCATGCCGCCCACGGCCCCGACCGGCGCGAGTGCGGCCGTGACGCGCAGTTCCAGCGGGCGGATGAGCATCACCAGGCCGGCTGCGGCCAGGGCGAGCGCGCCGAAGGTGCGCAGCGCCTCCTGTCCGAAGCCGGCGAAATGTCCGAACGCCGCGAGGCTCACGCCGACGAGCGCGAAGCCTGCGACCAGGCCGGCCGCGACCGCGAGCGGCCCGAACCGGTTCTCCTGCGAGGCGCCGCTCGCGATCAGCGGCAGCGCCGGGAGGACGCACGGGGAGAACGCGACGAGCGCGCCCGCTCCGTAGCTCAGGGCCGCGGAAGTGATCGTGGTCATCGGAGTGTCCTCGCGGCGTCGGTGATCAGGCGCGCGTGCGCAGCAGTGCCGCGATGCCGTCCGTGGCGGTCACGCCCTGGCGGCGCGCGAGCTCGCGCCCGTCGTCGTACACGACCAGCGTGGACTGCTTGGTCACGCCGTAACGCGCGGCGAGTTCCTTCTGCTTCACGACGTCCACCTGCCAGACGCGCAGGCCTCGGAACTCCGGCGTCGCGAGCAGCTTCTCGAGTTCGACGACCTGCCTGGTGCAGACCGGGCAGCCGTTCTTCGTGAAGACCAGGAGGTGCCGCTGCTCGGACTGCACGGCCGAGGCGACCGCGGGCGCGTCGTAGGGCGCGAAGATCAGCTGTCCGCGGGCATTTGCCACGTTGGCGGCGCCGATCAGTACGGCTGCGGAGGCGGCGAGGGCAAGGATGGTCTTCATCGTCGGAGTCTCCCGTGAGTGGTCGATGGTGGACGCTACGTGCGTCCTCGACCACAGGTACGAACGGGAGAGATCGCCGGTTACAGCTCGCCTCTGCGTGACGTCACCAGCGCAGCAGCCGCGTTCCCAGTAGTGCGCCGACCGCGGCCGAGAGGCCGATGCCCACGCCGTACCACGTGGCGACGAACGCCACGGAGTCGATCGGGCAGTAGAGCGAGTACACGATCGCGGCGAGGCCGCCGGCCAGCGCGCCGATGGCTGCGCCCGCGAGCGCGAGGCGGGTCGGTGCTGCTTCGCGCCACGCCCAGATCAGCAGCAGCGCGACCGGCACCGAGAGCAGCGGAATCCGCACGATGCAGGACGGGAAGCCGCCGCCGAACCAGGCGTCGATGCGTTCGCCCGGCGCGAGGCCCGCGAGCGAGAGCGCGGCGACGACGAGGCCGCCGGCGAGGACGGCCGCGAAGGCCGCCAGCGACGAGGCACGCCCGCCGGGGCGCGCGAACCGCAACGCCGCTAAGCCGGCGGCGACGGTGGCCAGCGCGGCGAACGCTGCCTTCAGCGCCACGGGTACCGCCGCCGCCAGCAGGTCCTCGCGAATGCCGAGCGTCAGCCACAGCAGGCCCAGCGCCAGAGAGGCGCCGGCCACGAGCGCCAGGACGACTCGCCGCACGAGTTCCGTCCGCGACGCCGGCTCCACTTCACGCGACAGGGCGGCGATCAGGTCGTCGGTCTTCATCGGGTTTCTCCGTGTCCGAGCGCCGCCAGGCGCATCAGCGCCTTCAGTCCGCGGTGCGCGGATACCTTCACGTCGCTCTCGCTCCAGCCGGACAGCGCTGCCGCCTCGGCGACGCTGCGTTCCTCGAGCTTCACGAGTTCGATCGAACGACGCTGCTTCTCGGGCAGGAGGCGGAGCAACTTGGCGAGATCGCGGCTCGCCTCCGCAGGTGCCAGTTCCTCGGCCGCGAGTGCCTCCTCGGGAGCGTCGTCCAGTGATGCCGGCGAGCCGAACCGCCCTTCGCGCCGCCACGCGTCGACGAGCCGGAAGCGCGCGATCGCCAGCACCCACGGCAGCAGCGGCTGGCCGACGTCGTACAGCGCGCGCTTGGTGTGCACCGCGATCAGCGTTTCCTGGACGAGGTCCTCGGCCTGGTCGGGCGGCCGGCCCTTGGCTCGGAAGTACGCACGCAGTCGAGGGGCGAGCGCGGAGAGCAGCCGTGCCTGCGCACGGCCGTCGCCGTCACACGCCGCCCGCATCCAGGCGGCGAGTTGATCCTCGTCGAGAGAGTCGGCCATTCACCAGAGAATACGTACCGGCGAGCCGTTCGGTTACAACCTGCGTGCGCGCCAACGACAGACCGGGCGACGCTCGGAAGCTCTTGGTTCGGGCGGGGTACCGTTTCGGGGTATGCACCGGCCGAGCAAGAATGGATC
Source organism: Steroidobacteraceae bacterium (assembly GCA_027531255.1). Classification (GTDB taxonomy): domain Bacteria; phylum Pseudomonadota; class Gammaproteobacteria; order Steroidobacterales; family Steroidobacteraceae; genus JAPZRU01. Next base: position 70,262 of record JAPZRU010000011.1, on the reverse strand, counting down.
AGGTGGCTGATCAGGAACTTGCACCGATCAGGCGGTTGACCGCCCTAGCCACCACTCCTCGGCTTCTTCTTCGTTCTTCCCGTGCGCCCCGAGACGCCGCCCCGCGACGGCGTCGTGCAACCGCCGGCTGCACTACGGCAGCGTCGCCGCGATCCTGTGGTGCTCGGCCGCGAGCTCGCGGTTGAGCTTCGCGGCTTCGCGGTACCGGGTCTTCAGTTGCGCGCAGTGGCTCGACATCCCGCTCCAGGGCGGCTTCATGCCGAAGTCGCGGTACCGGGCGGCCATCGTCGCGTGCATCTGCGCCTTCCGCTCGGCCGCCTCGGCCTCGGTCTCGTACGCCGCGGCGACGGCCTCGTGGTCCGCTTTGGTCCTCGCGGCCGTCACGGTCACTGGGTCGAGCGCAGCACTCGGCGGCGTCGCGGCGGAGGCGTCGAAGGACAGCACTGCGGCGGTCGCCAGCACGACGGCGGGCAGCATGCGGGTGGGCTTCATGGCGATCTCCTGACGGTGGCGGAGTCGGCGCAATGCGTCGGCCTCCGGCTCGCGGCGACGGCAGGCGCTTCGTGGCCTCGGCGACGGCGGGCTGCTACGGGGCAGTCGCAGCGAGATTCGACACGGGGCGGGCGTCGAGGTTCACGCCGTCGTTGCGGCGCAGCGTGCTCGGCTGCACCGCGGCGTGTGCCGGAGGCCCCGTCGGATCCAGCCTATCGAAGCGCTCGGCGCAGGACGCGTCGTCGGCGCTCGCCGGCCGCCAGGCTCGCCGCCTCCTGCGCGAGCGCGCCCTGGTGCGCCGACCAGTCGCGGTCACGCTGGTGGTCCTCGAGGACGTCGTCGATACCGTGGACGGCGGCGACGCGTGGCAGGGTCCACCGCTCGCGGTCGTCGACGATCATCCGCAGTTCCGCTGCGGTCCATACGTGGTCGACGGCCCTGCCCGCCACCCGGAGCGACACGGCGAGGACCCACAGCCTGCAGGGTCGGTCGACGCGGAACAGGCGCAAGGCGAAGGACCCGTCGCGACTGCGCTGCCATACCAGCCGCCCCAGCGCCTCGAACGGTTCGCGTCCGGTGCGCGCCAGCGAGATCCACCGCTCGCCGGCGATCGCGGGTACCCGTTCCTGGACGGCGTGCAGCGCCTCGACCATCGGCGCGCACGCGACCCGCCGCAGCGCGTCCTGGTCGCGCTCGAGGTCCCACAATCCCATCCGCGTCCACTGCTCGCGTGCATGCCATTCCGGCATGCCGAGTATCGGATAGAGGCAGATCCCGCCGAGCGGCACGCCTCCGCGCAGCAGCTCGCCGGCCGTCTCGGAGAGTTCGTGGATCCAGGGTGCGCGCGCTTCGCCGAGCGCGCTCGTCTCGGCGACGACCACCTCGGTGCGGTAGCGTCGCCACGCATCGCGCACCAGCGCCGCGAGCGGCACCCGTCGCGGATCGCCGTCGGCCAGCGGCACGCCCTCGGCGCCGAGTTCCCACTGGTTCGTCCAGTAGTAGTTCAGTCCGACGATGTCGAGGTGGCGCTTCGACCCGCCGAACTCCGGCCGCTGCAAACCCGCGACGACGTCCCAGAACTCGTACACCCATCGCGTGTTGAAGCGTCGCGCGTGCTCGGCCGACTCGGCATCGTTCGCGCGCGGCACGACGCGGCAGATCGGGTCGACGTTGACGATCCGGGCGGCCGGGCACTCCTCCCATATGGCCTCGATGCCGCGGATCGCTGCGCGTGCGAGCGCGAACTTCAGCTCCGCGCCGCGCCCGCGCGCGTGCGGCGCGAAACGCCCGACCTCGCCCGCGGCCCACGCGAAGTACGAGGGCTCGTTTACCGGCGTGAAGTAGCAGGTGCCCTCGGCGTGCGATGCGACGAAGCGCGCGGCCGCCCGGCAGTAGGCGGCGAACCGATCGGCGAACTCGTCCGCGAAGGGGTCCAGTTCGTCGGGATAGCCGTAGTGGAACAGGTCCCAGATCACGTCGAAGCCGTGCCGACGGACCGCGGCGACGAACGGCTCCACCGTCGAGAAGTCGTAGCGGCCGTGCCGATCGACCAGCGGCCACCGGATGGCTTCGCGCACCGCGTGGATGCCGACTTCCACGAGCCGGTCGTAGTCGGCGTCGACGTGCAGGTCGTGCTCGGTTGCCGCGATCTGGTCGATCCACTCGCCGTGCATGTTGTAGCCGGTCGCGCACTCGAATCCGGCCAGGAAGAAGCTACGGAACACCGGCTGACCTCGCGGCGGCCGTCGGGCTCGTCGCCAGTCGGCCTACCGCCGCGGCGCCGCCGGCCGCGAGTTCGCGGTAGCGGTCCGCGAGCGGCGTGCGCACGCGCTCGAGGCCGCGCGGACCCGATCGCAGGTCCCAGAGGCCCATCTGCTTCAGGTACGCGTCCGGCGCCTTGCGGCCTTCGCGGTAGCCCCACGCGACCAGCGCGAACAGCGGCCACCACGTGTAGCCGACCAGCGGGATGCCGCGCGCGCGCACGCGGGCGCTGGCGGCGACCGAGTCCTCGAGCCAGGCGCGTCGGCGCGCGAGCGAGCCTTCCGAGGCCGTTTCGGCGACGAACACGGGTCGGCGGTAGCGGCGCCAGTACAGCTCGGCGAGCCGCTCGACGATGTCCGCGCCGCCGTACGGCAGCCGGATGCGCAGGCCGCCGCGGCCGCGTATGAGCCGCTTCACCGAGAAGAGCGGATACAGGTTGATCCCGACCAGGTCGAGCGTCACGCCGTGCTGCGCGAACCAGTCGAGGTCGGCCTCGCTCGCGCCGTTGGCGCGCACCCAGTCGTGCAGCGCATGCCCCGGTCGAACCGCGCCGGTGACGAGGTCCAGCGCGAGGAACACGATCTCCTGGCGGCGCGCCGCTTCCGGCTCGAGCTCCGGCGTCGCCGCCGCATAGAGGTCCGTCGCGTCGACGTGGGCGTGGACGATCTCGGGGTCGACCTCGCGCATCCGCTCGACCGTGCGCACGATCCCGCGGCAGACGCCGAGCAGTACCTGCACGAAGCCGCGCCAGCTGCGGCGATTCGGCGGCCACCAGCCGAGCCGGCCGCAGTACCACGCCGTCACGCGCGGCTCGTTCAGCGGCGTGTACGTGCGGATGCGGCCGTGGAAGCGCTCCGCGATGCGCGCGGCATACTCCGCCATGCGTTCCGGGAAGGCGGGGTTCGCGTAGGCGCCCTCGATCCAGCCCGGCACGCCGTAGTGCACGAGGTCGACGACCGGCTGGATGCCGAGTTCGAGCAGTCGCCCGAGCGGACGATCCGCCCACTCGTAGTCCCAGGCGCCCGGCGCGGGATTGATCCGGTGCCACGGGATGCCGTAGCGCACGGCGCGCAGTCCGAGGTCGGCGAACAGCGCGAGGTCGGCCTCGAACCGCGAGTAGTGCTCCGTCAGTTCGTACTCGTCGAGCGTGCGACCGGTCCTGTGCGAGGGCGCGGTGATGAACGTGTCCTCGATGCCGGCCAGCCACTGGAAGGCGTCCGGCGCGAGCAGTTCGTGCAGCGTGCTGCGGGTGACGTGCATCGGGTGGGATCGTGCGCACCGGCTACGCGCGCCGTTCCGGCCGCCCGGGCACCGGCTGCGGCGTCCACGTCACCAGATCGCGCGAGCGCAGCAGCGGGAACACGAGCGAGTGGCCGCCGGCGTCGGCTCTGCCGGCGGCTTCGGCGCGCCCCGTGCCGATCGCGCAGTACTCCCGGCCGTCGCTCCACACGAACGGATCGGCGAAGTAGTCCGGATGCACGGGGCCGACGTAGGTAGCGCGTATCCGCGGGGCTGTTCCGGCCACTCGCCACCTCCACGTCGTGAACCTCGAGGGCGAGCAAGCGCCGGGCCGGTGCGGCGCGCGTTGACGCGCTGCGCGGCACCGCCGGCCGCCGTGGCGCGTCGCGCCGCGACGGGCGCCGCGTCCGTCGTTGCCACGACGCCGCCGCGCCGGCCGCCGGCTCCTTTCGCAACTCCCGCAGCGGTCTCGATCGAGACCGTCACGTGGACGTCGGGCAGGACTTGCGCCTCGCCGCGTGCAACCATGCCGGTCCCATGCTCACGATCGTCGTAGTCGGTGCGTCTGCGGGCGGCCTCGAGGCGCTGCGCTCGTTCTTCCGTGCCGCCACGCCCGCACCCGACGTGGCGGTGGTCGTGATCACGCACCTGCCGGCCACGGGCGACAGCCACCTGGTCCCGCTGCTCGCGAACGTCGGCACGCTGCCCGTGCGGGCGGCCGTCGACGGCCAGCCGATCGAGGGCGGCAATGCGTACGTGCTGCCGCCCGGCACGCTCGTGGGCGTGCACGACGGGCAGTTCGCGGTGCGGCCGCCGCCGCCGCAGCGGCTCCCGGCGAAGCCGATCGACTTCTTCATGACGGCGCTCGCCGACGACGCCCCGGAGAGGTGCGTCGGCGTGGTGCTGAGCGGCACCGATCACGACGGCACGGCCGGCCTGCGGGCCATCAGGGCCGCGGGTGGCCTGGCGCTCGTCCAGTCACCGGAAACCGCCGAGTTCACCGGCATGCCGCACAGCGCCATCGATGCCGGCGTCGCGGACCAGGTGTTGCCGCCGGCGGCGATGCCCGGCGCCATCCGCCAGTTCCTGGACCACGTGGCGGCCGATCTCGGCGCCCTGGCGAGCGACGAGTCGAAGGCCGCCGACGAGACGCTGGAGGACGTGCTGCGGACGCTGCTTGCGCGGACCGGCCACGATTTCCGCTGCTACCGTCCAGGGATGCTGCGACGGCGGCTGCGGCGCCGCATGGGCCTGAACGGCGTCGATCGCATCCGCGACTACCTGGAACTGCTGAAGGCCTCCGACGCCGAAGCCGACGTGCTGAAGCGCGAGTTCCTGATCGGCGTCACCGACTTCTTCCGCGATCCGGAAGCCTGGCGGGAACTCGACGACGAAGTGCTGCCCGCGATGCTCGACGCGCGTTGCGACGCCGACCAGCCCGTACGCGTGTGGACGCCCGGCTGCGCGACCGGCGAGGAGAGCTATTCGATCGCGATGCTGATGCTGGAACACGTCGCTCGCCGGGGCGGCACGCGGCCCGTGCAGGTGTTCGCCACCGACATCGACCTCGACGCGCTGGCGGTCGCGCGCGCCGGCGCGTATCCGCCCAGCAGCGTGGCCAGCATTCCGGCCGAGCGCATCGCGCGTTTCTTCGATCGGCAGGGCGATCGCTACGTCGCCCGCAAGTCGCTGCGCGACACGATCCTGTTCGCGCCGCACGATCTCGCGCGCGATACGCCGTACTCCAGGCTCGATCTCGTGCTGTGCCGCAACCTGCTCATCTACTTCCAGCCGCACCTGCAGCAGCGCGTGTTCGAGTCGTTCCACTTCGCGCTCAAGCCCGGCGGCCTGCTGCTGCTCGGCAAGGCCGAGTCGGTCGGCACCCAACCCGGCCTGTTCGAGCCCGTGTCGCGGAAGATCCGCCTCTATCGGCGCATCGGCGGGCGGGCCCATCTCCCCGCGGGGCTGACTCGCTCCGCCCAAGCTGCCGGGTCCGTGTTCCCACCGGAGGCCGCCCCGGGTCGACCGGTCCCGACGCACACGCTCCTCGAGCGGGCGCTCGCCGGGCGGACGCCGCGGGCGGCCGTGCTGGTGGATTCCGGCGGCCGCGCGCTGCACTTCCACGGCGACGCGGACGCTTTCCTGAGGCACCAGGGCTCGGCGTCTCTGGAACTCGCGACGCTCGTGCTGCCGGCGCTGCGCGTCCGGCTGCGCCGGGCGCTCCGGCAGGCACTCGACGAGCAGCACGGCTCGGTGCAGTCCGCGCTGCTCGAGTCCCGCGGCGCGGCGCGGCGCGTGCGCGTCGAGGTGGAGCCGGTGTCGGCGAGCGACTCGCGACGACTGGCTCTCGTCACGTTCGACGTGGCTGCCGACCCGGGCGATGCGGCGGAGGCGACCGACGGCACCGCCGCGACGGCAGGCGAGGCGATGGGCGGCGACTACGAAGAGGCGCGCCGGGAACTGGCGATCGCGCTCGAGGAGGCCGAGCGCAGCAACGAAGACCTGCGCGTCGCGAACGAGGAATCGCTGTCGCTGAACGAGGAACTGCAGTCGTCGAACGAGGAGCTGGAGAGTTCCAAGGAGGAGCTGGAGTCGCTGAACGAGGAGCTGTCGACGCTCAACGCGCAGCTCGAGGAGAAGATCCACGAACTCGCCAGGACCAACGAGGACCTCGGCGGTTTGCTCGCGAGTTCGCAGGTCGCCACCGTCCTGCTCGACCGGGAACTGCGGGTGCGGCGCTTCACGCCGTCGGCGACGCAGATCTTCAACCTGAAATCGGGCGACGAGGGCCGGCTGCTGAGCGACATCTCGAGCCGGGTGAGCGACCCCCGGTTCGCGCAGGACCTCGCGCGCATGGACGCCGTCGACGGCGCGTTCGACGCCGAGATCGAGGGCGCCGACGGCAAGGTCTACCTGCGCCGGCTGCTGCCGCATCGCGATCCGCACGGCGCGCTGCTCGGGGTGGTCGCCACCTTCCTCGACGTCACACCGCTGCGCACGGTGTCCCGCCGCCTCGCGGAACTGGTCGCCGTGCTGCAGGACTCGAACGACGCCGTGATCGTCTACGACCTGGAGGGCCGCATCCTCGAGTGGAACGCCGGCGCGACCAAGGCCTACGGCTTCCGGCGCGACGAGGTCGTGGGCACCAGCATCCTCGAGCTCGTTCCGCCCGAGGCGCGTGCCGAGGCGCAGGGGCGGATGGCGTCGATGCGCGAGCAGGGGCACGCCGGCCCCGAGGACGTGCAGCGCCGGCACCGCGACGGCAGGACGCTGGCCGTCTCCGTGACGGTGTCGGCGCTGCAGGCTTCCGGCGGCCGGCCGTTCGCGCTGCTGTCGACCGAGCGCGACATCACCGAACGGCTGAAGACCGAGAAGGAGATGTACTTCCACCGTCTCGCCGACCTGATCCCGGCGCTGCTGCGGGTCGAGGACTGCGACGGGCTCACCGAGTTCGTGAACCGGGGGTGCGCGGAGTTCACCGGCCGGGAACCGGCCACGCTGCTGGGCGAGGGCTGGCTGGACGCGATGAGCCCCGAGGATCGTCCCGCGTTCCGGGCCGCGCTGGCGTCGGCGCTCGAGTCGCGGTCGCGGTACGAGGTCGACTATCGCTACCGCCGCGCCGACGGGGCGTACCGATGGATGCGCTCGATCGGCGTGCCGCGCCTCCACGACTCGGGCGCCTTCGCCGGCTTCGTGACGCTGGCGCTCGACGTCGAGGATCGCAAGCGCGCGGAGGACGCCCTGCGCGACGCCGACCACCGCAAGGACGAGTACCTCGCGATGCTCGCGCACGAACTCAGGAACCCGCTCGCGCCGATCCGGAACGCCACGGCCGTGCTCGCCGGGCTCGTCGGCCAGGCGCCCGAGACGACCTGGGCCGCGGGCGTGATCGCGCGACAGACCGAGGTGCTGGCCAAGCTGCTGGACGACCTGCTCGACGTCGCGCGGATCGCGCGCGGCAAGGTCACGCTCGACCTGGGCCGGGTCGATCTCGCGGTGGTCGCGGAGCGTGCGATCGAGGTCGCCACGCCGGCGATCGAGGCGCGGCGGCAGCACCTCGAGGTGCAGCTGCCGCCGGTGCCGCTGGTCGTCGAGGGCGACCTGGTGCGCCTCGTCCAGGTGCTGACCAACCTGTTGAACAACGCGGTGAAATACACCCAGCCGGGCGGTCACCTCCGGATCGAACTCGAACGCGGCGGCGACGCGGCGATCATGCGCGTCAGCGACGACGGCGCGGGCATCGCGGCCGACATGCTGCCGCGCGTGTTCGACCTGTTCGCGCAGGCCGACCGGACGCTCGACCGCGCGAAGGGCGGGCTCGGGCTCGGTCTCACGCTCGTGCGGCGGCTCGTCGAACTGCATCACGGCACGGTCGAGGCGACCAGCGCGGGACTCGGCCACGGCAGCCAGTTCGTCGTGCGTCTGCCGCTGACGGAGATCCCGGCGCCGCAGGGCCGGTCGTCCGCTGCGCCGTCCGCGCCGCGACCGGGGCGGAGCCGCCGCGTGCTGGTCGTCGACGACAACGCCGATGCGGTGGATTCGCTGGCGATGGTGCTGCGCCATCGCGATCACGAGGTGCATACCGCCTACGACGGCCGTGCTGCGCTGAGCGCGGCGCAGAGCGTTCTGCCGGACGTGGTCGTGCTCGACATCGGGCTGCCCGACGTCGACGGATACCAGGTCGCGAGGGCGCTGCGATCGCAGCGTGCGACGGCGCGCGCGACGCTGATCGCGCTGACGGGCTACGGCCAGCCTGAAGACGCGGCCCGCGGCAGGGCCGCGGGCTTCGACTTTCACCTGGTCAAGCCCGCGGATCCGGATCAGATCGCGGCGCTGATCGAGTCGAGCCCCGTGCGTACCACCGGGTGAGCGGCGATGCCGAGGCCCCGTGCAGCACGGCCGACGCGGCGACGGTGGTCAGGGTGACCGTCGCGATCAGCGTTGCGAGCGGCCGCACGAGCACACCACCGCCAGCGCGAAGAGGCATTCGCCCGCCGACGGCCGCACCGGCACCAGCAGCCAGCCCACGACGAGCACCATCGCGAGTTCCGCCACCTTTTCCAGCTGCCCGTTGAAGGTCTGCACGACGTCGGTCAGCTGCGCGTTTGCGCAGCGGGACGCCGCGGCGGCCCGCGCGTCGCGGCGGTCCTCGTGCAGTGGGACCCTCTGCAGCGCGACGCCGGCCGCGAATACGGCGAGGAATCCGGAGGCGAGCGCCCACCAGCGCCATGCGCCGGCGCCCAGGTCGTGCAGCCCCAGCAGGCCGAGGCCCAGCATCACGATCGGGAACGCGGTGCCGTAGTTCAGGCCGCCCTCGTCCGCGAGGCCGAACCGCAGACGCTCCGGCTCGCGCCCGCCCTCGCTCTGCACGCTGGAGGCCAGCACCGGGTCGGTCGGCGCGAGGACGCTGCCCATCTTGAGGCCGACGCTGAACAGCGAGATCACGAGGGCCAGCTCGGCACCCAGTTCGAGCATCGCGGGTGCGTTCACCGGTGCGGACTGCAGCAGCGCTGCACTGCCGAGTCCGGCGAGATACCCGACCGCGAGGTACACCATGGCGCTGCTGACGAACACCCGGGCGAGCGCCGTGCTGGTGATCGCGATCGCGAGCAGCAGGGCGCCACCTGGCAGGAATGCGAAACCACTCGGCATGGCGCCTCCGTCGACGGGCCGCGCGCGAACGGACGGATCGCGGCGAGCGTGTGCCGACCGGCCAGCACCGGCGAGCATGGGCGTTGCGAAAATGCCTATTGAGCCTGGCCCGCGTTCCGGCACCCTTCGCACACGAGTGCAGCGTGGGCCGCAACGACTGGCCGTCCACGGCTCGACTCGGCCCCGGTCGTTCCCGCCGTTCCCCGCGATCGGCGGGACGACGCATGCGATCGGAGACGCTAATGCTCTGGAGCTTCGGCGCGCAGGTCGTCTTCCGCCGCCCGCGGTTACCGCAGGGGGGGGGCTGACCGTGCTCGAACGTCCTCACGTCGAATTCGTGCAGGCCCAGCTGATCCCGTGGCGGCGCGTCGGCCCTCACGCGGCACGCCCGGACGTCGAGTACAAGTTCCTCTCGCGCGACCCCGCCGACGGCGCCTGTTCGGCGATCATCCGCTACCCGCCGGGCTGGCGCCGCGAGGGGCTGGAGCACGTGCTCGCCGACGAGGAGTTGTACGTGCTCGAGGGCGAGCTGACGATCGACGACCGTGGCTACGGCCCGGACACCTACGCCTTCCTGCCCGCCGGCTGGCCGCGCACGCTCACCGCCACGCGCGGGGGCGCGGTGGTGCTGTCGTACTTCTCCGCCGAGCCGTGCTGGCGCGCCGGCGAGGCGGCGCACCTCGACCGCGAGCGCGCGGTGCCGTTCCTGGACGTCGCGACGTTGCCGTGGGACATGCGGGTGAACGACCGCAACCTCGCGTACCTCGGCATCTCGCGCAAGGACCTGCGCACGGATCCGCGCACCGGCGAGCGAACCTTCCTGTCGATGATGCTGCCGCAGTCGGAGCCGCCGGGTGCGAGCGGTCCGGTCGAACGGCATCCGATCGTCGAGGAGGCGTTCCTGATCGCGGGCTCCCTGACCGGGCCGCAGGGCACGATGCACCCGGGCGCCTACTTCTGGCGACCGCCACGCCGCGCACATGGGCCGTTCGGCACGCGCTGGGGCGCCGTCGCCCTGATCCGCTTCCTCGGCGGCAGGCACGTCAACGAGTGGGGAGAGCACGCGCCGTTCTCGTTCGAGGCGCCGTACGATCCGATCCTGCCGCCCGAACTCGACTCGCTGCGCCACGCGCCGTGGCAGCCTGCGCCCGGCTTTTGAGTCGGCTGCGAGCCGCATGCTCCGCGCCGCGCCCGGCGCCTCGATCGGCGCGGTCGGCTGCAGTGCCGATGTGCGAAGGTGACGGCCCCCGCGCCGCCACCCGTCTGCTCAGAGCTCGATCCCGAGCGTCAGGAACCACTCGCGCGGCCGTGCGTAGGTCGCGCCGATCGGTCCCTGCAGCGGCAGAGCGTAGCCGCTCACGATGTACCGCTCGTCGGTCGCGTTGCGCACGCCGAGCGTGGCGGACCACGCGTAGTCGCCGCAGGCCGTGCAGCGCCACGTCGCCGAGACGTCCACCCGCCCGACCGCCGGTTGCCGCAGCTGCGGCGTGTTCTCGGCGTCGTTGTAGGTCTCGCCGCGGTACACCCAGTCCGCGCGCGCGGAGAGTTCGGTCGCACCCAGCGGCAGCGTGCCGACGAGGCCGACGTTCGCGGACCACGCCGGCGAATCGACGAGCTTCGAGGCCAGCGTCAGGTCCGGCACGGTGGGCGCGATCCGCCGGTACTCGGCATCCAGGTAACCGAGCCCACCCGCGAGCCGCAGCTGCTCGTGCAGCAGCGCCTCGACCTCCAGCTCGCCACCGCGGATCCGCGCGTCGCCGGCGTTCGCCGTCACCGGCGAGAACGACACGGGCTCGACGATCCGGATGTGGAGGTCCTCGTAGTCGCCGGCGAACGCCGCGCCCGCGAGCCGCACGCGACCTTCCGCCAGCGTCGTCTTCAGGCCCACTTCGAGCATCTCGACCGTTTCCGGCCCGAAGGTCGCGAGCCACTGGCGCGGCACCTGGTTGCGCTGCACGAAGCCGCCGCTCTTGAAGCCGGTGGACCACGCCGCGTACAGCAGCACCTCGTCGCGCGGCGTGAACTCGGCGGCCGCGCGCCACGTGGCCTGCGCGAAGTCGGCGGCGTTCTGGCGCGAGGGCACGATCACGAGCCCGGCGGGCGGCTGGCCCGTGACGCTCGAGCGGAAGAACTGCGTCGGCGTGTAGGTCTTGTGCTCGTCGGTGTAGCGCGCGCCGCCGGTCAGCGCGAACGTGGGTGCGAGCCGCCACGTGGCCTGGCCGAAGACCGCGGCGCTGCGCGCGTCGATGTCGCGTCCGCCGCTCTGCACGTCGAACGACGCGGTCACGAAGTCGGAATCGTCGTCGGCCCGCTCGTCGAGCCAGTAGAGCCCGGCCAGCCAGTCGAGCCGCGAGTCCGCGGTGGTGCCGTAGACGTGCACCTCCTGCGACAGCTGGCGCTGGTCCACGGTGGAGTTCGGCGTGACGATCGCGAACGGCGATGAATCGGTGTCGCGCACGAAGAACGCGTCGAACGTGCGCCAGGCGCTGATGGAGCGCACCGCGAACGAGCCGGGCTTCCAGTCCACCGTGAGGCTCGCGCCCCACAGGTCGAGCCGCGAAACCTCGGGGCCGGTGCCGAGGTTCACGTACGGATCGCCGGACACCCACCGCGAGTCGTAGCGGCTGACGCCGACGCCGGCGCCGCCGGCCGCGCGGTTCACGGGCGGCACGTTGTTGAACAGGAAGGCCTGCCCGGGCGCGGAGCCCGGCGCGGTGTTGCGGTCGCAGCCACCGATCGCGTTGGTGACGCCCGCGGGGCAGGCGAGGAAGACCCGCGCGAGCGTCGCCGGCACGCCCTTCTCGTCGGTGCGCGTCAGGTCGGCGGTGAACGAGACCCGCAGCGATTCGGCGGGCGACCACAGCAGCCGGGCGCGTGCGGCTCGCGAGTTGCGGTTGCCGAGGGCATCGCCGACGTTCGGGCGCTCGACGTAGCCGTCCTGGTCGAAGCTCGCGACCGTCAGCTTGGAACGCAGCGTCGGCGACAGGGGCGCGTCGAGCCGCGCGAAGGCTTCGAGCCGGTCGTCGCTGCCGACCGTGACGCGCGCGGCGCCGCCGAACTCCGTGCCCGGATCGCGCGTCGTCACGTTGATCGCGCCGCCGATGGTGTTGCGGCCGAACAGCGTTCCCTGCGGGCCGCGCAGGATCTCGACGCGCTCGACGTCGGCGACGTCGAGCAGCGAGCCGACCGCGCGGGCGACGTAGACGCCGTCCACGAACAGCCCGACGCCGGGATCCGTGGTCTGCAGCAGGTCGCTCTGCCCGATGCCCCGGATGTAGATCGACGAGGCGCTCGCGCCGGACTGCGTGATCACGTTGTCGAAGGAGACGTTCGGTGCGAACGAAGCGACGTCGGACAGGTCGCGGGCGCCGACCGCCCGCAGAGCCCCCGCGTCGACCACCGACACGGACACGGGCACGTCCTGGAGGTTCTCCACGCGGCGCTGCGCCGTCACGACGATCTCCTCGAGTACCGGGATCGCGTCCGGGGCCTCGGCGGCGGGCGTGGCCGAGGCGGGCAGGAGGCTCGCGACGGCAGCGGCGAGCAGGGCGTGGCGGATCGAGTTGTGCAGGCGTGGAGGCATTCGGGGCCGGTCTGGGTGAGGTGCCGATGCCGCAAGCGTAGACGCAAGCCCGGCCGCAGTCATTCGGGGGGGCCAGGGACGGCGGCCGGCCGCTTCACTTCGACGCCCGTGCCCGCTACAAATGCACGCAGACCCTGCGCGCCGGGTTCCGCGCCCGCGCCCCGTCACCGGAGACCCCGATGTCCCCGCACCACCGTGCCTCGTGCCTCGCCGTTCTCGTCGCCAGCGTCTCGGCCACGGTCGCCCCGGCCGCCGCCGCGCAGCCGAACGTGCCCGCGCGTACCACCGTCCAGGTGGTGGCGCTGCCCATCCCGGGCACTCTCGTGGAGATCGAGGTGATCGCCGCGCGCACGGTGGCGCGGCCGTGAGCGCGCTGCTGCCCTCGCGCCGCGAGCTCGACTTCCAGCTGTTCGAGGTGCTCGATGCGGGCGCGCTGGCAGGCGCGCCGCGCTTCGCGGACCACGACCGCGCGACCTTCGACGGGGTCCTCGACGGGGCTTGGCGGCTCGCGGTCGAACGCTTCGCGCCCCATGCCGCGCTCGCCGACGTCGAGGAGCCGCAGCTGCGGGGCCACGAGGTGTGGCTGCCCGCGCCCACCCGCGATGCCCTGCGCGCGGCGGCGGACGCCGGCTACTTCGCGGCGCCGTTCGACGCCAGCCTCGGCGGGCTGCAGCTGCCCTGGAGCGTCGCGCAGGCGGCGAACGCGGTGTTCGCCGCGGCCAACGTCGGCTTCTACGGCTACGCCCTGCTGACGGTCGGCGCCGCGAACCTGCTGGCCGCACACGGCTCGCCCGCGCAGGTGGAGCGCTACGTGCGCCCGATGGTGGCCGGGCGCTGGTTCGGCACGATGTGCCTGTCGGAGCCGCAGGCGGGCTCGTCGCTGGCGGACGTGCGCACCGCCGCCGTTCGCGCGCCCGACGGCACGTGGCGCGTGACCGGCTCGAAGATGTGGATCTCCGGCGGCGAGCACGAGCTCGCCGACAACATCGTGCACCTCGTGCTCGCGCGCGTGTCCGGCGGTCCGCCCGGCGTGAAGGGACTCTCCCTGTTCGTGGTGCCCAAGTTCCGCCTGCGCGACGACGGCACGCCGGATCCCCAGGCCCGCAACGGCGTGCGCTGCATCGGTCTCAACCACAAGATGGGCTGGCGCGGCACCGTGAACACCGTGCTCGCGTTCGGCGACCAGGGCGACTGTGTCGGCGAGCTCGTCGGCGAGGAGCACGCCGGGCTGCGAATCATGTTCCACATGATGAACGAGGCCCGCATCGGCGTCGGACTGTGCGCGACGGCGCTCGGCTGCGCCGGCTACGTCGCGGCGTTGGACTACGCGCGGCACCGTCCGCAGGGCCGGCCGCTCGGCGAGCGCGACCCGGCCTCGGCACCGGTGCCGATCCTGCGGCACGCCGACGTGCGGCGCATGCTGCTCGCGCAGAAGGCCTGGGTCGAAGGCGCGCTGTCGCTGGTGCTCTACTGCGCCCGACTCGTCGACGAGCGTCGCATCGCGCTCGACGCCGGCGACGCGGCCGCCGCGCGCGAGCACGAGGGTCTGCTCGAACTGCTGACGCCGGTCGCGAAGTCGTGGCCGTCGGAGTACTGCCTCGAGGCCAACAAGCTCGCGATCCAGGTGCACGGCGGCTACGGCTACACGCGCGACTATCCCGTCGAGCGCCTGTACCGCGACAACCGGCTGAACGCGATCCACGAGGGCACGCTCGGCATCCACGGGCTCGACGTGCTGGGTCGCAAGGTGCGGCAGGACGGCGGCGCGGCCTTCGCCGCGCTCGGGCGGCGCATCGCGTCGACCGTGCAGGCGGCCGCTGCCGAGCCGGAGCTTGCGCCGCTGGCGCGCCAGCTCGGCGGGACCTTCGATCGACTCGCCGCCACCACGCGACGCCTGGTCGCGGCGGTTCGCGACGTGGGCCCTGAGCGGGCGCTCGCCAATGCGACGCCGTACCTCGACGCGCTCGGGCAGGTGGTCGTCGCGTGGCGCTGGCTCGAGCAGGCGCGCGTCGCGCTCGCGGCGCGACCGGCCACGCCGGGCGAAGCCGCGTTCCATGCCGGCAAGCGCGCGGCGGCGCGGTACTTCTTCCGCTACGAACTGCCGCGCGTGGGCCCGACGCTCGAGTTGCTGGATTCGCTCGACGACACCGCGCTCGCGATGCCGGACGACGGCTGGTAGCCGGTTACGTATACCCCGCAACATCCTGCCGAAGGCGCGATGCAGCGCGTCGGCCGCCGCGCTAGGCTTGCAGCGTCCGGCAGGGCGCGCCCATTTCGGGCGAGTCCGCCGTCGCGGAGTGGTCGCCATGCTCGAATTCAAGCACCTGCTCGTCGCCGTCGGGAACCTCGGCCAGAAGAACCCGCCCGCCGTAGCGCGCGCCGCCGGCATCGCGAAGCGCACCGGCGCCACCGTGACGCTGTTCCACAGCCTCTACAGCCCGTACGTGGCAGGCGAGCAGTTCTACAGCCCGGACCAGCTGCAGAAGGACATCGAGCGCGCCGTGGTGTCGCGCAAGCGGGAGCTCGAGAAGCTCGCCAAGCCGCTGCGCGACGCGGGCATTCCCGTGCACGTCCGCTGCCGGTGGGACTACCCGGTGCACGAGAGCATCGTGCGCGAGGTGATGCGCGAGGGTATCGACCTCGTGATCGTCGACAGCCACCGTCACGCCGCGGCGGCACGGCTCGTGCTCGGCAACACGGACTGGCAGCTGATCCGCCTGTGCCCGTGCCCGGTGCTGCTCGCGAAGACCGCGCGCGCGTACGATCGCCCGCGCATCCTCGCGGCCGTCGACCCGATGCACTCGCACTCGAAGCCGGCGGATCTGGACGAACTGCTGCTGTCCACGGGCCAGAGCTTCGCCGAGGCCTTCGGCGGCAAGCTGCACGCGGCGCACTTCTACACGCTCGCCACGCCGTTCACGGCCGGCATGCTCGTCGAGCCGGTGCCGATGCCCGTCGAGGTCGCGCAGCAGCATGCGAAGGAAGTCGAGGCGGCGTTCGGCCGGCTGACGGAACGCTACGGCCTGGGGCCGCGGCGCTCGCACCTGCGGGTCGGGCTGCCGGCCGACGAACTGCCGGAGCTGGCGGAGGAACTGGACGCGCACCTGGTCGTGATGGGCGCGGTGTCGCGCTCGACGCTGAAGCGCCTCTTCATCGGCCACACGGCGGAGCGCGTGATCGACGGCCTGAAGTGCGACGTGCTGGTCGTGAAGCCGAAGGGCTTCAAGACGCCGGTGCCGAAGCGCGCTACGACGCGGCCGGTGGTGCTGCCGCCGATCTGAGGGCCGCGGCGACCGCCGCGACGTCGATGGGGCGCGATGTGTCCACGGTCACCGTGCGCGCAAGCTCCGCCGCGTCGAGCGCCGGCCCGTGCTGCAGTTGGATCTCGAGCACCTCGAGCGTCGCTTCCGAGGCGTCGCCGCGGCGCGACGCGACGCGCGCCCGCAGCACCTCCGTCGGTGCGGTGCAGTGCAGCCACGCGAGCCGCGCGCCCGCCTGCCGCGCCGCGGCGGCAAAGCCGGCCCGCTGCCGAGGGTCGAGCGCCGTCGCGTCCACGATCACGTCGTAGCGGGCCGCCAGCCACGCTACGGCAATCTCGCGCAGGCGCGCATACGTGCGCGCGGTCCAGTCCGCGGAATACAGGCCCGCGCGGGGTGACGAGCCGCTCGCCGCGGTCGGCGCGAGTCCGGCCAGTCGCTTGCGCTCGACGTCCGACCGCGCGCGCAGCGCGGGCAGCGTCGCGACGAGCCGTTCCGCCAGCCAGCTCTTGCCGGATCCCGAGAGTCCGACCGTCACGTAGAGCGCGGCGCTACGCCCGTCGAGTCGGGCCGCGGCCACGGCGACGTGGCGGCGCCGGGCTGCCGCCGTCGCCACGAGCTCCGCACGGAGTGCCCGCGCCTCCGCGGCGGTCGGCGAGCGCGTCCCGAGCCGCGACTTGAGCTCGCGGATGCGCAGGTCTTCGACCTTCGCACGCACCAGCGCGCGATACGCGATGAACCACGGCAGCACCCGCGGGGCGCCTGCGTCTCCGGAGGCCTCGAGCCAGGCGGACAGGAACGCGTGGGCGAGTCCCGGGTGGCCGCGCTGCTCGAGATCCATCGCCAGGAAGGCGGCGTCGTTCGCGACGTCGACGTACGCGAGGCGGGGATCGAAGTCGATGCCGTCGAACGGCACCAGTCGCCCGTCGATCCGGACGACGTTGGCCGCGTGCAGGTCGCCGTGGCATTCGCGCACGCGACCCGCGTCGCGGCGCGATTCGAGCAGCGGCGCGAGTTCCGCGTGGCGTTCGACGGTCCAGTCGCGCAGGCGTCGCATCGCCCGGCCGTCGGCGTCGGCGGCGTCAGCGTCGGCGGCAGCATCGGCACCGGCATCGCGAGCGTCGCGGCTCGCCAGGCTCGCGAAGTTGTCGAGGGCGGCGCGAAGCGCCTCGGTCGCGTGACCGTAGTCCGAGCCGTCGGGCGGCGCGGGTCCCGCAGCCTGCCAGGCCGCGAGCGCGGTGCCGAACGCCGCGAGTTCGTCCGGAGCGACGGCCCCGCGCTCGAGCAGCGCGGGCAGTTCGTCGCTGGCGGCGAAGCGCCGCAGCCGCACCGCGTACTCGAGTGCGGTGCCGGGCGACGCGGCGCCAGCCGCGACGAAGCGGATGCCGTCGCCGCGCGGCACCGCGGCCTGCAGGTCGAGATACAGCTGCGGCGCCCACCGCGAGTTCACGCGCAGTTCGGTCTCGCAGGCGGCGAGGCGGCGTTCGGGCGTGGAGTAGTCGAGGAACGGGAACCGGACCGGCCGCTTCAGTTTCCAGGCGAACTCGCCGGCCAGCGCTATCCACGAGGCGTGGGTCTCGCGCAGTTCGACGCGGGAGGGCGGCCCGGGGTAGGCCGCGGGATCGAGCAGGGCCGCGCGCCAGTCCACGCGGCGAGCCGGCTCAGCGGCGGTCGTAGTCCTCGTCGTCGTCGGGTTCCGACTCGACGAGGTCCTGCGGCGCGTCCGGTAGGTCGTCGACGGGGCCGCGCCAGTCGCGGCTGCCGGCATCGCCGCCGGCCGCGAACTCCTCGGGCGCGTCGGCGTCGTCGACGGCGCCCGTCCAGTCCTCGGGCGCCTCGGCGGTGTCGATCGGCATGTCGTACCAGGTCTCGAGGTCGACCTCGTCGAGGCCGCCGTCGAAGTCCTGCATCTCGACGAGGCCTTCGTCCTCGTCGAACGCGACGACCTGGAACAGGAGGCCCTGGTCACGGTGAGCGTACCAGTGGCCGATCTCGGGAGCGGGGTGGGTCGCCATGGGGGGGCGTCCGTCGTCTGAAGTCGACGAGATGCTACTGGCTGCCGCCGTGCAGCGGCGTCGTGGCAAGTGCGGATCACCCCCGTGGCGCGCGCGCCGCACGCCTCATCGCGGTGCAGAGCCTGTCCGCACGCACGATATCGGTGCGTCGGTTGGCGCAAGGAATGTTATTTTTCAGAGACTTAGAGACTGCGGCGCGCGCTGCGCGTCCCGGCACGGGTCCTGCAAAGGACTCGGCGAGGCGCCGACGCAACACGGGCGCACGCAGGGTTCGAAGGGGCACGATCGGCGCCGCGCAGTCGCGCGGCGGCCGTCGCAATTACAAGCCGGACAGGAGATTTCCGAATGACGTTCAAGTACCTCAAGGGCGTGGTGGCGGGCTCGCTGCTGCTGGCCTCGGGTCTCGCGCACGCGCAGTTCTCGTCCACGGTCACCGCGACCAACGACTACGACTTCCGTGGCTACAGCCAGAGCGCCAAGGATCCCGCGCTGCAGGTCAGCGCGGACTACGCGTTCTCCAACGGCTTCGCCATCGGCGCGTGGGCCAGCAACGTCGACTTCGAAGGCGTCGACGACTCGGCCGACATCGAGGTCGACCTGTACGCGAACTACACCGGCGAGATCAGCGAGACCACCAGCTGGACGGCCGGCGTCGTCTACTACCTCTACCCGGGCGCGGACGCGACCGGCGAGTACCCGGAGTTCTTCGTCGGCCTGAACACCGGTCCGTTCGCGCTCAAGCAGTGGTTCGCCGACGACCTGTACGAGTCGGGCGAGTCCGCCTACTACACCGAGATCAACGCGACCTTCGAGCTGCCGCAGAACTTCTCGCTGCTCGCGCACGCGGGCTACAGCCACGGCGACTACTGGAGCGACGTGAACGGCGACGACGTGTTCGACTACTCGCTCGGCATCGGTTACACGCTCGGCAACTTCAACCTGGCGCTGAAGTACACCGCAACCGACGACGAGGACGTCACCGAGGACGTGTTCAACAACGAGGGCCGCGTCGTGTTCTCGGTCGCGACCACGTTCCCGTGGGGCGACTGATCGTGTCGCACGGCGCCGGCTGAGCCCGGCGCCCGCGAAACACCGGGGCCGGGGCGCGCTAGCGTCCCGGCCCCGTCGTTTCCGGAGTTTCAGGCGAGAGTGCGGATCGCGCCGGCCAGCGTGTCGAACAGCTTCTCGACCTGCGGCTTCTCGATGATCAGCGGCGGCGACAGCGCGATCACGTCGCCGGACGCGCGCACCAGCACGTCGCGCTCGAAGCACTTCAGGAACACCTCGAAGCCGCGCGCGCCGGGCTTGCCTGCGACCGGCGCGAACTCGACGCCGGCGATGATCCCGCAGTTGCGCACGTCGACTACGTGCGGCAGTCCCTTCAGCTTCGAGTGCGCCACGTCTTCCCACCACGGCGCCAGCTCCTTCGCGCGCTCGAAGAGCCCCTCGCGGCGGTAGACGTCGAGCGTCGCGAGCCCGGCCGCGCAGGCGGTCGGATGCGCCGAGTACGTGTAGCCGTGGAAGAGCTCGATCGCGGCGTCCGGCCCGGTCATGAAGGTGTCGTAGATGCCCTTGCGGACGAGTACCGCGCCCATCGGGATGCAGCCGTTCGTCAGGCCCTTCGCGCACGTGATCATGTCCGGCACCACGTCGAAGGCCTGTGCCGCGAAGGGCTCGCCCAGGCGTCCGAAGCCCGTGATCACCTCGTCGAAGATCAGCAGGATGCCGTGCCGGTCGCAGAGCTCGCGCAGGCGCCTGAGATACCCCACCGGCGGCGGGATCACGCCGACCGAGCCCTGCACCGGCTCGACGATGACCGCGGCGATCGTGCTCGCGTCGTGGAGCGCGACCAGGCGCTCCAGCGCGTCCGCATGCTCCACGCCGTGGGCGGGCAGGCCGCGCGAGAACGCATTGCGCTGCAGGTCCAGCGTGTGAGGCAGGTGATCCACGCCGGGCAGCATCGCGCCGAAGAACTTCCGGTTGTTGACCATGCCGCCGACGGAGATGCCGCCGAAGCCGACGCCGTGGTAGCCCTTCTCGCGCCCGATCAGCCGGGTGCGCGCGGCCTCGCCCTTCACGCGGTGGTAGGCGAGCGCGATCTTGAGCGCGGTGTCGACGGCCTCGGAGCCGGAGTTCGTGAAGAACACGTGGTCGAGGCCGCGCGGCGCGATCTTCACCAGCTCGTTCGCGAGTTCGAACGCGAGCGGGTGGCCCATCTGGAACGGCGGCGCGTAGTCGAGCTCGCGCAGTTGCCGCGCCACCGCGTCGGCGATCTCCTCGCGCCCGTGCCCGGCGTTCACGCACCACAGGCCCGCGGTGCCGTCGAGGATCTCGCGACCCTCCGGCGTCCAGTAGTGCATGCCCTTCGAGCGGGCCAGGAAGCGGGGCTTGGCCTTGAAGTGCCGGTTCGCGGTGAACGGCATCCAGAAGGCTTCGAGGTCCTCGCGCGCGAAGGGAACGGTGGCCGGCTCGGCGTTCATCGGATGCTCCTGAGGGGTCGGCCGATGATAAGAAAAATGGACAAGATGAACAAATCGGGCCCAGAAACGGCGACTTCCGTTTAATATCGTAAACACCTCGGCCGGGCGGAGTTCTGCGATGAGCGTCGACGTGGGCGCCAAGCTGCGCGCCGTGCGCAGCCTCTACGGCCTGTCGCAGCGCGAACTCGCGAAGCGGGCGGGCGTGACGAACGGGATGATCTCGCTGATCGAGCAGAACCGCGTCAGCCCGTCGGTGAGCTCGCTCAAGAAGGTGCTGGACGGCATCCCGATGTCGCTCGCCGAGTTCTTCACGCTCGACGTGGCGAGCCCGCCGCAGGTGTTCTACTCGCACGACGAACTCGCCGAGATCGGTGCGCCGCCGGTCGTGCTCAAGCTGGTCGCGGCGAGCCGCCCGAACCGCGCGATGTCGATCCTGCACGAGCGGTATGCGCCGAACGCCGACACCGGCGAGGCGATGCTCTCGCACCCGGGTGAGGAGGGCGGCGTCGTCGTGCGCGGCCGCATCGAGCTCACCGTCGGCGGCCAGACGCGCGTGCTCGGCCCCGGCGACGCCTACTATTTTTCGAGTTCGCTGCCGCACCGCTTCCGGAATTCCGGCCGGGACGAGTGTGAGATCATCAGCGCCAACACCCCGCCGACCTTCTGACCGGCCCGCTGCGACGCGCAGGCCCCGAGGAGTTCCCATGTCCGCCCAGCCGCAGACGCCCCCGCCGGCCCCGGCCTCGTGGCACGTGCGCGCCGCCGAGCTCGCCATCGAGGGCCGCGCGTTCCTCGACGGCCGCTATCTCGACGCGCACGACGGCGCCACCTTCGACTGCGTGAGCCCCATCGACGGGCGCGTGCTGGGGCGCGTCGCGTCGTGCACCCAGCGCGACGTCGACCTCGCAGTCGCGAGCGCGCGTCGCGCGTTCGAGGACGGTCGCTGGGCCGGGCTCGCGCCCGCCCGCCGCAAGAAGGTGCTGATCGCGTTCGCCGAGCTGCTGCTGAAGCACCGCGACGAGCTCGCACTGCTCGAGACGCTCGACATGGGCAAGCCGATCGGCGACTCGCTGAAGGTCGACGTGCCGGGCGCCGCGCGCTGCCTCGCGTGGTACGGCGAGGCGGTCGACAAGGTCTACGACGAGGTCGCGCCGACGCCGCGCACCGTGGTCGGGCTGGTCACGCGCGAGCCCTGCGGCGTGGTCGGCGCGGTGGTGCCGTGGAACTTCCCGCTGCTGATGGCTGCCTGGAAGCTCGGGCCCGCGCTCGCGACCGGCAATTCGGTGGTGCTGAAGCCGTCCGAGAAGTCGCCGCTGACCGCGATCCGCGTCGCGCAGCTCGCGATCGAGGCGGGGCTGCCCGAGGGCGTGCTGAACGTCGTGCCCGGCTACGGCCACACCGCGGGCGAGGCGCTCGCGCTGCACATGGACGTGGACGTGCTCGCATTCACCGGTTCTACGCGCACCGGCAAGCGGATCCTCGAGTGCGCAGGCCGTTCGAACCTGAAGCGCGTCTGGCTCGAGTGTGGCGGCAAGTCGCCGCACATCGTGCTGCCGGACGCGCGCGACCTCGAGCGCGCCGCGACCGCGGCGGCGTGGGGCATCTTCTACAACCAGGGCGAGGTCTGCACCGCGGGCTCGCGCCTCCTCGTGCACGAGTCGGTCAGGGACGCGGTGCTCGAAAAGATCCTCGCGATCGGCCGCAAGCTCCAGCCCGGGGACCCGCTCGACCCGAAGACGCAGCTCGGCGCGATCGTCGACCGGCAGCAGCTCGACACCGTGCTGGACTACGTCGAGTCCGGGCGCGATGAGGGCGCGAAGCTGCTGCTCGGCGGCAGCCGCGCGCGCGTCGAGACCGGCGGCTGCTACGTTGAGCCGACCGTGTTCGCCGGCGTGCAGCCGACGATGAAGATCGCCCGCGAGGAGATCTTCGGGCCCGTGCTGTCCGCGATCTCGTTCACCGACGTCGAGGACGCGATCCGGATCGCGAACGACACGATCTACGGGCTCGCCGCGGCGGTCTGGACGCGCGACGTCGGTGCAGCCCACACGATCGCGCGGCGCCTGCGCGCCGGCAGCGTGTGGGTCAACAACTACGACGGCGGCGACATGACCGTGCCGTTCGGCGGCTACAAGCAGAGCGGCAACGGCCGCGACAAGTCGCTGCACGCGCTCGACAAGTACACCGAGCTCAAGGCGACCTGGATCGACCTGGAGGGATGACGACCGTGGGTACCCTGACGCTGGCCGCGATCCAGATGGACTGCACCTGGGATCGCGACCGCAACATCGCGAAGGGCGACGCGCTCGTGCGCGAGGCGGCGGGCCGGGGGGCGCAGGTGATCCTGCTGCCGGAGCTGTTCGAGACGCCGTACTTCTGCAAGGACCACGAGTACCGGTATTTCGAGCTCGCGACGACGGTGGGCGAGAACCCTGCCGTGAAGCACTTCGCGGGCGTCGCGAAGGAACTCGGCGTCGTGCTGCCGGTGTCGATCTTCGAGCGCGCCAACAACGCCTACTACAACACGCTGGTCGTGCTTGACGCCGACGGCTCGGTGATGGGCTGCTACCGCAAGGCGCACATCCCCGAGAGCCCGGGCTACCACGAGAAGTTCTACTTTTCGCCCGGGGACACCGGCTTCAGGGTCTGGCCCGCGCGCCACTGCGCGGTCGGCGCCGCGGTCTGCTGGGACCAGTGGTTCCCGGAGACCGCGCGCTCGCTCGCGCTGCAGGGCGCGGAGGTCCTGCTGTACCCGACCGCCATCGGCTCCGAGCCGCAGGACCCGACGCTCGACTCGAAGGATCACTGGACGCGGACCATGCAGGGCCACGCCGCCGCGAACGTGATGCCGCTGGTCGCCTCGAACCGCTACGGCACCGAGGTCGGCACGCAGAAGACGATCACCTTCTACGGCTCGTCGTTCATCGCCGGGCACACCGGCGAGCTGCTGGCGGTCGCCCCGCGCGAGGGCGACGCGGTGCTGACGGCCACGGTGGATCTCGACGCGATCCGCCGCTACCGGCACCACTGGGGCGTGTTCCGCGACCGCCGGCCCGACCTCTACGGCCCCCTGCTGTCGCTGGACGGCCGGCCCGGCCGCGCCTGAGGTGCCCGCTGCGCCCGCGACCCACCGACGTGCTCGACCGCGATCTCGTCTGCGTAGACCTCGAGACCACCGGCGGCAATCCGGCTTGGAACCGGATCACCGAGATCGGCCTCGTCGAGATCGATCGGGACGGCACGGTGCGCGAGTGGTCCACGCTCGTGAACCCGGGCTGCCGGATCCCGCCGGCGATCGAGGAATTCACGGGCATCACGAACGAGATGGTGGCGGACGCGCCCCGCTTCGAGGACGTGCACCGCGACGTGCTGGAGCGCCTGCGCGGCCGCACCTTCGTCGCGCACAACGCGCGCTTCGACTATGGCTTCCTGCGCGCCGAGTTCCTGCGGCTCGACGTGCGCTGGACCGCGAAGGTGCTCTGCACGGTGAAGCTGTCGCGCCGGCTCTACCCCGAACACCCGCGCCACAATCTCGACGCCGTGATCCTGCGGCACGGCCTCGACTGCGAGGCGCGTCACCGGGCGCTCGGCGACGCCCGCGTGCTGCGCGACCTGCTCGGCGTGCTCGCGCGCGAGGTGGCGCCCGCCCGGCTCGCCGAAGTCGTCGAGGTGCTGCTGCAGGAGGCGCCGCTGCCGCCGCAGCTGCCCGAGGGGCTGGCCGACGACCTCCCCGAGGTGCCCGGCGTCTACCGCTTCTACGGCGAGGAGGACGCGCTGCTCTACGTGGGCAAGAGCCGGAACATCCGCCACCGCGTGCTGGAGCACTTCGCGCAGGCGCACCGCTCGTCGAAGGAGCACAAGCTGTCGCAGCAGGTGCGGCGCGTGGAGTGGTCCGAGACGGTGGGCGAGCTCGGCGCGCTGCTGGTCGAGGCCCGCGCGGTGAAGACGGACAGGCCGCTGCACAACCGCCGGCTGCGCGCGAGCGCGGCGACCTGGACGCTCGCA
Organism: Steroidobacteraceae bacterium; assembly: GCA_027531255.1. GTDB lineage: Bacteria > Pseudomonadota > Gammaproteobacteria > Steroidobacterales > Steroidobacteraceae > JAPZRU01. The sequence goes on along the minus strand of JAPZRU010000011.1, from coordinate 45,778 downwards.
CTCGTGCCCTCGGGTGCCGGCACGCCGAGCCGCGTCGAGGCCGTCGAGTTCGACGCGCTCGCGCCAGCGGCACGCGACGAGGTCTACGGGCTGTTCCGGGACGCGAAGACCGCGAAGCGGGCGCTGACGGAGATCGTGCGGGCGCACCAGCTCTGCGCGAAGTCGGTCGGCCTCGAGGACGGCGAGGGCTCGTGCTTCGCCTACCAGCTGAAGCGCTGCAAGGGTGCCTGCGTCGGGCACGAGCCGGCCGCGCTGCACGACACCCGGGTGCGCCTTGCGCTCGCCGCGCAGCGGCTGAAGCCCTGGCCGTACCGAGGCCGCATCGCGGTCGTGGAGCGCGACTGGCGCGGCGAGGAGGATTTCCTCGTGCTCGACGGGTGGCGCTACCTGGGGACCGTGCGCGACCTGGAATCCGCGGCGCGGCTGGCCGACGAGGCGCCATTCGACGCCGACGTCTACAGGATCCTGAAGCGCTTCCTCGGCGACGTCGCGAAGGGGGAGTCGCGCGCGACCATCGTCGAACTCGCCGCGCCGCACGCCGCGGGCGCCGACCGTTGCCATCCACCGTACGCCCACGACGAGTTCGTCGATGACTGAATCCGCCCCTTCGGCCGGCTCCGCGCCATCCGAGGCCGCCGCTGCCGCGGCGCCGCTCGAGTTCGTCGCGACCGCGCCGCTCGGTGCCGCGGACCTGCTTGCGCAGGAGCTGCGCGCGCTCGGCGTCGAGCCCCGCGAGAAGGCCTGGGGCGTCACGTGGTCGGGCTCGCTCGAGAGCGCCTACGCGGCATGCCTCTGGTCGCGCACCGCGAACCGCGTGCTGCTGAAGCTGCACGAGGGTCCGGCGGGCTCGCCGGAGGCGCTCTACGCTTTCGTCCGGGAAATCGACTGGACCGCGCACCTGGCGCCGGGCCCGCAGGCCACGCTGGCGGTGGACTTCGACGCCGCGCGCTCGGCGATCACGCACACCCACTTCGGCGCGCTGAAGGTCAAGGACGCGATCGTGGACCAGCTGCGCGAGGTGCGCGGCGAGCGCCCGAGCGTCGACACCGCGCGTCCGTCGGTGCGCGTGAACGTGCGCCTCGCCGCCGACCGCGCGACGCTCGCGCTGGATCTCTCGGGCGACAGTCTGCACCGGCGCGGCTACCGGGGTGCGGGCGTGCCGGCGCCGCTCAAGGAGAACCTCGCCGCCGCGCTGCTGCTGCGCGCCGGCTGGCCCGAGATCGCGGCCGGCGGCGGCGCCTTCCTCGATCCGATGTGCGGTTCCGGCACCCTGCCGATCGAGGCGGCACTGATCGCGGCCGACGTGGCGCCGGGGCTGCTGCGCGACTGGTTCGGCTTCCTCGGCTGGGCGCAGCACGACGCCGCGCTCTGGCATCGCCTGAAGCGCGAGGCCGACGCGCGGCGTGCGAAGGGCCGGCTCGTGCCCGGCCGCATCGTCGGCACCGACCGCGACGCGCGCGCGATCCGCGCGGCCTACGAGGCGCTCGACCGCGCGGACCTGCGCAAGCTCGTGCACGTCGAACGGCGCGAGCTCGCGGACGCGCGGCCGCATGCGGAGCGCGGGTTGCTGCTCGTGAATCCGCCGTACGGCGAGAGGCTCGGCGAGGCGGATGCGCTGCGCGAGCTCTACGCGGAACTGGGTCGCGTGCTGCGCGAGCGCTTCGTCGGCTGGCAGGCGGCGGTGTTCACCGGCAACCCGGGCCTCGGTCTCGAGCTGAAGCTGACCGCGAAACGCACGCATCGCCTGCACAACGGCCCGCTCGAGGCGCGCCTGCTGCGCTTCGACGTCGAGCCCGAGTGGTTCGTGCGCGAGCGCCGGCCGGGCAGCCTGCCGCCGGTGGACCCCGCGATCGCGGAGTCGCCGGGCTCGCGGATGTTCGCGAACCGGCTGCGCAAGAACCTCGATACGCTCGGCAAGTGGGCGCGGCGCGAGCAGGTGCACTGCTGGCGCGCCTACGACGCCGACATGCCGGAGTACGCGTTCGCGATCGACCTCTACGGCGACGCCGCGGGCTCGCGGCACGCGTACGTGCAGGAGTACGAGGCGCCGCCGACGGTCGCGGAGGACAAGGTGCGTGCACGGCGGGCCGAGGTGGTCGCCGCGCTCCCGAACACGCTCGGGTTGCCGGACGATCGGATCTGGTTCCGGACGCGCATCAAGCGGCGCGGCCTCGAGCAGTACACCAAGCTCGCCGAGCGGCGCGAGTTCCACACGGTCGAGGAGGGCGGCCTGAAGTTCCTCGTGAACTTCACGGACTACCTCGACACCGGGCTGTTCCTCGACCACCGGCTCACCCGTGCGCGGCTGCGCGAACTCGCGGCCGGCCGCCGCTTCCTGAACCTGTTCGCGTACACCGGCACCGGCACGGTCTACGCGGCGGCGGGCGGCGCGGCGTCGACGACCACGGTGGACCTGTCGCGCACCTACCTCGACTGGGCGCGCGAGAACCTGCGGCTGAACGGCTTCGAGGGGCGCGAGCACGTGCTCGTGCAGGCGGACGCGCTCGCGTGGCTGAAGGAGGCGCCCGCCGGCCAGTGGGACCTCGTGTTCCTCGACCCGCCGACCTTCTCGAATTCGAAGCGTATGGACGGCACGCTCGACGTGCAGCGCGACCACGTGCCGCTGCTGCGGGACACGGTGCGGCTGCTCGCGCCGGGCGGCGTGCTGGTGTTCTCGACCAACTACACGCGGTTCCGGCTCGATGCGGAGGCGCTGTCGGAGTACGAGGCGAAGGACGTCTCGCGCGCGACGATCCCGAAGGACTTCGAGCGCAACCCGAAGATCCACCGGTGCTTCGAGATCCGGCGGCGCGAAGCGCCGGCCGGCGCGGGGACCTGACGCCGACCACCGACCGGCGCCCGGACGACCGGCGGGGCACTCGCCGCGGTAGCTGGGACGCAGGTCGCTACCGTAGGACCGCGGGTTCGAAACTCGTATCCACCCGGTGCCGTCGGGCGTTCTGGTTGCGGCTGGCGTGAGACCGCGGAGCCGCACGGCTCCCTACGTCTCGGCCGTGAAGTAGACCGCGCGGCCGCTCGCGACCAGCCGGCCGGCGTCGTCCAGCACCGTCGCCTCCGCGCTCGTGATCGTCCTGCCGGTGCGCAGCACGCGTCCGGTTGCACGCAGTGCGCCGGAGCGGACCGCCCGGTGGAAGTCGGTGCGCATGTCGATGGCCGGACCCGCCCGCCCGATGGCCGCGAGCAGGCTGAGCCCCGCCGCCACGTCGATCACCGCGGCGAGCACCCCGCCGTGCATCGTCAGCAGGTCGGGCGAGCCGACCAGCTCGGCGCGCCACGGCACCTCGATCTCGACGCCGGAGTCCGACGCCGCGGTCACGCGAACGCCGAGCCAGGCGTTGTAGGGGCTGCGCGAGCAGAAAGACTGGATCTCGGCGAGCGACAGCTTCGGTTCGGGCAACGGAATGCTCCTCAGGCCAGCGCGTCCCGCAGCCGGAACCACGCCATCGCCGCGACCAGCGTCGGGCGCGCGAACAGCCGGCCGCCCGGGAATGGGCGGTGCGCGATGCGCGCGTAGACGTCGAACCGCTCGGCATGGCCGGCGACCGCCTCCGCGACGAGCCGTCCGCCGAGGCCCGCGAGCACGAGGCCGTGGCCGGAGAAGCCCTGGAGGTAGTACACGTTCGGCGCGAGGCGTCCGAAGTCCGGCGCGCGGTTGACCGTGATGTCGAGCAGCCCGCCCCACGCGTAGTCGAGCGGCACCTTCGCGAGTTGCGGGAAGACGCGGTCGAGCCGGCGGCGCATGCCCGGCACGATGCCACCCGGGTCGTAGCCCGAGTAGCTGACCTTGCCGCCGAACAGCAGGCGGTCGTCGTGCGACAGCCGGAAGTAGTCGAGTACCCAGTTCAAGTCGGCGACCGCCGCGCGGTTCGCGATCAGTTCGCGCGCGAGCGCGGGCCCGAGCGGCGCGGTCGCGACCATGTAGGTCGCGATCGGCATGATCCGGCGGCGGATCGTCGGCGCCGCCGACCCGAGCTTCGCGTTGCCGCAGAGGGCGACCCACCGCGCCCGCACGCGGCCCTGCGCCGTCTTCACGGTTGCGCGGGCGCCCGGCGTCGGGCCCGGCTCGACCGCGAGCACCCGCGAGCCTTCGCGCAGTCGAGCGCCCGCCGCTTCCGCCGCGCGCGCGAGGCCGAGCGTGTAGTTGAGCGGATGCACATGCGCGGCGTGCGGGTCGTAGAGGCCGCCGAGGTATCGCGGGCTGGCGACGATCGTACGCAGCGCGTCACGGTCGAGCAGGCGCGTGCCCCCGTAGCCCCACGATTCGAGCTGGGCCTGCTCCTGCGCGACGGCGTCGAGCTGGCGGGGCCTCACCGCCACCTGCAGGTGTCCCGCCTGAAGGTCGCACTCGATCGCGTGTCGCGCGATCCGGTCCCTGGCAAGCGCGAGGCCCTCGACGCTCCAGTCCCAGAGCCGGCGGGCGTCCGGAGGCCCGAGCAGGCGCGCCAGCTTGTCCTGGCCGCACGAGTAGCCCGGCAGCAGTTGTCCGCCGCTGCGGCCCGAGGCGCCGTGGCCGATCGCGCTTTCCTCGAGCAGGACGACGTCGAAACCGCGTTCGGCGAGGTGCAGCGCGGTCGAGCAGCCGGCGACGCCGCCGCCGACGACGCAGACGTCGGCGTCGAGGTCACCCGCGAGCGCCGGGCGGCGCGGCGCGGGTGCGGCCGTGACCGCGTACCAGGGACTCTCGATCGGCTTCATCGGACAGGGGCTGGAAGGCGGCTTGTCAAGGGCGGCGTTTAAGATCTTGTGAAATCGGGGGCGTGGAAGTTCACGCTCCCGGCCGATTCCCCATCTTAGCCGCTGGCCCGGTCTCCCTGCACCGGAATCGTGCGCAGCGAGGCCGTTTTCAGCCGTTATTTCGCGCGCAAGGGCAGTTGCCGGCGGGACGGCCGGGGTCCCGCCATGCTTTAATGCTGGCCCCTGAGCCGGCCGCCCGCCCGCGCAGGCCGTTCAAAATAATTAACGTCGTCACATGCGCAAGCCCCTGATCGGCATCCCCGCCGACCGCCGGCTGCTCGGGAACCACTGGTTCCACTGCATCGGCGAGAAGTACATCCGCGCCGTCGCCGAGGCGGCAGGCGCGACGCCGGTGCTCGTGCCCTCGCTCGGCGGCGAGCACGACCTCGACTGGATCGTCGAGCGTTGCGACGGCGTGCTGCTGACCGGCAGCCCGTCGAACGTCGAGCCGCACCGCTACGCCGGCCCGCCGAGCGAGCCGGGCACGTGGCACGACCCGGAGCGCGACGAGACCACGCTGCCGCTGATCCCGATGGCCCTGAAGGCCGGTCTGCCGCTGCTGGCGATCTGCCGCGGCCACCAGGAGCTCAACGTCGCGCTCGGCGGCACGCTGCACCAGAAGGTCCACGAGGTGCCGGGCTACTCGAACCACCGCGAGGATCCGGCGCAGCCGGTCGACGTCCAGTACGGCCCGGCGCACGAGGTCGAACTCGTGGCCGGCGGCCTGTTCGAACAGCTCGCGGGCGGCGCGCGGACGATCCGCGTGAACTCGCTGCACTCGCAGGGCATCGACCGCCTCGCGCCCGGCCTCGAGGTCGAGGCGCGCGCGCCGGACGGCGTGATCGAGGCGGTGCGCGTCCGCGACGCGGCCCGCTTCGCCGTCGGCGTGCAGTGGCACCCCGAGTGGAAGGCGATGGACAACGACTTCTCCCGCGCGCTGTTCGCCGCCTTCGGCGACGCGGCGCGCCACAGGTGACACCATGGAAAACAGCCCCATCCGCCAGTTCCTGAAGGACCACGGGATCCAGGAAGTCGAGGCGATCATCCCGGACCTCGCGGGCGTGGCCCGCGGCAAGCTCGTGCCGGCCGAGAAGTACGTCGAGGAGGAGGGCATGCGCCTCCCCGAGTCGATCTTCCTGCAGACCGTCACGGGCGAGTACCCGGAGGACGAGAGCGCGATCAACCCGTCCGAGATCGACATCGTGCTGAAGGCCGATCCCAGCACGATCCGCGTGGTGCCGTGGGCCGCCGAGCCGACCGCGCAGGTGATCCACGACTGCTGGTACCACGACGGCCGCCCGGTCACGATGGCGCCGCGCTACGTGCTGAAGCGCGTGCTCGACCTCTACGCCGCGCACGGCTGGGAGCCGGTGGTCGCACCCGAGCTCGAGTTCTTCCTGGTCGAGCCGAACATCGACTCCGACTATCCCTTGAAGCCGCCGGTCGGCCGCTCGGGCCGCCCCGAGATCGGCCGCCAGAGCTACTCGATCGCCGCGGTCAACGAGTTCGACCCGCTGTTCGACGACGTCTACGCGTTCTGCGAGGCGCAGAACATCGAGATCGACACGCTGATCCACGAGGCCGGCGCCGCGCAGATGGAGATCAACCTCCTGCACGGCAATGCGCTCGACCTGGCCGACCAGGCCTTCCTGTTCAAGCGCACCGCTCGCGAGGCGGCGCTGCGCCACAAGATGTACGCGACGTTCATGGCGAAGCCGATGGCGAAGGAGCCCGGCAGCGCGATGCACATCCACCAGAGCGTGGTGGACGCCAAGACCAAGCAGAACATCTTCTCGGCGCCGGACGGCTCGCCGACGCCGCTGTTCTTCGCGCACATCGCCGGCCTGCAGAAGTACCTGCCGGCGGCGATGAGCCTGTTCGCGCCGAACGTGAACTCGTACCGGCGGACCACGCCGCACAACTCGGCGCCGATCAACGTGCACTGGGGCTACGACAACCGCACCGCGGGGCTGCGCGTGCCGATGTCCAGCCCGGCCGCGCGGCGCGTCGAGAACCGCCTCGGCGGCGCGGACGCGAACCCGTACCTCGCGATGGCCGCGTCGCTGGCCTGCGGCTACCTCGGCATGGTCGAGGGCCTGAAGCCGAGTGAGCCGATCACCGGCAGCGCCTACGACCTGCCGTTCCAGCTGCCCCGGACGCTGGCCGAGGCGCTCTCGCTGCTGCGCGACTCGCGGCCCCTCGTCGACCTGTTCGGCGAGCGTTTCGTGAAGGCCTACGGTGCGGTCAAGGAGAGCGAGTACGAGGCCTTCCTGCAGGTGATCTCGGCCTGGGAGCGCGAGCACCTGCTGCTGAACGTCTGAGGCGGCCCCCGTGACCGGAGACCCTGCGGACGGCCGGCGGCTGATCGGCTCGGGCTCGAGCTTCGAGGCCGAGTTCGCGTACTCCCGGGCCGTCGTCGACGGCGACTGGGTGTTCGTCTCGGGCACTACCGGCTTCGACTACGCGACCATGACGATCGCTCCCGACGCGGCCACGCAGGCCGCGCAGGCGCTGCGCAACGTCGAGGCGGCGCTCGCGGCGGCCGGCGCCGGCCTCGCGGACGTGGTCCGGGTCCGCTACCTGCTGCCGGAAGGTGCGGATTTCGCGGACTGCGCGCCGGCGATCCGCGCCGCCTTCGGCACGGTCCGGCCGGCGGCGACGATGCTCGTGGCGGGCCTGCTCGACCCGCGGATGCGGATCGAGATCGAGGTCACCGCCCGTCGCCGGCCGCGCGGCTGAAGGCGGGCCGGCGCACCGCCGCGGTGCCGCGGCCGCGCCCGCTGCACGGTCGCGGGGCACGGCGATCCTCGGCGGGCGCGCACGTTCGCGCACCGCTACAATCCGGGCGCTACTGCGCTATAAAGCGCTGTCCTTCCTGCCGCCGCCCCGGAGTATCGCCATGATCCATGCCCTCCCAGGCCGCCTCAAGCTTGCCGGCCCGCTCGCCGCCGTGGCGCTGCTCGCCGCCGCGTGCGGCGGCGGCGACAAGCCCGCCGAGCAGGCGCCCGCTGCCGGCGCGCAAGCGCCGGCCGCCGCCGAAGAGAAGGTGCTGAACGTCTACAACTGGTCGGACTACATCGCGCCGGACACGATCGCGAAGTTCGAGCAGGAGACCGGCATCAAGGTCAACTACGACGTCTACGACGGCAACGAGGTGCTGGAGGCGAAGCTGATCGCCGGCCGCAGCGGCTTCGACATCGTGGTGCCGTCCGCGCACTTCCTCGAGCGGCAGATCCGCCAGGGCATCTACCGGAAGCTCGACAAGTCGAAGCTGCCGAACCTCAAGAACGTCGACGCCGGGAAGATGCAGAACCTGGCGCTCTACGACCCGAACAACGAGCATGCGGTGCCGTACATGTGGGGTACGGTCGGCATCGGCTACAACGTCGACCAGGTGCGGAAGGCGCTCGGCGGGCCGATCACCTCGTGGCAGGCGATCCTCGACCCGGCGAACGCCAAGAAGCTGCAGTCCTGCGGCATCGCGCTGCTCGACGCGCCGACGGAGATGGTCGACTCCGTGCTGATCGCGCTCGGCCGCGACCCGAACAGCGAGAAGGAGGAGGACCTGAAGGCCGCCGAGGACGCGCTGCTGAAGATCCGGCCGTTCGTGCGCTACTTCCACTCCTCGCAGTACATCACCGACCTCGCGAACGGCGAGATCTGCGTCGCGGTCGGCTACAGCGGCGACGTGCTGCAGGCCCGGGACCGCGCCGCGGAAGCCGGCAAGGGCGTGAAGATCGCCTACTCGGTGCCGGGCGAGGGCGCGCAGATCTGGTTCGACACGCTCGCGATCCCCGCGGACGCCCCGCACCCGAACAACGCGCACCTCTTCATCGACTTCCTGCACCGCCCGGAGATCGCCGCGGCGATCTCGAACTACGTGAACTACGCCACCCCGAACACGGCGGCGAAGCCGCTGGTCGACGAGGGCGTGCGCAACGACCCGGGCGTGTTCCCGCCGGACGAAGTGCAGGCCAAGCTGAAGCCCTCGCTGACGGAGTCGCAGGAGTACGGTCGCCTGCTGACGCGGAGCTGGACGCGCGTCAAGACCGGCCAGTGACGGCCGCCTGACGACGGCGCCGCCGCACAGAGTCGACATGACCACCGATTCCGGCGCCGCGTCCAGGGACTCGCGGCCCGCCTCGACCGAGGCGGGCCGCGACACCTACGTCCGCATCGACCGCGTCACCAAGAAGTTCGGCGCTTTCACCGCGGTGCGGCAGGTGTCCCTGGACATCCGTCGCGGCGAGATCTTCTGCCTGCTCGGCGGTTCCGGCTGCGGCAAGACCACTCTGCTCCGGATGCTCGCCGGCTTCGAGCAGCCGACCGAGGGTCGTCTCTACATCGACGGCGTGGACGTCACCGACGTGCCGCCCTACGAGCGGCCGGTCAACATGATGTTCCAGTCGTACGCGCTCTTCCCGCACATGAGCGTGTTCGAGAACGTCGCGTTCGGCCTGAAGCAGGACCGCGTGCCGAAGGCCGAAATCCGCGACCGGGTCGCGGAGATGCTCGCGCTCGTCCAGCTGCAGGACTACGGCGCGCGGAAGCCGCACCAGCTGTCCGGCGGCCAGCGGCAGCGCGTCGCGCTCGCCCGCGCGCTGGCCAAGCGCCCGAAGCTGCTGCTGCTCGACGAGCCGCTCGGTGCGCTCGACAAGAAGCTGCGCGAGCGCACGCAGTTCGAGCTGGTCGGCATCCAGGAGAAGCTCGGCGTCACCTTCGTGATCGTCACGCACGACCAGGAGGAGGCGATGGTGCTGGGCACCCGCATCGGCGTCATGCACGCGGGCGAGATCCTGCAGGTCGGCACGCCGACCGACATCTACGAGTACCCGACCTCGCGCTACGTCGCGGACTTCATCGGCAGCGTCAACCTCTACGAAGGCCGCATCGTCGAGGACGAGCCGGACCACGTGCGGATCGAGGTGCCGGACATGGCGACCACCGTGTACGTCGACCACGGCATCGCGGCGCCGCCGACCGCCGAGGTCGCGGTCGCGATCCGCCCCGAGAAGATCCACATCACCCCGTACAAGCCGCTGGAGGCCGAGAACGTCGTTCGCGGCACGATCCAGGAGATCGCGTACCTCGGCGACAATTCGCGCTACGTCGTGCGGCTCGACACCGGGAAGGTGGTGCGCGTCACGCGGCCGAACGTCTACCGCCACGACGAGCGGCTCGCCTGGGACGACAGCGTCTGGATGCATTGGCATCCGTCCTCGATCGTGGTGGTCACTCGGTGAGCGCGACGGCGCGCGGACCGCGCGCAGCCGCACCCGGCGCGCCGCTCCGCGGCGCGCTGGCGACGGGCGCCCGCCTCGGGCTCGCCCGGCGCCTCGTGATCGGGCTGCCGTACTTCTGGCTGCTGCTGTTCTTCCTCGTCCCGTTCCTGATCGTCCTGAAGATCTCGCTGTCGACGACCGCGCTGCGCCTGCCGCCCTACGAGCCGCTGGTCACGTGGGCCGCCGACGGCGTGATGCAGGTCAAGCTCCACTGGAGCAACTTCGGATTCGTGCTCGGCGACGAGCTCTATCGCACCGCTCTCCTGAACTCGATCGAGATCGCCGGCGTCTCGACGCTGATCTGTCTGCTGATCGGCTACCCGATGGCCTACGGCATCGCGCGCGCGCCGTCCGCGTGGCGCAACGTCCTGTTCCTCCTGGTCGCGCTGCCGTTCTTCACCTCGTTCCTGCTGCGCGTCTACGCGTGGATCGGGCTGCTGGGCCGCAACGGCCCGGTCAACGACCTGCTGCTGGCGCTCGGCCTCGTCGACCAGCCGCTGCAGCTGCTGCAGACCGACTTCGCGGTCTACGTCGGCATGGTGTACTCGTACCTGCCGTTCATGGTGCTGCCGCTGTACGCCGCGATCGAGAAGCTCGACCTCACGCTGCTCGAGGCCGCGGCGGACCTCGGCGCGCGGCCCGTCAAGACCTTCTTCACGGTCACGCTGCCGCTCACGAAGGAAGGCATCTTCGCCGGCTGCCTGCTCGTGTTCATTCCCGCGGTCGGCGAGTTCGTGATCCCGGCGCTGCTCGGCGGCCCGGACACGCTGATGATCGGCCGCGTGGTCTGGGACGAGTTCTTCTCGAACCGCGACTGGCCGATCGCGAGCGCGATCGCGATCCTCATGCTGGTGCTGCTGCTCGGCTTCGTCGTGCTCCTGCAGCGGCTGCAGAGCCGCGAGGGCAGGGCGTGAGCGCCGGTCCGGCACGCGCCGGCGGCCCCGGAGCCCCGTCATGAGGAAGCTGTCGCCCCTCGTTCTCGCGATGCTGGTGCTCGGCTTCGCGTTCCTCTACCTGCCGATCCTCGCGATGATCGTGTACTCGTTCAACGCGTCGCGACTGGTCACGGTCTGGGACGCCGCGAACTCGCCGACGCTGAAATGGTATGGCGAGCTGTTCGCGAACGACCAGATCCTCGAGGCCGCGCGCCTCAGCTTCGAGATCGCCGCGCTGACCGCGACCGGCGCCGTCGTGCTCGGCACGCTCGCGGCGTTCGCGCTCGTGCGCTACGGCGCGTTCGGCGGCCGTGCGCTGTTCACGGGGCTGACGACCGCGCCGATGGTGCTGCCCGAGGTGATCACGGGCCTGTCGCTGCTGCTGCTGTTCGTCGCGCTGGAGTCGATGATCGGCTGGCCCGCCGGACGCGGCCAGCTGACGACCACGATCGCGCACGTGACCTTCACGGCCGCCTACGTGGTCGTCGTGGTGCAGTCGCGGCTGGCGACGATGGACCGCTCGCTCGAGGAGGCCGCGATGGACCTCGGGGCGCGGCCGTGGAAGGTGTTCTTCGTCGTCACGCTGCCCATCATCGCCCCCGCGATCGCCTCGGGCTGGCTGCTCGCGTTCATCCTGTCGTGGGACGACGTGGTGATCGCGAGCTTCGTGTCCGGTCCGGGCTCGACCACGCTGCCGATGCTGATCTTCTCGAAGGTGCGGCTGGGCGTGAGCCCGGACATCAATGCCCTCGCGACGATCCTCGTGCTCATCGTGTCGACCGTGGTGGTGGGGTTGGGGCTCCTGCTGTACCGCCGGGAGCGTCAGCGGCAGCGCGAGGTGCGCGCAGCGGTCGCGGCGGACTCGCGTTGAGCATCCCGATGAACGACCCCGTGCTCGGCATCGATCTCGGTGGTTCGTCGATCAAGGCGGGGGCGGTCGTCCCGGCGACCGGCGAACTGTTCGGCGAGCTCGAGTCCGTACCCACCCCGCAGCCGGCTACCCCGGCCGCCGTCGAGGCCGCGCTGGCCGGGCTCGCGTCGCGAATCCCGGCGGCTCGCGGCCCGGTCGGCTTCGCTTTCCCCGCGGTCGTCACGCAGGGGCGCGCGCGCACGGCCGCGAACGTCGACCGCGCCTGGATCGGCACCGACGGCGCGGCGCTGGTCGCCCGGGCCACCGGCCGGGCGGCATGGTTCCTCAACGACGCCGACGCCGCAGGTCTCGCGGAGATGCGCCTCGGGGCCGGCCGCGGCGAGCGCGGCACGGTGCTGATGCTGACCTTCGGCACCGGCATCGGCAGCGCGCTGTTCGTGGACGGTCGCCTGTGGCCGAACACGGAGCTCGGCCACCTGCAGCTGCCGGATGCGCTGGGCGAGGCGGAGCTCCACGCCAGCGCCCGCGTGCGTGCGGAGCGCGGGCTCGGCTTCGAGGCGTGGGCGCAGCGCGTGAATCTCGTACTCGCGGAGTTCCAGCGGCTGCTCTGGCCGGACGTGATCGTCGTCGGCGGCGGCGTCAGCGAACGCTGGGAGGAGTTCGCGCCGCACCTGCGGAGCGAGGCGCGGCTGGTGCCCGCGCGCCTGCGGCAGAACGCGGGCGTGGTCGGTGCGGCGCTCTACGCGCTCGAATCGCACGCCGCCGGACGCTAGGAGGCCCGTAGTGACGCCGACACTGACCAGCCGGCTGCCCGGCGTCGGCACCACGATCTTCACGGTGATGTCGCGGCTCGCGCAGGAGCACCGCGCGATCAACCTCGCGCAGGGGTTTCCGAGCTTCGAACCGCCGGCGCGGCTGCGCGAGCTGGTCGCGCGCCATGCCCTCGAGGGCCCCAACCAGTACGCGCCGATGTCGGGCTGGCCGGCGCTGTGCGAGGCGATCGCGCACAAGGCGGAGCGCCTGTACGGCAGGCGGGTGTCGCCGGACCGCGAGGTCACCGTGACCTGCGGCGGCACCGAGGCGCTCTCGTGCGCGATCCAGGCGGTCGTGCATCCGGGCGACGAGGTGGTGCTGCTCGATCCCGCGTACGACAGCTACGAGCCGATCGCGCGGCTGTGCGGAGGCGTGGTGCGGCACGTGCCGCTCGCGCGGCCGGGCTTCGGCATCGACTGGCAGCGGCTCGCGGACGCGCTGACCGAGCGCACGCGCCTCCTGGTCGTCAACACGCCGCACAACCCGACCGGTGCCTGCCTGGCCGCCGCCGACCTCGGGCGTCTCGCCGAACTGCTGCGGCCGACGCGGGCGTTCCTGCTGTCGGACGAGGTCTACGAGCACATGGTGTTCGACGGCGCGCGGCACGCGAGCGTGCTGTCGCATCCGGAGCTCGCCGCGCGCGCGTTCGTGGTCTCGTCCTTCGGCAAGACCTACCACGCCACTGGCTGGAAGATCGGCTACTGCATCGCGCCGCCGCCGTTGACAGCGGAGCTGCGCAAGCTGCACCAGTACGTCACGTTTTCGATCGCGACGCCGCTGCAGCGCGCCCTGGCCGATTTCATGGTCGAGCATCCCGAGTGGGAGCAGGAACTGCCGGCCTTCTACCAGGAGCGGCGCGACCGCCTCGGTGCGCTCCTCGCCGGGTCGCGGCTGCGCCTCGAGCCCGCGCGCGCCACGTATTTCCAGCTCGTCGACTATTCTGCCGTCTCGACGGCGAAGGACACCGACTTCGCGGCCGAGCTGATCCGCCGGGCCGGGGTCGTGACGATCCCGGTCTCGCCGTTCTGCGAAGCACCGCCGGAGGAGCGCCTGCTGCGGCTCTGCTTCGCCAAGGACGACGACGTGCTCGAGGCGGCCGCGGAGCGGCTGCGCGCGCTGTGATCACCGCGCCCGAAGCTCGGGCACCCGGGCACGCTGGCGCGCCGGCCAGCGACCTGCGCCTCGCGGTCGTGCAGCAGACGCTCGCGTGGGGCGAGCCGGCCGCGAACCGCGCGGCCTTCACGAAGTGGCTCGCGCCGCTCGCGGGCGCGACGGATCTCGTGCTGCTGCCCGAGATGTTCACCACCGGGTTCAGCATGGAGGCCGCGCGCCTCGCCGAGACGATGGACGGTCCGTCGGTCGCGTGGTTGCGCGAAACGGCGGCGCGCCTCGGCGCGGTGGTCGCGGGCAGCCTGATCATCGACGACGACGGCTGCCGCAATCGCTTCGTCTGGGCGCGGCCGGACGGCACGCTCGCGTGGTACGACAAGCGCCACCTGTTCCGGATGGCCCGCGAGCACGAGCACTACGTCGCCGGCCGCGAGCGCCGCGTGCTCGAGGTGCGCGGCTGGCGGGTGCTGGCGCAGGTCTGCTACGACCTGCGGTTCCCGGTATTCGCGCGCAACCGCGGCGACTACGACCTCGCCGCGTACGTGGCGAACTGGCCGGCGGCGCGGCGCTACGCCTGGGTCACGCTGCTGCGCGCACGGGCCATCGAGAACCTGTGTTTCGTCGCGGGCGTCAACCGGATCGGCACGGACGGCCGCGGCATCGAGTACGCGGGCGACACCGCGGTGCTCGACCCGCTCGGCGCACCTCTGGTCGATTGCGGCGCGGCGCCCGCCGTGACCGCCGTCACGCTTTCGAGCGTCGCCTTGCGCGAGCATCGCACGCGTTTCCCGGCGTACCTGGACGCCGACGAATTCCGGCTGGGCTAGCTCAAGATACCCCGCCGGCGGCCGCTACCCGAGCAATACCCGGAAGAGCGGAGTAGCGCCTTGGCCATCGAACAGCTGCGAGTCGTCCCGGTCGCGGAGAACTACCGTCTCGTGCGCAGTCTGCTCTCGGCGCAGGTGATGCGTGGCGAACTGGAACTGCCTGTCCTGCCCGAGGTGGCGGCCCGCGTGGTGTCGGTCTCGGCCAGTGCCGAGGCCGACGCCCCGAGCCTCGCCCGGATCATCACCGGCGATCAGGCCCTCGCGGCCCACGTGATGCGTGTCGCGACCTCGGCGGCCTACCAGCCGCGCTCGCCGATCGAGTCTCTGCAGCACGCGATCAGCTGGCTCGGCATGGCCGAGGTGTCCGACATCGCCTTCACGGTGGCGGTGCAGGGCAAGCTGATGAACGTGCCGGGCCAGAAGAACAAGGTCATGCGGATGTGGAAGTCCGCGGTGGCCACCGGTCTCTGGGCGAGCGCGGTCGCCGAACATACCCGCCACGCCGGCGAGGCCTGCTATCTGAGCGGCCTGCTGCACGAGATCGGCAAGCCCGTGTGCCTGCAGGCCGCGAGCGAGATCGCGCGTCGTTCCGCGTCGCCGCTGATCGAGAGCGAGCTCGATTCACTGATCGCCGAGTTTCACGTCGAGGTCGGTTCGCAGCTCGCGGTCGCGTGGAAGCTGCCGGTGTCCGTCGCGACGACCATTCGCTGGTGGCGCGAGTGGGCGAACGCCCCCGAGCGCAAGGACGAGTGCGCCATCGTCTACCTGGCACACCACCTCGCCGGCCACATGCTGGAGGGTACGGGCTCGCTGGCGGCCGGGGCGCTGGCGCAGGACCCGGTGGCGGAGCACCTGGGACTCAGCCTCGCTGAAGTGCTGGCGCTCTGCGCGCAGGCGGACCACGTGCAGGCGCTGGTCGACAACTTTTGATGCTGCTCAGGACTCAACGGGATCCGGGAGCGTCGAGGCTGCGCCGGATTCAACGGGATCCGGGGCTCCGCCCGGATCCCGTCCGATAGAGGTTGGAGAGGTCAGCGCAGGCCCGTTTCCTGGCGCGCGATCACGAGCCGCTGGATCTCGCTCGTGCCCTCGTAGATCTCGGTGATCTTCGCATCGCGGAAGTAGCGCTCGAGCGGCATTTCCTTCGAGTAGCCCATGCCGCCGTGGATCTGCACCGCCTGGTGCGCGCAGAACATCGCGGTCTCCGAGGCGTAGAGCTTCGCGACCGAGCCCTCGGTGGTGTTGCGGCCGCCGTTCTTCTTGGCCTCCACCTTGGTCCACGCCGCTCGCAGCGTCAGCAGCCGCGCCGCGTCGAGGCGGCACTTCATGTCGGCGAGCTTCTGCTGGATCATCTGGAAACTGCCGATCGGGCTGCCGAAGGCCTTGCGCTCCTTGGCGTACGCGACCGAGGCGTCGTAGGCCGCGCGCGCGATGCCGACCGCCTGCGCCGCGATGCCGATGCGGCCCGCATCGAGGATACCCATGGCGATCGCGAAGCCCTGGCCCTCGCGCCCGAGCACGCGGTCCCCCGGCACCTTCACCTCCTGGAACTCGATCTCGCAGGTGGCCGAGGCGCGGATGCCGAGCTTCGGCTCGGTCTTGCCGCGGACGACGCCGGGCGAATCCATCTCGACGAGGAAAGCGGTCACGCCCTTCGCGCCCTTCGCAGGGTCCGTCATCGCGAACAGCAACATGAAGTCCGCGACCGGGCCCGAGGTGATCCAGCTCTTCTTGCCGGTGATCACGTAGTGCGAGCCGTCGGCGCTCTTGACCGCGCGCGTGCGCATGTTGCTCGCATCGGAGCCGGACTGCGGCTCCGTGAGGCCGTAGCAGCCGATCTTCCGCCCCGATGCGACCGGGGTGACGAAGTGCTGCTTCTGCGCCTCGGTGCCGTGCTCGAGGATGCCGTTGCAGTAGAGCGAGTTGTTGACGGAAATGATGGTGGAGTGTGCGGCGTCCGCGGCGGCGATCTCCTCCATCATCAGCACGAAGCTGATGGCGTCGAGGCCGGAACCGCCATAGGCCTCCGGCACCTCGACGCCCATGAAGCCGAGTTCGCCGGCGCGGCGGATGTTCTCGGCGGGGAACTCACCGGATTTGTCGAACTCGTGGGCCGTGGGGGCGATCACTTCCTGCGCGAACTCGCGCGCGGCGGCCTGGATCATCTGCTGGTCGTCGGTGAGTCGGAAATCCATGGTGAGCTCCGGTGGGCAGGGGGACCGTGCGGGACCGGTCGGCGGGCGCCGGGCGGCCGTCCCCCGGGGGACGTCGAAGAGCGCCGCGTATTCTCACGGTGGGCGAGGCCCATTTCAACGCGCGCGCACGCGGAATTCCGCGGCTGCGGCGGGCGGGCCGCGGCTGTGGTGCAATGGCGGCCGGCCCCGGTTCCACCTGTCCGGACAACTGCCAACGTGTCGACCGACAAGCCCCGACCGCCCTTGCAGCCGATCACCCGCGCGAACCACCCCGACCGCGCGGATCCGCCGCCCGGCAACCGGTCCCTGGTGGCGCCGATCTGGCAGTCGGTGAAGTTCGAGTTCGACACCGTCGAGAGCACCGAGCGGATGTTCCGCGGGCAGCAGGACGGGTATTTCTACAGCCGCTCGGGCAACCCGACCACTCGCGAGCTCGAGCGGCTCGTGGCCGAGCTGCAGGGGCGCGACGACTGCATCGTCACCGCGTCCGGCATCGCCGCCGTCTCGACGACGCTGCTCGCGTTGCTCGGGCGCGGCGACCACCTGCTGTGCTTCGTCGAGACCTATGGCCCCACGCGGTACCTGCTCCGCCGGCTGCTGCCGCGCTTCGGGGTCGAGTACACGATGCTGTCCGTCGAGGACGCCGCCGGCATCGAGCGCACGCTCGCCGAGCGTCCGACCCGCCTCGTGTGGTTCGAGTCGCCCACCAATCCGGCGCTGAAGATCGTCGACGTCGAATGGCTGACGGCGCTCGCTCACCGTCACGGCGCGCTCGCGGTACTGGACAACACGTTCGCGGGCCTGCATCACCATGGCCGATACCCGGTGGACGTCTACGTGCACAGCCTCACGAAGTACGCGGCGGGTCACGGCGACGTGCTCGCGGGTGCGATCATCGGTTCGTCGGCGCTGCTCCGGCGGATGCGCGAAGACGCTATCCACCTCGGGCCGGCGCTCGACCCGCACGCCGCCTTCCTCGTGCTGCGCGGGCTGAAGACCTACCACCTGCGGCGGGCCGCGCAGTGCGCGAACGCGCTGCGCGTGGCCGGGTTCCTCGCCGGGCACCCGCGGGTCGATCGCGTGCGCTACCCGGGCCTGCCGACCGATCCGGGTCACGCGCTCGCCCGCGTGCAGTGTCCGGATTTCGGTTCGATGGTGACGATCGACCTCGCGGGCACCGCGGACCACGCGCGCCGCTTCGTCGAGTCGCTCGCGCTGTTCGGGCTGACCGCGAGTCTCGGCTCCACGGAATCGCTCGCGATGCCCCCGCAGTTCCTGCGCTCCCGCGACTTCACGCCGGAGCAGCAGCTCGCCTGCGGCGTGGGCGAGACCACGGTGCGCCTGTCGCTCGGTATCGAGGCGGCGGAGGATCTGCTCGCGGATCTCGAGCAGGCGCTGGCGGCGGCCTACGCGTGAGGTCGACTAGCCAGCGCTGCAAGCGGGCCACTCCGATCGGTCGCGCGACTCGACGACGGTATGGTCGTGGGCACCCGGGTCGCCGTCGGGCGCCGCCGCTGCGAGCCGCCAGCCGATGACGAAGAGCGCCCTCGTCCCGCTCGCGGCCGTCGTCCCGCTCGCGCTTCTCGCGCTGTCGCTGGCCGCGCCGCCCTCTGCCGATGCCGCGGCCGTGGCCGATCCCGGCGAGATCGCGGCGTGCCGTGCGATCGCCGATCCCGTGGAGCGCGCCGGCTGCTACGACCAGCTGTTCGGCGGGCCGGGGGCGGCTGACGCGTCGCTCCCGGCCGCACCGCCGACGGACGCAACGGGGTCGCGAACCGGACCCGAGCGTGGCGCCACCGCGCTCGCGCGCGACGCCGGCGGCGTGGCGCCCGCGGCGGCCTCGCTCCGCACGCGCGCCACGCCGCTCGCGGTCCGCTGGGAACTGGATCCCGGCACCAACCGAGGCCTCTGGCTGCCGCGCGGACATCGACGCACGTACATCCTGCCGGCGCACTGGAGCGACCACCGCAACGACCTCCCGTCGAGCCCGACCCAGGAGAGCACGGCCTACGACGCGCCGCTCGAGGCGGTCGAGACGCGCTTCCAGCTGTCGCTGAAGCTCAAGGCCTTCGACGACCTGCTCGGCTCGAAGGCGGACCTCTGGCTCGGCTACACGCAGCAGTCGTTCTGGCAGGTCTACAACGCCGCGATCTCGCGGCCGTTCCGCGAGACCAACTACGAGCCCGAGGTGTTCGCGACCATCCCCGCCCGCTTCGAGTTCCTGGGGCTGACGGGCCGCATGGTCAACGTCGGTTTCGTGCACCAGTCGAACGGCCAGTCGGATCCGCGTTCGCGCAGCTGGAACCGCGTCTACGCGCAGGTGGGCTTCGAGCGCGGCCCGTTCACGCTGCTGGTGCGGCCGTGGCTGCGGCTGAACGAGAAGACCGACGACGACAATCCCGACATCATGGACTACGTGGGCCGCGCCGATGCGCTCGCCGCGTGGTCGTGGGGCGAGCGCACGGTGTCGCTGCTGCTCAGGAACAGCCTTCGCGACGACTGGCGCGGCTACGCGCAGCTCGACTACAGCTTCCCGGTGATCGGCAATCTCAAGGGCTACGTGCAGGTCTCGACCGGCTACGGCGAGAGCCTGATCGACTACAACCACCGCCAGACCACGGTGGGCCTCGGCGTCATGGTGATCGACGTCCTGTGACCATTCGTTCGCAGTCGCCTGCCGGCGCTGCGAACCCGCGAGTCGCGGGGCGGCCCGCGACTCGCTCCTGAAGGGCCTTTCCTTCGCGATCCCGCGATCGGCCTAGGCGCTGCTCGCGACCCGCACGCGCTGCGAGGCGTAAGGCAGCACTTCCAGCAGTTCGCTCGACTTGAGGCGCTCCTGCACGCCGCGCCACCACTCGGCCGTCAGGATCTCGGCGTGGGCCGACAGGAACGCGGCCTTGAGGCGTTCCTCGAAGCCGAGGAAGTTGATGAAGGTCTCCGGGAACACGTCGTTGTCCGCGACGTAGTACCAGGTCTCGGCGCGCATCTCGTCCTCGTACGACTGCGCCTGGGGCAGTTCGCGGAAGCGGCAGTCGGTCACGAGGCACAGCTCGTCGTAGTCGTAGAAGATCACGCGGCCGTGGCGCGTCACGCCGAAGTTCTTCAGCAGCAGGTCGCCGGCGAAGATGTTGGTGTAGGCGAGGTCGCGGATCGCCTGGCCGTAGTCCAGCACCGCGGCCTCGGCGAGCTCGGGCGGCGCGGTGCGGATGTAGATGTTCAGCGGCGTCATCCGCCGCTCGATGTAGCAGTGGTCGATGATGAGGTCTTCGCCGTCCACGTGCACGGTGTTGGCGGTCTCGCTCAGCAGCTCGTCGAGCAGCGCCGGCGCGAAGCGGTGCTTCGGGAAGCGCAGGCGCTTGAACTCCTGTGCGTCGACGAGCCGCCCCGCGCGGTCGTGCTTGAACACGAGCTCGTACTTCTTCAGCACGTCGCTGCGCAGGATGTTCTTCTGCACCGGGAAGTGGTCGCGGATCAGCTTGAACACGACGTCGAACGAGGGAAGGGTGAAGCACACCATCACGAGCCCGCGCTCGCCCGGCGCGTGCACGAACTGGTCCTCGGTGGAGGCCAGGTGCCGGAACAGCTCGCGGTAACGCTCCGTCTTTCCCTGCTTGGCGCGCCCGATCACGATGAAGAGTTCGCTGACGGCCTTGTGCGGCATCAGCTGCTTCAGGAACAGCACCGCCTTGCCGACGCGCTCGAGGTCCACGTGGAAGTAGGAGCGCGTGAAGCTGAACAGGACCGACAGGTCGTCGACGGCCGTCATCACCGCGTCGACGAGGATCCCGCGCTCGGTGTGCTTCAGCGCGATCGCGAGCGGCATCGACCAGTCGCGGCCGACCACGCGCCCGACGAGGTACACGCGCGTCAGCTGGTAGAAGGGCTGGCGGATCATCTCGACGCGCGTCGGGCCGCGACGTTCGCCCTGCGCGGCGCTGCGCTTCTCGATCTCGGTGGCGACGATCCGCAGGCTGCGATCGAAATCGCGCCAGCGCGCCTGCGTGCGGAAGTCGGCTAGCACCTCCTCGAACAGCAGCTCGAGCGAGCCGCGGTTCTGGTAGGTGGTCATGAAGTCGTAGTCGGAGATCCGCGAGAGCGGGTCGAGGTCGAGCGCGACGAACTCGATCGCCGAGTCGACGCCGACGGTGCCGAAGAACGTGCGGCCGATCGAGTTGAAGAAGGTCTTGCGGAACTCGGAGTCGAAGACCTCCGCGATCAGTTCCTCGTAGCGGCGCTTGATCTCGGCCCAGAGGAACCGCTCGGCCGCGTCCTCGCCGAGCCTGAGTTTCAGCTCCGCGCAGGTGCTGTCGACGTAGCGGCCGTACAGTTCGATGCGCTCCACCGCGTCCTTCTGCGCGCCCTGCCAGTCCCGGGCGTCGAAGCGCAGCGGCGCGCGCCGCGTGATGGCGCGGAACTCGGCGTTGTAGCGGTCGAAAGCGCCGGCGATCGCGTCGGCAGCCTCGCGCGCACGCGCGCCGTAGGACACTTCGTTCATCCGCGGCCCCCCTACCCACGGCCGGCGCGACCGGGCGCGTGGGCGCCCGGCCGCGTGGCTGCGCCTCGTCAGAGGTTCTGGATCATCCGATCCGCGAACTCGCTGCACTTGACCTCGCGCGCGCCTTCCATCAGCCGCGCGAAATCGTAGGTCACGATCTTCTCGCCGATGGTCCTGTCCATCGACGCGATGATCGCGTCCGCCGCCTCGGTCCAGCCCATGTAGCGCAGCATCATCTCGCCGGACAGGATTACCGAGCCCGGGTTCACCTTGTCGAGGTTCGCGTACTTCGGCGCGGTGCCGTGCGTGGCCTCGAACACCGCGTGCCCCGTGACGTAGTTGACGTTGCCGCCCGGCGCGATGCCTATGCCGCCGACCTGCGCAGCCAGCGCGTCCGACAGGTAGTCGCCGTTCAGGTTCATCGTGGCGATCACGTCGAACTCGTCGGGGCGGGTCAGCACCTGCTGCAGGGTGATGTCGGCGATCGCGTCCTTGATGATGACCTTGCCGGCCTTCTTCGCCGCGTCCTGCTCCTCGTTCGCGGCCTTCTCGCCCTTCGCGGCCTTCGTGCGTTCCCACTGCTCCCAGGTGTAGACCTGGTCGCCGAACTCGCGCTCGGCCAGCGCGTAGGACCAGTTCCGGAACGCGCCTTCCGTGAACTTCATGATGTTGCCCTTGTGCACGATCGTCACGCTCCTGCGCTTGTTGACGATCGCGTACTCGACGGCGGCGCGGAACAGGCGCTCGGTGCCCTCCTGCGAGACCGGCTTGATGCCGATGCCCGACGTGGCGGGGAAGCGGATCTTCCCGAAGTGCTTCGGGAACGCCTGCTTGAACAACTCCTGGAACCTGGCGTTCTCCGCGGAGCCCGCCTCGAACTCGATGCCGGCGTAGATGTCCTCCGTGTTCTCGCGGAAGATGACCATGTCGACCTTGTCGGGCGACTTCACGGGCGAGGGCACGCCCTTGAACCAGCGCACCGGGCGCAGGCAGACGTAGAGGTCGAGCATCTGCCGCAGCGCGACGTTCAGGCTGCGGATGCCGCCGCCGATCGGGGTCGTCAGCGGGCCCTTGATCGAGACGAGATACTCGCGGCAGGCCTCGACGGTCTCGTCGGGCAGCCAGGTGTTGAGGAGCTTGTTCGACTTCTCGCCCGCGAGCACCTCCATCCAGTGGATCCTGCGCTTGCCGCCGTAGGCCTTCTGCACTGCCGCGTCGAAGACGCGCACCGAGGCGCGCCAGATGTCGGGACCGGTGCCGTCGCCCTCTATGAAGGGCACGATCGGCTGGTCGGGGACGACCAGCCTGCCGTTGCTGATCGTGATGCGCTCGCCCCCTGCCGGGGCCTGGAGCTTGACGGTCGCCATGCTGTGAAAACTCCCGGGAATGCGGAATCGGGCCGCCGAGAGCCCGGGAACGGGTCCGGCGGGGCCCGGAATGCTAGCACGGGGTGCGTGCCACCCGGCGGGACCCGGGGTGCGCCCGGACCCGCCGGGGGGCGGCGGCCGGGCCTTCGTTCGCAACGGTCGGCGCCGCGCGCGGGGCGCGAACCGGCTGCGGAAAATACCCGTTTGAATCGTGCGGTCGCCGGACTAACGTCGGCGGCGATGAACCGGACCGTACTGCAGCGGCTGCGTCACCGCCGCCGCGGCTTCGCCGCCGCGGCGCTGGCGCTGTTCCTGGCGAACTGGCTGTCGCTCGCACTCGCCCCCTGTGCGATGGCGTTCGCAGCCACCCTGCCGGCAGCCACGGTCGAGGCGCCCTGCGAGCACTGCCCCGACGCCGCGGATCCGGCGCTGCGCTGCCATGACGACGAAGCACGTACGCGCGTCTCGCCGTCCGTCTGCGAGATGGTGCCGAAGCCCGCGATCGACTTCCGCGAGGCCAAGGTGCTCGGCGAACCGCTCTGGCTCGCGCTCGCCGCGCCCGTACTCCTCCGGCTCGAGCCGGCGGCGGCCGCGCGACGCGCCGACTTCGGTTCCGCCGTACCCATCCCCGACCTGGCGCCGGTCGACCGTTACGGTCGGCGGCTGGAGTAGCTCCGCTCCGAGTTCGTGACCCCGGCCCGCACCCCGGGCCGTGTTTCGCCGTACCCGGAGACCGGACCATGGATCGCCTTCGACGCGCCGCGTGTGGCACGTTGTCCACCGCGACCCTCGCGCTCGCGTTCGCGCTCGGACCCGTCGCACTCGCGTCGGCCGCACCCCTGAGCCTCGCCGAGGCCGAGCGCCTCGCGCTCGAGGGCGACGCGATGATCGCCGCGTACGGCGACGAAGCCGCCGCCTACCGCGACCGCGCGGTGGCGGCGCGACAACTGCCGAACCCCGAGGCTCGCGTCGGCGCCGTCAACGTGCCCGCCGACTCGCTCTCGCTGTCCGCCGACGACATGACGATGCTCGAGGTCGGGGTGATGCAGCGCTTCACGCCCGACCGCGGCCCGATGGGCGACCGCCTCGACCGGCTCGCCGACGGTCGCGAAGCACGCATCGTCGCGCGGACGCGCGAGGTTCGCCTGGCGGTCCGAAGCGCCTGGGCGGAGGCCGCCGCCACCGCACGCGAGCGCGAACTGGTGCGCGAGCAGCAGGGGTGGGTGCGCCGGATGGAAGCCGCCGCCACCTCGATGTACGCAAGCGGGGAGGGCGTCGGGCAGGCCGAGCTGCTCAATGCGCGCCTCGAACTCGCGATGCTCGACGAACGCGCGCTGATGCTGGACGAGGAGGCCGCGATGCGTCGCGCCGCGCTGGTGCGCTGGCTCGGCGACGTCGCGGACCTGCAGCTCGAACTGCCCCGGCCCGCGCCGCCGTCGCCTCTCGCGACGCTGGAGGAGCGGCTCGCGCGCCACCCGGCGCACGTCGAGGCGGCCGCCGCCATCGCCGCGGCCGAGGCGGAAGCAGCGGTCGCGCGCGCGAAGTTCCGGCCGATGTGGGGCATCGACGTCGCTTACGGGTTCCGCTCGGGACGCGAGGGCATGGCCGCGGCCCCGGTGGATCCGATGGCGGCCGACGCGATGACGGAGTCGATCGCGCCCGGCCCGCGCCGGAGCGACATGCTGAGCGCGATGGTCACGGTCGAGCTGCCGTTCTTCACGAAGCACCGGCAGCAGCGCGAGCTCTCGGCGGCGCGTGCCGAGGTGCGCGCGGCGGAGCGAATGCGCGAGGACGGGCTGCGCATGCTGACGATGTCGCTGCGCGAGGTCCACGCCCGCGCGACGCGCGCCGGCGCGATGCTGGAACTGATGGACACGCGCGTGCTGCCGACCGCGCGCACCGCCGCCGAGGCGGCGCTCGCCGCCTATGCGGCGGGCAGCGGCAGCTACGACTCGGTCGTGGCCGCCACCCGCGCGCGGCTCGACGCGGAGGTCCGCCGCCTGCGGACCGCCACCGAACTCGCCATCGCCGGCGCGCAGCTCGACGCGCTGGCCGGAGACCTGCCGTGAACTACGTGAATCCGTCGCGGTTCCGGATCCTGCCTGGCCGCCGTCCGCTCGCTCGCGGTGCGCGGCTCGCACCGGCCGTCGCCGCCTCGCTGCTGGTGGCCGCAACGCTCACCGGCTGCGGCGAGCGCGCCGCGGAGGCGCCGGCCGCCGACGGCGCGGCGACGCCGGCCCCCGGGGCCGCTCCTGCGGGAGGCTCCGCCGCGAGCGAGCGCGACGCGGCACTGCGCGAGCACGCGCTGCTGCACGCGCAGGGCTACACCTGCCCGATGCATCCCGAGATCACGAGCGACGAGCCGGGCGAGTGCCCGATCTGCGGGATGGACCTCGTGCCGATGTCCGAAACGCCCGAGGACGCGACCGCGGCTCCTGCGCACGAGCACGGTGCCGCCGGCACCGGCCAGCCCGGGGCGGCGTACGCGCCGGCCGGGGCGAGCGGCTCCACGGCGCCCGTGCAGGGCGCGACGGTCCGCGTGACCGAGGGCATGCAGCAGTCGCTCGGAGTGCGGGTCGCGACGGCCGAGTCCGGCCCGCTGCGTCCGACCGTGGAGGCCGTCGCGCGCGTCGAGTTCGACGCCCGCGGCGCCCGCGAGGTGCGGGTGCGCACGATGGGCTTCGTCGAGGCGCTCTACGTGCGCGCGGCCGGGGAGCGCGTGAAGGCGGGCCAGCCGCTCTTCGCCGTCTACGCGCCGATGCTGTCGACGGCCCGCCAGGACCTGGAACGGGCTCGCCGGCTGGGCGACGCGGAACTCGTCACGGCCGCGCAGGCGCGCCTGCGCGCGCTCGGCGCGCAGGCCGGCGAGAGCGGTCGCGTCGTCTACCGCGCGCCGGTGGACGGCGTGGTCGCGGAGCTCGGCGTGCTCGAAGGCGGACAGGTCGGTCCCGAGATGATGGCGGCGAAGATCCTGCCGACCGACCGCATCTGGGCGGTGGCGGCGGTGCCGGAAGCGCTCTCCGCCGGGCTGGCGCCGGGCGCGCACGCGACGCTGCGTTTCGCGGCGCTGCCGGGCGCGCGGCTGGACGCGGAGGTCGCGGAGGTGCTGCCTGAGCTCGACATGATGACGCGCACCGTGCAGGCGCGCCTCGTGCTCGACAACGCGGGCATGCGACTGCGTCCCGGCATGGTCGGCGTCGCGGAACTGCACGCCGGCGAGGCGCGCGAGGTCGTGCACGTGCCGCTCGACGCGGTGATCCGCACCGGTCGGCACGCGCGCGTCGTCGTCGCGCTCGGACAGGGCCGCTTCGTCACGCGACTGGTCACGCCGGGCGTCGAGGCGGGCGATCGCGTCGAGATCCGCGACGGGCTCGCCGCCGGCGAGCGCGTGGTCGTCGCCGGCCAGTTCCTGATCGATTCCGAGTCCACGCTGCGCGGCAGCCTGGATCGGCAGATCGCGGCCTCGCAGCACGTGGGTCACGGCACCGGCGGAGGCGCCCCGTGATCGTCCGGCTGATCGCCGCCTCGCTCGCGAACCGCGGCATCGTGCTGCTGCTCGCGGCTGCGCTCACGCTCGGCGGCTTCTACGCGCTCGTCCGAACGCCGGTGGACGCGATCCCGGACCTGTCCGACGTCCAGGTGATCGTGCGCACGACGTTCCCGGGCCAGGCGCCGCGCGTCGTCGAGGACCAGGTCACGTACCCGCTGACGAGCGCGCTGCTCTCGGTGCCGGGCACGACCGCGGTCCGCGGCTACTCGTTCTTCGGCGACTCGTTCGTCTACGTGCTGTTCGAGGACGGCACCGACCCCTATTGGGCGCGCTCGCGCGTACTCGAGTACCTCAGCCAGGCGGCCTCGCGGCTGCCCGAGGGCGTGCGGCCCTCGCTCGGTCCGGACGCCTCGGGCGTCGGCTGGGTGCTGCAGTATGCGCTCGTCGATCGCACCGGCGGCCACGACCTCGGCCAGTTGCGAAGCGTCCAGGACTGGTACCTCAAGCCGCAGCTGCAGTCGGTGCCCGGCGTCGCCGAGGTCGCGAGCATCGGCGGCCACGTGCGTGCGTGGCAGGTGGTCGTGGATCCGGCGCGCCTGCAGGCGTACGGCATCACGCTGATGATGGTGGAGGAGGCGATCCGGCGCGGCAGCGGCGAGGCCGGCGGCTCGGTGCTGGAACTCGCCGAGACCGAGTACATGGTCCGCGCGCGCGGCTACGTGCAGAGCGCGGACGATCTCCGGCAGATCCCGCTGATGGTGCAGGACGGTGTGCCGGTGCTGCTCGGCGCGGTCGCCGAGGTGCGCCGCGGCCCCGAGATGCGCCGCGGCATCGCGGAACTGGACGGCGAGGGCGAAGTCGCGGGCGGCATCGTCGTGATGCGCCACGGCGCGAACGCGCTGGAGACGATCCTCGCCGCGCGGAACAAGCTGGAGTCGCTCGAGGCCGGGCTGCCGCAGGGCGTCGAGGTCGTCACGACCTACGACCGCTCGGGCCTCATCCAGCGCGCGATCGACAACCTGCGCGAACGGCTGGTCGAGGAGTTCCTGGTCGTCGCGCTGGTCTGCGCGGTGTTCCTGCTGCACTTCCGCTCGAGCCTCGTGATCGTGATCGCGCTGCCGCTCGGCATCCTCGGCGCGTTCTGGATCATGCTCGTGCAGGGCATCGAGGCGAACGTCATGTCGCTGGGCGGCATCGCGATCGCGATCGGCACGATGGTCGACGCCAGCATCGTGATGGTCGAGAACGTGCACCGGAAACTGGAGAAGCAGCCCGACCGGCCGCGTGCCGAGCTCGTGCAGGAGGCCTGCGTCGAGGTCGGGCCCGCGCTGTTCTTCTCGCTGCTGATCGTCGCGCTGTCGTTCCTGCCGGTGTTCGCGCTCGGCGCGCAGGAAGGCCGGCTGTTCCACCCGCTCGCGTACACCAAGACCTACGCGATGCTGGTGTCCGCAGTGCTCGCGGTCACGCTGGTGCCGGTCCTGATCCTCTACCTCGTGAAGGGGCGCATCCGCGCGGAGCGCGAGAACCCGGTGAACCGTGCTGCGATGGCGGCCTACCGGCCGTTTCTCGACTTCGCGCTGCGGCATCCGAAGGCGACGGTCGGCATCGCGGCGCTGCTCGTCGTGCTGACGGCGCTGCCGGCCTCGCGGCTGGGCAGCGAGTTCATGCCGGACCTGGACGAGGGCGACCTCCTCTACATGCCGACCGCGCAGCCGGGCATCTCCGCGGAAGCAGTGCGGAATCTGCTCCAGACCACCGACCGCCTGATCAAGACCGTGCCGGAAGTGGAGCGCGTGTTCGGCAAGGCCGGTCGCGCGGAGACGGCGACCGACCCCGCGCCGTTCGAGATGATCGAGACCACGATCATGCTGAAGCCGCGCGACCAGTGGCGCGACGGCATGACGCCGGAGAAGCTGCGCGCGGAGCTCGACCGCATCGTGCAGGTGCCCGGCATCGCGAACGCGTGGGTGCCGCCGATCAAGACGCGCATCGACATGCTGGCCACCGGCATCAAGACGCCGCTGGGCGTGAAGATCTCCGGGCCCGATCTCGCCGAGATCGACCGGCTCGGCGCCGCGATCGAGTCGGAGATCCGCGGCATCGAGGGCGCGACCGGCGTGTACGCCGAGCGCAGCGGCGGCACCGGGCGCTACGTGGACGTGACGATCCGCCGCCCGGACGCTGCGCGCCACGGGCTCAACGTCGCCGACCTCGAGGACGTCATCGCGAGCGCGGTCGGGGGCATGACCGTCACCTATACGGTCGAGGGACTCGAGCGCTACCCGGTGCTGCTCCGCTATCCACAGGACCTGCGCGACTCGCTGACCGACCTGCAGCGGCTGCCGATCGTCGCGCCGACCGGCGCGACGGTGACGCTGTCGGACGTCGCGGACGTCGCGCTGGTCGACGGCCCGGCGATGATCCGCAGCGAGAACGCGCGGCCCTCGGGCTGGGTGTACGTCGGCATCGAGGGCCGCGACCTCGGCTCGTTCGTCGCTCAGGCGCGCGAACGCGTGGCCGCGAAGGTGAAGCTGCCGCCCGGCTACTCGATCGCGTGGTCCGGCCAGTACGAGTACTGGGAGCGCGCGGTCGAGCGCCTGCGGATCGTCGTGCCGGTCGCGCTGCTCGTGATCGTGGTGCTGCTGTACCTGAATTTCCGGCGCTTCCGCGACGTGGTGCTCGTGCTCGGCACCCTGCCGTTCGCGCTGGTCGGGGGCTTCTGGCTGCTGTGGGCGCTCGACTACCACATGAGCGTGGCGGTCGCGGTCGGCTTCATCGCGCTGGCCGGCGTGGCCGCGGAGACGGGCGTCGTGATGCTCCTGTACCTCGAGCACGCGTGGGAGGAGCGGCGCGCGCGCGGTGAATTCACGCGCGCGGCACTGCACGATGCGATCGTGGACGGAGCGTTGCTGCGGCTGCGGCCCAAGCTGATGACCGTGATCACGATCATGACCGGCCTGCTGCCGATCATGGTCGGCAGCGGCACCGGCTCCGAGGTGATGCGTCGCATCGCGGCGCCGATGGTGGGCGGGATGGTCAGCGCGACGTTCCTCACGCTCATCGTCATCCCGTCGGCATTCTGGCTGTGGAACTCGCGCGGGTTGAAGTGAAGCGGCCGGCGCGGCGAGCGAGTGAAGGGGGATGGTGACTGGGCAGGTCAGGATCGCGGCCCGGAGCCGCGCGGAGCTCGAGCGTGCGCAGATCCGTGCGCCGTTCGCCGGTCGCGTGCTCGACCTGCTGGTGCAGCCGGGCTAGCTCGCAGGAGTCGCCGGTGTGCTCGAGCTCGGGCGCTGGCGCCGTGAGCCGGGCGCCACTTCCCGTGCCACTCGGCTGGCGGCAGCTCGCACACCGGCCCGCGCCGGTCTCGATCCGCCGGCTGTACCAGGCGCTCGGCGACCGGCAGGTCGTGGATGTCTCGCCGGTCCACGTCTTCCCGGCGGTCTGGAAGAACCCCTGGAGCGCCGATCGGCGCAGCATAAACGCGATCGGCTTCGATCCCGAAGACGACCTGCTCGCGGCGCCGACTCGTAGGCACGGCGGCAGAGTTCGAACGCCGCCGTGAGGTGCGCGTCGCGTTCGCCGACGCCGTCGAGCGCGAAGCCCTGCAGACGGCGCAGTCGCGGATCCGTCGGCCACGAGCGGAGCGCCGCCTGCGCGACGTCGTGGGTGAGCACGGGCTCGCCTTGCGCCAGCAGTCGTTCAGCGGCCTCGGCCGCCGATACCACGTCCCGGTATTCCCGGCTCATGTACGATCGCAAGCGGTGCGAAACGCACGACCGTAGGGGTCCCATGCCGTCTGTCCAGTTGCTGCAGGTGACGGATCCGCATCTCTACGCGGACGAGACGCGCGAGATCTACGACACCAACACCGCGCACTCGCTGCGCGCGGTGTTGAAGGACGCTGCAATGGCGCGCCCCCGGCCGCACGCGGTGCTCGCGACCGGCGACGTGGCCGAGGACGGTACGCCGGAGGCCTACGCGAACTTCCGCCGCGCGCTCGCCACGCTCGAAGCGCCGGTGTACTGCCTGCCCGGCAATCACGACGCTCCGGCGACGATGGCCACTGCGCTCTCCGGCCAGGGTTTCCAGTACTGCGGGCGCGCCGAGCTCGGCGCGTGGCTGCTCGTGCTGCTCGACACCCACGTGCCCGAAGATCCCGCCGGCCTCCTCGCCGACGGCGAACTGGAGCGCCTCGAGCGCGAACTGCGGGCGGCGCCCGGGCGGCCGACGCTCGTGGCGCTGCATCACCCGCCCGTCAAACTCGGCAGCGCGTGGCTGGACGCCTACGGCCTCAGGAACGCGTCACGGTTCCTCGGGCTGCTGTCGGCGCATCCGCAGGTCCGGGCCGTGGTCACCGGCCACGTGCACCAGGCCGCGGACCACGGCTTCGGCACGCTGCGCGTGCTCACGTCACCGTCGACCTGCGCCCAGTTCAAGCCGGGCACGCGCCACTGCGTGATGGACGACCGGCCGCCAGGCTACCGCTGGATCACGCTCCACGACGATGGCGGCCTTGCGACCGAAGTGGGCTGGGTGAGCGACTGGCACCGGGCCGCCCCGCCGCGCGATACGCGCGGCCCCGGCATGGGCTGAACGACGACGCGAGCGCGCGCACCCACCGCAGGTCATGTTCCGGACGCGGAACTCCATCCCGTCCTCCCCGCAACGCCGCCATCTCGCGAGCTGCGCATCCGCCGTCGATCGGGGCGGCGCGCGGGTCGTCGCGCGGCGATCCAAGTCCGCAGCCCGCACGGCGCGGGCGCGCGGCTCCGCGCACCGGCCGCCCCACCTGCGCACGGTACGATCGCGAGACCGCCACGCGCCTGCGACGCGGGTCCGGAAGCGCGTGCAAGTCGCTGATCGTCAGGAATCGGTCATCGTGCCGTAACGGCCCCTACGCATTCCTGCCGCAACCTGCGCGCGGTCTCGGTAGCCGGGGAGTGCCCGCATGATCTCGAGCCGCGACGCGACCCTCTTCCAGCGTGTCGACGCTCTCGAACAGCGACTCTGTCTCAGCCTGAACCGCGGCTGCCACCGTCCCGCGGTCCGCGAAGTCTTCCGCGTGGCCAGCCGTCTCGGCGACGGTATCTTCTGGTACCTCCTGCTGCTGCTGGTGCCGATCCTGTACGGCGAGGCCGGTCTCCTGCCCGCCGCGCAGATGGGCGCGATGGCGCTCGTCGGCATCGCCGTCTACAAGGTGCTGAAGGAGCGCCTCGTACGCGAGCGGCCCTACATCACGTTCGAACACATCCTTGCGGGCACGCCGCCCCTCGATCGCTACAGCTTCCCGTCCGGCCACACGCTGCACGCCGTGTCGTTCACGACGATCGCCACGTCGCACTTCCCGGAACTCGGCTTCGTGCTGGTGCCGTTCGCGGCGATGGTCGCCGCCTCCCGCGTGGTACTCGGTCTGCACTACCCGACGGATGTGCTCGCCGGCGCCGCGCTCGGCGGGGCGCTCGCGATGGTGGGTCTCGCCGCCGCCTGAACGGACCGCCGCGGTCGCGCACGACCGGACTGCGCGCCCGCGGTCCGGGTGCCGCCGACCCCCCTGCTAGAATCCCTGCAGGAGGTTCCATGTCCCGCACGCTCGACACGCGCCCCGCGCGCGACGGCTTCCGCATGCCCGCGGAGTTCGAGCCGCACGACGGCTGCTGGCTGCTCTGGCCGGAGCGCACGGACAACTGGCGGCTGGGCGCGAAGCCCGCACAGGCGGCGTTCGTGCAGGTCGCGGCCGCGATCGCGGCCAGCGAGCCGGTCACCGTGGGCGTGTCGCAGCGCCAGTACGCGAACGCGCGCAGCGCGCTGCCGCCCGCGGTGCGCGTGGTGGAACTGTCGAGCAACGACTGCTGGATGCGCGACGTGGGGCCGACGTTCGTGGTCGACGCCCGCGGCCGGCGGCGCGGCGTGGACTGGCGCTTCAACGCCTGGGGCGGCCTCGAAGGCGGCCTGTACTGGCCGTGGGATCTGGACGACGCGGTCGCCCAGAAGGTCTGCGAGATCGAGGGTGCCGACCGCTATCGTGCGCCATGCGTGCTGGAGGGCGGTGCGATCCACGCCGACGGGCAGGGTACGTTGCTCACGACGGAAGAGTGCCTCCTGAACCCGAACCGCAATCCCGGCCTGACGCGCGAGGAGATAGAGCGCCTGCTCGCCGACCATCTCGGGATCGAGACGGTGATCTGGCTGGGCCGCGGCGTGTACCGCGACGAGACCGACGGCCACGTCGACAACCTGGCGTGCTTCGCGGCCCCCGGCGTGGTCTGCCTGACGTGGACCGACGACCGGAGCGACCCGCAGTACGAGATCTCGCGGGACGCGCACGAGCGGCTCGCCAGTGCGCGCGATGCACGCGGCCGGCGATTCGAGATCCACAAGCTCGTGCAGCCGGGGCCGCTGTACATGACGGACGAGGAGGCCGCCGGCGTCGACCACGTCGACGGTACGGAGCCGCGTCGCGGCGGCAACCGTCTCGCCGGCTCGTACGTGAACTTCTACGTCGCCAACCGCCACGTCGTGATGCCGCTGCTCGACCGCAAGCGCGACGCCCGGGCCGCGGCCGTGCTGAAGCGCGCGTTCCCGAAGCGCGAGGTGGTCGGCGTGCCGGCCCGCGAGATCCTGCTGGGCGGCGGCAACATCCATTGCATCACGCAGCAGGTGCCGCGTCCGCGCGAGCTCAGGTCCGGCCGAGCAGCACCACGCCGGCGACGATGAGTGCGGCGCCCGCGAGGCGCGTGAACGTGATCGGGTGCTGCTGGAAGCCCAGCCAGCCGTAGTGGTCGATCACCAGTGCGGCCAGCATCTGGCCCGCCACCACGAGCGCCGTCAGCAGCGCGACGCCGAGTCGCGGCCCCAGGACCGTCGACGAGGCGACGTAGAGCGCACCCAGCGCACCGCCCGCGAGCGCCCACCAGGGCACCTGGGCCACCGAAGCGCCGGACGGCAGCGGTGCCCGCACCGCGAGCGCGAACGCGGCGAGCGCGAGCGTGCCCACGCCGAAGTTCACGAGCGCGGCCCAGGCCGCATGGCCGAGGTGGGCGCGCAGGATCATGTTGAGCCCGACCTGCACCGACAGTGCGGCGCCCACGGCGAGCGCCCAGGCGAACGCGCCGGTCATCGCGACGCTCCGGCGGCAGCCGGCCGTGCGTATTCGAGTTCGAGGAACCACGCGCGTTCGCGGCCGGGAAAGTAGCGCCAGTTCCCGAACGCGAAGTCGGCGCGGTCCGCGTATGCCCGGTCCGCCAGGTTCAGCACGCGCGCCCGCGCCGTCCAGCCCCCGCCGAGCGCGAGTCCGGCGCGCAGGTTAAGCAGCACGTGCCCCGGGTAGCGATTGCGGTTGGCGGCGTCGGCGAAGTAGGGGCCGACGGCGACGCGCTCGAGTTCCACCGTGGTGGCGTCGGTGGGACGCCACTGCGCGCGCAGCGTCGCGAGCCGGCGGGGCGCGGTATCGACGTCGTTGCCGTTCGCGATCGTCTCGCCGCCGTCGACGGCGCGGTCGAAGCGGTAGGTGTGGCGCGCGTAGGTGCCGCCGGCGCCCAGCGTCAGCACGGGCAGCGGCGACCACGCCGCTTCCAGTTCGATGCCGCGGTGGCGCGTGCGGCCCTCGTCGACGTTGAAGCCCGCGCCGTCGCGCAGGATCACGTTTCGCTTCTCCATCGCGTAGGCGGCGATCGCGTAGTCGAACGAGCCCGTGCCGCCGCGCAGGCCCGCCTCCAGCGCGTCGATGCGCTCGGAACCCAGCGTCGCGACGCGCTGCTGGCGCTGCAGCCGGTAGAGTTCGGTCGCCTCGGGCGGTCGGAAGCCGCGCGCCGCGGATGCGTACAGCGAGTGGCCGGGAGCGAACCGCCACGTCGCGCCGAGTCGCGGCGCGAGATTGCGGAACGCGTCGTCGCGATCGGCAGGGCGGCTGTAGAGGCAGCCGCCGAACGGGCACGGCGTGCCGTCCGCCGCGGTGTTGCCCGCGAGCATCCGGTTGTCATGGTCGTAGCGCACGTACTCGCCGCGCACCGCGGCGGTCAGCGTCCAGCGGTCCGCGGGGCGCCAGTCCACCTGCGCCCAGGGCGCCGCCAACCGCGCGTCCACGACGTAGTCGTAGTGGAGACCCACCGGCCGGATCGCGTTCGCGACCGGGCTGCCGCCGGTCGTCGGCCGCGCCTGGTCCTCGACCAGGCGCCCGCGCGCGAGTTCGAGGTCGAGTCCCGCGCGCCAGTCCAGCGGTCCCGCGGTGCCCGACCAGCCGAGCAGCACGCCGCCGCTGTCCTGGCCGTTCTTCTCGAGCGGCTGCCCGAGCAGGAAGTGCTGCAGGAAATCCATGCGCGAGGTGCGCGCGTAGGCACGCGCCGCGAAGCGGCCGGGCGTCGAGTCGGCGGCGCGGTACTCGGCGATCGCGCGCGCGCTCCACGCGTCGCGGTAGGCCTCGGGATTCGCGTTCGAGCGGCGCAGCCGCTCGTCCCGGTAAGCGTCGAAGCCGCCGACGAACCCGGCGGTCTCCTGGTCGAGCCGCGTCGCCGCGAGCGCCACGCGCCACGCGCCGCCCGCACTCGTGCGCCCGTCGACGCTCGCGTTCAGCTTGGCCTCGGTGAAGCCCGAGGCGTCGCGCCAGCCGCCATCGCGCGTGTAGTGTGCGACGAGTCCCGCGGCGGTCTCGTCGCCGAAACGGCCGGCGGTCGCGAGCCGCACCTGCCGATAGGCGTCGCTGCCGGTCGCGAGTCCCACCCCGAACGCCGGCAGTCGCGCCGCGCGCGCGCTCAGCACGTTCACGACGCCGTGGATCGCGTTCGCGCCGAGCACGCCGACCCCGGGGCCGCGCAGTACCTCGATCGCGCCGGCCTGCTCGAAGTTCACCTCGAACAGCTGGTTCACGTTGCAGAAGCCGACCGGGCGGATCGGCACGTCGTCCTCGAGCACCAGGAACGCGCCGCAGGCGCCCGCGCCGGTCAGCACTGGCGAACGCAGCGCGACCAGCACCTCCTGCCCGCTGCCGCGCTGCAGGAAGCTGCCGGCCGCGCGGTTCAGCGCCTCGGACGAGTGCGTCGCACCGACGAGGGCGAGTTCCGGGGCCGCGAGGCGCGTCGCGCTGCCGGCATAGTCGAGCGCCGCGACCGGCGTGCGCGTGGCGGTCACGACCACGGGTTCGAGCGCGTCGGCCGCGCGGACGGGGACGATCGCGAGCGATGCGGCGAGCGACGCGGCGAGGAGGAGCGGCGCGGACGGCCGCGGGGGCGGGGCGGGGCGACGGTGCTTCATCGCGTGATTATCGCCGAGCGCGATGCCGCCGCGGGATGCCTCGCCGTCGCGGCACCTCGTCCAGGATGCGGGGCGGAAGGATTGCCCCCGTCTGCTAGGATCCTGCGGGCCCGCCGCACCCCGGATCCGCATGCTCGCCTGTCGCTCGTGGTCGTGTGCCGCCGTGCTCGTCGCGTGTGGTGCCCTGCTCGCGCCCGGGAACGCGCCGGCGAGCGCGCCGGCGGACGCGCGCCCGGCGCTCGAGCCGCGGCCACGGGTCGGGCTCGTGCTGTCCGGCGGCGGCGCCCGCGGCGCCGCGCACGTCGGCGTGCTGAAGGTCCTCGAGGAACTGCGCGTCCCCGTGGACGCGATCGCCGGCACGAGCATGGGCGCGGTCGTCGGGGGACTCTACGCCTCCGGCATGTCGGCGGCCGACGTCGAGGCGCTGCTGGCCTCGCTGGACTGGCAGGACGCGTTCCGCGACCGCCCCGGCCGCGCGGCGCTGAACTTCCGCCGCAAGCAGGACGACCGCGAGTTCCTCGCCCGCCTGCCGCTCGGCCTGTCGGCCGGACGGATCAAGTACCCCCGCGGCCTGATCCAGGGCCAGAAGCTGAACCAGAAGCTGCGCGCCGCGACGCTGCCGGTCGCGCACGTCGACGACTTCTCGCGCCTGCCGATCCCGTTCCGCGCGCTCGCCACCGACCTCGAGACCGGGCTGCCCGTCGTGCTGTCGAGCGGCTCGCTCGCGACCGCGGTGCGCGCCTCGATGTCCGCGCCCGGCGTGTTCGCGCCGGTGGAGATCGACGGGCGCGTGCTCGTGGACGGCGGCGTCGCCGAGAACCTGCCGGTCGAGGCGGTGCGCGAACTGGGAGTGGACGTGATCGTCGCGGTCGACGTCAGTTCGCCGCTGCGGCCGGCGCGCGAACTCGGCTCCGCTCTCGCGGTATCGCAGCAGATGGTCGCGATCCTGATCAACCGTGCGACCGAACGTGCCCGCGCGACGCTCTCGGCGCGCGACGTGATCGTCGATCCCGACCTCGGCGCGCTCGCATCC
This sequence comes from Steroidobacteraceae bacterium, assembly GCA_027531255.1. Classification (GTDB taxonomy): domain Bacteria; phylum Pseudomonadota; class Gammaproteobacteria; order Steroidobacterales; family Steroidobacteraceae; genus JAPZRU01. Next base: position 9,359 of record JAPZRU010000011.1, on the reverse strand, counting down.
ACCGATTTCGCACGCGTGTTCGAGGCGCTGCGCGCCGGCGAGGCGGGAGCGCGCCGGGTCGCGCCGCAGCTCGCGGCGTTGGCGCTGGCCCCGGAGGAGTACGCGAACCACGTCGCGCGCCGCGCCGAGCGCGCGACGCCCGGCCGCGTCGATTTCGTGCAGGTGGACGCGGCCTCCGGTCGCTATCGCAAGCTCATCGAGTCGGCGCTCGCGCCGGCGGTGGGCCGCCCGGCCGAGGGCGAGTCGCTGGACCGCGCGATCCGCAGCCTCTACGGGCGCGACCTGTTCGAGACGTTGGACTACCGCGTGGTCGAATCCGGCGGCCGTACCGGCCTCGAGGTGTCCGCGCGGCGCAAGGGCTGGGGCCCGAACTATCTGCGGATCGGCCTCGAACTGCAGGACGATTTCCAGGGGGACACCAGCTACACCGCGGGCCTGCGCTTCGTCGTTACGGAAGCGAATCCGTACATGGCCGAGTGGAACTTCGACCTGCAGATCGGCGAGCGGCCGCGGTTCGCGGTGGAGTTCTTCCAGCCGCTCGGCTACGCCTCGCCGTGGTTCGTCGCGCCACGGTTCGCGGTCGGCAGCCGCAGCCTGCGCACGGAAACCCCGGACGGCAGCCCGCTCGGCGAGTACCGCGTTCGCGAGCGGCAGTACGGGCTCGACGTCGGGCGCGAGCTCGGCACCTGGGGCGAGGTGCGGGCTGGCGTGCGCCGCACCTCCGGCACTACCCGGCTGCAGTTCGGCACGCCGACGCCGCGCGCCCCGGCGTCGCTCGACTTCGACGGCGGCGGCTGGTTCGCGCGGTTCGCGGTCGACCGCCTCGACAGCGTCAGCTTCCCGCGCCACGGCGACCTGTTCCAGGTGCAGTGGGACGCGGAGCGGCGCGCGCTTGGCGCGGACGCCGACGTCGACACGGCGCGGGCCGACTGGCTGGTGGCGCGCTCGCGCGGGCGGCACACGCTGATCGGCTGGGTCAGCGGCGGCTCCGCGCTGAACGGCACCGACGCGGTGCAGCGCTTCTTCCCGCTCGGTGGCTTCCTGAACCTGTCGGGCCTCGCGGCCGACTCGATCGCGGGGCCGCATTTCGGGATCGGCCGGCTCGTCTACCTCAATCGGCTGCGGCCACGCGGCGCGGGACCGTTCGACGTGCCGATGTACCTCGGCGTCTCGCTCGAGGCTGGCAACGCCTGGGAACGGCGCGGCGACGCGAGCTTCGCGGACCTGCGGCGGAATGTCGGTGCGTTCTTCGGGCTAGAGACGCTGCTCGGGCCGCTGTATCTCGGCGGCGGCTACGACGAGGGCGGCGAGAGCGCCTACTACCTGTTCCTCGGCCGCACGTTCTGAACTCGTTCGGCGCGACTCAGCGCGCGCGGCCCTCCGCCAGCTTCTGGATGCGCTCGAACGTCAGCGCGGGCCGGTCGCCGATGCGCGAGTACTCGTGGCGGCGGCTCATCTCGTGCAGCGCCGCGTCGCGTTCCCCGGCGGTGGCGTACCAGTGTTCGCGCTGCCAGTCCTCGCCGAGGAGACGGCGGAACGGATCGCCCGGCGGCAACGACACGCGGATGCCGTAGGGCCGGACCGGGGGCGGGGCGGGGCGGTGCAGGTTGTGATCGTGCGCGATGGTCATGACGGGCTCCGAGGCGGGGTCGCAAGGTAGCGGATCGGCGCGGACCCCTCAACGCCGCGGGTGTGGTCGGTGCCGCCGGTCTCCCGCGCCTTCGCGGTCCGCCCAGCCGAGCAGCCGGCGCGTGACGAAACGGTAGATCGGCTTCGCGTATCGCATCCAGATGCGGCTCGGCCACGCGGGCGTCGCTAGGATGCGGCGCTGCCGCGCCGTGAGTCGGTCGGGCCGGTAGCTGCGCTTGTGCTTCAGCCAGTGCCGGAGATCCTCCCGGGCCCACAGGCGGAACCATCCCGAACGGCGCGGCGCCGCGAGGGCCAGCTGGAAGTCGACCAGTGCAGGGCTGCCGTCTTGACGGACGAGCCAGTTCGGTTCCTTCGCGAGGTCGCGGTGCGCCACCCCCGCGCGATGGACGGCGCGCAGCAGCGCAAGCGCGCGCGCGAAGTAGGCGGCGTCGCGCGGCCGCCCGATCTGCATCGGCTCGCCGGCGAGCCAGGTGCGCACCAGCCGCCGGCCGTCCCAGTCGACCAGATGCGGGACCCCGTCGAGACCTTGCAGGCGCTCGAGCGCGCGGGCTTCACGCGCGGCCAGCCGCCGCGCCACTCCGCGCACCCACCGTGCCGCCGTCGCGGTGTCGCGCACCACGAGCCACGCCTCGCCGCGGCGCTCCCGGCGGACGGTGCCGAACAGATCGCGCTTCAGCAGCTCCGGGTCCGGAGTCACGTCGTCACCCTCGCGGGCCCAGGAAAATCGACGCGCCCCACGGTTCGTGACGGTGGCGGCCCTTGGGCTTCCGTGCACGGGGAGCCCGCACGCAAACCGTGATCCAGTTCACGATCGGGAGGTGGGAAAGGGCCGGCCCTTTTCTTACCATAAGGCGGCGGCCCCGGGGGGCGAGGAGGCCCGAATCCATGGCGCGCGTACGCGACTGCATCGGTCTAGTGACGGGGGCACTGCTCGTCGCCGCCTGCGGCGCGCCCGAGCCACGTCCGCGGACCGTCAGCGAGCTGATGGCAGACCCGGTCGTGTTGCAGGGGCTCGTCAGTCGTTGCGCGGAGCAGCGCGAGCTCGCCGGGGATCCCGAGTGCGCGAACGCGCGCACGGCCACCGAGCGGCTGGCGGCGCGCCAGGACGCCGCGCGCGAGGCGGCGCGGCAGGCCGAGTTCGAACGACAGCGCGAGCTGCGCCGCCAGCGCGAGGAGCGCGAACGCCGCGCGACCGAGGACTCCACCCGGCGTTTCGACCCCTACAGCTCGCCGGTGGCAATCGACCCGCCCGCGGCCGCCGGCACGGCGTCGGCCCCGACCCCGCCCGCCGGCTGAGCCGCCCGCGGCTCCCGAATCCGACGCCGGTGCGCACGCGGCCGCGCGTCCCGTGGCGCATTTGCCGCCTCGCAACGGAACCGCGCGCAGTGCCCGTACGATCCGGGCATGCCTGCGCGATGCGTTCGTCCCGTCCGTCCGTTGCGCGCGATCGCGTTCGCGACGGCCTGCGCGCTCGTGGTGGCCACGGTCGCGTGCACCGCGCTGCGCCCCGAGGTCGAACGCACACCGAGCGTCGCGATCGAGGACGACGGCACGCGTCTCGCGCGCGCGTTCGCCGAGCCGCTGGCCCGCAGGCCGGGCCATTCCGGCGTCGCGATCCTCGACGACGGGCCGCTCGCGTGGCTGTCGCGGGTATCCCTCGCCGACGTCGCCGATCGCACGGTCGACGTCCAGTACTACATCTACGAGAACGACGACAGCGGGCTGATCCTGCTGCACCGGCTCGCCGCCGCCGCGGAGCGCGGCGTCCGCGTGCGCCTGCTGATCGACGACAGCAACAACGTCGGGCGCGACCTGCAGCTGGCGAGCATCGACCGGCATCGCAACATCCAGGTGCGCGTCTTTAACCCGATGCGGTTCCGCGAACGCTGGACGCGCCCGTTCCAGTACGTGTTCGACCTGGCGCGCGCCAACCGGCGCATGCACAACAAGATCTACGCCGTGGACGGCATGGCTGCGATCGTCGGCGGCCGCAACATCGGCGACAACTACTTCAACTTCGACCGCGAGCAGCCGAACTTCCGCGACGTCGACCTGCTCGTGGTCGGGCCGGCCGCGCGCGAGATCACGCGCGCGTTCGACCTCTACTGGAACAGCCCGTGGGCGTACCCGGCCGAGTCGCTGGTCGACGTGCAGCCCACGGTGGAAGACGGCGACCGCCTGCGCCGCGCGCTCGCGACCTATGCGCGCCAGAACGAGCGGTTCGAGGGTTCGTTCCCGGCGGCGCGGCGCGACTGGCTGCAGTCGCTGCTGGCGGCTCACGAGAACCTGCAGTGGGCGAGCGTCGAAGTCGTCGTCGACGAACCCGGCAAGGTCGCGCCCCGCGGGGAGCCGAAGTCGGCGGTCGGCGTGCGACTCAACGAGGAGATGGCGCGGACGCGCGAGGAGTTGCTGATCGAGTCGGCCTACTTCGTCCCGCGGCGAACCGGCATGCGGCTGTTCGCGCACGCGCGCGGGCGCGGCGTGCGCACGCGGATCCTGACCAACTCGCTCTCGTCCACCGACGTCGCGGCGGTGCACGCCGGCTACCAGAAGCGCCGCCGCGCACTGCTCCGGATGGGCGTCGAACTCTACGAGTTCCAGCGCGAGGCCGCGCGGACCCGCCCGCAACGCCGCGGGCTGCGCAACCGGGGGGCACCGGTCGACGGCAGCGCGAGCGAGGCCTCGCTGCACTCCAAGGTGATGGTGTTCGACCGTCGCGTGGCGTGGGTAGGCAGCTTCAACCTCGACCCGCGCTCGCGCGAACTGAACACCGAGATCGGCCTGTTCGTGCACGATGCCGCGGTCGCCGAGCGGCTCGCGCGGATGGTCGAGACGACCTTCGAGCCCCACCGTGCCTGGCGCGTGACGCTCGAGGACGGGCGGCTGGTCTGGACGGGGGAGCGGGACGGCCGGCTCGTGCGCGAACACCACGAGCCGGACACCACGTGGCAGCTCCGCGCGCTCGTGACGGTGCTCGCGCGCGTCCCCGGGATCGACTCGCTGCTCTGACTCAGCGCTCGATGAATTCGAAGAGTTCGCCGTTCGGGCCGCGTGCCAGCATCGTCCGTGCGGGCATGCCGTCGCCGAGCGCGACGTGCAGGATCGGCAGGTGCTCGCGCGTGCCGGCCGACTCCAGTCGCTCGCGCAGCGCCTCGAGGTTCGGGCACCGCGTGCTGAACAGGCTGATGCCGAGGTTGCCCGGCCGCATCGCGTGGGCGAGGGTGGGCGTCGTTCGGTCGTGGAAATGCACCGCGAGCACCTTGCCGCTCGGCTGTGCCGGGTCCCGGAACAGCACCAGGCTGACCCGCGTGTCCTCCGGCACGCCGAGCAGGCGGCAGACCCTGGCACGGTCGTCGCCGTGCAACTCGTCGTCGACGCCGTCGGCCGTCAAGCCGAGGCCGTCGACGTAGAAGCGGCGCGTGGCGTCGAGGTCGGCGGTGACCACGGACACGGTGGCGACCTCGCTCGTGCGTCCGGGCGGGGGCACCTCCCGCTGGGCCCGCTTCGGATGCCGGTGCCCGACCATCAGCAGCAGCGGCAGCCGGGCGGGGCCGGTCAGCAGCGCCTCCTCGGTCTCGGTGTCGCGCACCGCGAAGCGCACGGGTCCCGCGCGGAGCATGCAGCCGCTGCGCACCGCGACGTCGAGCGCGGCCGACATCGGCGGCGCGACGTAGAGATCGAGCGCCTTCGGGCCCGCCGCCGTCGGTGCATCCGGCGCCGCGGGGCCGAAGTCGTCGCGGGTGGCCGGGCCCTCGTCCGGGAACTGCGCGAGCCGCAGGCGGCCGAAGGCGTAGCCGTCGCACGAAAGTTCGACCAGCCGCACGTCGGCGTAGGGCCTGAGGCCCCAGACCGACAGGAGGCTGACGGACGCGCGCGTGTCCGATTCGACGCGGTAGCCGAACACGTCGCGGAACAGGCCCAGCGCGCCGTCGAGGTCGCGCACCCCCAGGGTCACGCATTCGATGCCGGAGATCATGCTCGCGTCCGTCGTGCCGGTCCGGGCGGGACCGGGCGCGAAGGATACTGGATACAATGGTGGAGCCCCAACGGAGCCGACGATGAGCCTATTCCAGCGCAGGAAGACCGTGATGCCCGCCCGCGACGAGGCGCTGCCCGGCCGTCCCGAGTCGCTGCGCGTGCCGGCGCGGCACTTCGTCAACGGGAACCGGATCGTGCCCCCGTTCCCCGAGGGACTCGAGCTCGCGGTGTTCGGGCTCGGCTGCTTCTGGGGCGCCGAGCGCAAGTTCTGGCAGCAGCCCGGCGTCTGGTCGACGTCGGTCGGTTACGCCGGCGGCTACACGCCGAACCCCACCTACGAGGAAGTCTGCACCGGCAACACGGGGCACACCGAGGTGGTGCGGGTCGCTTTCGACCCGCGGCAGGTGAGCTACGAGCAGCTGCTGCAGGTGTTCTGGGAATCGCACGACCCCACGCAGGGCATGCGCCAGGGCAACGACGTCGGCACGCAGTACCGCTCCGCGATCTACTGCCTGGACGAGGTACAGCGGGGCGCCGCCGGGCGTTCGCGCGACGCCTACCAGCGCGCGCTCTCCGCCGCGGGGCACGGCGCGATCACGACCGAGATCGCGTCGATGCCGGAGTACTACTACGCCGAGGAGTACCACCAGCAGTACCTCGCGAAGAATCCGGGCGGGTACTGCGGCATCGGCGGGACGGGCGTGGCCTGCCCCGTGGGCCTCGCGACCTAGCGGCCGGATTCGGCTACGCGCTCGAGCACCGGCAGCGCGACCCCGAGGCGCCGCGCGGAGGCGAGCGACAGCGCGGCGCTCTTCGCGAACGGGTTCGGCACGCGCGGCGCGCCCTCGACGAGCTTGCCCGCGAGCGTGCCGCCGAGGAACTGGTAGACCGGCGTCGGGAACAGCGACTGCGTGACGATCCCGACGAACTGCCGCGGGTCGACGCCGGCCGCGTGCACGAGCGTCAGCGAGTCGCGCAGCGACTCGACGACCGCCGCCATCAGGAAGTTGCCCGCGGCCTTCACCACGCAGGCGCTCGCGGGGTCGATGCCGACCTGGTCCACGCGTCCCAGGACCTCCAGCAGGGGGCGCACGCGTTCCACCGCGGACCGCTCGCCGGCGGCCGCGATCACGAGCTTGCCGGCCTGCGCCGCGTCCGGTGCGCCGAACACGGGCGCCGCTACGAAGGCCTGGCCGGCGGCCGCATGAGCCGCGGCGAGGCGCGTCGCGAGCGCGTCGCTCACGGTGCTCATGCTGACGTGCACGAGGCCGGCCGCACCGAGCGGCCGCCCGCCCGGCAGCACGACTTCCTCGAGTGCGGCGTCGTCCGACAGCATCGAGATCAGCACGTCGGCACGTGCCGCTTCGGCAGGGGAATCGGCGATCTTCACGCCCTCGGGATGCAGCGCTTCCGCGCGCCCCGGCGTGCGGTTCCAGGCGATCACCGGGTGACCGGCGCGGGCGAGCCGTCGCGCCATCGGCTGTCCCATGCTGCCGAGTCCCACGATCCCGATGCTGCACACGCCCATTCGAATCCTCCCGTGTCCGTCGCTGCGGTCGCCCGCGGGGCCGTCTTCGTTCAGCGTGGCGGTTGCGCCGCCTCGAGCGGGAAGGTCGCCGCGCCACCGGATTCGAGGCCGCGGGCCTCGGCGGGCGGCGACGGGTCGCGCGCCTCCGGCGTCGTCGCGGGCCGGGCACCCGCAGCCGGTGCCGCGGTGCCGTCCTGAGCGGGTCGCGCGGCCTCCTCGCGCGCGAGGTTGCGCAGCGCCGCGACGAAGCGCTGCGCCGACTCGGGCGCGGCCGGCGCGTCGGCGGCGAAGATCTCGGACGCGAGCACGCCGCGACGCTGGTAGTACGCCGCGTTGCCGCGATGGTCGATCGAGATCACGGTGCCGTCGATCGCGATGCCGCCGAACAGCCCGCGGGCGCGCGAGTAGGAATAGACCTCCGCGTCGAGCGTCACGTCGGTCGAGCCGGAGACCTGGCGGCCGACCGGGCCGACCGCCACCGAGGCGTCGGCGCCCAGCGTGAACTTGCCGCCGGTGATGCCCTCGACGCTCTTGCGCGTCGTGAAGACCAGCACGATGTCGCTCTCCTGGATGCCGGCCTGCCAGCCGAAGCTGCCGCCGGCGAGCGTGACGAACGCCGGGTTGCTCCAGCGGCCGCGGTCGTCGCGTACGACGAGCACGCCGCGGCCGCCGCGACCGCCGATGCCGAGCCCGACCTTCACGACGTTCGGGAACACGGCGACCCCGTAGGCCCGCCGCAGCAGCCAGTCGGGGATAGCCTGGTCGCGCATCCGCGTGCCCTCCTGGAGCACGGCGGTCGCCTCCGTGAGCCGCGCGTCCTCGCGGGAGGCAGCCGCGGCCGGGAGGGCCGAAAAGGTGGGCGCTGCGAGCACGACGGCAGCGAGCAGGGCATGGAGGGTGCGCGGCAGGTTCATCGGTGGTTCATCCTCGTCGGCCGATCTTCGGCGCGGATGCTGCATGCGACTGCGGCGGCGCGCCGGAGTTTCACGCGGCCACGGCCGCGCCCCGATGATAGCCGAGCCCGCGCTGGCCGCGGCGCGCCCGTCTGGGATAATCGGTGCATGCAGCCTCCCGCACCTGCCGCGCGCGCCGCCGCCCGTCGCCTGCCTCCGCCGTGGGCCGCGCTCGCCTGCGCCGTCCTGTCGCTCTACGCCGTCGCCGCGCACGCGGAATGGGCGAAGCGCGAAGAGTCGATCATGGGCACGCGCATCTACGTCGAGGCGTGGCAAGACGAACCGGCCCGCGCGCAGGCCGCGGTCGATGCGGTGATCGACGAGATGCACCGCATCGACGCCTTGATGAGCCACTATCGGCCGGACAGCCAGCTCTCCGCGATCAACGCGCGCGCGGCCCGCGAGCCCGTGCGGATCGACCGCGAACTGTTCGACCTGATCGCGAAGTCGCTCGATTATTCCGCGCGCACCGACGGGGCGTTCGACATCACCTACGCGAGCGTCGGCTACCTCTACGACTACCGCCGCAGGGTGCGGCCGACGGAGAGCGAACTCGAACGCGCGCTGCCCGGCGTGAATTGGCGCAACCTGCAGCTCGATCGCGAGGCGGGCACGGTACGCTTCGGTCGCGAGGGGATGCGCATCGACCTCGGCGGGCTCGCGAAGGGCTACGCATGCGATCGCGGCGTCGCGATCCTGCAGGGCTTCGGCGTGCGGCACGGGCTCGTGACCGCCGGTGGGGACACCCGGCTGCTCGGCGACCGCCGCGGCCGCCCGTGGACGATCGGCATCCGGCACCCCGATGACCGCTCCCGCGTGATCCTCAGCATGCCGCTCGCCGACGTGGGCATCTCCACGTCGGGCGACTACGAGCGCTACTTCGAGGAGGACGGCGTGCGCCACCACCACATCATCGACCCGCGGACGGGCCACAGCCCGAGCGGCGTGCGCAGCGTGACGATCATCGGTCCGAACGCCACCGACACCGAGGGCTTCTCGAAGGCGGTGTTCATCAAGGGGCCGGAGGCCGGCATCGCGCTGATCGAGCGCTACCCGGAGCTCGACGCGGTGGTGGTCGACCGCGACGGGAAGACCTGGTACTCGAAGGGGCTCGCTCCGCCCTGACACGCTCACGCGCGACGAGCGGAGGGAGTGCCTGCCCGGCCCGCCCGGACGGTGGGGAGCCTCCGCCGCCCCGGCCTTGAAGGCCGGCCCGGCAGGCACTCCCGCCGCTCGGGGCGCGGTGGGGT
>JAPZRU010000035.1 GCA_027531255.1 Steroidobacteraceae bacterium | reverse complement strand
TGTAGTGCTCTCCATCTTCCATGCGCGGCGCGATCCCCGCGTATGGCAGTCACGCGCCTAACAAAGCGTTGGAGCGGACCGTGAACGATAAAGTGCCACGCCGGGTATCTTGTACCGCGGCCGCTCAACGGCCACGTTAGGGAATGTCTGAACAACCGTCGATTCCTGCATGCATCCGTCGATCTCAGCGTCGACCAGGGGGTTCCCGCATCGTTTCTGCAGGAACGCCGGGGTCTGTCGCGCTCAGCCTGGTCGCCGAGCGCCTCGATCCTCATCGCGCGAGCAGTCGTCGGCGCTGCAGGAACACGTTGGTCAACGCCGCCATCACCTCGAGCCGATGCAGGTTCTTCGCCAGACCTCGGTAGCGGGTCTTCTGGAACCCGAACACGCGCTTGATCACGCCGATCACGTGCTCGACCTTGGCGCGCGCGTTCGGCGCGACCTCGCGGATCACGTCGGTCTGCCCTTGGTAGCCCTGGTCACCGTACACGCGCGTCTCGCGCCCGTGCAGCAGATGCGGCAGCGCCAGGGTGTCCGGAACGTTGGCCGCCGACGCCAGGATCGTGTGGATCAGCTTCGTTCTGCTGTCCACCGCCACGTGTGCCTTCATCCCGAAGTACCACTGCTTGCCCTTCGCGGTCTGGTGCATCTCCGGATCGCGCTCCTGATCCTTGTTTTTCGTCGAACTCGGCGCGCTGATGATCGTCGCGTCCACGATCGTGCCGTTCGTGACCTTGATGCCCTGCGCCTTGAGGTGCTGGTTCACCGCCGCGAGCAGCGGCTTGCCCAGCTTGTTCCGCTCCAGCAGATGCCGGAACTTGCACACCGTCGTCTCGTCCGGCGCCGCTTCGCTGCCCAGGTCGATGCCCACGAACTCGCGCATCGCCACCGAGTCGTACAACGCTTCCTCCACCGCCGGATCCGACAGGTTGAACCACAGCTGCAGGAAGTAGATCCGCAGCATCCGCTCGAGCCCCACCGGCGGGCGGCCGCCTTCCGGACTGCCCTTCGGGTAGTGCGGCTCGACCACGGCGACCAGCTCGCGCCACGGCACCACGCGGTCCATGTCGGCCAGGAACTTCGCCCGCCGTGTCGTCTTCGCGTACTTCGCAAAACCCGCCAGCGTCTGCTGCTTCATCGAGAGCTCCGCCGTGAAGCTCGATCTTGCATCAGAATGGTGGGTAAATCAGACGTTCCTTAGGCGCAGGTGTACGCGATGTGCTACTTGATTAGCGTTGCTGTCACACAGCCTGGCGTCGACGTGAAGTCCCACTTCTACGCTCACGACCTGCGTGCCGCCGAGAGCACGAATCCAACGGTGCACGAGGTGCTGGGAACGCTTGGCGTCTACGACATCACTGACCACGGATGCTCATGCTCCTTGCAGGCGTACCCGCAAGGCGATGGGGATGCGTTGCAAGAGGAGACGCTGCGGCGCCGCTACGCAAAGAAGGGATGGAGCGACGCCAAGATCGAGCGTGCCATAAGCTCCTCAAGTCGGGCCGCGGCCAGTTCACCACCGTCCGCGCGGATCCGGTTTCTTTCGGCGCTAAAGGCGCTCTGCGAGTCTGGTGCTACTGTTCGGGTGCTCGTCCACGACTACAGTGGGCGATTCGATGAGGAGCGGTTCAGGCTTGGCTCGCCGTTACGCGTGTCAGTAGCAGTACTGTCGCAGCGGCCGTTCGCCCACGATGCCGTCATCACCGTTCACTCGTGAAGCCTGCGCTTGACAAGGCGTTGGAGCGGACCGTGATCCAAGAAGTGCCAGGTGGGCGCGCTATGCGCGCGACGTCGGGGCGGCTGACACGGCACCGCGCGGCCCCTCAACGCGACGTTGGACGACGCTGATGGGCGGTGCATGCGACGAAGAGCGATACCTCGCGCTCCGTGAGAAGGTCGCGACGATCGTGAACGCGGCAGATCCGATCGGCCTTCTTGCGATGGACTGCCCCGCCGACGAGTACGAAGCCGAGATCACGAGGCTCGTGCCGCAGGTTGTCGATGCGAAGTCGCTCGAGGATCTCGTCCGCGAAGTCCACGCCCTGTTCGCAGGCCAGTTCGATTCGCAAACCACCGGGCCTGTCGACGCGTACGAGGACTTGGCGCGGGCGCTGTGGCAACTCAGGGAGGGTGGCGGCGTGGTCCAACGAAGCGTTGGAACGGACCATGAGCGATGAGGTGCCCCACTGAATACGTCGTACCGCGGCCGGAGTGTCACGGTAAGCCCCGGCGTTCCGCTGGAACGACCCGGGCAACCCACAGGGCGTCGGCATCACGGTCTGGAGCCCCTTCGCGGCGAATACGACCTACCTCGCCCGAGTATGGCGTCCTTCATGATCAATTACCGTGTCGACGATCTCCACGCGGTTCTGGCGGCGCTTCGCGCCGAGGGCGTACACGTCGAGGACAAGGTGGAGGACTCGGAGTACGGCAAGTTCGGCTGGGTGATCGACCCCGAGCGAAACAAGCTGGAACTCTGGCAGCCGCCCGACGGTCAGAGACGCACACCGCGTCGCGCCGCCGCCCCCCGGAAGGTACCCAACGATGCCCCGTTACCGAGTCGTCCTCGAGGGACGCAACTTCTGGCTGACCCTGGACGACACGCCCGCACGGGTGGGTTTCTACACCACGCGGTGCGTCGAAGCCGCGGGCCCGGCGGAGGCGGAACACGCCGCGATCGACCTGCTGCGCGCCGAGGGCCAGCTCGCGCCGCTCAACGAGCCCGATGACCCGCCCCTGGTGTTCGTCGATGAGATCGAGGAGGTGGGCCCTGAAGAGGGCTCCGACGAGGTCTCCGGATTCGCGTTCTTCGCGGACGAACCCGAGGCGAACGCATGAGTCTCCAAGGCAGCGGGCGTCCGCCGTCCTGGACCCCGACGGCATTCTCGTCACGTTCCACGAGGCCGATGCAGGTTGAGACGATCGGCGTGGGCGCCCGCGGCTTCCGCGCCCCGGCGAGCCGTGCTACAGCGTCGCCGCGGGCGGCGAGCCGGCCGGGAGCAGGATGATGCGTCGCTACGCCAAACCGCTGTCGATCCTCGGCGTCATCGTCGTCGCGCTCGGCACGGCCGGCTGGCTGCTGGCGTCGCAGCCGCAGCTGCTCAAGACCGGCGGCGACGTCCGCGTCGTCGGCTGCGACGGCGACACCTCGGAGCAGTGCCTCAAGCTGTTCTGCGAGCGGGCGCTGTTCCTCGACGCGCGGCTCGGCGGCCCCGAGCGCATCGGGCACGTCGAGTTCACGCACTACAACGACAAGACGCCCGGCATCGTGTCCTACATGGGCGCGGCGCACCCGGTCGGCGTGCCCGTCGGGGCCGCGCCGATCGAGGTGGCCTGCACGCTGCGGGGCACCGAGGTCGTGGCGACGCAGGTCGCGCTGCCGCCCGGATACCCGTGAGGATCGCGTGATGCCTCGACTCCCGACGCGGCCGCGCACGACCGCGGCTCTCGCCGCGGCGTTGCTCGGCGCCACGCTCGCCGGCGTGCCCGGTCTCGCCCACGCCGGTGGTGCCACCGAGTGGGTCAAGGTACTGCGGCTCGAGCCGTCGGGCCGCAATTCGAACGTGCTGGTGCTCGCCCCGGCGAACGCGACCTCGAACGCGCTCGCGCGGCTGGGCTAGGCGACCGAGGCGCGCCGCACGCTGCGGTTCGGGTGGATGGGCGAAGGGCTGCGGCGTGCCGACCCCGCCGAGCCCTGCGTGCGGGTCAGCCGGGCCCCGGCGCTCGTGCCGGTCCGGGTGGGCGGCACGACCGAGAGCGCCGTCGTCAGCTACTACGACGCGATCTGACGGGCGCCGTGCGCCGGCGGGCGTCCGCGGACGCCCGCCGACCACGATCCTCAGAACCCGAACGCGACCTCGAGCCCGTAGGTGCGCGGCACGCCGCCGAAGGCCTGGAAGTTCTGGCCGATGCTCTTCACGTCCACCCAGTACGCGTTGCCGAGGTTGCGGCCGAACGCGGACACGCGCCAGCGGTCGCGCGTCCAGTTCACGCTCGCGTCCACCACCGAGTACGCGTCCTGCGCGAGCTCCGGGTTGTTCGCGACGTCGGTGTCGTAGTCCGAGCGGTAGGACACCGAGCCGCGCAGCGAGAGCTCCCCCTCGAACGCGCGCACCGGCAGCGTCCACGTCGCGCCGAGGTAGCCGGTCCACTCCGGCACGCGGTCGAAGCGCAGGTTCTTGGCCGCCACGAGGTCGGCGGCGTTGACCGTGCCGTTGCGGTCCGCGTCGATGCCGCGGAATTCCTCGAACTCCGGCTCCATCCAGCCCGCGCTCGCGTCGACGACGAACGCGTCGCTGGGCGCGAACGTCGCCTCCAGCTCGACGCCGGTGATCTGCGCCTTGCCCGCGTTGAGCAGCGTCTGGACGATCAGGCCGCCGGGCAGCGTGCCCTGCGTGATGCGCTGGATGTCCTCGTAGTCCGTGCGGAACACCGCGAAATTGGTGCGGGCGCGCCCGTCGGCCCACGTCGACTTGAAGCCGGCCTCCAGCGCGCCGACCTCCTCGGGATCCGCCGGCGTCTGGATCGCGAGCGCGTTCGCGCGCGAGTTGTAGTTGCCGCTGCGGAAGCCGGTCGTGTAGCTCGCGTAGACCAGGAAGTCCTCCATCGGCCGCCACTCGCCGCCGACGCGGTACGAGGTGTCGCTCCACTCGCGCTCGGACTGGAGCCGGTTGGTGGGACAGGCCGTGAAGCCGCCGCCGGTGCACAGCCCGATCGGGATCGCCGAGAGCTCCTTCTGCTCCTGCGTGTAGCGCGCGCCGACGAACGCCGACACCGTGTCGGTCAGGTTCACGTTGACGTTCGCGAACACCGCCTGGCTGTCCTGCTCCTGCGTGGCGTCGCCCTGCTGGAAGCCGAACAGCGTGTGCGCGCGGTTGAACGCGCGACCGGTGATCTGGCGCCGCTCGAGGATCCGGAACTCCTGCTGGAAGTGGTACAGGCCGACCGTGAAGTCGTAGCGGTCCGAGAACGTCGACGCGTAGCGGAGCTCGGCGCTCCACTGGTCGCCTTCCTCCTCGTTGTCCGGGAAGTGCGTCAGCGTGAACGGCGTGCCGTCCACGTCGAGGCTCGTGTCGTAGCGGATGTCGCGCCAGCCGACGATCGCGGTGACGAGGCCGTGCCCGAGGTCGAGGTTGCCCTCGCCGACGAGCGTGTAGGCCTCGGTCTCGTTGACGCCGACGAGGTCGTGGTTGATCTCGTACTCGTCGGTCGGCGGGGTGTAGCCGAACTCGGTCTGGGCGCGCAGCAGCCGGCCCGACTCCGGGATGAACGCGCGCGAGGCCGCCGCGCCGCCGTCCGACTTGAGGTAGCTGCCGAGCAGCGTGAAGTCCAGCGTGTCCGAGACCTGGAACACGATCGTCGGCTTGACGATCAGGGTGTCCACCTCGGTCTGGTCCACGCGCGAACTGCCGGGCTCGGTGCCCGACGGGTTGAACGGCGCGACCGCGAACGTGCCGCCGTTGCGGTCCTCGAAGAAGCCGTCCTGGTTGCGGCTCATCACCGCGAGCTTGGCGAACACGCGCTCGCCGAGGGCGCCCTCCACCGACACGGCCGCGTCGCGCCGCGAGTAGTTGCCGAGGGTCACCTGACCGCGGACGCCGAACTCGCCGGTCGGCCGGCGGGTGCGCAGCGAGACCGCGCCGCCGGTGGTGTTGCGGCCGAACAGGATGCCCTGCGGGCCGCGCAGCACCTCGATCGACTCGAGGTCGAAGGTGTCGAGGATCGTGCCCGCCTGGAAGCCCATCACGATGCCGTCGAGATAGACGTTCACCGCCGGGTCCACGGTGCGGATCGAGGTGGTCACGCCGATGCCGCGGATCGTGAAATTCGCGAAGTTCGGGAACGTGCTGACCGGCTGCAGCGTGACGTTCGGCGCGAGGCGGCCGACGTCGGTCAGGTCGATGGCGAAAGTGCGCTCCAGCGTGCGCGCGTCATAGGCGCTGACCGCCACCGGCACGTCCTGCACCGACTCGGCCTCGGCGCGCTTCTGCGCACGGACGACGACTTCTTCGAGCGCGCCCTCCGGCTGGGCCGCCGGCGCGGACTGCTGCGCGGCGGCGTGCGGCGCGTGACCGCCGAGCGCCAGGGCTACGGCGGCCGCGACGGCCAGGTTCCAGGTCTTCATGTCGATCCCCTTCGAATGCTCTGCCGTGGATGATGCGCGGACCTTCGTGCGGGCCCGCTCAGAAACTGGAGACGCCGAGCCCGAGCCCGCCGTCGATCTCGAGCGCGACGCCCGTGACCCACTCGGCGCGCGCCAGGTACTCGATGCCCTCCGCGATCTCGTCGACCGTGCCGATGCGCCCGAGCGCGTGCTGGGGCGCGATCGCGGCGTAGCGGGACTCCGCCTGCTCCTGCGTGAACAGCCCCGCGCGCACGTTGATCTCGGTGGACACCGCACCCGGCAGGATGCAGCCGACGCGGATCTGGCGCCGGCCGAGCTCGGCCGCCATCACGCGGGTGAGGCCTTCGACCGCCGCCTTCGTGGTCGCATAGGGCGAGGCGCCCGGGAACGCGCGGCGATTGTGCACCGAGCCCAGGAACACGATTGCGCCCTTGGTCGGCTCGAGCAGCGGCACCGCCATGCTCGACAGCATCATCGCGGAGATCACGTTGGTCTCGAAGGCCTCGCGCAGGAAGGCCTCGGTGTACTCGTGCACGGCCTGCCGGTACATGTTCGCCGCGTTGTTGACCAGCAGGTCGAGCCTGCCGCCGTGCTCGACCGCGGCCTTCAGCATCGCCTCGCGGTCGGCGTGCTTCGTCACGTCGCCGGCGACCGCGCGGCAGGCCGGGCCGATCGATTTCGCGACCGCCTCCACCTTGTCGGCACGGCGCCCCGTGATCGTGACCTTGGCGCCGCGCGCCGCGAAGTGGCGCGCCGCTCCTTCGCCGATGCCGGACCCGCCGCCGGTGATCAGTACGGACATTCCCGAGATCTCGCGCATCAGGCTGCCTCCACGGTCGAGTAGGGACGGCCGACCGCCCACAGCGCGGCGCGCTGCAGCAGTCGGCGATGGGTCGGATGATTCAGAGATTCGGCGTCGTGGCCGAGGCCGTCGTAGACCACGCGGCCGTGCCCGTAGGCGTGCGTCCAGGCGACCGGCTGCAGGCCGTCCACCGGCACGGTGCCCGGCGCGACTTCGGCCTCGGCGCGCACCAGCACGCGGGCGGCAGGGTCGAGTTCGAGCTCGGCGTAGACCTCGTCCACGAGCTCGAAGTCCGCGAGCCCGCGCGCGAGCGGTGCTTCGGGCGCCAGCGTCACGCGGGCCGGCCCGAGCGGCGGGTGGTGCGAGCGGCCCCAGCGCCAGCCGCCGCCGAGGATGCGCGGCCATTCCGGCCAGTCGTCGAAGCAGATGCTGGCGGTGTGCAGCGCAAGCAGGGCGCCGCCGGTCGCGACGTGCAGGTCGATCGCTGCCCGTGCGTAGTCCGGGGTCGTGAACGCCCACTCGTCGCGGTAGGGCGCGTACTTCTCGTGCTGGGTCATGCTCCATCTCAGCGCGTAGACGACCAGCAGAGACTCCGGGTGGGAGCGCATCACGCCGATCACCTCGTCGAGGTCGTGGCTCACGAGCGGCGTGAAGCCGACGTCGTCGAGCAGCCGCGCGAGCGCGGGCGCCGCCGTGTCGAACGGGTGGTTGATGCCGCCCGTGTAGATCGCTGCGATCGTCATCGAGCGAGCCCCGACCGTCGCGCTCAGTCCACCTTGCGCGGCAGCTGCAGCAGCACGCTGTGCGCGACGCCGCCGTCCACCACCAGCTGGTGACCGGTGACGTAGGCGGCCTCGTCCGAGGCGAGCCAGATCACCGCGTTCGCGACGTCTTCCGCGCTGCCGAGCGAGCGCAGCGGCACCGCACCGCCACGCAGCGCGCGCACCTTCGGATCGGCGTAGATCGGGGCCGACATGCCTGCATCGATGAAGCCCGGCGCCACGCAGTTCACGCGGATGCCGAGCGGACCGAGTTCCAGCGACAGGTGCTCGGTGAGGTTCGCGACCGCGGCCTTGGTGGCGGGGTAGGCGCCCGCGCCGGGCCCCGGCGTCACCGCGTTCAGCGAGGTCAGGTTCACGATCGAACCGCTGCCGCGCGGGATCATGCGGTTCCCCGCCTCGCGCGCGACGATGTAGGTGCCGACCAGGTTGATGTTGACGACCAGGCGGAAGTCGTCGATCGAGTGCTCGACGAGCGGCCCGAAGCGCACGATGCCGGCGTTATTGACGACGAGGTCCGGCGCGACGCCGAACTCGTCGAAGGCCGCCTTCACCTGGTGCTCGTTCGTGACGTCGGCCTGCAGGCCGACGTGCCCCGTGCCCTCGAGCTTCGCGGCGCAGGCCTGCGCCTCGTCGCGCTTCAGGTCCAGCACGCCGACGCGGTAGCCGGCCTTCGCCGCCCGCGCGCAGATGGCGGCGCCGAGCCCGTGGGCTCCGCCCGTGACGATCGCCGTCTTCATCGAATCCCCCTCGTTCGTCGTAGTCGTTTCTTCAGCGCCTGAACAGCACCGGGTACCGGCCCCAGTTCGGACGCTCGGTGTAGGTCGCGAGCTCGGGCGGATCGTCCGGATCCGGCCGCGCGCCCGCGTCGAGCAGCGCACCGACCAGCAGCGTGATGATGCCGTACTGGTGGTTCGCGGGGTCGACGTCGCCCTTCGCGACGAGCCCGCCGTCGAGATCGCGCCCGAGGCAGGTGTGCACGCCGGTGCCGAAGGTCAGCCCGAACGGCTCGTAGCCCTGCGCGACGCTGCGGTGCGGATTGTAGGCATCCGCGTCCTCGCCGAAAATGTCCTTCTGCCGGTTCGCCGCCCACAGGTTGATCTCGATCCGGTCCGTGGGTTCGGCCGAGGCGCCGGTGGACAGGCTCACGGGGCACACCGGCCGCCGCCACGACACCGGGCTCGCCGGGTGCAGCCGCAGGCTCTCGTGCACGCAGCGCTGCAGGAACAGGCGGTCCTTCAGCACGCGCTCGCGGTCCTCCGGGTGGTCGCGCAGCCACTCGAACACGTGGTGGATCGCGTGCACGGTCGAGTTCGCCGTGCTGTGGCTGCCGGCCTGCAGGTAGAACGCGATCTCGCGCCGCAGCAGGTCGGGCGGCAGGTCGACCTTGTCCTCGTTCCGCAGCAGCACCGTCAGCACGTCGCGCGGCAGGTCGTCCTCCGCGATCTCGCCGCGGTTGAAGCGCGCGATCAGGTCGAGACGCCGCGCGATCGAAGGCTGCAGGAACAGGCGGTCGAACTCGACCAGCGCGGCGCGCACCTCGTTGCGGACCTCCTCCTTGTCGCGCGTCGAGTGCACGAGCGTCGCGCCCTCGCTGAAGGTCTTGACGATTTTCAGGAGCGCTTCCGTCTCGCGCGCGGACTTCTCGGGCCGGTCGATGCCGGCGAAGTCCGCCGTGAGGTTCATCGTGATCCGGTAGCCGAACTCGACGAGGTCGGTGCGACCCTTCGCGATCTCGGGCCCGAGGATCTCGGCCAGCGCGCGCGGAAAGACTTCCGTCTCGTAGTAGCGGAAGAAGCTGCGACGGAACACGCGGAACTCGAGCACGCGGCGCTTGCGGTGCTCCTCGCCGTGCAGCGTCAGCAGCACGCCGTCCATGATCACCTTGCCCTCGTCGTAGAGCGACTGGGCGAGGTGTTCGTTCTTCAGCGCGGCGAGGGCGTCGGCGACGCGGTCGAGGACGATCGTGGCCATGGTGCGGTTCCGGGTCGGTTCTGCGGCGCTCGTCGGTGCGGGACGGCGGGCGAGGGACGACCGGCGAGGGCGCCGGTCAGGCCACCCTCTCGGCCGCCACCGGGCCGAGCAGCACCGGGTAGTAGCCCCAGTTGGGGCGCGTGTTCGTCGTGTCCTTGCGCGGCGCGTCGTTCGGGTCGATGCGCGCGCCGGCCTCGACCAGCGCGCGGCAGATCAGCGTGACCGTGCCGTACTGGTGCGTGGCCGGATCGGTGTCCGGCATCGGGTTCACGCCGGCGGCGAGGTTGCGCCCGAGGCAGGCGTGCATGCCGAGGCCGAACGACAGCCCGTAGCTGGGCCGGCCCTTGCCGAGCTCGCGGTGCGGGTTGTACTCGGCGGCGTCCGGCCCGTAGACGTTCGGGTCGGTGTTCGCCGCGATCAGGTCGATCAGCACCTTGTCGTCCTCGCTCGCGGCGTCGCCGGCCGGCAGGTGCACGGGGCACACGGGCTTGCGCGTCGCGACCGGTGCGGACGGGTGCAGCCGCATGCTCTCGTGGATGCAGCGCTGCAGGAAGAACGGGTCGCTCTTCACCCGCGCGCGGTCCTCGGGGTGGCGCTCCAGCCAGTCGAGCAGTTCGTGCATCGAGTGCGTCATCGAGTGGATCGAGGTGAACGCACCCGCCAGGAGGTAGAAGGCGATCTCCTTCAGGAGCACGTCGTGCGAGAGCTTCAGCTCGTCGTTGTGCTGGAGGAGTACCAGCAGGATGTCGCGTGGCAGGGCGTCCTCGGCGATCTCGCCGCGCGCGTGCCGCGCAAGCAGTTCCTCGCGGCGGCGGCGCGACGGCGTGAAGAAGCGCTCGTCGAAGGCCGCGAGCGCGGCGCGGATCTCGGCGCGCACCACTTCCTTGTCGCGCGTGGTCTGGCCGAGCACCGCGGCCTGGCCGAAGGTGCGGTTCATCTGCAGCAGCGCCGTGGTCTCGTCGGTCGACTTCTCGGGGCGGTCGATGCCGGCGAAGTCGGCCGTCAGGTTCAGCAGCACGCGGTAGCCGAAGTCCACGAGGTCGGCGCGCCCCTGCGCGACGAACGGCTCGATCGTCTGCGCGAGCGTCGGCGGGAACACCTCCTGCTCGTAGTACTTGAAGAAGTCGCGGCGGAACACCAGCGACTCGACGAGCCGGCGCGCGCGGTGCTCGTCGCCGTGCAGGTTGACGAGCACCTTCTCCATGAGCACCGCGCCCTCGTCGTAGAGGGCCTGGCGCAGGTTGTTGTTGCGCAGCGCCTTGTCGGCCTGCTCAAAGTTCGTGATCCGGAATTCGCTCATGCGCCACCTCCGCCTTGCCGTGCGCCACGTCCCAGCCCAGCCGCGCGCCGTAGTTGACCACGCGCCAGCCGGTGGGGTCCTTCCGGGGCGGCAGCGGCGACAGGTCCATCGCGCGTCCCCCGATGAAGACGTGCTTGATCCGTTCCTTCTGCCCGAGCACCGAGATGTCGCGCGACGGGTCGCCGTCCACGACCAGGATGTCCGCGAGCCGGCCCGGCGCGATCTCGCCGAGCTTGCCCACCGCGCGCATCGCGAACGCGTTGGCCTGCGTCGCGCACTGTATAGCCTGCAGCGGCGTGAGCCCGAGGTCGCGGACGAACACCTCCATCTCGCGGTGGTGCCAGTCGCCGTAGGGCGTGATCGAGAAGCCCGACTCGCTGCCGCAGAGCAGCGGCACGCCGGCGTCGTACGCACGCCGGAGCATCGCGGCGTTGTCCGAGATCTCGAGCCGGAACATCTCGCGCACGGTCGCGTCGGCGCCGATCGCGGCGCCGTAGTCGGCGAGGTTGGCCTGGAACGTGAACACCGGCATCACCGGCACCTTGCGGTCGATCACGAGCTCGAGCGCGTGCTCGTCCATGTAGGTGGCGTGCAGGATCAGGTCCATGCCCGCCTTCACGCAGTCGATCACCGAGGCCGCGCCGCGGCAGTGCCCCTGCACCGGGATGCCGAGCTCGTGCGCGGTGTCGCACACCGCCTTCAGCTCGTCCAGCGTCCACGACTTCTGCTCGCCGCCGAGCGGGTGCCGCGGCACGAGCCCGGTGACGTGGATCTTGATCCAGTCCGCGCCCATCTTTATCTGGCGGCGCGTCTCCGCGACGATCTCGTCACGCCCGCTGACGACCTTCCCGTAGCCCGCGATGCCGTGGTCCGGGATCAGCCGGCCGGCCGTGCCGCCGAGGCTCGTCCAGAGCGCGTAGCTGCCGGTGCGGACGCGAGGCCCCTCGCAGAGCCCCGCGTCGATCGCGTCGCGCAGGTCGATCGACAGCTCGAAGATCGAGTCCGGGTCGAGGATGCCGGTGACGCCCGCGCGCACCAGCTTCTTCGCGTTGTACGCCGCCGCGATCGCGGCGAGCGCGTGGCGGCGGTGGTTGAACAACTCGTCGTTCGAGTTCGGCTCGTCGAAGCTCAGGTGGCAGTGGCCGTCGATCAGGCCGGGCATCACGGTCATGCCCTTCGCATCGAGCACGCCGACGTTCGTGCGGCCCTGCGCGCGGGCGTCCGCGTCCGCGCCGAGCGCGACGATCTTCTCGCCCTCGATCAGCACCGACTCCGCGCGCGGCGGTGCGCCGGTGCCGTCGATTACCCGTCCATTCCTGATCAGCAGAGTGTTCATGGCCCTTTCTCCGTCGCGCTCAGCCCGGAGCGCCGCTCGGTGCGGGGTTGCTGCGCCGCAGCAGGCGTCGCGCATTGTCGGCGAGCCAGGCGGGGGCGTCGATCTCGTGGCCTTCCGCGGGCTGGTCCCAGCCGGCGAAATTGGTGCCCAGCACGACTCTGTCGCGGCCGACGACTTCGTGCAACAGGGCGAGGGAGCGCGGATCGTGCACGTGGTTGTCGTACCAGAGCCGCCGCAGCCGCGCTTCGAACGCGCCCGGTTCGCGCAGGCGTTCGTTCGACCACGGCCGTTTGCGCGCCGCCTCGGCGAAGCGCCCGGCCAGGAACGCGATCGCGCCGCCGCCGTGGCTGAAGCAGACGTCGAGCGCCGGGTGGCGGTCGAGCACGCCGCCGTAGATCAGCGTGCCGACCGCGAGCGTCTCCTGCGCGGCGAAGCCGAGCAGCAGGTCGAGGTCGTACCGGTTCACCTCGGGGAACGCCGCGGGGCCGTCGATGCCCGCGGGCGCCGGGTGGAAGAACAGCGGCACGTCGAGGTCGACGCAGGTGCCGTAGAAGCGGTCGAGCTCGGGCGCGTCGAGGCGGATCCCGAACTCCGTGCCGATGCTCGCGCCCCAGAGGCCGAGTTCGTGCACCGCGCGCTTCAGTTCGGCGCAGGCGGCCGCGGGGTCCTGCATCGGCAGCGCCGCCAGGCCGGCGAGGCGGCCGGGGTGCTTCGCGACGAGCGCGGCCAGCACGTCGTTCGCGCGGCGGCAGAAGGCGGTCGCCGAGTCGGCGTCCACGAAGTGGAAGTAGGTCAGCGGGTTCGGCGACAGCACCTGGAAGTCGATGCCGGCGCGGTCCATCGCGCTGAGGCGCACGTCCACGTCCATGAAGGCGCTGCCGCGGTAGCGCACGCCGTGCAGCCGGTAGTTGCCCACGCGGAACAGCGGCCGGCCGTCCGGCGCGGTCGTGAGTTCGGGCCCGTGCACGCCCGCGGTGCCGAAGGTCTCCTCGAGCACCACGTGGGCGTGCAGGTCGATCGTTCGGGCGGTGGCGATGGACATGGCGGGTGCGTCGCTCGTTCGTGGGGTGCGTCGTGCCGCGCTAAACCGGGCTCTGGACCACGCCGCCGTCGACGGCGAGGAACGTGCCGGTCACGAAGCTCGCGCGCTCGGAGGCGAGGAAGGCGACGACGTCGGCGATCTCCTCCGGCCGCCCGAGCCGCCCGAGCGGGACGCTCCGGGTGATCGCAGCTTCGGCGTCCTCCGCCGAGGTGCCGGACGCCTGCGCGCGGGTCTCGAGCATCTGGTCCACCCGCTCGGTGCGGGTCCAGCCGGGGCCGACAGTGTTGATGGTGACGCCGTCCTTCGCGACCTCGGTCGCGAGCGTCTTCGCCCAGCCGAGCGCCGCGAGCCGCAGGCTGTTCGACAGCAGGATGTCCGGGATCGGCTGCTTGACCGAGTACGAAGAGACGTTGACGACGCGGCCCCAGCGCTGGCGACGCATCCACGGCAGCACCGCGCGCGTCGTGCGCACCGCGGACATCAGCGTCAGTTCGAACGCCCGCGCCCAGTCCGCGTCGCTCACGCGCTCGGAGCTCCCGGGCGGCGGCCCGCCGGCGTTGTTGACGAGCACGTGGATGGTGCCGAGCCGTCCGGCCACGTCGGCGACCAGCCGCTCGACCTGCGCGGCGTCGGCGACGTCGCACGCGAAGCCGAGCACCTCGCGGCCCGCGGCGGCGGAGAGCTCGGCGGCCGCGCTCGCGGTGCGAGCGGCGTCGCGCGCGCAGATCGCCACGCGCGCGCCCTCGCGGGCGAAGGCTGCCGCCGTCGCGTAGCCGATGCCGCGACTGCCCGCCGTGACCAGCACGGCCTTGTCGGTGAGGCCCAGGTCCATCGGTCAACGCCTTTCTGGGTCCGCCTCGAGCTGCTTCCGGTACATCGCGAGGTCGAAGTAGTCGCGCCACGCGCGGATCAGCCCGACCTCGACCTCGAACGCGCCCATCACGGGCAGGCGGATCGTGCGGCCGCGCAGCCCGAAGTCGTCCGAGCGCTCGGTCAGCACCGTGTTCCCGTTCGCGGCGATCGCCTGGAGCTTCCAGTCCACCCACTCGAAGCCGCCGATCCGCGCGAGGTAGGCGCGCACCGCCTCGCGGCCGCGGATCGGTTCCATGGGCACGTTGTGGTAGAGCACGTCTTCGTGCAGGCAGGCGACCACGGCGTCCATGTCGTTCGCGTTCCACGCGGCGAGGAAGGCGTGCACGGTGTCGAGCGGCGTGCGCGTGCCGGCACCTGCCGTCGAGCCGCGATCCGTCGCCGACGCGCCCGCCGGCGCGTCACGGACGGACGCATTCGCCGCATCGGGCGTGGTCGCCATCGTGTCGGATCCCCCTCCAGGCGCGGCCGTGGCCCTTCCGCCAGTATGCCGGAAGCAAGCCGGCTGTCCGGACAACCTGCCGCTCGCGGACTATACGAAAAACCGGCCTGCGGCCGCGACCCCTTCCGTGCGGCGCGCTAACCTAACGGTCGTTTGGGATCCGGCGCCCGGCCCGGCGCGTGCCCGGCGCCGGCCGGCCGGCCGCCGCCGCGCCCGGGGCCGTCGCCTGGTACCGATGCCGACCTTCGACCCGTTCGACGCCTCGACTGACCGCGATCCGGATGCGGCGCTCGCTGCCCGGCGCCGGGCTGCGCCGGCCACGGGCCGGCGGCTGCTGGTCGTCACCGGCGGTCATCCCTTCGACGCCGCGACCTTCGGCACGCTGCTGGACTCGCTCGAGGGATGGCAATGGACGCGGTGGAACCATCCGGAGGCCGCCGCCCGCATCGCTGCGGGCGAAGCGCAGGCCTTCCACGCGCTGCTGTTCTACGACATGGCCGGCTACCGCTTCGCGGACGGCGGCATGACCGTACGCGCGCCCGCTCCCGAGTACGTGCGCGCGCTGGAATCGCTGCTCGACGCCGGCACCGGGTGCGTGTTCCTCCATCACGCGCTCGCCGGCTGGGCGGCCTGGCCCGGCTGGGCCGAGCTGGTCGGTGGTCGCTTCCTCTATGCGCCCGACCTCGTCCGGGGCACGCCGCGGCCGGACTCGGGCTACGCGCCCGGCGTGCGCTACGAAGCCGAAGTCGTGGCCGAGCATCCGGTCACGGGCGGCCTGCCGCCGCGCTTCGAACTCGTCGACGAGCTCTATCTCGCCGAGGTGTTCGAGGCCGACGTCGTGCCGCTGCTGCGGGCGCGGCACGGGCTCGCGCCGGGCGAGTTCCGCTCGGCCGCCGCCGCGATCGCGGGTCGCGACGCGACGGTCGGCCCCGGACGTGCGCCGGGCTCCGACCTGATCGCCTGGGCGCGCACGGTGCGCGCCGCGCGGCTCGCCTACCTGCAGTGCGGCGACGGGCCCTCGACCTTCGCGAACGCGCACTTCCGCCGGCTGCTCGCGAACGCACTCGCGTGGGTCGCGCGCGAGCCGCGCTGAAGCGGAGCGCGCGCTTTGACAGCGCAGCGCGCCGGTCTGCAAGATCGGCGCCTCGCGAGGGGGGACCTGCTCATGGCGCTCGATCCGAAGTTCCGTGCGATGCTCGACATGCCCGGCATGCAGCTGGGCGCCCCGCCGCCGGAAGTCACCCCGACGATGATGCGCGAGGCCTCGCGCGCGCTGCTGCCGCCGGTCGAGCCGCTGCCGCTGCACGAGGTGCGCGACGTCGAGTTCGACGGGCCCGCGTCGCGCCTGCGCGTGCGACTCTACTTCCCCACGGCCGAGCGGCCGCTGCCGCTGGTGGCGTTCTTCCACGGCGGCGGCTTCGTGCTGTGCGACCTCGACAGCCACGACGCGACCTGCCGCACGCTGGCGTCGCGTTCCGGCTGCGCGATCGCCGCGGTGGACTACCGGCTCGCGCCCGAGTCCCGCTTCCCGGGTCCGCTCGAAGACTGCTTCGCGGCGCTGGCCTGGCTGGTGCGCGAGGCCGCTGCGCTGGGGTTCGACGCCTCGCGCGTGGCGGTCTGCGGCGACAGCGCCGGCGCGAACCTCGCCACGGCCGTCGCGATGCTCGCGCGCGAACGCGGTGGTCCCGCACTGCGGCACCAGGCGCTGATCTGTCCCGCGCTCGACGCGTCCTGCGCGAGCGCTTCGATGCGCGAACTGGCGAGCGGCTACATGCTGTCCGCGGACCTGATGCGGTGGTTCTGGGCGCAGTACCTCGCCTCGCCCGCGGACGTCCGCTCGCCGCTGGCCTCGCCGTCCTGCGCGACCGACCTCGCGGGCCTGCCGCCGGCGACCATCGTCACGGCGGAGTACGACCCGCTGCGCGACGAGGGCGAGGAGTACGGGAACCGCCTGCGCGCCGCCGGCGTGCCGACGACCACCCGCCGCTACGCGGGGATGATCCACGATTTCCCGCAGATGCCGCTCGTGACCGAGGTGGCGAACCAGGCGCTCGGCGACGTCGCGGCGGACCTGCGCGCCGCGCTCGCCGGCGGCCCGGCCGCGCCGGACGCCGCGGCGCGCGCCGCGCTCGTGAAGCGGCTCTACGGCGCGGTGCTGGGCGGCGACTTCGCGGCCGCCGAGGCGCTGGTCACCGACGACTTCACGATCGTCGAGGCGGCCGACCTGCCGTTCGGCGGCAGCTACACCGGCCGCGATGCGTTCCAGCAGCTGTTCGCGAAGGTCGGTCCGCTGCTCGCGATCCGCGGCGTGGCGATGAAGCACTACCTCGCGGATGCCGAGCAGGTGGCGGTCGTCGTCGACCTCACGGTCGAGGCCGACGGGCGCCACGAGGTGCTGCAGATCGTCGAGCTGGTCTCGTTCCGGGGCGACAAGGTCTGCCGCGTGCAGCCGTTCTACTTCGATACCGCGAAGGTGCACGCCTGCGCGAACCGCGCCGGCTGAGCCGGCTCAGGCGCCGACCCTGAAGCCCTCGTAGCCCTTCTTCGCGACGCCGTCGCAGATCTCGCGGTACGGCCCGACGCCGCCGACGTAGGGCATGAACACCCGCGGCTTGCCCGGGATGTTCGCGCCCGTGTACCACGAGTTCGCCTTCGGGAAGAGCGTGGTGTCCGCGACCTCGTTGACGTGCGCGACCCACTTCTCCTCGGCCTCGGGCGTAGCCTCGATCGTCGCGTAGCCCTCCTGGCGCAGCCAGGCGATGCAGTCGGCCGTCCACTCGACGTGCTGCTCGATCGACACGACGACGTTGCTGAGCACCGAGGGGCTGCCGGGTCCCGTGATCGTGAACAGGTTCGGGAACCCCGCCACCGACAGGCCGAGGTAGGTCTTCGGGCCGTCCGCCCACTTGTCGCGCAGGCTGACGCCGCCGCGGCCGCGGACGTCGATGCGCAGCAGCGTGCCGGTCATCGCGTCGTAGCCGGTCGCGAAGATCACGTCGTCGAGCTCGTACGCGGCCGCGGCGGTCTCGAGGCCGGTGGCGGTGAAGCGCACGATCGGCGCGCTCCGCACGTCGACGAGCTCCACGTTCGGGCGGTTGAAGGTCGCGTAGTAGTCGGTGTCCACGCAGATCCGCTTCGTGCCGAGCGGGTGGTCGCGTGGCGTCAGCAGTTCGGCGGTCTTCGGGTCCTTGACGATCTCGCGGATCTTCTGGCGTACGAACTCGGCCGCGGTCTCGTTGGCCTGCTCGTTCGCCAGCAGGTCGACGTAGGCGACGAGCATCGGCGTCGCGCCGCCCTGCGCCCACGCCGCTTCGTACTTCCGCTGCCGCTCCTCCGGGGGGACGCCGAGCGCCGAGTTCATGTCGATCGCCCACGGCACGCCGAACAGCGAGACGCGCGCTTCGGCCCGGTGCGCCGGGTAGCGCGACTTGAACTGCTTGACGAAGTCCGGATCGAGCGGACCGTTGTGCGCGGGGATGCTGAAGTTCGGCGTGCGCTGGAACACGTGGAGCTTCGCCGCCTGCTGCGCGACCACCGGCACCACCTGGATGCCGGACGAGCCGGTGCCGATCACGCCCACGCGCCGGCCCGTGAAGTCCACCGGCTCGTGCGGCCACTCGCCGGTGTGGAAGGTGCGGCCGCGGAACGCGTCCACGCCCTCGAACGGCGGCTTGCGCGTGGTCGACAGGCAGCCGGTCGCCATCACGCAGAAGCGCGCGGAGAACGTTTCGCCGGCATCCGTGGTCACGGTCCAGCGGTTCGCCCCCTCGTCGTAGTGCGCGCTCGTCACGCGCGTGCGGAAGGTGATGTCGCGCCGCAGGTCGAGGCGGTCGGCGACGTGGTCGAGATAGCGCAGGATCTCGGGCTGCGACGGATAGCGTTCCGTCCACTCCCACTCCTGTTCGAGCTGCGGGTCGAAGGAGTAGCAGTACTCCATGCTCATCACGTCGCAACGCGCGCCCGGGTACCGGTTCCAGTACCACGTGCCGCCGACGTTCTCGCCGGCCTCGATCACGCGGACCTTCAGCCCGAGACCGCGCAGCTTGTGGAGCATGTACATGCCGGAGAAGCCGGCGCCGACCACGACGGCGTCGAGTTCGCGCACCGCGGCGTTGCTGTCGTTCATCGTCGGAACCCCCTCGCGCGACCGCCCCGAGGGCTGGTCTACGTCGCCGGCATTCTGCCATGCTCGGTACGCGCTCGCGCGAGGGGGGGCGATGGCAAAACGATCGTTTGGTCGGGGCGACGCACTCGCTTCGTCGTCCGGGACGGACCGCTCGCGGGCCGGCGTTGCGCTGCTCGGTTTCGGGGCCGCGCTTTATTGCGCCGCATCATCGGCGGTCGGGGCTGCGCCGGGCGCCGCGGCGGCCGCGATGGCGGACGACGGTGCGAACTGGTCGTCATACGGCCGTACCCACGA
Organism: Steroidobacteraceae bacterium; assembly: GCA_027531255.1. Lineage (GTDB taxonomy): Bacteria > Pseudomonadota > Gammaproteobacteria > Steroidobacterales > Steroidobacteraceae > JAPZRU01. The sequence goes on along the minus strand of JAPZRU010000035.1, from coordinate 17,067 downwards.
CGAACAGCGCTATTCGCCGCTCGCGCAGATCGACCGTCGCAACGTCGGCCGGCTCGGGCTCGCGTGGTCGCTGGATCTGACCGACGCGATCTCGTTCAACTCCTCGCCGCTCGCCGTGGACGGCGTCCTGTACTTCTCCGGGGACCGCGCGATCGTGCGCGCGGTGGACGCGCGCCGGGGCGAGCTGCTCTGGACCTACGATCCGCAGGCCTGGAAGCACTCGCCGCGCGGCATCGCGATGGCGTGGAACACCAACCGCGGCATCGCCCATCTCGACGGCAGGATCTACGTCGGCACGCCCGACGGCCGCCTCGTCGCGCTGGACGCGAAGACCGGCGAGCCCGCCTGGGCGACGCGTACGTTCCCGGTCGGCGACAAGCGCGCCATCACCGGTCCGCCCCGCGCGTTCGCGGGTCGCGTCTACGTCGGCCACGGCGGCGCGGACTTCGGCGCGCGCGGCTATCTCGACGCGTACGACGCTGGTACCGGCGAGCGGCTGTGGCGCTTCTACACGGTGCCCGGCGACCCGGCCGCCGGCTTCGAGAACGCGGCGATGGAGAAGGCCGCGAAGACCTGGGCCGGGCGGTGGTGGCAGCACGGCGGCGGCGGCACCGTCTGGCACGCGATCACCTACGACCCGGCGCTCGACCTCGTCTACCTCGGCGTCGGCAACGGCTCGCCGTGGGACTACGGCCGGCGCAGCGAAGGGAAGGGCGACAACCTGTTCCTGTCGTCGATCGTCGCGGTGCGCGGCGCGACCGGCGAATACGTCTGGCACTACCAGACCACGCCGGGCGACGAGTGGGACTTCACCGCGACGCAGGACATCGTGCTTGCGGATCTCGAGATCGACGGCAAGCCGCGCCGCGTGCTGATGCAGGCGCCGAAGAACGGCTTCTACTACGTGATCGACCGCGCGACCGGCGAACTGCTGCGCGCGGCGCCGTACGACAAGGTCACGTGGGCCACCCACGTGGACATGCGGACCGGCCGTCCGGTCGAGGCGAAGGGCGTGCGGCTCGCGGACGTCGAGCGCTTCACGATCTACCCCGGTCCCTGGGGCGCGCACAACTGGCAGGCGATGTCGTTCAGCCCGCGTACCGGCCTCGCCTACATCCCGACGATGACGCAGGCCGGCACGTTCGCGCGGCTGCCCGGCTGGGAAGGACGCGACAAGTTCTTCTACATCGGCAAGATCGTCGAGCACGCGGCGAAGCCGGAGGACAGCAAGGGCAGCCTCGTCGCGTTCGACCCGGTGGCCGGGCGCGAGCGCTGGCGCGTGGACTACGACGCGGTCTGGAACGGCGGCACGCTGGTCACGGCCGGCGACCTCGTGTTCCACGGCACGGCGGCCGGCGAGTTCCTCGCCTACGACGCGCGCAACGGCAGGCGTCTCTGGGGCTTCGACGCGCAGCGCGGCATCAGCTCGGCACCGATCAGCTATGCGGTGGACGGGCAGCAGTACGTCGCGGTGCTCGTCGGCTGGGGCGGGCTGGCGGCGTTCGGCTCGCCCGCGTTCAACAAGTATCCGTGGCGTTACCGCGGGCCCGGCATCCGGCTGCTCGCGTTCGCGCTGGACGGCAGGGCGCAGCTGCCGCCGAAGCCTGCACCCGAGCCGCAGCGGATCACCGATACCGGCACCGAGCCCATCGACGCGAAGGCGGCCGAGACCGGCTTCCTCGTCTATCACACCTCTTCGTGCGCGACGTGCCACGGCGGCGGCGCGGTGTCGAACGGTGCCTCGGGCCCGGACCTGCGCGGCTCGCAGCTGCTGACGGACTACCGCGCGTTCCGCGCGGTGCTGGTCGAGGGCCTGCTGCTGCCGGGCGGCATGCCGATGTTCGACGACCTCACGGAGTCCGAGGTGCGCGGCGTCTACGAGTACCTGCGTCAGCAGGCACGGGCCGCGGCCACCGCGAAGTGAGGCGGGTGCCCGCTCGAGCCAGCGGCCCGAGTGGCGCGGCTCGCGCGGCATCGCGCAGGCGGACTCTTGCAGTGCAGCAAGAATCGAACGAGCGTTTGGCGGATGCCGCGGCCTTGCGTGGCTCGCGCGCCACATCTCTGGAAGATGCTAGCCAGCCTCCGGGCCGATACGTATAGTCAATTGGCGACGATTCGTTGCCACCGCGGCACGCGTCGAACCGAGGGGGAAAACATGACGACGAAGATCGCCCGCGCGGTACGCGCGGCGCTGCTGGTCGCCGGCTGCACCGCCGTCGCGGCCGTGAATGCCGACCCGAACCCGAATCCCGCCGAGGCCTCGGGCGTCCTCGACGAGATCACCGTCACCGCGCAGAAGCGCGAAGAGCGCCTGCAGGACGTGCCCATCGCGGTCACCGCGCTCGACGCGGCCGCGATCGAGCGCACGTTCTCGCGCGACATCCAGGGCGTCGAGAGCCTCGCGCCGAACCTGATCGTCGACCCCATCCTCGGCAACGGCACCGCCGCGATCTCCATCCGCGGCATGCAGCTCAACGACGTCGAGAAGTCGTTCGATCCAGCCGTCGCGGTCTATCTCGACGGCATCTACCTCGCGAACACGACGGGTGCGCTGCTGCAGATGTACGACGCCGAGGCGGTCGAGGTGCTGCGCGGCCCGCAGGGCACGCTGTTCGGCCGCAACACGATCGGCGGCCTGCTGCACATCCGCCGTGCCAAGCCGACCGGCGAGCTCGGCGGCAAGGTGTCGCTGAACGTCGGCCGCTTCGACCAGGTGGACGCGCACGGCGTGCTGAACTTCCCGGCGCTGGCGGACGGCAGGTTCGCCGCCAAGCTGTCGGTGGTCCGCCAGGACGGTGGCGGCTACTTCCAGAACGTGTCGCGCAACCAGCAGGAAGGCGACAACGACTTCACTGGCGTGACGCTCTCGACGCTGTTCACCCCGACCGACGCGCTCGAGATGTGGCTGACGTTCGACTACTTCGACGACAAGACGCCGACGCGCCCGGTCACCGCGCTGACGCAGCCGGGCGAACTGTTCTGCGCGCCGCCGGCCTTCACGGTCGGCTGCGGCCGCCCGAAGACGGACTCCAACTGGCACCGCCGGCCGACCACCACGCTCGAGCAGGAAGCCTTCGTGAAGACGAAGGCGGTCACGCTGAACTCGACGTGGGACGCGTCCGAGACGCAGACCGTCGCGCTCGTCGCCGGCTGGCGCGACGTCGAGGACGGCGCCATCCAGGAGTTCGACGGCGTCGCCGCGCCGGTGTTCTGGACCAGCCGTCCGCAGGAGAGCGACCAGGTCAGCATCGAGCTGCGTCTCGAGTCCGACTGGAGCGAGAGCCTGCGGTCCACGTTCGGCGTCTACTGGTTCGACGGCGAGTACTCGCTCGACCAGACCACGCGCTCGCCCGCCTTCTTCGGCACCGGGCCGGTGCTGTCGGCGCGGCCGCAGTTCAACCAGCAGACCACCTCGTATGCCGGCTTCGGCCAGGTGGACTGGGACGTCTCCGAGAAGCTGACGCTGAGCTTCGGCGGCCGCTACTCGAACGAGGAGAAGGAAGCCTGCGGCAACTCGCGGCTGGAGTTCGCGACCGGCATCGTCACGGTCGTCAGCTTCGGCTCCTGCACGGGCGCGCCCGCCTACGACCGCGACTACGTCGATCCGGTCACCGGTCGCACGGTGATCCAGGACGGCAAGGAGTCCTGGTCGAAGTTCACGCCGCGGCTCGGCGCGACGTACAAGTTCGACGACCAGAAGATGGTCTACGCGACCTACTCGAAGGGCTTCCGCTCGGGCGGCTACAACGGCCGTTCCACCGAGCCCCAGTCGCTCGGCCCCTACAACCCGGAGGAGGTCGACAGCATCGAGATCGGCGCGAAGACGCAGTGGCTCGACAACCGCCTGCGCCTGAACGTCGCCGCGTTCACGACCGACTACAAGGACAAGCAGGAAGACGTGGTCTTCCCGGACGCCGCGGCGGTCACCGTCACGCTCGTGCAGAACGCGGCGGAGGCGAAGCTGAACGGCGCCGAGCTCGAGCTGACCGCGGTGCCGACCGCCGGCCTCACGCTGTCGGCCAACGTCGGCATCCTCGACGCCAGCTACGACAGCTGGATCGTTCGCGACCTGAACGGCAACAACGTCGACAAGAGCGACTTCGAACTGCGTCGCGCGCCGAAGTTCACGCTCGGCCTGAACGGCACCTACGAGCAGACGCTGTCGGGCGGCAACGCGCTGATCTACAACCTCAACTACTCGTACAAGGACGACTACTACATCGGCGCGAGCACTGTGCTGCCGGCCGCCGCCCAGGCCCCGAACCTGGTCGAGGCCTTCGGTATCGTCGACGCGTCGATCACGTACCAGGCGGAGCGCTGGGCCGTGTCGCTGTGGGGCAAGAACCTGACCGACGAGGACTACTTCCTGCACGTCCTCGACGTCGGCACGAACTACCGGGCGACGAGCGCGACGAACGCCACGCCGGTCCCGATCCCGGGCCTGTGGACGTTCGGCACGATCAACCCGCCGCGGACCTACGGCGTGGAGCTCAGGTTCAACTTCTGAGTCGGCGGCAGGCAGCCGAAACGAGAACGGGGGCCGCGAGGCCCCCGTTCTCGTTGGTGCCGCTGCCGGCGCGACACCGCCGGTGCAGGCGTGGCCGGGGCGACCGCCCGCGCCGCTCTCAGGCCGCCGCGGGCTTCGCGGCCGCGCGCAGCGCCTGCCAGACCCGGTGCGGCGTCGCGGGCATCTGCACGTCCCCGACCCCGCGCGCGGCGAGCGCATCGACCACCGCGTTCATCACCGCCGGCGGTGCAGCGATCGCGCCCGCCTCGCCGCAGCCCTTCGCGCCGATCGGGTTGTGCGGGCAGGGTGTGACGATGTAGTCCACCGCGAGCGTCGGCAGGTCGTCCGCGCGCGGCATCGTGTAGTCGACGAAGCTGCCGGAGACCAGCTGCGCGCTGTCCTCGTCGTACACGCAGTTCTCGAGCAGCGCCTGGCCGATGCCCTGTGCGACGCCGCCGTGCACCTGGCCGTCCACGATCATCGGGTTCACGACGGTGCCGAAGTCGTCCACGACCGTGTAGCGCACCACCTCGCTGACGCCGGTGGCCGGGTCGATCTCGAGTTCGCAGACGTGCACGCCGGCGGGGAAGGTGAAGTTCGAGGGATCGTAGAACGCGGTCTCCTCGAGGCCGGGCTCGATCTCGTCCGAGGGAAACCGCAGCGGCGCGTGCGCCGTGAACGCGAGCTCCGGGAACGACAGGCCGCGATCGGTGCCGGCCACGACGAAGCGCCCGTTCTCGAAGCGAACGTCGCTCTCGGCGGCCTCCAGCACGTGCGCCGCGATCTTCTTCCCCTTCGCGATCACCTTGTCGACGGCCTTCCAGATCGCGCTGCCGCCGACCGCGAGCGAACGCGAGCCGTAGGTGCCGAGGCCGAACTGGATGCGCCCGGTGTCGCCGTGCACCACCTCGACGCTCTCGAGCGGCACGCCGAGGCGCTCGGACACCAGCTGCGCGAAGGTGGTCTCGTGGCCCTGGCCGTGCGAGTGGCTGCCCGTCATCACGACCACCGAGCCGGACGGGTTCACGCGCACGCACGCCGACTCGAACAGGCCGCTGCCGCCGCCCGAAGTCATGATGATCTTCGACGGCCCGACGCCGCAGGCCTCGATGTAGCTCGAGAGTCCGATGCCGCGCAGCTTGCCCCTGGCCGCCGAGGCCTGCTTCCGCGCGGGGAAGCCCGCGTAGTCGGCGAGCGCGAGCGCCTTGTCGAGCGCCTGTGCGTAGTCGCCCGAGTCGTATTCGAGCGTCAGGGCCGTCCTGTACGGGAACGCGTCCTTCGGGACGAAGTTGCGCCTGCGGATCTCGGCCGGGTCGATCCCGAGGTCGCGCGCGGCGCGATCGACGATACGCTCGATCACGTAGGTCGCCTCGGGGCGGCCGGCGCCGCGGTAGGCGTCCACCGGCACCGTGTTCGTGACCACGCCCTTGACGTCGCAGTAGATCGCCGGGATCGCGTAGGTGCCCGACAGCAGCGGCGCGTAGTAGAAGGTCGGGATCGCCGGTCCGAACGTCGAGTAGTACGCCCCCATGTTGGCGGCCGTGCTGACGCGCAGCGCCAGGAAGCGGCCGTCCTTCGTGCAGGCGAGCTCGACGTGCGAGAGGTGGTCGCGGCCGTGGCGGTCGCTGACGAAGGCCTCGCTGCGGTCGGCGGTCCACCGCACCGGGCGCCCGACGCGCCGGGCCGCCCACGCCGCGATGACTTCCTCGGAGTAGTGGAAGGCCTTCGAGCCGAACCCGCCGCCGACGTCCGGGGAGATCACGCGGATCTTGTGCTCCGGCACCTTCAGCGTGACGGTGGCGAGCAGGATGCGGATCACGTGCGGGTTCTGCGAGGTGGTCCACAGCGTGTACTCGCCGCGGCCCGCGTCGTACTCGCCGATCGCCGCGCGCGGCTCCATCGCGTTGCAGACGAGGCGGTTGTTCACCAGCTCGAGCTTCGCCACGTGGTCGGCGCGCGCGAACGCGGACTCGACGGCCGCCCTGTCGCCGATCTGCCAGTGGAAGCTGACGTTGCCCGGCGCGCCGTCCCAGATCGCCGGGGCGCCCGGTGCGAGCGCGCGCTCCAGCGTCGCAACGGCCGGCAGGTCGTCGATCTCGACCTCGAGCAGCTCCGCGGCGTCGCGGGCCTGCTGCGCGGTCTCCGCGATCACGACCGCGACCGGCTCGCCGACGTAGCGAACGCGGCCGACCGCGACCACCGGGTGCGAGGGACTGAACATCGGCGTGCCGTCGATGTTGGACACGAACCAACCGCACGGCAGGTCCCCGATGCCGTCGGCGCGGAGGTCCTCGCCGACGTACACGCCGAGCACGCCCGGCGCAGCCCTCGCGGCGTCCGTGCCGATCCGGCGGATCTCGCCGTGGGCGACGCTGGAGCGCACGACGTGCGCGTGCACCTGCCCCGGTCGCTCGAGATCGTCGACGTAGCTGCCGCGCCCGGTGATGAAGCGCTGGTCCTCGACGCGCCGGACCGAAGCCCCGATGCCCGTGCCCGCCGGCGTATCCGCAGTCGTCGCGCTCATGAGTGTTCCGCCCCTCGTCGAACAGTGGTACGACCGTCGAGGCCGATGGTAACCTCCGGTGGTCGTGCCCGAAAGCCGCCGCGCGACGCCGCGAGCGGCGGCGCACCGCGGGCCGCGTCGACGTCGAGGGGGAAGGGCCGTTGCCGATCCAGGGCGAATACCGTCTGGCCGCGCCGCGCGAGGCCGTATGGCGGGCGCTGAACGACCCCGAGGTGCTGCAGGCCTGCATCCCCGGCTGCGAGCAGTTCACCAAGAAGTCGGACACCGACATCGACGCGCGCATCCAGGCCGCGCTCGGGCCCGTGCGCGCAGCGTTCGCCACGCGCATCGAGATCTCCGAGCTGAATCCGCCGGCGAGCTACGTGCTGAGCGGCGAGGGCAAGGCGGCCGCGGGCTTCGGCAAGGGCGTCGCGCGCGTCGAGCTCACCGAGGAGTCGCCGGCCGTCACGGTGCTGCGCTACAGCGCGGAACTGAAGCTCGGCGGCAAGCTCGCGCAGGTCGGTTCGCGGCTGCTCGAGGGCGCGACGCGCCAGCTGGCCGACCAGTTCTTCGACGCATTCGCGAAGCGGCTCGACGCCGGGGCGACGCGCACCGAGGCCGAGGCGCAGGCCGCCCAACCGAACGATCGTTCGGCAGCCGCGGTCGGCGAGGCCGCGACGGCGCCGGGTGGCGAAGCCGCGGCGCCCGTGGCGGCCCCCGCGCCGGCGGCGGGCTCGCGTGCCCTCTGGTGGGTGGTCGCCGCGCTCGCGGCCGCCGCCCTGATCTACTGGCTCGCCGGCTGAGTCCGGCGGCAAGCGAGGACGCTACATGGCCACCGTCTCCCTCGAAGTGAACGGCCGCGCGGTCACCGCGGAGGTCGACCCGCGCACGCTGCTCGTGGACCTGCTGCGGAAGCAGCTGCGCCTGACCGGCACGCACGTCGGCTGCGACACGAGCCAGTGCGGCGCGTGCGTGGTGCACGTGGACGGGCGCTCGGTGAAGAGCTGCACGATGCTCGCGGTACAGGCCGAGGGCGCGCGGGTGACCACGATCGAGGGGCTCGCGCCGGACGGGCGTCTCCACCCGGTGCAGGCGGCGTTCCGCGAGTGCCACGGCCTGCAGTGCGGCTACTGCACGCCCGGCATGATCATGACGGCCGTGGCGCTGCTGCAGGAGCACCCGGAGCCGACGGAGGCGCAGGTGCGCGAGCACCTCGAGGGCAACATCTGCCGCTGCACCGGCTACCAGAACATCGTCCGCGCGATCCTGTCGGCGGCGCAGGAACTGCGCGCCCTGCCGAAGGCCAGCTGAGGTCATCGTCATGTACGAGTTCGAGTACGTGCGACCGCAGACGGTCGCGACCGCGGTGGAGCAGGGTGGCGCCGGGCAGTATCTCGCCGGCGGGATGACGCTGCTGCCGACCCTGAAGCTCAGGCTCGCACAGCCGGGCCGGCTGGTGGACCTGAACGCGCTGCCGGAGCTGCAGGGCATCCGGGTCGACGGCAACGTGGTCCGCATCGGCGCGATGACGCGCCACGCCGACGTGGCGCGTTCCGCGGAGCTGAGGCGCGCGGCACCGGTGCTGGCCGAACTCGCCGGGGGTATCGGCGATCCGCACGTACGCAACCGCGGCACGATCGGCGGCTCGGTCGCCAACAACGACCCCGCCGCGGACTACCCGGCCGCTGTGCTCGGCCTCGGCGCCACGGTCGTCACGAGCGCGCGCGAGATCGCGGGCGACGACTTCTTCACCGGCATGTTCTCGACCGCGCTCGCGGCGGGCGAGCTGATCCGCCGCATCGACTTCCCGGTGCCGAAGCGCGCCGCGTACGCCAAGTTCCCGAACCCGGCGTCGCGCTACGCGATGGCAGGCGTGCTGGTCGCCGAGACCGCGGGCGGCATCCGCGTCGCGGTGACCGGCGCGGGGCCCTGCGTATTCCGCGTGCCGGAGTTCGAGGCCGCGCTGACCCGGCGCTTCGCACCCGAGGCGCTGGACGGCCTCGAGATCCCGAGCGACGGACTGAACCAGGACCTGCACGGCTCACCCGAATACCGCGCGGCGCTCGTCACCGTGATGGCGCAGCGGGCGGTCGCGCACGCGGCCGCGCGCGGATGAAGCGGGGCGCGGCGCTCCCCGGGTCGGTCGACGCGACCGCGGAGTTGCTGCACGCCCAGCGCTACCTCGCGGACCGCACCCAGGCGGTCGCGGTCTACCTCGCGCTCACGCTGAAGCGCCCGCTGTTCCTCGAAGGCGAGCCCGGCGTCGGCAAGACCGAACTCGCCAAGGTGCTCGCCGCCGCTCTCGGCCGCGACCTGATCCGCCTGCAGTGCTACGAAGGGCTCGACACCGCGGCCGCGGTCTACGAGTGGAACTACCTGCGGCAGATGCTCGAGCTCAAGCTCGCGGACGCCGCCGGCGAGCCGGCCTCGCGCGAGGCGCTGGCGGCCGAGATCTTCGATCCCCGGTTCCTGGTGAAGCGACCGCTGCTGCGGGCGCTCGAGCCGCATGCGAACGGCGCGCCCGTACTGCTCATCGACGAGATCGATCGCGCCGACGAGCCGTTCGAGGCGTACCTGCTGGAGATCCTCGCCGACTTCCAGGTCACGATTCCCGAGCTCGGCACCGTGCGTGCCGAGGAACCGCCGATCGTGATCGTCACCTCGAACCGCACGCGGGAGGTGCACGACGCGCTGAAGCGCCGCTGCCTCTACCACTGGCTCGAGTACCCCGACCCCGCGCGCGAACTCGCGATCCTCGCCGCGCGCGCGCCCGAAGCGAACCAGGCGCTCGCCGCACAGGTGGTCGAGTACGTGCAGGAACTGCGGCGCCGGAAGCTCTACAAGCCGCCCGGCGTCGCGGAAAGCCTCGACTGGGCGCGGGCCCTCGTCGCGCTCGGTGCGCACGCGCTCGAGCCCGCGCTGATTCGCGACACGCTCGGCGTGCTGCTGAAGTACGAGGAGGACGTCGCGGCCGTGCGCGCGACGCTGCCGGCCGCCGAGCCCGCCGGCTCGCATGCCCATGACCCGGCACGGCCGGCGCCGGCGCGCTGAGGGCGCACCGTGCCGCTGCCCGCCGATCGCAGCCTGCCCGCGCTCGCCGCGGCGCTGCGGCGGGCCGGGGTGAAGGTCGGCACCGACGCGCTGCTGGTCGCGGCCGAGGCGCTCGTCGCGGTCGGGCCCGAGCGCCGGGCCGACGTGCGCGATGCGCTGCGCGCCACGCTCGTGCGGAGTCCCGCCGACTTCGACCTGTTCGACCGCCTGTTCGGCGCGTTCTTCCCGGAGGGCCTGCCGCTGCCGGAAGGGAGCCGGCTCGACCTGCCGCCCGAACGCGCGCAGCGCGCGCCCGGCTCGCGGCGGCTCGCGGAAGCGTTGCCGCCGAGTCGCGCCGTCGCGCGCCCCCCGCGCCGCGGGCGCGAGGCGCCGCCCGACGCCAGCGGTACCGCCTCGGATCGCGAGGTGTTGCACGCCAAGGACTTCGAGCAGATGAGCGCCGCCGAACTCGCGGAGGCGCGCGCGCTGATCGCCGCGCAGGTGCCGCGCGTCTGGCTCCGCCGCACGCGCCGGCACGCGCCGGATCCCGCCGGGCGCGACCTCGACCTCGCGCGGATGCTGCGCGGCGCGCGCGGCCGCTTCGACGCGCTCCGTCCGGCGCGCCGCGCGCGCCGCCTGCAGCCGCGCGACTGGGTCGTCCTGGTGGACGTCTCCGGCTCGATGGCGGTCTACGCGCGTACCTTCCTCTACTTCGCCCACGCGCTCGCGCGCCGCTCGCCCCGTGTCGAGGTGTTCGCGTTCGCGACGCGCCTGACCCGGCTGACGCGCGCGATGGCGCTGCCGGACCCCGACGCCGCGGTCGCGGCGGCCTGCACGCAGGTGCTGGACTGGGACGGCGGCACGCGCATCGGCGAGTGTCTCGGCGAGTACAACCGGCGCTGGGCGAAGCGCGCGGCCTCGCGCGGCGCGGCCGTGCTGCTGCTGACCGACGGCCTCGAGACCGGCGACCCGCTGCGGCTCGAGGCCGAGGCGCGGCGGCTGGCGCGAACCGCGCGCCCCCTGCTGTGGGTCAATCCGCTGCTGCGCAGCGCCGCGTGGCAGCCGCTGGCGGCGGGCGCTGCGGCGCTCGCGCGGCAGGCACGCCAGCCGGTGTCGGCGCACGATCTGGATTCGCTGGCGGCGCTCGGCAGGCTGCTGGCGGGCTGACGACGACGATCACTACTACTACGACGACGCGACGTTTCGCGACGAGGGGGACACGATGACGACGGAAGCAGGGGCGGCGACGCATCCGCTGCGGACGAGCCGCAATCGCCTGAAGCTCGGCGTGTTCGGCCTGAACGTGAGCCACGGCTGTTCGATGACCGACCGGCCCGAGGTGCTGAAGGTCACGTGGCCCGAGTCCGTGCGCCTCGCACAGCTCGCCGACCGTGCCGGGTTCGAGGCATTGATCCCGGTGGCGCGCTGGAAGGGCATGGGCGGGCGCACGAACTTCAACCACCGCAACTTCGAGACCTTCACCTGGGCCGCGGGCCTGTCGGCGGTCACGCAGCGGATCTCCGTGTTCGCCACCTTCCACGTGCCGACGGTGCACCCGGTGCGCGCCGCGAAGGAGGTCGCGACGATCGACCACATCTCGGGCGGCCGCTTCGGCCTCAACATCGTCGCGGGCTGGAACGAGCGCGAGATCGGCATGTTCGGGCTGCCGCAGAAGGAGCACGACGCGCGCTACGACGTCGCCGACGACTGGCTGGAACTGTGCCGGCAGCTGTGGACCCGCGAGGGCGAGTTCGACTACGCGGGCCCGTACTTCACCTCGCCGGGCGCGTACTCGGAGCCGAAGCCGATCCAGCGGCCCCACCCCGTCATCATGAGCGCGGGCAACAGCGCGCGGGGCCAGCAGTTCGCGGCGCAGAACGCGGACCTCAACTTCGTGATCGCCAAGGACGTCGCCGGCTGCGCGCAGATCGCGGCGCGCGGCAAGGCGCTCGCGCGCGAGAAGTACGGTCGCGAGATGCAGGTGTTCGGGCAGGCCTACGTGGTCTGTGCCGAGACCGAGAAGGAAGCGAAGGAGCTCGAGCGCCGCTACGTCCACGAGACCGGGGACTGGACGGGCGTGCGCAACCTGCTGGACGTGCTGATCCCGAACTCGCAGAGCGCGCTCGGGGCCGGCTGGGAAGCCTTCGCGGCGAACCTGATCGCGGGGTACGGCGCGATCCCGCTGGTAGGCACCGCCGAGCAGATCGTCGACGGGATGAAGGCCTTCGCGGACGCGGGCCTCGACGGCATCACGCTGAGCTGGGTGGACTACGGCGCGGGACTCGAACACTTCGAAACCGTGCTGCTGCCGATGCTGCGGCAGGCGGGGCTGCGGGAATAGCGGGTCGCGGATGCGTCCCCTTAGAATCGGACGAACGGCAACACCGTGCGCCCGCCACGGGTGCAGGAGCGAGCGATGCCACGGGCTGGTGGGCGCAAGGTTGGTGCGGCGGCCGCGCGGCCCGGCGGCGAGCGCTGGCAGCAGATTCTCGACGCGGCGGCGCGGATCTTCCTCGAGAAGGGCTACGCCGGTACGTCGATGCAGGACGTCAGCAGCGCGGTCGGGCTGCTGAAGGGCAGCCTCTACCACTACATCGATTCGAAGGAAGACCTGCTGTTCCACGTGCTGAAGGACCTGCACGAGGGTGCGCTCCAGTACATCGAGCAGTGCGAGTCGAGCCGCGATCCGCCGCTCGATCGCCTGCGCACGCTGCTCGAGCTGCTGGTGCCCTACATCGCGGAGCGCGCCGTGCAGAGCGCGATCTTCTTCCGCGACTTCAACCAACTGCCGCGCGAACGCCAGCGGCAGATCATCCGCGAGCGCGACGTCTATGCGCGCGTGGTGCGCGACCTCATCCTCGAGGCGCGGCGCCGGGGCGAGGTGCCGACCACGGTGGACCCCGAACTCGCCGCGCTGACGCTGGTCGGCGCGGTGTCCTGGGTGTACCACTGGTACCGCCCGCACGGCCGCCTCACGCCGAGCGAGATCGGCCGGCAGCAGGCCGAGCTCTTGATCGCGGGTCTGCGGGGCACTGCGACGGTCGCGGCGCGGCGCGGCGGCAACGGTGCGGCCCGCGCCGCGGCCCGGGCGCCGGCGGCCGCGGCACGCATGCGGGCCGGCGCGGTTCAGCCGGCGCCGAGCAGGGCCTTGGGTTCGAGGAAGGCGCGCAGGCCGTAGACGCCCCATTCGCGGCCGTAGCCCGACTGCTTCCAGCCGCCGAACGGCGCCGCGAAGTCCGGGCCCGCGCCGTTGAGGTGCACGGAGCCGGCCTCGAGTCGCGCGGCGACCGCCTGCGCGCGCTCGAGGCTGCCGGCCCAGACGTACGCCGAGAGCCCGTAGGGGGTGGCGTTCGCGCGCGCGAGCGCTTCGGCCTCGTCCGCATAGCCGAGCAGGCAGAGCACCGGCCCGAAGATCTCCTCGCGCACCACCTGCATGTCGTCGCGCAGGTCGGCGAACAGCGTCGGCTGCACGAACCAGCCGCGCTCGACGCCCGCCGGGCGCCCCGGACCGCCGGTGACCGCGCGCGCGCCCTCGCGCACGCCCGACTCCAGCAGCGCCTGGATGCGCTCGAACTGCACGCGCGATACGACGGGCCCGAGCGTGGTCGCCGCCTCGCGGGGGTCGCCCGCGACCGCCTTCGCCATCACGCCGGCCGCGATCGACTCGGCTTCGGCGAGGCGCGAGGCGGGCACGAACAATCGCGTCGGCGCGTTGCAGGACTGCCCCGAGTTCTGCAGCACCTGGATCGTGGTCGCCTTGACCGCCTTCGCGAGGTCGGCGTCGTCGAGCACGAGCGCCGGCGATTTGCCGCCGAGCTCGAGGTGGACGCGCTTCAGCGTCGCGGCCGCGCCGGCGGCGACCTCGCGCCCGCCGCGCGTCGAGCCGGTGAACGAGACGAGGTCCACTTGCGGATGCTCGACGAGCGCGCGGCCCGTGCTCGCGTCGCCCTGCACGAGATTGAACACGCCGGGCGGCACGCCGGCGTCGTGCATCAGTTCGGCCCAGAGATCGCCGCTGTAGGCCGAGTACTCGCTGGGCTTCAGCACCATCGTGCAACCGGCGGCGAGCGCCGGCACGACCTTGCAGGCGACCTGGTTCAGCGGCCAGTTCCAGGGCGTGATCAGCGCGCAGACGCCGACCGGCTCGAGGCGCACGCGTGTCGCGCCGACGCGTTCCTCGAACTCGAAGCCGTCGAGCAGCGCCACGCCGGTGCGCAGGTGTGCGGCGCCGAGCTTCACCTGGGCCTTCGCGCTCAGCGTCGCGGGGCAGCCCATCTCGTCGGTGATGGCGCTGGCGAACGCCGCCTCGCGCTGGCCCAGCAGTTCCAGCGCGCGCGCCAGCACCGCGCGACGCTCGGCGGGCGCGGTCGCGGCCCACGCGGCGCGGGCGGCGCGCGCCGCTTCGACCGCGCGGTCCACGTCCGCGGCGCCACCCAGCGCGACCGTGCCGCTCGGCTGCTCGGTGGCGGGATCGACGGTCTCGAACAGGCGGGTCGGCGCGGCGGGCTCGATCCACCGGCCACCGACGTAGAAGCGGCGTGCCTCGCGGCTCATGGGGGGGCTCCGTGACGGTAGGGGGCGGGGCGAAGTGTCGTTCAGGCCGCCATCGCGGTGCGCACCGCGGCCTCGATCCGCGCCTCGTCCGGCAGCCAGGCCTTCTCGAGGGCCGGCGAGAACGGGATCGGCGTGTGCGGCGGCGTCACCAGCTGGATCGGCGCCTTGAGGCTGTGGAAGCCCTGACTCGCGACGAGCGCGGCGATGTCGTGCGCGATGCCGGCGCGCGCGGCGGACTCGTCCACAACGACCAGCCGGCCGGTGTGTTCGACGCTCTCGAGGATGCCCTCCTCGTCGAGGGGCGAGGTGGTGCGCGGATCGACCACCTCGACCGAGATGCCTTCCTTGCGCAGCTTGTCGGCGACCGCGTTCGCGCGCGGCACCATCGCGGCGAGCGCCACGATCGTCACGTCCTCGCCTTCGCGCGTGTAGTTCGCCTCGCCGAACGGGATCGTGTACGCCTCGTCCGGCACTTCGCCCGACAGGCCGTAGAGCAGCTTGTGCTCGCAGAACACCACCGGGTCGTCGTCGCGGATCGCGGTGATCAGCAGGCCCTTGGCGTCGTAAGGATTGCTCGGCACCACGACCTTTAGGCCCGCGACCGCGGTGAACACGTTGTAGGGCGCCTGCGAGTGCTGCGCGGCCGCCGAGAAGCCCGCGCCCATCATCCCGCGCACCACGAGCGGCGTGCGCGCGTGGCCGCCGAACATGTAGCGGAACTTCGCCGCCTGGTTGTAGAGCATGTCGTAGCAGACGCCGAAGAAGTCCATGAACATGAGTTCGGCGATCGGCCGCAGGCCCGTCATCGCGGCGCCCGCCGCCATGCCGACGATCGCCGACTCGGTGATCGGCGTGTCGATCACGCGCGCCGAGCCGAACTTCGTCCACAGCCCCTTCGTGACGCCCATCACGCCGCCGTAGGCCTCGACCTCGCCGCCGGTGCCGCCGGCGCCGCCGCGCACGTCCTCGCCGATCAGCACGACGTTCGGGTCGCGCTCCATCTCCAGCCGGATCGCGTCGTTGATCGCGGCCCGCATCGAACGCTTCGGCATGGCGGCTCCTCAGTAGGCCACGTACACGTCGCGCTCGAGCGCGGTGGGTTCGGGGAACGGCGCGGCGCGCGCGGTGCGCACGGCGGCGTCGACCTCCGCGAGGGCCTGCGCGTCGATGCCGGCCAGTTCGTCGGCCGGGACGCGGCCCGCGACGCGCGCGCGGAACAGCGCCAGCGGATCGCGCTCGGCGCGCGCGCGCGCGACTTCGTCCGGCGCGCGGTAGTTCATCGGGTCGCCCTCGTAGTGCCCGTACCAGCGCAGCGCCTTCGCCTCGATCGCGCTCGGCCCGAGCCCGGCGCGCGCGCGGGCGACCGCTTCGCCGGCGGCGGCGTGCACCGCGAAGAAGTCGGTGCCGTCGACCTGCACCGACGGCATGCCGAAGCCGGCCGCGCGCTCGGCGATCGAACGGCTGCCGACCGCGTAGTCCGCGCCCGTACCCTCGCCGTAGCCGTTGTTCTCGAACACGAACAGCACGGGCAGCGCGAGCACGACGGCCATGTTCATCGCCTCGAACACCATGCCCTGGTTCGAGCCGCCGTCGCCCGTGAACGCGACCGCCACGCCGCCGGAGCCCTTCGTCTTGTGCGTCAGCGCGGCGCCGATCGCGAGCGGCGCCGCGCCGCCGACGATCGCATTGGCGCCGAGCATGCCCTTCGACAGGTCGGCGATGTGCATCGAGCCGCCCTTGCCGCCGCAGAGGCCGGGCGCGCGCCCGAAGATCTCGCACATCATCGCGACCACGTCGCAGCCCTTGGCGATGCAGTGGCCGTGGCCGCGGTGCGTCGAGCCGAGGTAGTCCGAGTCGCCGAGGTGCTCGCAGACGCCGACCGCGATCGCCTCCTGGCCCGCGTAGAGATGCACGAAGCCCGGGACGTCGCCGGTCGTGTTCTCGACGTGCAGTCGCTCCTCGAACGCGCGGATCAGCGCCATCCGGCGGTAGGCGCGCGCGAGCAGCGGCGGCGCGAGCGCGTCGGGCCCCGGAGCGCGGGGAGCGGGCTGGGCGGACACGGCGGTTCCTCCGGCCGCGCCAGGCGCGGCTCAAACGATCGTTTGGTGCGGCGACGATAAAGCTGCCGCTCCGGCCCGGCAAGGTCGGCCGCTGCGGCAGGCACGGGTTTTTTGCAGCGCACACCGCGGGCGTGGTTTGACGCCCTACCGAGCGTTTGGTATTCAGGCGCTCCGGCCGCCCGACGGGCGGCCGCGACAGGGCGTTCGTTCCGAGGGGGAGATGTCCGGACGACCCGAGCTACTGCTGGTCACCGGCGCGGCCGGCGGCATCGGCGCAGCCATCGTGCGCGCGGCCGCGCGCGCCGGCGGGGGCGTGCGCGCGGTGGACTTGCGCGAACCCCACACCCCGCGGCGCGATTCGGCGGGTCCGGCCGTGGACAGGTGCGTCGCGGACGTCACCTCCGCCCCCGGCG
>JAPZRU010000037.1 GCA_027531255.1 Steroidobacteraceae bacterium | reverse complement strand
CGACCGCCGAGGACATCGTCGAGCACTGTCGCGGCCAGCTCGCCGCGTACAAGCTGCCGCGCCTCGTGCGGTTCGTCGCCGACCTGCCGAAGACCAGCACCGGCAAGATCCTGCGCCGCGAGCTCGCGACGCTCGACGCGGAGACGCCGGACTGAATCGACGGGCAGCGCCGCCCTCCTGCCTGCACGCCACGCCGCTGTCGGGCGCGCGAGGCCGACCGCCGGCGAGCGTCGCGAGGCCGAGGATGCCGACGAGACCGGTGGCCTGAGCGGCGGCGTAGCCCTTGCCCTGCACCATCTGCGCGAGGTGCACGTGCACGCCGCCGTACGCGAGCGCGAACAGGCCGATCGTGCCGAAGATCAGCCAGAACTGGCGCGTGCGCATCGCCTGCGCGAGCGTCGGGCCCGGCAGGCGCGAGTAGTTCGCGCCGGCGCGCGCGCTGCGGAACGCGCGGATCTGCGCGATCTCGGGTGGCATTTCCCCCGGCGCACAGGATTCTCAGGCTCTCGATCGCCAGACGGCGGATCGCCTCCCGGGTCCCGCGATGAGCGCCGCGCAGGGCGTCTCGGCACGGGTCGGCGCGGGATCCCCACCGCACTCGAACGGCGCACGCTCGCTGCCACTCTCACGGATCCCTTCGGACCGCCTCACGCTCGCGTCGTCCGGCCGGGATGCGGGCGCGGGCTCGCAGCCGCCCTCGCCCGATGCCTCCGCAGCCCGTCCAGCCCGTGCGCGGTGCGGGTGGAGACGCGCGCGGCTGGGAGGGTCCCGGCACTCGCGCCTGAGCCCACTCGTTGAACTGGAAGTGCGGCATCGACGTCGGCGGCGATGGCGCGCGGCGAGCTCAGCTACTCGAAGGCCCGCGCGCTCACGCTCGTTGCCACCCGCGCGACGGAGGACGTGCTGCTGCGGATCGCGCGGCTCGGCACCGCCGAGCTGTCGGGCGGCGAGCGCAACACGCTTGTCGTGCACGTCAAGGGTGATCTGATCCCGCAACTATCCGACATCGGCGCACCGCGGTCCCGTAGGGAC
This sequence comes from Steroidobacteraceae bacterium, assembly GCA_027531255.1. GTDB lineage: Bacteria > Pseudomonadota > Gammaproteobacteria > Steroidobacterales > Steroidobacteraceae > JAPZRU01. Next base: position 668 of record JAPZRU010000037.1, on the reverse strand, counting down.
TCTCGGTGCGCCGCCATCCGGGTCTCCGATTAGATTGGTGATTACCACGTCCCCAATCTCCCAGGAGATTCCCGAATGACGACGCTCAGTCAGAGTACCAAGCGCAAGCTGTCCCTGCTGCAACTGGCCGAGGAGCTCGGCAACGTATCTCGCGCCTGCACAGTGATGGGCTACCACCGCGACACGTTCTACGAGGTCCGCCGCGCCTTCCAGGTTGGCGGCGTCGCCGCGCTGATCGAGGAGAAGCGCGGTCCGAAGAACCCGCATCCGAACCGGGTGGCGCCGGAGATCGAGGCCAAGATCCTCGGCTACGCGCTCCGATTCCCCACGCACGGCTCGCAGCGCGTCGCGAACGAGCTGCGCCTCGCAGGCACCGAGGTCGGCCCAAACGGCGCGCGCGGCGTCTGGCTACGCCACAACCTCGCGACCCGCTACCAGCGCCTGATGCGGCTGGAGAAGGAAGCTCAAGGCGGCGGAGCGGATAGGAATTTCAAACCCTCGCCGCCACGCCATCGGCCTGCATGCCCGGTACGGCGGTGAGTGCCCCGCCTGGTCTCCGCGAGCCAGCCGGCGGTGCATCCCGACCGCATTCGCACCGCCCACCCTCGTCCCCGACCTCGCCGACTCCGTCCGCGCCGCTCGACACTCACGTCGTCCGGCCGGAACGC
>JAPZRU010000020.1 GCA_027531255.1 Steroidobacteraceae bacterium | reverse complement strand
GCTGGCCCCGGGCAACCGGGGCGCGGCCCGGGGGGGGCCCGGCCCGGGGGGGGCGGGGCCTGGGGTGTTGGTGGTGGGGGGTTACGGTTCGCCCCCGGGGGGGCCCCGGCCCCCCGGGGGGGGGGGGCCCGACCCCCGGGTCGATCGGACCCGCTGCGAGTGCGTGTGCAGTTCCCATGAGCCGAATCCTCATCGTCGAAGACCACCCCGAACTCGCCGACCTGATCGCGCGGGCACTGTCGAGGTCCGGAACCGCCGCCGACGTCGCCGGGAACCTGAAGCAGGCCGACGCCGCGCTCGGTCAGCTGTCGTACGCCGCCCTGATCCTCGACCGCGGCCTGCCGGAGGGCGACGGCCTCTCCTGGTTGCGCCGGCTCCGCGCCAATGACTGCAGGCTGCCCTGCCTGATCCTGACGGCGCGCGACGCCCTGCGGGATCGAGTGGCCGGCCTGGACGCGGGGGCCGACGACTATCTTCCAAAGCCGTTCGAGATGGACGAGCTGGTGGCGCGGGTGAGGGCGCTGCTGCGGCGGCAGCCCAGCTGGGACACGGCGATCCCCGACTACGACGACGTGGCCGTGGATCCGGTTCGCGCGCAGCTCCGCAGCGGCCGCGCCAGCATCAACCTGGCGCCGAGCGAGCTGCAGGTCATGGTGCTGCTGGTGCGTGCGCGGGGCCAGGTGGTGAGGCGCCAGGCGCTGGAGGCGGCCGCGTGGGGCCTCTCGGAGGCGGTGACGCCGAACGCGCTCGAGGTGGTGGTGCACCGCCTGCGGCGCAAGCTGACGGTGGTCGGCAGCCGGAACCAGATCGTCACGACCAAAGGAGTCGGCTATGCGCTGGCGGCCGCGACGTCGGGTTGAGCCGCGGGCCCGCAGCCTGGCGTGGCGCCTCGGGGCGGGATTCGCACTGGCGTTCGTGACGCTCGCGACGATCTTCGGCGGCCTGCAGGTGCTGCTCGCGGAACGCTTCGGAACGCTGATCACCCGGATGAGCCTAGAGGGCCAGACCGAGGACATCTTCGACGGCTTCCGCTTCGACGCGGCGGGTCGACTCACGGCGGTCGCGCTCGAGGACGTCGAGGCGTACGGCTACGACGCCTTCTTCGCCAATCTGAAGTACCGCGTGCTGGACGCGAGCGGCCGGGTGGTGGCGACCTCCGACGGCACGCGCGAATCGCTGCTGCCCGCCGTGCCGATCGCCCAGCAGGACGGATATTTCAGCCGCGTGGAGATCCCCCAGGGCAACTTCTACGTCGGCGCGTGGCAGCGCCGCTTCGACGGCGGCGAGTTCACCCTGCAGCTCGCCAGGAGCGACCGCTTCGAGGAGCTGGCACAGGCCGCGATCGCCCCGGCAGTGATCGAGACGGCGCTGCTGCTCGGCGTGCTCGCCGCCGTGGTCTTCTCGCTGTTCGCCGTGCGCGCGGTCAGGAGCGTGCTCGGGCCGATACGCGAGGCGACCCGGTCGGCGGCCAGCGTCGGGCGCGACAACCTCGCCGCCCGAATCCCATCCGCGCAGATGCCCGCCGAGATCAGGCCGCTGCTCGACGCCTTCAACGGCGTGCTCGGCCGCCTGCAGACCGCCTTCGAGCAGCAGGAACGCTTCCTCGCGAACGCCGCGCACGAACTCAAGACCCCGCTCGCGCTGATGCGCAGCTCCCTCGAGTCAGAGTCCGCCGTCGACCGCGCGCCGCTCCTGCGGGAGATCGACGCGATGGGCCGCAGGGTGCAGCAACTGCTCCAGCTCGCCGAAACGGCGGATGCCGGCAACCTGCGGCCGCAGAGGATCGACATGACCGGCGCGCTCGCGCGCTCCGCGGAGTACCTCCGGTGGAAGGCGGACCGCTGCGGCGTCGCCGTGCGGTACGAGCACCCCGCGCAGCCGGTGATGGTCGACGCCGACGAGGGCGCGTTGTTCGTGCTGACCAAGAACCTGCTCGAGAACGCCATCGAGTTCTCGCCGGAGGGCGGCGTGGTGTCGCTGACGCTGGACCTGGACGGCTACCGCGTGGACGACGAGGGACCGGGCGTGCCGCCCGAGCAGCGGCAACTCGTCTTCGAGAGGTTCTGGCGACAGCCCGGGCAGACGCGCGCGGGGGCCGGCCTCGGACTCGCCCTGGGCGCGGAGATCTGCCGCGCTCACGGCTGGACCCTCTCGTGCGACGGCGCCCCGTCCGGCGGCGCACGCTTCGAGGTCCGGTGGCGGCGCGACCCGGCGCCCGTCCGGGTCTAGCGTCGCGGCCACCTCCAGCACCTTCATGCGCACCACGTCACCGGCTCGCAGCCGAACGGCGCGGCGGCATCGGCGCGTGGACCGCGGCGGGGTTCGAGCGCGCCATGCGCCGGGGGATCGGCCGCGACGGGCAGCACCCCTACCCCGCGTTCCCCTACACCATCTTCACGAAGATGACGGACCACGAGGTCCGGGCTCTCCATGCGTTCGCGCGCACGGTCGAGCCGGTCGAGTCCGATCCGCCGCCCCACCGCCTGAGGGGCCGAGCAGCGCGATATGGCCTACGCCGGCGCACGGGTCTACCATCGCGTTGCCATCAGTCCACAGCGCTGATTCGGCCGCTGCTACCGAATGCTTGCCACCCGATTCACACTGCCCACCGGCCTGCTGCCCCTGGTCGTCGCGCTGGGCTGCGCGCCGCAGGCCGCGGCCATGACCGTGGACGGCCGCCTCGACGAACCCGAGTGGCAGCAGGCGCAGCGCTTCGACGACTTCCGCGTGCTGGAGCCTCTGACGCGGGAGGTCGCCGAGCACCCAGCGACGATGCGCGTGCTGGCGCGCCCCGAGGGCCTGTACCTGGCGATGGAGGCCTCGGTTCCGCCGCCACTGCGGGTGCGCGGCCGTTCGCCGCGCGATGCCGAGCAGCTGCCCGCCGATCCGTTCACGTTCTTCGTGGATTTCGAGGGCGAGGGGCGCACGGCGTACGAGTTCACGGTGACGATCAGCGGCGCGGTGCGCGACGGCGTGGTCGCGAACCAGGTCGAGGTTTCCCACGACTGGGACGGCTTCTGGCTGCACGGCGTCCACGAGACCGACCGGGGCTGGTCGGCCGAGGTGATGGTGCCGTGGTGGGTGGCGCCGGCCGGTCCTGCGGGCGATGGGCCGCGCGTGATCGGCGTCTACGCTGCGCTCTACCTGAAGGCGCAGTCGCGCCGCTACGCGTTCCCGGCGATCGAGGAGACCAGCCCGTCTTTCGTGCAGGACCTGCACAGGATCCGCGTGCCGCGCTACGCCGTCGGCACGCTCGACTTCTACCCCTACGCCGCGGTCGACGTCGATCGGTTCGGCGACCGCACCCTGGGACGCGCGGGGATCGACGTGTTCTGGAAGCCCGACGGCGCCAACCGCTTGATCGCGACGCTGAACCCGGACTTCGGCCAGGTCGAGAGCGACGACCTGGTGGTCAACTTCTCGGCGACCGAGACGTTCTTCGGCGACAAGCGGCCGTTCTTCACCGAGGGCCAGCAACTGTTCGACCTGCGGTTCGGCGAGGACGGCCGGCTGGTGAACACGCGCCGCGTCGGCGCGGCGCCCGACGCTGGATCCGCGGGCGCAAGCGACGTGGCCGTCGCCGCCAAGTACACCGGCCAGTCCGGCGGTCTCGAGTACGGGTTGTTCACCGCGCTGGAAGACGACGCCCGCGAGGCCGAGGGCCGCGACTTCCTGGCGGCGCGCCTGCGCCAGGGGCTGGACGGTCTCACGCTCGGCTGGCTCGGTACCCGGGTGGACCGGCCGACGCTCGATCGCCGGGCGCTGGTCAACACGATCGACCTCGACTGGTATCCGCGGCCGGCGGTGGCGGTGCAGGCGCGCGCGATGCGATCCGACCTGGACCAGCCCGCCGGCGACGCCGTCGGCCACGGCGCGTTCGCCGCGCTGCGCTACCAGCCGGGCGGCGCGTTCGCGCAGTCGCTGGAGTTCACCTGGCTGGACGAGGACTTCGAGATCAACGATCTCGGCTACCAGGAGCGCGCCGACCTGCGCGAACTCGATACGGAGACGACGCTCTACCGCCGGTCCTATCCGGACGGCCACTGGCTCAGCGCCAGCAACTGGGCGATCGAGGGCCGGCTGCGCTGGAACCAGGCGGGGGCCTGGCTGCCGGGCTGGGCCGGGCTCTCGCGCGGCCTCAGCCTGCGCAACGGCGACCAGCTCGACTTCGGCGTGTGGCACGGCCTCGCCGGCACCGACGATCGCATCACGCGCGGCAACGGCGACCTGCGCGTCGACTCGAGTACCGGCTTGTGGCTGGAATGGGCCCAGGCCGAGGCCGGCCTGCTGCGCACGGAGCTCTACGCCTACGCCTGGCGCGAGGAGTTCGGCGGGAGCGCCTGGGAATTCGGGCTGTCCCCCCGGATCGTGCCGACGGACACGCTCAGCCTCTTGCTCGACCTGGCCACCCGGCAGAGCCACGGCTGGCTGATCTGGACCGGCGGCAGCGACGTCGGCACGTTCCGCCGGCGCGAGTACTCGGCGTCGCTCGAGGGCAACTGGTTCCCTATGCCGCGCCACGAGCTGCGGCTCAAGTTCCAGTGGCTGGGGCTCGAGGCCGAGGGCCGCGCCGCCTACTCGGTCGCCGGCGGACCGGTGCCGCGGCGGCTGGCGGCCGCGCCCGACGACTTCGGCCTGGCGCAGCTCGGCATCCAGCTGCGTTACCGTTTCGAGCTCGCGCCGCTGTCGGACCTGTACGTGGTCTACGGCCGCGGCGGCGAGTTCTTCGAGCAGGGCGCGAGCCGCGGCGCCGGCGATCTGTGGCGCGGCGCGCTGGACGGCACGACGGCCAACCGCTTCTACGTCAAGGTTCGCTATCGGCTCTGAGCGAGTCCGATTCCACCGCGAGAGCCGCCCCCGTTCCGCGCGTCCTGGAGAGCGGGCGCTCCGACTCTGGCGCCGGACCCGATCCTCGCGCGGTTCGTTCCCCGGCATCCGGGCGCTTCGCCCAGACCTCCTCCGCCACGCGCATGAAGTTCCCTCCCATGATCGCGCGCACGCTGCTCTCGCCGTAGCCCAGCGCGCGGAGCTGCTGCGCGATCCGGGGCAGCTCCTTCGGCAGCAGATAGTCGTCCTTCACCGACGACGGGTACTGGCGCGCCGGCCAGTACTTCTCGAACAGGGCCGCCCGTTCCTTCGTCAGCTTGTCGGGCGGGGGCGGCGTCCAGCCCGTGGGGTCGCTGTCGAGCGCGATGCCCACGTGGGCCACGCCGACCAGCTTCGCGACGTAGTCCACGTGGCGGACGAGGCCTTCGACCGTCGAGGGGCCGTCGGCGATGTAGAGGTTCAGGCCGTTGATGCCGACGACGCCCCCGGTCTTCGCGACCGCCTTGATCTGCTCGTCGGTGATGTTCCTCTCGTGGTCGCGCAGCGCGCGCACGTTGGCGTGGCTGAAGATGCACGGCTTGCTCGAGAGACGCATGGCCTCCAGGCCGGAGCGGATGCCGCTGTGCGCGCAGTCGACCACCATCCCCACCCGGTTCATCTCACGGATCACGGCACGGCCGAAATCCGTGAGCCCCCGGTCGTCGTCGTGACAGCCGCCGCCGGCGGCATTGTTCACGTTGTAGGCGATCGCCATCTGCCCGGCGCGCCACGCTGCCCGCACGTCGTCGAGCGTCGCGCACAGCCGGAGGTCCGACCGCGCCTTTATGGCCCGCGTGTAGTCCGCGATCGCGAGGAACGTGGTGCTCCAGGGCACCATGTCGAAGCCGACGTTCACGCAGACGTAGTCCGCGCCTGCGTCGCGCCAGTAGTCGAGCAGCGCCACGTCCTGCGGGCCTTCGTAGCCGAAGCCCGTGTGGTTGTCCCAGTACCTGGGTTCCCCGTCTTGGCCGTCGGCGCCGGCCTGCCTCGCGCGCCCGACAGCGGCGTGGCGTGCAGGCAGGAGGGCGGCGCTGCCCGTCGATTCAGCCCGGCGTCCCCGCGTCGAGCGTCGCGAGCTCGCGGCGCAGGATCTTGCCGGTGCTGGTCTTCGGCAGGTCGGCGACGAACCGCACGAGGCGCGGCAGCTTGTACGCGGCGAGCTGGCCGCGACAGTGCTCGACGATGTCCTCGGCGGTCG
>JAPZRU010000036.1 GCA_027531255.1 Steroidobacteraceae bacterium | reverse complement strand
CGGTCCGCGCTCGCGGCGCGGGTCGCCACCGCCCGTCGGGGTCCCGGCGTCGGTCCCGGCCGCGGCGACGCCTTCGGCAACCTCCGCGGGAGCCTCGCCGCCGAGCGCCGCGCCGGACAGTGCCGGTGCGACGGGTCGGGGACCGCGGTCACGCCCGCCGCGCGGGCCACCGCGATCGTCGCCGCGGCCGCCACGCCGGCTGCCGGGACCCCCGGCTCCCGGACCCCGGCCGCCACGCCCGCCGCGCCCGCCGTCGCGCGAATACCGGCCGCCGCCTTCGGCGTGCACGACCTCGGCCACGAGTTCGGGCTCGACGCGCTCGACCGGCAGCTTCCGGCCGATGAAGGCCTCGATGTCCGGCAGCGACTGCACGTAGTCCTCGCAGCCGAAGCTGATCGCGTCGCCGGTCGCGCCGGCGCGCGCCGTGCGGCCGATGCGGTGCACGTAGTCCTCGGGGTCCTGCGGCAGGTCGTAGTTGAAGACGTGCGTGACGTCCGGGATGTGCAGGCCGCGCGCCGCGACGTCGGTCGCGATCAGCACCGGCAGCTTCCCGTCGTGGAAGTCCTTCAGCATCCGCAGGCGCTTGTTCTGCGGCACGTCGCCGCTCATCGCCTCGGCGTCGACGCCGTTCGCACGCAGCGTGGCCTCGAGGCGCTCCGCGGTGCGCTTCATGTTCACGAACACCATCGTCCGCGTCGCGCCGAGCTTCTTCAGCAGGCCCACCAGCAGGCCCACCTTCTCGTCCATCGACGGGAAGTAGATGACCTGCCGGACCTTGTCCGCGGTCACCTTCTCGGGCTCGATCTTCACGAGCACCGGCTCGTTCATGTGCTCGTAGGCGAGCTCGAGCACGCGCTGCGCGAGCGTCGCGCTGAACAGCATGCTGAGCCGCTCCTGCGGCGCCGGCAGCCGGCGCATCAGGTAGCGGATGTCGGCGATGAAGCCGAGGTCGAACATGCGGTCCGCCTCGTCGAGGATCATTACCTGCACGTGCCGCAGCTCGAATACGCGCTGCTTGTAGTAGTCGATGATCCGGCCCGGCGTGCCGATCAGCACGTCGACGCCCGCCTCGAGCGTGCGGCGCTGCTTCTCGTAGTCGACGCCGCCGAACGCGAGCCCCAGCGTCAGGCCCGTGTACTGGCCGAGCAGCTCGGCATCCTTGTGGATCTGGACCGCGAGCTCGCGTGTCGGCGCGAGGATGAACGCGCGCGGGCTCGTCGAGGGCTTGTCCGCCGCCGCGGGATGCCGCAGCAGGTGCGCGTACATCGAGATCAGGAACGCGGCCGTCTTGCCGGTACCCGTCTGCGCCTGGCCGGCGACATCCTTGCCCGCGAGCGCGTGGGGCAGGGTGCCGGCCTGGATCGGCGTGCACCGCTCGAAACCGGCGTCGGCGATGCCGCGCGCGAGTTCCTCGGGCAGGTGGAGGGCGGAAAAGCTGAGGTCGGTAACCGGGGATTCTTGGGTCACTGCAGTCCTGTTCGCGTACTCGGTCGGCCGGGGCGGGAACGGTGCGACGCCCACGGTGGGTGGCGGGCTCGACCATCGATCCCTTGCAAAGCCGTCGGGGACCGGCTAAAAATTCAGGTCATCGAGCGGCTGTGGCCGCGCCTTCCCCGACCCCGACTCACCAGACCGATACGCGTCGGCAACGCGTCGGCGATGGTGCGTCCGGGTCGACCCGGGCGGGGAACCGTCCGGCGGGAGCCCCTCGGCATGGTGCCGGGGTTCTGCCGCCGCGGATTCCTGCCTCGGTCGGGGAAGGGCGTTCCGTCGAACGCCGCGTTCCTTGTCGATACCTGGCCTCGTCGATGCCGGGCCCGAGAGCCGACGCCAGGCAAGAGTCCAGCGTCGAGGCGTGCGCGGTTCCAGCGTCGCGATTGTGCCGGATGCGACCGGCAACGTCACGGCTGAGGTTTTTCCAGTCCGGTCCGCCCCCACCATCACGGGTCGCGCCGTTCCCCACTCACCACGGTCCAGACTCCCATTCCACGGTTTAAATCCCCGAGCCAGGCGCCCGCGCAGCGCTTCGATCCGCCGTCCTGGCCGGCCCTCGCACTGCGCCAGCGCAGACCTTGCCACCAGGAGGATTCACCGCGTGAGCGGCCCAAACATCATTCACACCACGGATGCGACCTTCCAACGTGACGTACTCCAGTCCGACAAACCCGTACTGCTCGATTTCTGGGCAGAGTGGTGTGGCCCATGCAAGATGATCGCCCCGATTCTCGACGACATCGCTCGCGACTACGCCGGCCGCGTGACGGTGGCGAAGCTCAACATCGACGAGAACCCGGCGACCCCGCCGAAGTACGGGATCCGGGGAATCCCGACGCTGATCCTGTTCAAGAACGGCACGGTGGAGGCCCAGAAGGTGGGCGCCGTTTCGAAGTCCCAGCTCGCCGCTTTCCTGGACAGCAACCTGTGAGAGGCTATCTCGGGAACCAGGCCCGTAACCGGCCGAAAGGCCAGAAACACGGGAACCGGGGGAACGTCGACGGCAACCGCGACCCGAACTACCGGCGTCACGGCGGCAACAACGAGCCGATGCCGGAGGATTTCTCCGACGACGACCTGCAGATCATCTCGGTGGCGGAACTGGAGATCGTCCGCCGCCAGATGAGCCTGACCGAGCTCAAGAAGAAGCCGATCGGCGAGCTGGTGCAGATCGCCGAGGGCCTGGGGCTCGAGAACGTCGCGCGCCAGCGCAAGCAGGACGTCATCTTCTCGCTGCTGAAGGCGCACGCCCGGCAGGGCGAGGCGATCTACGGCGACGGCGTGCTGGAGATCCTGCAGGACGGCTTCGGCTTCCTCAGGAGCGCCGACGGCTCGTACCTCGCGGGGCCGGACGACATCTACGTGTCGCCCAGCCAGATCCGCCGCTTCAACCTGCGCACCGGCGACTCGATCTCGGGGCTCATCCGGCCGCCGAAGGACGGCGAGCGCTACTTCGCGCTGCTGAAGGTCGGGCAGATCAACTTCGACGCGCCCGAGAGCTCGCGCAACAAGGCGCTGTTCGAGAACCTGACGCCGCTGCACCCGACGAAGCGCCTGAACCTGCAGCGCGGCACGGGCAGCACGGAGGACATGACGGCCCGCGTCATCGACCTCTGCGCGCCCATCGGCAAGGGGCAGCGCGGCCTGATCGTCTCGCCGCCGAAGGCCGGCAAGACGATGCTCCTCCAGAACATCGCGACCAGCATCACGTACAACCACCCCGAGGTGTACCTGATCGTGCTGCTGATCGACGAGCGGCCGGAGGAAGTGACCGAGATGTCGCGCACCGTGAAGGGCGAGGTCGTGGCCTCGACCTTCGACGAGCCGGCGTCCCGTCACGTGCAGGTCGCGGAGATGGTGATCGAGAAGGCCAAGCGCCTCGTCGAGCACAAGCGCGACGTGGTCATCCTGCTCGACTCCATCACCCGCCTCGCGCGCGCCTACAACACCGTGGTTCCGAGCTCCGGCAAGGTGCTGACCGGCGGCGTCGACGCGAATGCGCTGCAGCGCCCGAAGCGCTTCTTCGGCGCGGCGCGCAACGTCGAGGAAGGCGGCAGCCTGACGATCATCGCCACCGCGCTGATCGACACCGGCTCGCGCATGGACGACGTGATCTTCGAGGAGTTCAAGGGCACGGGTAACTCCGAGGTGCATCTCGACCGGCGCATCGCCGAGAAGCGCGTGTACCCGGCGGTGAACATCAACCGCTCGGGCACCCGCAAGGAAGAGCTGATCACGGCGCCGGAAGAGCTGCAGAAGATGTGGATCCTGCGCAAGCTCCTGCACCCGATGGACGAGCTCGCGGCGGTCGAGTTCCTGATCGAGAAGATGCGGGACACGAAGACCAACGACGAGTTTTTTGCTTCGATGAAGCGCTGACGCGCTGCGCGCGTCAGCGCTGCATCGGCCGGGGTCGCCTGCCGGCGCCCCGGCGCACCCGTGTTCTTCGGAAAGACGGGTGCGGCGAAGCCGCGATTCGCGCCTGAAGGGCGCAGCCCGGGTCTGGTCCCGCTTCGGGGCGGGGCGAAGAGGCCTTTCGTTCGACGCTGTCGAGGCGTCGTGCGATGGGCCTTCGTTCGTCAGGGCCGGCCGAACGTTGGGCTGGCGCCGACGGACGGGTCGCGCGACAGTTCGCTCATGAACGCTCCAGTATCCGCCTTCCAGCTCGCGGCCGACGAGCTCGCCCGGCGCGACGATCGCCTGCGCGTCGCGATCGAGTTCGTCGGGCCCTGCACGCTCGCGCCCGAGCGACGCCGCTCGCCCTACGAGTCGTTGCTGTCGGCGATCGCCCACCAGCAGGTGCACGGTGCCGCGGCGGCGGCGATCCTCGGGCGCATGCAGAAGCTCTACTCGCCGCGCGGGCGCTGGCCCACGCCCGAGGAGCTCGCGGCGACGCCCGAGGACACGCTGCGCGCCGCAGGGCTCTCGCGCTCCAAGGTGCTGGCCATGAAGGACGTCGCGGCCCGCGCCCTGGACGGCACCGTGCCGGATCGCCGGACCATCGCGCTGCTCGACGACGAATCGATCATCGAGCGCCTCGACGTGGTGCGCGGCGTGGGGCGCTGGACCGCCGAGATGCTGCTGATCTTCACGCTCGGCCGGCCCGACGTGCTGCCGGTGGACGACTTCGGGGTGCGCTACGGCTTCAAGCTGCTGTACGGCAAGCGGCAGATGCCGAAGCCGAGGTGGCTCGCGGACTACGGCGAACGCTGGGCGCCGTACCGTTCGACCGCGAGCTGGTACTTCTGGCGCTACGTGGACCGGCTGCGCACCGAAGGGCGGGATCCCGCGCAGCAGGCGCGTCGCCGGAAGCGCAGCGTCGCCGCCAGGCCCGGCGCGAGCCGCAGGCAGGCCGCCCGGGTCTGAGCGGCGGCCCCCGGTGGCGCGTCAGCCCTTCGACGCGGCCGGCGGCGCCCCGCTGCCCTCGCGCCTCTCCCGCATCCGCTCGCGCCGCTCCTGCATCCGCTGCTGCAGCTTCGCGCGGCGCTCGGCCTGCAGCTGCGCAAGCTTCGTCTGCTGCTCCTTCGTCAGCAAGCCGTGCACCTGGGCGCGCAGCTGGCTGCCCTGCGTGACCATCCGCGAAGTGAGGTCGCCGAGCTGCTGGCTCGTGCGCTGCACCACCGTCGCGTAGTTCGGGTCCGTCGGCGCCGTGTCCGCGAGCTGCCGGCCGGCGGCCTGCATCTGGTCGCGCAGCTGATCCATCTCGGGCCGCGCGGTCTCGAACAGGCCGCGGATCGTCTGGCGCTGCTCCGTGGTCAGGCCGAGATCGTCGGCCATCCGCTGCAGCATGCCCGGATGGATCATCCCGGGCACGAGGCCCATCGGCCCCGGGCCGTGGTGTTCGACGTGCCCGGCGCGCGGTTGTCCGCTCTTGCCCCCGTCGTGGTCGTGGTCGTGGTCGTGGGCAAGGGTCGGCATCGCGGCCGCACTCGCGAGGCCGAGGGTGGCCGCAAGGAGGGTCGCGCGCAGTTTCGAGCGGTTACGCTGGTGCATCGTGTTCTCCGTCGGCCAACCGGGCCGCGTGTGAACAGCCTGCCTGAGCGAAGCGTGATGATGGGTCGGCTACCTGCCAAGACGCTGCAAAGTTGGGTCAAGCGCGGTGCGTTCCGGTGACAGCGAGCCACCGGCGGCGGCACCATCGGAGCATGTGCCGTCGCGATGGCCCTGCACCATGAGCCCTGCCCCGGCGGCCCCCCGCGTGCTGCTGGTCGACGACGACCGCGAGCTGACGGGCATGCTCGTCGAGTACCTCGGCCGCGAGGGCTTCGCCGTGGAGGTCGAGCACGACGGCGCCCGCGCGCTGGACCGCAGCCCGTCGGTCGACGCGGACCTCGTCGTGCTCGACGTCATGCTGCCGGGGCGCAACGGCCTCGACGTGCTGCGCGCACTGCGCGGTCGCGAGCGCGCGCCGCCCGTGCTGATGCTGACCGCGCGCGGCGACGACGTGGACCGCATCGTCGGTCTCGAGCTCGGTGCCGACGACTACCTCGCGAAGCCCTTCAATCCGCGCGAACTGGTCGCGCGGATGCGCGCCGTGCTGCGCCGCGCGTCAGACCGTGGCGGCGTGGACGAGCCGGTGTCGCTCGGGCCGCTGAAGCTCGACCCCGCGCGCCATCGCGCGAGCGTGCGCGGCGAGCCGGTCGAGCTGACGGGCGCGGAGTTCCGCGTGCTGGAAACGCTGCTGCGCGCCGCGGGGCGCGTGGTCTCGCGCGAGCAGCTCACCGAGCAGGCGCTCGGCCGCAAGCTCGAGCTCTACGACCGCAGCATCGACACGCACGTCAGCAACCTGCGTCGCAAGCTGGCGCTCCAGCCGCCGGCCGAACCGGAGATCCGGGGCATCCGCGGCGCGGGCTACCTGCTGACGCTGCCGGGCGGCGGCGCGTGAGCCGGCCGCGTCGCGAATGAACAGCCTCTACGCCCGCATCTTCCTGTCGTTCTGGGCGGTGATGATCACGATCGTCACCGGGGCGGTGCTGGTCACCTGGCTCGTGTTCATCGACCGTGCGGACGACGCGCCGCGCATGTCGGCCGCGCTGATCCGCGAGGCGGCCCAGTCGCTGCGCGACGGCGGCGAGCCGGCACTGCGGCGCTGGCTGCAGGGCGTGCGCGAGCGCTCGCCGGAGCTGCGCATCTTCATCGTCGACGAAGGCGGGCGCGAATTGCTGGGGCGACCGCTGCCGCCGCACATCGGCCGCCGGATGGCGGCGGGCCTGCGCGCGCCCGTGCCCGAGGTGCCGGGCGTGCGCGTGGTCGCGCCGCAGCCGCTGCCACTGCTCGTGACCGCGGACGGCCGACGCTACGGCGTGCTGGTGCTGCCGCCGCGATCCCCGTTCGGCGTGCTGAACCTGCCGGTCACGCGCGGCGCGATCCTCGTGCTGGCGCTGCTGGCGACCGGGCTCGCCAGCTGGTGGCTGACGCGCTCGATCACGCGGCCCGTCTCCCGCCTGAGCGAAGCCTCGCGCGCGATCGCGGCCGGCAACCTCGACGTGCGCGTCGCCGACGGCATCGGCGCGCGCCGCGACGAGCTCGGCGTGCTGGCGCACGACTTCGATGCGATGGCCGCGCGGCTGCGCGAACTGCTGCGCGCGAAGGAAAGGCTGCTGCGCGACATCTCGCACGAGCTGCGCTCGCCGCTCGCGCGGATGCGCGTGGCGCTGGGGCTCGCGCGGCAGCCCGGCGGCGACGTCGCGCGTCAGCTCGACCGCCTGGAGGCGGAGGCCGAGCGGCTGGACCGCCTGATCGGCCAGGTGCTGCACCTCGCGCGGCTCGACGCGCCGGCGAGCGACCTGCTGATGGAGGAAGTGGACCTCGTCGAGCTGGTCGAGGCGATCGCGCGCGACGCGAGCTACGAGGCGCAGGGGCGCGGCGTGCGCGTGGCCTTCGCGGCGCCGGCGGCGCCGGTGCGCGTGCGCGGCGAGCCGCGCCTGCTCGCGAGCGCGGTGGAGAACGTGGTGCGCAACGCGCTGCGGTACACGGGAGAGGGGACGGAGGTCGAACTCGCGATCGAGGCGGCGGCCACCGACGTGTGCGTCAGCGTGCGCGATCGGGGACCGGGCGTGCCGGAGGCGGAACTCGAGCGGATCTTCGAGCCGTTCCACCGCGTGGCGGAGTCGCGGGAAAGGGAGTCGGGTGGAGACGGGATCGGGCTCGCCATTGCGAGCCGCGTGCTGGCGGTGCACGGCGGGAGTGCGCGGGCGCGGAACCGGGAGGGTGGGGGGTTGGAGGTGAGGCTGCACTTGCCGCTGCGCGGAGCCGCGCCGGCACAGCGCAACGATTCGAGTCGGCTCGCTTGACGATCCGATTGCGCGCACTCGCGCGATCTCTTCGGAAACAGCGCTTTGGAAGCTTGGCACGAGGCTTGCTTCGAAGCTTGGCGGGACGTTCCCGCAAGCAAGGAGCAGCTCATGAAGTTAGCGAGTTTCGCCAGGGGCGCCGCGGTCGCGATGGCGTTGACGTCGACGGCGGGCGTGGCCGCCGCGGTCGAGATCGGGGCCGGCGACTTCCCCGCCAACGGATCCTCGGGCGGCACGATCATCAAGGGCGGTCTGGACCTGTCCGTCGCGACGACGCCGGGCACCATCGGCCGCAAGGGTACCGGCGCGTTCGCCGGGATCGGCATCAACTCGTCGGCGGCAGTACCGAACCAGACCAACGGCGAGATCGACCCAGGGGAGATCCTGTCGATCACGTCGAACGGTGGGGCATTCCGACTGACCGACCTCGTGCTCGGCTACCTGTTCGACGGGCCCGAGTTCACGGACTTCCCCGAGGTCGCGCAGGTCACCGCTTACATCCTTAACGGCGGTCCGATCATCGGCACGCTGACCAATCCTGCCGGCAACGGCACCAAGGCCGTATGGAGTTGGAGCGGCGGCACGTTCGATTCCGAGGAACTGTCGCCCTCGAACTCCAGCGACACGAACACCGACCAGGCCGTGTGGCGCGTCGTCGCTCCGTTCGGCCACAACCTGATCACCGGCCTGGAGTTCACCGCGTTGAATTCCCCGGTCCCGTGCACCGCCTGCGCGGACCAGTCCGACTTCACGTTCGTGCGGATGAACGCCAAGGTGCCGGAGCCGGCCACTCTGGGCCTGCTGGGCCTGGGTTTGCTCGGTGCCGGCGCTGCCGCGCGGCGCCGACGCGCCTGACGCGAAGTGGCGTAGATCCGGCGGGAGCCCGGTCGTCGGACCGGGCTCCCGCATCGTGGGCGACGGAACCTTGAAGCACGACGCAGTTCACGTCGGCGGACTTTACATCGCGCATTATGTCCGCGGAGAAAACTTATTAAAAACAACTGATTGACGTCTTGGCGCGGACCTTGCCTGATCGTGCGCAACCGATGCATCTACGCAGAGAGCCGCCGTCCATGACCCACGTCCGTCGCACCGTTCTCGCCACCTTCGCCACCTTGGCGGCAGGAGCCGCTCAGGCGGCCTCGATCACTGTCGACCACACCGACTTCGACGGCGCGATCGCGGCCAACAGCAGCACCGCGATCGTTTCCGAAGGCGGCCTCTCGCTGACCTGGAAGGCGGAGGCGACGGTCAACGACACGATCCAGAATCGCCTCTTCCAGAAGAAGGATTCCCCGATGCCTAACGCCGCTCCGGCGCTCAAGGGTATCGGCGTCCGCGGCGCGACGGCCGGCGAGATCGACGTCGGTGAGCGCCTGATCGCGACGGCCGGACCGGGGCAGTCGTTCCGGATCGACCGGCTCGTTCTCGGCCTGCTGTTCGACGGCCCCGAGTTCGGCGACGTGCAGGAACAGGCGCAGATCACGGCGCACCTGCTGGGTGGCGGCTCGATCATCGGCGTGCTGCAGAACACCTTCGAGACGGCGCCGGCCAGCCCGGACAACGACACGACCTGGGACAAGGCGGTGTGGACGCTGACTCAGGGCAACATCACGTCGCCCGGCGGGGCGCCGCAGAACCTGTCCCCGTCGACGCATCACCGGGGCGCAGTGTGGGAGCTGACGAATCCGTTCGGTTCGGCGCAGATCACGAAGCTGGTGTTCACCGCGATCCCGGGTACCCGGCACTCGAGCTGCTCGTGGTGCAGCAACCAGTCCGATTACACCTTCATCTCGATGAACGCCACGGTCCCCGAGCCCGCCACCCTCGGCCTGCTCGGCCTCGGCCTGCTCGGCGCGGCCGGCGCCGCCCGCCGTCGCCGCGCCGCCTGACGAACGCACTTCGAGCGTGTCGTCGCGAGGCCCGGAGCGCCAGCGCTCCGGGCCTCGTGCTTTCCCCGGCCTGAGGATCCGCCGCCGCTCTGCGTCGCTTTCCGGGCTCGCGCGTCGCCCGAGGCTCGGCCCGCGCTTCTCAGCCCCGCTCCTTCTCCCGTATCAGCACCCGCTGCTCGCGCTTCTCCACGTCGAACAGCCCGATCGCCTTCGCGAGATCGCTGAGCTTCCCGTAGCCGTAGTTGCGCGAGTCGAAGTCCGGCGCCAGCTTGTTCATCGCGCTGCCGACCGTGCCGAGCTGCGCCCAGCCGCTCTCGTCGCTCGCGTCGTCCAGCGCCGCGCGCAGCACCTTCATCAGTTCGCGGTCGCCGCGCAGCTCCTTCGCGCTCCAGCCCTTGCGGCCCTGCTCCGCGGCCGGCGGCTGCGTGAACACCTCGGTGTAGATGAAGCGGTCGCAGGCCGACACGAACGGCCGCGGCGTCTTGCGTTCGCCGAAACCGTACACGCGCTTGCCGGACTCGCGGATGCGCGCCGCGAGCCGCGTGAAGTCGCTGTCGCTCGAGACGATGCAGAAGCCGGTCAGCGGCGCGCCGTAAAGCAGGTCCATCGCGTCGATGATCATCGCGCTGTCGGTGGCGTTCTTGCCGGTCGTGTAGCGGAACTGCTGGATCGGCTGCACCGAGTGCTCGAGCAGCACGGCCTTCCAGGAGTTCAGGTTCGGCGTCGTCCAGTCGCCGTAGATGCGCTTGACCGTCGCGACGCCGAACTTGGCGACCTCGGCGAGCAGGCCCTCGACGATCGCAGGGTTCGCGTTGTCGGCGTCGATCAGCACGGCGAGGGCGCCGTTGGCCTCGGTGGCGGGGGGGTCGTTCGGCATGGGATCGATGCTCCGGGAGTCGCCGCGCGCGGGGGGAGGCGCGGACGGCCCGATTGTAGAGGCTCGCCGCCCGGTGGAGACTCTTCGGGCGGCGCAGCCTCCGCGGCCGACGAAGCCCCCGGGGTCCGTCACCCGCGCTCATCCATAATCCGGGTCTGCCAGCCAGGAGAGCCCGGATGCCCGAGTCGACGGCCCACGCCACCCGCCGCACGGCGCTCGACCGCTTCCTGAACGTCGTTGAACGCGGCGGCAACGCGCTGCCGCACCCGGCCACGCTGTTCGCGAGCCTCGCGCTGCTGGTGGTGCTCGGCTCCTGGGTCGCCGCGCAGTTCGACCTCGCGGTGCCGCATCCCGCGACGGGCAAGCTGGTCGAGCCGGTGAACCTGCTGACGCTCGAGGGGCTGCATCGGATCCTGACGAGCCTCGTCACGAACTTCACGAGTTTCGCGCCCCTCGGCACCGTGCTCGTCGCGCTGATCGGCATCGGTGTCGCGGAGCATTCCGGGCTGATCGGCGCCGCGCTGCGGCTGCTGGTGCTGTCGTCGCCGCGACGCCTGCTGACGCCGATCGTCGTGTTCGCCGGCGTCATGTCGAACATGGCGAGCGAGATCGGCTACGTGCTGCTGGTGCCGCTCGCGGGGATGATCTTCCTGGCCGCGGGCCGCCATCCGGTCGTCGGGATGGCGGCGGCGTTCGCGGGCGTGTCCGGCGGCTACTCGGCGAACCTGCTGATCGGCACGATCGATCCGCTGCTCGCCGGGCTTTCGCAGGAGGCGGCGCGCATCGTCGATCCGGACTACACGGTCAGCCCGCTCGCCAACTGGTACTTCATGGTGGTCTCGACGCCGTGGATCACGCTGCTCGGCTGGTTCGTGACCGAGCGCATCGTCGCGCCGAGATTCGCTGCGATACCCGGCGAAGGTCTGCGGCGGACGGGAACGGCGACCGGTGCGGGAGCGCGCACGTTCGAAGCCGCGGTCGCAGATGCGTCCGGCGGTCCCGCCGCGTCGCCCGAGTCGGGCACCGTCGCGGTCGACCCGGAGTCCAGCGCCCTCATGCCCGCCGAACGCCGCGGTCTGCGCTGGGCGCTGGTCGCGACGGCTGCGTTCACGCTGCTGGTGGTCTGGGCCACGCTGCCGGTCGGCACGCTGCCCGGCGCCGGCTTCCTCCGCAATCCCGAGGACGGCGACCTCCTGAATTCGCCGTTCCTGTCGGGCATCGTCGCGATCATCTTCCTCTACGGCCTGCTCGCGGGGCTCGCCTACGGCGTGGGTGCCGGCACGATCAGGAGCGACGCCGACGTGATCAGGGGCATGAACCAGAGCATGAGCACGCTCGGCAGCTATCTCGTGCTCGTGTTCTTCGCCGCGCAGTTCGTCGCGTTCTTCAACTGGACGCAGCTCGGGCTCGTGTTCGCCGTCAACGGCGCGGACGCGCTGCAGGCCCTCGGCCTGCCCGCGGTGCCGCTGTTCGTCTGCTTCATCCTGCTGACCGCGACCGTGAACCTCTTCATGGGCTCGGCATCCGCGAAGTGGGCACTGATGGCGCCCGTGTTCGTGCCGATGTTCATGCTGCTCGGCTACTCGCCGGAGCTGACGCAGGTGGCCTACCGGGTCGGGGACAGCGTCACGAACGTCATCAGCCCGATGATGAGCTACTTCGCGCTGATCATCGCGTTCTTCCAGCGCTGGGAACCGAAGGCCGGTATCGGCACGCTGGTGGCGACGATGCTGCCGTACTCGGTGGTCTTCCTCGTGGGCTGGGCCACGCTCTTCGCGGTCTGGGTGGGACTCGGCCTGCCCATCGGCCCCGAGGCGCCGCTCGACTACGTGCCGGCAGCGCGGCCGTAGGCGGCACGCCCGATCGCGTATAGAGTCGCACCGGGCGCCCGAACGACTCCGACCGCGCCCGGGAGCGCGGATCTTGTCGAACCTCGTGCCGGACGGCGCCGGCCCCGAAACGCGCCACGGCGGCGCCCACCGCATCGTCATCGTGGGCGGTGGCGCCGGCGGCCTCGAGCTCGCGACCCGGCTCGGCGATCGACTCGGCCGGCGCGGCAGCGCGACGGTCACGCTGGTGGACCGCCAGCGCACCCACCTGTGGAAGCCGCTGTTCCACCGCGTCGCCGCCGGGACGATGGACCTGAACGACCACGCGGTCGACTACCTCGCGCAGGCGCGCTGGCACCACTTCCGCTACCAGCAGGGCGAGATGAACGGGCTCGACCGCGAGCGCAGGGTCGTGAAGCTCGCGCGCACCGTCGACGGTCGCGGCGTCGAGGTGCTGCCGCCGCGCCAGATCGCCTACGACACCCTCGTGATCGCGGTCGGCAGCCGCTCCAACGATTTCGGCACGCCGGGTGCGGCGGAGCACGCGATCGCACTCGACACCGCGCGCGAGGCGGACCGCTTCCACGCGCGCCTGCTGAACGCGTGCCTTCGCGCCGATCTCGATCCGCGGCCCCTGAAGCCCGGCGCGCTGCACGTCGCGATCATCGGCGCCGGCGCCACCGGCGTGGAGCTGTCGGCGGAGTTGCACAAGGTGGTCCGCGAGCTGGTGTCCTACGGACTGAAGCGCATCGACCCCGAGCGGGACGTGCGGGTGACGATCATCGAGGCGGCGCCGCGGATCCTGCCCGCCCTGCCGGAACGCCTGTCGAACGCGACCCTCGGCCTGCTGCGCAAGCTCGGGGTGGAGGTCCTGACGGGCGAGCGCGTGACCGAGGTTTCCGCCGACGGCGTGCGCACCGCGAGCGGCCGCTTCGTCCCGGCCGGGCTCGTCGTCTGGGCCGCCGGCATCAAGGCGCCGGAGTTCCTGCGCGACATCGACGGCCTCGAGACGAACCGGCTGAACCAGCTGGTGGTGCGCCCGACGCTGCAGGTCACGCGCGACGACGACGTGTTCGCGCTCGGCGACTGCGCGAGCTGCGCGTGGCCGGAGAAGCAGGCCACGGTGCCGCCGCGCGCGCAGGCCGCGCACCAGCAGGCCAGCCATCTCGCGCGCACGCTGGTGCGACGCGTCGAGGGCCGTACGCCTGAGCCCTGGCGCTACCGGGATTTCGGCTCGCTCGTCTCGCTCGGACGCTACAGCACGATCGGCAGCCTGATGGGCTCGATCACGCGGGGCTCGTGGATGATCGAGGGCTACTTCGCGCGGCTGATGTACCTGTCGCTGTACAAGATGCACCAGCTCGCGCTGCACGGCGCCACGAAGACCACGCTCGACACGCTGGCGAGGCTGATCACGCGGCGCACGGAGCCGCAGGTCAAGCTGCACTGACGGCAGCGGGCCTCACGCCTTCAGTTCGTCGTCCAGGAACTTCGCGACCTCGCGCTCGACGCGCTCGTGGAACAGGCTCAGCGCGAAGCCGAGCTTGCCGTCCACGATGATCTCGCTGCGGCGCACCGTCACGCGACCCTTCAGGTTCGAGTGATCGACGCAGAGGTCGTCGCCTTCCCAGCGGCACTCGGCGCCGAAGCGCTCGGACAGACGCTGCGCGACGTGCGAGACGCGCGTGCGCGCTTCGGCGTGCGCCAGCGCGTGCGCGCGCCGGATGTAGAGGCGGCTCATGCGCCCTCCTCGCGGGCGACCGCGCGGTACCCGATGTCGCGGCGGAACTGCAGGCCCTTCCAGCACAGCGCGTTCACGAGCGCATAGGCCTGCCGCTGCGCGGCCGCGACGGTGTCGCCGAGCCCGACGGCGCACAGCACGCGCCCGCCGTTGGTGACGATGCGATCGCCCACGCGCTTCGTGCCCGCGTGGAACACCTTGCCGGGCAGCTTCGCCGCCGCGTCGAGCCCCTCGATCGCGTCGCCCTTCGCCGGGTCGTCGGGATAGCCGCCCGCCGCGAGCACGACTCCGACCGCGGCGCGGGGGTCCCACCGAGCCTCGACCTCGTGCAGGCGGCCGTCGAGCGCAGCCTCGACGAGATCCACGAGCTCCGACTGCAGCCGCATCATGATCGGCTGCGTCTCGGGATCGCCGAAGCGGCAGTTGAACTCGAGCACGTTCGGCGTGCCGTCCGGGTGGATCATCACGCCCGCGTACAGGAAGCCGACGTAGGGCGTGTCTTCCGCGGCCAGCCCGCGCACCGTCGGCCAGATCACCTCGTCCATGATCCGGGCGTGCGCGGCCGCCGTGACGACGGGCGCCGGCGAGTACGCACCCATGCCGCCGGTGTTCGGGCCCTCGTCCGCGTCGCGCAGCCGCTTGTGGTCCTGCGAGGTGGCGAGCGGCAGCACGTGCTCGCCGTCGACCATCACGATGAAGCTGGCTTCCTCGCCGGGCAGGAACTCCTCGACGACGACCACGTCGCCGGCGCGGCCGAACTGGCCATCGAACATCGCGCGCGCGGTCGCGATCGCCTCGTCGTGCGACTGCGCGATCACGACGCCCTTGCCGGCGGCGAGGCCGTCGGCCTTCACGACGACGGGCACCCGCTGCGAGCGGACGAACTCGGGATCGAACGTCTCGCGCGTGAAGCTCGCGTACTTCGCGGTCGGGATACGGTGGCGCGCGAGGAAGTCCTTCGTGTACGCCTTCGAGCCCTCGAGGCGCGCGCCGTCGCGCGTGGGGCCGAAGCAGCGCAGGCCCGCGGCCCGGAACGCGTCGACGACGCCGAGCACCAGCGGTGCCTCGGGGCCGACGATCGTGAGGCCGACGCCAGCGTCCCGTGCGAAGTCGCGCAACCGCTCGACGTCGTCGGCCGCGACCTCGACGTTCTCGCACTTCGGTTCGAGCGCGGTGCCGGCGTTGCCCGGGGCGACGTAGACCCGCGTCACGCGCGGCGACTGCGCCACCTTCCAGGCGAGCGCGTGCTCGCGACCGCCATTGCCGATGACCAGTACCTTCACGTCGCGGGACTCCCTCGTCAGTGCCGGAAGTGGCGCAGCCCCGTGAAGACCATCGCCATGCCGTGTTCGTCCGCGGCGGCGATCACCTCGGCGTCGCGCATCGAGCCGCCCGGCTGGATCACGGCGGCGATGCCGTACTCCGCGGCGACGTCGACGCCGTCGCGGAACGGGAAGAACGCATCCGAGGCCATCACGACACCGCGCACCGCGAGCTTCGCGTCCTCGGCCTTGAGCGCCGCGATGCGACTCGAGACGACGCGGCTCATCTGGCCCGCGCCGATGCCGGTCGTCAGCCGGTCCTTCGCGTAGACGATGGCGTTCGATTTCACGTACTTGCAGACTTGCCAGGCGAACAGCAGGTCTGCGAGTTCCGCATCCGTGGGCGCCCGCTTCGTGACCACCTTGAGGCCCTCGCGCGTCACGATGCCCGCGTCGCGATCCTGCACCAGCAGGCCGCCCGCGACGCTGCGGTACTCGAGTCCCGACGGCGCCGCGCTGCCGAGCGCGCCGGTCAGCAGCACGCGCACGTTGGCCTTCGCCTTCGTGACCTCGAGCGCGTCGGCGGCGGCGCCGGGCGCGACGAGCACCTCCACGAACTGGCGCTCCACGATCGCGCGCGCGGTCTCGGCGTCGAGCGGGCGGTTGAACGCGATGATGCCGCCGAACGCCGAGGTGGGATCGGTGCGGTACGCCTGTTCGTAGGCTTCGCGCGGCGAAGCCGCGAGTGCGACGCCGCACGGGTTCGCGTGCTTGACGATCACGCACGCGGGTTCGTCGAACTGCCGCACGCATTCCAGCGCGGTGTCCGCATCCGCGATGTTGTTGTAGGAAAGCTCCTTGCCCTGCACCTGCCGAGCGGTCGCGACGCTCTCGCCGGCCGCGCGCGGGTCCGCGTAGAACGCGCCGCGCTGGTGTGGATTCTCGCCGTAGCGCAGGTCGAGCCTCTTCTCGAAGCGCAGTTCGAGACTCGGGGCGAAGGCGCTCGACGTGGAGTTCGGAGCTCCGCCCGCCGCCTGCGCGGACAGCCACTGGGTCACCATCGCGTCGTAGCGCGACGTGTGCGCATAGGTCTTGGCGGCCAGCCGCTGCCGCAGCGCGAACTCCGTGCCGCCGGCGTCGAGCGCCGCGAGCACTTCCGCGTAGTCGGCCGGGTCGACCAGCACCGTCACGTGCGCGTGGTTCTTGGCGGCGGCGCGCAGCATCGCGGGCCCGCCGATGTCCACGTTCTCGACGCCGTCCTCGTAGGTGCAGCCCGGCTTCGCGACGGTGGCGGCGAACGGATAGAGGTTCACGACCAGCAGGTCGATCGGGGCGATGCCGTGCTCGCGCATCACCGCGTCGTCGACGCCGCGCCTGCCCAGCAGCCCGCCGTGTACGCGCGGGTGCAGAGTCTTCACGCGGCCGTCCATGATCTCGGGGAAGCCGGTGTACGCGGACACCTCGGTGACCGCGAGGCCCGCGCCCGCGAGCAGCTTCGCGGTGCCGCCGGTCGAGAGCAGTTCGACGCCTCGCGCCGCGAGGGCGCTGGCGAGTTCGACGACGCCCTGCTTGTCGGACACCGACAGCAGCGCGCGCTGGACGGGGATGCGCACGGGAGGTAGCTCCGGGTCAGTTCGCGAGACCGTATTCCTTGAGCTTCTTCCGCAGCGTGCCGCGGTTGATGCCGAGGATCACGGCGGCCTGGCTCTGGTTGCCTGCCGCGTAGTCCATGACCGCGCGGAACAGCGGCTCCTCGACTTCGCGCAGCACCAGATCGTACAGGCGCGCCGGCTTGTGGCCGTTCAGTTGCTCGAAGTAGGTGTTCAGCGCGGTGGCGGTGTGCTCGCGCAGCGGGATGTCCTTCATCGCGCCGCGCGCCAGTGGCCGCACCACGATGTCGCGACGCGCGGCGCGCGTCGACTTCCTGCCGTTGACCATCGTCGTCCCCGTCGTTTCGGCCGAGAGGGTGGACGCGCACTTCGACGCGTTCCGCTGGCCTGCGCGGCCGGTGATTCCGGCTCTGTGCGGCGGCCCTGCCCCCGGCCTTCTACCCTGCGATTCTCGACCCCGCGCCGGTCCCTCTGCCGACGCGGCCCGTGTGCAGCGCCGCACCGGGGTGCTCGAGGCCGCCGTGACCCGAACCGCGGCCCGCCGTGGGCTGCGGCAGGGAGTCGAACCACTGGCGC
Source organism: Steroidobacteraceae bacterium (assembly GCA_027531255.1). Lineage (GTDB taxonomy): Bacteria > Pseudomonadota > Gammaproteobacteria > Steroidobacterales > Steroidobacteraceae > JAPZRU01. The sequence goes on along the minus strand of JAPZRU010000036.1, from coordinate 17,075 downwards.
GCCAGCGCGAACTGGAGCGACGCGGATTCGACGAGGCGCAGCTCGCGGAACAGGTCGTCGGAGGCGAGCGGCGGAGTCGCGGTGCCCTCGGCGGTTCCGGCATCCGTGGCGGATCCCGGGAGCGCCGTCGAGTCGCGATACCAGCCCAGGTGCTTGCGTGCCACCCGAACGCCCGTGTGCTCGCCGTAGAAGGCGTACAGGTGCTCCAGATGCGTCAGCAATATATCACGGACCTCCGCGCTGGAAGGCGGGGCCGGCACGCGGCCCGTGGCGAGGTAGTCCTTGACTTCGCGGAAGATCCACGGCCGTCCCTGCGCGGCCCGCCCGATCATCACGCCGTCCGCCCCGGTGCGGTCGAGCACGGCGCGGGCCTTCGGCCCCGAGTCGATGTCGCCGTTCGCGAACACGGGAATCCGCACCGCCTGCTTGATGGCGGCGATCGTGTCGTACTCGGCCGCACCGCGGTAATGATCGGCGCGCGTGCGGCCGTGCACCGCGAGCGAGCGGATCCCGGTGTCCTCGGCGATTCGCGCGACGCGCGGCCCGTTGCGGTGCTCCGGATCCCAGCCGGTGCGGATCTTCAGCGTCACCGGCACGTCCACCGCGCGCACGGTGGCCTCGAGGATGCGCGCGACCAGGCCCTCGTCCCTGAGCAGCGCCGAGCCCGCGGCCTTGTTGCAGACCTTCTTGGCGGGGCAGCCCATGTTCACGTCGATGACCTGCGCTCCTTCGTCGACGTTCAGGCGCGCGGCCTCGGCCATCATCTCGGGATCGCCGCCGGCGATCTGCACGATGCGCGGTTCGGGTTCGCCTTCGTGGTCGCGGCGCCGGCGCGACTTGTCCGTGTGCCAGAGCGTCACGTCGGAAGTGACCATCTCGGACGCGGCGATGCCCGCGCCGAGTCGCCGGCACAGCAGCCGGAACGGGCGGTCGGTCACGCCGGCCATCGGCGCCAGCGCGAGGGGTGTCGCGATCGCGTAGGGGCCGATGTGGATCACGGCGCCTGCGCCAGCTTCAGGTCCTCGGCGCAGACCAGCGCGCCGCGACGCGGCAGGCAGACGTCGAGCTCGAAGCCGACCGCCTCGCTGCCGGGGTCCGCGAGCAAGAGATCCGCGTCCACGCGCCCGTTGGACGCGAGCAGCTGCGGTGGCGTTTCGCGCGTCGGCAGGTACTCGCCGGGCGTGAACTCCCGGCGTGCGACCTTGCCGCCGAAACGGTCCTCGAGGGTTACGCGGATCAGCGGGTAGGGTTGAGCGCGGCCCGCGCGGTTGACGACGCTGGCGCGTACGCGGAGCGTGCCGGGTTCGGAGTCCGCGCCCGCGCCCCACTGCTTCAGTTCGTACGCCGAGAGGCTCCAGGTCGGCTCGATCGGCAGTCCGAGCCGCGCGTAGAGATCGCGCAGCGGCGGCCCGGCGACCGGGTGCTGGGCGAGATCGTCGCGGCGATAGTGCACCACCTGCGCCCCCAGCGCGGTCGCGAGCACCACGGCACCCAGACCGAGCATCGCGGTGACCCACCAGGGGCGCGCGCCGCGTGTACCGGCGACCGCCTGGAACCGGCTCGGGTCGAACTGCACGAACTCGGAGGTGTCGTCCACGGCCGGCGGCGACGTGGGATCGCGGTGCCGGTCGAGCCCGTCGTCCTGGCGATCGATGCCGGGATCGCCGCCGCGTGTCGCGAGGTCGGCAGGGGACGTCGCGTCGGGGGCAGCGACTGGGGTGGCTGCCCCCGTCGCGCCCGCAACGGCAGTGGCCGGCGGCAGCGCGACGGCGGCGGCGACGGCTGCCGCCGCACGCGCGGCCGCAGCGGCCACCAGCGCGTCGAAGTCCTCGGGCCTCACGCCGAGCGGCGGGGGCGGCAGGTCCGTCGCCGCGCCGACGCCCGGAACCGGAGTGTCTGGGCGCGGCGTCGCGTCGTCGGTTCGCGGTTCCGCCGGGGCGAGGCCAAGCGCCGCTGCCTCCGCGGCGGCGATCCGCAGCGGCGGGATCGTCGGTGCGCTGCGGTCTTCGACGAGGGCAATGTCCCAGTCGGCCGTCGAGGCGTCGAACTCGAGCGCCGCGTCGACGAGTTCCGCGGACTCGATCGGCGGCGCGTCCCCGGACAGCACGATGTTCTCGGCGTCGGCGGGATCCAGGAATTCGATCTCGATGGAGAGGTCGGCGTCGGGGTCCGGCGGGCGCGTCGCACCGGCCGGCGTCGCCGCGTTCACCGGCGCATCCGGCGCCGCCGCGTTGGCGGCCGCCGCACGCTGGTTCAGCGGCTGTGCGTTACGGGCGATCGAGGCGGCGATCTCCGCGAGCGCCCGATCCTCGTCGACGGAGGGCGTGTTGCGCCCGGCGCGGCGCTCGAACAGCGGCGCGTCCGCAGACGGCGCGTCCGCGGTCGGCGCACCCGCGTCCGGTGCGCCGGCGGCCACCGGGTCGTCGAACGGCGGAAACTCCGGGGCTGGCAGCCGCGACGGGTCGATGCGGCCGAGTTCGACCGACACCTCGATCGGCTCGGCTTCGTCGACGAGCGGGGCCGGCACGGGGCGCATGGCGACCGGACGTGTCGCATCGGTCGCGATCGCGGCACCCGTGACCGGGTCGACCTCGACATCCTCGGTGAGGTACCCGAGCGCGTCGAAGGTCGCGTCGCAGACGCCGCAGCGCACCTGCCCGCGCGCGGTGCGGAGCACCGCGGCGGTCACGCGGAAGATCGTGCCGCACTCGGGACACTGGGTGAACAAGCCGGGCGCCTCAGCCGCGGCGGCGGCCGACCAACCCGGCCCAGCCTTCGCGCTCCCGCGGCGTTTCCATATCAAACCACGGCTCGAATGCGCTGGCCACGGCGCCGGCCTGCGCGGTCAGCAGGCCCGACAGTACGACGCTGCCGTGCGTCCGGGTCGCCGCGGCCAGTCGCGGTGCGAGTTCGATCAGCGGCTCGGCCAGGATGTTCGCGAGCACCACGTCGTAGCCGGACTGCCACGGCGCCTGCGCATCGCGCACCTCGAGGCGCCGGGTCACGCGGTTGCGTGCCGCGTTCTCGCGCGTCGCGAGCAGCGCCTGCGGGTCGATGTCCATCGCGTCCGCCTGCGCGGCACCGAGCACGAGTGCCGCGATCGCGAGGATGCCGCTGCCGCAGCCGACGTCGAAGACGCGGGCGCCCGCGAGCGGCGCGCCGTCGAGCCACTCGAGGCACAGTGCCGTGGTGGCGTGCGTGCCGGTGCCGAACGCGAGGCCGGGATCCAGTTCGACGACGATCGCGTCGCCCGCGTCCGGCGGCAGCGCCTGCCCGCCGGGTACGATCCACAGCCGCCGACCGAAGCGCATCGGGCGGAAGTCCTTCAGCCACTCGCGCTCCCAGGGGCGGTCCGCGAGTTCCTCGTAGCGCGGGGCGAGCGTGGGCGCCGCGAGCGCCTCGCGCAGCGCCGCCGTCAGCGCCTCGCGGTCGACGTCGGGGTCGTAGAGCGCGGAGAGCTTCACCTCGGGCCAGAGTGGCGTCGCGCCTGGCAGCGGCTCGAGGATCGGCGTGTCGGCCGCGTCGGCGAGGGTGACCGACAGGGCGCCCGTCTCGAAGCAGGCCTGCTCTGCGAGTTCGGGATCGACCCCGTCGAGCACGAGGTGAAGCTGGAGGAAGGGCACACGGCGTTCCGGCGAGGGTCGCGGCCACCCGGCCACGGCGCGAGCCTAGCAGGACGCCGGAGTTCGCGTGCCAAGATCGCGGCGCGGCCTCACGACCGGCCAGCTCACTTCAACCCCAACCGCCGTTCGAGGTAGTGGATGTCGACGCCGCCCTGCTGGAACGCGGCGTGGCCGAACACCTCCTGGTGCAGCGGCGTGTTGCTCTTGATGCCCTCGATGACCATCTCGTTCAGCGCGTTGCGCATCCGCGCGATCGCGGTGGCGCGGTCCTCGCCGTGCGCGATGATCTTCGCGATCAGCGAGTCGTAGTACGGCGGCACGTTGTAGCCGCTGTAGAGGTGCGAATCGACGCGGATGCCCGGCCCGCCCGGCGGGTGCCACAGCTTCACGGGGCCCGGCGAGGGCACGAAGCCCTTCGGGTCCTCGGCGTTGATGCGGCACTCGATCGCGTGGCCCGTGATCCTGATGTCGCCCTGCTTGAACGGCAGCTGCTCGCCTGACGCCACGCGCAGCTGCATCTTGACGAGGTCGATGCCCGTGACCATCTCGGTCACCGGGTGCTCGACCTGGATGCGCGTGTTCATCTCGATGAAGTAGAACTTCCCGTCCTCGTAGAGGAACTCGAGCGTGCCGGCGCCGCGATAGCCGATCTCCTGCAGCGCGTCGGTGATGGTCTCGATCATCCTCGCGCGCTGCTCCTCCGTGATGCCGGGCGCGGGCGCTTCCTCCACCACCTTCTGGTGCCGCCGCTGCAGCGAGCAGTCGCGCTCGCCGAGCACGACGACGGCGCCGTAGTTGTCGGCGAGCACCTGGAACTCGATGTGGCGCGGGCGCTCCAGGAACTTCTCCATGTAGCACTCGCCGTTGCCGAACGCGGCCAGCGCCTCGGCGCGCGCGGCGTTCAGCTGGTTCTGCAGGGCCGCGTCCGAATGCACCACGCGCATCCCGCGGCCGCCGCCGCCGGCGGTGGCCTTGATGATCACGGGATAGCCGATCTCGTTCGCGATGCGGCGGCACTCGTTCGGGTCTTCCGGCAGCGGGCCGCCCGAGCCCGGCACGCACGGCACGCCGGCCGCCTTCATCGTGCGGATCGCGGACACCTTGTCGCCCATGATCCGGATCGTCTCCGGCTTCGGGCCGACGAACACGAAGCCGCTCTTCTCGACCCGCTCGGCGAAGTCGGCGTTCTCCGACAGGAAGCCGTAGCCCGGGTGGATGCCGGTCGCGTCCGTCACCTCGGCGGCCGAGATGATCGCCGGCATGTTGAGGTAGCTCTCCTTCGACGAGGGCGGGCCGATGCAGACCGTCTCGTCGGCGAGCAGCACGTGCTTGAGGTTGTGGTCGGCCGTGGAGTGCACGGCGACCGTCTTGATGCCGAGTTCGCGGCAGGCGCGCAGGATGCGCAGCGCGATCTCGCCGCGGTTGGCGATGACGATCTTCTCGATCATGAGGGCGTGCCGCTCACTCGATCACGAACAGCGGCTGGCCGAACTCGACCGGCTCGCCGTTCTTGACCAGCACCGACGCGACCCGGCCGGCCTTGTCCGACTCGATCTGGTTCATCATCTTCATCGCCTCGATGATGCAGAGCGTCTGGCCGACCTTGACCTCTTCGCCGATCTCGACGAACGCCTTCGCGCCGGGCGCGGGCGCGGAATAGAACGTGCCGACCATGGGCGCCGTCACCGTGGTCTCCGGATTCGGGCCCTCGTCTGCGACCGGGGCCGTCGCGCGACCCCCCGAGTGAGCCGCGGCGGGCGCAGGGGCCGGGGCGGCCGGAGCCGCGGCGGGCATCGGCGCCTGCACGTAGTGCGTCACCGGCGGCGGGTTGCCGCTGTAGCGGCTGATGCGCACCGATTCCTCGCCTTCCTTGATCTCGATCTCGGCGACGCCGGACTCCTCCAGGAGTTCGATCAGCTTCTTGACCTTGCGGATGTCCATCGGGGCTCCTGGTGGGTTCAGCGGTCGGCGTAGCGGCGCAGCGCGGCCTCGAGCGCCAGTTCGTAGCCCAGCGGGCCGAGGCCGACGATCACGCCGGACGCGACGTCGGCGAAATAGGAGTGGTGGCGGAAGCTCTCGCGCGCGTACACGTTCGAGAGGTGCACCTCGTAGAACGGGATCGCGACCGCCAGAAGGGCGTCGCGCAGCGCGATGCTGGTGTGCGAGAACGCGCCGGGATTCAGCACGATCGCGTCGGTTGCTTCGCGCTTCGCGCGGTGCACGCGCTCGATCAGTTCGTGCTCGGCGTTCGACTGGAACGCGGACAGTTGTGCGCCGCGCGCGAAGGCGATCCGCTCGAGGCGGGCGACGATGTCGGCCAGCGTGTCGGAACCGTAGATCTCCGGTTCGCGCGTGCCGAGCAGGTTCAGGTTCGGTCCGTTCAGGACCAGAATCCGCGCCATCGCCGTCCCCGTCCCCGAGTCGAGGCGGCGGAGTTTAACCGTAATCGCGGCGGGCTCGTCCAACGTTCGACGCCGTTCGACGCCAGATCGCGCCGATCATCGACCCGGTGATGGCGCCTCCGAGTGTCGCGCAGCCGCGTCGGTGGGTGGCGTCCCGGTGCCGGTTCGAGACGGTACGGCAGTGGCTCAGGAACGGCTCGGTTCAGCCCGTTCCGGTGCAGGGAACGCGATTTTCGCGGCCGTTCGAGACCAAACGGGCCGCTGCGAAGCCGTTGCCCGGTGTGGTGCCCGAGTGCTGACGCTGGCCGTCGGTCGCCGCCGCGAATGTTGCGCGCGCGCGACCCGAGGGGTCAGCCGGTGCCCGTGGCCGGAGTCTTCGGCAGCGCCGCGAGCGCCTGCTCGATCGCCGTCCGGGCCTGGCCGACGTCCAGTTCGCCGGCGTTCACTCGTTCGACCACTCCGAGGATCGCTCGCGCCTCGGGTTCGTGGATCTCGCCCATGTGCACCGTCAGGATCCGCCCCTGCCGATCCGTGAACGCGGTGAACGGAAACGCCATCGTGTTCACGCCGAACGCGCCGGCGGCGTCGAGGCCGTCCTGCTCGCCGATCAGCACCGGGTACCGCACGGGCACTTCCTTCATGAACGCGACGACATCCTCGTGGAAGTCGACGGCGACGCCGATCACCTCGAAGCCCCGCGGCGCGTACTCGGTCTGCAGCGCGTTCAGCAGCGGGATCTCGCGGCGGCAGGGCGCGCACCAGGTCGCCCAGAAATTCACCATCAGCGACTTGCCGTCCCACTCGGTGATCGAGCGGACGCGGCCCTCGGGGTCCTTCAGCGAGAACACCGGGCGGGTGTCGGGGATCTTCGTCGCGACCAGCGGGCCGGCCGCCGCGGCGGAATCGCGCTGCTCGCGGTCGTAGACGTAGAAGCCGAGCACCGCGCCGCCGAGCAGCACGAGGCCGAGGAACAGGAACCGGAGGGGTTTCGTCATGCGCGCCACGGTAGCGGGGGCCGGGCGCCCCGCGCCAGTCTCAGACGCGGGTCGTCTCGCCCGCCGCCCCTTGGTCAGGCAGCGCGCCGATCAGTTCCCGCACGGTGCCGGGGGCGAGCAGCTGCGGCAGGATCTGCGGCTGCGCGACGCCGGGCGGGTAGTACAGGTAGAGCGGCACGCCGGCGCGTCCGTGACGCGCTAGCTCGGCGCTGATCGCCGCGTCCTGGTTGGTCCAGTCGGCCTTGAAGAGCTCGACGCCCTTCGCGCGGAACAGTTGCTGCGCCTCGTCGGTGTCGAGCGCGACGCGCTCGTTCAGCTTGCAGGTCACGCACCAGTCGGCGGTGAACACGACGAACGCGGGCCGGCCGTCGGCGACCACGGCCTGCACGGTCTCGGCGGTGAACGGCTGCCAGGGTCCGTCGACCTTCGCGGCCACCGCGGCGCCGTCCGCGGGGCCCGCCGCGCCGTTCGCCGCGACCGCCTCGCCGCCGTTCTGCACGCCGGCGGGCAGCGCGATCGCGATCGCGAGTGCGCCGAGCGCGATCGCCGCGTTCGCCAGCCGCCAGCCGCCGCTCGCGGTCTTGACCTGCTCGTAGCACCACGCGGCCAGCGCGACCAGCACCATCCCGCCGATCGCCGCGGCCAGGAACGTCGCGGAGGCCTGCTGCGCGAGCACCCAGAGCAGCCAGCCGGCTGAGGCGTACATCGGGAACGCGAGCGCCTGCCTGAAGCGGTGCATCCACGCGCCCGGCTTGGGCAGGAAGCGCCGCGCGGCCGGCGCGAGCGCGAGCACCAGGTACGGCGTCGCGAGGCCCAGCCCGAGTGCGGCGAACACTGCGAGCGCGGTGGCGGCGCTCTGCGTGAGCGCGAAGCCGATCGCGGTCGCCATGAACGGCGCCGTGCACGGTGTCGCGACCAGCGTGGTCAGCACGCCGGTGAAGAAGCTCGCGCGCGGGCCGTCACCCTGCGTCAGCCCGTCGCCGGCGCCGGCCAGGCTGCCGCCGATCTCGAACACGCCGGACAGGTTGAGGCCGACGAGCAGCAGCAGGTAGGTCAGCGCGAGCACGAAGCCCGGCGACTGCAGCTGGAAGCCCCAGCCGATCTGCTCGCCGGCGGCGCGCAGCGCCAGCAGCGCGGCCGCGAGCACGAGCATCGAGGCGAGCACGCCGAAGGTGTAGGCATAGCCCTTGGCGCGCGTCTTCGCGGGCGCCGCTTCCGACGACGAGGCGAGGCTGACCGCCTTGATCGACAGCACCGGCAGCACGCACGGCATCAGGTTGAGCAGCAGGCCGCCGAGGAACGCGAACGCGAGCAGCGCGAGCAGGCCGGGCGTGCCGTCACCGGCGGCGCCGCCCGCAGCGCCGGTGCCGGTCGCGCCGCCGGGCCCACCCGCGCCGCCGCCGAGCGAGGCGGCCGCCGCGCCGCCCGCGCCGGCCGGCAGGCTCACCGTCAGCATCGTCGTCTGCGGCGGGTAGCACAGGCCCGCGTCCGCGCAGCCCTGGTAGCTGACCTTGATCTGGTACGAACCGGCCGCCGCGGTCGTGCGCGTGAACGGCACCGTCATCTCGACCTGCTGGCGGTAGATCTCCTGCCTGCCGAAGAACTCGTCCTCGTGCGGCAGGCCCGGCGGCAGCGCCAGCTCGCCGAGCGTCAGGCGAGTGTCGTCGGACGTCACGCCCATCCGGTGGCGGTACAGGTAGTAGCCGTCGACGATCTCGAAGCGCACGCGGATCGTGTCGGAACCGGCGCGCTCCGCCGAGGCGCGGTACGCCTGTTCCGGCGGCAGGAAGCCGTCGTCCGCGACCTCGGCGGGCTTCAGCAGGCCCGCGAGCGCGCCGCCGACGCCACTGCCCGAAGCTGCAGTGCTCGTCGATGCGCCGCCCGTCGCGCCGTTCGCAGCTCCGCCGGCGGCCCCGGCGGCCTGGGTCGGCAGCGCGACCTTCGTGGTCCACGTGCTGGGCGGATAGCAGAGCCCCGCATCCGCGCAGCCCTGCAGCTTGAGCTTCAGGTCGATCGCCGCGGGCCGTGCGCCCGCGACGGCGTACGGCACGCGGAACACGTTGTTCGCGCCGCGGTACACCTCCTGCCGGCCGAAGAATTCGTCCTCGTGCGGCAGGCCCTTCGGGAATGCCGCTGCGCCGAGCGTCACGCCCGGCGTGTCCGTCGCGAACCCCATCCGCTTGCGGTAGAGGTAGTAGCCCTGCGTGACGTTCCAGGTGACCTCGAGCGCGTCGCCCGTCGCGCGCACCGTGTAGCGGAACGCCTGCTCGGGCGGGATGAAGTCGTCCGCCCGCGCGGACACCGCGGCGAGCAGCACGCACGCGAGCAGCGTGGCGGCGCGGAGCAGGTGACGGGAGGCGGCGAGGGCGAGGGTCATCGGGTCACTCACGGTTCGGGGCCGGCACGGCGACCGCGCCGGCCAGCCAGGCGAGATACGGCGCGGAGCCGGCCGTCACGGGCAGCGCGATCACTTCGGGTACGTCGTAGGGGTGAAGTTCCCGGATCCGCCGCTCCAGCGCAGGCCAGGCGGGCCGGGTGGACTTCACCACGAGCAGCGTCTCGGCGTCGTCGTGCACGGCCCCCTGCCACCGGTACACCGAGCGGATGCCGGGCAGCCGGTTGACGCAGGCGGCCAGCCCCTCGGTGACGAGGGCCCGGGCCAGCGCCGCCGCCGGCTCGCCCTCGGGGGCCGTGACCAGCACCACGAGGCAGTCAGAATCGTCTGCGATTACAGACACTTGCGCGCGTTCCTCCGGGCGGGGACCCGGCTCGGCGAAGCTTGGCGGGGGCGGCGGGCGGGCGGCCGTGCGATGCCGTCACGTTTGCGAAGCGCAGCCGACGTGCTTGAACTGTCAGATCCGGTCGCTATCATTAGCAGCCACTTGGGGAGAGTGCTAATACGCCTCGCCCCGGACTTTCGGGACCCGGTTTCCCGGTTCCCGTCTCAACAGCAAGACGTAGCGCTAGGAGTGCAGCGATGAAGATTCGTCCGCTTCATGACCGTGTGATCGTGAAACGCGAGGAAGACGAGCGCAAGTCGCCGGGCGGGATCGTGATCCCGGACACCGCCACCGAGAAGCCGATCCGCGGCAAGGTGCTCGCGGTCGGCAAGGGCAAGATCCTCGAGAACGGCGAGATCCGCCCGCTCGACGTGAAGGTGGGCGACAAGGTGCTCTTCGGCAAGTACAGCGGCACCGAGGTCAAGATGGACGGCGATGAACTCCTCGTCATGCGCGAGGAAGACATCATGGCGATCATCGAGTCCAAGTAATCCGGCCGCGACTACCGAACAGGAACTACTGACATGGCAGCCAAAGAAGTCCGTTTCAGCGACGACGCCCGCAGCCGGATGGTGAAGGGCGTGAACATCCTGGCGAACGCCGTCAAGGCGACGCTGGGCCCCAAGGGCCGCAACGCCGTGCTCGAGAAGAGCTTCGGCGCTCCGACGGTGACGAAGGACGGCGTGTCCGTCGCCAAGGAGATCGAGCTCAAGGACAAGTTCGAGAACATGGGCGCGCAGATGGTGAAGGAAGTCGCCAGCGCGACCTCCGACGAGGCCGGTGACGGCACCACCACCGCGACCGTGCTCGCGCAGGCGATCGTCCGCGAGGGCCTGAAGGCCGTCGCCGCGGGCGTGAACCCGATGGACCTGAAGCGCGGCATCGACCAGGCGGTCACCACCGCGGTCGAAGAGCTGAAGAAGCTCTCGAAGCCGTGCAAGGAGACCAAGGCGATCGCGCAGGTCGGCACGATCTCGGCGAACTCCGACGAGTCGATCGGCAAGACCATCGCGGAAGCGATGGAGAAGGTCGGCAAGGAAGGCGTGATCACCGTCGAGGAGGGCTCGGGCCTCAACAACGAACTCGACGTCGTCGAGGGCATGCAGTTCGACCGCGGCTACCTGTCGCCGTACTTCATCAACAACCAGGCGAACCAGACGGCCGAGCTCGAGAAGCCGCTGATCCTCCTCTACGACAAGAAGATCTCGAACATCCGCGAGATGCTGCCGATCCTCGAGGGCATCGCGAAGGCCGGCCGTCCGCTGCTGATCGTCGCGGAGGACGTCGAGGGCGAGGCGCTGGCCACGCTCGTCGTCAACACGATCCGCGGCATCGTCAAGGTCGCGGCCGTGAAGGCCCCGGGCTTCGGCGACCGCCGCAAGGCCATGCTGCAGGACATCGCGATCCTGACCGGCGGCACCGTGATCTCCGACGAGGTCGGCCTGTCGCTCGAGAAGGCGACGCTGAACGACCTCGGCGAGGCCAAGAAGATCGTCGTGGAGAAGGAGAACACCACGATCATCGACGGCGCCGGCAAGGGCGCGGACATCAAGGCGCGCGTCGCGCAGATCCGCCAGCAGGCGGAAGAGGCGACCAGCGACTACGACAAGGAGAAGCTGCAGGAGCGCGTCGCGAAGCTCTCCGGCGGCGTGGCCGTGATCAAGGTCGGTGCGGCCACCGAGGTCGAGATGAAGGAGAAGAAGGCCCGCGTCGAGGACGCGCTGCACGCCACGCGCGCGGCGGTCGAGGAGGGCGTGGTCCCGGGCGGCGGCGTCGCGCTGATCCGCGTGACGAAGGCGCTCGAGAAGCTGACGCACGACAACGAGGATCGCCAGTTCGGCATCAAGATCCTGACGCGTGCGATCGAGGAGCCGCTGCGCACGATCGTGTCGAACGCGGGCGAGGATGCCGCGGTCGTCCTGGCGAAGGTCAAGGACGGCAAGGGCAACTTCGGCTACAACGCGGCGACCGGCGACTACGGCGACATGATCGAGATGGGCATCCTGGACCCGACGAAGGTCACCCGTCTCGCGCTGCAGAACGCGGCCTCGGTCGCGGGCCTGCTGCTGACCACCGAGGTGATGGTGGCCGAGGCTCCGAAGGACGAGGAGCACGCGCACGGCGGCGCGCCGGGCGGCATGGGCGGCATGGGCGGGATGGACATGTGATCCCGCCGCGGCGGGCGGCGCGAGCCGCCCGCTGCATCGTCGAGAAGACCAAGAGGGCCGGCAGCGATGCCGGCCCTTTTTCGTTCGGGATGTCGAGCGCCGTGCGACCGCTCGAGGGCCGCCAGCTCGAGGGCCGCCACCTGGGCTCGCCGCGACACCCGTGACCAAAGGGGGTCCCGTGCTAGCGCTCGTCCGTCCAGGGATCGAGCATCTCGACCCCCATCGGCGCGAAATCCCGGACTTTGCGCGTGACGACCGTCAGGCCGTGCACCAGCGCCGTCGCGGCGATGAACGCATCGCGCGCCGGTCGCGGGTCCGGGACGTCAGCGGGACGTGCAGCGCCGCACAGCGGCGCGCTCCGGGCGGCGCAGTTGCGACACGATGTTCGTGTTGTCAACGCCGAAGTAAAAGTGGACCACCTTCCCGCCGGGTCGCCGAAGTAAATCTGGACCACCCCCTGGCCGGTGTTTCGCGCCTTCGCCGCGGAGGGCGTAGCCCGGAGCGGCGAAGGCGCAGGCGCCCGGCTACCCCGCCACCCGGACGTGCCCCGCCCGGCGCTTGTCCTTCATCCGGTAGCTCTCGCCGCTGATCTGCACGATGTGCGCGTGGTGCAGCAGGCGGTCGAGCAGCGCCGCCGTCAGCGTCGTGTCGTCGGCCAGCGTGCCGGCCCACTGCGCGAACGGCAGGTTGCTGGTCACGATGGTCGCCGAGCGCTCGTAGCGCTTGGCGATCACGTGGAAGAACAGGTTCGCCTCGTCGCGCCCGAACGGCAGGTAGCCGAGCTCGTCGACGACCAGCAGCTTGGGTCCCAGCACGGCGCGGTTCATGTACTCCTTCAGCCGGCCTTGGGCCTTCGCGGTCGCGAGCTGCAGCATCAGGCCGGCGGCCGTGATGAACCGCGTCTTGATGCCGGCCTGCGTCGCCTTGAACGCGTACGCGCTGGCCAGATGCGTCTTGCCGACCCCCGACGGCCCGAGCAGCACGACGTTCTCCGCGCGCTCGATGAACGCGAGGCTGCCGAGCTCCATCAGCTGCGACCTCGGCGCGCCGGACGCATAGCCGAAGTCGTACTGCTCGAGCGTCTTCACCGACGGCAGCGTCGCCAGCTTCAGCAGCACCTCGCGCGAGCGCCGGTCCCGGGCATCGGCCTCGGCCGTCAGCAGCCGCTCGAGGAACTGGCCGAGGCTGTCCTCGCGATGGATCGCCGCGTCGGCGATCGCTGGCCACTCCGTGCCGATCGTGCCGAGCTTGAGCCGCTCGCACAGCTGCGTGATCCGGGCGGTGACCAGGTCCATCACGCAACCTCCAGCAGCTGCTCGTACACCGACAGCGGATGCTGCAGGCTCTCGATCGGCACCGGCCGGCCGCTCGGTACGTTGAGCCGCGGGGTCGGGATCAGCGCCGGCCGCGGCAGCGGTGCAAGGTGCTCGCGCTCGATCACCAGGCGCACCGCCGGCACCTCATCGGTCGTCGCATGCACGCGCGCGTTCGCGACACTCGCCAGCCATGGGCCGATATGCGCGTTCGCCGCGACCACGTCGAGCTTGAGCCCGGACTGCTTCAGCGTCGCCGCCAGCGGCACCAGGAAGCTGCCCTTGAGGTAACCGTTGAAGCGCTCGACCTTGCCCTTCGTCTTCGCCCGGTACGGCCGGCACAGCCGCGGCCTGAAGCCGAACTCGCCGGCCACGTCGAGCAGTTCGCCGTTGAAGCGAAGTGCATCGACCGGTCGTTCAGCGTGCCGGTCAGCCAGAACACGTTGTTGCCGATGATGCCGAGCTGGTAGTCGGTGCGATCGCCCGTGTCGAGCCGGGTGCCCTTCAAGCGGTACCGTACGGAGTGCGGCCGCCAGTCGATGTCGGCATCCGGGTCGTCCTGCTCGAAGCGCAGCTGATGGACCACCTTGAGGTGATTGAAGTCGAGGGTGTTGCACAGGAAGACCCACGGGTCGAGCGCGTAGTGCTCGGCCATGACGACCGTCTTCCAGTGCAGGTCGGACGCGGGGACCGGGAACTCCGGCAGCTCGTACAGAGGCGTGTCGCCATTGAACGCCCAGATCAGGCCCCAGCGCTCCGCGGTCGGGAATCGGTAGACGCGGGCCTGTGGCGGCACGGGATCGCCGCTGCCGGTGCGGACGCAGCGACCGTCGCCGCCGAACTCCCAGTGGTGGAACGCGCAGCGCAGCACGTCGCCGACGATCTGGCCGACCGACAAGTCCGCGCCGAGGTGGGGACAGAAGGCGGCCTGCACGTGCGGTCGGCCGGCCGCATCGCGCCAGGCCACGACGCGGCCCCCCAGCCACTCGGCGCCGCGCACGAATCCGCCAGGCAGTTCTTCGGATCGGCAGATCGGCGCCCAGGTCTGGGACCAGAGGCCCGCGTCGCCCTCGGCTGGCGGGGCAGTGACGGTCGCAGTCATGCGATGAGGGTAGCGCGGGTGAGCGATCCCGTGAGGCGTGACCGGACCGAGTCTGCGTGTTTCACACCGGACGATCGAGTTCGCGCTGATGTCGAACGGCGAGCACGCGGACTTCGTCGAGTTGGGGCACGAATCGGTACAGCGCCACGTATCCGGTGCGCCCGAAGGAGATCACGAGCTCGCGAAGATCGTCCGGCAAAGGTCGCCCGATCAGCGGGTGCTCCTCGAGCAGGGGCACGGCCGACCGGATCGCGCGCGCGGCACGCGTGGCGGCGGTGGGATCGTGCTCGGCAATGAACGTGAAGAGTCGCTCGAGATCGTCGAGCGCCTGCCGTGAGTAGACTACCGCCGCCACGGTTTGGGTCGCGCGGACTTGCGTCCCTTCGCCAGGCGATCGAGCCAGGCGTGCACGTCCTCCGCGCGGAACGCCTCACCGGTGCGCTCGATGTCGGCATCCGCGGCCAGCGCGTCGGCCACGAACTGCTGCATGCGCTCCTCGGCTGCCGTGTGGCGTTCCACCGCCTCGACGATCAGACTGTGCGGCGAGCGGCCGGTCGACTTCGCGAGTCGCGCGACCCGCGCCTTCAGGGCGGGCGGCAGCTTGATGGACGTCGTGCTCATCGTCGGCCTCGAGCGAGTGTCACTAGGGTAACACCCTGCTTGCCGCGGCGCACGCGGGCGGCGCGGCAGCGCGTTCACCGGCGCTAGCGCCAGTCGGCCGGCGCCGAGCGCGGTCGGGTACAGCGGACCGGGTCGACCGACTGCAGCCACGGATCGCCGAGCCGGCCGTGGCGAAAGACGATCGTTGCGCACTCGGCGCCGGTGAAGCGGACGTGGTCGCGCGGACACGGCGACGGCGCGCGGTACTCGACGGTCCGGCCAGCGGCTGACGACGAGGAGGTGGCGCTCGACGGTCAGCTGAGCCAGACGACGCGACACGCGCGTCACCTGTCGCGGCTCGACGTGGGCCTCATAGGCAATCGGCGCGCTTCGATCGGCGGCCTGGTTGAACTCGATGGCTGCCGTGCGTGCCAGCAGCCAGACGCCGGGGAGTGCGGTCAGAACGATCTCGATCAGGACCAGGTGGGTGCGGGCACTGCCGGCGAGGAGCGCGTACGCGGTGCCGAGCAGTCCGAGGGCGGCGACGACTGTCATCGACCCGGCGAGGCGCTCGGCGGCGTCGAGCGCCAGCGGCCGGGGCAGCCCCAGACCGAGTGAGAATACGAAGGCGATGATGCCGGCCAGCGCGACGAGTGCGCAGGCCGCGTAGCAGGCCGTCTCGCGGCGGGCGAATGGCTCACGGGCGCGTAGCGCTTCACCCGTCGGCAGTTCGTGCAGGCAGGTCTGCAGCGTCGCGAGCGCCGGCGCGTGACGTGCCGCGACCGCGTCCAGCCAGTCCGAAGGAGCGCCACCGGCGACGATCCCCGTCGCGTCCAGCTCGAGCCACAGCCGTCCACGGTTGCACCGAACGTGCGTCACGCGACCGTCGCTGAACAGATCCAGGATCGCGCGGCGGGCGACGGCGTCGTCGGCTAGCAGCGCCTGCATCGCCGGATCGTCGCTGAGGACGAACACGTGCGGGTCGAACCGGGCGTCACCGGTCTGGATCTCGTCGATCAGGCGCAGCGCTCGCGCAAACCGGTCGCCGCCGTGCTCCCGCCGGAACAGGGCCCGCGCCCGGAGCGGCGCCGGCACTCCGAGCCGCAGCGCGTCGTACGTGCCGGGGCGCCGACCGGGTTCGATCTGGTACTCGAGAGCCCGACCGGCCATGACCCGCGGGGTGCCGACGAAGCGGCGGTCGAGTCGGGCGACAAGCGCGACGATCCGCCATGCCGACCACACGCAGAGCCCGAAGCGAACCAGCAGCATGGGCAGAGCTTACCGAAGGCGGAATCAGGTCGGGCACGCCGCCGGGGAGGGCCACGGCGAGAAGGCGATCGCGCCGATCTCGCCCGCCAGCCGCAGCACCGTCGCGCGAATGCGCTCGAGCGAGTCCTCAGGGTGTCCGGCGTGCCGCGATAGCTGCGGATGTACTCGACGGACGCCGCGGTGCCCGTCACGCCGAACTGCGTGCAGAGCACGTACGCGACGGCCTCGGCCTCGGTCTCGCGGGTGACGAGATCGGGTCGGTCGCTTCCGAAGTGCAGCAGTGTGTGCGCGCTCTCGTGCACGAGGGTCTCGAATTCGGTCGGCGCGTCCAGCCCGGTCGCGCAAAGGATGCGCGTGCCGGTGGCGGCGCCGAACGTGCTGCCCGGTAGCGGGTGGTAGACGAGTTCCACGTTGTGACCGAACAACCAGGCCTTCAGCTGCTCGAGGCAGCTCAACGGGGCGTGGTGCGGAGCCTCGCTCGCCGGCGTAACGCCGAGCGGCTCGACCTGCGAGACGTCGAACACGTACACGATGCGAAACCCCACGCGCGGTGCGCGCGCGAGTCGTCCTCGTCGAGGGGAGTCTCGGTCCGTCGCCGGACCGGCGCGTAGATCGCGATGCCACGCTCGCCCTTGCGGACGCGGTAGCCCGCCTCGCGCCAGCGGTGGGAGCGCGGGCGCCGCCGTGGACGGTGTGACCGGGATGGAGTGCGGAGGTCGAGCGGTGAAGTCTCGGTGCGCAAGCCTCGGGGGAGGGCCGCTGCGAGCCCGCGCTCGCGTTCCGGCCGGACGACGTGAGTGTCGAGCGGCGCGGCCGGAGTCGG
>JAPZRU010000039.1 GCA_027531255.1 Steroidobacteraceae bacterium | reverse complement strand
TCACGCGCTCGTCGACGAGGCGCGCGACCGAGTCCTGCACCATCCGCTCGTCCTCGCTCAGCTGGCCCCGGACGCCGTACAGGTCCAGCGGGTCGAGCGCCGGGATCGAGGACTTCTTCGGCGCCGCGGCCGTGGCGGGCGGGAACTGGTCTTGAGGCAGGGCCATGGGCGGCTCCGAGACGGCGGGGCGCGGTCCTGCGCCCGGGTACGCAAGGATAGCCGATGGGGTCACGCCCCGAGCCGGCCGGGCGGGCGGCCGAGACCGGGAGAGTGGTACTGCGGAGGTGCGGCGGTGGGCGGCCGGCGGCGGGCGCCGCCGGCCGTACCGGGACTCAGCCCGCGGGCGCGGGCGCCGGTGCGGGCGCCGCCGTGGCCGCGGCGCCGGGGACCTTCAGCGACTCCATCAGCTCCTGCGCGCGCGCCTGCACCTGGCTGCCCTTCGAGATGGCCTCCTCGAGCCGGCCTTCGCCGAACGCGGTGGTCGCCTCCGCCCACGTGGTCTTGGCGTCCGCGAGGACCTGCTTCGCGTCGGTCACGGCCTGCCGCGTGACGCCCTCGGGCAGCTGCGCAGCCTGCTCGTACTTCGCGATCTGCGCCTCGATCGCCGCCACCGCCTGCGGCATGCCGGACGAGAGCTGGCCCCACTGCTGGTTGATCGCGTCGAAGAACTCCTGCTTCTTGGTCGCGGCCTCGACCGCGAGCGCCTTGGCCTCGGTCAGCAGTGCGGGCGCGCCCGTGATCACCGCCACGTAGTCGCCCTTCTCGAACGCGGCCTTGATTTCGGCGAGCTTCGCGTTCACTTCCTCGGCGCGGTTCGGGATGTACTTGGCCGCCTCGTTCGCCGAGGCCGTCACCGCGGCCTCGATCTCGGCGAGCGCCTTCTGCGCGGGCTCCATCTGGCTGCCGCAGGCGGCCAGCAGCAGGCCACCGAGCATCGCGGCCGCGAGCCGCACGTGGATCGTCGTCTTCATCGTCGTGTCGCCCCTTCGTTGGTTTCGGCAGGCAGTCGTCGTGACGGGTTCAGGCCGGCGCGACCCGTGCCGCGCGCGTCGCCGAAGCCGCCGCCGCAATCGACGTCGCAATGGCGGCGGCGACGCGCGGCAGTCGCCCGCGCAGCTCCGGCACCGCGGTGCACTCCCAGTGCTGCGCGCGCCAGAGCGGTCCCGCGTACCAGAGATCCGGATGAGCCGCGAGCGTCGCGTCCAGCAGTCTTCCGTCGGGATCGGTGTAGACCCCGAGCGCGGCGGCGTCGGTCGCGACCCAGCCGCGTTCGACGAGCGGCAGCCAGGGCAACCCGAACGAGACGCGCGTGGCCGGGCCGGCTCCGGTGCAGTTGACGACGCGCGCGGCCAGGAGTTCCCGCGGTTCTCCGCCGCCGCGCGGGGCGACCCGCAGCCGCAGGCCGCCGGGATCGCGCCCGGCGTGGGTCACGCGCCCGGCCACGATCTCCAGCTGGCCGCCGAGCGCTTCCTGTTCCACCCGTACGGCGAGCGTCGCGGGCAGCCGGTGCCGGTGCACGTCCCAGTAGACCCGGGCGTGCCGCAGGAAGCGCGCGCGCTCGACCGCGTCGAGTCGGTGCCACAGTTCCGGCAGGCGCGCGCGCACGGCGCCGATCAGCGTGCGCCAGTCGCGTCCCTCGGCACGCAGTTCGCGCCCGCGCCGGTGCAGCGCGCGCGCGAGCTCCGCGACGCGCGCCCGGCGGGCGTACGCGGGCTCGTCGGCCAACGCGGCCGCGACCTCGGGCGGCAGCTCGTCGCCGCGGGGCGGCGGAACGGGGCCGTCGTCGGTTCGCGGCAGCAGCCCGTGGCGCGAGACGGCGACGATCGGCCCCGCGTGACCCGCCGAGCGCAGCTCCACGGCCAGATCGACCATCGTGAGGCCCGTGCCGAGGAGCACGATCGTGCCGCCGCGCTCGTCCGGGGCCGTCGCCCCGGGCGTCCATGCGTCGGCGTAGCGATGCTCGTCGAGCATCCACGGCTCGAGCCACGCGGGTGGCGATGCCGGCAAGGGCCCCGTCGCGAGCAGCACGGCATCGGCCAGGACCTCGAGCGTGGCGGCCCCCGTGTCCACGACCAGATGCAGCCGGCCGAGCGCGTCGCGCTGCAGGTCGCGGACGCGGCCAGCGAGCGGCTCGACGGTGATCGTGCCGCCGGTGCGCTCGAGCGCGGCGCGCGCGGCCTGGTCGAGCCGCGCGGCGAGGTACTCGCCGTAGTCGCAGCGCCGCGCATGGCCGTACGGTTCCGCGGCCGGCTCGCGCGTGCGCAGGAACTCCAGGAAGTCGTCGGGGGCGTCGTCGAACGCGCTCATGCGCAAGGTCGGCACGTTCAGCACGAGGTTCGGGCTCGCGACGTCGTAGGCGACGCCGCCGACGCCGTGGCCCGGCCTCTCGATCAGCAGGATGCGCAAGCGCGCGAGCGCGGGATTGCGCAGCAGGTGGATCGCCGCCACGGTGCCGCAGAAGCCGCTGCCCACGATCGCGACGAGAGGCGTCCGGTCCATGCCCGCATCATAATGACGGCAGCCATGCGCGTCGCGTACCACCCCGACTACCGCGTCTACCTGCCGCCGGCGCACCCGTTCCCGATGGGCAAGTACCCGCTCCTGCACGAGCGGCTGCTCACGCTCGGCACGATCGGGCCCGCCGACGTGATGACGCCGGAGGAAGCGCCGCGCGAGATGCTGGAGCGCGTGCACGATCCCGCGTATCTCGACCGCGTGGAGCGGGGCGAACTCTCGGCCGCTGAGATCCGCCGGCTCGGCGTGCCGTGGTCGTCGCACCTGTGGCGGCGCTCGCGGCTGGCGGCGTACGGCACGTGGCTCGCCGCGTGCGCGGCGCTGGAAGATGGGCTCGCGGGGAATCTCGCCGGCGGCACGCACCACGCGTATCCCGCGCACGGGGAGGGCTTCTGCGTGCTCAACGACGTCGCGGTCGCGATCCGGCGAATGCAGGCCGAAGGTCGTGCGCGACGTTTCCTGGTCGTGGACCTCGACGTGCACCAGGGCAACGGCACCGCGGCGATCTTCGCGCGCGACCCCGACGTCTACACGCTGTCCCTGCACGGCGAGCGCAACTACCCGCTCGCGAAGGAGCGCTCGACGCTCGACGTCGGCCTGCCCGACGGGCTCGACGACGCCGGCTACCTCGACACGCTCGCCGGCAGCCTGCCGGTCGCGATCCGCGACAGCGGCGCGGAACTCGCGTTCTATCTGGGCGGCGTCGACGTCGCGCGCGGCGACCGCTACGGCAAGCTCGCGCTGACCGACGACGGCATCCGCGCGCGCGACTCGTACGCGCTCGCGCGGCTGCGCGATGCCGGGATCCCGGTGGCGCTGACGCTGGCCGGCGGCTACGCTCCGACCCCCCTGCGTACCGCCGAACTGCACTCGATCGCGTTCGTCGCCGCCCGCGCCCGCTTCGACGCGGAGCGCGGCGCGAAGACCGACCCCGCCCGACCCGCCGCCCGCGGGGGCGCGCCGTCCGTTCCCGAGGCCTCGCGATGAAGATCCCCGAGATCCTGATGATCGAGACCGTCCACCAGCCCGGCAGCCTCGCGAAGGTGCTGCAGGTGATCGCCGAGGCCGGCCTCGCGATCGAGCACCTGCACTCGCTGAAGCGCGAGCAGGGCCGCACGCTGTGGGAGATCACGCTCGAGATGGACGAGGCGGCGGACCGCAGCCTCTACGAGAAGATCGACCGCCTGCCGACCGCGCGCTTCGTCGGCAAGTCCGACCGCGTGTTCAACCGCCACCGCGGCGGCAAGCTGCGCATGTCGGCCAGCCTGCCGATCAACACGCAGCAGGTGCTGCGCGACATCTACACGCCGGGCGTGGCGCGGGTCTGCCTCGCGATCCAGGACGACCCGGCGAAGGCGTACGAGTACACGAGCCTCGGCCACACGGTGGCGGTGATCACGAACGGCACCGCGATCCTCGGGCTCGGCGACATCGGCCCGCTCGCGGGCCTGCCCGTGATGGAGGGCAAGGCCGCGCTGTTCGCGAGCCTCGTCGGCCTGAACGCCTACCCGATCCTGCTCGACGAGAAGGACCCGGTGCGCGCGGTCGAGCACATCTGCGCGATCGAGCAGTCGTTCGGCGCGATCCAGCTGGAGGACTTCGGCGCGCCCGGCTGTTTCGAGGTCGAGCGGCTGCTGCGCGAGCGGCTGCAGAAGCCCGTGCTGCACGACGACCAGCACGGCACCGCGGTGGTCGCGCTCGCGGCGCTGCACAACGCCACGCAGCGCGTCGGCCGCACGCTCGAGGGCAGCACGATCGGGCAGATCGGGCTCGGCGCTGCCGGGCTCGGCATCGTGCGGCTGCTGCGCGCGCGCGGCGCCGGCCGGATCCTCGGCGCGGACCGCGACCCCGCCGCGCTCGAGCGGCTCGCGGCGCTCGGCGGCGAGCGCTCGACGCTCACGGACATCATGGCGACCTGCGACGTCGTGATCGCGACCACCGGCGCGAAGGGGCTGATCCGCCCGGAGTGGGTTCGCAGCGGCCAGGTGATCCTCGCGCTGTCGAACCCCGATCCCGAGATCGAGCCGATCGTCGCGCTCGAGCGCGGCGCCGCGTTCGCCGCGGACGGCAAGGGCATCAACAACGTGCTCGGCTTCCCGGGCCTGTTCAAGGGCGCGCTCGAGGCGCGCGTGCCCGCGTTCACGGACGCGATGCTGATGGCGGCCGCGCACCGGATCGCGGCGCTTGCGCCGGGCGACGCGCTGGTGCCGGATCCGCTCGACCCGGCGGTGCACCAGGCGGTGACCGAGGCGGTGCGCGCGGCAGCGACGGGCTGAGCCGCACGTGGCCGCACCGCTCGTCGACTGCCGCCGCCGGCTCGCGAGCGCCGGCGTCGCGGTTCGAACCGAGCCGATCGCGGCGCGTCGGCCGTCGTCTAGGCCGACACGGCGCGGCGGCCGAGCAGGAACGCGAGCCCGGCGCACGCGGCCACCACCAGTGCGACCGCGAGCACCGGGTTCGCCACTTCCTCGAGCGCCGTGAGCGTCGCCACCGCGGACGAGGCCAGCGCCGCGATCCCGAACTGCAGGCTGCCGAGTACCGCGGATGCACTGCCGGCACGCGCGCCCTGCTGCGCCAGCGCGAGCGCACCGGCGTTCGACATCACGAAACCGAGCGCACCGAGTTGCGCGACGTACGTGGCGCTGACCGCCCAGACGCCGCCGATGCCGCTCCACGCGACCGCGAGGCCGACGCTCGCGACGATCAGCAGCGCGAGCAGTCCGCCGCGCAGCAGCCGCGCCGGCCCGCGCCCGCGCAGCCAGCGTGCGTTCACCTGCGCCGACACGATGAAGCCCAGCGCGTTCGCGCCGAAGAAGAAGCCGTAGAGCCGCGGGTCCACGCCGAAGTGCTCGATCAGCACGGCCGGCGTGCCGACGATGTACGCGAACAGCGTGGACTGCCCGAGCGCCGCGATCAGCGACGGCCGCAGGAAAGAGCGATCGCGCAGGATCGCGAGGAAGGTGCGCGCCACGACGCGCGGACGTGCGGCGCCGGGCGTGCCACCGTGCGTTTCGGGGAGCCGGTGCGCGGCGAACACCAGCAGCACCGCGCCGAACGCGGCCAGCGACCAGAAGATCGTGCGCCAGCCGGCGAGCGCGAGCACCTGCGCGCCGATCAGCGGTGCGAGGATCGGCGCGATGCCGGTGACCAGCATCAGCCGCGAGAATATGTGCGCGACGTCGAGCGGCTCGTAGAGGTCGCGGGCCACCGCGCGCGCGACGACGAGCCCCGCGCAACTGCCGAGCGCCTGCGCGAGCCGGGCGATCCACAGCATCCCGACGTCGGTCGCGAGCGCGCAGGCGATCGACGCGACGGTGAACAGCGCGAGGCCGGCCAGCATCGGCGGGCGCCGCCCGTAGCGGTCCGCGAGCGGCCCGTAGACCAGCTGGCCGATCGCCATTCCCAGGAAGAACGCAGAGAGCGTGCCCTGCGCCGCGCCGAGCGTCGTGCCGAGGTCGTTCGCCAGCGCCGGCAGCGCCGGCAGGTACATGTCGATCGCCCACGGCCCGGTGGCGGTCAGCGCCCCGAGCAGGACGGCCAGTCGCGCGCGGCTGGGACGGAGCGAGGCGTTCACGCGGTGCGCGCGCCAGGATGCGCGCGCCGTCGCGAGCCGCAGGCCGCGCGCGGAAACCAGCGGACCGCGCGTTTCAGTAGCGGAGTCCCAGCCGGCGGTACACGAAGCTCAGCAGCCACAGCGGCCCGATCATCAGGAACTGCAGGTCCTGGAAGAACGAGGGCTTCCGGCCTTCGATCGCGTGCCCGACGAACTGCCCGATCCAGGCGACCACGAAGGCCGCGAGGCAGGTCGCCCAGAGCGGCGCCGGCAGCGCCTCGAGCGCCGCGAGCAGCCACGCGGCCAGCGCGAGCAGCGGCGCCATCCCGAACGCCAGCCGCGGCGACAGAACCGCGTAGTAGAGGAGCCCGAGCGCGATCACGAGCGTCGCCCAGTTCAGCCACGGCGAGACCGCCGCAAACGCGGCCGGCACCGGGATCGACCACAGGAAGCCGAGCACTGCGACGACGATCACCGGCACGCAGAGCCAGTGCAGCAGCTTGTTCGTGGGATTGCGGTGGCTTTCGCCGTAGTCGGCGAGCCACTGGTGCACGGTGCGAAACGACGTTCTCCGAGCCTCCCGCGGCGCCGTGACGCGGACGCCATACTCTAGCAGGCGTCGCCGCAGCGGGTGCCGCAGCGGGTGCCGCAGCGGGCGCCGCAGCGGGCGCCGCAGCGGGGCGGCCGTCGCCGGATGCCTACACTCGCTGCAGGCTTCGGCCGCGCGCCCGGCAGGTATCATGCGCAGCGAGGCCCGACCCGGATTTCAGCCGCCGTTCAGCCTGCTGCCGCGAGACTGGGCCCGTCCCAGGCAACCAGGAGTCGAGTCAGCATGCTGCAGATCGCACCTTCCGTTCGCCGCTTCCGCGTACTGGCGATCGCGACCGCGGGCACTGCCCTGCTCGCGACTGGCTGCACCACGATCAACCCGTATACGGGCGAGCAGCAGACCTCGAAGGTCGCGAAGGGCACCGGCATCGGCGCGGCGGTCGGGGCGGTCGCAGGCTGGATCTCCGGCGACGACCGCAAGGAACGTCGCAAGCGCGCGCTGATCGGCGCGGGCGTCGGCGGCCTGACCGGCGGCGGCATCGGCTACTACATGGACGTCCAGGAGGCGAAGCTGCGCCAGCAGCTGCAGGGCACGGGCGTGTCGGTCACGCGCGTGGGGGACAACATCACGCTGAACATGCCCGGCAACGTCACGTTCGCGACCGCGAGCGCGGACCTGAATCCGCAGTTCTTCGAAGTGCTGCGTTCCGTGGCGCTGGTCCTGAAGGAGTACGACAAGACCCTGATCGAGGTCGCCGGTCACACCGACAGCCGCGGCGACGACGCGTACAACCAGCGGCTGTCCGAACAGCGCGCCGCGAGCGTGGGCCAGTACCTGCGCACGCAGGGCGTGAACGACCAGCGCATCATCACCGTCGGCGCGGGCGAGACCCGGCCGATCGCGAGCAATGCGACGCCCGACGGCCAGCAGCAGAACCGCCGCGTCGAACTCACGCTCGCGCCGCTGACCGCGGGTTAGGACACGGCAGTCTAGGGGGAGGCTCGGGGAGGACGGCTGGCAACCGTCCGCCCCGCCGTCACGCCATCGCGGTGCGCAGCTTCCTGAGCGCGGTCGCCTCGATCTGGCGGATGCGCTCCGCCGAGACGCCGTACTCGGCCGCGAGTTCGTGCAGCGTCGCCTTGTCGTCCGCGAGCCAGCGGCGACGGATGATCTCCTGGCTGCGCGCGTCGAGCGACGAGATCGCGTGCCCGAGACGCTGCGTGGAGGCGTCCTCCCATTCCTCGTTCTCGACCGCGACTGCCGGATCCGCGTCGGCCGCCGGCAGGTACGAGGCCGGTGAGTAGACGCCTTCCTCGTCGTCGGTGTCCGGCGCCGGATCGAAAGAGATGTCGCGCGCGGCGAGCCGCTGCTCCATCTCGGTCACTTCCGCCGGCGAGACCCCGAGTTCCTTCGCGACCGCCCGCGTCTCGTCCGCGGACAGCCACGCGAGGTTCTTCTTGGCCTTGCGCAGGTTGAAGAACAGCTTGCGCTGCGCCTTGGTCGTGGCGACCTTCACGAGCCGCCAGTTCCGCAGCACGTACTCGTGAATCTCCGCGCGGATCCAGTGGACCGCGAAGGACACGAGGCGCACGCCGACCTCCGGGTCGAAGCGCTTGACGGCCTTCATCAGACCGACGTTGCCTTCCTGCACGAGGTCGCCCATCGGCAGTCCGTAGCCGGTGTAGCCGCGGGCGATGTGCACCACGAACCGCAGGTGCGACATCACCAGCTGGCGCGCCGCGTCGAGGTCCTGCTCGTCCCGGAACCGACGGGCCAGCGCGAGCTCCTCGTCCTTCGAGAGGACGGGGATCTTCGAAACCGTGTCGACGTACGCGTCCAGGCTCGCGCCGGGCGCCCGCAGCGCCAGGGTCGAGGCGAGGTTCGTCGCGACGGGGGCGAGGGCCAGGGTGGTCATGGTCTGGGGTGCTTCCTTCCTGTGGAGCGTTTCGGTCTGTCTGCAGCGAACTTTAGCAGTCCTCGGATTGGAGTGCTAAAGGCTCCGGAAGTTCCACGGATTTCTTGCTTTAAAACAGAGATTTATGAGCCCGCTCCGGGCTTCTCGCAAGGGCGGATATTGCGCCGGCGCGAGGCGCTTCAAGGGGGCGCCGTGCGACGGCATGGTCCTGCGGGCTGCAGCAGGACGGCCGCCGGGGCGGCAGCCTGTCAGCCGGGTTCGGTGCCCGGTTCGACCGCGCGCAGGTGCCGCGTCGCGGACAGCCACGCGCCGAGCCAGCCGAGCAGTGCGCCGCCGAGTACCAGCCACGCGGCCGCCTCGGCACCTAGCCCGTCGAGCCTGAAAGCGCTGCCGTAGGCCTGCGCGAGCCGGGCGACCGGGCCGTCGAGGGCCGCGCCGATCAGCAGCACCATCAGCCATGCCAGCAGCCCGCCGCCGAGCCCGTACCACAAGCCGCCGTACAGGAACGGGCGACGCACGAACGCATCGGTGGCGCCGACCAGCTTGGTGACCTCGATCTCGGCCCGGCGACCGTCGATGTCGAGGCGGATCGTGTTGCCGACGATCATCAGCACGGCGACCGCCAGCACGACCGCGGCGATCGTGACCGCACGGTTCAGCGCGGCGAGCACCGCCTCGAGCCGGCGGATCCAGTCGGTGTCGAGCTGCACCTCGGCGACGCCGCGGATCTCGCGCAGTTCCGCGGCCAGCGCGGTGACGGCTGCGTAGGCGTCGCGCGGCGACGCGGTGCCGGGAGCCACCGGGCTCGCCGCCGCGACCGCGCCCGGTGCAGTTCCGGTCGTCGCCTCTGCGCCGGCGGCCGGGTCCGGGGCCTCGCCGCCCGCGGGGCCGAACACCGCGTCGCCCGCGCGCTGGTCGAGCACGCCGCCGGCCGCCCCGACGCGCGGCCGCACGACGATCGCGGCGGGCAGCGGGTTCTCGCCGAGCGCGTCGAGCGCCGCACCGAGACCTGACCACTCGCGGAACTCCCGCAGCCCTTCCTCGGCGGTCACGAGCCGCGCCGCCTCGACGTCGGGGCGGGCGCCTATGCGTGCGGCGAGCTGGCGGGCCGCGGTTTCCGGTACGCCGGTGTCGAGGTACACGGTGAAGTCGAGCGTGCTCTCCCAGCCACCCGACAGCGCGCGCGCGTTCGTCACGAACAGGTGCAGGCACGCGGGCAGCGCGAGCGCGACGCCGATCACGCCGATGGTGAGCAGCGTGCCCAACGGCTGGCGCGCCAGGCGGCCGAGCGAAGCGACCAGCGTCTGCGCGTGACGCTCGAGCCAGCCGCCGAAGGTCTCGCCGACGCTGCGCCTGCCGGCGGTGCGGGCCTGCTCAGGCACGAGCGCCTCCCGCGTCGGTGGCCGGCGGCTTCGGTGCGGACGAGGGCGACGACGGCGCGGCCGCAGCGCCCGCGCCGGTCGCGGCCTCGGCCTCGACGACGCGACCGCCGGCGAGCGCGACGCGGCGTACGCCGAAGCGTTCGACGAGGTGCACGTCGTGGCTCGCGATCACGACCGTGACGCCGACCTCGTTGAAGCGGCGGAACAGCTTCATCACCTCGAGCGCGAGATCGGGATCGAGATTCCCGGTCGGCTCGTCCGCGATCAGGATCGGCGGCTTGCCAACCACTGCGCGCGCGATGCCGACGCGCTGCTGCTCGCCGGTGGAGAGTTCGATCGGGAACCCACGCTCGCGGCCGAGCAGGCCCACCTGGTCGAGTGCCGCGCGCACGCGCCTGTCCGCTTCGCGCCGCGGCACGCCGGCGATCACGAGCGGCAGAGCGACGTTGTCCCAGACGGGGCGGTCGTGCAGCAGCTTGTGGTCCTGGAACACCATGCCGATCTGGCGCCGGTAGTACGGCACGCCCGCCCGCGCGATGCCGGCGAGGTTCTGGCCGCCGACCAGCACCTGCCCTCGCGTCGCGCGCTCGACGAGGCCGATCAGCTTGAGCACGGTGCTCTTGCCCGCGCCCGAGTGGCCGGTCAGGAACACCATCTCGCCGGCCCCGACCTCGAACGAGACCTCCGCCAGCGCTTCGCGCCCGCTCGGGTAGCGTTTGGCGACTCGGTCGAAACGGATCAAGGCGCACGGCTCCGCGGCATCCGGTGCGCCGCAGTGTAAGGCCTCGCTCGCATGGCGTCGCGCCGGGGGCTGCTGCGCGTCGCGGGCGGCCTCGACCGCGCCTCGCGCGCCGGCGCGCGACGGCGCGCGACGGCGTGCGGGTGCGCGTCAGGCCGCGTCGCGCTCCGCGGGCCCCGCACCGAGCAGCGCGTCCACGAACTGCTGCGCCTCGAAGCGCTCGAAGTCGGTGGCGTCCTCGCCGATGCCGATGAAGCGCAGCGGGATGCCGTGCTTCTTCGCGATCGCGAGCACGATGCCGCCCTTCGCGGTGCCGTCGAGCTTCGTCAGCACGAGGCCCGTGACCCCGAGCGCGGCGTGGAACACCTGCGCCTGGTTCAGCGCGTTCTGGCCCTGGCTCGCGTCGAGCACGAGCAGTACCTCGTGCGGTGCGGTGGCATCCACCTTCGCGAGCACGCGCTTCACCTTGCGCAGCTCCTCCATCAGGTGGCCCTGGTTCTGCAGGCGTCCGGCGGTGTCGACGAGCAGCAGGTCCACGCCGCGCGCCTTCGCCGCCTGCAGCGCGTCGAACGCGACCGCGGCCGGATCCGCGCCCGGGGCCTGCGCGATCACGGGCACGCGGTTGCGCTCGCCCCAGGCCTGCAGTTGCTCGACCGCGGCGGCCCGGAACGTGTCGCCGGCCGCGAGCATCACCTTGAGGCCCTCGTCCACGTACCGGCGCGCGAGCTTGCCGATCGAGGTGGTCTTGCCGGAACCGTTAACGCCGACCACGAGCACCACGTAGGGCTTGCGCGAGCGGTCGACCTCGAGCGGCCGCGCGACCGGCGCGAGGATCGAGGTCATGCCGCGGTTCAACGCCGCTAGCAGCGCATCGCGGTCGTCCACTTCCCTGCGCGCGACGCGCTTGCGCAGGTCTTCGAGGATCTCCTCGGTGGCCTCGACGCCGACGTCGGCGGTCAGCAGGCGCATCTCGAGGTCGTCCAGGAGTTCGGCGTCGATCTTCCTGCCGGGCAGGAACTCGGTGATGTCCCGGGTCAGGAACGAGTCGCCGGAGTTGAGCTTGGCGCGCAGCCGCTTGAAGAAGCCGCCGATGCCGCCGCGGTTCGCGGGCTCCTCGGCCTGCGCGGCGGTGCCCGCAGTCGCGGTGCCGGCATTCGCCGTGCCGCGGGGGGCGGGCGCCTCGTCCTCCGGTGCGGCGGCGAGTGCCTCGCGCGCCAGGTCCTGCTCCGCGAGTTCCACGTCGGCCGCGATGTCCGGCTCGTGCGCGGCGTCTTCGCGGCGTGGCGATTCGACGGGCTCGGCCGCCTCGCGCTTCTTGCGCTTGAGGAAATCGAACATCGGGCTGGAATCCGTGGCAGCGGCTGGACGAGGACGGACCTGCGCGAGCCTACGCGAGTTCGGGCGGGGTCCCAAGAAACCACCGGCCGCTCGCGCGGCCGGTGGGAGTGCACGGACCGGACTTGCCGCAGTGGGTCAGGGTTCGACGGACGTCGCGTCGACGATCTGGTAGCCCGTGCCGCCGGACGCGACGAAGGTCACGAACTGGCGACGCATCTCGGCGGTCACCGCCTCGGTGCCCGCCGGGGCCGGCAGCAGCAGCGAGCCGTGCGAGCCGCGCGTCAGCGTGACGAACGTGTCCTCCGGCCACGCGCCCGCGCCGGTGGCCTTCGTCAGGCCGGCGGCGGCGATCAGGCGGTCCGTGGAGGAGTTCGGCACCACCGTGTCGCCGATCACCTTCTGCAGGAGCAGGCGCTGGCTGGTGCGCGCGGTGGCCGCGTAGTTCAGCGGGTCGCCGGCGTCCACCGCCGCCTGCGCGTCGCGGAAGAACGCGTTGAACAGCAGCGTGTTCGCGCCGAGGTTGGCGGCCACGGCCTGGATGATGCCCGGGCCGAAGGTCGGCGAGTCGAGCAGCAGGCGCGCGATGCCGCCGCCCGGCACCGACAGCGCGGCGGACTGGAAGTCCGAGGCCACGCCCGCGATCAGCGTGCCGACGATGCCGCCGAGCGACTGGCCCGCGAAGTGGATGCGCTGCGGGTCGAACACCGGCGCCGCCTGGCCGACGACTACGGCGTTGCGCAGCGAGGTGGCCAGCGTGATCACGTCGATCGCGGACTGGCGCAGGTTGTCGCGGCTCGTGATCGGGCTCGCCACCTGGATGAAGCTGGCGCCCGACGGATCCGGGCCGTCGCCGCCCGGCGCGACGCGCGTCGTGTTGTTCACGTAGTCCGCGTCGAACGTGCGCTCGGTGACGCCGGGGATCCGCAGCGCCGCCGCGGAGTCGGTGGGCGTGATGCCGTGCAGCGGCTGGTCGATCGCGATCGTCGCGAAGCCGGCCTGCGCGTAGGATTCCGCGATGGCGAGCGCGTTGCTGCGGTTGCCGCCGAGGCCGTGCAGGAACACGACCATCGGCCAGCCGTTGGCGGGCTTGGTGGCCGCGTTCGGGATCGCGAGCAGCACCGGGATCGTGACGTTGCGCACCGGTGCCGGCACCGGGTTGTAGCGCGTGACGAAGCGGGTGCAGGCGGCCGGCGGCGTGGCCGGCGCCGCGGGCGCGCAGTTGGTGCCGGGCAGCAGCGAGAACGGCGCGGCCGACTGGAACTGCCCGACCAGCGGCGCGGGCTGCCCACCGACGTTCGGCTCCTGGTTGGTCGGCAGGTAGTAGGGCAGCGTGATCGTGCCGGCGTGCACGTTCGCGTTGCCGACGATCGCGGCGTTCGTGCCCTGCGGGTCGAGCACGTTCTTGGTGGTCAGCACGCCGCCGCCCGGCCGCGGCAGCGGCTGCAGCGCGAGCGCCGGCGGCGTGGCCGCGGCCTGCACGCCCTGCGCCAGACGCGCGAGCGTGTCGCGCGTGGCGACCGTGGTGAAGCTGAAGCTGAGCGCGACGGTGGACGGCGCGACGCCCGCCTGCGCCGCGAGGCCGAGCTGCGGCGCGACCTGCTGGCAGAGGCCGTTCGTGGTGGCGTCGGTGATCGCCGCGCAGTTGGCCGGGTTCGGCGGCGTGCCGATCACCTGCCGCAGCGCGGCATAGTCGCTGTCCGGCGCGACCGCGGTGCCGCCGCTCGAGCGCACGCCGGTGGTGACGAGCACCGTGTAGCCGGTGCCGCCGATGTCGATGGTCCCCGGCGGCAAGCCCGCCGGCAGGGTGCCCGCCGGCGCGACGCCGCCGGTGGACGGCGTCAGCGGCCGCAGCGGGCGGATCACGACGACGGAGCCGGCCGCGTCGGCCGCGGTCGAGAGGCTCACGGAGTAGTCGACGTCCGGCGTCAGGCGCCGCACGCCGACGGGAATCGGCACGCGCGCGATCGTGGTGGTGGTCGCGATCGTCGCGACGCGCGACTCGAGCAGGACGATCGAGCCCTGCGCGGCGGCGGAGGCGGCGTCCACCGCGCTCGAGAAGCGCACGGTGATGTCGGCGGTGGTCGAGAAGCCGTCGAGCGCGTTCACCGACACGCCGTTCGGCTGCACGGCGAGCGACGGGCCGTTGATCGTGCCGTCGGAGCTGCCGTTCAGCAGCAGATCGGTGGGGTACGGCAGGATGCCCTGGCCGGGCTGGAACAGCGCGCGGAACGTGGCCGGGGGCGGCGACGGCGGAACGTTGTTGCCGGACGCAGGATTGACCGGCCCGGGGTCGCGGCCGCCCTCGGACTCCGAGTTGCTGAAGCAGCCACTGAGCAACACCGCGGCGACGGCGAGCGTGGCGGCGTGGATGGTCCTCACGATGATGGAGCTCCGCGTGTACGCGTGGATCGTGGTGGGAACGCGGGCGCGTATGATCGCGCTCTCGAGTGGGGTGCAAGGGTACGCCGTGGCTCCGATTTCTGGCAAGGATGGTCCCGGTGCGCGCCGCGCGCGAAAACTCCTTACTGCACCGCAAGATAAGCCAGCCGGCGCGCGCAACTGGGTGCGCGTGATCGGGGGTCGCTGGCGCAGCCGGCGCATCCGGTTCGAGAGCGTGCCCGGCCTGCGCCCGACGCCCGATCGCGTGCGCGAGACGCTGTTCAACTGGCTGCAGGCCGAGGTGCCGGGCAGTCGCTGCCTCGACCTGTACGCGGGCAGCGGAGCGCTCGGCATCGAGGCGTTGTCGCGCGGCGCCCACGAGGCCGTGTTCGTCGAGGCAGACCGGCGCGCGGCGGCCGGGCTCGAGGCGACGCTGCGCGAGTTCGGGGCCACGGGTGCGAGCGTCGTGTGTGCCGACGCGTTCGCGTTCCTGCACGGTCCCAGGCCCGCGCGCCCGTTCGATCTCGTCTTCCTCGACCCGCCCTACGCGCAGGGGCGGCTGCGCGAATTGTGTACACTCCTCGGGATGCGCGGCTGGCTCGCGCCGCAGGCCCGGATCTACCTCGAGTGCGCGGCGGCAGGCGCCGCGCCCGCGCTGCCGGAAGGCTGGATCGAGTGGCGGCGGACGCGCGCCGGCGAGGCGCTTGCGCTGCTCGCCCGCCGCGCAACGCCGGCCACAGCCGTCGCTCCTGCTCCCGAGCCCGCTCCCGAACCCGCGAGTCCGCCGTGACCCAGAAGAAGAACGCCGTCTACCCCGGCACCTTCGACCCGATCACGAACGGCCACCAGGACCTGGTGCGCCGCGCGTGCAGCATCTTCGACCGCGTGGTCGTGGCGATCGCCGCGAACCCGAACAAGGCGCCGATGTTCCCGCTCGAGACTCGCGTGGACATGGCGCGCCGCGTGCTCGACGACCTGCCGAACGTCGAGGTGATGGGCTACACCGGCCTGACGGTCGAGTTCGCGCGGCAGCAGGGCCTGCAGGTGGTGGTGCGCGGCCTGCGCGCGGTGTCCGACTTCGAGTTCGAATTCCAGCTCGCGAACATGAGCCGTCACCTGTCGCGCGAGATCGAGACCGTGTTCCTGACGCCGCAGGAGCAGTTCACGTTCATCTCCTCGACGCTCGTCCGCGAGATCGCGACGCTCGGCGGCAACGTCGGCGAGTTCGTGCACCCGCTCGTCGCCGAGGAGCTCGCCAAGCGTGCGCCGCTGTTCGCGCGCAAGCCGCCGGCGCCCGGCGCCGCACCCGTTCCCGGAGCGACCTGACCCGATGCGTACCGTCCACGCCGCGCGCGACCTCGCGGCCGCCGTTGCCCTCCCGCGCGTCCGCGCGCTCGCCGCCGGCGCGCTCTGCAGCCTGCTCGCCTTCGCCGGCCCCGTGTCGGCGCGGGCCCCGGCGAGCGCGTCGATGCCCGGCGCCGCCGTGGTCCTCGCGTCCGCGGCACCGGCCGCCGCCGCGCCGGG
>JAPZRU010000033.1 GCA_027531255.1 Steroidobacteraceae bacterium | reverse complement strand
CCGGCCCCCCCCCCCCTCCCCGCCCCCGCCACCCTCCCGGCCCCGCCTTGCCTCCGCCGTCCTGTCGGCGATCGACCCCGGCCGCACCCCGACTCTCGCCTCGTCCGGCCGGGACCGGAGCGAGCCGCCGGCAGCTGCCCTCGCCCGGAGCCGCGGCACCGGGCCCCGGCGGCCCGGCACTGACGTTCTACCTGGGCACCCAGGCGCGCATCGTGGACTTCTCGCAGCAGCCCGATCGACTGCTCGGCATCGGCGCCGCAGGGAAGTGCTCGGTTCCGCATCCTCGCGCGGCGCCGCGAGCGCGACGGGCTCAACCTCGCAGCCGTGGAATGGCTGCCGGAAGAGTCGGCGCAGCCGCTGCCGGAGGAATTCGCGGAGCTCGGGCCGGCACTCGATGCGATCCTCGCGCAGGTCGGCGGGCCGTTCGCGTCGCTCGAGCGGCGCCTCGACGATGCCGGGTGGTTCGCGGAGCGGCCGGCAGAGACCCCGCCGATTCCGCCCGGGCACAAGCAGCACTGCCTCGAGCTTGACGACCCGGTGGAACGACTGCGCTTCCTGCGACCGCTGTTCGAGATCAGGCGCTCGCAGCGGCGACCCGGGTCGCCGATCTCGCTCTCCATGCATTCGCGCAGGAACGAGCCGCGCGGCGGCAGGAGGCTCTTCGGCAGGCCCCAGCGGCGATAGAACTCGTTCCAGAGGTGGAGGGCGAAGCCCTGCCGCACGCGCTCGATGCAGGAGTCGCGGCGTTGCGGCAGCAGCACGTCCGCGGCGTAGTCGCAGAAGATCGGATAGAGGACGTGCTTGGGCTGCACGCGGTCGGCGAGGCCGGCCTCGCGCGTGTAGGTCGCGAGCAATTTCGGCCCGATGGCGCCCCAGCGCACCTTGCGCCCGGCGGCCAGCGGCCAGCGCGCGCTCGAGCAGTCGGGTCGCGTGGGGCGCGCCGGGCGCGAGGTACAGCACCGCGCCGTTCACGCGTTGCTGCGCCTCGTAGCCGAGCACGTAATCGGCGTCCTGGAATCGCGTCCGCCATCGATAGAACGTCCACGCGTTCACCCGCTCACGCCGACAATACGCCGCCACCGAGAGTCCGCTCTGCGACTGACGCTCGATCCGCGAACGCCGCCGCAACACCACACCCGCACTCGACCTCGCCATGTCCGCTCCGATCCCACCACCGTCGGCGCATCGTCACTCGCCCTCGCGCGACGGCGTAGTACGCCGCGGCCTGAACGCTGACGTCCGTGCTTGCGTCACACGACGTGCCGCGCGTACGAGGATGCCCACCGAAAGTCCTCATCGAGTGTCGAGACATTGACGAACCTTCGCCTGCCCTGTCCCCGGCCCCTGGTGGCGCACTTCGGGCACTTCGGCGACATGGTGATGCTGCTGCCGTTCATGCGCACGCTCAACGAGCGGTTCCAGCAGCCCGTGGACCTGCTGACCGCCGGCGGCTGGACCCGGCCGCTGCTCGGGTCGCAACCCGGCACCGGCACGATCTACTGGATGCGCTCGCGCAACGATCCCTACTGGATCACCCCGGAGCAGTGGAGGCTGGTGGACGCGCTGCGCCGGCGCGGCGCGGGCCCGGTGTGGATGTGCGACAAGGCCGAGCACACGAAGGGTCGTTGGCTGCTCGCGCGTGCCGGGTTCCCGCCCGACTCCGTCGCCGACCAGGCCGACTGCCCCCGTGCGGCGCACGAGCACACCGTCGACCGCTGGCGCCGTTTCGCGCAACTGCTGCCGCCGGCGCTCGAAGGCGTGCAACTGCCCGGCGAAACGGCAGGGAGCATCGTGCCGCCGCGCGTGCCCTCGATCACGGTGCTGCCCGAGTGGCGTACCGACCTGCACCGCTGGCTCGCGGCAGGCGGGCTCGCCGGCCGCCCGCTGGTGCTGGTGCAGGTGGGCAGCAAGAGCACGACGCGTCGCGGCCGCCCCTACCAGCGCCGCAGCAACCGCAAGTACTGGCCCATCGAGCACTGGGCGCAGGTGATCGCGGGGGTGGCCGCGCTCGAGCCAGACGCCGAGTTGCTGCTGATGGGCGTGCCGGTCGAGGCTCCGCTGAACGACGAGATCCTGGAGCAGGCGCGCGAGCCGCGCGCGCGCAACGTTGCCCGCGAGCTCCCCATGACGCGGCTTCTGGCGCTGTTCGAGCACGCCCGCGGCATGATCACCGTGGATACGGGACCGGCGCACGCGGCCGCCGCGTTCGACTACCCGCAGGTGGTGATCTTCGGGATGGAGGATCCCATCGAGTACGAGCCGCGCAGTCCATCGGGGACGGTCATCGCCCTGGTGGGCGCTGTGGACGGCGCGCGCTCCATGCTCGGCGTGCGGCCCGAGGCAGTGCTCGAGGCGTGGCAGCGATTGCCACGGCGTCGCTGACCCCCGAATTCACGCCGGGGTCGAGCGGATAGGAATTCCAGGCCTCTGGAGAATTCTGGTTCATCGCCCAGCTCCGGGGCAGGCCGCCCGGATCTCGAGGAAGAAGTAGGCGTCGTCGCGGAAGCCGTAGGCCATGCGCCTGATTACCCTGATTTGGTCGTTGATTCCATCGATGAGGTTGGTGCCAAGTCGGGAAGGGCCATGCAGATTCCATGAACGCCAGGCCGCGCACCCTGCTCTCATGGCGCCGAGCCCAGTCAAAGCCGAGCGCTGAACCCCAGTCGTGCGCATGCGGGCGGCTCCGTGAACGGTCGGCGACGGGGTGATCGCGGCGCTTCTTTCGACACTGGGGAATCGCCCGACACGCGTCTGTCCCGCGAACGAGGTGCAGCCCCGCGTTCATGCAGCTTCGACGACGGGTGTCCCCCGAATCGGGGACAGCGCGTCGGCCGGTTCGTCATAAACTCCACCCATGAGCCCCGTTCCTCCGCTCGGCATCGTCATCGTCGAGGACGACGCGAAGTTCCGCGCCGCGTTCGCGGCGGCGGTCGGCGCGGCGGCGGACATGCGCGTGCTCGGGGCCGCGGCGAACGGCCGCGAGGGCCTGGCGATGCTCGACGAGCACACGCCGGACGTGCTGCTATGCGACCTCGACCTGCCGGACATCCGCGGGCTCGAGGTGATCCGTCACGCGGCCGCGCACGTTCCCGGCTGCGACGTCATGGTCGTCACCGTGTTCGGCGACGAACGCCACGTGCTCGAGTCGATCGAGGCGGGCGCGACCGGCTACCTCCTCAAGGATTCGCTGTCTCAGGACTTCCTCGAGCAGATCCGCCTGCTGCGCGCCGGCGGCAGCCCGATCAGCCCGATCATCGCGCGGCAGCTGCTCGCGCGCTTCCAGGCAGGAGTGCAGCCCGCGGCGTCCATCGGGCGCGCGGAGCCGGCCGCCGCCGAGTCACTCGCCGCGCCCGAACTCTCGGAACGCGAACGCTCCGTGCTGGCGCTGGTGGCCAAGGGCTTCACGTACGACGAGATCGCAGGCCTGCTCGCCGTCTCGCGGCACACCGTGATGACCTACGTGAAGCGGATCTACCGTAAGCTCCAGGTCGGCTCGAAGACCGAAGCGGTGTATGAAGCGCGGAAGATGGGGCTGGTTCGCGACTAGCACCGCGATCGGGATCGTCGCCGTCGTCGCAATGGCCGCGGTCACCGGCCGGGATCAGACGCCGCGCGCGCCTGCGCCCGTCGTCTACGAGCGCGCGGACTTCGCGGCGGTCCCGACCGACCGCGGTCAGCGGCGTCGCAACGTCCGGATGGGGAGGCATCTCGAGGCGCCCGCGCCACCGGCGCCGGGCGCGGTCGCGTGGCGCGAAGTGGCTTTGCCCACGCTGATCGGTCGCGGCGGCGGCCTCACGGGCGAGCGGCGCTACGCGGTGCACTGGTATCGCGTCGTCCATCCGCTGGGCGATGCGCCGCCGAATCCGCTGGCCATCTACATCCCGCGCATCCTGCCCGGCATCGGCTACGTGGACTTGTACGCGAACGGCACGCCGCTCGACGTGCCGACGATGCGCGCGGCGAACCACTGGAACCAGCCCGTGCTGGCGCCGGTGCCGCCGGCGCTGCTGGCCCGGCGCGACGCGCTCGAGGTGCTGGTCGCGGTCACGTACGACACGCGCACGTCGTACTCGCTGGCGCCGGTGCACGTCGGCGCGGAGGTGCCGCTGCGGCGCGCCGCCGCCTGGCGCAGCTTCCTGCAGTCCGGCGCCCCGGAAGCGGTCTCCTACGCGTTCCTCGTGCTGGGTCTGTTCGCGCTCGGCTTCTGGGCACGACGCC
Organism: Steroidobacteraceae bacterium; assembly: GCA_027531255.1. Lineage (GTDB taxonomy): Bacteria > Pseudomonadota > Gammaproteobacteria > Steroidobacterales > Steroidobacteraceae > JAPZRU01. The sequence goes on along the minus strand of JAPZRU010000033.1, from coordinate 22,729 downwards.
CGGGCGAGACGCCGTACCTGCTGTTCGCCCTCGCCACGCTCGTCTGGTACCTGCGCACGCTGCATTACCACGTCGTCGTCGTGCCGCTCGACGGCCTGCTGTTCTGGTGGCTGACGATCAACACGATGAGCTGGCTGATGATGCTCGTCTACCTGTTCGCGCTGCGCTTCCAGAACCGCCGGCTGCCGTGGGCCGAGTACTCGCTCGTCGCGCTGGTGCTCGCAACCGGCCTGCTGACGCTGCCGGGCGTCGGGCTGGAGCCGGCGCTGACCTCGACGCTCGCCTACGTCGCGCAGGTGCTGATCGCGCTCGCCGTCACTGCGCTGCTGACGCGCGACTCGCTCCGCGTGCGCACGCGCGAGTCCATCGCGCTGTCGGCGGCGCTGTGGATCAACATCGCGTTCGGCGTCCACGACCTGCTGCTGAAGGACGCGATCCTGGACCCGCGCAGCGTGTTCCTGCTGCCGTACGGCGCGCTGTTCCTGTTCGGCTCGTTCCTGTACGCGGTGCTTCGCCGCTACGTGGTCGCGATCGAGAGCGTGGAGCGCGCCAACCTGCTGCTGGAGGAGCGGCTCGAGTCCCGCACGCGCGCGCTGCAGGCCAGCCACGAGCGACTGCGCGCGATCGAGCGCGAGCAGACGCTGGCGGCCGAGCGGCAGCGGCTGATGCGCGACATGCACGACGGGCTCGGTTCCTCGCTGATGAGCTCGCTGGTCATGGTCCAGCAGGGCCGCCTGCAGCCGGCCGACGTCGCGCGCGTGCTGGCCGAGTGCATCGACGACCTCAAGCTGACGATCGACTCGCTGGAGCCGATCGGTGCGGATCTCGTGACGCTGCTCGCGACGCTGCGTTACCGGCTCGGTCGCCGACTCGAGGCGGCCGGCCTGCAGCTGTCCTGGCGCGTGTCGGACCTGCCGCCGCTGCCGTGGCTGGACGCGCTCGCCGCACTGGATGTGCTGCGGATCCTGCAGGAGGTGCTGACCAACGTGATCAAGCACGCCGGCGCGCGCGCAGTGACGATCACGACCGAGGCGCTGGACGGCGAGGTGCGCGTGCGCCTGGCCGACGACGGCCGCGGCTTCGACGTCGAGCGCGCGCTCGCGCAGCCTGGCGGGCGAGGCCTGCTGAACGTGCAGCGGCGCGCGTCGAAGCTCGGCGGGCGCATCCACTTCGGTTCGTCGGCGGCGGGCACGGTCGTCGAGCTGGCGTTGCCGATCGAGCGACGCGCCGACGCCTCTGGCGAGCCGCCCGCCGGCGTGGGCGAGCGTCGGAGTCGCCGCGTCGACGCGCAGTGAAATGCCCGGCGGAGGGCATCGCGCGGGCACGCCGTGAAGCGTCGCCCGGCGGCCGCTATGATCAAACCGTGAGCGAAACGAGCCCGCCCGTCACCCAGCTTCTCGCGAGCGCCGCGTCCGGCGACGCGCAGGCGTCCGCGCAGCTCTCGGCGGTCCTGTACAAAGAGCTGCGTCGGCTCGCACGCCAGCACCTGCCGGCGGGGCGCAGCGACGATGCCGTCGCCCCGACCGCCCTGGTGAACGAAGCGTTCCTGCGCCTGGTCGCGCAACACTCCGTCGACTGGCAGGACCGCGCGGAGTTCTACGCGGTGGCGTCCGTGCTGATGCGGCGCCTCGTCGTCGAGCACGCCGACGCCACGGGCCAGGCGCGGCCCGACGCCCCGCCGCACGAAGTGGTGGCCGTCGACGCCGCCCTCGCGCGGCTCGCGGAACTCGACGCGCGGCAGGCGCAGATCGTCGAGCTGCGCTACTTCGGCGGGCTTTCCGCCGACGACACCGCCGCGGTGCTGGGCGTACCGGTCGCCACGGTCGCGAGCGAGTGGGCGATGGCCCGCGCGTGGCTGCGTTGCGAACTCGCGGGAACGAGGGCGTCCGCTTGAGCGAAGCCGCGCCGGAGACGCGCCGCGCGCCGGACCTGCTGCCGAAGACCTGGTACCGGCTGAAGGGCGTGTTCGCCGAAGCCCTGGAGCGCGGGCCCGGCCAGCGCGAGGCCTGCGTCGCGTCCGCCTGCGGCGACGATCCGGTCGTGCACGCCCGCGTGCTCGAGCTGCTGCGCGCCCACGCGATCGACGACGACTTCATCGCGCGGCCCGCGGCCGAGCGCCTCGCATGGGCGGACGAGGCGCCGGCGCCGAGCTGGATCGGCCGTCGCATCGGTCACTACCGCATCGTCGCCGAGGCCGGCCGCGGCGGGCTGAGCTACGTGTTCCGCGCGGTGCGCGACGACGGCGAGGTCGCGCAGCAGGTCGCGATCAAGCTGCTGCGCCCCGGCGTCGCCGGCGTCACGTTCCTCGCGCGCTTCCACGCCGAGCGGCGCCTGCTGGCGTCGTTGTCGCACCCGAACGTCGCGCACTTCCTCGATGCCGGCGCGACCGACGACGGCGCGCCGTATCTCGTGATGGAGTTCGTCGACGGCCGGCCGATCGACGAGTGGTGCGACGAACGCGGGCTCGGGCTCGATGCGCGGCTCGAGCTGTTCCGCACGCTGTGCGCCGCCGTGCACCACGTGCACCAGAACCTCGTCGTGCACGGCGACCTGAAGGGCGGCAACGTGCTCGTCACGCGCGACGGTGTCGTCAAGCTGCTCGACTTCGGCATCGCGACGCTGCTCGGCCCCGACGGCGGCGCGGCCGCGCCGCGGCCGGCACGGCGGCGCTGCCCAGTGCAGCCGCCGCGCGTTCGCCGGGCATCCACGCGCGGTTCGCGCGCGAGCTGCGCGGCGACCTCGACACGATCCTGCTGAAGGCGCTGCAGCGCGCGCCGGGCGAGCGCTACGGCTCCGCGCAGCAGCTCGCCGACGACCTGCAGCGGCACCTGCGCGGCCTGCCGGTGGAGGCGCGGCCGGAGTCGGCGGGCTACCGCATCGCGAAGTTCGCGCGCCGCCACGCCGCCGCGACGATCGCGGCCGGCCTCGCGGTCGTCTCGCTGCTCGCCGGCACGAGCGTCGCACTGTGGCAGGCGCGCGAGGCGAGCGCGGAGCGCGCGCGCGCCGAACGCCACTCCGCCGCGGTGCGCACGCTCTCCACCACGTACGTCGGCGACGTCTACGACGCGATCGTGCAGATCCCGGGCAGCACGGCTGCGCGGAAGCTGCTGGTGGATCGCTCGCTCGAGTACCTGACGGCGCTCGAGCGCGACGCCGGCGACTCGGTCGAGCTGCAGCGCGACCTCGCGAAGGCGTGGGAGCGCCTGGGCGACGTGCAGGGGGCGTTTCTCAAGGCCAGTCTGGGCGAGACGCAGCTGGCAATCGAGAGCTACCGCCGGGCCCTCGCCATCCGCGAGCGCATCCTGGAGCGGGAGCCGACGCTCGAGCACCGACTCGACCTGCTCTGGTCCCAGGCGGATCTTTCGACGGCACTGCTGGAGCGCGATGCTTTCGACGAGGCGCGGGGCCTGATCGACGCATCGCTGCGCAACGCGCGTGACGTCGTCGCGGCGGGCGCCTCCGGCGCCGATCTTCGTGCGGCCATGCAGGCGTACGTGAACCACGGCTGGCTGGAGCGTGCCGATGGCCGAACGGAGTCGGCGATCTCGTCCCTGGAGAAGGCGCTGACGCTCGCCGAGCAGGTCGCCGCGGCGAGCTCCGAGGACCCGGCCTCGCGCCACGGCGTCGCGATCGCGCTCGGCCGCATCGGCGAGGCGTACGTGCTCGGCGCGGGCCAACCGGAACGCGCGCTGCCCTACTACCGTCGCGCGGCCGTCATCCTGGACGAGCTCACCGCCAGCTCGCCGAGCAACGTCGACTTCGCGCGTGCGCGGTCCTTCACCCATCTGACGATCGGCGATCTGTTGACGCTGACCGGGCGGCCGGAGGAGGCGCTGCGGGAGATCGAGCCGGAACTGCTGGCGCTCGACCGCGCGTTGCAGGCGGACCCAGCCGACGGGCTTGCGCCGATCGCCTATGGCGCGGCTTTGAACTACGCGGGCGAGGCGCGCTTGCGGCTCGGTCGATACGCGGCCGCAGACGCCGACTTCGCGGCAGCGGCAAGGTATCTGCCTCCGGACCTCGTCGCGTCAGGCGCGCACTTGGCCGTCGTTCACGGGCAGGCGCTCGCAGGACGCGCGCGCGCGCTGGCCGGGTTGGCCGCATCGGGCGGTCCTGGCGCGGCGGCGCAGCGCGCTCAGGCTCGCGATTTCGCCCGGCGCGCCATTGCGGTGCTCGAGCCGATCTCGAAGGGCGGCAACGTTGAGCTGGAAGCCCAGCGCCTGCTGCAGGAAGCAAGACGTGCACTCGACGCGCCCACCGCGCGCGCCACGGTGGCCGGCGATTCGACCGACGTCGGTACCGCCGTCCGTCGCTGACCCTGGAGCGGCGGCACGCGTTCACCGGCACGGCCGTCCACCCGGCCAGAGCCGCATGTCCCCTGTTCGGGGGACATCGGCGGAAACCACCGCGGCGTAGATTTCGGCGCGTCGGCCGGACCGGAGCGCCGGCGCGAGGTGGATGCCATGCGTGAATCGCACCCGATCTTCCGCGCGGTCGCCGCGCCGGCGGCGCTGCTGACCGGACTGCTGACCGCCGGCGCCGCCGCCGCCGACTGCGTGGACGGCGTCCGCGCGGCCACGACCGCCGAGCAGGAGTTCAGTGCGCGTGCAGCCGCGGCGCTGGCCGCCGCCCTGCCGCGGGCCGCGGCGCCGCTGTCGCTGGCGCACGCCGCCGACGTCGCCGCGCGCGCGCGGTCGCTGTCGCTGTGCGCCGGCACGGCGATCGGCGGTTTCGAGGTCTCCACCGGCGCGACGTACGTCCGCACCTTCACGCCGGCCGAGGCGGCGACGCGCGACGCGAAGCGCCGCGCGCTCGAACAGCGGATGGAGGAGATGAAGCGCCTGCCGCCGGAGCTGCAGGCGCGCCAGGACGAACTCCTGCGCCAGGCGAAGGCCGTCTACGACACCGTCCCGCGGCGCAGCCGCAAGGATCCGCCGTTCACGCCGGAGCAGCAGGCGATCGTCGACCAGCGCAGCGCTGAGGGTCGAGCGCTCGAGGACCGCGCTCGCGCGGTCGAGCACGAGCACGTGCGCAGCCTCGAGGCCCAGCTGAAGCCGCTGCGCGACGAGGCGTCCGCGCTGCAGAACTCGCCGCAGCAGCTCGCCGTGCAGCTGCTGGTCAACGCGCCCGAGTATCGGCTGCGGGACATCGGCGACGCGCAGGTCGCGTCCTTCGGGCCGATGCTGAAGAGGCCCGGCGGCGGCCTGGCCGTGAAGCAGGTCGCGGTGATCGTCCGCGGACCGGCCGGCATCGCACGCCAGGCCGTGCTCGACGGGATCGACCAGGCCTACCTGAAGTCGCTGCTCGGGCAGCCGCTGCCGAGCGTCGAGGAGTCGACGGCGCGCGCGAGCAGGGCGGCCACGATCACCGTGCCGCTCGAGGCCGAGACGCAGGTGGCCGCGAGCCCGGCTGCGAGCCCTGAGGCGGGCGCGTCGACGACGTCGGCCGCGTCCGCCCCGGTCGCCGCGGCCGGCGCCGGTGCGGCTGCGACGTCCGCCGCCGCGTCACCGACGCCCGCAGCCGCGACGAATCCGAAGTGCGTGCCACGGGATACGGCCAGCGCCTCAGCGGCGGCCGGCGCCGTCGGCTCGACGCTCGGTGGCGACGTCGGTCGCGTGCTCGGCGGGCTCGCGTCGCTGGGCCGCTCGAAGAAGCCGCCGTCCGACTGTCCGTGACGCGGCGTCGGCGGACAGGAATTTCTAACCCTCGCTGCCCTGGTAACGACCTGCGTGCCCGGTGCCGCGGGGAGTACCCGACCGGGCCTCCGGGCGCCGGTCGGCGGTGCCTCCCGACCGCACTCGCGCCGCACACCCTCGCCGCCGACCTCACCGACTCCGGCCGCGCCGCCCGTCACTCACGTCGTCCGGCCGGAACGCGAGCACGGGCTCGCAGCGGCCCTCCCCCGATGCTTGCGCACCCAGACTTCACCGCCCGGCCGAGCAGGTCGCGCGCCTGAGCGGTACCGTCGAAGGCGTGGTGGTCGGTTCGGCGCTGGTCGAGGTGTTGGAGCGCGGCGAGGATCCGACCGCGTGGCTGAAGGCGCTGCGTCAGGGCTGAGCGCGAGAATTCACGCCGACCCGTGATCGCCCGCCAGCAGTCCGCTGCTGTGATCCATGAGGTATTCGGCGAACTCGAGCGGGGCAGGCAGCGGCGGACGGCCCACATTGGTGTTCATCAGGACGATCGCCGCGACGCCGTCCGCGAAACGCAGCCGCAGGTTGGCGTTGATGCCGGGGTCGCTGCCGCCGTGACCCCACAACAGTTCACGGCCTTCCCGCCGCTGCGCGTTCCAGCAGAGACCCATCACGCGGCTGTCGTCCCCCGACTCGATGCGGAACATCTGTCCGATGGTCTGCGCCTGCAGCAGCGGCCGGTCCGCACCCGCCGCGGCGCCGAGGTAGGCGCGCGCGTAGCGGGCGAGTTGGTGCACGCTGCTGCGCAGGAATCCATCCGGGAAGTTCGGGTGGTTGTACAGGCAGTTCGCGGCGTAGCCGCCATCGATCCGCGTCGCCGCCCCGGGATCGCCGACGACCGCGGGCGGCACCCCGCCCCAAACGGGGCCGCGCACCGCGCCACCGCTGACCCAGCTGTACGGGACCGCGTGACGGGCGGCGTCGATGTCCCGCAGGTACCAGGAGGTTTCGCCCATGCCGAGCGGCATGAAGATCCGTCGGCGGCAGTACTCGGCGAAGGACAGACCCGAGATCCGCTCGACGAGATGGCCGAGCACTCCGTAGGGCACGTTCGCATAGTAGAAGCCGTTGCCGGGCGCCCAGCCGTGGAAGTTCCGCGCGTCGTGGAACCGTCCGCCCGGCAGCAGGTAAGCACGCAACCACTCCTCCAGCGATATCGTCGGATCGCCGCAGGCGTAGGCATTGGCGTAGGCGGGGCCGTCCGCGATCGCGGACTGATGCACGAGCAGATGACGGACGGTGATCGGCTGCGATCGGAAGCCCGGGTGGACGACCTCGAAGCCGAGGTGGCGGTTGATGTCGTCATCGAGCCCCAGTCGACCGGCATCGACCAACTGCATCACGGCGGTCGCGGTGAACGTCTTGGAGACCGAACCGATGTTCTGGATCGTGTCGGGCGTCATCGGCAGACGGCGCTCGAGGTCCGCCCAACCATAGCCGCTGGACCACATCTGTCCCGATCCCCGCAACACGGCGACGGCGAGACCGGGGATGTGTTCGCTGGCCATGCGGGAGGCGAAGTGCTGGTCGGCGGCGGATCGGGCAGCGGCGGCCTCGTCGGAGGGCGCCGCGGACACCGCGCGCGCGCCGGCCAGCGCCAAGCCCGTGCCGGCGAGGGCGAGCAGAGTTTCGCGGCGGGTGATGTCGATCGGCACGATGTTCCGAGTCCGTGGCTTCATGTTTGACCTCGACCGATCAGGTCCTGCCGCGGCCAAGATAGAGCAGACCACCGCAGGCGACCCAACCGAGGAAGATGCTCCATTCCACCGCGCTCAGCGCCGACGGTGACCCCGGAAGATACAGGGCGCCGAGCCCGATGCAGCAGGCGATCCCCAGCCAACCGATCGTCATGCCGTGTCTCAGACGGAAGGGGCGCGGCAACGCGGGTTCGATGCGCCGCAGGCGGACATAGGACGCGGCCACCAGCAGGTAGGCGACCACGGCCCCGAAGCTGCCCGCGTTGACCAGCCAGATCAGGGCCTTGTGGCCGAGCAACGGGGCGGCGCAGCCCAGCAGTCCGATGAGGGCGATCGCCGCATGAGGCGTCCGATACCTGGGATGCAGCCGACCGAGGAAGCCCGGCAGCATGCCGCTGTGCGCCATGGCGTAGATGGCGCGGCTGCCGCCGATGATGAAGGCGTTCCAGCTGGTCACGATGCCGGCGATGCCGCCGATGACCATGATGAGAGCCGCGTTGCGGCCGAGCCCAGCGGCCGCCGCGTCGGCGGTGGTGAGGCGGGAGTTCTCCAGCAGGGCGTCATCGGCGAGGAGTGCGACGCCGGCGATGACCAGGCAGTACCAGAGGATGGCGGTGCAGATCGACACGATGGTCAGGGTGCCCAGCTCGCGTGCAGGCAGGTCCACTTCCTCGGCGATCTGCGGGATGACGTCGAAGCCCACGAAGAAGAAGGGCACCATGGTGAGCACGCCGATGATGCCGACCAGCCCTGCCGCGAACAGCGGCTCGGCACGCTCGATGGAACCGTGCAGGCCGGCGCCGGTCAGCAGCACGATGCCGCTCGCCACGATCATCAGCGTGATGACCACCTGCAACACCGCCGACATCTTCACGCCGATGATGTTGATCGCCGTCAGCACCACGCTGGTGACGATGCCCACCATGGCCCAGCCGAGGTAGACGTCGTAGCCGGCCACGGTCCAGAGGAAGACATGGTGCAGGTCGATCTGCAGGTACTCGAGGGCGACCGCGAGCGCCACGGCCTCGAAGCAGCAGATCGAGACGTAGACGAAGACGATAGCCCAGGTGCAGGCGAAGGATCCGGTGCGGCCCAGCGCGCGCAGGCTCCACACATGTTCGCCGCCCACCTGCGGCATGGCCGCGGCCAGTTCGGCGTACAGCAGGGCGACGACCAGCATCACGCCGCCGGCGACCAGGAAGGCGAGCATGGCGCCGAGGCTGCCCGCACGCTGGATCCAGTCCCCGGTGAGGATGACCCAGCCCCAGCCGATCATCGCGCCGAAGGCGAGGGCGAGCACATCCCGGCGCGTCAGCACGCGCGACAGGCCGGCGCTGGAGCCGTTGTCCACCGTCAACCTTCAGGGCACCGCCGCGTGGTGGCCCACGCGGCGGTTCCCATGGCGATCAGCAGGTCACCGGCCATCGGCAGCGCTGAAGTTCCAGGTGAACTGCAGCGCCAACGAACGCGGCGGCTCGAGGAAGAAGAAGTCGGAGCCGCTGCCGGCGTCGTTCGCGAAGTTGGACGTCATCTTGTCCGTCAGGTTGCGACCGACGAGGGCGAGGCGCCATCCGTCGGTGCGGCTCGAGATCGCGACCGTCGCATCGACCTTGGTGTAGGCGCTCTGGTAGTGCAGCGGATCGTTGTCGAGCTGCATGGAGTACTCGTCCGAATAGTAGACGCGCCCCAGCAGCTGCAGCTGCAGCCCGGCGCTGATCGGCACCTCGTAGCGGGCATCCACCGCGGCTTTCCACTGCGGCGAATACTGCAGCGGCTGACCCTTGAGGTCCTGACGGGCCGGCTGGCCCGGGGTCGTGGTGCAGCCCTGGGCGACGGTCTGCCCTTCCCAGCAGGGCGCGTTCGGGAAGGAGTTGTAGGTCGCGTCGAGATAGGCCGCGGCGACCGACAGCGAGAACCCGCGGGTGACGCGCCAGAACGCGTCCAGCTCCACGCCGGTCGAATCCGCTCGTGCGGCGTTGGATGTGCGAAACGCCAGCAGCCCCGTGGCTGCGTCCGTCGTCAGCGACGTGACCTGCAGATCCTTGAACCGGTTGCGGAACACGGCGCCGTTCAGGCGCAGCCGTTGCTCGGGGAAGGACAGCTTGGCGCCGAGTTCGAGGGCCTCGACCTGCTCGTCCTTGAAGCGGATGTTGTTGAGGATCGTGGCCTGCGGCTCGGCGATGAAGTAGTCGAAGCCGCCGCCCTTGAAGCCCGACGAGTACGTCGCATAGGTCATGACGTCATCGTTCGGACGCCACCGCAGCGCGAGGTTCGCGTTGGTCTGGTCCTCCTCGACGCGGTCGGTGACGTTGTGCACGTTGGTGGCGGGCGGCGGGCCTGCGGGCGCCGGTGCGATCACCGGCGATTCGCGGTACAGCGGCGTCTGGAACTGCCGCTTGACGATCTCCTTGTCCTCCATCGTATGGCGGACGCCCGCGGTCAGGTCCCAACGCTCGGCGAAGCGCCAGGTCAGCTCGCCGAACGCGGCGATGGTCTCCATCTCCTGGTCGGCCAGACGGTTGCTGCGCACACGGGCCGCCGGCGGGGTTACCGCGAGCGGTGCGGGACCCTGCGCGTTCAGGTCGAGGTCCCAGTCGAGGTCCTGATCCGGTACGTTGAGGTAGAAGAGACCCACGATGTAGCTGATATCCGAGGTCGTCGAGGATGCGAAACGGAACTCCTGCGAGTACTGCTGGTAGGTCTCCCGGAAGTTCGAGATGTTGCCCTGCGTGCCGCCGGTGGTGGCGCCGGTGAAGTCGTTGCTGTTGAAGCGGGCGAAGCCGGTCATCGACGTGAAGGTTCCGCGGGCCGTCTGCCAGTCGATCGTCACGCCGCCGAAGTGCGAGGTGGTGTCGCTGGTCCAGGGCAGCTCCTCTGTGCCGCGGACGATCTTGCCGGTGGTCCGGTAGTCGAGCTTGCAGTCCTCGTTGAACTGCGCGTAGAAGTTCAGCAGCGGCTGCGGACAGTTCGCCACCTCATAGGATCGGCCGAGCCGCTCCTGCTCGCTGTACTGGTAGACGGCCGATGCCGTGACGGCGTCGCTGATCTGCCACTCGAGGCTGCCGCGGATCGCCGGCGACTTGAGCTGCATGACGCTGTCTTTCAGGTCGGTGTTGTACATGAAGCCGTCCTTGTCCTCGTAGCGGACCGCGAGGCGTCCGCGAATGGAGTCGGACAGCGGACCGGCGACGGCGCCCTGGACGGTCCAGCCCTCGTCACCCTCGAACTCCCAGACCGGTGCGATGTAGCCGGACAGCTCCGCCGTCGGCCGCGCCCAGGTGGTGTTGATCGCGCCGGCAGTGGTGTTCTTGCCGATGATCGCGCCTTGCGGACCCTTCAGGATCTCGACCTGGTCGACGTCCATGAAGGCGGCACGACCGAACCGGGCACGGCCCAGATAGAAGCCGTTGAACACCTGGCCCACGGTGTTCTCGAAGCCGAAGTTCACGCCGGAGCCGAGGCCGCGGATGAACACCTGGTCGTTGCCGGAGATCGACTCGGCGTACTGGAACGTCGGGACGATGGCGGAGAGGCTTTCGAGGTTGCGGATGTTGTCGGCGAGCAGGGCCTCGCCCGAGACGACCGAGACGGAGACCGGTACGTCCTGAAGGCGTTCCTCGCGCTTGCGCGCGGTGACAACCACATCTTCGAGGTCGACGGCGGGCGCCGCCGCGATGTCCGCGGGTGCCAGCGCGCCGAGGGCAACAGTCGACATGACCGCGATTGCCACGTGTTTCGTCACAGCTACAGCCTCCGTTCGGGAGAGATTGAAGTACAGGTCGGATTCATGGGCCGAGCGGCGTCTCGATACCGGCTCGCCAGACCCTGAGCAGGTTCCGGGAGTCCGAGATCACGCGCGTGGGGTCGCCGCGCACGAGTTGCATGTCGGCCCGCATCCCTTGTGCGATCCGGCCGCGGTCGGCGAGACCGAAGGCGGTCGCGGCGTCCGCGGTGGCGCTCCTGAGCGCCTCGACCTCGCTCAGCCCGCATCGCACCAGGAGGGTCAGCGTCCGGTGCATGCTGGCACCGTGCACGATCCCGGGGCTGCCCGCGTCGGAGCCGGCGGCGATCAGCACGCCGGCATCGCGCAGGCTGGTCACGGCGCCGCACGACACGTCCATCGATACGGTGGTGAAGACCGGATTGCGCTCAGCCAGGCGTGCCTTCGCGGCCGCCGAGAGACGCGGGCCGATCCTGTCGTCGCGCAGCAGCTCGGACTGCCCGTCGTTCAGGCGGTCGGGCGCCGTGAGGGTGGGCACCACGAAGGCCCCGCTCCGTGCCACCTGTTCTGCAAGGGCTGGCCGCTCGCCGGCGTCGCGCCAGTGATGCGCGAAGCCGTCGACCCCGGCCGCGACGCCGAGCAGGAAGTCGTCCTCGTTCTCCGCGTGCAGGTACACCGGCATCCGTCTCGCGTGGCTCGCCGCGACCAGTGCGCTGACGGTCGCGGCGTCGAGCCGCGGTGTCCCGAAGCGGATATGGCGGACGCCGTTCAGGACGACCTTGATGTAGGTCGCGCCCTCGGCCGCGCGCTCGGCGACGAACCTCTCGGCCTCGGCCGCTGCGCTGATCGGCGCGTCCAGGCCGTACTGCGCGCCATGTCCCTGCGGCGCCGTCGCGATCAGCGAGGGCGAACGCAGATCGGCGACATCGGTCCGCGTCGCCGCTGCCGCCGCGAGCTCGCGCAGGTGCTCGGGGCGGGTCCCCATCTCGAGCACGGTGGTGGTGCCGAAGGCGAGCGCCTCCTGCAGTTCGGTGGCGAAGCGGGTGTGCGTATGGCCGTCTATGAACCCGGGCAGCAGCGTCGCACCGCTGCCGTCGATGACCGGCAGGTCGCCCGGGTCAAGCCGGTCGCCGATGGCGGCGATGAGGCCGTCCCGCACCAGCACCGTCCGCTGCGGCAGCAGGTGCCTGCCGTCGAACACCGCCGCGTTCGTTATCGCGAAGCTGTCACGCCGATCGCCGTCCGCGGCGGCATGCGGCGCGGAGGCCAGCGCGATCGCGAGGGGGATGGCCCCGCAAGCGGCCCTCCGGGCGGCGGAACGCACGGGTCGGCGGCGCGGCACGGCGAACCCGCGCCCGGTATGCGCCACCGGCTTCGTCCCGTCCCGCCCCATCTGCCGACCTCCCGTGGGGATCATGGAGAACCTGATCCACCCGGTTACTTGCAGGAGCATATGTTTTGCTTCCGGGCGGGTCAATCGTCGCGTATCCGCCGCGGTCGGCGAGCCCTACAGGAGGGCGCGGCGTACGGCGGGTATCGACTGCCGGAGGGTATCGGCAGCCCGCACACGATCCGGGTCGAGGATACATGCGTTTGCATGTGTCGGGCCGTGCCGTTACTTTCGCGTGAGCATCGCGCGGGGCTTCCCACCGCCCCCGAACCCGCCGTCCTTCGAGGTGCAGATGTCCTGCCGTCCATCCGTCTTCGTGCTGCTCGCCGGCCTGCTCGCCAACGATGTCCACGCGGCTGCGGGCTGCCGGTTCGCCGACCTGCCGGCTGGCGCGGACACGGCCGACGCCGGCCGATGGGTCACCGCCGAGGCGACCGCCCCGGGGCTGCACCGACGGATCATCGACAGCGCGGCGGTCGGTGCATCGGCCGGCTACCACGTGCTGCTGCCACCGGGCTATGCCGATGAGCCGTCGAGGCGGTTCCCCGTCCTCTACTGGCTGCATGGCACCGGCGGCGGGCTGGCCGGGCTGCCGAGGGTCGCCGGGCGCTTCGAGGCTGCGATGCGAGCCGGCGACCTGCCGCCGATGATCGTGGTCTTCCCCTACGGCTTGCCCTCGGGCATGTGGGTCGACTCGAAGGATGGCGGCAGCCGGGTCGAGTCCCTGCTGATCGGTGACCTCATCCCGCATGTCGATGCCTGTTACCGCACCGTGGCGGCGCGCGAGGGGCGGATCCTCGAGGGATACAGCATGGGCGGCTACGGCGTCGCGCGTCTCGGATTTCGCCATCCGCAGCTGTTCGCGGGCGTGATGATGCTGGCCGCGGGACCGCTGCAGCGCGAGCTGTACGAGACGCCGCGCGCTTCCGCGGCGGAGCGCGCTCGTCTGATGCAACAGGTCTACGGCGACGACATGGAGTTCTTCCGCCAGCAGAGCCCGTGGCAGCTCGCGGAGCGCGCGGTGTCGGCCGGCGCGCCGCTGCCGCGGCTGCGGCTGATCGTAGGCACCGGCGATGAGACCTACCCGGCGAACCGGGCGTTCCACCAACACCTGACCCGGCTGGGCGTCGAGCACGAGTACATCGAGCTGCCCGGCGTCGGCCATAGCCTGCCGGCGGTTTGGACGGCGCTCGGCGGTGGGTCGTGGGGGTTCTACGCGGAGGTGCTGGCGCCTTGAGCGCGGATCAGTAGGAGAGGCCCGCGGCCCGCTTCGGCGGCGGCAGTTCCGCGAGCAGCTTGCGCGCGATGCGCACGAAGCTGTCACGCTCCGCCTGCGTGAGCACGCCCAGTTCCCGGCCGCAGGCCTCGCGCACGGCCAGCGAGGCGCGCTCGCACAGCGCGCGTCCCGCCGGCGTGATCTCGATGTTCATCAGCCGCGCGTCGTGGGTGCGCCGCGAGCGGCTCACCAGCCCTTTCTTCTGCATGCGCACGATGGCGCGGCTCAACGAGGACTGGTTGAGGCTCGTGAACTCCACCACCTCGGTCAGCGTGTAGCTGCGACCGTCGAAGACGCAGAGGATCACGCGCCATTCGGCGATCGAGATGCCGAGCGGCGTCAGCGCCTCGGTCATCACCCCGTGCAGGTAACGGGTCATCGAGGTCGCCAGCCAGGGGATGAACCGTCCCAGATCGAGCCCCGGCACGGGGCTGTCTGCATGCGCTGCCGGCGGCGATGTACGCGCCGATCCGGATCGCGGCGCCGTGACGGCGGAGCGGGCCCGGGCGCGCGGACGACGGCGGATTTCGCGGCTCTTGGCCATGCAGGCCCTGCGGTTCACGGGACTCGGGCCGGCATGCTAGCCGCGAGCGTCCCGCCGGTGCAAATGCGCTTCAGATACCGCTTCCGGGCGATGAGCGGACCTCGCCGGCGACCGCGCGGCCCTGTGCCAAGGAAAGTCTGAAGAACCGTCGATTCCGTCGTGCAAGGGGCAATCCCGGCGTCGGTGGCTGCGAGCGCAGTGCGTTTCAGCGGAGACGTCCGCCTCGGTCGCGCTCGGCGAGTTCGCCGAGCGTCTCGACCCTTCAGCTCGCGAGCAGCCGCCGGCGCTGCATGCACACGTTCGTCAGCGCCGCCATGACCTCGAGCCGGTGCAGGTTCTTCGCCTTGACGATCTCGTCGATCCGTCCGCTCGGCCACCGATCCTTCCGGTTCGTAAAGTCGCGTGCGTTCGGCACGCCCCTGCGGATCAGGATCGTGTGGATCAGCTTCGTTCGGCTGTCCACGCCGATGTGCGCCTTCATCCCGAAGTACCACTGCTTGCCCTTCGCGGTCTGGTGCATCTCGGGATCGCGCTGCTCGTCCGTGTTCTTGGTCGAACTCGGCGCGCTGATGATCGTCGCGTCGACGATCGTGCCGTTCGCGATCTTGATGCCCTGTGCCTGCAGGTGCTCGTTGACCGCCGCCAGCCGCGACTTGCCGAGCTTGGCACGCTCGCGCAGATGCCGGAACTTGCACACCGTCGTCTCGTCCGGCGCCGCTTCGCTCCCCAGATCGACACCGACGAACTCGCGCATCGCCGTCGAGTCGTACGGCGCTTCCTCGACCGCCGGGTCCGACAGGTTGAACCACAGCTGCAGAAAGGAGATCCGCAGCATCCGCTCCAGTCCCACCGGCGGGCGCCCGCCCTCCGGGCTGCCCTTCGGGTAGTGCGGCTCGACGACCGCCACCAGCTCGCGCCACGGCACTACCCGGTCCATGTCGGCGAGGAACTTCGCCCGGCGCGTCGTCTTCGCGTACTTCGAAAACCCCGCCAGCGTCTGCTGCTTCATCGACATCTCCGCCGCGATGCTCGATCTTGCATCAGAATGACGGGTAAATAAGATCTTCCCCAACCTCGGGACCCGGCGTGGACGAGGTCCGCGCGACATCTTCCCGATCCTTCGGGTCCGCCAGAACAGCAGCGAGTTGCCGTGCGCGCTTGGGCCTCACTGTTCGACGAATTCCGCGGCTATCCGCGGCGCCTGTGGCTGGTGTGCCTCGCTGCGTACGTGACCGTGCAGATCGAGTTCGCGCTCTGGTCGCTCGCGCTGCCCGCGCTGCGCGCCGAGTTCGGGCTCTCGAGCGGCGAGGTGGGCTACCTCACGGGACTCACATTCGCGCTCGGCGGCCTGCTCGTGGTGGGTTTCAGCGTCCTCGCGGACCGCTTCGGCCGGCGCCTGATGCTGATGGTCGGCACGCTGGCGGCCGCCGTCTTCTCCGCGCTGCACGTGGTCGCGACCGGTCTGGTCGCGCTGGCCGTGGTGCGCACCTGCGCGATCGGCTTCAGCGGCCTCGTGTTCCCGACGACCGGTGCGCTGGTGGCCGAGGAAGCACCGGCCCGCATCCGTGGCCTGATGGTCGGTCTGTTGCAGATCGCCGTGCCGATCGGCTGGCTGCTGGCCGCCATCATCGGTGCCGTGGTCCTCGACGACTGGGGCTGGCGCGCGCTGTTCCTCGCCGCCATACTCGGGCTGCCGGCGGCGCTCCTCGTCCGCATCCACGTCCGCGAGTCGCCGCTGGCGCAGCCGTCCGATGGTGGGACGTGGCGCCTCGGCTGTCTGTTCGCGGCCGGCATGTGGCGGCGTACGGTGCCGCTGTTCCTCGCGCAGGGCTGCTTCGCGCTCGCCTTCGGCGGCGGCTTCATCCTCATGCCGCTCTATCTGCACGACGAGCTCGGTTTCGGACCGGCCGAGTCGGGCGTGCTGGTGGCCGTCGCCAACGCCATGGGGCTGCTCGGCTACCTCGCGACCGCATGGGTCGGCGAGTTCCACTGGACGCGGCGCAACACCATCGCCGTGGCCACGTTCGCCGCCGCGGTGACGTTCGCGGTGTTCGTGCTGTTCGCACGCGGGCATCTCGCGGTGCTGGCGGCGTATGCCCTGCTGACCTTCTTCCTGCTCGGCACCTCAGCGGTCAAGTTCCCCTACATCGCCGAGCTCTACCCGAGCGAGCTGCGCGCCACCGGCATCGCCTTCGCCTCCTCGCTCGCGATCCACTGCGGTCTCGCCTTCGGCCCGGCGATCGTCGGTTCCCTCGTCGATCATGTCGGTTGGTCGCAGGCCCTGCTGCTCGGCGGCGCGGTGCCGTTGCTGCTCGCTTCCGGTCTGTTCCTGCTGCTGCAGCCCCTGCCTTCGGGGCTCGAGATGCGCGAGATCGAGTCGCGCCTGCGGCAGGAACGATGAGGACGGCTCAGATCCGCATCTTCGGCAGCGAGTTGCCCCACAGCGTGTAGAGGTCCGGCGGATTGGTGCCGGCGATGCCCATCAGCTCCTCGATGGTGATCGTCTCGTCACCTTGGCGGCCGTAGAGCACGACCTCGTCGCCCGCCCGCACGGGTCCGGGCAGGTCGGTCACGTCCGCCACCAGCACGTTCATGGTCACGAGCCCGACGACCGGCACGCGCCGCCCCTGGATCAGCAGCTGCGGCGGCCGCGCCCCGGCGGCGGCCTGCCGGTCCGTCGTCGAGAACACGCGGCGATACCCGTCGGAGTAACCCACCGGGATGTTGGCGAGCCGCGACTCGCGCCGCAGCGTGTAGGAGCGCTCGTAGGAGACGGTGGCACCGGCCGGAAAACTGCCGACGCTGGCGACCCGCGCCTTGAAGGTGCTGAAGAACTTGAACTCCGGGAAGCCGCTGCCGCCATGCCCGTAGACGGCACGGCCGACGCGCATCAGGTCGAGGCGGTTCTTCGGCAGGTTGAGCGAGCCGAAGGAATTGGCGCAGTGCAGCAGCACGTCGCGGCGTGCGATGCCGGCCGATGCGAGCAGACGGTCCGCATCGTCGACGAAGCGGCATGCGCCGTCGCGATGTTCCTCGAGGGTGTTCACCGGGCAGTGGTCCATCACGCCGGCCACGCGCAGCTGCGGCAGCGCCAGCAGCTTCAGCGCCTCGGCGCGGTTGCTCCCGAGCCGCAGGTCGAGGCCCTCGCGGCTCATGCCCATCGAGTTGAGCGCGAGGTGCACCGGCAGGCGGACCCCCCGTCGCGCGGCGATGCGCGCGGCGTTCTCGGCGACCTCCAACCCTCCCACCATCTCCTCGATGCGATGGCGCAGGCCGTCCTCGACCTCATCGGCGGTCGCGACCCGCAGCCGCAGGATGCGCCCGCGGAAGCCGTGTGCGCGGACCACGCGCGCTTCGTCGGTGGTGGTGACGCCCAGCCACGCGATGCCGAGCCGGCGGATCGTGGGCATCAGCAGATCGAGGCCGTGGCCGTAGGCATCGGCCTTCACGACGAGGCACACCGACCGCAGATCGCCGACCTGGCGCTGCAGCTCGCGCAGGTTCGATCCGAAGCGCGCGGCATCGACCTCGAGCCACGCGTTGTGACGGGTGGCGTCGCGGCCTTCGTCGCCGAGCGGTCGCGGCGTCAGCGGCGGCGCCGCTGCGGCCTCACGTTGCGCGAGCGCCGCTGCGGCGAGCGCGGTGCCGGTCAGCAGACCTCGGCGGCTGATCGACATGACGGCTCTCCGGTCGCCCGAAAGCGAACTCGTCCGCTACTTTACTGCGCCCGACTGCTCGAAGGTCTCCCGATCGCGCCGTGGCGCGATGTTGACGTCGATCTGGTCGCCGACCACCAGCGTCATCAGGTCGAAAGCGGTGAGCAGAGGACCATCGTAGAACGGGCGCGTCGCCGCGCGCAGCTCCTCGGAGGTGGTCTGCGGCGGGATGATGTGCGAGTAGACCGCCAGCCTCGGCTTCATGACGGCGAACGCGCGCCCGGCCTCCTCCGGCGTGGAGTGCACGGAGAGGCTGACGTTGGCGCGCACCGCCTCCGGCGAGTCGCCCGGCGACGGAACCTGCACCTCGTGCACGACGACGTCGGCGCCGCTGCCGTGCTTGAGGAGCTCGGAGCCGGGACCGACCCGGAGGTCGCCCGAGAACGCCACCGACCGGCCCGCGTAGTCGACCCGGAACCCGTACGTGGCGCCGTCGAGGTTGCCGACGCGGTTGGTGCCCGGGATGATCGGCATGTGCGCCACATTGAACGCGGTGATCTTCACGCCGTCCTCATCGAACACCACGCCGGTCCCGATCTCGTTGGGTTCGATCGGGCTGCCGGGCGACGGTATGCCGACGATCTGCCGATAGGCGATGTCCCAGCGGTATGCCCGCTTGAGCCCGTCCACGAACTCCGCGGTGCCGGGCGGACCGAACACGCGCAGCGGCTTCTTGCGGCCGTACATCCAGCCGGTGATCCAGAGGTCTGCGACCCCGGCGACATGGTCGTAGTGTAGATGCGTGATGAAGATGTCGGTGACCGTCGTCAGCAGGCCGAAGCCTCCCGCCTCGAACATGCGCTGGCGCACGCCGGGGCCCGCGTCGATGAGGATCTTGCGGCTTCCCGCCTCGACGAGGATGGATGGGCCATGGCGGTCCGGCGAGGGCCGCGGCGCACCGGTGCCGAAGAAGGTGAGCTTGATGACCTTCTCCGGTGCCGGCGCCGCAGGCTCGGCGGCCGCGGCGGCCGCGGCGACCGGGGCGAAGATGGCGCCGACGAACATCAGCAGCACGCTCCCAAACCCCTTCATGGCATACCTCGTTCAGCAAGCGCTGGTCCGTCGCGAGGATAAGTCGGCGCGCCAACAGTTGCAATTGCATATGCTGGCGACACCAACAACAATCGACCGCTGACGGGAAGACGATCCCCCGCGCCGCAACCCCACGAACATGAAACTCCTGCCGCTCGTCATGATCGCCGCCGCGATCGCCGCACCGCCGCTCGCCGAGCAGGTGCCCGACCTCGTCCTCGCCAACGGCAGGGTCATCGACCCCGCTTCGGGCACGGATGCCATCCGCCATGTCGGCATCGTCGATGGGCGCATCACCGTGGTCTCCGAGGAGCCGATCGCCGGCCGCCGCACCCTCGACGTCAGCGGTCTCGTGGTGGCACCCGGGTTCATCGACCTGCATGCCCACGGCCAGGACCGTTTCAGCTCGCGCCTGCAGGCCCTCGATGGCGTGACGACGGCGCTCGAACTCGAGTTCGGCGTCTTCCCGGTCGCCGCGTGGTACGCGGCGCGCGCGGGCAAGGCGTACATCAACTACGGCGCGAGCGTCGGCCACATCGCTGCGCGCGTCAGCGTCATGCACGGCATCGCCGCGACATCCGGCGAGGTCACCGATCCGACCGGGGAATCCACGGCGTCCGGCGGCGCACCGCCGCGTCCTGCGCGCTGGGCGGACGATGTCATGACGGCGCAGGAGGTAGGGTCGCTGCAGCAGCGGCTGCAGCAGGGCCTCGACGAGGGCGCGCTCGGCATCGGCTTCGGGCTCGCGTACACGCCGGCCGCCGGCCGCGAGGAGGTGTGGCGGGCGTTCGAGGTCGCCGCCCGCAACGGCGTGCTGGCGCACGTGCACCTGCGGAGTTCCGGCGGCATCGAGCCGCGCAGCACCATCGGTGCGCTGCAGGAGGTGCTGGCCAACGCGGCATCCACCGGCGCCGCGCTGCATGTCGCGCACATCGCGACCACCGCGCGCCGCCAGTTGCCGGTGGTGCTCGAGATGATCGATCGCGCCCGCGAACGGGGCATCGACGTCAGCACCGAGGTCTATCCCTGGGAAGCCGCGCAGACCGGCCTTGCGTCCGCCATCTTCGACGAAGGCTGGCAGCAGCGGACGGGTGCGACCTACGGCGACCTCGAATGGGCCGCCACCGGCGAGCGCCTCACCGAGGAGACCTTCAAGCGCTATCGTTCACAGCAGCCGCCGGGGTCGGTGATCGCGCACATCATCCCGCCCGAGATCGTCGAGCTCGGACTCGCCCACCCGGGGGTGATGGTGGTCAGCGACGGACCGGTGTACGTGATCGGACGCGGGCATCCGCGCGGCGCGGGCAGCTTCGCGCGGACGCTCGGCACCTATGTCCGCGAGCGGCAGGTGCTGACGCTCGCGGATGCGCTCGCGAAGATGACCATCCTGCCCGCGCGACGGTTGGAGCCCGCGGTGCCGCAGATGGCGCGCAAGGGCAGGCTGCAGCCCGGCGCGGACGCCGACATCACCGTGTTCGATCCGCGCACCGTCGGCGAGCGCGCCACATTCCGCGACCCCGTCGAACCCTCGAAGGGGATCGTCCATGTGCTGGTCGGCGGCACGTTCATCGTGCGTGACTCGAAGTTCGTGCCCGACGTACATCCGGGACGGGGCGTGCGCCGCACGCCGGGGGAAAAGCCATGATCGACATCATCTCCGAGCCGGCCGGCGCGCCGGCACGACGCATGTCCGCCCGTCCGGGCGCCAAGGTGCGTCTGCTGCAGACGGCCGTGGTGCTGGCTGCCCTCGTCTGCGCCGCTGCGGCGCGCGCTGCACAGTGCCCGACCCCCGCCGCTGCGCCGCCGCCGTGGCCGCACCTCGCCGAGGTCGACCGCATCGCCGATAAGGCGCTCGCCCGTGTGCCGATGAGCGGTCTGTCGATCGCGGTGATGCGCGACGACAAGCTCGTCCATGCCGCGGGTTACGGGAAGGCGAGCCTCGAGCTCGACGTGCCGGCGACACCGCAGACCGTCTACGGCATCGGCTCGGTCACCAAGCAGTTCACCGCGGCAGCCATCCTCCGGCTCGTCGAGCGCGGCGAGCTGCGGCTGGAGGACGACCTCCGCAAGCACATCCCCGACTACGACACCGGCGGACGCGTGATCACCATCCGGCAGTTGCTGGACCACACCTCCGGAATCCGCAACATGACCACGATCCAGCCGTTGATGGCGGATCGATCGATGGATGTCACCCGCGGTCAGGTGTTCGGCTGGCTCAGCCGTACGCCCCTCGATTTCGAGCCGGGCGAACGATACCTCTACAACAACTCCGGCTACTGGCTGCTCGGCGCGGTGATCGAGAAGTTGGCCGGCGAACCCTACGACACCGCGATCGAGCGCCTGCTGCTCGAGCCGCTCTGCCTGCAGTCCACCCGCTACAACGTGCCGGGCGAGATCGTGCCGCACCGTGCGGCCGGCCACGTGCGTGAGGGCGGTCGCTTCCTCAACGCGCCGCCGAACAGTCCGACGCGCCCCTACGCTTCCGGGGCGCTGATCTCATCGGTGCTCGACCTCGTGGCCTGGCAGCGTGCGCTGTTCGGGGGCGAGGTGCTGTCGGCCGAGTCGTTGAAGCTGATGACCACCCCCGGCCGGTTGAACGACGGCAAGCCGACCTCGTACGGTCTCGGGGTCGCCGTGACGAACTTCCGTGGACACCGCAAGATCGCCCATCCGGGCGGCATCGTCGGATTCTCGAGTTTCCTCGCCTACTATCCCGACGAGCGGCTCGTGATCGCGGTGCTGACCAACACCATGGGCGTCGAGATGCGATCCGAGGTCGAGGAGCGGATCGCCGGCCTCCTGCTTCCCGCGGCGGCGGGATCCGCCGTCGACGCGACGGGTCAGCGTCGCCGAACCCGCCAGTAGACGACGCCCGCGGCGACGAACAGCAGCGTACCGATGATGCGCGGCTCCATCTCGAAGCCGAGCCACAGCAGCGAACCGAGACCTGGCGCGACCCCGACCAAGGTGCCGTTGCGGCGCTCCGCTGCACGCGCGGCAGTTCGGCGGGGCCGTCGAAAATGCCGTCGACAGGGGAAACGATCAGGGGCGGCGTGAACACGCCGTTCCACAGCGTGAACGCCCGCCGCATTCGATGACCCCTTACCTAGTGGTCGGTTGGTGGCGTCGGAAGTTCTGACAGATCCGCGCTAGCCAGGAGCGCAAGTTACTGAATCGCAACTAAGCCCACTTTTCGTGCATGGACTGCGCCTGAAGAGCCGGTTACCGGCCGAGGAGGTTCCTGATGTCGTCCACAAGGATGGGGCGCGCGTTCGCCCTCGCATTGTTCTGTTTCGCCATCTCTGGCGTTCCCGCTCCGCCGGCGTTTGCCGCGTCGATCGTGACGTCTGGCCACGTCACGAAGCTGCCAAACGGCTTCAGCACGTTCGATCTCGCGGGCGAGGGGTTTAACCGCTCGAGGTGCATTCTTCGGGGGTGATATCGGCTGGTTGCAAGGCGACGGCCCGTGGGTGCCCCAAGCCAATGCGATAGACGGAGACGCGTGAACTCGGCGCAGCGCTGGCCCGCGCGCCTGGCACGAGCGTTCGCACCGACGCCGAGGTCTTGAACGTTTCGGCGCAAGGACCGACGGTTCGAGTGACCTGGCGCGAGCGCGGCGTGACCGACCAGCGGGCATTCGATGCCGCCGTCATCGCC
>JAPZRU010000004.1 GCA_027531255.1 Steroidobacteraceae bacterium | reverse complement strand
CGCCGTGATCGTCGAGGCGATCCTGAGCTTCGTGAACCTCTCCATCTCGACCGATGATCCGACATGGGGGGGCATGATCTCGGAAGGCCGCACCGCCATCCATCAGGCCTGGTGGGTGCTGGTCTTTCCGCTGATCACGCTGTTCCTCTCCGTCCTTTCCTTCAGTCAGTTGGGCGAAGGGCTGAAGGACCGTTTCGATCCGGTGCTGCGATGACCTATCTGTCGATCCGGGACCTATCTGTCCGGTTAAGGAACGGCCCGCCCCTGCTGCGCCGGGTGTCCCTGGACGTAGAGGCGGGCGAGGTGCGGGCGTTGGTGGGGGAATCCGGCGCGGGCAAGTCCATGATCGGCAAGGCGGTGCTGGGCATCCTGCCGCCTTCGGTTGAAATCTCGGGGGGGCAAATCCTGCTGGACGGCACCGATCTGCTGACCCTGCCGCCCAAAGACCGCCGCCGCCGCATCGGGGCCAGTTGCGCGCTGATCCCGCAGGACCCGCTGACCGCGCTGAACCCCAGCCATCGCATCGGGCCGCAGATCACCGACCGTCTGGTCGATATCCTCGGCTGGACGCGGGCGGATGCAGAGGCGCGCGCCAAAGCGCTTCTGGCCGAGGTGCAGATCCCCGATCCCGACCGCGTTCTGCGCGCCTATCCGCATGAACTGTCGGGCGGGATGCGCCAGCGCATCCTGATCGCCAGCGCCTTCGCCGCCGAACCGAAGCTGATCGTGGCGGATGAACCGACCACCGCGCTCGACGTGACGGTGCAGCGACAGGTGCTCGACCTGTTCCGCGACCTGCGCCGCGAACTCGGCACGGCGCTGGTGCTCATCACGCACGATCTCGGCGTGGTCGCCGGCCTGTGCGACCGCGTCGCGGTGATGTACGCGGGCCGGGTAGTGGAGCGTGCGACCACCGACCGCCTGTTCGCAGCGCCTCGGCATCCGTACGGGGCGGGGCTGCTGGCGGCGATGCCGCGCGTGGACGAGCGACCGGACCGGCCGCTCGGCACGATCCCGGGCGCGCCGCCCGACCTGCGCCGCCCACCGGCGGGCTGTGCGTTCCGGCCGCGCTGCGCGCGCGCCGCAGCCGACTGCGCCGTCGCGCCGGCGCTGGTCGGGGACGAGCGGGACGCGGTGGCGTGTCACCGGCCGCTGGCCGGGCCCGCCGCCGTCGACGGCGCGCCGGGTGCGCCGTGAGTACGGAGTCGCTGCTCTCGGTCCGCGACGTCACGGTGGACTACGCGACCGGGCGCGGCCGGCTGCGCGCGGTGGACCGCGTCAGCTTCGAGCTCGGCGCCGGCGAGGCGCTCGGCCTCGTCGGCGAGTCCGGCTGCGGCAAGTCCACGCTCGGCCGCGCGCTGCTGCGACTCGTGCCGCTCGCCGGCGGCGAGGTGCGCTGGCAGGGCCGCGATCTCGCGCGGCTGCGCCGCGACGAGCTGCGGCGCCTGCGCGCCGACCTACAGATCGTGTTCCAGGACCCGCTGGCGAGCCTCGACCCGCGGCTGACGATCGGCCAGTCCGTCGCCGAGCCGCTCGAGGTGCACCGCCCGGAACTGGGCCGGACGGCGGTGCGCGAGCGGGTCGGGCGGATGCTGGCGCGCGTCGGCCTCGGGCCCGAGCTCCACAACCGCTATCCGCACGAGTTCAGCGGCGGCCAGTGCCAGCGCGTCGGCATCGCGCGCGCGATGATCCTGGAGCCGAAGCTGGTGGTCTGCGACGAGCCAGTGAGCGCGCTCGACGTCTCGGTGCAGGGCCAGATCGTCGAGCTGCTGCGCGAACTGCGGCGCGATCACGGCACGGCGCTCGTGTTCATCAGCCACAACCTCGCGGTGGTGCGCCGGCTGTGCGAGCGCGTGCTGGTCATGTACCTCGGGCGCACGATGGAGTTCGCGCCGAGCGAGGAGTTCTACGCCGACCCGTTGCACCCGTATTCGCGGCTGCTGCTCGACGCGGTGCCGGTGCCCGACCCGCGGGTCGAGCGGGCCCGCCCGCCGCTCGCCGCGGGCGAAGTCGCCTCGCCGTTCGCGCCGCCGTCCGGCTGCGTGTTCCGCACCCGCTGCCCGGTCGCGGTCGAGGCGTGCGCGCGCGACGTGCCGGCGTTCGAGGCGGCCACCGGGTCGCGGCGCGTGGCGTGCCTGCGCTGGGGCGACCGCGTGACCGCACGGCGGTGAGCGGCCGTCTGGCGGGTCGCAGGCCCTTGCGGCATAGTGCGGGCCGCCGCGACACGACGCCGGAGACGCGATGCGCAGACTCGAAGGCAAGGTAGCCCTCTGCACGGGGTCCGGTCGCCACCACGGGCTCGGCGAGGCGATCCTGCAGCGGCTCGCCGCCGAGGGCTGTCGCGTCGTCGTCACCGATCTCGGCCGGCCCGATGCGCTGCTGCAGTCCGGGAACATCGGCACGACCGAGGAGATGGAGTCGGTCGTCCGCGGGCTGCGCGAGCAGGGCGCGGACGCGATCGGCGTGCCGCTCGACGTGCGCGACGAGGACCAGGTGCAGGCGGCGATCGCCGCCGCCGTCGGGGCCTTCGGGCGACTCGACGTCCTGATCAACAACGCCGGCATCGGCTTCCTGATGGAGCCGCTGCTCGAGGTCACCAGGGAGCGCTGGCAGGCGGTGCTCGACGTGAACCTGATGGGCGCGTTCCTCTGCACCAAGCACGCCGCGAAGCAGATGATCGCGCAGGGCGGCGGCGGCCGGATCGTCAACATCGCGAGCCAGGCCGCCAAGTCCGGCCACATGCACATGGCGGCCTATACCTCGTCGAAGCACGGCCTGGTGGGCTTCACGCGCACCGCCGCGATGGAGCTCGGGCCGCACGGCATCACGGTCAACGCGATCTGCCCGAACCACGTCACGACCGGGCTCGGTGCGGTGCAGAACGAGTACTTCGCGAAGTTCCGCGGCTTCCCCAGCGTGGACGCGTATCTCGCGGACATGCGCAATCGCATCCCGCTGCGCCGGGTGGGCCTCGCCGCCGACACCGCCGCGGCCTGCGCGTGGCTGTGCTCCGACGACGCGGCGTACGTGACCGGCGAGGCGATGAACGTCAGCGGCGGCGTCGAGATGCACTGAGGACGGATCCAGCGAACATGAAGCGCAAGTCGAAGTCCGTAGCGGATGGCAGGCAGGCGAAGCGGCGGGGGCCGGCGCCGGCGCGCGGCGCCCGGCCGGGACGGCCGGCGGCCTCGGAGCCGACCGTGGCGTCGAAGCGCAGGGCGGCGCCGGTCGCGAGCGCGCCCGCCGCGGGGTCGGCGTCCGGCGTGCTGCCGCGCCAGCTGCCGCGCGACCCGAAGGGCGGCCGAGCCCAGTTCTACCAGGATCCCGCCATCGACCAGTTGTGGGCGGTCGTGACGGCGCTCACCGCCGAAGTGTCGGTCGCGTTCGACCGGCTCGACACCGTCGAGCGCCTGCTGGAGCGCGACGGACGCGTCACGCGCGCCGCCATCGAGGCCTGGCGTCCCGACGACGCGGCGACGCAGGAACGGGCCGAGCGGCGCGAGGAACTGATCGCCCGCGTGTTCCAGGTGCTCAGCCAGTACGGCGGCTGAGGCCGCCGCCGGTGCGGCGCTGGACGCGCGTCACCGCGCGGCTGCGAGGCGTTCCTGCAGGTCGGTGACGAGCAGGCGCTGGTAGTAGTCCTTGCGCGCCTCGGGCAGCGCGGCCTCCAGGTACTTCGCGACCGTGTCCCGGTCGGGTACCCGCTCGCATCGCGCGTAGCGGCCGCGCAGCCAGTCGTGGGCGAGGCTGACCCGGGCGGCGTAGTGACCGCGGTCCGCCGCATCCCGCCACAGCGGCAGCGCCCGGCAGGCGTCCGCCGCCACGACCTCCGCTACCCCATCCGCGTAGAGCAGGCCGAGCACGAACTGGGATTGCCGGTGCCGCTGGTCCGCGGCGCGCGCCAGCTCGGGCAGCGCTTCCGCCCGTCGGCCCCGGTAGAACAGCGCGCGGCCGAGGTTGTACCGCACGCGCGCGTTCGCGGGCTCCGCGGCCACGGCGCGGCGGCAGGCGTCGATCGCCGCGTCGTTCCAGGCTCGTACCTGCGAGGCCGGCACGCCGGCGCCGAGCCTGTCGGGGTCGGAGGGGTGCGCCGCGAGCAGGTCGCACTCCGTCGGGGCCGGCGCTGCCGGCACCGGCGCCGCCGCGCCGGACGCGGCCGAGGTCGTCAGCGCGAGTGCGAGTGCGACGACCGGTGCTGCGCCACGACGTCGCACGGCGACCCTGCGGGGGAAGGCTAGGGGCATCGGGGAATCTCCCGGGAAGGCGGCCGGCCGGCGTCGCGCCATTTACGCAGCGCCTCGCTGACCTTAGCATCGGCAACGCCGCAACGACTACGACGCCACAGACGGGCGGTGAGTTCGCACCGAGGGGTCGAGCGATCCAGGCAGGGCCGGCCGTGAGCCGGAGGTCAGTCGGCCGCCCATGCGGCGGCGAGGGGAAACGCGATGAAGAGTTATGGAAAGTCGCCGGCCGGCGGCCGCGCGCTGTCGCTGGCGGTCGCTTGCGTGCTCTACGCCGGCACCGGGATGCCGGCCGCCTCCGCGCAGGACGCGCCGGCCGCGGAGGCACCGGAGGGTCGCCTCGAGGAGATCACGGTCACCGCGCGCAAGCGCGAGGAGACGCTGCAGCAGGTGCCGGTCGCGATCGCGGCCTTCAGCGCCGAGAAGATCCTGGAGACCGGCGCGCGGGACCTGCAGGACATCGCGCAGATCGCCACCGGCGTGCAGTTCTCGAACCAGGCGGCGTCGATCCCGGGCCGCTACAACTGCGCCATCCGCTTCCGCGGCTTCAACGTCAACAACGAAGTGCCGTTCTACCAGGTCGGTGCGCTGTTCGTGGACGGCATCTACGTCGCCGCGGGCTGCCAGGCGCTCGGCTCGGAGGAACTGGAGCGCGTCGAGATCATCCGTGGCCCGCAGTCGGCCTACTTCGGCCGCAACACCTTCGCGGGTGCGATCAACTACATCACCAAGAACCCGTCGTTCGACTGGGGCGCGAAGGTCACCGCGCAGGGCGCCGAGCGCGGCGAGTACGACTCGACGCTCGCCGTCGAGGGCCCGATCCTGGACGACCTGCTGTCGTTCCGCGTGAGCGCGCGCGCGTACGGCCGCGGCGAGCAGTACACCGCCACCGACGGCGGCGCGCTGGGCCAGGAAAAGTCGCGGCAGGCGACGGCGACCCTGTACCTGAAGCCGACCGAGACCTCGTTCCTGCGCGTTCGCGGCTTCTACGGCGAGGACCGCGACGGCGCGCCGGTCGCGGGCTTCCTGCAGGGCAACGTCTACGACACCTGCACCGGCACGACGGGTCCCGGCGGCGTGGCGCGCACGCGCTACATCTGCGGCGCCGTGCCCAAGATCGGGGACACGGTCAGCGGCACGCGGCCGGCCGGCTCGGTGACCGGCGACGGCTTCGAGTACCAGCGGACGCTGCCGGCCGGCCCGTTCACGACCACCGTGCCGAGCACCCTCATCAGCTACAATACCCAGCTGAATCCGAACGCGGCCTATGCGGGCCGCGGCAACGGCGCGTACCCGTTCCAGCTGCTGGTCGAGAACGTGCGCGGCGAGCGGGCGATCGCCGACGCGCTCGCGATCGACTACATGGGCCTGAAGCGCAACGTCGGCTTCGTCTCGGCGCAGGGCGAATACGAGTTCGGGAATGGCTGGACGCTGGCCGCGAACGGCGCGTACTTCCGCTACCGGGCGAACTGGATCCGCGACTTCGACTTCACCGACACCCACGGCTGGATCTCGAACGACCCGCAGAACCTGACGGACCGCAACTACGAGCTGCGGCTGGCGTCGGGCCAGGACCAGCCGATCACGTGGCTGATCGGCGCGAACACCTACACGCAGGAGTTCACGCAGTCGGGTAACGGCGGCACGGCGCTCGCCAACACCTGCCTGCGCGCTGGCGCGACGCCGGGCAGCCGGGTCTGCCTGATCACGACCCCGGGCGCGCCGCAGGGCGGGGCGGTGTTCCCGAACTCGCAGGTCAACAACGTCGAGCTCGAGACCACCGGCTACTTCGCGGCCGCCAGCTGGCGGATCTCGGAGCAGTGGGCGATCGACGTCGAGGGCCGATACCAGCAGCTCGAACTGCGCAAGGGCCAGCAGGCGGCGCGCGACGCCGCGCTGGTCGGGCTGAACCTGCCGGTGCTGTCGGTCGAGGAGAACAAGTTCCTGCCGCGCGTGATCGTCCGCTTCGAGCCGCTGCCCGGCACGAACCTCTACGCCAGCTGGTCGAAGGGCGTGCTGCAGCCGGACGTCAACGCCGAGTTCTTCTACGGCACGCCGGAGACCCGCGACCAGATCGATGACATCCGCACGCAGATCCTGAACGGTACCGCCGCTCGGGCGGACCTCGGCCTGCCCGGCGGCACGTCGGGCCTGCCGCAGGCGGCGGTGACCGTGCCGGCCGACGAGCTCGAGATGTTCGAGGTGGGCTGGAAGCAGCTGTTCTGGGACGACCGGGCGCGCGTGAACGTCGCGATCTACCACGGCGACTGGTCCAACCTGAAAGGGCGCGTCTCCGCGCCGGTGATCGACTACAACGCCGCCAACTCCACCGCGACCAACCGGGTGCCGCTGGTGCCGGATCCGCCGGAGTGCCGCACGATCCCGCGCCCGACGGCCGCGCAGAATCCGCTCTGCAACGACGTGCTGCGCACGTTCCAGCTGACGGTGATCGGCGAGGCCAAGGTGAAGGGCATCGAGGTCGAGTCGCAGCTGCAGGCCACTGACCGGCTGCTGCTCGAGGCCAACGTCGAGTACGTGCAGGCGGAGTACGGCAACTTCATCTTCAACTTCGTCGAGGCGCTCGCGGGCACCCGGCAGATGAAGGGCAACAAGACGCCGCGCTATCCGTCGGTGAAGGGCAACGTGGCCGCGACCTGGACCGCGCCGCTCGGCAGCACCAGCTGGGAGTGGTTCACGCGCTGGGACGCGATCTACACCGGCAAGACCTACACCGACGAGAGCAACCTCGCGTGGGTCGAGCCGTACTGGCTGGTGAATGCGCGGGTGGGCTTCCGGAAGGAGCAGCTCGGGATCGAGTTCTTCGTCCGCAACCTCACCGACGAGGACCAGTGGGCCTCGGCGGCGCGGTTCTCGGACTTCGGCATCCCGGGCAACTTCAACTTCCCGGCCAACCAGGGCATCGTCGTGACGCCGCAGCCCGAACGCCAGTTCGGCGCGCGCGTCTCGGTCGGGTTCTGAGGCAGGCCCGGCCCTCGGCCCGCGGCGCGGCGGCTACCACCGACGCGCCGCGGGCCGACGCACCGCGATGCAGCTCTACTACACCCCGATCCGCGGCTACGTGCACACGGTGGAGGCGCTGGTGGCGTATGCCGGCCTCCGCGAGCGCCTGGTGCCGGTCCCGACCAAGCCGTATGCGCCGGACACGCCGCTGCCCGCGGTGAACCCGCTCGGCAAGGTGCCGACCCTCGTGCTCGACGACGGCAGCTACCTGGCCGGCGGGCCGGTGATCTACGAATACCTCGACTCCCTGCACGATCGCGAGCCCCTCTACCCGGCACCCCCGGCGCGCTGGCAGGCGCTGCGCCGCGCGTGGCTCGCCGACGGCCTGTTCGACCAGCTCGTGCTCCTGATCGTCGAAGGCTGGGTGGCGAAGCCGGCGCAGCGACCGGACTACGCGCGGCGCTGCTGGGACAAGGTGGTGCGGGCGCTCGATCGCCTGGAACTCGACGCGGCCACGCCGGGGCCGCTCGACATCGGCCACGTGCGCACGGTCGGTGCGCTGGCCTTCCTCGACCTCAAGGGTGCGCAGATCGCCGCGGACCTCGAGTCGGCGCTGCCTGAGGCGCAGGGCGTCGCGTGGCGCGACGGCCGCACGCGGCTGGCCGAGTGGTATGCCCGGGAGCGCGAGCGAGCGATCTACGCGACGCCCCTGCTGCCGGATCCCTGAGGCGATCCGCGCGTAGCCCGCGGTGCGTCGCTCAGGCGGGCGCGTCCTCGACCAGTTCAAGCAGTTCCCCGGCAGCGCCCCGGACCAGCGCCGTGCGCCGGCCTGCGTAAGGGGCGGCGGTTGCGACCGCGGGCCCGGCGGCGAACGGGGCGCACACGGCGCCGAGATCGCCGACCAAGACGGTGACCATCGAGAGGCCCGGCGGCAGTTCGCCGGGCCGCACTGGGCGGGGGCCCGCCTGCGGCGGATACTCGTCGATCTCGACCAGGAAGCTGGCCGGGAAGCGGGCGATCCCGAGCCGGATCTCGTGGTCCGGCGGGAGTCCCCAGGCCTCGTTCAGGACGTCGACGCGCGTCGTGCGCGGTTCGGTCACCGGCATGCCGAGCGCGTCGCGGTAGAACGCGAGCATCGCGTCGGCGTCGGGGCCGCCGAGCACGACGATGAACGTGCGGTCCACGAAGCTGCGCGCGCTCCCGAGCTCGAACAGCGACTTGCCCGGCGGGACGCGGGTCAGATACACCAGTTCGCCGGCCGGCCCCAGTACCTGCATCGCGCGGATGTTCGGGTTGAACGCCAGGTTCGCGGGCGGCCCGACGATGCGGAACGGCGAGGCCGCCAGGCGGGCGGCGAGCGCGTCCGGGTCCTCGACCAGGATCTCGTTGGCGTTCCAGCCGTGGGTGCGCATCGCGGAGTAACCGGGTGTCGCGGGCGCCTCGAGCAGCTGCAGGTAGACGGGTGAGCCGCTCGCCGGCTGCAGCACCGCGCGTGCGCGACCGGCCATCGCGGGGGCGGCCCAGCGGGCGGCGGTCGGCGCGTCCACGACGTCGCGGGCGATCGTGCGGAAGCCGAGCTGGTCGCGGTACGCGGCCTCGACCGACGCCAGGTCCGGGACGACGAGCGTGACGGCACCGATCGCGCGGACGACCGGGCCGGTCGACGGAACGCTGCTCGACATGCGGACGGGCTCCCCGGCGCGCCGGGCTGCGCGCAGTGCGTGTGCTATGGTCGCGGCGCTCGACGGGCGGCGCGCGCCGCGTCATCGTAACGGGTGCGCCGGCGCCGCAGAAGGCCGATCCAATGCTTGACCTCTACTATTGGCCGACGCCGAACGGCCAGAAGATCACCGTGATGCTCGAGGAGACGGGCCTGCCGTACCGCGTGCGGCCCGTGAACATCCTGCAGGGCGAGCAGTTCCGCCCGGCGTTCCTGCGGATCTCGCCGAACAACAAGATCCCCGCGCTGGTCGATCCGGACGGGCCCGGACGCCGGCGCTACGCGCTGTTCGAATCCGGCGCGATCCTGCAGTACCTCGCTGACAAGACCGGGCGGTTCCTGCCGCGGCGCGGCGCCGCGCGCTACGACGTGCTGCAGTGGCTGAACTTCCAGGTCGGCGGCGTCGGCCCGATGTTCGGCCAGTGCGGGCACTTCCTCGGCTACGCGCCGCGGAAGATCCCGTACGCGATCGAGCGCTACCGCAACGAGACCCTGCGCCTGTACGGCGTGATGGATCGGCGCCTCGCGAAGGTCGAGTGCCTCGCGGGCCGGTACTCGATCGCGGACATGGCCGTCTACCCCTGGGTCGCGGTGCGCTGGCTGCACCGTATAGACATCGACGAGTTCCCGAACGTGAAGCGCTGGTACGAACGACTGCAGGCCCGCCCGGCCGTGCAGCGCGGCATGGCCGTGCTGCAGGAGCGGACGAAGATCGGAAATCCGGATGCGAAGACGCGCGAGGCCTTCTTCGGCCGCACGCAGCTGACACAGGGGCGTACGCCCCGGAGGCGTGCGTCGTGAGTGCCGTTCTCGATCCGCTGGCGGCCGCGCCCGGCTTCGACGCCTCCCGTTACCCAGCGCTGTTCGCGCCGCTCGTGCTGCCGAGCGGCGTATGCCTCAAGAACCGGATCACGCACGCGTCGATGACCACTCGGATGGGCAAGGAGCAGGGGCTCACCGCGCAGCAGATCCGCTACTACGAGAACCGCGCGAGGGGCGGCTGCGCGCTGATCGTCAGCGAGCCCCTGAACGGCTGGCGCGAGCAGAAGAACCCGTACAAGACGCGGGTCTGGAACGACGACCATCTCGACTCGCTGCAGCGCTGGGCCGAGGCGGTGGAGAGGCACGACTGCCGGCTGCTCGGCCAGATCCAGGACCCGGGCCGTGGGCGCCACGAGCGCGGCCGCAACCCGATCGCGGTCGGCGTGTCGAGCCTGCACGACGACCTGAGCTGGACCGTGCCGCACGTGCTCTCGGCCGGCGAGATCCGCGCGATGATCGACGACTTCGCGCAGTCGAGCGCGCGCCTCGAGCGCTGCGGGTTCTCCGGCGTCGAGATCTCGGCGGGGCACGGGCATCTGTTCCACCAGTTCATGTCGGCGTGGTCGAACCAGCGCGACGACGAGTACGGCGGGCCGCTCGAGAACCGGCTGCGCGTGGTGCGAGACCTGATCGACGCGATCCGTGCGGCTACGAAGCCGGGCTTCGTCGTCGGCCTGAAGCTCCCCGGCGACGACGGCATCCCCGGCAGCATCGGACCGAAGGAGGCCGCTGAACTGACGCCGCCGCTGCTCGCGGGCCGCACGATCGACTACGTGTGCTTCACGTGGGGCGCGCACGCGCGCTCGCTCGACATGCACATCCCGGACATGCACTGGCCGCGGACGCCGTTCCTGCCCATCGTGCGCGAGCTGCGGCCGTCGGTGGGCAGCGTGCCGATGATGGCGGTCGGCCTGATCACGGACCCGGCCGAGGGCGAGGGCATCGTCGCGCGGGGCGACGCGGAGCTGGTGGCGCTCGGGCGCCCGCTCGTGACCGACCCGGCGTGGCCGCAGAAGGCGGGGCAGGGGCGCGTCAAGGACATCCGCTACTGCGTTTCGTGCAACACCTGCTGGGGCACGATCATGGAGCACCGCTCCCTGGCGTGCGACAACAACCCGCGCGTCGCCGCCGAGGAGGAGGTGGACTACTGGCCGAAGCCCGCCGCGACGCGCAGGAAGGTGGTCGTGGTCGGCGCCGGCATCGCCGGCATGGAAGCGGCATGGATCGCGGCGGCGCGCGGTCACGACGTCACGGTGTTCGGCGCGTCCGCGGATGTCGGCGGCAAGACGCGGCTGCACGCCCTGCTGCCCGGCGGCGAGAACCTGTCGAGCATCTACGACTACCAGGCTGCGGCTGCGAAACGCGCCGGCGTGAAGCTCGAGCTCGGCGTCCGCGCCGGCGTCGAGGACGTGCTCGCACTCGCGCCGGACGCCGTGCTGGTGGCGACCGGCTCGACGCCGGTCTGGCCGCGGATGCTGCCGGCGGCACTGCAGGCCGAGGGGTTCATCCCGGACGTCCGCACCCTGATGGCCGAGCTCGCGACCCTGAAGGAGCCGCAGGGTGGCACGGCCGTGCTGTTCGACATGGACCACACGGAGGGCACGTACGCCTCGGCCGAGGTGCTCAGGCGTCTGTTCGACCGCGTCGTGATCGTCACGCCGCGCGACCGCATCGCCGAGGACACGCCGCTGGTTTCGCGGCTCGGCATCCTGCGCCGGATGAGCCGGCTCGGCATCGACAGCTTGCCGCTGCACGAGCCGAGCGCGAACTCCCGCTTCGAGGACGGCGTGTTCGTGGCGCGCAACGTCTACACCGGCGCCGAACTCGAGATCCCGGACGTGGCGATGTTCACGTACTCGACCCCGCGCCGTGCCGAGGATTCGCTGGTCGCGCCGCTGCGGGCCGCGGGCGTGCACGTCAGGCTGGTCGGCGACGCCTGGGCACCACGCACGGTCAGTTCCGCGACCGCGGACGGTCACGCGGCGGGTCACGAGTTGTGAGCCTCGACCGCCGCGCGCTGCTCGCACGGCTGGCCGCGCTCGCCGCGGTTGCCGGCGTCGGCGGTGCGGCGAGCGCGGGCCAGGCGGGGTCCGGCTCGCGACCGGGCGCCGGCGCGGGCACGGCGCTACCGGCGTCGAGCGTCGCGAGCGGTCACCTGCGTCGCGCCGGCGTCGACGACCCCGCTTCCCTCGATCCCACGCGGATGTCGTTCCCGAGCGAGGTCAGTGTCGTCGGCGACCTGTTCGTCGGGCTGCTGACGCTGGACGCCGCGGCGCAGCCGATCGCCGGGTGCGCCGAGTCGTGGAGTACGAGCGACGACGGCCTGACGTGGACCTTCCGGTTGCGGCCCGGCCTGCAGTGGTCCGACGGCGCGCCGCTCGGCAGCGCCGACTTCGTGTACGCGTTCCGCCGCATGCTCGACCCGGCGACCGCATTCACGTTCGCGCCGCGGCTGTACCCGATTCGCGGCGCGCGCGACGTCAATGCGGGCCGTACGGCCCCCGACGCGCTCGGCGTGAGCGCATCCGGCGAGCGCACCGTCACGATCGCGCTCGAGCACCCTGCGGCATACCTGCCCGAAGTGCTCGCGACCTACAGTTCCCCGGCGCCGCGCGCCACGATCGAGAAGCACGGCGCCGACTGGGCGCGTCCCGGGCGCGTCGTGTGCAACGGCCCGTTCACGCTCGCCGAGTGGGTGCCCAATTCGCACGTCCGGCTGCTGCGAAATCCCCGGTTCTACGACGCGGCGCGCGTTCGCCTCGCGGAGGTCACGCACTTCACGGTGGATTCGGCGGCAGCCGCCGTGAACCGCTTCCGCGCCGGCGACCTCGACGTCGTGCTGGTCGTGCCGCCTGATCGGCTCGACTGGGCGCGCGAGAACCTGCGCAGCCAGCTGCAGCTGTTTCCGGGGTTCGGCATCGAGCACGTCGTCCTCAACGTGCGCCGCGCGCCGTTCGACGACCCGCGCGTGCGTCGCGCGGTGGCGCTCGCCGCCGATCGCGAGGCGCTCGCGGCGAAGGTGCTGCGCTCGGGGGAAACCGCGGCCTACGGCATCGTGCCGCCGCGGGCCTCGAACTACCCCGTACCCATGCTTGCAGACTTCGCGACCTGGCCGCAGGCCCGCCGCGTGGCCGAGGCGCGCCGGCTGCTGGCGGAAGCTGGCTACGGCGCGGCGCGCCCGCTGCGATTCACGTTGAGCTACGGCAGCGGCGACGTGCCGCGACGCGTGGCGGTGGCGCTGGCGGCGACGTGGAAGGCGGCCGGCATCCAGGCCGAGCTCGCGCCGGCCGAGGCGAAGGCCGCACTCGCGGCCGCCCAGCGCGGCGAGTTCCAGGCGTTCCGCTTCCAGTGGCTGGGCGGCACGACGGATCCTGCCTCGTTCCTCGAGCGCTTCACGAGCGCGGCGCGGGGCGTGAACCTGTCCGGCTACTCGAACCCGGCGTACGACGCGCTCTACGCGCGGGCCGAGCGCACCCGCGACCTCGATGCACGGGCGGAGTTGCTGCGCCAGGTCGAGGCGCTTGCGCTGCGCGACCTGCCGGTGGTGCCGCTCTACTGGTACGCCGGGCGCAGGCTGGTGGCGTCGCGGGTGAGCGGCTGGACGAACAACGTCCGCGGCGTGCACCTCTCGCGCTGGCTCGCGGTGCGCTGATCGTAGCTTCCAGGTTTCCTGCGCGTCGGGGCTCACCTGGCGTCGGGCGGATCGATCCCGATCCTCGACTCGCTTGCGCAGGAGGGCTCCCGTGAAGTTCATCCCGCACACGCGCTCGCGCGAGGCGGCGCGCTGGTTCCGCCAGGAGATCGCGGCGCAGAACACCCGCTACCGCCCGATCGTCGCCGAGCAGGACGCCCTGGCGCCCAAGCGCGACAATCCGCACATCGAGCCGTACGTCGAGCTGAGCGATCCGTGGCAGAAGATGACGCTGCCCGGGTTCCCGAAGGGCATGCGCTACACGGTGCTGTCGCGCGACGACGAGACCGGAGCCTGCTCGCTGAAGGTGCTCTACGAGCCGGGCTACGAGCAGCCGCCGGGCATCAGCCAATCCGAGATGGAACTGTTCGTGTTCTCGGCCGGCCTCGTGGTCGGCGACAGGACCTGCGGGCCCGGCAACTACTTCTTCGTGCCCGCGGGCGTGAGCATGCCGGCGATGACGAGCCCGAAGGGCGCGCAGGTCCTGCAGTACTGCAACTACGGTGAGCCGAGCTTCGTCGAGAGCGATTCGGACCACCCGGACGCGGAGCGCGACCGCCTCGCGACGGTGAACGCCTGCGAAGGCATGCAGTGGTCGTCGACCAACGTCTTCCGGATGAGGAAGTGGCTGCTGCTCGCTGCGCCGCGCGATTCGGTGACGGCGGCAAGCGACCACGGCAAGCGGTCGCGAGCGACCCCTCGAACGAAACGGGCGCCTCGCGGCGCCCGTTTGCTTTCCGGCGCTCCTGGTAGGGCGGTTACTTCCGCGCCCCGAAGATGAACCAGCTCGCGCCGTTGCCGTGCTTCGGCGCCTCGATCTCGCCGCGGCAAGAGGCCTCGAACTGCTCGTCGGGAACCGTCGAGTAGTTCGGGATGCGCCGAGCGAAGTAGGCGTCGCCCGCAAAGCCCGCCGCCAGCACCTCCTTGCGGAGGTCGAGCGCACGGAACGCCGCGTAGTGCGGCTCGTTGTTGTAGTAGGCGTCCCAGTCCAGATAGAACGTGTAGTAGGGGTCGGTCTCGGAGCTCGGCGGCAGCTCCATGTGCACCATGATGCCGCCCGGCTTCAGCACCCGATAGCACTCGCGCAGCACCTGACGCGTGCTCTTCACCGGGATCTCGTGCAGGAAGAAGCTGGAGCAGACCACGTCGAACGTGGCGTCCGGATAGTCGAGCTTCTCCGCCCGCTGCTGCGAGAAATGCACCTTGTGCCCCAGCGTCTCGGCGCGGGCGTGGGCGTAGCGCAGCAGCGGTGCGCCGATGTCGACGCCGTAGCCTTCGCAGCCGGGGAACACCTCCAGGTACGGGAACAGGTTGCTGCCGGTCGTGCAGCCGAGATCGAGCAGCTTCAGGGGCCTGAGCTCGGGGTGCGCGATCGCGAGCCAGCGAGCGATCGACGCGGCGACGCCGCCGCGCCACGTCGCGAGCTTGAGGCCGCTGCCGAACACCGACGTACCGTAGGTGTAGAGCGCGCCCTGCGCGACGTCGTCCGCGCCGTGCTCGGTGTGGTAGCAGCCCGGCATCAGGTGGATGTCGAGCTCGGACACCTCGCGCGGGATCTCGACGTCCGGGTCGAGACGGAGCGTGCCGCCGACCCTGTTCCTCGGGCCGATCTGCTGCACGCGTGCGACGAGCTTCGGCAGGTTGCGCTCCACCTGGGGAAGCACGGACCACCAGGTCATCTCCTGGGCCGTGTAGCGCAGCGCGCTCCAGGCCTTGAAGTACGGATTCGGCAGCATCGCCCTGCGCACCTCGCGGCCGTCCGCGGGCGCCCGACCCTTCTCGGCCCTGAAGGCGGGCTCCACCTCGCCGTCGTAGACCTGCCGCATCTTGCCCGCCATGTCGACCATAACGCGCTTGCGGAGCATGGACACGAACTGCTGGCGGGCCAGCTCGTCGTGGGTCGGCTGCGCGAGTTCGTCGATGCGGCTCGCGGAGTGCGTGGATTCGTCCGAGTCGGACGCGGAGGAGACGACTGCGTTCACGGTGTGAGTGCTCCGGGGTTTGCCGTCAGAGACCGGCCCAGGAATCGGAAACCTTGTGTTCGTCGATCAGCGTGCGCATGCGGATCTGCCCGCTGCGGATCCACTGCCAGACGCGCGTCCGGAACTTGCCGCAGTCGCTGTTCTGGATCATTTCGTAGAGGTACGTATCGGGCTCGCCCTTGCGGACCCAGTACAGCATCGTCGTGCGGCGGTGCTCGTCGAGCGGCACCTCGGCGGCCCAGCCCGAGATCAGTTCGTTGTCGAACCAGACGCGCCCGTCACGGTACGTGGCCGGGAAGTCGCGGACCTCCTTCTTGCCGTTCTCCCACGTGTAGTAGTTGGTCTGGTGGTACGGGTACGGCCCGCTCTCCGGGAAGCGGCAGACGAGCCGCGAGCGGTGCTCGTCGATCTTGGCGCCGTTCTCGTCGTAGTAGCGGTACCAGCCCTCCCAGACGCCCTCGTTGGAGGACAGCAGCGGCATCGCCTTCTTGATCTCGGACACGGTGGCCTCGTTCGGTGCAAATGCAGTTTCGCACGCATTATGCCACGCGGATTCACGAATCCCGGGGGCCGGGGCGCGGCCGTCCGTGAGGTGGATCGCAGGCCCGCCGCGCCGGTGCGTCGGCGGTTGCGCGGCGGCTGGCATATAGTCCAGCGCGCCGGCCGGGCACCGTCGTCCCGGCGCGGGCGCACGGAGGATCGCGTGGGACCGCTGCAGGGCCTGAAGGTGCTGGACCTGAGCCGGGTGCTGGCGGGGCCGTGGGCCACCCAGGCGCTCGCCGATTTCGGGGCCACGGTCTGGAAGATCGAACGGCCCGACGTCGGCGACGACACCCGTGCCTGGGGGCCCCCGTGGCTTGCGGACCGCGAGGGCCGTGAGACGCGCGAGTCCGCATACTACCTGGCGGCGAACCGCGGCAAGCGTTCGCTCGCGATCGATCTCGCGCAGCCTGACGGTCAGCAGCTCGTCCGACAACTGGTACGCCGCGCCGACGTCCTGGTCGAGAACTTCAAGGTCGGCGGCCTGGCGCGCTACGGCCTCGCCTGGGCGGACCTCGAGCCGCTCAATCCCCGGCTCGTGTATTGCTCCATCTCCGCCTACGGGCAGGACGGCCCCGAGGCCGAGGGTCCTGGCTACGACGCGATGATCCAGGGCAAGGGCGGCCTGATGAGTCTCACCGGCGTGCCGGACGGCGAGCCGGGCGGCGGTCCGCAGAAGGTCGGCGTCGCGGTCGTCGACCTGATGACCGGGATGTACGCGGTCGGCGCCATCACGGCCGCGCTGTACGAGCGCGAGTCCTCGGGCCGCGGTCAGTACGTCGACCTCGCGCTGCTCGACACGCAGGTCGCCTGGCTCGCGAACCAGAACATGAACTACCTGGTCGGCGGCAGGCCGCCGCGCCGGCAGGGCACCGCGCATCCGAACATCGTGCCTTACCAGGCCTTCGCAACCGCCGACGGCCACCTGATGCTGGCGGTCGGGAACGACCGGCAGTACGCGAGCTTCTGCGCGGTCGCCGGCCGCGAGGACCTCGCCACCGATCCGCGGTTCCGGACCAACGCGAGCCGCGTGGCGCACCGGGCGACGCTGGTGCCGGAGGTGCAGGCCGTGCTCCGCACCCGCGGCACGCGCGAGTGGCTCGACGCACTCACCGCGGCCGGCGTGCCGTGCGGACCCATCAACGACCTCGCGCAGGTGTTCGACGAGCCGCAGGTCAAGCACCGCGCGATGCGCTTCGAGCTGCCTCACCCGCTGTCGGGCACGGTGCCGCAGGTGCGCAACCCGGTCGTCTACTCGCGCAGCCGGCTCGAGTACCGCGATCCGCCGCCCCTGCTCGGACAGCACACCGACGACGTGCTGCAGGCCGAACTCGGCCTGTCCGGCGACGAGATCGCCGCCCTGCGCGCGCGCGGCGTCGTCGGCTGACGGCTGCCCGGCCCCGCGGGCCGGCCGAAGCCGCCGCCACCGCCCCAGGGGCGGGCTCCAAGTCACGGAGCGAAAAGGGTTTCCGGCCGACTGCCGCCGGCGGTTGGAGTATGCTTGGGCGGTCTCGATCCTTGCCGTGTCCCGCCGCCCGAGGCCCCCATGACCACGCCGCGTCTACGCGCCAGTTCCGCGCTCGCCAACGTCCGCTACGAGATCCGCGGCCAGCTCGCCCGTCGCGCCCACGAGATGGAGAAGCTCGGCTACGACATCGTGTCGCTGAACATCGGCAATCCAGGCGCGTTCGGCTTCCGCACACCCGAGACGATGCGCCTCGCGATGATCGAGAACCTGCGCCAGGCCGAGGGCTACGTGCACCAGAAGGGCATCTTCCCGGCGCGCGAGGCCGTGGTGATGCAGCAGCAGGAGCGCGGGCTGCGCAACGTCACCGTCGAAGACGTCTTCATGGGCAACGGTGTGTCGGAACTGATCGACCTCGTGCTCCGCGGGCTGCTGAACGACGGCGACGAGGTGCTGGTGCCGAGCCCGGACTACCCGCTCTGGACCGCGGCGACGATCCTGAACCGCGGCAAGGCGGTCCACTATCCGTGCCGCGAGTCGAACGGCTGGAATCCCGATCTCGAGGAGATCGAGAAGCTGATCACCCGGCGCACGCGTGCGATCGTCGTGATCAACCCGAACAACCCGACCGGCGCGGTGTATTCGCGCGAGGTGCTGGAGGGCATCGCGCGGCTCGCGGAGCGCCACAGGCTGGTCGTGCTCGCGGACGAGATCTACGACCAGATGACCTACGACGGCGCACAGTACGTGCCGATGGCGACGCTCGTGCACGATACCCTGTGTGCGACGTTCTCGGGGCTCTCGAAGATCTACCGCGCCTGCGGCTTCCGGGTCGGCTGGGTGGTGTTGACCGGCGAGAAGGAGGGCACGCAGGAGTTCGTCCAGGGCGTCGAACTGCTGAGCTCGCTCCGCCTCTGCAGCAACGTGCCGGGCCAGTGGGCGGTGCAGACCGCTCTCGGCGGCTACCAGAGCATCCGCGATATCGTGAAGCCCGGCGGGCGGCTGTACCAGTCGCGCCGGGCGATCCTCGACGCCGTCGACGCGAGCAGGTACCTGCACCTGACGCGGCCCATGGGGGCGATGTACGCCTTCATCGGCGTGAAGCGCGACGTGCTGCCGGATTTCGACGACCAGTCCTTCGCGATGGACCTGCTCGAGCACAAGCACGTGGTCGTCGCCCCGGGCACGAGCTTCAACGCGCCGTACAACACGCACTTCCGCGTCACGCTGCTGCCGGAACCCGAGGTGCTGCGCGACGTGTTCGGCCGGATCGAGTCGCAGCTCGACGTGTACGCGGACGCGCGTCGCGCCTCGGCGGCAGGCGGCCTGAAGGTCGTCGCGAAGGGCTGAGTTGAGCGGCTTCCGCGCGCACTTCGAACTGCTCGACGTCGGCGGCGAGATCGTCACCGCGACGCGCCGCCAGGCCCAGGAGCTCGCGCGCGCCTACACGCTGCGGCAGTGCGAGGCCGGCCGCGCGGTCTGGCGCACGCCGCGCATCCAGCCGTGGGCGACCTGGGCCGACCGTTCCTGGCGCACGCTCGCGCGCGAGTCGCGTTCGGGCGCCGTCCTCCTGGACTCGTTCGCGGCCGGACGCGCGTGGGAGCGCATCGTCGCGGAGAGCCCGACCGGTCAGACTCTCCTCGACCCGCGCGCCGCGGGTCGCGCCGCGGCGAATGCGTGGGCGCTCGCGCACGAATGGCGACTCGACCTCGCGGACCTCGCGCCCGGCACGCACGAGCAGAGCGCGTTCCTCGGCTGGGCCAGGACCTGGATGGACCGCTGTACCGAGCACGCCTGGCTCGACCCCGCACGGCTGTACGCGGAGCTCGCGGCCGAGGCACCGCGACTCGCGAGGAGCGACGAGGCCGCGACGTTCGACGGGCCGCTCGGTTTCCACGGTTTCGAGGCGGTGGCGCCGGCGCGCCGGGAACTGATGGAGGCGGTCAAGCGCGCCGGCCGGCGCACCGTGGAACTCGCGGTGGACCAGCCGTGCCGCCGGCTGCACACGCTCGCGACCGGCTCGCCGGAGCTCGAACTCGAGGCCATCGCCGCGTGGATCGTCGCGCGCCTGCGCGAGAATCCCGCAGCGCGGCTCGCGGTGATCGTGCCGGATCTCGCGGGACGCTGGGCGACCGTGCGGCGGGTGATGGACGACCGCCTGCAGCCGGCCCTGCTCGCGCCGGGGGCGGAGGACGACCGTCCGTACGCGCTCGCGGCCGGCCCGCGCCTCAGGGACTACGCAGTCGTGGACGCGGCGCTGCTGCTGCTCGGTTTCGCGCGCGAGCGCGTGGATCTCGCGGTCGCCGGCCGCGTGCTGCGCTCGCCCTACCTGCGCGGCGCGGCGACGGAAGCCTCGCGGCGCGCGCGCCTCGACGCTTACCTGCGGCGCGTCGGCGAGCCGCAGGTGCGCACCGAGTGGCTGCGCACGCTCGCCGCCGGCGAGAGCTTCGGCTGTCCCGAACTCGCGGCGTCGCTGCAGCGGGTCCGCGATCTGCTGCCGCGGGACGTGCGAAGGAGCGCCGCGCAGTGGGCCACCGCCATGGAGCGCGCGCTGCTCGAGGCCGGCTGGCCCGAGGGCCGCACGCTCGCCAGCACCGAGTACCAGACCGCGCGCAAGTTCCACGAGGTGCTGTCGGCGATGGGCGCGCTCGAGCGCGTGCTGCCGCCGATCACGCTGGCGGAGGCGCTCGAAGAGTTGCGCGCCGCGGCCGCGGAGATGGCGTTCCAGCCGGAGGCGGGCGACCCTTCGGTGGTGTTCCTGGAGTCGCTCGTCGAGCCCGGCCTCGCCCTCGACGGCCTCTGGATCGCCGGCCTGACCGCGGACCGCTTCCCGGTAGCGGCGGCGCCAGACCCGTTCCTGCCGGTCCATGTGCAGCGCGACTTCCGGCTGCCGCACGCCTCTGCCGAGCAGGAGCTCGACGGTGCGCGACGGTCGCTCGCCGGTTGGCTGCGATCGGCGACGGAGGTGGTGCTGAGCTGGCCCGAGCGCGATGCCGACGGTGACCGCCTGCCGAGCGCGCTGCTGCCGCGCGGCACTCCGCTGGAACTGCCGCCGCACGTCACGCCACGCACGGTGGCGGTACGCGCCGCCGCACGGCTCGAGCCCTGGACGGACACGCCGCTGCCGCGGCTGCCGGACGGCGAGCCGCTGCTGGGCGGCGTGAGCGTGC
The DNA here is from genome assembly GCA_027531255.1 of Steroidobacteraceae bacterium. Taxonomy (GTDB): domain Bacteria; phylum Pseudomonadota; class Gammaproteobacteria; order Steroidobacterales; family Steroidobacteraceae; genus JAPZRU01. Next base: position 102,547 of record JAPZRU010000004.1, on the reverse strand, counting down.
TCGAGCTGCAGTCGCTGTGCCCCTTCCGCGCCGGCGCCGAGCAGCGCCTCGGCGCGAAGCCACTGGAGCGGCCTCGCCTGGGCCTCGACCCGCGCGAGCGCGGCCAGCTCGCGCACGCCGCGCAGGCGGCCCTGTGGCGCGACGTGCGTTCGCACGCGGCGCTCGTGGCGCTCGGGCCGGAGGGCCGCGAGCGCGCGGTACGGACCGCGATCGAGGAAGCCTTCGCAGCGCTCGGGGATGACCGGCGCCGCACGCGACTGCACGCGCTCGAGCGCGCGTGGCTGCAGCGCGCGATGCTCGCGCTGCTCGAGATCGAACTCGCGCGCGCGCCGTTCGTCGTGATCGAACGGGAGGCCGAGCGCACGCTGCGCCTCGGCGAGCGGCGGCTCGAGGTCCGAGTCGACCGCCTCGACCGGCTCGAGGACGGCACGACCGTGCTGATCGACTACAAGACCGGCCGGGCCGATCCGATGCGGTGGACCGGCGACCGGCCCGACCAGCCGCAGCTGCCGGCCTACGCCGCGCACCTGCCGGAGACGCCGGTCGTGGTCGCGTTCGCGCGAGTGGCGTGCGCGGAGCCGGGCTTCAGCGGTCTCGCCGCGAAGCCTGCGCTCGTGCCGGGGACGCGCACGACGGCGGAGTTCCGGCACGACGCGCTGCGCGATCGGCCATGGGACAACCTTATCGACGAGTGGCGGCGAGTGACCGTCGGGCTGGCCGAGGCGTACGCCGCGGGACACGCCGACGTCGACCCGGCCGAAGGCGCATGCCGCTACTGCAGCCTCGGCGGCTTCTGCCGCGTCGAGAACCGCGTGACGGAAGCGGAAGGCGAGGTCGAGGCGGAGGGTGGGGAGGGTGCGCGTGGCCAGTGAGCCGCTCGCGGCCGAGTCTCCGGACGACTTCGCGGCCGCTCGGCCGGACATAGGGCCGCAGACGGGCGTGCCGGCACGGCCTGCGGATGCGCCGCCGGACGCACTCGCGCGCGAGGCGGCGCTCGATCCCACGCGCTCCTTCATCGTCCAGGCGCCCGCCGGCTCGGGCAAGACGACGCTCCTGGCGCAGCGGTTCCTGGCGCTGCTCGGCACGGCCGAGCGGCCCGAGGAGGTGCTGGCGATCACGTTCACGCGGAAGGCCGCGGCCGAGATGCGACACCGCATCCTCGACGCGCTGGCGCGCGCAGGGCGTCGCGAGGTGCCGAAGAACCCGAACGACGCCCGCTCGCTCGCGCTGGCCCGCGCGGTGCTGACCCGGGGTGACGCGCGCGGGTGGGCGCTGATCGAGCAGCCGACGCGCCTGCGCATCCAGACGATCGACTCGCTGAACCAGTGGCTCGCACAGCGCCTGCCGGTGCTGTCGCGCGCCGGCGCGGCGCCGACCGTCCACGAGCGGCCGGCCGAACTCCACGCGGAAGCTGCGGGGCGCGTGGTCGCCGCGCTCGAAGACGACGGGCCCGTCGCCGAGCGGCTCGCCGTCGTGCTCGCGCACCTCGACAACGACGTCGCCCAGCTGCAGCGGATGCTCGCGGAACTGCTCGGCCGTCGCGACCACTGGCTGAGGCTCGTCGGAGCCGGCGGCGAGACTCGCCGGGGTCCCGAGGTGCGGGCCGCGCTGGAGGAGTCGCTCGCGAGCCTCGTCGCCGCTGCGGTCGCGAGTGCGGCGCGCCGGTTTCCGGCCACGCACGGGACCGAGTTCGTGAGCCTGTGTGCGGGCGCCGCCGCGCGGCTCGCCGATTCGGACGAGCGCTGGCGGTGCGTCGCCACGCTGACCGCGCTGCCGCCCGGTACGCCCGGGGGTCTCGCCGCGTGGCAGCGGCTCGGCGACTTCCTGCTCACGGGCGAAGGCCAGTGGCGCAAGACCGTGGACGCGCGGCTCGGCTTCCCGCCACGGCCGAAGGAGCCGAAGCAGGCGTTCCTGCGGCTGCTCGGGGAACTGAACGGGCAACCGGGCCTGCGCGAGGCGCTGCTCGGGCTGCGCGGGCTGCCCGCCGCGCGCTACGCGGACGCCCAGTGGGCGGTGCTCGACGCGCTGCTCGACGTGCTGATCGTTGCGGCCGCGGAGCTCGAACTCGTGTTCGCGGCGCGCGGCCAGGTCGACTTCGTCGCGGTCTCGCGCGCGGCGCTGCAGGCGCTCGGCACCGCGGAGGAGCCGAGCGAGTTCGCACTCGCGCTCGACTACCGCATCCGTCACGTGCTCGTCGACGAGTTCCAGGACACCTCGAGCGCCCAGGTCGAGCTGCTCACGCGGCTGACGGCGGGATGGGAGCGGGGCGACGGCCGCACGATCTTCCTGGTCGGCGACCCGATGCAGTCGATCTACCGCTTCCGCGAGGCGGACGTCGCGCTGTTCCTGAAGATCCGACGCGAGGGGCTGGGCGCGCTGCCGCTCGAGTCGCTGGTGCTCGAAGCCAACTTCCGCTCGAAATCGGCCATCGTGGAGTGGGTCAACGGCGCGTTCACGCGCGTGATGCCGCCGGCCGACGACCTGGCGCGTGGCGCGGTCGCCTACGCGCCTTCGCGCGCCCAGGCCGGCGACGACCCGGACGCGTTCGTGATGTGCCACGGCCTGCCGAAGGCCGATGCGGCGCTCGAGGCGCAGCGCGTGCTAGACCTCGTCCGCGCCGAACGGGCCCGCGACGAGCGCGCCACGATCGCGGTACTGGGTCGCGCGCGCGGTCACCTCGTGGCGATCGCCCGCGCGCTCGGCAGCGCGGGCCTGCGTTACCAGGGCCTCGACCTCGTGCCGCTCGCCGACCGGCTCGCGGTCCGCGACCTCGTCTCGCTGACCCGTGCGCTGACCCACCTCGCCGATCGCGCCGCGTGGCTCGCCTGCCTGCGCGCGCCGTGGTGCGGCCTCGATCTCGCCGCGCTGCACCGGCTGCTCGGCGACGCGCCGCAGTCGGTCGTGCGCGACCTGGTGGCCGACGAGTCCCGGCTCGCCCGATTGCCGGCGGAGGCGGCGCTGCGCGTCGCGCGGACCGCGCGGGTGCTCGAGACCGCGCTCGCGGATCGCGGCCGGCGCTCGCTCGCGGCGCTCGTCGAGGCCACGTGGGTCGAGCTCGGCGGGCCGGCGACGCTCGTCGAGTCGCAGGACCTCGACGACGTCCGCACGTACCTCGAGCGCCTCGACCTCGCCGAACGCGCCGGGGATCTCGACGATCCGGCGGCGCTCGAGGACCTGCTCGAGGAACTCTACGCGGCGCCCGATGCCGGCGCCGACGAGCGACTGCAGCTGATGACCATCCACCGCGCCAAGGGGCTCGAGTGGGACGTCGTGATCGTGCCCGGCCTCGCGCGGCCGACGGCGGGCGAGCGGCCGCAGCTGATCCGCTGGCTCGAGTTCGAGCGCGAGCACGGGCGGCCGGGACTCGTGCTCGCGCCCGTGAAGGCGCGCTCGGCCGACGGCGACGAGCTCGAGGCGTGGCTGCGCCGGCTCGACGGCGAGCGCGCCGACCACGAACTCGGGCGCCTGCTCTACGTAGCGGCCACGCGCGCGCGTCGGCGTCTGCACCTCTGCGGCCATCTCGAACCGAAGAACGAGGCGACGGCGCCGGGGGAGTTCCGGGCACCGCGTCGGCGCACCGCGCTCGCCGCGCTGTGGGACGCAGTCGGCCCCGACGTGCTCGCAGGCGCCGTCGAACTCGCCGGCACGGCGGAGGAGGCCGCCGGTCAGGTCGCGATGCCGCGCACGAAACTGCTGCGCCTGCCGCACGACTGGGTGCCGCCGCCGCCCGAGGAGCGGTTGCCCGCGCCGCCGCAGCGGGTCACGGGCCTCGCGCCCGACGCGCTGGATTTCGAGTGGGTGACCGCCGCGGGCCGGTACGCCGGCACCGTGGTGCACGAGGAACTGGAGCGCTTCGGCCGCCTCGGGCTCGCGGCGGTCGAGCCGACCCTGAGCGCGCGCGCGCCGCTTTGGGAGCGTCGGCTGCGGGAACTCGGGCTCGCCCCGGATCAGGTCGCCGAGACCGTCGAGCGCGTGCGCCACGCGCTCGGCAACGTGTGTGCGGACCCGCGCGGGCGCTGGCTGTTCGACGCCGCGCACCGCGAGGCCGCAAGCGAGCTGCAGTTGACCGGCCTGGTCGGCCGCGAGGTTGCGGTGGCGGCCATCGACCGGACGTTCGTGGACTCGGACGGCGTGCGGTGGATCGTGGATTTCAAGACCAGCTTTCACGGGGGCGCGGAACTGGAGGCCTTCCTCGACCGCGAGCGCGGGCGCTACACCCCGCAGATGGACCGCTACGCGGCGCTCGTGAGGCTGCAGGAGCCGGAGCGGCCGATCCGGCTCGGCCTGTACTTCCCGCTGCACGCGGCCTGGCGCGAGTGGGCGCCGGGGGAGCCGCCGCCGTGAGAGCTAGAAGGAGCCCGTGATCGTGAACTGCCGCCGGCCCTGCGCGTCCGGGAGCCCGAGGAACGCGACGGTCTCCGCCACCTGCGGCGGCGCACCGGGCCGCGGCGTGACGTCGCCTTCGAGCAGGTAGGTACGGTCACGGCGCACCACGAGTTGCGCACGGACCACGAGCGGCGCGTCGAGGTCGCGCACGCGCCCGACGATCTGGTCCGCCGTGGTCGCCTCCGGATCCACCTCGAGCGAGTAGTTCCCCACGCGCAGCGCGGCGCCGGGCGGCTGCAGGTTCGACATCGTGAACGTCCCGCTGGCCTCGACGGGCCACCCGGTCTCGAGCCGGGCGTTCGGCACGCTGCCGGCGAGGTCGCCACGCCACGCGGTGGCGGCCGTCTGCGGGCTCAGCGCCGTAAGCGGAAGGCGCAGTTCCACGTCACGCGCCGAGATCGCGCCACCGCCGAGACCGGTCGCGACCACGCCGCGCACGTAGCCGTCCGGGCGCTGCAGATTCACCCGGAAGGCGAGGCGGCCACGCAGGAGTTCCGCGGGGCGGAGGGTCCACGTCAGCGCGCCGAGCGGCGCGCCGCGCAGCCGGAACTGCGAGGCCGACCCGTTCCACACGGAGCCGCCGACGCCCTCGAGCGCGACGTCCGGCGGCAGTCGGGACGGGATCAGGCTCGCGGGCAGCGTGGCGATGCCCACGGCGACGAAGACTGCGCCGCCGACCAGCGCGAGGAGAACGCCCTGGCGCATCAGGTGCGGTTGAGCGTGACGACGGCGTTCACGACGCCGGGCGTGGCGGTGCGCTCGAACGAGGCCTGCTGCACCACGAGCCCGTACTCGCGCTGTACGCGCAGAAGCCAGGCGACCGTCGCGTCGAACGGTGCGCCCTCGAAGCGTACGCGCAGGGCGGCCTGGCCGGCGGGCTCGCTGCCGCGCAGGTGCATCGCGAGGCCGCTGTCGCGCGTCGTGCGATCCACCACGATGACGAGGGACGTGCCGCCGCCCTGCGGCACCGGCACGGACTGGAGTTCCGGCAGGACGCTGCGCACGTAGGCGGCGTCCGCAAGCTTCTGCTCGACGCGTCTTTCCGCGCGGTCCACTGCCGCGCGGAACTGCAGCAGGAGCAGCAGCAGGACGAGCGCGCCGCCGCCGACGGCGCCCCACAGCACCGTGCGCTGCTCGCGGGGCGCGAGGCCGGCGTACCAGGCGCGCGCGCGATCGAGGGCGGGGATCGAGGTCGCGCTCACGTGCCACCCCGCACCTGCAGTCGGCCGCGGTAGCGCTGCTCGCGCTGCTCCGCGCCCTGCATCTCGGCCTGGTAACCGTTCGCCGCGACCAGTTGCTGGATGCGGTCGATCGCGTTGACGTCCGGCGCATCGAGCGTCAGGTCGGTGACGCCGTCCCGATAGCTCAGGGACTCGACCGAGGTGCCCGGTGCCTGTTGAGCCGCACTGGCGAGCACGCCGAGCGAACCGACGAGCCCGCCGCTCACGCTCGCCCGCGCGGCCCGCAGGCGTGCGTCCACGGCGGCGCGCACGCTCGGCAGGCGGGCGGGGTCGCCGACGTTCGGCAGCGCCTGCGCGGCCAGCGCGACCAGTTCGGCATCGGCCGCGCGCTCGGCGGCGCGCACGCGCCACCAGTCGACGCCGAGCGTCGCGAGGTGCAGTGCCAGCAACGCACCGGCGAGGCCGGCGGCGACGCGCCAGCGCGGCCAGTCGGCCGAGAAGCCCTGGCGCACCGCGAACTCGCCCTGCAGCAGCGAGAACGGCGGCGCCACCACGGTCGTCGCCGCGAGCAGCGGCAACGTACCCTCGGGCAGCAGCTGCACCTTCAGGCTGCCGAGTGCCGGCCGCAGCGCCTCGACGGCGTCGCGGTAGCGTTCCCAGTCCGACGGCGCGGCGTAGACGATCACGTGCGGTGCGGACTCCGGCGCGGCCTCGGCGCCGCCGCTCGCAGGCGGCAGCCCGAGCACTGCGAGAGCGTCGACGAGCGGTTCGGCCTCGAGCGCCGCGGGCAGGCGCTCTTCGCCTGGAGCGCGTGCCAGCACGCGGCCGGCCTCGAGGAGTACGACGGTATGGCCGGGGTTGGCCGGCACGACCTGGGTCTCGGCGTACAGGGCGCTCGGCGCCAGGCCAGCAGAACGCAGGGTCGAGAGCCAGTCCGCGAGGCGCGCGCGATCGACCGCGGCGACCGGGACGCGGCGGTCGGCATCGGGGCGCCCGACCGCGAAGTGGAGGGACTCCACGTCGGCGGCGAGACTTTCCTCCAGCGCGAACGGGACCAGCTGCCGCAGCTTCTGCGCGCTGCGCGCCGGGACTTCGGGCCGCGCGAGCAGGACGTCGGTCGCGGGTGCGAGCGCGACGACGCGGCGCGTGCCGGCCGCGACGGCAGCGTCCGCGAAGGTCCCGGTGGAGACGTTCGTGAGCTTCGCGCCGGCCGCGTCGACGACGAGCCATTCGGCCGAGTCCGGTGCGACGAGGCGCACCACGAAGGTTTCAGCCATGGGAGGTCATTCGGTACCGAGGCTGCGCAGCACGGCGCGCGAGTAACCGCCGGGATTGCGCTGCAGCAGACTGTACAGGGTGAGTTGGGTACTGCCAATACTGACTCGCGTCGTTGCGCGGAACCAGCTGGACTGCTCCCCGAGCGTGCCGCGGAGTGCCTGGAGTTCCTCGGCGGAGAGCACCGACTGCAGCCCGGCCTCGACGTCGGCCACCATCGGGAAGCAACCGCGCTCGCGGTTCGCGGCGAGCTGCTTCGCGTCCTGGCCGAACACCGTGAAGTTGTCGGCGAGGGAATCCAGCACCGGCCCCGGCGCCGTGCAGACGTTGAGCGCGGTTCCCGCGGGCAGCGCCGCGACGAACGGCTGCAGTCGACGATAGCGCTCCAACCCGAAGCCCGGCAGCGCCAGCAGCTCGCTGGTGTTCGTGATGGCCCGGTTCGCCGCGCGGTAGGGTGGATTCTGGCCCGCGTAGACGCCATCTTCGGCGCCGTCGACGCCGTCCGCGACGGTGTCCGGGTCGATCCAGTCGAGCACGAGCGAAGCCCACTTCGGCTCGAGCTGCAGTGCGAGCAGCAGCCGCGTGAACTGTGCGAACGTGACCGGGTTCTTCGTGCCGTCGGGCTTGACGAGGTTGTTCAGGTTGAACCGGCCCTGCAGGTCCTCGAGCCGTCCGGTCACGCTGCCGCCCTCGATCGGCAGCGGCGGCAACGGGGTCGCCCAGACCTCGTCGAGGGAGTCGCGGCGGTTCCGCTCGGCGTCCTCGCGCAGGATCTCGGCCGCCCATGCCTCGGCGCCGAGCGCGATCTGGAAGGCCTGCTGCTGCGCGGCCAGCGTCGCGGCGCGCCGCTGGTCGCGGGCGCCGTCCGAGCCGATGCGGGTCGCGAGCACGGTCGCGAGCGCGACCACCACGAGCGCGACGATCAGCGCGACGCCGCGCGCGCGTCTCATCCCGGCACCTCGACCAGCCGCACGATCCGTCCGGCGTCCCGCAGCTCCAGCGTGATCTCGACCGCCACGGGCCGAGTGCGCAGCGGCACCGCGTTGGTCGCGCCACTCGCGACCAGCGGCGGCCACTGGTCGTGCCACGTGCGGCCGAAATCCATGAAGCGCAGCTGCACCGCGACCACGTCGGTCAGCAGCTCGCGGCGCACCGGCGGGTTGGCGAGCGTGGTGTCGAGCACGTTCGCGTGCGAGCGGAACAGCGAGCCGTTCTCGAGCGTGTAGGTCACGCGCTGCAGCGTGCCGCGCGGGAGCGCGGCCGGATTCGGCCACCCCGCGCGCGTCAGCGCGACGAGTTCCTGCGTGCGGCGGTCGGAGCGCAGCGCCGGCTGCGAGGCGTCGCCGAGCGGCTCGCGCACGGGGCGCGGGTCCAGCTGCTGGAAGTCGACGACCAGCTGGTGCACCGCGAGCTGCAGCCGGCGCTGCCGCTCGAACGACTGGGCCGCGGCGTCGCGGACCTTCGTGACGTAGCTCAGCGTGCCGTAGCACAGGGCGCTCAGCACGCCGAGGATGAACACGGACACCAGCAGTTCGATCAGCGTGAAGCCGTGCGAACGCCGGGCGGCGGTTCCGCGTGCGGACTGCGACACCAACCTGTTCACGGCTCGGGCGCCGGCGGCGTTTCCGGGTCCCACGCGAGCGGTGCGCCGGGAGCCGAAACCTGCGTGCGACCGACGAAGCCGCTGAGCGTCGCCAGCCACGCGTCGTCGGGTCCGTCCGCGAGGCGTACGCGCACGTCCACGCGCCGGATGCCGGGCACCTGCGTCTGGATGACCGTGGTTTCCCATTCCCAGCGCAGGTTCGCGAGCTCGGCGTCGCCCGTGGTGCGGTCGACCGACGGCATCGTCTGCGCGAGCCGCAGTTCCGTCAGGCGATTGGCGGCGACCCAGCCCGCGAACGTGCGGTCGCGCAGGCTCGCGGCGTTGCTCGACGCGTTCGAGACCACGGCGAGCACGCCCGCGAGGCCGATCGCCGCGACCGCGAGCGCCACCAGCACTTCGATCAGCGTGAAGCCGCGCGGGCGGTTCACGGGGAGTCTCCCGGACGCTGGACCTCCAGGGTGCCGTCTGGCAGGCCTTCGACGACGAAGCGCGCGTCCGAGCCCTCGCGCACCAGCGTCACGACGTAGGGCGAGACGTCGCCGCTCGAGAACAGCAGCACCTGCGGCACGAGGGGCGCGGCGTCGCGCGGCGGCTCCGGCGGCACGATCCGGCCCTCGAGCGACAGCGCGGCGCGCACGCCCTCGGGCCAGCGGTGGAACTCGTACAGCCGATCGTCGGCCAGCGCTTCCCAGCGGTCGCGGTCCGCGGCGTAGGCGAGTACGCGGTAGCCGTCGGGGGCGAAGTGCACGCCGAAGTCGCGGCCCTCGAGCTGGGCCTGCTCGACCGCCGCGGCCACGACGTCCGAGTAGCGCTCGACCTCGTCGTCGAGGCCGCGATCCGCGCCGAGCGTGCCCACCGAGATCATGCCGACCGTCGTGAGCACCGCGACGATCACCATTACGACCAGGATCTCGAGCAGCGTGAACCCGCGCGCCCGCGGGCCGCGGGCGACGCGCTGCGACGGCCCGGAGCGCACGAGCGCTATTGCGTCATCTCCCGGACGTGGATGTCGGCATCGGTGCCTTCGCCGCCCGGCTGCCCGTCGGCACCGAGGGTGTAGAGGTCGTAGGGCGCGCCGTTCGTGCCCGGCGCGACGTAGACGTAGTCGCGGTCCCAGGGATCCTGCACGAGCTGCTTGACGTAGCCCTCGGGGCGCCAGTTGCGCACGTTGGGGTCGCTCGGGCGACGCACGAGCGCCTGCAGTCCCTGGTCGGTGGTCGGGTACCGGAAATTGTCCATGCGGTACATGTCGAGCGCGCTCTCGTACAGCCGCAGGTCGTTCTTCGCCTTCGTGACGCGCGCCTCGTCGATGCGGCCCAGGATCTGCGGCGCGACGAGCGTGCCGAGGATCGCGAGGATCACGACCACGACCATGATCTCGATCAGCGTGAAGCCGCGCGCGGCGCGGGGCGGGCGGGCGGCGCCCGAGGCGGCAAGCAGCATGCGCTAGACTCCGGAACCGTGCGAAACACGCTGCGAATCATAGCAGATGGGATCCGCCGCCCACCGGGCCCGACGGCGTGAGCGACCGCGCGGAGCGGGGCGCCGTGCGCCGGCTGCCGCCGCGGCCGGCCGGACTCGCCGCGGTCGTCGCGGTGCTGGCCGCGCTGCACGCGGCCGGCCCTGTCGTCGTCCAGCGACTGCGCTACGAACGGGCTGCACTCGCGGACGGCGAGTGGTGGCGTGCGCTCGGCGCGCACCTCGTCCACCACGACCTGCGCCACTTCGTGCTCAATCTCGCCGGACTCGTGCTGCTCTGGTGGCTTTACGCGGGCGACGCACGCCTGCGCGACTGGGCGCTCGTCGCCCTCGCGGCCGCGCTCGCCGTCACCGGGGGGCTCTGGTACGGCGCGCCGGAGCTCGCGTGGTACGTGGGCGCCTCCGGCTTGCTGCACGGCGCCTGGGCCGCCGCCGGCGTCGCGGCCCGTGCGCGCTGGCCGCTGGAGTCGGCCGTCACGCTCGCGCTGCTGGGCGCGAAGCTCGCGTGGGAGCGGGTGGCGGGCCCGCTCGGCGCGGCGGACGGCGGGCTCCCGGTGATCGTCGACGCGCACCTGTACGGCGCGCTCGGCGGGCTGGCCTGCGCGCTGGCGCTGCGTCTCGGTCGGCGCCCGCTATAATCCGCCGCCTTTTTCCGCCGCGGGGTCCGCATGTCGCTGGCAGTCGTGTTTCCTGGTCAGGGGTCGCAGTCGGTCGGCATGCTGCGCGAGCTCGCGGCCGCCGAGCCGGTGGTGACCGAGACCTTCGCCGAAGCGAGCGAGGTGCTCGGCTACGACCTCTGGCGGCTCTGCCAGGAAGGTCCCGAGTCCGAGCTGAACGCGACCGAGCGCACCCAGCCCGCGATGCTCGCGGCAGGCGTCGCGGTGTGGCGCGCCTGGACCGCGAAGGGCGCGCCGCGCCCTGCCTGCCTCGCCGGCCACAGCCTCGGCGAGTTCACCGCGCTCGTCTGCGGCGGCGCGCTCGCCTTCCGCGACGCGGTGGACGTCGTGCAGTTCCGCGGCCGCGCGATGCAGGAGGCGATGCCGCCGGGGCAGGGCGCGATGGCCGCGGTGCTCGGCCTCGAGGACGCCGAGGTCGAGGCCGCGTGCCGCGAGGCCGCGCAGGGCCAGGTCGTCGAGCCGGTCAACTACAACTCGCCGGGGCAGCTCGTGATCGCGGGGGACGCCGCGGCGGTCGCGCGCGCACTCGAGGCCTGCAAGGCGCGCGGGGCGAAGCGCGCGCTGGCGCTGCCCGTGAGCGTGCCGTCGCACAGTTCGCTGATGCGCGGCGCGGGCGAGCGCCTGCGCGAGAAGCTCGCGGGCGTGACGATCGCGACGCCCTCGATCGAGGTCTACGCGATCGCCCTCGGTCGCCACGCCACGCCGGAGCAGATCCGCGCCAACCTGGTCGCGCAGCTGTCCGGCCCCGTGCGCTGGTCCGACACGGTCCGCGACATGGTGTCGCGCGGCGTCACGCGCATCGTCGAGTGCGGGCCCGGCAAGGTGCTCACCGGCCTGAACCGTCGCATCGACAAGTCGCCTACGCTGCTCGCGATCGAAGACCCGGCCGGTCTCGCCGCCGCTCTCGCCTGAGGAACCGCCGATGAACGCCAGTTCCAGCCCGCTGCCCGCCGCCTTCCGTCTCGACGGCAAGGTCGCACTCGTCACCGGCGCGTCCCGCGGCATCGGCCGCGCGATCGCGCTGACGCTCGGCGCCGCCGGTGCCACCGTGGTCGGTACCGCGACCACCGCGGAGGGCGCGGCGCGGATCGGCGAGACGCTGCGCGCCGCGGGAGTGCAGGGGCGCGGCCTCGTGCTCGACGTCGCGGATGCCTCGAGCTGCGACGCCGCGCTCGCGGACGTCGAACGTACGGAAGGTGCGATCGGCATCCTCGTCAACAACGCGGGCATCACGCGCGACGGCCTGCTGCTGCGGATGAAGCAGGACGACTGGGACGCCGTGCTGAACACCAACCTCGCGTCGGTGTTCCGCCTGTCGAAGGGCGTGCTGCGCGGCATGATGAAGGCGCGCGAGGGCCGCATCGTGAGCGTGGCCTCGGTGGTCGGGCTCGTGGGCAACGCGGGCCAGTCGAACTACGCCGCGGCCAAGGCGGGCATCGTCGGCTTCACCAAGTCGCTCGCGCGCGAGGTGGCCTCGCGCAACGTCACCTGCAACGTGGTGGCGCCGGGGTTCGTCGACACCGACATGACGCGCCAGCTCGCGGAGGAGCAGCGCACGGCGCTCGCCGGGCAGATCCCGCTGGGCCGGCTGGGCTCGCCGGAGGACGTCGCGTACGCGGTGCTCTATCTCGCCTCGCCGGCCGGCGCCTACGTCACCGGGGAGACGATCTCGGTCAACGGCGGCATGTACATGCCGTGAGGCGCCGAACGCCCCGATGAGCCGCCGAGGGCCGGGCCGCCCGGCCGCATGTCGGAACCGGTCCAACCCCCTGGGTGAGCCGATGCCGAAGCGGGTCGCGGCTGGCGGCCGACCCGCCCGGATCCCGGCCCCGTCATCGATGCATGCCGTGGCCGGTGTGTCAAGCGACTGATTCGCTCGGCGAAGTGCCGCGTGGCAGGGGGGCGGCATTTCCCATAAAATACGCGGCTCGTGCGTCCCCGGGGGCCTCCCTCAGGACCGTCACGCCCCTGCGTCACCAGAGGACAACAACCAGATGAGCAGCGTCGAAGAGCGGGTCAAGAAGATCGTTGCCGAGCAGCTCGGGGTGAAGGAGGAGGAAGTCACCGCCGATGCCTCGTTCGTCGACGACCTGGGAGCCGACTCCCTCGATACGGTCGAACTCGTGATGGCGCTCGAAGAAGAGTTCGAGACCGAGATCCCCGACGAGGACGCGGAGAAGATCACCACGGTCCAGCAGGCGATCGACTACATCAACGAGCACCAGGCCAAGGCCTGACGGCACCCGGTGCGGGGCCGCTGCGCCGTCGGGTAGACGGCGCCGGCCCCACCGCTTCGGCCCTCGCCGAAGCGTAGGCGGCCCTCCGGCAGCCAGGCCGCGCGTCCCCACCGCTTCCGCTTCCCGATACCGGAGTTCCCTTGGCCAAGCGTCGCGTCGTCGTCACCGGGATGGGGATCGTCTCGCCGGTCGGGAGCACCATCCCGACCGCGTGGGACAACGTCGTCAACGGGCGGAGCGGGATCGCGCCGATCACGCGCTTCGACACGAGCGCGTTCCCGACCCGCTTCGCCGGCGACGTCCGCGACTTCGACGTCGCGCAGTACCTCGACGCGAAGGAAGCGCGGCGGATGGACCCGTTCGTGCAGTACGGTTTCGCCGCGGGCGTGCAGGCGCTGAAGGACGCCGGCCTCGTCGTGAACGATTCGAACGCCGCGCGCGTCGGCGTCGCGATGGGCTCGGGCATCGGCGGCCTCGGCACGATCCAGGAGCAGCACCTGAAGCTGCTCGAGGCGAAGTCGCCGAAGAAGGTTTCGCCGTTCTTCGTGCCCTCCAGCATCATCAACATGATCTCGGGGCACCTGTCTATCCAGCACGGGCTCCGCGGCCCGAATCTCGCGGTGGTGACCGCGTGCACCACGTCCACGCACAGCATCGGCATCGCGGCCCGCACCATCCAGTACGGCGACGCTGACGTCATGATCGCGGGCGGTGCGGAGATGGCGATCAACCCGTTGTCGGTGGCCGGCTTCTGCCAGGCCCGCGCTCTGTCGGAACGCAACGACGACCCGGGCCGCGCCAGCCGCCCGTGGGATCGCGACCGCGACGGCTTCGTGATGAGCGACGGCGCCGGCGCCATCGTGCTCGAGGAGTACGAGCACGCCCGGGCGCGCGGCGCGACGATCTACGCGGAGTTCGCCGGCCTCGGCATGAGCGGCGACGCGCACCACGTCACGGCGCCGCCCGAGGACGGCGAGGGCGCGCGCCTCGCGATGGCGAACGCGCTCGCCGACGCCGGCGTGAACGCCGACCAGCTGCACTACGTGAACGCGCACGCGACCTCCACGCCGCTCGGCGACAAGGCCGAGACGCTCGCGATCAAGCGTGCGCTCGGCGAGGCGCAGGCGAAGCGCGTCGCCGTGAGCTCCACGAAGTCCGTGACGGGCCACCTGCTCGGCGCCGCCGGCGCGGTCGAGGCGATCTTCACGATCCTCGCGATCCGCGACCAGGTCGCGCCGCCGACGATCAACCTCGACAACCCGGACCCGGACTGCGACCTCGACTACGTGCCGAACGCGGCCCGCAACATGCCGATCGAGGTCGCGCTTTCCAACTCGTTCGGCTTCGGCGGGACGAACGGCAGCCTCGTCTTCCGCCGGCTGCGCTGAGCCCCGCCGGCGGGGTCGCCAGATGAGCGCCCCTCCGTGCGTGCGCCGGCTGCAGCGCCGCGACGTCGACCTGCTCGCGCTGCACGCGTTCGCGCCGGAGCGCTATCCCTTCCTGCTCGAGAGCGCCAGCCGCGCGCAGGAGCACGCCCGCTCGCGCTGGAGCCTCGTGTGCGCGGCGTCGGGCGAGCGACTCGTGCGTCGAGCGGACGGCAGCGTGCAGGGCCCGGGCGCCGAGGCCGGGACGTTCCTCGCGGCACTGGACGCCTGGTTCGCCCGCGACCGCGGTCCTGCGCACCCCGAGCTGCCGTTCGCCGGCGGCTGGTTCCTCTACCTCGGCTACGAACTCGCCGCCGAGATCGAGCCGCGCCTGCGCTTGCCGGCCGGCCCTGCCGCCGTGCCGGTGGCGGTCGCCGAGCGCGTGCGCGCTGCGGCCCTTCGCGACCACGCGAGCGGCGACCTGTGGCTGGTCGCGGAGGCAGGGCACGAAGCCGCGCTCGACGCACTGATGCGCGACCTGGACGCCGCGCTCGCGAGCCGATCGGCCGTGGATCCGCCCGCGACACCGCTCGCACTCCCGCTCCGGGAGGACGAGCCGGCCCGCTACCTCGCCGCGGTCGAGCGCGCACTCGATTACATCGCGGCCGGCGACGTGTACCAGGCGAACCTCGCCCGGGCGTGGCGCGGCCCCGCGCCCGCCGGCGTTGCCGCCCACGAGCTCTACGCGCGCCTGCGGCGTGCGAATCCCGGCCCGTTCGCGGGTCTCGCGCGCCTGCCCGGCCTCACCGTCCTGTCCACCTCGCCCGAGCGCCTGGTGGAGGCGCGGGGCCGCCGCGTCGAGACGCGGCCGATCGCCGGCACCCGCCCACGCCGCGGCGACGACGCCGCGACCATCGCCGAACTGCGCGGCCACCCGAAGGAGCAGGCGGAGCACGTGATGCTGCTCGACCTCGAGCGCAACGACCTCGGCCGCATCTGCGAGGCGGGCACCGTCGAGGTCGACGAGTACATGGCGATCGAGAGCTACGCGCACGTGCACCACATCGTCTCGAACGTGCGCGGGGTGCGGCGTACCGACGTCACGCCGGGCGTCGTGATCCGCGCGCTGTTCCCCGGCGGCACGATCACGGGCTGCCCGAAGGTGCGCTGCATGGAGATCATCGCCGAGCTGGAGGGCGAAGCCCGCGGCGCGTACACCGGCTCGATGGGCTACCTCGGTCGCGACGGTGCGCTCGACCTCAACATCCTGATCCGCACGGCGACGATCGCGGGCGAGGAACTCGCGATCCGCGCGGGGGCGGGCATCGTCGCGGACTCGGTGCCGGCACGCGAACTCGACGAGACGCGCGCGAAGGCGCGTGGACTGCTGGCCGCGCTCACCGGAGGCACCCCATGAGCGGCTGGAGCGCGCGGCTTGGATGGTGCGCCCGATGACCGACGCGCTCGCCACCTGGGTCGACGGGCAGGCCGCGAACTCGCTGCCGCTGCCCGATCGCGGGCTCGAGTTCGGTGACGGCCTGTACGAGACCCTGGCGGTGCGCGAGGGCGGGTTGCGGCTGCTCGACCGGCACCTCGCCCGCCTGCAGGAAGGCTGCCGACGCCTGGCGATCGACGCACCCGCGCGCGCCACGCTCGTCGCCGAACTGCGGCGCGCGGCCGCGATACCGGGTGCGGGGCTCGTCAAGCTCGTGCTCACGCGCGGTGCCGGCGGCACGGGGTACGTCGCCGACGCCGTCACCCCGAGGCGCATCGTGCAGGCGTTCCTGCCGCGGATCCGCGCCCCGGAGTGGGCCACCCAGGGCGTGGCGGTGCGCCGCTGCCGGTTGCGGCTCGCCGAGCAGCCGGCGCTCGCCGGCCTCAAGCACCTGAACCGCCTCGAGCAGGTCCTCGCGCGGCGCGAGTGGGCGGATCCCGCGATCGCCGAGGGCCTCACGAGCGACGTGCACGGCTACGTCGTCTGCGGCACGATGACGAACGTGTTCGCCGTCTACGCCGATTCCATCGTCACGCCCGAACTCGCACGCTGCGGCGTCGCGGGGGTGGTGCGGGCGCAGGCGCTCGACTGGCTGGCCGAGGCCGGCCACCGCGTCGTGGTGCGCGACCTGCGCGACGCGGAACTGGACGCCGCGCGCGAGATCTTCCTGACGAACGCGGTGATCGGCGCGTGGCCGGTGCGGGCTCTCGACGGTCGCACCTACGAGCCCGGGCCCGTCTGTCGCGAGTTGCAGCAACGGCTCGCGCGGGCGTGGGAGTCGGCGGAGGCGGGCGTTTGCGCAAGCTGATCTACGCGCTGCTGTTGCTGACACTGCTGCTGGCCGGTGCCGGTGCCCTCGCCGTGCTGTCGTGGTACCGCGCACCGCTGCCCGCGTCGGCAGGGCCGGCGGTCGTCGAGGTGAAGCCGGGCGAGGGCCTCGCCACGCTCGCGCGCCGCCTCGCCGCCGAGGGTCGTCTAGACCGGCCGCGCCTGTGGGTGCTGCTGGGCCGCCTCGAAGGCAAGGCGTCGCGCATCCGCGCGGGCGAGTACGCGGTGCCGCCCGGCACCACTCCCGCGGGCCTGCTCGACCTGCTGGTCGAAGGTCGCGTGATCCTGCACCCGATCACCCTCGTCGAGGGGTGGACGTTCGTGCAGGCGCTGGAGACGATCCGTGCGAACCCGGTGATCCGCCGCACGTTCGTCGGCCCGCCGGACGCGACGCTGATGGCGCGGCTCGGCGCCCCGGACGTGCACTTCGAGGGGCAGCTGTTCCCTGACACCTATCTCGTGCCGCGCGGCACCACCGATCTCGAGGTGTTGGAGCTCGCGCACCGGCGGCTGCAGCGCGAACTCGCCGCGGCCTGGGAGAAGCGGGCCCCGAACCTGCCGATCGAGACGCCGTACGAGGCGCTGATCCTCGCGTCGATCATCGAGAAGGAAACCGGCGCACCGGACGAACGCCCGCGCATCGCCGGCGTGTTCGTGAACCGCCTGCAGCGCGGAATGCGGCTCGAGACCGATCCGACCGTGATCTACGGGCTCGGCGGCGCGTACGACGGCAACATCCGCCGGCGCGACCTCCGCAGCGACACGCCGTACAACACGTACACGCGTGACGGTCTGCCGCCCACGCCGATCGCGCTCGCCAGCGGTGCCGCGATCGAGGCCGCGGTCCGGCCGCTCGAGACCGACGAACTGTTCTTCGTCGCGACCGGCTCCGGCGACGGCCGGCACGTGTTCTCGCGCACCTACGCCGAGCACTCGGCCGCGGTGCAGCGCTACCTCGCGCGCCTGCGCAGCAGTGGCGCGTCCGGCGGAACCACGCGATGACCGGACGCTTCGTCACTGTCGAGGGCATCGAGGGCGTCGGGAAGTCCACGCAGCTCGAACGGCTGCGCGCGCGACTCGTCGAGGGCGGACACGAGGTGGTCACCACGCGCGAGCCCGGCGGCACGCCGCTCGCCGAGCGCATCCGTGCACTGGTGCTGGAACGGGGAGAAGAGGGCGTGCCGCCGGCCGCCGAACTGCTGCTGATGTTCGCGGCGCGTGCGGTCCACACCGCGAACCGCATCCGGCCCGCGCTGGAGCGTGGCGCGTGGGTGCTCTGCGATCGCTACACCGACGCGACCTACGCCTATCAGGGTGGCGGCCGCGGCGTGGGCGACGCCTCGATCGCCGCGCTCGCCGGGCTCGCGCATCCCGGCCTGCAGCCGGATCTCACGCTGCTGTTCGACGCGCCCGTCGGCGTCGCGCTCGCCCGGGCCCGTGGCCGCGCACAGGCGGCGGACCGCATCGAGTCCGAGACCTCGATCTTCTTCGAGCGCGTGCGGGCGAAGTACCTCGAGATCGCCCGGCGCGACCCCGACCGCGTGCGCGTGATCGACGCGACGCGCGACACGGACGCGGTCGAGGCGGCGGCGTGGCGGCATCTCGCGGAGCTGGGCGCATGAGCGAGTCGAAGAAGCCCTTCCGTGCGCCGAGCACCGAGTTCGCGCTCGCGCAGGACGCACCGTGGCTCACGGCGCCCCGCGAGCAGGTGCAACGCGCGATCGCTGCGGGTCGGCTGTCGCACGCGCTGCAGATCGTCGGGCCGAGCGGGCTCGGCACGTCGGCGCTGGCGGAGTGGATCGCGCGCGCCGCGCTGTGCGACCGGCCGGAGGCGGCGCCTTGCGGCACCTGCGCGTCGTGCCGGCTGCTCGAGGCGGGCAGTCACCCTGACCGGCTCCGCATCGCCGTTCGCGAGGACAAGCAGCAGGTGCTGATCGACGACGTCCGCGACCTGATCGAGTCGCTTGGGCTCAAGAGCCAGCGCGGTGGACGGCGCGTGGCGATCGTCGATCCCGCCGACGCGATGAACGTCAACGGCGCGAACGCGCTGCTGAAGACGCTCGAGGAGCCGGGCGCCGGCGCGCTATTGATCCTGCCGCTTGCGCGCGCGCACCGCCTGCCGGCGACCATCGCGAGCCGCTGCCAGCGCATCGAACTCGCGGTACCGCCCGCGGCGACGGGGCTCGCGTGGCTGCGCGACCGAGGGTCCGAGGCGGACTGGGAGGGCCTGCTGGCGATCGTCGGCGGCGTGCCGCCGGATGCGCTGGCGTTGGCGGAGGCGGGCGCCGCGGACCTGCCGCGCGAGATGGCCGAGCTGCCCGCCTACCTGCGCCGCCCGGACGCGGACCCGATCCAGCTGGCGGAGCGCTGGGCGAAGCACTTCCCGGCCGCCAGGCTGCGGTGGATCGAGAACTGGATCACCGAAAGGGTCCGGCAGGGGCTGGCCGGGGCCGCGCCAGGTCACACTACCGCCAATCCGGGCTTGCCAGGAGCGGCGGGAACGCGACATATTCAGGGCCTCTACGGGCTTCTTGACGAGACCCGCGGTGCGCGCGAGGCGCTCCACGGCTCGGCGAACGTTGCCTCGCTGTTCGAACGCGTGCTCTTCGGCCTCGCCGAGACGCTCGCCGAGCCGCGGCGCGCGCGGGCCGGCTGACGGACGGTCCATGAACAGACAGCCTCTGAACAAGCCGGGACTGCTGACGCTCACCATCAAGGACAAGAGCGCGCTGTACCTCGCCTACATGCCGTTCGTGAAGAACGGCGGGCTGTTCATCCCGACCAACAGCAGCTACCGGCTCGGCGACGAGGTGTTCATGCTCCTCAACCTGATGGGCGAGGAGGAGAAGCTGCCGGTCGCGGGCAAGGTGATCTGGGTGACGCCCAAGGGCGCGCAGGGCAAGCGCTTGGCCGGCATCGGCGTGCAGTTCTCCGAGCAGGACCGCGGCAACACGCAGAAGAAGATCGAGAACTATCTCGCCGGCGCGCTCGGCGGCGACAAGCCCACGCATACGATGTGACCGAGGAGGGGGGGCAGTCCCCTGTCTCGCGGAGCCGAAAAAAGGCTCCGACCCCTTTCCTCAGCGCCGCAGCGAGCCTTCGGCCGACGCGAGGCCGCCGCGCAGCACCACGGCGTCGAAGCCGCGTTCGTTCAGGATGTACGCGCCCGCGGAGCTGCGGCGGCCGGTGTCGCAGACCAGCACGTAGCGCACGTTCGGGTCCAGCTGCTTCAGCTTCAGGCGGATGAAGTACAGCGGTACGTTGATCGCGCCGGGCAGCCGGAAGACCTCGAACTCGGACGGCAGTCGCACGTCGAGCCACTTCGCGCCGGCGCCATCGACCAGGCCGACGGCCTCGTCGTAGCTCACCCATTGCAGCATCGGCTCGTTCAGCAGCGTGTGGAAGTCCTGCTTGCCGAGCCGCATCAGCGCGCCGTCGGTCAGCATCGTGACGGTCGCGTTGCGCTTGGATTCCGAGATCAGGGCTTCCTCGCCGAAGGTGTCGCCGGGGCCCAGTTCCGCCAGCTTGATGCCGTCGCGGTTCAGCGGCGTCTCGCGCGTGACGACGCAGCGGCCCTGCGTGATCGCGTAGAAGTAGTCGCCCTCGTCGCCCTGCTTGATCACGACCTGGCCCGCGGGGCATGCGACACGCTGCATCCGCATGAAGATCGCCTGCAGGTTGGCGGGTGGGATCCGGTGGAAGGCCTTGGTCTGGAGCAGCGTGGTCATCCAGTCGTCGCTGGCCGCAGGCTCGCTGCCGGTCAGCTCCCCGACCTCGTAGGTGCCGGTCTGGTCCCAGGTGATCAGGACGTCCAGCAGGTCGGTGTCGATGGAGACGTACTCGACGTCCGAGATGGCGTGCGCCGTGAAGCGGCGCGGTATCCCCGGCGCGAGCGGGTTGCGCGACTCGACGGTGCCGGCACGCACCGTGACGATCGCCTCGTCGCCACTGCGCAGTTCGATCTCGCCGCGGACCAGGTAGACCGTCCGCTTGTCCGTGTCGCCTTCCCGGAACAGCGCCCGGCCTGCCGGCAACTCCTTCAGCGAGGTCTTGCGCGCCAGCGCGTAAAGGTTCTCGCGCTTCAGGCCGTCGAGCGGCGTGAAGGCACGGAGCAGGCTGGGATCGACGATCTCGCTTTCCATCGAGTCCGGCGCGGGCGCGGCAAGACGACCCCGGATCTTAACACAGCGCTCCCGGTGGCCCGCGTGGCCGGCCAGCCGGCTCAGGGGGCGAGTGCGGACCAGCCGGGATCGGGACGGAAGCGTCGGCCGTGCAGCCGTTCGAGTTCCCGTAGCCGCTCGACGATCGCCGCGACGCCGCGCGTACGCGCGTAATGCAGCGGGCCGCCACGGAACGGCGCGAAGCCGGTGCCGAAGATCACGCCGGCGTCGAGCAGGTCGGGATCGGTCACCAAGCGCTCGCGCAGCACCGCGACCGCTTCGTTCAGCATCGGCAGGATCAGCCGGTCTTCCAGGTCGGCAGGGGCCTTCGCGCCGCCGGTGTCAGGCTTCCGCGGCCTGCCGTCGACCCACCGGTAGAAGCCCTCGCCGGTCTTGCGGCCGAGCTTCTTAGCCTGCAACTGCGGCTCCAGCGCGTCCGGCGCAGGACCGCCGAAGGCCTTCGCGAGGACCTGGCCTACGTGGTAGGCCACGTCGAGGCCGACCGTGTCTGCCAGTTCGATCGGACCCTGGGGCATGCCGAAGGCGAGGGCCGTCTCGTCGATCACCGCGAGCGGCACGCCTTCGCGCGCGGCCAGCATCGCCTCGATCATGTATGGGAAGAGGATGCGGTTGACGACGAAGCCGGGCGCGCTCGCGCACGGCAGCGGCAGCTTGTCGAGCCGGCGCGCGAACGCGAGCGCCGCCTGCACGGCGGGCTGCTGCGTGTCACCGGAATGCACGACCTCGACGAGCGGCATCTTCGACACCGGGTTGAAGAAGTGCAGACCGACCAGTCGCGCCGGATCCGGCAGCCGCGCGGCGAGCGTCTCGAGCACCAGGCTCGAGGTGTTGGTCGCGAGCACCGCGTCAGGCTTCATCTTCGGCAGCAGCGACGCATACAGCGCCTGCTTGGCCTCGACGTTCTCGAAGATCGCCTCGATCACCACGTCGGCGTCGGCCACGCCCGCACCTTCGACGTCCGCGCGCAGCCGAGCCTGCGCGGCCGCGGCGTCTTCAGGCTTGCGCGCGCGCCTCGCGAAGAACTCCCGTGCCCGGTCGAGCGCGGGCTGCACGTACTCGGGGGCGCGATCCTGCAGCGTGACCTCGAGGCCGCGGTGCGCGCACCACGCCGCGATGTCGCCGCCCATGACGCCGGCCCCGACCACGTGCACCTTGCGGAACTGCGGTGCGTTGCGGCCGCCGAGCGCCTTCAGCTGGTCCTGCAGCAGGAACACGCGGACTAGGCTGCGCGACGTCGGCGTGCAGAACAGCTCCGCGATCGAACGGGCCTCGGCCTCGTAGGCCGCTTCGCCGCGCGCCCCGTGACGTCGCCAGAGATCGACGATCGCGTAGGGGGCCGGATAGTGCGCACGCCGGGCGCGACGCGCGACCTGCCGCTCGGTCTGCGCAGCCACGAACCCGCGCGCGGGCCGCAGCGCGAGCAGCCGGTCCACCAGCGGCGCACGTCGCGGCGCCGGCCGTGCGCGCACGAGCGCCGCAGCGGCGCCCCTCAGCTCCGCGGCTGGCACGACGCGGTCTACGAGTCCCATTGCGAGCGCCTTGTCCGCGCGCAGGCTGCGACCGGTCAGCATCAGGTCGAGCGCTGCCCGCGCCCCGATCAGTTGCGGCGCGCGCACCGTGCCCCCGAAGCCCGGGTGGATGCCGAGCTGCACTTCCGGGAGGCCGAGCGTCACCTTGCCGTCGTCCGCGCAGACTCGGTAAGTGCAGGCAAGCGCAAGTTCGAGTCCGCCGCCCAGCGCGAAGCCGTGGATCGCGGCGCAGGTCGGGAAGGGCAGCTTCGCGAGACGCTCGATCACGAGCTGGCCGCCGCGAATCAGTTCGTAGGCCTGTCCGGCGTCGCGCAGGCCGACGAACTCCTTGATGTCGGCGCCGGCCACGAAGCCGTTCGGCTTCGCGGACCAGAGGACGAGGCCCCTCGGGCGCGCGGCCTCGATCGAGCGGAGCGCGGCTTCGAGCGCTTCCATCGTCGCGCGCGACAGCGAATTCGTGGAGGCACCCTGCCGGTCGAAGCAGAGCCACGCGATGCCTTCGGCGTCGATTTCGTGGCACCAGTGCGGTGCGCCGGCCTGGGGCATGGGAATTCTCCGCGGTGTCAGGCGGCGACCGAGGCGGCTGCGCGCCTGACCTCGAAGTCGCAGATCAGCGGCAGGTGATCCGAGTAGCGCACCCCGGGCACCTGGAAGCCCGTGACTTCGATGCCCTGCGTGTAGAGGATGAAGTCGAGTTCGCGCCGCGGGTTCCTGCTCGGGTACGAAGGCAGGCCCTGGGTGTTCGCGCTCTTGAGCCCCGAAGCCTGCATGAACAGGTAGATCTCGTGGTCTCCCCAGAAAGTGTTGAAGTCTCCGGCGACGATCGCCGGCTTGCGCGAGCGCTTGACGAGCTCGTGCAGAGTGCGGAGCTGCGACTGGCGATGCCGGTACTTGAGCGACAGGTGCACGAGGAAGATCACGGCCTCCTCGAGTTCGAGTTCGATGATCAGCCGCTTGATCCCGGTGTCGAAGTAATGGAAGCGCTCGCCGTGCACACGCGGCGCCGCGAGGAACGCGTTGCCCTGCTTGCGCACGATCGGGACCATCGAGTTGATCGACTCCGCCCCGTACTTGCACTGGTACGTGGAGTAGTGCCCGAGGTGCGCGGCGATGAACTCCGCCTGGTTCACCATGCCCGTGCGGATCGAGCCGGTGTCGACCTCGACGAGACCCACGACGTCGGGGTCCTGCGACTTGATGAACTGCGTGATGCCGTCCAGAACCTGACGGTTGCTGCGCAGGTATCCCGCGCCCGGCAGCGGCAGATGGAAAGCCGGGCCCGTGCCCGTCGCGTAACGGATGTTGTAGACGAGAAGTCGCATCGGGAGGGGAAGGGGGCGGCCGGGAACGGTGTCGCCGCGCCAGGATTCTAGCGTGTTGCCCCCGGACCCGTGCGCTAAACTCGGCCACGCTCAGGGAGCACGCCATGATTTCGCAGCAGAACCCGGTGAAGCTGTTCGTCAGCCACGCGTGGGACGCGGACGAGGACTATTACCGCGTCTTCGAGTTCCTCGAGAGCGCGCGGAATTTCTTCTACCTGAACTACAGCGCGCCCGACCGGCGCCCGGCCGGCGGCAAGGAGGCCGAACGGGAGGAACTGCGCCGCCAGATCCAGCCCGTGGAAGCAGTCATCCTCCTCGCCCCGCATCACCGGCGCGCGCCCGACCTCCTGGAGTTCCAGGCGAACTTCGCGAAGGCGGCCGACAAGCCGGTGCTGCTGATGGCGAGCTTCGGCTCCACGGTGGGCGTGCCGAAGGCGCTGCTCGCGCTCGCGGACGAGTCCGTGGACTGGGACGAGCGCGCGCTGATCGACGCGATTCTCCGCCAGGCGCGCCACGAAGACACCCAGCGCTGGGAAACCATCGAGTTCAAGCTGGATTGAGCGCGCCGCCGACGCGCGCTGTCTGCAGGCCTCAGCCTTCCGCGGCGAACAGGCGCGGGACCGACTCGTTGCCTTCCTCGCGGCGATCCCGGACGGGGAGGCGCGTGACGCTTGCGGGCGCGTGTACGTAGTCGTGCGCGAGTTCCACGATGCGCATGGCGCAGCGGTCCGCCTGCTCCGCCGACATCTTCCGCACGGTGGCCTGCACCGCGGTTTCACCGGGCAGCGGCAACACCGTCTCCAGGTCGGCGGCCAGTGCGGCGAACTCAGCCCGCAGCTCGGGTGGCAGGTCCTGGATCTCCAGGCCCTTCAAGTGATTCTGGAAAGCAGAAGCAAGCCGCTGTTTCAACGGCGCGCTCTTGACCAGTTCGAGCGTGGCGGCGTGCAGCCGGCTCCAAGCAGTCATCGGGGCGGACTCCGCGGGACCCGTCGGGGCGGCAACCGGAACCGAAGCCCGCTGCGCCACGCACCTGAAGTGATTTCTAACTTGCTTTCCGGGGCTTTTTGAGCGCCGGTACAAGGACCTAGGCCGAATATAGCTGCGCGGTTTGAAAAAGCAACGTCAGACATAACCTGCGGCAGTGCGGAGCGTGGCGGTGGCGACATGGCGGTTAAAGCTAAGGTGATACTTTAGATAACATCCGTAAATAACTGAGACGTATATATTAGCTCTGAGTAATCATCAGGGTGACCGCTCTGGCCGGCACGTCAACGCGCCGCGCGAACGTCTACGATTGCAGCAATGTAATGACGGCCCGCGGGCCGGGAGCGCAGCGGATGGAGCGGTTCACGATCTCGATCGACGACGACCTGGCAGCCGCGTTCGACGCGTTCATCGCGGCGCGCGGCTACGCCAACCGCAGCGAGGCGGTGCGCGACCTGATCCGCGCGAGGCTCGAGTCCGAGAACGACGCGGTGTTCGAGCGCGGTCACTGCGTCGCGAGCCTGTCCTACGTCTACAACCACTCGGAACGCGAACTCGCCGAACGTCTGGCCAGCCGGCAGCACGCGCGGCACGACCTCACGGTCGCGACGATGCACGTGCATCTCGACCACGAAGACTGCCTCGAGAGCGTCGTGCTCCAGGGCGCGACTCACGACGTACGCGCGTTCGCGGGGTCGCTGATGGCCGAGCCCGGAGTCCGTCACGGCCACCTGAACCTCGTGGGCGTCGAGCGCGCGCACCGTCATTCGCACGGTGCCGAATCCCACGTACACCTGAAGCCGCGGTACTGACCGCGAGGCAGCGACGATGACGAACCTCGACACACTCTGGTGGCTGCTCGCCGGGATCATGATCTTCGTCGGCGTGGCGGGTACCGTGCTGCCCGCGCTGCCAGGTGCTGCGCTGGTGTTCGCCGGCATCCTGCTCGCCGCGTGGATCGACGACTTCACGCGCATCTCCGGCTGGACGGTCGGTTTCGCGGCGGTCCTGACGCTGCTTGCGTGGGCCGCGGACTACGTGTCGGCTGCGCTGGGTGCGAAGCGCGCCGGCGCGAGCAAGGGAGCGATCGTCGGTGCTGCGATCGGGACGCTCGCCGGCGTCTTCACGGGGCTGGTCGGCCTGCTGTTCATGCCGCTGGTCGGTGCAGCGATCGGCGAGTACCTGTGCCGGCGCGACCTCCGCCGTGCTGGTCACGTCGGCATCGCCACGTGGATCGGTCTGCTGATCGGCACGGCCGTGAAGATCGCCCTCGTGTTCGCGATGCTCGGTGCGTTCGCGGCGGCGCTACTCGTCGATTGAGCGGCGTTCGCGCTGGCCGAGCGCGCGTTCGACGCGCTCGAGAAGTGCGCGCGCGACCCCGAGGTCGGCGGGATCGGCCAGTTGCAGCGTGGCGTCGATGCCCGGTCCACGGAGCGCGAGACTGTAGCTCGTCGGGACGCCCGGGCCCATGCGCGTCCTGATTGCAATCGATTCGACGTCATCGAGATCGCGCGGGGCCTCGTCGGCGGAGACCGCTTGCGTATCGCGTCGTATCGGCGTGGCCACGGCGGGCTCCGAACCGAGTGCCGGCGGCGTGCGCTCGCGGCCACCCGCCGCAGCAGCCGAGTCTCCCGAACAGACGATGCCAGCGGGCCGCAATCCGGCGCCCTCGAGCAGGCCCGCCATGCGTGCGCCGGCCACGAAGTAGCCGGCAATCCGAGGCGCAATGCCTTCGGGCACGTCGAACTCCCGGGCCAGCAGGCTCGCCAGCGCCCCCTCGGGCAGCGGCTTGCCCGCGAACCTCTGGACGAGGCGGGCGAACAGAGGCGGGCACGTCAACGCGGTCGCCAGCGCCGCCCGGCGGGCAGCTTCGTCGCCCGAGAGTCGGTAATCGGCGAAAGCGGGCGTGGTGCGCAACCGGCCCTTGCGCGAGGTGACCCAGCCGTACTTCACCGCCGCGGCCACGAGGGCCGCGTATGTCCCGCCCGCCGAGTGACCGGTCAACGCGGCGGCTGCTTCCAACGCGCACTCGCCACCGAGGTGCTCCACCGACGCGGCGAGTTCGAGGGCCTGGGCGAGGCTGGCACGGGGGTACTGGACGGAGCGCGGCATGCCTGGATGATAGCTGATCTTCAGCCGACGGCTTAAAACGGCTGATACTGCCCCGGGCAGTGGGGGCGATAAGCCGCTGGACCGCTGTTCAGTGACCACCGATGGCTGTTCTCGACCGATCTGCGCCCCTGGAGTTGTTAACAGGCCTGTGGATTCCGGTCCGAAACCCAGCCGCTCGATATCCACACGCCTGTGCACAACTCCCAGCCCGATGCGAACACCGTTCCGGTTCGCTACGGGCAACCTGGCGAGGCGCCATCGGATCGGGAGGCCTGGTGGCCTGCAGTCGGGGTGGCGCCGAGCGCTCCCGGGCGCGCGGAGGCATGTCGGGGGCCGCATTCCATCGAACGCTGGGTTCGATCGAACCCGGGCGCTAGTGACGCACGGTCGACGCCGTGTCGTGGGTGCGCGTTCGGAGTTGCGTCGGGTCGCGCCGTCGGCCGACGTCAGTGCGAGCGCGCCGTCCGTGCGCCCATGCGGGGCTCGATGGTGGCCTGTGGGTTGGTCGAGAGAGCAGTCCGAAGAACTGGCGATCGGTCAGCCGGCCTGGCCTATGCCGCGAAGAGACTTCGCATAATGTATATTAAGTTAAATGGTGGAAATGGCGTGGCTCAGCCCGGCCATGGTGTCGTGCACCTGCATTTCCTATAGCCCCGCTCTCCTTCACGGTACGGGTGCCGGGCGATCGTGCGCCCCGGTACGCGGTGCCGACGTAGCGGTCCTGGATCTCGGTTCGGTCGCCCTGCCACGCGCCGAGATAGAACTGCACGCCGACGTAGTGGAAAACCGGGCCCGGGTTCAGCGTGGTGGCCTCGGTGCTCAACGCCACTTCGGTGCGAGCAGCCGTCGACGACCGGTGCATACCGGCTGCGTCGAGTCATGCGATCCGGGACGAATGCCGCTTCGGTTGCCCGGCGCGGACCATAGTAGTCGGTGCGCCTTGCCGATTCGGTTGCCCGGCGCGGACCATAGCGATCGGTGCGCCTTGCCGCTCGACCGAAGCGGGGTCTCCCGAGCGCCGCCCTCCACTCCTGTCGCCTGGCCCGGACGTGGGCATCGGTTGCGCAGCGCCGTCGCCGGAGCGTGCTCGGCTCAGCGCCCGTCGCTCGCCTGGATTGCCGCCTCCACGATCGGCGCCGCCCAGGCCGGAACGCTCGCGAGTTCAGCCGCGTTGCGGGGGTTCGGGTATCGAAGCGTACACCGCGCCATCTCCAGCACGAGCCGCGGCAGCGGGATCGGCTCGCCCCGTGCGACATCGGCGGAGTTGTCGAACACCTGCAGGTGCGCGAGGTGCGGGAGCAGCCGGACCAGCTTCCGGCGCGAGGCTTCCCACCGTTCGCGCACCTTGGCCTCGGGGATGTCGTGTCCTCCGCGGGCGACACGCGCTGCGATACGGTTCAGGTGCTGCTCGACGCTGGCGAGACCGCAGTACCAGACGTACACGTCATGAGTGGCGCTGGCCTGGATCAGGAGGTTCGGGATGGTCGACGCCCCGAGCGTCGTCTCGAACGCGAAGTTCCGGCGCCGCAGCATCGCGGCCTCGAGCTGCGCGCGACCGGCCTGCCACGCGGCGGCGTTCGCGTCCGCCAGCGACATCGAGCGGCGGGCCATCAGCTCGCGGGTGAACGTGTCGGGGTTGTACCAGTCGAGTCCACGCTCCATCAGCAGGTGACCGCCGACCGAGCTCTTGCCGGCTCCGTTCACCCCGGCGAGCACGTAGACAAACGGGCGCGGGGATGCCACGCGGCGCGGCGGGCGTCGTCAGTAGCTCGCGCCGGCCACCGGCGGCGTGATCGCTCGACCCCGGGCGTCCAGCACCTCGGCGACGCGGGCGGCGGCCTCGGGCGCCTGGAGCTTGTCGAGTCTGCTCGTGAACTGCGCGGTCAACTCCTCCAGCTCGGACCGCTCGCGCGCCTCGAGCCTCGCGATCGTGTCCACGAGCGCCTGGTAGCGCTCGGCGGAGAGCATCACGAGTTCGACGTTCGAGCGCTGAGTGATCGCGAGCGATCCCGTCTTCAGGACCTGGCGCACGATCTGCCCCCACTGATTCTTGACCTCGGTGGCGGACTGGCTGGGGAGTTCGGCAAGCGGGGTCGGGGGCACGAGGGAGCCTCGCGTTGAGTGAACTGATCAATGGAACGAGCTGCTACGTGCAGAATAGACATTCCAGCCACAATGTCCATTGATGCCGATGACCTGAGACGAAAGACATGATAATCAGCAAGTTATAGATCTACTCTTCTGTTCTCTCTCACCACCTGCGAAGGTGTCCGCGAGATCGGTTCCCGATAGCGCCTGCTCCCCTCGACGGCAACCGGTGGGGAGGCCCGCGCTCGCCCACTCTCGTCCGCGTCGTCCCGCGCTCCGGCTCGCGTCAGGCAGCGCCCCGCGTCTGACGCGCGCGCCACGCGGCGAGGACGGCGGCCTCCTTCTCCGGCTCGATGCCCGACCGGAGCTTGGCCTGCCGGTCCGCCGGTCGGGTCGCGTGCCACGCGAGCGTGTCGCGAACCGTGTGCTCCAGCGGTCGGATCGTAAGCCCCGTCTGCAGCGCGCGATCGACCCGGGTCAGGGCCAGACCGGCGTACTCGCCCACGGTCGGCGCCCACGGCGGGAAGCTCGCCTGCTCGCCGAACTGCTGCTCGAGGAAGTCGGCGGGAAGCCACGTCACGTCGGTCTTCGCGCCCGACACCTTGCGGCTCGTCTCGATCAGGCCGCCCATCGTGAACTGCCTGGGTGCGGAGACGGCGTTGTAGGTCCCGAGGTGGCGCTTCTCGACGAGCCCGAGCATCCACGCCGTGAGGTCACGCGCGTCGATCACCTGGATCGGATCGGCCGGCGTGCCGGGCGCGAGCATGTCGCCGCCGCGGGCGACGCGCACCGGCCAGTACGTGAAGCGGTCCGTCGGATCCAGCGGCCCGACGATGTACCCGGGACGCACGATCGTCGTCCGGCCGGGCAATGCGCGCTCCGCGGCCTGCTCGCACAGGGCCTTCAGTCCGCCGAAGGTCTCGTTGTCGACCGTCTCGACGGTCTCGTCCTTGAGCTTCGCGACCGGCGACGTCTCGTCCTGCGCCGTGGCGAGCGAGGCGTACGCCGAGACGCTGGACACGAACAGGTACTGCCCGACGTTCGGCGCGAGCAGCTCGGCAGACATCTTCACGATGCGCGGCACGTAGCCCGAGTTGTCGATCACCGCGTCCCAGCGGCGGCCGCGCAGCGCATCGAGCTTGCCGTCGCGGTCGCCGAGCAGGGTTTCCACGCCGGGCACGCCATCGGGGTCGCGGCGGCCGCGATTGAAGTGCGTGACCTTCCAGCCGCGGGCGAGCGCCTGCTCGGTCATGTGCGGGCCGATGAACCCGGTGCCGCCGAGGATCAGCAGCGAGAACGGCGCGGAGGCCGAGCCCCAGGCGCGTCCGGCGAAGCCGCCCGTTGCGAGCCCGGTGGCGGCCAGCGCGGCGGCGGAACCCAGGAGGCGCCGGCGGGTGATCGAGCGGTCGTGCGTCATCGGTGCGTTCCGTAGGGCTGGGGTCCCGCGAGGCTAGACGGTACGCGGCGCTCGCGCGATCCGTTCGTCGCGCCCGGATGTCCGTTGGTCGCAGGCGCCGAACGCCTGGGCGCTCGCGCTGGAGTCCCGAGGGCCCAGACGCTCGCGCCTGGCGGCCGCGCCGCGCCCGGACGCTGCCACGGTGGCCGAGCCCGCGACGCGCGGCTGAGCCCCGGCGCGGATCGTCGCACCGCTTCCTCGATCGCCTGCGCGTGCGCGAGCCTTCGGCACCGCAGGTCCCACCGCTGCTGCTCGGCGCGGCCCTCGTCGCCGGCGCTGCCCTCGCGGGCCGGCTCTTGTCCGCCGGCGTCGGGCAACTGCTCGGCTACGCCACGAGCCCCCTCAGCCCGGTCGTCCCCTCGATTGTGTTCGGCATGGCCGTCGCGACGCTGCGCGCAGCCGCCGCGGACGCCGCCATGCCCGCGACGACGTTCTTCAGCGGGCCCGTGCTGCGGCTGGGCATCGTCCTGCTCGGCCTGAATCTCAGCCTCGCCACGGCCTCCGAGGTCGCACTCGCCGCACTGCCGGTCGTGGTGGTCTGCGTGGCCACGGCGCTGGTGCTCGTAACCGCCGCCGGCCGGCTGCTCGGCCTCGAGCGCCGGCTCGCGGCGCTGATCGCCGTCGGCACCGGGATCTGCGGCATCACCGCGATCGCCGCGACCGCACCGCTGATCCGGGCGCGCGAGGCGGAGATCGGCTACGCGGTCGCGTGCATCACGCTGTTCGGCATGACCGCTCTGCTCGTGCACCCGCTGCTCGCGCACGTGCTGTTCGCCGGCGATCCCGTGGCGGCCGGCATCTTCCTCGGTGCCGCGATCCACGACACCTCGCAGGTGGCCGGCGCCGCCCTCGCCTACGCGGGTGCGTACGACTCGCCGGAGGCGCTCGAGGCGGCGACCGTGACGAAGCTGATGCGCAACCTGTTCATGGCAGCGGTGATCCCGCTCGCGGCGTTCGCGCTGCGCCGCGAGGCGATCGCGGCAGGGGGCGCGCCGTCCGCCGCGCGACCGCCGCTCGTGCCGGCGTTCGTCGTGCTGTTCGTCGCCGCGTGTGCGGTGCGGTCCGTGGCCGAGCTGACGCCCGGGCGGCCGCTCGGCGTGTTCACGGCGTCGGCGTGGCGCGCGTTCCTCGACCTCGCCGCGACCGCCTCGGAGTGGGCGTTGCTGCTGGCGATGGCGGCGCTCGGGCTGCGCGTGCGCTTCCGGGCCTTCGCCGAACTCGGCGCGCGGCCCTGGCTGCTCGCGCTGTTCGCGGCCGTGGCGGTCGGTGCGGTCGCCGTGGGCGGCCTGCACTGGCTGCGCACGGCCTGACGAGCCGAGGCAGCCCGACCCGCCGCGGCGCGGCCGACGCCGCGCCCCCGCCTCAGCCTTCGGCGATCGCGCGCACGGCGTTCGCGAAGCGCTCCACGTCCTCGGCGCGCAGGCCCGCGACGTTGATCCTGCCGGAGCGCGGCAGGTACACCGCGTGCTCGGCGGCCAGCCGGTCGACGGCCTCGGGCGTGAGCGGCAGCATCGAGAACAATCCGCGGCGATCCGCGACGCCGTCGAGCGCGGGCAGGCCGCTGCGAGCGAGGCGGCCCCGGAGTTCGAGCAGCCGCGCGTGCATCGACTCGAGCTCGCCACGCCACTGGCGCCGCAACTCCGCGTCGCTGAGCACGGTGGCGACCACGGCCGCGCCGTGCGACGGCGCCATCGAGACCAGGTTGCGGCTCAGCTTCTCGAGGTTGCCCTGCACCTTGCGCGCCTCGTCGGCCGACGGCGTCACCGCCAGCAGCACGCCGACGCGCTCGCGGTACAAGCCGAAGGCCTTGGAGCACGACGCGGCGATCAGGATGCGCTCGCTCGCGGCCACTGCGCGGCGCAGTCGGCCATCCCCTCACCCGCCGAACACCAGCCGGTAGTGGTCCTTCATCGCCTGCCACATCGTCCAGCTCGCGCGCGCCGCGCCGCGGGGCGTGCCGCCGCAGGCGAGCAGCATGTGCGCGAGCGAGTGGTAGACCGAAGGCGCGAACGAAGTCACGGTGTTCGGCAGCGGCGTGATGTGCCCCGTCTCGGGAAGCGCGAGGTGGCGCACCGGGTGCGCGAAGCCCTTCGCGCGCAGCCGGTTCACGACGACGTCCGAGCCCCACTCGCAGTGCCACATCTGGTCCTCGACGCCGGAGATCAGCAGCAGCGGGCCGCTGACGCGCTCGACGGGAATCGCAGCGCGCTCGCGCACCTCGAGGGGCTCCAGGGCGACCCGGAAGTCGTCGGCCATCGGGTAGCCGTGCGGCTGCAGGTCCGCGATGCGCCGGATCTCGTCCGGCGGCGTGGCGCGGCCGGTGACGTAGGGAATCGGCGCGCCGTTCAACGTCCAGCTCGCGGTGATCTCGCCGGTGGCGTGGTTCCAGCCGGGGCTCGTCGCGTACATCGGCACGATCGCGACACCGCCGTTCACGTACTCGGGGAAGTGCGCGGCCAGCACCAGCGTCAGCTCGCCGCCGCGCGAGGCGCCCTGCACGGCGATGCGCCGCGCGCCGAGTTCGCGCCGCAGCCACTCGAAGCCCTCCGCGAAGTACTCGAGCGGGATGTTCGCGAGCATCGGCGACAGGTCTTCGTGGTTGAAGTACGCGAGGCTCACCACGTCGTAGCCGAGCGACGCCAGCAGCGGCGCGTAGCCCATCTCGACGCCGCCGCCCGAGCCGGTGAGACTGACGATCGCGCCCCGTGAGCGGGAGCGATCCGTCCAGCGGAACACGGTGCCGCGCAGCCGGCCGTCGCGCAGCGGTTGCACCTCGATGCCCGGCGCGAGCCGGCGCAGGCAGAGTTCCGCGGTCGCACGGCTGCCGTCCGGACGCTCGGCGGCGATCTCGATGCGGAGCGGCTTCACGGGGTCGCAGGCGGGCAGGCCGAGCTTGTGCGCGCGCTCCGTGGCATTCATCAGGAACTGGCGCCCGGTGCCGCCGGGCGGCTGCAGCGACCACAGCAGCCCCGCGGGCTCGAGCCCGACGTAGGTGCCGCCCTCGCTGGGTGCCGACGCGGTGTCCACCGTGCCCGACGCGTCGGCGACGTGGTCGCCGTGCGCGGTCCACGCGACGCCGAGGTCGTCGAGCAGTCGCGACGCGAGCCGCAGGCGTTCTCCCGGACGGCACCCTTCCACGCGAATGGACACGGGCTCCGTCTGAAGGGTGTCGGCAGGGTCCAGGCGGACGGCGAACGGCGTTGCCATGGGGGGCTCCGGACAGCTGGCATCGGGATGGCTTTTGGACTATACGTGCGTATACTCTTCCGGGACAGTAGGGAGGCGGGTCGCCCGGCTCGGGCACGCGCCGGCGCCGCACCTCCGGCCACGCCTTTCCGTCGATGCGAGGAGCAGCCATGGCGATCAGACCGGATTCGACCCTTCGACCGGCGACCGGCCCCGCACCCAGGCTCTCCCCGCTTCGCAGTGCTCGACCTGACGCCGGTCTCCACCGGGGCGGGTACTGCTGCCCCATGCACGCCGTCATGGGTGCGTTCGCCGCGCAGCGCGAGCCGGCGCGGATGCAGGTCGGTGCGCCCGAGTCCTTCGCCGACGCCACGCCGAAGCAGCCCAGCCGCTTCTGCAACGCCGATCGCAGCGCCACGCAGGACCTCTACGACTCCGTCGATCCGGGCCGCGCGGTGGTGGTCCGCGACGCACGCGTGCTGACGATGGTGAATGGCGCGGTGCTGCCGCATCACGACGTCGTGACCCGCGACGGCCGTATCGTCTCGGTGCAGCCGACCGGGCAGCCGCTGCCCGCGGACGCGGTGCTCGTGGATGCCGCAGGCAGGACGCTGATGCCGGGCCTGTCGGACATCCACGTCCACCTGTTCGTGTCCGGCTGGGCGGCTTCGATGAGCGTCATGCTGAAGGACGCCGGCGACGGTTCCCAGTACCTGCTCCCGTACGATCTGCTGCTGTTCCTGTTCCTCGCCAACGGCATCACGCGCGTCGAGGTCATGGCCGGCTGCCCGGACACGCTATGGATGCGCGAGTCGGTCAGGAGTGGCTCGCTCGTCGGCCCGAAGGTGAGCGTCGGCAGCCCGTTGATCGACGGCTGGCCGCCGCTACAGTCGCCGCTGATGAGCTACATCGCGATGGACGCCGCCGGCGGGCGCCGCGCCGGCGAGTTGATCGCGGAACTCGGCTACGAGTTCGCGAAGCCGTACACGAACCTCCCGCCCGCCGCGTACGACGCACTGATGGAGACCTGCCACCGGAACGGCATCCGCGTGATGGGCCACGTACCGAAGGACGTCGGCATCGAGGGCGGCGTCGCCCGCGGCCAGCAGGGCATCGCACACGCGGCGGAGCTGTTCTTCAACGAGGTCGGACCGTCGCGCTACGACGAGGCGCGGCTCGAGCGGCTGGCCCGACTGCTCGCGGATTCGGGCACGTGGATCCAGGCGACGGTAGCCGTGACCAACCGCGTCGAGTGGCTGATGGACGGCAAACCGCTTAAGTCGCCGGACGCGCGTTACATGAGCCGCTTGCAACGCACGCTCTGGCGGGACGACAGCCCGCTGATCGGCATGATTCGCGCGGACTCGAGCCGCAAGAAGTTCTCGGAGAACAGCTACGAACTCACCGGTAGGGCGGTCCGCGCGATGACCGCCGCGGGCGTGCGCGTCCTCACCGGCACCGACGTGCCGAACCCGCACGTGGTCGAGGGCTTCAGCCTGCACGAGGAACTGCAGGATCTCGTCGAGCACTGCGGGATGACGCCGGCCGATGTGCTGCACGCAAGCACGCGCCGCGCCGCGGAGTACCACGGCGAGGGCGCGGCGGACGGCACCGTCGCGGTCGGCGGCAAGGCCGATCTCGTGCTCGTCGACGGCGATCCGCTCGCCGACATCCGCGCGACGCGCGGCGTTCACACCGTGCTCACCGGCCGGACCCTGCTGCGCAGGCCGGCCATCGACAGGGGACTCGCGCGCGTGCTAGCCGCCTACGACGCGATGCCGGAGCCGACGATCGCGGAGGGGGGCTGGGGCGAAGGAGTGAAGAGCGAATGAAGATCATCAGTCGCGAGCCGAGCAATACGCTGCTCAGGACCGAAGTCTGGACCGTGCAGCCGGAGCGCATCTCGCGCCCGCTGCTGCTCACCGTGACGTCGCCGATGCGTCGGCCCGAGGGCCCGATCGCCGGCACGCTGATGCTCGACGGCAACTCCAGTGCGGGCCTGCTGCACCACGCGACGACTTACCTCGAGATGGGCGGCGAACTGCCGCCGTCGGTCGCGGTTTCCGTCGGCTACCCGCTGGACGCGCCCGTGCCGTTCCTGGTTGCGCGCAACGAGGACCTGACGCCGCTGCCGTGGCCCGAGTGGGATCGGCTCTACGGCAAGGTCCTCGGCGGGCTCGCGTGCCCGCCATCGGGGCGCGCGGATGCGTTCCTCGCCGTGCTCACCGAAGAACTGAAGCCGGCGCTGGAAGGTGAGTTCGGAATCGACCCGCGCACTTGGACGCTGGTCGGCCACTCGCTCGGCGGGCTGTTCGCCACGCACGCGCTGCTCTCCTCGCCCGCCGCGTTCCGCCGCTACCTCGCAGTCGGTTCCTCGTTCTGGTGGCGCCGCCCGTCGATGTTCGAGCGCGCGGAGTCGTTCGGCCGCGCGACGGAGCCCGTCGAGGTCGACTTCTACGTCGCTGCCGGCGAGTTCGAGACGGCGGATTCGTTCCGTCAACAGTGGGCGCAGTATATGCACCAGCCGGAGTGGCAGGAGTACGTGGCCTGCCTCGGCGGCTTCCCGAACATCCTGGAAGATACGCGACGACTGGCCGAACTCGTCGGCCGTCGTCCGGGCTGCCGGGTGTTGGCGGCGGAACTGGCCGGAGACACGCACTCGAGCGAAGTGATGCAGGCCGTCAGCCGCGGACTGCGCTGGCTGAATCGACCCGCCGGCTGAGCCGAGGAGTTCCGCATGAGCACCGCACCGAAGCTGCTCGTCACACCCGGCGACGCGCTGCTCCCGACGCCCATCGGCATCCGCGCCAGCGGATTCCCGCCCGGCTCGCGCGTGACGATCTCATCGCATCTCACGGACGAACTCGACGTCGCGTGGTCGGCACGGGCCGAGTTCGTCGCGGACGCCGACGGCGTGATCGACGTCGCCAGCGCACCGAGCGAGGCCGGCACCTACACGGGCACGGACGCCGCCGGCCTGCTCTGGTCCCTGCAGCCGCCCTGCGGCATCGACCGGCGCTTCCAGATCGAGGCGCGGCACGTGATGCACACCGCCGGGCGCCCCGCCGTCGACCCGTTCGAGCCGCTGCGATTCTCGATCTTCGCCGCAGGGGAACGCGAACTTCGCGCGGAAGCGACGCTCGTGCTGCGCCGTCTGGCGGAAGGCATCGCCGTGGAGCCGGTACGCAGCGGCCGCCTGCGCGGCCTCGCGTTCCGCCAGCGCGACCGCTCGCGCGCGCGGGGCGCGATCATGAGCCTGACCGGATCGGGCGGCGGCGTCGAAACGAGCTACGCGCCGGTGCTGGCCTCTCTCGGTTACGACGTCCTGAGCCTCGCCTACTTCGCCTACGAAGACCTGCCGACGACGATCTCGCGGCTGCCCCTCGAATACTTCGCGGAAGGCTTCGAGTGGATGCGCCGCGAGTTCGGCGCCCGGCGCACGGCCGTGCAGGGCGCATCGCGCGGCGGCGAGCTGACGGTCGCGCTCGCGTCCTACCTGCCGCAGTACGTGGACGGCGCGATCGCCATCGTGCCGATGTACGCCTCGAGCGCGGGCTGGGACCCGGATGGCAAGGGTGTCGGCGGGCCGAGCTGGACCTTCGAGGGCCGCGAGATTCCGTGGGCGGAGCCGCAGAACCCGCTGTCGCTGGACGACATGCGCCGGCTGGCCGAAGGCCAGCCGCTCGGCTACGCCGCAACGCCCTACTACCGCGCCGACCTCGATCGACCCGAGGTCCGCGAGCACGCGGCATTCCCGATCGAGCGCACGCGCGGGCCGCTGCTGCTCGTCTCCGGCGTGGACGACCAGATGTGGCCGTGTGCGTGGGGGTCGGACCTGGTCGTCAATCGCCTGCGCGCGAAGGGCCATCCGCATCCGTATCGCCACCTGGCCCTCCCTGAGACGGGACACTGGACGCCGCTTCCGAACGCGGTCACCAGCTTCACGCAGACTGTCTACCACTCCCTAGGAAAGGTGTTCCTCGCGTGCGGCGGCACGCCGCAGGGAACTGCGCGCAGCAGTCGCCTCATGTGGGAGTCGATGGTCGCACACTACGCCCGGGTCTTCGACTGAACGAGGAAGGCAATGAGATTGCATGTAGCGCCGACCGAGCGACTGCTCATGGATCCCTCGCGGATCGTTCTGCTTGGTGCGCCTCCGGGAGCGGAGATCACGCTCGAGGCGACTCTCACCGACCGCGGTGGCCAGGCCTGGTCGTCGCGAGGCGTGTACTTCGCGGACTCGACCGGATCCGTCGATCCGTCGCGCTCGGCGTCCCTGGCCGGCACTTACCGCGGCTTGGATGGCGAGGCACTGTTCTGGTCGATGCAGCCCGCGACCCTGCTGGAACTGGATGCCGCGGGGCCAAGCATGGACGAGATCGACAGCCCTCGTCGCTACCCCGACTTCGATGCCTTCGACGCCAGTTCCGAGATGCGCCTGAAGCCCGTGGACGTCGCGATCCGCGCGCGCATCACTGGCGATCTGGCGGAGGCCCACCCAGCGGTCCTCGAGGCCATACAGACCGTTCGCCTGGTCGGGAAACGCGTCGAGCGCACGCTGGTCTCGGACGGTGAAGTTCGTGGCGTTCTGTTCGAAGCGCCAGGCGAAGGCCCTCATCCGCTTGCGCTCGTCGTCGCCGGCTCCTCCGGTGGCGCGTGGGAGACCAAGGCCTCCTTGCTGGCTTCATACGGCATCACGTCGTTCGCGGTCGCGTGGTTCAACTACCCCGGCAGGCCGGACCACCACCGCGAGATTCCGATGGAGTACTTCAGCCGGGCCATGCGTTGGCTCGGGCAGCGGTACGGAGAACGGAAGGTGGCGGTCCTCGGCGCATCGCGCGGCGGAGAGGCGGTTCTGCTGATCGCTTCGCTGTTTCCGGATCAGGTCTCTGCGGTGGTGGCGGAGGTGCCGAGCAACATGGTCTTCTCGGGTTTCGACTTCTCGACGTGGTCGTCGGTGCCCGGCTGGCTGCTCGACGGCAAGCCGCTGCCCTACGTGGGCTTCGAGAACTATGGCCTACGCGACAGTGGCCTCTGGGCCGGGTCGAAGGAAGTTCGTCAGAATTTCCTCCACCACATGGCCGCTCACGACTTCGACGACCCGAGGTGGATCCAGGTCGAGAGGATCGAGGCTCCCATCCTGCTCGTGTCCGGAACCGCGGACGCAATGTGGCCCTGCAGCATCGCATCGCAGAGACTCGTGGATCGATTGCACGCAAAGGGATTCGCCTACCCCGTTGAGCATCTGGAGTACGCGGGTGCGGGTCACCTCCTCATCAACCCGATGCTGGTCTCGGGTCGCGCCGATCGAACCGAGGTCAACCCGATGGGCTTCGCGGTCAGCATCGGCGGCGTGCCCGGGCTCAATGCCAAGGCCCAGTCCGACGCGTTCCTTAAGACGGTCGAGTTCCTGAAGCTGCACGCATGAACACGAACGGCTCGCGTCGCGCCCAGGTCTCGATGTGAAGGCCGAAGCGCCGGCTCGTTTCGCGCCCCGCCTCGTTCAGACACTTCGAACGTCCTGTTGTAGCCGGCCGAGTAACGCGGCGGCGCCGCGACGCTGTGCAGGGAGACCTCTACCGCTACC
Source organism: Steroidobacteraceae bacterium (assembly GCA_027531255.1). Classification (GTDB taxonomy): domain Bacteria; phylum Pseudomonadota; class Gammaproteobacteria; order Steroidobacterales; family Steroidobacteraceae; genus JAPZRU01. Next base: position 63,577 of record JAPZRU010000004.1, on the reverse strand, counting down.
CGTAAGCACGAACTCGCGTGCGCCGTGGCGCAGGTGCGCGACCATGGCGGGGCGACTGCCCTCGATCACCGGGATCGACACGCCCAGGGCCTCGTAGATCTCGCGCAGCGGCTGCGGTCGCGGGTGCGTGACGAAGACCGATGCGAGCGTCGCCCCCTGGACCGCCGTGGCCGACGGATGCGGGGTATCGCCCCAGTCGATCATGAACGGCACGAGCCCGAGGTAGTCCGCCGAGAACACGTACATGCCGCGCCACCGCAGCAGGCGACGGTCGGGCGTACGCCTCGAACTCGTTTCCAGGATCGCCGACCGGAGGCCGAGTCCGGCGGCGCGACTCGCCGCCGCCTCGAGGTCCTCGCTTGCCGCCGCGAATGTGACGATGTCCGGCCACTCGTCGCGCGCGAGCTCGATCCCGAGTTCTCCCCACCGTTCGCGCGGCGTGGCGGGGTCGGGGCCGAGCACCTCCAGGTAGACACCCGGCCCGAGCGAAGCGAGCGTGTTGGCCGTCCCTACCCCTGGATGGGCGCCGCCCTCGGTCAGTTCGAGCCCGAGGGCGTGGGCGACCGCCTCGCTACCTTCCGCGAGGCTCGGTACCGTGTAGACCAGGTGATCGAGCGGCGGCCGCGCGCTCATCCGGGCTTCAGAAGCCGTAGGAGAAGGACACGCCGTAGGACCGCGGCTGGATCGTACTGACCTCCTCCGAGCCCACCGAGTTCTGCCGGAACAGGATCGGCCGTTCGTCGAGCAGGTTGGTACCGAACACCGCCACCTCGAAGTCGCCGAATATCATGCCGACGCGCAGGTCGACCTTGTCGTAGTCGCCGTTCTTCCGGCTGCCGCCCAGCGCAGTGGGGAACGCGTTGTCGTAGTCGCCGTAGTGCAGGTAGTCCACGCGCGCGAAGCCCGGACGACCGCCCATCGAGAAGTCCTTTTGCAGCGCGGTGTTGAACGTGAAGTCGGGGACTCCCGGCAGGCGGGTGCCCTTCCTAGCCACGGTCGGGACGTCCTCCGCGAGCTCGCCGTCGTTGAAGGACAGGGCCGTCGACCAGGTGAAGCCGCTGCCGAGCAGCGCGACGGTCTCGAGCTCCAGTCCGCGGATCTCGGCACTCCCCACGTTGGCGATGTACGTGAATCCGGTGCCGGCGAGCAGCGTGGATTGCAGGTCGCTCCAGTCGATGAAGTAGGCCGCTGCGTTCACCTGCAGGCGGCGGTCCAGCCAGAACGTCTTCGCGCCGATCTCGTAGTTCCAGAGGCTGTCGGACTCGAAGAACGCCGGGACGACTTCGCCGGGCAGCGTCACGATCGGCACGTTAACCTGACCGACGCGGAAGCCCTTCGCCGCCTGCGCGTAGATGGAGCCGTCGCCGTAATCGTAGTTCACCGCGACTCGCGGACTGACATCGGTCTCGCTGTCCGTACGATCGACCGGGGGACTGGCGGCGAACAGACCCGTCACGTTCAGGCGGGTGTCCGCGGAGTAGTCGGTGAACCGACCGCCCGCCGTGAGCGTCAGGCGATCCGTGAGCTCGTAGCTGAGCTCGCCGAAAGCGGCGAGCGTCTCGTAGACATACGCGTTCACGCCATCGAACAGCGGACCCGCCACGGAGTTCCTGAACGAGAACTCCTCGGTGTAGTCCTCCCGCGAGTAGAACGCCCCCACCAGCCAGCTGAACCGGTTCTCGCCGGTCGAGAGCAGCCGAACCTCCTGCGAGAAGACCTTCGCCGGGGCGACGATGCTGCTCGTCACGACCGCACCCGGAATCCCGAGGTTAAAGAAACTGGAACTGTAGTCCTGTTTCGCCGACGCTTCGCGGTCGTAGTACGAGGTCGCGCTCACGAGTTCGGAGGCTCCGAAACCGTATCGGACGACGAGCGAACCGAGCGTGACCTCGTCGTCGCTCGGCTGGTCGAAAAGCAGCGGGCGCGAGGTGGTGTCGCCGAACTGCGGACCCCAGTAGCTCAGGCTGCTCAGTTCCGTTTTCTGGTAGTACAGCGTTGCGTCGATCGTCAGGTTCGCGACCGGGGCGTAGCGCATCGCCAACCGGCCGCCGGTCGTCCTCTGGTCGTTGATGTCCTCGGCGTTGCGCGAGGGTTCGTCGATGTAGCCGGGCCGCTGGATGAGATATCCCGCGGCTTCCAGGCCGAGCGTGCCCTCGACCGGCGCGCCGGACACCGATCCCGCCAGCGTGTAGCCCACGTCACCGCCGTCGACCGACGAGAGTACTGCCCGCGCGCTCACGAGGCCGCCGGTCAGCGAGGGCTTGCGCGTCTCGACCTTGACGGTGCCGCCGAGCGAGGCCGCACCGTAGAGCGTGCTGTGCGGGCCTTTGATGACCGTCACGCGCTGGACGCCGATCGTGGAGTAGTCGAGGTTCAGGGCGCCCTGCGACAGCGTGAGCGGCGTCTCGTCCAGGTAGACCGCGACCGGTGTCTGCGTGAGCGCCGAGCCGCTGCCGTCGCCGACGCCGCGGATCGTGATCGAGTTCTGGAACAGGTTGCCGCCGTCGATGAACTGCACGCCGGCGATCGACGGCAGGTAGTCCGCGAACCCCGTGATGCCGCGCTCCGCGAGTTCCGCCTCGCCGATCGTCGAGACGGCCAGCGGGATCTCCTCGATCGTCTGCTCGCGCTTGGTGGCCGTGACGACGACCTCCTGCAACTGCGCGATCGGCCCCTGGGAGGCGTTCTGCGCACCGGCAGGCGCGGCCGCTCCGAACAGTGTCGCGACGATGGCAACCCGAAGCGCAACGCTGGAAGTCATCGGCTCCCCCTGGTGTCTGGTCGGCAGTGAGCGGTTCGGAACCGGCTGCGTTCACTACTCGCGCGGCCGGCATGCGACTATCCGGACGTATACTATACGGCTGTATATGGCGCAACGGATTCGCACCGGGAGCCAGCGCGTGTTGGCTCGACGCCACACGGTTTCGAGATCCGAACGGCCGGCCATCCGATGGCGCCCCTCGACCCCTGTGCCGCCGCGACTCGCGCTGGTCGAACGGGCCCGTCCGTGCGGGTCGCGACGTCGCGATACCGATGGTCGATAATCAGGGTTTTCGACCGGGGGGACGCGATGGACAGAGCGGAAGGCGAGCCGTTCGACGAGTTGTCACCGGGCCGGCAGGCGCTGATCCGGGCGGGACTCAAGCTGTTCGCTGAGCGCGGCTTCGCTGCTGCGAGCGTGCGCACGCTGGCAGCCGAGGCGGGAGTTTCGATCGGGCTCGTTCGCGCGCACTTCGGCTCGAAGGACGGCCTGCGCCGCGCAGTCGACGCCCACGCGCTGGGCGCGGTACGCGAACTCTACGACGCGATCCTCGAGAACGAGGCCCCGATGTCCATCGACTCGGCGGTGCGGGTGGCGGTCGATTGGGTAGCGAGGAACCGTGCCGTGATGCTGTACGTGCGGACGGCACTCTTCGAGCGCACCGCCGGCAGCCAGGCCCTGTTCGACGAGTTGTTCCGCACGATGCGTCACTTCGTGAACGCAACGGCCGCCCGCGGCAAACTGAAGCCCGGCGTGGACCGCGACATGGCCACGCTCTTCCTCATCTACGACTTCGTCGGCCCGGCACTCGTCGCGCCGTTCGTCACGAAGCTCTACGACAAGGCGCCGTTCCACCCGACGTCGGTCGCGCGCCGCAACGAGTTCATGAGCCGGCTGTTCCGGGAAGGCATCTTCGAGTAGATCGACTTCCGCGGACCGACGGCGCAGGACGGCGGCTTCACCGGATGCGTCGCCACTGCGGCGCGTCCGCGCTCGCGTAGCGCAGCGGCATCCCGGCGTTCGCGCCCGTCATCGACAGCTCGCCGGGACGGCCGAGTCCGACCCAGCACTCGAAGCGGCGTCCGTCGTCGAGGCTGGCCTGCCAGCGCGTGGTGCCGACGTAGCCGTGAGGTCCGTCGATCACCTCGTGGCTCCCGCCGACCAGCCGCAGCCTGCGTGCACCGAAGCGAGACTCGACGACGTAGTCCGGCCGGGCGCGCCCGGGCACGCCGTCCGGGATGTCCGAGGCCACCCGGGCGGCGAGCACGGCCGCGATCGCAGCCTCGGCGGGCGTATTGGCGAGCGCCTGCAGCGCCTCGGAATCCGCCACGCCGTCCGCCGTCACCTCGAGCAAGCTCTGCTGCCAGTCCGCTCCCGCGGCGGCCTTCCGCCAGACCTGCACCGACGGGGACGACTCGCCGGGCGTGGAACTCGCGCGTAGCGCCGCCCCACCGGCCCCGACGAAGTCCGCGTGGCGACCGTGCCCGGTCGCCGCACCGGGCAGATCCGCGAACGCCGACTCCTCCGCCGCGAAGCGCGTCGCGATCCCGTCGAGCAAGCGATCGAGCGCCTCGCGCGTGCGCCACTGGCCGCGCAGCATCACGCCGCCGGGCCGGCGCAGCGCACTGAGGTCCGCGAGCGGGTCGCCGTCCAGCAGCAGCAGGTCCGCGACCGCGCCCTCCTTCACCTCGCCGCGCTCACCCTCGACGCCGAGGTAGCGGGCCGGCTCGGTCGTCGCCGCACGCAGCACCTCCGCGCGCGTGAACCCGACCTCGACCAGCGTCTCCATCTCGTCGACCACGGACGCGCCCACGTACACGTGTGTCACCGGGGCGTCCGTGCCGACCATCACGCGCCCGCCCGCGCGGTGGATCGCGAGCAGGCAGCGCGAGCGGAGCTGGTACCGTTGGTCCTCGCCGCGGAGCACGGCTTCCGGTACGGGTAACGCCGCGAACAGCCGCCAGATCGCGCGCGTGCCGGGCGACAGGAAGCGATCCTCGTCCGGCTTGGGCGTGGCGGGCCGGCTCGTGAAGTTGCGCATCGCGTAGTGCGTGGCCACGAACCACACCGCGTGCGTGGCCGCGAGTCGCGCGATCTCGTCGATCGCCGCCTCGTCCACGACGTCTTCCAGCTTCAGCTCGCCGCGGCCGAAGCGCTCGAGCAGCGGCACCAACTTCGGCTGGAACAGCCACAGGTCCGGATTGGCGAGGGAACGGTCGGCGAAAACCGCGTGGTTGAGCCCGAGGCAGTGTTCCATCGTGCGCATGCCCGAGGCGATCGCGTGCCTGAGCGGCACGGCGTCCGGCACGATGTCCGGCGCGCCGTCCACGATGCGCCCCGCGGTCGTGATCCGGGGTCACAGGAGCGAACCCTGCTCGACGGCCCGACGGAGCTCGAGCATCGACGACTCGCCCCACATGTTACGGACGGTCGTCACCCCGTGCGCGACGCAGAGTGCGAGGTCGTGCGGCGTGGTCGCGTGCACGTGCATGTCCGCGAGGCCTGGGCACAGGTAGCGCTCGCGGGCGTCGATCACGGTGGCGCCGGCCGGGATCGGCGTCGCGCCGTCGGCCCCGACGGCCACGACGATGCCGTCGCGGATGACGACCGTGCGGTCGGGGATCACCGCGCCCGCGGCCGTGTCGATCACCCGCGCGGAGACGAAAGCGAGGACAGTGGCGGTCATGCGAGATCCCCGGGCTGTGCAGACGGCCGGGCCCGGACACGACCGTCCGCTACTGGAATTGACCTATACGGGCGTATACTCTCCGGTTACGACGCCGTATCGGGACATTCCCAGATGGCCGACCTGCGCATCGAATCGCCGAGCTGCGCCAACATGGTGGCCGACGGCCGCCCGTTCCTGAACTTCGGGGGTTCCTGCTACCTCGGGCTGTCTGGCGAGCCCGAACTGATCGAGGCTGGCGCGGCGGCGCTGCGCGCCCTCGGCTCCACCGGCCAGCTCCCCCGTCACTACCGCTTCGTGCTCGCAGCGAACGCGGACGCCGAGGCGGCCGCGCGCGAGTTCTTCCGCGTGGACGGCGCCATCTACTACGCCACCGGCTACCTGTTCGGGCTGCTGGCGATGACCGGGCTGGCCGCGCAGTACGACGTCGTGTTCCTTGACGAGAGCTCGCACTACAACCTGCGTGAGGGCGCGGCCGCGGCGGGCAAGCCCGTGCACTTCTTCCGGCACCTGGACGCCGCGGACCTCGAGCGCGTGATGGCGCGCGAGCTGCGGCACGGGCAGCGTCCGCTCGTGGCCACGGACGGCATGTTCGCGACCTTCGGCACGGTGCCGCCGCTAGTCGATTATCGCCGGCTGGTGGAGCCGCACGGCGGTTGGCTGTTCGTCGACGAGTCCCACGCGTTCGGGGTCATCGGCCCGACCGGCCGCGGCGCCCTCGAGGCGCACGGCGTCGCCGGGCCCCGCGTGCTCGCGGGCGGCTCGCTGGGTAAGGCCTTCTCCGCCTACGGCGGCCTCGCGCTCGGCTCGGCCGAGGCGATCGCCGCGCTATGGCAGTCACCGACCGCGCGCGGCGCCGCCTCGGGGATGTCCGCCGGCGCGGCGATGCTGGCGGCGAGCCTCGGCTATCTGTCGAGGCACCCGGATCGGCTGCAGAAGCTGCGCGAGAACGTGCGCTACCTGAAGGCCGGCCTCCGCGCACTCGGGCTCGACGTCGGGGACACCGAGTCTCCCATCGCGACTTTCGTGCGCGGCACGGCCGACGAGATGAAGGCCCTGCAGCGGCGCCTGTTCGACGAGGACGCGATCTTCGTCATCTACTCGACCTACGTCGGCGCCGGCCCGCACGGCGCGATCCGCATCGCGGCCTTCGCCGACCACGCCAGCGACGACCTCGACCGGCTCCTCGGCGCGCTGCGCCGTCACCTCTGACACGCGGAGTTCCAGATTGTTCACCGACCGCTCGCTCGATCACTTCGTCGTCTTCGTGCACGACCTCGGGCTCGCGGCGGCGGCGTGGCGCCGCCTCGGGTTCACCGTGATGCCGATCATGGAGCACGTCACGATCGGCACGTCGAATGCGATCGTGCAGTTCGAGCGCACCTACCTGGAGTTGCTCGGCGACCTGGAACACTGCCGAAACGCGCCGCTCCAGGAGAATCTTCGCCGCTGCTTTCCGTCCTTCGACGGGTACTACATGACCTCGTTCACCTCGAACCTGCTCGAACCGGACTACGAGGCGCTGAAGGCGGCGGGGATCGACATCAAGCTCCCCAACGGCGCCTCGCGGCGCGTGCGCCTGCCCGTGGGCGGCTGGATCGACACGGCGAGCCGCTCGATGTACGCCTTCAACGCGCAGCGGCCGCGGATGTCGCTGTTCCGCTCCGATCACCCGAAGCCCGAGGCGATCTGGATCCCGGACTACCAGGCGCACGCGAACTCGGCGATCGACGTGGTGACGATCCATCACGCCGCCCAGGACGTCGGCCAGGACGTCGATTTCTTCGGCACGCTGATGGACGGCCGGCCCGCGGAACAGTCCCGGGAGCGTGTCGTGTTCCGCACCGCGCTCGGCCAGAGCATGGAGATCCACGCCGTGGATGCCGCACGCCGGCGCTGGCCGGAGTTCACGGGACTGCAGGGCGGGGAGCCCGCCCACGGCATCGGGATGTCGATCCGCGCGCGTTCGCTCGCGCAGGTGAGGCGCGTGCTGCGCGACGCCGGCGTGCCGCACCGCGTGACCGAGCGCGCGATCGTCGTACCGCCGTCCCACGCCAACGGCCTGTTCGTGGAATTCGTCGAGGAGAGCTACCAGCCATGAGCCCCGCCACCATGCGCGCCGCCGTCGTACACGAGCACGGCGACGTCGAGCGCATACGCCTCGAGGACTTTCCGAAACCCTCCGCCCGCCCGGGTTGGGTCGTGTTGCGCGTCCGGGCGACGTCGCTCAACTTCCACGACATCTTCAGCCGCCGCGGCATGCCGGGCATCAAGCTGCCGTTGCCGATCATCATCGGCTCGGACATCGCCGGCGAGATCGTCGAGCTCGGCGCGGGCGTGACGGGCTGGAGCCTCGGCGACCGCGTGCTCGTCGACCCGATGCCGATCCCGGAGACGGACCACAAGTTCATCGGCGAGCAGTTCCACGGCGGCCGCGCCGAGTACTGCGAGGCGCACTCGAAGATGCTGCTGAAGCTGCCCGCCGAGGTCGGCTTCGAGGAGGCGGCCTCGATCCCCCTCGCCTACGCCACCGCCTACCGGATGATGAACACGCGCGGTGGCGTGAAGGCCGGCGAGACCGTGCTGGTGCTCGGAGCGAGCGGCGGCGTCGGCACGGCCTGCGTGCTGCTCGCGAAGCTGGCCGGGGCGACCGTGATCGCCTGCGCCGGGTCCGACGAGAAGGGGGCGCGGCTGCGCGAGATCGGCGCGGACCACGTCGTGAACTACCGCTCCGGCAGCATGCGCGAGGCCGTCTGGGGGATCGTCGGCAAGCCGAAGGTCATCGGCACCGGCGGCGTGGACGTCGCCGTGAATTTCACCGGCGGCAGGACCTGGAAGGACACGCTGCGCTGCGTGAAGCTCGGCGGCCGCATGCTGACCTGCGGCGCCACCGCGGGCTTCGAGGAAGAGGTGGACGTCCGCTACGTGTGGTCCTTCGAGCACACCATCGTCGGCTCCGACGGCTGGCGCCGCCCGGACATCGAGGCGCTGGTCGAGCTCGCGCGCACGCGCAGGCTCGTGCCGGTCGTCGAGAAGGTGCTGCCGCTCGCCTCGGTCCACGAGGCCGAGGGCCTGCTGGAGTCGCGCGAGGCCTTCGGCAAGATCGTGCTCGTGCCCTGAGGCGCGTCCCCCCACCCCTGCGCTACGCGCGTGCCGGCCGCCGAGGAGACACCCGATGCCCCTGTCCCTGGACCAGCTGAGAGGCTACATCGCTGCGTCGCCGTACATCCGCGACTGGGCGATCGAGATCACGGCCGCCGACGCAGCCGCCCAGACGCTGACGATGCGGATGCCGTGGTGCGCCGAGGGCGCCGACGCGGACGGCTCGAAGACCTGGCACGGCGGCCCGGTGGCGGCGCTGCTCGACACGGCGGGGGCGTTCGCGGCGTCGATGGTCGCAGGCCGCGACTGCGGCACCGTCGGCCTGAACGTCGACTACGTCCGGCCCGCCTCGGGAGACCTGACGGCGACCGCGCGCGTCCGCAAGGCGGGGCGCACGCTGAGCACGGTCGAAGTGGACGTGGTCGGCGCGGATGGCAAGCTCTGCGCCGTGGGGCGCGGCGTGTTCTACGTCTCGGCGGCGTGACGATGCTCGCGGCGAACCTCGCCTCGGTGCTCGACCGCGACGGCGCGCCGGACGCCGTCGCGCTCGTGGATCTCTCCGGGGCGGGCCCGGTCTCGTACACCTACGCGCAGCTGCGCCGGATGGCGGCGGCCACCGCCGGCGCACTGCGGCGCCGCGGTCTCGGCCCGGGCTCCAGGCTAGGCATGCTCTGCGCCAACACCGCGCGGTTCTACGCGGCGTACTTCGGCGGCCTGCGCGCCGGCTGCACGGTGGTGCCGTACAACGCGCGTGCGGGCGGCGAGGCGATCGCACACGTGTGCACGGACTCCGCGCTGGACCTGCTGATCGTGGACGCGGAGGCGCCGGCCGGCGTGCCCGCCTCGCTGTCCGTGATCGCGACCGAGAGTCCGGAGTTCGACGCGTGGCTCGCCGGCGAGCCGGACGAGCGCGTCGAGCCGCCGGGCCAGGCCCCGGCGATCGTGCTCTACACCTCGGGCTCCACCGGGCGTCCCAAGGGGGTGATGCTCTCGCACGCGAGCCAGCTCGCGATCGTGGACGGCCTCGCCCAGCCGGGCGTGCGCGCGTTCCTGTCCCGCGGTCCGTGCATCGTCGCGGCACCGCTGTTCCACATGAATGGGCTCGTGGTCTCGGAGTTGGCCTTCGCCATCGGGGGCCGAGTCGTGCTGATGTGGCGCTTCGAGGCGGCCCCGTTCGTCGCCGCGCTCGATCGCTACCGCGTCACGGTGCTGAGCGGCGTGCCCACGATGGTCGCCCTGCTCGCGAAGGAGCGCGAGGTGCTCGCGCGCGCGGACCTCTCGTGCGTCGAACTCGTGATGATCGGTTCGGCGCCCGTCGCCGAGTCGATCGTCGCGCAGAGCCGCGAAATCTTCCCGAAAGCCGCGATCATCAACAGCTACGGCACGACCGAAATCGGCGCGGGCTTGCTCGGCGCGCATCCGGGCGGCGTTCCGCGGCCCGCGCTCTCGATCGGCTACCCCGCGCCGCACGCGGAACTGCGGCTCGTCGGCGGGACGGAGGACGAGGGCGTACTCGAGGTGCGCAGCGCCGCGAGCATGAGCGGCTATCTCAATCTGCCGCAGGTGACGGCCGCCAAGATGCGCGACGGCTGGATCAACACCGGCGACATCGTCCGTCGCGACGCCGACGGTTTCCTGTACTTCGTCGGCCGCGCGGACGACATGTTCGTCTGCGGCGGCGAGAACGTGTACCCCGGGGAGGTCGAGCGGCTGATCGAGCGGCACCCGGACGTGCTGGAGGTCGCCGTGGTGCCGGTCGCGGACGAAGTGCGCGGGCAGATGCCCGTTGCGTTCGTCGTCACGCGCCCGGGCGCGGCGCTCGCGGAACAGGACGTGAAGGACTACGTGCTGCAGCGGGCCGCACCGTACCTGCACCCGCGCCGCGTCTGGTTCCTGGACCGGATGCCGCTCTCGGGTGCGAATAAGATCGACCGGCACGTGCTGAAGGCACGCGCGGCGGAGCTGGTCGGCAGCGCGACCGCGCGAGCGTAGATGCACGGCCCACCACGGTGACCCCGCGATGATCGACCTGCGCAGCGACACGGCCACCCGACCCACCCTCGCGATGCGCGAAGTGATGGCGGCCGCGGAGGTCGGCGACTCGCAGCGGTCGAGCGCCTGCGGGCGGTCGGCATCCTGTGCACCGGTCTGTAGCGACTGAGGCTGGTGACACATCTCGACGTCTCCGCGGCGGACGTCGAGCGCGCCATTCCGCTGCTGCGGCAGCACCTCTGAAGCCGTCTGGGAGTACACCATGATGCCCGACGCCCGCCCGACCGCCCTGCCCGGCACGGGCGCGTTCGCGCTGGAGCACGCGACGCTCGTGACGCTGCGCGGCACCGAGGTGCTGCACGACCACACGCTGGTGGTGCGCCACCACCGCATCGAGTCGATCGCGCCGTCCCGCGGGTTCGCACCGGCAGCGGATCTCCCGCGCATTGACGCGACCGGGTGGACCGTGGTGCCCGGACTCGCGGACATGCACGTGCACCTGCTGCCGATCGGCATCGGCCCGGAGTTCGGCGTGCTCGACGAGGAAGCCGCGTTGCGTCGGGGCGCGGAGTACCTGCGCGTGCTGCTCGCCTGCGGCGTCACGACGGTGCGCAACATGGCCGGCATCCCGCTGCACCTGAAGCTGCGCGAAGCCGTCCGCGCCCGCACGATCCCCGGGCCGCGGATCCACACCACCGGCCCGATCCTCGAGACGCGCTTCACGTTCCCGGGGCTCGCCGCCTTCGGCGAACTCGTGCGCACGCCCGAGGAGGCGCGCCGCGCGGTGCAGGCACACGCGCGCGCCGGGTACGATTCCATCAAGGTCTACAACGACCTCGATCCCGAGGTCTACGACGCGATCGTCGCCACCTGCCGCGAACTCGGCCTGCAGGTGGTCGGGCACGTCGCGTACGCGAAAGGCCTGCACGGCGCGCTCGCAGCGCGCCAGGACTCGATCGAGCACTTCCGCTCGTACGACTTCGCGCTCGACACCCGGGGAACCACCGACCGGACCCGCTTCGTCGGCTGGCTGCACACCACGCCGGCGCGCATCCGCGAGGTGGCGGAGCGCACCGCCGAGGCCGGCACCTGGAACGTGCCAACGCTCGCGATCGAGCAGGCGATCGGGCTCGAGGGCGAGCCGGAGCCGATGCCGGACTGGGTGCCGCGGTGGATCGCCGACGCGGGCGCCGAGGACGACCTGCGCAAGCTGTTCACGCCGGCGCAGCTCGCCGCGATCCGCGGCGGCATGGAGCAGCGCTTCGAACTGCTGGCCGCGCTGGACCGGGCCGGCGCACCGCTGATGGCGGGCAGCGACTGCCCGGGCTGCTCGCTGATGCCGGGGCGCTCGCTGCACGACGAACTGCGGCTCTACGTCGAGGCGGGACTCTCGCCGCTGCGCGCGCTACGCGCGGCGACGCTGGACGCCGCGCGCTTTCTCGGCCTGGACGCGGAGCTCGGCACGCTGGAGGCCGGCAAGAAGGCCGATCTCGTGGTCGTGAGCGGCGATCCGCTGGCGAGCGTAGACGCGCTGCGCGAGCCGCTCGCCGTCGTCGCTGACGGCGCGTGGTGGCCCGTGGAGGCGCTGCGCGCGCCGCTGTCGGCGACCGCCGCACGGCCGCCTGCGCACTGATCCCGGTCTGCTCCGATCCCGGGTCGCACCGTAGCGCGTCGGATACGACCTACCGATCACGCGGACTGACCGCTCGCAGTTCGTCAGCACCCGCGACGCCGGTCGCTCCGCCACGCTCTCCCAGGCGCTGAGCCGCGGGCTCGCGCCGGACGGCGGACTGTACGCCCCCGCCGTCTTCCCGTCGCTGCAGCCTCGCGACTTCGACGGCTACGACTCCCCGCCAGCGATCGCGGTCCGGCTGTTGCAGCCGTTTTTCGCCGGCGATCCGCTCGAGGCAGAGCTGCCGGCGATGGTGGGCGAGACTTTCGCGCACCCGATGCCGCTTGTCGAGCTTGCGGGTAGTCCCGCAGGCGACGGGTCCCCGCCGCCCGCCGTCCTGGAACTGTTCCACGGGCCGACGGCCGCGTTCAAGGACTTCGGGGCACGTTTCCTGGCCGCGTGCCTGTCCCGGGTGCCCCGGGATGCGGCTCGACCGCTGACGATCCTGGTCGCGACCTCCGGCGACACCGGGGGCGCGGTCGCCGCGGCCTTCCACGGCCGGCCCGGCACGCGCGTGGTCGTGCTGTATCCGCGGGGCCTCGTCTCGCCGCTGCATGAGCGGCAGCTGACGTGCTGGGGCGACAGCGTCACATCGCTGTGCGTCGAGGGCACGTTCGACGACTGCCAGAAGCTCGTGAAGGCGGCGTTCGCGGACCCGGAGCTGAGCGCCGCGCACGAGCTGTCCTCCGCCAACAGCATCGGTCGCGGGCGCTTGGCCGCGGAGGATGCCCGCCCCGGCCTTCTGGAACTCGCTCGGATCGACGCCTTCGACGAACCACGAGTTCAGGTTGATGATCGATTCCGGGCGGCGTCGGCACTGGCTGGCGCCCGCGCCTCACTCCCTCCACGACGGCATCGTCAGGAAGTGGGAGCCCTCGGACGCGCTGCGGTTCGGCCGCGTCCTCCGTAGCTTCCCCAACTGGCGAGGCGTCGCCGGTCGGCGGACGATGGCGGCCATGGCGAAGCGGCCCCCTACCCTTCGCGCACGCGGTCTGTGCAAGGTGTACCGCACGGGCGAGGTGGAGGTGCACGCGTTGCGCAGCCTCGACCTCGAACTGGGCACCGGCGAACTGGTCGTGCTGCTCGGCCCGTCCGGCAGCGGCAAGTCCACCCTGCTGAACATCCTCGGCGGGCTCGACACGGCGACGGCCGGCGAGGCGTGGTTCCTCGACCACGAGCTCTCGCGGCTCGACGACGCGGGGCTCACTCGCTACCGGCGCGAGCACGTCGGCTTCGTGTTCCAGTTCTACAACCTGATCCCGAGCCTCACCGCGCTCGAGAACGTCGCGCTGGTCACCGAGATCGCGCTCGACCCGATGCCGCCCGCGGCCGCGCTGGCGCTGGTCGGGCTCGGCGAGCGCCTGCACCACTTCCCGGCCCAGCTCTCGGGTGGCGAGCAGCAGCGCGTGGCCATCGCCCGCGCGATCGCCAAGCGTCCGGACCTGCTGCTGTGCGACGAGCCGACCGGCGCCCTCGACAGCCAGACGGGCGTGCTGGTGCTGGAAGCCATCGAGCGGACCCACGCGGAGCTCGGTACCTCCACCGTGCTGATCACCCACAACGCCGTGATCGCGGAGATGGCGGACCGCGTGCTCGTCATGGGCGACGGGCGGATCCACGAGGAGCGCCGCAACGCACGACGCCGCCCGGCCCGGGAGATCGCGTGGTGATGGGCGCACTGCACCGCAAGCTGCTGCGCGACTTCTGGCGGCTCCGGGGGCAGGTGTTCGCCATCGCGCTGGTCATGGCCTCCGGCGTGGGCGTGCTGGTGATGGCGCTGACCGCGGTCGAGTCGCTCGAGCAGACGGCGATCGCCTACTACGAGCGCTACGGCTTTGCCGACGTGTTCGCGCGGGTCGAGCGCGCGCCGGAGAACGTCGCGGTGAAGCTGCGGGAGATCCCGGGCGTGCGGACCGTGGAGACGCGCGTCGTGCGTACGGCGGTGCTCGACGTGGCGGGCTTCCCGGAGCCGGTGATCGGCGAACTGGTCTCCGTGCCCGAGCGCGCGGAGGCGCACCTGAACCGCCTCGCGCTGCGCGAGGGCCGCCTGCCGCGCGACGGCCGTCCCGACGAGGCCGTGCTCGCCGAGCCGTTCGCGCAGGCGCACGCGCTGGCGCCCGGCGATCACCTCCGCGCCGTGATCAACGGTCGCTGGCGCGAGCTCACGGTCGTCGGCGTCGCGCTGTCGCCGGAATACGTGTACGCGATCGGGCCCGGCGCGCTGATGCCCGACGACCGGCGCTTCGGCGTCCTGTGGCTCGGCCGCGAGGCGCTGGAGGCCGCCTTCGACCTCGACGGCGCGTTCAACGACGTCAGCCTCGCGATCCTGCCGGGCGCGGATCCCGAGGCCGTCGTCGGACACGTCGACCGCATCCTCGCGCCGTACGGCGGTGTTGGCGCGTACGCGCGCGCCGACCAGCTCTCGAACTGGTTCCTGATGAACGAGATCGACCAGAGCCGCACGCTGTCGACGATCCTGCCCACCATCTTCCTCGCCGTCGCCGCGTTCCTCACGCACATGGTGCTGGGCCGCCTGGTCGCGGTGGAACGCAGCGAGATCGGCCTGCTGAAGGCCTTCGGCTACACCAATCGCGACATCGCGGCCCATTACGCGCGCTTCGCGCTCGGCATCGGCCTCGTCGGCGTGCTCCTCGGCTGGTGCGTCGGCTACTGGCTCGGCCGCTACGACACGCAGCTGTACGCGGAGCTCTACCACTTCCCGTTCCTGCTGTTTCGGCCGGGACCGCAGGCGTTCGCGATCGCCGCGGCCGTGAGCCTCGGCGCTGCGCTGCTCGGCGCCCTGGCCGCCGTGCGGACGGCCGCGGTGCTCCCGCCGGCCGAAGCCATGCGCCCGCCGGCTCCGCCGCCGTTCCAGCGGACGGCGTTCGGGGACCTCGGGCTCGTCCGCCGCCTCGACCAGCCCACCCGGATCCTCCTGCGCCAGGTGGTCCGCTGGCCCGGCCGTTCGTTCGTCACGACCGCGGGCATCGCGATGTCGATCGCCGTGCTGGTCACCGCGATGCAGTGGCTGGACGCGATCGAGCACATGATCGACGTCTACTTCCTGCAGGCGCAGGGGCAGGACGTCAGCGTGGGCTTCGCGCAGCCGCGCTCGGCCGAGATCGAACGCGATCTGCGCCGGCTCCCGGGCGTCCGGACGACGGAGCCGATGCGTGCCGTGCCCGCCCGCCTGCGTCACGGCTGGCGGATGCAGCGCGAGGCAGTGCAGGGACTGCCGGCCCGGCAGCAGCTCTACCGCGTGTACGACGCCGAGGGCCGGGCGCTGGAACTGCCGCCCGACGGACTCGTGATCTCGACGATGCTCGCGAAGCTGCTGGACGTCCGCGTGGGCGACCGCATCACCGTCGAGGTGCTGGAGGGGCGACGCCCGGTGGCGGAGGTGCCCGTGGTGGCCACGTTCGAGACCTACATCGGCTCGCCCGCCTACATGGACCTGCGCGCGCTCGCGCGGCTGATGCGCGAGCGGCCGAGCGTCACGGCCGTGCACCTGCGCGTCGACGCGGCGCACCGCGGCCCGCTGTTCCGCGCTCTGAAGGCACTGCCGAGCGTCAGCTCGGTGACCGTGCGGGAGGCCGCCGTGCGGACGTTCCGGGACACGATGGCGGAGACCATCACCATCTTCGTCTCGTTCTTCGTCGTGTTCGCCTGCGCGCTCGCGTTCGGCGTGACCTACAACGCGGCCCGCGTCGCGCTGTCGGAGCGCGGCCGCGAACTCGCGACGCTGCGAGTGCTCGGCTTCACGCGCGCGGAGATCTCGTACCTGCTGCTCGGCGAGCTCGCGCTGCTCGCGTTCGTCGCGCTGCCGCTCGGCTGCGCAGCGGGTTTCGGGCTCGCGAGCCTGATCGTGCAGGCCTTCGAGACCGAGCTCTACCGCGTCCCGCTCGTGGTCCTGCCGGAAACCTACGGGCTCGCGATGGCGATCGGACTCGTGGCCACGGCCGTGTCGGCGCTGCTGGTGCGGCGCCGCCTGGACCGCCTGGACCTGATCGCGGTGCTGAAGACCCGGGAGTAGCGCCATGACCCCCGCAGCGAAACGGCTGACGTTCTGGGCGATCCCGGTGCTGGCGCTCGCGCTCGTGCTCGCGTGGCTGTTCCGCCCCGTCGCGGTGCCGGTCGACACGGCCGCGGTGGAGCGCGGCCCGCTGACGGTCAGCGTGATCGACGAGGGCCAGACCCGGGTGCACGACGTGTACGTCGTGTCGGCACCCGTCCCCGGCCGCATGCGCCGCATCGACCTCGAGGTCGGCGACGCGGTGATCGCGGACGAGACCGTCGTCGCGCGCATCGAGCCCAGCGACCCTTCGTTCCTCGACGTGCGCAGCGCGGCCGAGGCACGGGCCGCCCTCGCCGCGGCCGCGGCGGCTCGGACGCTCGCGGAGGCCGAGGTCAGCCGCGCGCAGGCGGAGCGCGATTTCGCGCGCGCCGATCACGAGCGCCTCCGCGCGCTCGCGCCGAGCCGCAGCATCTCGGCCAGCGATCTCGACGCGTCGCAGCGCCGGGCGCGCACGGCCGACGCCGCGCTCGCGGCGGCGCAGGCCGCACGCCGCGTCCGCGAGTCCGAATACCAGGTCGCGCGCGCCCGCCTGATGCCGCCGAGCTCGCGCCGCGGGGCCGTTCCCGACTGCGACTGCGTGTCCGTGCGCTCGCCGGTGAGCGGCCAGGTGCTCAGGATCGTGACGAGGAGCGAAGGCGTCGTCGCGTCCGGCACGCCGCTGGTCGAAGTCGGCGATCCGCGTGCGCTCGAGGTGGTCGTGGACCTGCTGTCCGCGGACGCGGTGCGCGTACGGCCGGGCCAGCGCGTCGCCATCGAGGCGTGGGGTGGCGACGCGCCGCTCGCCGGCGTCGTGCAGCGGGTCGAGCCTTTCGGGTTCACCAAGGTGTCGGCCCTCGGCATCGAGGAACAACGCGTCAACGTGGTGATCGACATCGCGACGCCGCGCGAGCGCTGGGCGCGGCTCGGGCACGGATACCGCGTCGAGCCCCGCATCGTCCTGTGGGAGGCGGCCGACGTGCTCCGCGTGCCGGTTGCCGCCCTGTTCCGGCAAGGCGCCGCGTGGGCGGTGTTCGTCGAGCGCGACGGCCGCGCGGAACTGCGCGAAGTGGAGATCGGCCGCAGCGACGACCTCCTGGCCGAGGTGCGTCGCGGACTCCGCGCGGGCGAGCGCGTCGTGGTGCACCCGGCGGATCGCGTCGCCCCGGGCGCGCGGCTGGTGGAGCGCAACTAGCGGGCTGGCTGGAGCTCGTTCGGGACTCCCGGACCTGGCACCCCCGGCGTCGTGGTGCCGGCAGTCCCGGTCGCCGGATCGGTTGCGCGAAGGGTTCCGGACACCGGATCCTCCGGCATCACGCAGGCCCCGCGGCCCGACCGGAGATGGATCGTCGATGGCTCCCCGCATGCACTGGAACTCGCTGCTGACCACCACCCGCCTCGGCCGCGGTCGCGAGGACGCCGTCCGCGACGCGCGTTCCGAATTCCAGCGCGACGTGGACCGCATCGTGTTCTGCAGCGCGTTCCGGCGCCTGCAGGACAAGACCCAGGTGCATCCGCTGCCGGAGATCGACTACGTCCGCACGCGCCTGACGCACAGCCTCGAGGTCGCCTCCGTCGGGCGCTCGCTCGGCACGCTGGCCGGCAGCGCGGTGCGGGAGTTCGAGCCGCACGAACCGGCGCCGCCGGCCGAGTTCGGCAACGCCGTGTCGGCCGCCTGCCTCGCGCACGACATCGGCAATCCGCCGTTCGGCCACCCCGGCGAGGACGCGATCCGCGCCTGGTTCGCCGGCCCCGGCTCCCAGTACGTCACGCTGCTCACGCCCGAGCAGGCCGGCGAGTTCCTGAACTTCGAGGGCAACGCGCAGGGCTTCCGGATCCTGACCCGCCTGCAGCACCCCCAGAACGACGGCGGACTGCAGCTGACGCACGCGACGCTCGGCGCGTTCACGAAGTATCCCCGCGGCGCCGGCTCCGCCGGCGCGGACGGCGCGGCCGGCCGGAAGTACGGCTACTTCGCCGCCGAGTCCGCCGCGTTCGCCGAGGTCGCGGAGCACACGGGGCTGATCGCGCGCGTCGACGGTGCATGGTGTCGCCATCCCCTCGCCTGCCTCGTGGAGGCCGCGGACGACCTCTGCTACCACGTGATCGACCTGGAGGACGGCTATCGGGTGGGCCTGATGGACTTCGCGACGGCCGAAGCGCTGCTGCTGCCGATCGCGACCGCCCACGGCGAGCAGCCGCTCGGCCTCGGCTACGGGCGGCTCGCCGAGGACAAGGGACGGCTCGAGTACCTGCGCGCGCGCGCCATCAACCACCTGGTCGACGCGATCGTGGCAGCGTTCCGCGACCACTACCCGGCGCTGATGGCGGGTAGCTTCACGGACGATCTCGTCGGCCGCTGCCGGTATGCCACCGAACTCGCGCGCATCTACGAGGTTTCGATGCGGCGGATCTATCGCTCGGGGGCCGTGATGGAAGTGCACGAACTCGGCACCCGGGCGCTCCACGAGGTGCTCGCGCGCGCGGCCGACGCGGTGTTCCTCGGACGCGTCACCGGCGTGGACGCGTCGCTCGACGCACTGGCGTCGGAAGCGGCGGCCGAGTTCACGCGCTACGAGCGGCTGCTCTGCGTCACCGATTTCGTCGCGGGCATGACGGACACGTACGCACTTGGGCTCTATCGCCGGCTGACCGCCGGCCAGGGCGGACCAGGGACGGCGACTTGAGCCGCCGCCTCGGGTCTCCGCGATGACGCCCGCGCGCTCGTCGTGCAGGATTCGGCCGGACGTCGCGACGCTCGCGTGCGCTGACACCATTGCGAAGGATCCCGCGTGACCGAGGCAGTGCTAGGCATCATCGGCGGCTCCGGCATCTACGACCTCCCCGGGCTGGAGGGCGTCGAGGAACTCCGCGTCACCACGCCGTGGGGCGAGCCCGCGGACGCGCTGCGCTCCGGCCGCGTCGGCGAGACGCGGGTCGTGTTCCTGCCGCGTCACGGCCGCGGGCACCGCATCCCGCCCGGCGAGATCAACTACCGGGCCAACGTCGCCGCGCTGAAGCAGGCGGGCGTCACGGACCTCGTGTCCTTCTCCGCCTGCGGCTCGTTCAAGGAAGAGCTGGCCCCGGGGATGTTCGTGCTGGTCGATCAGTTCGTCGACCGCACCGTGCGCCGGGAGTCCTCGTTCTTCGGCAGCGGCTGCGTCGCGCACGTCTCGCTCGCGCATCCGGTCGGCCCGGCCCTGCAGGCTCTGGTCGCCGAGGCCGCCACGCGCGAAGGCATCGAATTCCGCCGCGGCGGCACGGCGGTGTGCATGGAAGGGCCGCAGTTCTCGACGCTGGCCGAGTCGCTTTCGTACCGCGCGCAGGGCTACGACGTGATCCACATGACCTCGATGCCGGAAGCCAAGCTCGCGCGCGAGGCCGAGATCACTTACGCGGTGGTCGCGATGGTGACGGACTACGACTGCTGGCACCCGCACCACGACGCGGTCGAGGTCGCGAGCCTGCTGCAGGTGATGGACGAGAACCGCGATCGTGCCCAGCGGCTGTTCGCGAGGCTCGCGCGCGACTTTCCGCGCGCGCGCGTGCCCTGCCCCGTGGGCTCGCACCGGGCGCTGGACGGCGCGATCCTGACGAGCCCCGCGCACCGCGATCCGGCGCTGCTCGCGAAGCTAGAATCGATCGCCGGCCGCGTCCTGCGCGTCTGAACGGGGCCCGCCATGCGCATCGACGGTCGACCCTACCGGACGATCTGGACCGCCGACGACGGGGCGACCGTCGTCGTGATCGACCAGACCCGCCTGCCCTTCGAGTTCGCGACGCGCCGACTGAGGACGCTCGACGAGGCCGCCGGTGCGATCCGCTCGATGGTGGTCCGCGGTGCGCCGCTGATCGGCGTGACGGCCGCCTACGGGATGGCCCTCGCGATGCGCCCCGAGGCTTCGGACGACGCCGTCCGCCGCGCGCACGACGTGCTCCTGCGCACGCGCCCGACCGCCGTGAACCTGCGGTGGGCGCTGGAACGCATGGCGCGCGTGCTGCTCGCCGCGCCGAGCTCGGAGCGGGTCGCGCTCGCCTACCGCGAGGCCGCCGCGATCGCCGAGGAGGACGTCGCCTGCTGCACGGCCATCGGCCACCACGGGTTCGCGATCCTGCAGGACCTGGCAGCCGGGCTCGGGCGGCCCCTGAACGTGCTCACGCACTGCAACGCCGGCTGGCTCGCGTGCGTGGACCGGGGCACGGCGCTCGCCCCGGTCTACGCTGCGCACGACGCGGGTCTGCCGCTTCACGTGTGGGTGGACGAAACCCGCCCTCGCAACCAGGGGGCTGCACTGACCGCGTTCGAGCTCGGCGCGCACGGTATCCCGCATACCGTCGTCGCCGACAACGCCGGCGGGCACCTGATGCAGCGCGGGCTGGTCGACGTCTGCTTCGTCGGCAGCGACCGCACGACCGCGAACGGCGACGTCGCGAACAAGATCGGCACGTACCTGAAGGCCCTCGCCGCGCGCGACAACGGCGTGCCGTTCTACGCGGCGCTGCCCTACTCCACGATCGACTGGCGTCTCGACGACGGCGTTGCCGAGGTGCCGATCGAGGAGCGTTCGGCGCGCGAGGTCACGCACCTGCACGGCCGCGCGGCCGACGGGCGGGTCCTCGAAGTGGAGGTGGTCGCGCCGGGGAGTGCAGCGGCCAACCCCGCCTTCGACGTCACGCCCGCGCGACTGGTGACGGGCATCGTCACCGAGCGCGGGGTCGCGCCCGCCAGTCGCGCCGGGCTCGCCGCGCTCTACCCCGCGGAAGCGCCACGAGGTGCGGCATGAGTGCCGGCGACTTCCGCGCCGAGATCCTCGCGACCGCGCTCGCGCTCGACGCGGCGGGGCTGGTGCCGAACAAGTCCGGCAACGTCTCCGCGCGCACCGACCGCGGTTTCCTGCTCACGCCGGCCGCGCTGCCGTACCGCGACACGACGCCTGCCGACCTGGTCGAGATCGCGACGGACGGGACGGTGCTGGACGGCACGCGCCGGCCGTCTTCGGAGTGGCGGATGCACGCGGCGATCTACCTGGCGCGGCCGGACGTGCAGGCGATCGTCCACACGCACAGCCCGCACGCGACCGCCCTCGCGTGTGCCGGGCGCGGCCTGCCGCCGTTCCACTACATGATCGCGCTCGCCGGTGGCGACGTGCGCTGCGCGCCGTATGCGACCTTCGGCAGCGGCGAGCTCGCCGCGAGCGCGGTGACGGGACTCGAAGGCCGGCGTGCGACGCTGCTCGCGAATCACGGCGTGATCGCGGTCGGGCGCAACGTGCAGGCTGCGCGCGCGGTGGCATTCGAGGTCGAGAACCTCGCCGGCCAGTACCTGGCGCTGCTCGCGGCGGGGCTGGAGCCGAACCTGCTCGACGAGGCGGAACTCGCTCGCGTGCTGGTCAAGTTCGCCGATTACGGACGCTGACCGGTCGCCCCGAACGTCGGCCTCGGCGCGAGTCCCGGCTGCAGGTGCTCGAGGATGCGCCGCGAGTTCGCCGACTCGAGATCGGGGCTCGCCTGCCGGACTCCGTCCGGCGCGAATGGCCGGAGGTCCACACCCGGATCCGACGCGGCGGCGCACGCGCCGACCAGCTCGCCCGACGCGGCGTCCTCACCTCACCTCACCGTGGCGTCGGAACTCGGCAGCGTGCGCCCGTCCTTCAGCGCGACCCAGCCGCGCACGACGCGGTAGATCACCCACAGCCCGACGATCGCGACCGCAAGGCCGAACGTGAAGAAGCCGACCAGCACCAGCATCAGCGGTGCGGAGGCGACGAAGGCCAGCACGACCCACAGCGCCGCGAACCAGAAGGTGCGGATCTGCCAGCGGAAGTGCGAGTCGAGCCACGTGCCGCGCACGTCGCTGCGCTTCACGTAGTTCATGATCACCGCCGCGATCGACGGCAGCCCGAAGATGAACGCCCCGACCACGCTCGCCGCGGTCAGGATGCCGATCACCGCCGACAGCGCGTGCAACGCGTAGATCGCGTGGGCATAGGTGACGAGACCGGGGTCGACGCCGGTCGTCTGGAGCGTCTGCTGCATCGTCGGGCCTCCGCGCGGCGCCCGGGAACGCCGGGCCCCGACAGCCTAGCGCCCCGCACCCGCCGCCGCTAACGCGGCGGCCGCCGGCCCGCCGCGCGAGGCCGTCCGCGCGGCGACCGCGGGCTCCGCCCGGTTGAGCGGCCACCATTCTGTGGTTTGGCCCCAACAACCAGAAGTTGGTTCCCCCTACGCGAAAGCTCTGGCTTCCCCCGAAAGTATAGGTTTTGTTCAGCCTGAGGACACCGGAACTGGAATTCCGTGTCGCCGTAGTGCCACACTCTCAGGAGGCGGCGCGAAATGCTGCGCCCATGCCCTTCAAGGAGTGAGCACATGCTTCGCAGGTATATCCGTCTTGCGCTGGGCGTCGGCCTGATCGCCGGCGGGGGCACTCTCGGCGGCCTCGCGGCCGCGCAGGAACCGCGCAATCCCGAGGCCGAGGTGCTCGAGGACATCGTCGTCACCGGCACCCGCGTGCAGAACCGCACCGCGCTCGACACCGTCGCGCCGGTGGACGTGATTTCCGCCGAGTCGCTCTCCAACGTCGGCACGCCCGAACTCAACCAGGCCCTGTCCGTGGCGCTGCCGGCCTTCAATTTCCCCCGCCCCGGTCTCACGGACGGCACGGACACGATCCGCCCGGCCACGCTCCGCGGCCTCGCGCCCGACCAGTCGCTGGTGCTCGTCAACTCGAAGCGCCGCCACGCGGCCGCCCTCGTGAACGTCAACGCGACGGTCGGCCGCGGCTCCTCGGCCGTCGACCTGAACACCATCCCCTCGGCGATCGTGCGCTCGATCGAGGTGCTGCGCGACGGCGCCTCGGCGCAGTACGGCTCCGACGCGATCGCCGGCGTGATCAACCTGCGGCTGCGCGAGGACCGCGACGGTGGCGGCGCCACGCTGCAGTATGGCGCGCGCTTCACCGAGTACGACGCACTGACCGGCCCGCTGTCCGGGGTGAACACCGCGCCGCCCGCCGGGTTCACCTGGCCGGTGCCGCCCGAGCGCGTCAGCCGCGACCGCACCGACGGCGAGACGATCACGGCCTCGGCGTGGAAGGGCTTCTCGCTCGGCGAGACCGGCTTTCTGACGCTGGCCCTGGAATACAAGGACCAGAACCGTACCGAGCGCAGTGGCTACGACTGGCGCCAGCTCTACACCCGGCCGACCCCGACCACGTTCGACGGGCGCGAACTGACGATCAACCGCTGGACCGCGTGGTACGGCGAGCCGGAGCTCGAGCAGTCCACCGCGTTCGTCAACATGGGCGTCGATCTCGCCGAGGGCGTGCGCCTGTACGGCTGGGCGAGCTACCAGAAGCGCGAGGCCATCTCGGCCGGCTTCTTCCGCCCGCCGAACGACGCGCGCAACGTGCCCGAGATCTACCCCGACGGCTTCCTGCCGCTGATCAACCCGGACGTCGACGACTACAGCGCCGCGGCCGGCGTGACCTGGGGCCTGGCCGGCTGGGACATGGACACCTCGCTCGTCTACGGCAAGAACGAGATGGCGTTCACCATCCGCAACACCCTCAACCGCTCGATCGGTCCGAGCAGCAAGACGGTGTTCGCCGCCGGTGGCTACAACTACGACCAGTTGACCTTCAACCTGTCGGGCGTGCGCCAGTTCCCGGTGGGCTGGGCGGCGTCCCCGCTGAACGTCGCGGCCGGCGTCGAGGCGCGGCGCGAGAGCTACTCGATCTTCGCGGGCGAGCCGGACTCCTGGCGCAACGGCGGCTTGTTGCTGAACGGCGCGCCGACGCCCTCGGGCGCCCAGGTGTTCCCGGGCTTCCGGCCGCAGAACGAGACCGACCAGGACCGCACGGCCGTCGGTGCGTACGTCGACCTCGAGGCGAACCTGACCGACAAGCTGCTCGCCTCCGCCGCCGTGCGCGTCGAGGACTACTCGGACTTCGGCAACAACGTCTCCGGCAAGCTCGCCCTGCGCTACGACTTCACCCCGACCTTCGCGGTGCGCGGCGCGGTGCAGAACGGCTTCCGCGCGCCGTCGCTGCAGCAGCAGTTCTACACGACCACTTCGACGACCTTCATCAACGGCGTGCCGTTCGAGATCACGACCTTCCCGGTCACCGACCCGGTCGCGATCGCGCTGGGCGCGCAGCCGCTCGACGCCGAGGAGTCGGTCAACTTCTCGCTCGGCGCGATCCTGCGCTTCGGTCGCGCCAGCCTGACGATCGACGCCTACCGCATCGACATCGACGACCGCATCGTGCTGTCCGAGAACCTGACGCAGGCGAACGTCCGCACCTTCCTGCAGCAGCAGGGCTTCATCGGCGCGGGCGGCGGCCGGTTCTTCATCAACGGCGTCGATACCGAGACCCAGGGCCTCGACGTCGTGCTGAACCTGCCCCTCGAGCCGGGCCCGGCGGGCGAGTTCGACCTGACGCTGGCGGCCAACTACAACGAGACCGACGTGGTCCGCATCCCGCAGATCGCGCAGCTCGCGGCGCTCAACCCGGCGCCGCCGCTGTTCGACCGCAACAACGTGCTGACCTTCGAGAAGGGCAACCCGAACTACAAGATCACGGGCAACCTGAACTGGAAGCGCGACAACTTCGGGGCCACGGTGCGGGCCACGAACTACGGTCGCGTACTCTCGCCGGGCACCACGGCGGCCAACGACTTCCTGCTGAAGCCGAAGACGCTCGTCGACCTCGAGGGGCGTGTGACGTTCGGCGGCTTCGGGATCGCGCTGGGCATCGAGAACGTGTTCGACGAGTACCCGGACCCGCTGCCGCCGCGGCTCAACACCACCACCAACACGTCGTACTCGAACCTCTCGCCGTTCGGACGAGCGGGGCGCCTGGTGTACGGCCGCCTGTCGTTCGACTTCTGACGCCGGGCGACCCGCCGGGCTCGCACTGCCCGACCGGTCGATGCGCGGGGGCGGGAACGCAGGTTCCCGCCCCTTCGTTTTTCGGGGGCCCGCAGCCGAGTCCCCCCCCCCCACCCCCGCAGGTGCTGCCGCGGCGCGAGTCTCAGGTGCCGCCGCGCCGACGGTACCCGGTGCCGACCGCCCAGGCGATACCCACCAGCAGCAGGGCCAGCACCGCGCCCACGCCCGCGAACCCGGCTAGCCCCAGCCCCAGCGCGGCGAGCGCCCCGTGGGCCCAGCCCGTGACGACGTCGCTGCCACGGAGCACGGCGGTGTCGATCACGTTCTTCACCTTGTACTTCGTCTCGGGGTCGACGACGGTGTAGAGCATGTCCCGCGCCGGCTTGCCGACGCCGAACTCGGTCGCGCGCATCAGCACGTTCGCGACCACGAGCATCCCCAGTACCGGCACGAACGCCAGCGTCGAGAACGCGAGCACCGCGAGCAGCCCGGCACCGACCAGCGTCGGCCGCACGCCGAACCAGGTGGTCAGCCGGCCCACGACGAGCAACTGCAGCACCAGCGAGATGCCGTTCACCCAGATGTCGCGCTCGGCGTAGAAGGCCGTGCGCTCGGCCGGCGTCGCGTAGGTCTCGGCGACCAGCCGCGCCATCTCGATGTAGATCACCATGCCGAGCAGCGTGCCGACCACGATCAGGCCCGCGATCCCGAGCAGGAACGGCGAGCGCACCAGCCGCGACAGGCCGGCGAGGATCTCGCCGCCCACCGGCTCGTCGAGCCGGGCCGGCGCGGCGCCGTCGGGATCGTGGGCGTGGCGGCGCAGCCCGGCGATCGCGGCCAGCGTGCCGGCCAGCAGCAGCGCCGAGACCAGCGCGATGCCGCCGAGACCCACGTCGTCCACGAGCAGCTTCGTAAGCGCGGGTCCCAGGAGCCCGCCGAGGCTGCCGCCGGCCGCGATCGCACCGAACAGGCGCCGGCCCTGCTCCTCGCGCCAGACGTCCGCCATGAAGCTCCAGAACACGGAGACGACGAACATGTTGAAGACGCCGAGCCACACGTAGAAGACGCGCGCGACCCACTCGTGCTCCGGGTCGATCCGGAACGCGATCGCGAAGGCCAGCAGGTGGGCGACGAAGAACGCGTAGATGCCAGGCAGCAGGCGGGAGCGCGGTACGCGGCTCGCGAGCCAGCCGAAGACCGGCACGATCGCGAGCATCGTGAGGAACACCGCGGTGCTGAGGTACTTGATCTGGTCGGCGCCGAGGCCCGCCGCCAGCGAGTCGCGCAGCGGCCGCACCATGAAGTACGACGCGAGCAGGAGGAAGAAGTAGAGGAACGACAGCGCAAACGCGCGCGCTTCCCCCGGGCGCAGTGCAAGCGCGCCCCGGGTGGCCACCGCCGACGACATGCCCCGTCCTGCTCCGGCGCGGCCGTCGGCCGCGGAATGCGGGCTAGCTTACGGTACGGCCCGGTCGATGACGATCTCGGCGGGGGCCCAGGTCGACAGGTCGATGCGCGCCTCGCCGAAGAGGTCGCCCGTCGTGGCCATCGGCATGCCGCTCTTCGAATAGCGCGCGACGATCGTCAGCTGCTTCGCGGTGCTGATGGTGCGGCCGGCGGCCATCGCGTCGGCGTCCGTCAGGGCCACTTCCACCGGCAGCTTCGGGTCGACGAGCCGCTGGGCCGCGAGCGGCGGACCGGGCTGCGTGGGATCGCGCGCGAGGACGAACAGCGGCGTGCCGGCCGGCACCTTCCCGGCGAACTGCGGGGCGATCGAGACGCGGACGACCGCGGTTCCGGGCTTGCCCTGGGCGGCCGTCGCGGCCGGCTTGCGATCCGACGCCGCCACGGCCTGGCCGAGCCGCGCATCGAGCTCCGCGATGCGCTGGTCGAGGATCGTCTTGACCTCGGGCGGCGGGTTCGTGGCCGAGAGCGCCGCCCAGCGGTCCCGGGCCGTCGCGGCATCGCCCGCGCGCAGCGCCCGCAGGCCACCGTACCAGAGCGCCTTCGGATTCTGCGGCTCGACCGACAGCGCTTCCTCGAAGAGCTGGCCAGCCTGACCGTTCAGCGCCTCGGGGTCGACCAGCGCGAGCGCCTCCGCGTAATTCACGGTCGCCTCGGCGTTCTTGCCGCCGGTGAGCTTGTAGGCCTTCTCGTAGGCGCGCGCGGCGTTCGGGAAGTCGTTCTGCACGAGGTACGAGCGGCCGAGCAGCAGCCAGCCCTCGACGTCGCCGGTTTCCCTGGCGAGCCGTTCCTCGAGCTGGACGATCGCCGCCTGCATCGAGTGCGTCTCGGACTGCGCCTCCTGCGCGGCCGGATCCCAGCTGAAATTGCTCCACGCGCCGTACAGCAGGAACGCGGCCAGCGGGATCGCGACGGCGAGCAGCGCGACCATGCCCATGGCGCCCTTGCCCTCCGCCCGACGCGCCTTGAGGAACGGCCAAGCGACCACGGCGATGGCGGCCCCCGCCATCAGCGCGGCCAGGACTACGAAGACGGGCAGGCTCAAGTCGCTTCCTCCGGGTCGGGCTCGATGGGCTTGCGGGAGCGCTTCAGCACGATCACCGCGACCGAACCCAGTGCGATCAGCAGCAGGATCACCGGCGCACTCCACAGCAGGTAGGTGCGTGCGGTCATCGGCGGCTTGTACAGCACGAAGTCGCCGTAGCGTTCGGTCATGAACTGCCGGATATCGTCGTCGGTCCTGCCGGCCCTCATCATCTCGCGGACCTCGCGGCGGAGGTCCTGCGCGAGCGGCGCGTTCGAATCGGCGATCGTCTGGTTCTGGCAGACGAGGCAGCGCAGTTCGTCGTTCAGATCCTCGTAGCGCTTCTGCAGCGCCGGATCTTCGAACGCGCGTTCCGCCTCGATCGCGAACGCCGGGCCGGTGACGGCCAGCGTGACCGCGAGCGACAGCAGCAGTGCGGTCAGGAACGCGACGAGCGCGGAGCCGAACTCCGCGAGGCGCCCGGCGTCCGGCCGCGGCGCGCCGTTCCCGCGTGCCGCCTCTGCTCGACCCGAGCGTCTCATGCGCCGCCTCCGCTCTTCTCCGCGAGCAGCGGCAGGAATTTCTCGCGCCAGATCTGCTCGGTCATCGGCCCGATGTGCTTGGCGATCACGATGCCCTCCGCCGAGACCAGGAAGGTCTCGGGCGAGCCGTAGACGCCCCAGTCGATCGCGACGTCGCCCTCGGGGTCGAACGCCACCTTCGTGTAGGGGTTGCCGAGCTGGGTCAGCCACTGCATCGCCAGCGACCGCTCGTCCTTCCAGTTCAGCCCGATGATCGGCACCACGCTGTCGCTCGAGATGCGCAGGAGCGTGTCGTGCTCCTGTCGGCAGCCCGGACACCACGTGCCCCAGACGTTCAGCACCCACGGTCGGCCGGCCAGTGCCGCGGTGCTGATCCGCTCGTTTTCGTCCTGCACCGACGGCAGCTCGAACTGCGGCGCAGGCTTGCCGATCAGCGGCGACGGGATCTCGCGGACGTCGAGTTCGCCCGTGCCGATGCGGGCGAGCGTGACGGCGAAGATCGCGCCGAGCGCGAGCACGCCGATCAGGGGACCCAGGTACCGCCACATGCTCTCGTCTCCTGCTCGCCCGCGCAGCGCTCAGGCGCCCCGCTGCGCCGCCGTGCTGGTGGACGCCGCGCCGGGCACCGGGCGGCCGGTTGGGCCGCCGCCGCTCAGCGCCTGGTCCGCCTTCTTCGCGGCGTCGTCCGCGATGATGCGGTAGCGCCGGTCGAGCGCGGCCAGGCCGCCGCCGATCGCCATCACGAGCGCGCCGAGCCAGATGTACCGAACCAGCGGCTTGTACTGGATCCGCATGCTCCAGCGCCCGAGCCCGAGGTCCTCGCCGAGCGCGACGAACAGGTCGCGATCCGGGCCGATGCGGATACCCGCCTCGGTCATCATGTCGCCCCGCACCTGGTAGAGCCGCTTCTGCGGGCGCAGCGTGGTCAGCAGTTCGCCATCCTCGCGGATCTCGACGATGCCCTCGATCGCCTCGTAGTTCGGGCCGGTGACCGGCCGGGTCCCGACGAACTTGAACTCGTAGTCGTCGATGACGTGGGTCTCGCCGGGCCCGAGACTGATGTCGCGCTCGATCTTGTAGGACTCGAGACCCGTCACGCCCATCACGAACATGCCGAGGCCGAAGTGCGCGAGCGACATGCCGAGTACCGAGCGCGACAGCGTCTGCTTGTGCCGCAGGCGGCTGACCGGCTCGACCAGTGCCGAGGCCATGATGAAGAAGGCCGCGAAGAAGCCGACCACCGTGAGCGCCTTCAGGCCGCTGTACACGACGAGCGGCACGAGGATCGCGGCGACCAGCGACAGCGCCGCAAGCACCAGCAGCGGGACCTTCACGTTCTGGAACCGCGTCCGCTTCCAGGACGAGTGCATGCCGATGCCGAGCAGCAGGATCAGCGGAATGGTCGGCACCAGGAACACCGCGTTGAAGTACGGCGGGCCGACCGAGATCTTGCCGAGCTCGAAGGCGTCCATGAACAGCGGCCAGAGCGTGCCGACCAGGATTAGCCCGGCGGCGGCGACCAGCAGGCCGTTGTTGACCAGCAGGAAGGCCTCGCGCGAGAACACCTCGAAGCCGTGCTCCGACTTGAGCAGCGGCGCGCGCCAGGCGTAGAGCAGCAGCGAGCCGGCGATGAAGAACAGCAGCATGCCGAGGATGAACATGCCGCGCGCCGGGTCGGACGCGAACGCGTGCACCGAGACCAGCACGCCGGAGCGCACCAGGAAGGTGCCGAGGATCGACAGCGAGAACGCGAATATCGCGAGCAGCAGCGTCCAGCTCTTGAAGAGGCCGCGCTTCTCGGTGACTGCGAGCGAGTGGATCAGCGCGGTGGAGACCAGCCACGGCATGAAGGAGGCGTTCTCGACCGGGTCCCAGAACCACCAGCCGCCCCAGCCCAGCTCGTAGTACGCCCACCAGCTGCCGAGCGCGATGCCGATCGTGAGGCTGAGCCACGCAGCCAGCGTCCAGGGACGCGTCCACTTCGCCCACTCGGCGTCGAAGCGCCCGCCGATCAGCGCGGCGACCGCGAACGCGAACGCGACCGAGGTGCCGACGTAGCCCATGTAGAGCATCGGCGGGTGAATCGAGAGCGCCCAGTCCTGCAGCAGCGGGTTCAGGTCCGCGCCGTCGGCCGGCGACGGCAGCAGCCGCTCGAACGGGTTCGAGGTGGCGAGCGTGAACGACATGAAGCCGACCGAGACGATGCCGAGCACGCCGAGCACCCGCGCGCGGAAGGTCGGATCGAGCCCCCCCGTCAGCGCCGCGACGCCGAGCGTCCAGACCGCCTGGATCCAGATCCACAGCAGGAGCGAGCCCTCGTGGGCCCCCCACACCGCCGAAATCTTGAAGAGCATCGGCAGGGCCGAGTTCGAGTTGTTCGCGACGTACTCGACGGAGAAGTTGTCGACCGCGAACGCCCACGCGAGGCAGGCGAGCGAGACCGACACGAACACGAACCCGCCGGTCACGGCCGGGTTGGTCGCCTTGATCCAGGACTCGCGGCCGACGTGTGCGCCGGCGAGACCGAAGAAGCTCTGCGCGATCGCCAGCAGGAACGCGAGGATCAGCGCGAAATGGCCGAGCTCGGGGATCACGTCGGGCCTCCCGGCTTGCGGATCGAGTCCGCGGTCGAGAACTGCTCCGCCAGCGAGCCCGCCGCGTGGGGCTGCGGCGACGGCGGCGGCGCACCGGTCGAAGGCCCGCCCACCGCCGGGTTCTCCGGGGCGTAGCCGGTCGTGCCGGCGGTCGTGGTGTTGACCGGGTGCTTGATCGACTTCGCCACTTCCGGCGGCATGTAGTTCTCGTCGTGCTTGGCGAGCACCTCGTCGGCGTAGAAAACGCCGTTCTGGAGGCGCCCGTGCGCGATCACGCCCTGCCCTTCCCGGAACAGGTCGGGCAGCAGCCCCGAGTACGAGACCGGCATCGAGTGCGCGTTGTCGGTGACGACGAAGCGCACTTCGAGGCTGCCCGGCGTGCGCTGGATCGTGCCCGGCGTGACGAGGCCGCCGATCCGGAACTTCTTGTCCGCCGGCGCCATGCCGGCCTGGATCTGCGACGGGTCGTAGAAGTACAGCAGGTTGTCCTCGAAGGCCTGCATCGCGACCGTGGTGGCCGCGGCCACGCCGAGCAGGATGCCGCCGACGACGGCCAGACGCTTGCGACGGGGAGTCATGCGCTCTCCTTGGAGAGTTCGGCCAGCGGGGCCGAGGGCGAGGAAGACGATTCGGCTTCGTGCGCGGGCAGCATCTGCAGGCGCCGCAGCGCGCGCTCACGCGCGTTCGCGTGCATCCGCACCGCGCCCCAGATGTTGAGGGCGATCACCAGGAACGTCAGCAGGTACGACGGCCATACGAACTGCGCGTATCCACCCATGTGCAGGAAATCGGCCACGGTCGTGTCCTCAGGCAGCCCGGGGCGCGCCGAGCTGCTTCAGCCAGGCGGCGTTGCGTTCGCGGATCAGCACCTCGCCGCGGACGCGCACGCAGAGCAGCGCGCCGTACATCAGCGTGAAGCCGAAGAAGCACATCAGCAGCGGGATCAGCATCTCGGGCGGCATGCCGGGGCCGCCCTCCTTCAGAACGGTGCGGCCCTGGTGCAGCGAGTTCCACCAGTAGACCGAGAAATGGATGATCGGCACGTTCACCACGCCGACGATCGCGAGCACGGCGCTGGCGCGGTCCGCGCGCTGCAGGTCGTCGAACGCGTTCCTGAGCGCCATGTAGCCGAGGTAGAGGAACAGCAGGATCAGCTGCGAGGTCAGGCGCGCGTCCCACTCCCACCAGGTGCCCCACATCGGCTTGCCCCACAGCGAGCCGGTCGCGAGGCAGACGAACGCGAACGAGGCGCCGATCGGGGCGGTGGCCGCGGCCACCGCGTGCGCGAGCTTGATGCGCCAGATCAGCCCGACCGCCGCGGCGATCGCCATGTACGTGTAGCACATCAGCGAGAGCCACGCGGACGGCGCGTGCACGTAGACGATGCGGAACGCGTCGCCCTGCTGGTAGTCGGCCGGGGCGCGCACCAGGCCGCCGTAGACGCCGCCGACGATCAGGAGCGCCGCCGGGATCGCGAGCCACGGCGTCAGCGTCCCCGCGATGCGGTAGAAGTGCGGCGGCGAGGCGAGCTTGTGGAACCAGGTCCAGGTGGCCAAGGGTGCCTACTCCAGGCTGATGCGCACCGCGGCCGACGTGGCGAGCGGCGCGAGGCTGGCGGAAAGGATCAGCATCGCGGTCAGGAGCAGCAGCGCCCCCCCGGGCTCGTCGCCACGGATCGCGAGGTCGGTGGCGCGGGCGCCGAAGATCAGCACCGGCATCGCGAGCGGCAGCACCAGCAGCGACAGCAGCACGCTGCCGCGCCGCGTGCCCAGCGTGAGCGCGGCGCCCACCGCGCCCAGGAAGCTCAGGATGCCGGTGCCGAGCACGAGCGAGATCATCAGCACTCCCACGGCCTCCCCCGGCGCCGCCAGCGCGAGGGCCACGATCGGGGCGGTCAGGACGAGCGGCAGTCCGCTCAGCACCCAGTGCGCCAGGGTCTTCGACAGCAAAAGCCAACCGAGCGGCTGTCCAGACAGCGCCAATTGCTCGAGAGTTCCGTCGTCCAGGTCGGTCCTGAACAGGGATTCGAGCGCGAGAAGTGCCGATAGCAATGCGGCAACCCACAGGATGCCCGGCGCGATGGCCTGCAGCAGCTGCGAAGTGGGGCTGAGCGCCAGCGGGAAGAGCGTCGCCACCATCACGAAGAACACCACCGGCTGCGTGACCTGCTCCCAGCGGCGGAAGGCGAGACGCACGTCGCGCTCGAACAGCAGCCAGGCGGCCCGGCCGAGGCCCGTGCCCAGCCCTTGGGCCGGCCGCGGCGCGGCGACCGCGGTGGACGGCTTCGGGAGGGGCACTGCGCTCACGAGAGCTCCAGTCGCCGGAGTGCGACACCCGGCAGTTCGAGGTCGGCGTGCGCCGTGAGGATGGCGATGCCGCCGGCCCGCACGTGATCCGCGATGACCGCAGACAATTCCCGTACACCGCCGACGTCGAGGTTCGTGAACGGCTCGTCCAGCAGCCACAGGCGGGCCCGGGCGAGCAGTACGCGCGCCATCGCCACGCGCCGGCGCTGGCCGGCCGACAGGGAGCGGAACGGCAGGTCGCGCTGGCCGTACACGGCGAGCCGCTGGAGCGCCGCGTCGATCGCGTCGACGGAGGTCGGGTGGCGGACCCCGCTCATGTACCGCAGGTTCTCGCGCGGCGTGAGGTCGGCCTTCATGGCGTTCTCGTGCCCGAGGTAAGCGAGCGCGGCGCAGTAGCGGTCGCGATCCCGCTCGACGCGCTCGCCCATCCAGTACAGTTCCCCCTCTTCCGGCCAGAGGAACCCGGCCAGCGTCCGCAGCAGCGTGGTCTTGCCGGTGCCGTTCGGGCCGCGAACGTGGAGGGCTTCGCCGTCCGAGGCGCCGAAGCAGAGGCCGCGGAGCACGTGACGGTCGCCCCGCCACAGGTGAAGATTCCGGGCCTCGAGGGCTGCGCTTCGCGTCTCCGTCACGGCTGGACCATCGCTCAGGACGGCCGCCACTATATCAGTTACACCCCGCAGGCCGACCCGGGTTTCCCGAAGCCGGGTTCGGTGTTTTCTACGTCAACTGCGGATGAATCGCTCCAGCTCCTCGATGTGCCGGCGCTGTTCCTCGATCACGCTCTTCACGCAGTCCCCGATCGACAGCATGCCGAGCACCGCGCCGCCTTCCACCACCGGCAGGTGCCGGATCCGGCGCTCCGTCATCAGCTGCAGGCACTCGTTCACGGTGGCCTCCCGCGTCACCGTGACGACGGGCGCGCTCATGATCTGCCACACGGGCGTCTCGGCGGACGAGCGGCCGACCAGGACGACCTTGCGCGCGTAGTCGCGCTCCGAGACGATGCCGAGCAGTTCGGCGCCGCGCAGCACCAGCAGCGCGCCCACGTGGTGCTCGGCCATCTGCCTGATCGCCTCGAGCACCGGGTCGTCGGGCTCGACTGCGTACACGACGTGGCCCTTCTCGGCGAGCACGTGCTTCACTCGCATGACGTCCTCCTCAGACGGCGACCGCCGTCGCGTCGTACTCGAACAGGCCGAGCGTGTCCTCGTTCACCGTGGGCCGTCGGCCGTAGTCGTCGGGATCGGCGGCCAGCAGCGCGAGGCCGCGCGCGGCGGACTGGCGCTGGACGAGCGTGGCGCGCTCGAGCCGCGCGCGCTGGTAGCGGGCGAGCGCGGCCGCCGGATCGTCGGGCTCGGCCGCGAACGCGCGCGCGAGCACCATCGCGTCCTCGATCGCCATCACCGCGCCCTGCCCCATGAACGGGAGCATCGGGTGCGCGGCGTCGCCGAGCAGGCCGACGCGCCCCGCGACCCACTGCAGCAGCGGCTCGCGCGAGTACAGCGCCCACTTGTGCAGCGAGTCCGGCGGCACGGCGCCGAGGATGGCGCGCACCGGCGCGTGGAAACCCGCGAAGGCCGCGAGCACCTCGGCGGGATCCCCGCGCGCCGACCAGCTCTCGAGGCGCCAGCGAGGCTCCCGCACGGCCGCGACGAAGTTGACCAGCTCGCCGCCGCGCACGAGATAGCGCGCGAACATCCTGTGCGGCCCGACGTAGAGGCAGCTCGGGTAGTCGAGCGTGCCGGGCGGCAGCGCTGCCACCGGCGCCAGGCCGCGCCACGCGCAGTACCCGGTGAATTCCGGCGAGCTCGCGTTGAGGAGTTGCGCGCGAACCGCGGAGCGCGCGCCGTCCGCGCCGATCAGCGAGCGGGCGTCCAGCGTGGCGCCGTTCGCGAAGCGCACGCCCACGGCGCCGCCCTCGTCCAGGCAGCCGGCGAAGCGGTGATCGAGCAGCAGCCGGTGTGGACCGTAGGCGAGCACGGCCTCGGCCAGGATCGCGTGCAGATCCGCGCGATGCACCTGGCAGTACGGGGCACCGAAGCGGGCCGCCGCGCCGCCGCGGTCGCTGGTGGAGAAAGCTTCGCCGGTCCGCCAGTGGCGGATTGCGCCGATGCCGGGCAGGCAGGCGATGCGCCGGAGCCGTTCGCCGAGGCCGAGCGCCTCGAGCACGCGGCTGCCGTTCGGCGCGAGCGTGAGCCCGGCACCCAGCTCGCCGAGTGCCGCGGCCTGCTCCGCGACCACGACCGGAAAGCCCGCGCGCAACAGCGCGAGCGCCGCGGTGAGGCCGCCGATGCCGGCACCGACGATCACGATCGGCCGCGTGTCCGCCCTCGCCATGCGTTCGCGATCCCCCAGCCGGGAACGAGTGTAGCGCCGTCAGCCCCGCGGTGCCTTCGGCGGCAGGTACTTGCGGAACTCGAGCCGCGCGATCGTCCGGTTGTGGACCTCGTCGGGCCCGTCGACTATGCGCATGGTGCGGGCCCGCGCGTACATCCCCGCGAGCCCGAAGTCGTCGGTGACGCCGGCGCCGCCGAAGGCCTGGATGGCCGTGTCGACCACGAACTGCAGCATCCGCGGCACCGTGACCTTGATGCCCGCGATCTCGCTGCGCGCCGCCTTGTTGCCGGCGGTGTCCATCAGCCACGCCGTGCGGTACACGTAGAGCCGGCTGGTGTCGATCGCCTGACGGCACTCCGCCACGCGCTGTTCCCACGCCGACTGCTCGGCCAGCGTCTTCCCGAAGGCGCGACGCTCGATCAGCCGGCGGCACATCAGCTCCAGCGCCCGCTCGGCGGCGCCGATCGAGCGCATGCAGTGGTGGATGCGGCCCGGCCCGAGGCGGCCCTGCGCGATCTCGAAGCCCCGCCCTTCCCCGAGGATCAGGTTCGACGCCGGCACGCGTACGTTCTCGAACCTCACCTCGGCGTGGCCGTTGGGCGCCTCGTGGTAGCCGAACACGGGGAGCCTGCGCACGATCGTCACGCCCGGCGCGTCCGGCTCCACGAGGATCTGCGACTGCTGCGCGTGCGGAGGCGCGTCGGGGTTGCTGCGGCCCATCACGATCAGGATGCCGAGATTCGGGTGCAGCGCGTTGGTCGTCCACCACTTGCGCCCGTTGATCACGTAGCAATCGCCGTCGCGCACGATCGACGTCGCGATGTTGGTCGCGTCGGACGAGGCGACGTCCGGCTCCGTCATGCAGTAGGCGGAGCGGATCTCGGCGCGCAGCAGCGGCGCGAGCCACCGCGACTTCTGCTGCTCGCTCCCGTAGTCGTGCAGCAGTTCCATGTTGCCGGTGTCGGGAGCGTTGCAGTTGAAGACCTCGGGCGCCCAGTAGACCCGGCCCATGATCTCGCACAGCGGCGCGTAGTCGACGTTCGTCAGCCCCGCACCGTGCTCCGGGTCCGGCAGGAACAGGTTCCAGAGGCGCTCGGCGCGCGCCTTGGCCTGCAGTTCCGCGAGCAGCGGCGGAAGCGCGAATTCGCCGTGCGCCGCACCGGCCACCTGTCGCTCGAACTCGGCCTCGTTCGGCAGGACGTGGGCGTCCATGAAGGCCTGCAGGCGCGCCGCGTAGTCCCGTGCCCGCGGCGAGTGATCGAAGTCCATCGGGGCCTCCCGTTGGTGCGCGCGGGGAGACTCGAACTCCCATGCCTCGCGGCGGCGGATTTTAAGTCCGCTACGTCTACCGGTTCCGTCACGCGCGCCCGAGCGCGAGGGTAGCGCGGGTCACGCGCCGCCGCACGCGCTCCACGGCCGGTGCCCGAGCCGACGGAGAAGATGCGAGCCGCAGGCGCATCCCCGGGCGGACGCAGTATTGCATCGCGGCCGACGAAGCCGCGACGGAACGGGATCGGTTGCGCGCGGCGCGCGCGCAGGTCGGCGCGCATCCAGTCGGCGAGTTCGCAACCCGCGCCTTCGGCGGCGGCCCGGAACTCGCCGCGCAGCCCGGACAGCCGGACGAGCCGGCTGCCGAGCCGCGCGTCGAGCGAGACCGGTGCCTTACTTCGCCGTCGAGAGGTACGCGGCGAGGCTCGCGGCTTCGGCGTCCGTCAGGGTGAGCTTCTTGTGCTTGCCCTTGCCCATGTGGTCCTTGATGGACTTCGTCAGCTCCGCGGCGGGCTTGCCGGCGAACTCCGACGCCTCGTGGCAGTCGGCGCACGCGCCTTCGAACTTCGCCTTGTCCGCCAGCGCAACCCCGCTGAACGCGATCGCAGCCGCCACCGCCAACACCTTCAGTCCGGTCTTCATCGTCGGATCCTCCGTAGCGCCGAGCCTGGCGCCGACGAGCCTAGGCTAGCAGCGCGGCGCGCGGCAGGAGGTCCGCACATGCCACACGACTGAACGGGCCGCAGGCGGCGGCGTGTTCAGGTTCCGTTCAGGGATCGCGGACCCGGCACGCCTGCGCCGCCCCACCGCGGCGCGTCCGAAAGCCCTTCAGTGCGCTACCGCGCGCGGCGAAGCCTGGGGATAGCGTCCCAGCAGCGGCAGGATCACCGCCCCGACGAAGAACATGCCCGCGGCGATGTAGAAGCTGACGTCGTAGCTCGCCGTCGCGTCGAATACGTGCGCGAACAGCATCGGCGCCGTGCCGCTGCCGAACGCGAGCAACGCGTAGAGTATCGAGTAGATCTTGGCGTAGTGGCGCAGGCCGAAGTAGCGGGCCGCGAAGAACGCCATCAGGTCGAGCTCCGCGCCGGCCGCGAAGCCGATCAGGAGCGCGGCCGCCACGGCCCACGCGAAGGTCGGTTCGCCGGCCAGGATCAGGCAGCCGGCCACCGGCAGCAGCAACGAGACGACCGCGACGCCCGGCGCCCAGTACCGGTCGACCAGGTAGCCGACGGCGACGCGTCCGACGATGATCGCGAGACCCAAGGCCCCCTGCACCGTCGCGGCACTGGCGGCCGTGAAGCCCTGGTCCGTCAGCGCGGCGATGAGGTTGGGGCTGATGCCCGACACCGCCATGTACACCGCGAGGATCGACAGGCTCAGGACCCAGAAGCGATAGCCGCGCACCGCCTCGCCCAGCGTGAGCCCCCACGTCTCGGCGGCGGCCGGCTCTCCCGGACGGCCCCCGCCGGCCTCGCCCGGCAGGGCCTTGGGACGGAAGCCGAACCAGACCACGGGGCCGGCCAGCAGCAGCGGCAACAGGCCGATGCCGATGTAGGCGCCGCGCCAGCCGAACTCCTCGGTGAGCCACACGGCGTAGGCCGGCGCCAGCATCGCGCACACGCCCGTGCCGGTCAGCGTCAGGCCGAGCGCGAGACCGCGCTGGCGGTCGAAGCTCGTGGCGATCGCCCGCGTCCACGTGATCGGGGTGGTGCCGGCGCCGAGGATGGCCATGGCGCCGTAGGCCAGGAAGAACATCCACAGCTCGCCGTTCATGCTCGCGGCGAGGAAGAACGCCAGCGCCATCCCGACCAGACCCGGCAGTGCGACCGCCCGCGGCCCGTAGCGGTCGTTGAGCCAGCCGACGATCGGCGCCGTGACGATGCCGAGTCCCGAGCTGAACAGGATGCCGAGCTGCACGTCGGCGCGGTCCCAGCCGAACTCGGCGGTCAGCGGCTTCACGAGCGCGCCGATCGTGTAGAAGGGCAGCACCACCGAGCTGCAGATGATCCCGACGCTCGAGGCCAGGATCAGCAGCCAACCACGGCGAATCTCGCTCACGCACGACCTCGGATCGACAGTCCGGCGCAACGCTCGACGGGTACGACGCGGACGCCGCGCGGGCATGCGGTGCAGGACCGGGGCGCATTATGGCTGCAACGTACGGGCACGGTCGACCGGTTCCGGCGCGCGGCGTCGAGGTCGCCGGCGGCCCGCGTTCGACCGGAGCCTCGCGTCCGGATCGGTTCTCCTCGCCTTGCGACGCGCGGCCACTCACGATGCGGCCCGGACCGGCGCGTCACCTGCAGGGCGCTCGAACCCCCTCGAGTTCGCCACCGCCCAGTCCCGCACCGACGCCCCCTGACTGGAGACGACGATGGGACTCCTCGACGCACTGCTGGGCAGCGCCGGCGAGATCGACCCGGCGAAGCTCCAGGAGGAGTTCGCGCGCGTGCTCGCACCCAACGAGCGGATCGAGAAGGCCTACGAACTGCAGGCGGTGCCAGCCGCCTACGTCGCGCGGTGCAGCGCCGTCGCCGATGCCCGCAAACGCACTCCCCCTGCTGCTGGCAGGTCCGCTGCTGCGGCGCTGCACGCCCGAGCGCCGCGCGCTAGTCGAAGAGGCTGCGAGCCGCCAGCAACTCGTACAGGTGCTCGATCGCCAGACCGGCGTCGCGCGAGATCCGCGCCAGGTCGCCGGCGACGAACCGGCCGTCCAGCACGCGCACCACTCTCGACGAGTCGCGCGCGACGAGGCCGAGCAGTCGATCCGGTGCGCGTCCGTCAGCACCACCTGGCGTCGACGACCGACAGGGCCGCGTCGAATGCCGCCAGGCCGGCGTCGATCTCGGCCTCCGAGATGGTGAACGGCGGGCCCACCTTGATGGTGTTCGGCACGAAACCGCCGAGGAACACGCCGCGTGCGGCGCACTCGCGCGCCACCACGTTGTTGGGATGGTCGGTCAGGTCGCCGAGAAACGCCGTGTAGCGGTCCTCGGCAACGATCGGGCGGCCCTGCGCGTCGACGAGATCGACGGCGTGGTAGAGGCCGTGGCCCGCGACGCGCCCGACGCTCGGGTGCCGTGCCGCGAGGTGGTCGAGTCTCTCCCGCAGGTATCGCCCGCGCGCACGCACGCGCTCGAGCACGTTGTCCGCCAGCATCGTCTCCAGCGCGCCGACGATCGACGCGCAGACCAGCGGATGGCCGTCCCAGGTACTGCCGCTCCACCAGCGTGCCTGGTCGAAGAACTCGGCGATCGCCTTCGAGGCGACCACGGCGCCGCACGGGAGCGAGGAGCCGTTGATCGACTTGCCGACCGCCATCAGGTCCGGCTCGACGCCCGGGTGCAGCTGGTACCCGAACCACTCGCCGAGGCGACCGAACCCGCACAGCACCTCGTCGTCGATCCAGAGGAAGCCGTGGCGTTTCGACAGGTCCCGCAGGCCGGGCATGTACGCCGGGTGCGGAGCGAGGCCGCCGGCGCCGAACATGGGCTCGGTGATCACCGCCGCGACGTTGCGCGCGCCGAGCGTCCGGATGATGTGCTCCGTGGCGACCAGCGACGGCAGCGGCAGCGGCCCCGCATAGTCGGCGTGCTCCGGCGGCGGGATCGGGATGTAGCCGTGGGCCGGGAAGCCCGGCACGTCCCGCACCTCGTCGGGATGCCCGCCGGGCGTCAGGTTGTTGCGGTAGCCGCGCAGCATCGTCGCGCCGACCGTGAGGCCGTGATACGAGTGGGCCTGCGTCAGGATCAGCGTGCGGCCCGTGTAGAGCCGCGCCAGCGTGATGCAGTTCTCGACGGCCTCGGTGCCGGAGGCCAGCACCCGCAGGCGCCCGGCCCAGCCGCGCTCGCCGCCGAGCACGTCTTCGATCACGAGCTTGGCGGCACGCGCGCGGTACTCGTGGCCCATGCCGAAGAAGACGTGGCCGTAGCGCTCCATCGCCCGCGTGATCTCGCCGTAGATTCCCGGGTGGCAGTGCCCGAGACTGTCCGAGATCAGCTGGCTCTGGAAATCGAGCAGACTCGCGCCGTTCGACAGGTACAGGTAGTTGCCGGCCTGGCGCTCGACCGCGAGCCACGGCCACTGGCCCTGCGCCTGCACGTTGTGCAGGTAGTACGCGCGGTCCCAGCGCTCGAGCTGCTCCCAGTCTGGACTCGGCGCGCCACCCCGCTCGTGCGCCGCGTCCGGCCGCGGCCCCCGTCGCCCCGTCGATTCCGCCATCGCGCCCCCTCGCAGTTGCAGTTCGCGCCCGGCCTCGGCGCCCGCTAGCCCGTCTCCGTCATCCTCATGTTCCCGTCGTAGGACTCCGGCGCACGCGTGCGCTCCATGTCCGTCCGGATGGGGCGCAGCACGCTGCGGATGAAGTTCGCACGCCACTCGTCGAGCGCGCGCGCGTCGTCGTCGCTGGGCCGGAAGGCGTCGACGGCCCCCGGCTGCAGCAGCCCGTGCTGCTCGACGAGCCGCTCCAGCGCGCGCAGGCGCGTGTAGAGCACGGCGACCTCGCCGGCGAGCGCGAGGGTCACGTCGAGCACCTTCTCGACCTCGGCGTCGTCGAAGTACCAGGGGCGGTCGCCCTTCGCGACCGTGGGCAGCTTTACGGATTCGCTCATCGCGTCCTCCTCAGCGACGGAACGCGCCGAACACGTACCAGTAGCCGCTGCCGCCGAAGTCGCCGGCCTGGAAGCGGCCGCTGGTGCGGTCCGCGTCCGGCAGCGCGGCCGAGCTCGGCACGCTCCACTCGAAGGCGTTCTCCCGGCCGAAGCCGGTCTCCTCCGCGAGGCCCTCCGGTTCGAGATGGTGGAACGCAGTCCAGTACGGTTCGTTGTTGTTCCGGGCGTCCCAGTCGAGCATGAACGCGTCGTAGGGCTTCATGTGCCGGTACAGCGTGGTTTCCGCGTGCGCGACGAGCCCGCCCGGGCGCAGCACGCGGTGTGCCTCGCGCATGATGTTCCTGATCGCCTTGTGGGAGGTCTCGTGCACCAGGATGTGCGAGACGACGAGGTCGAAGTGCCCGTCCGGGAAGTCGAGCGACTCCGCGTTCTGCTGCGAGAAGTGCACGACCTTGCCGAGCGCGCGCGCGCGGGCGTGCGCGTACTCGAGCATCGGCGCGGCGACGTCCACCGCGTGGATCTCGGCGTCCGGGAAGGCTTCGCAGTACGGCAACGTGCTGTGGCCGACCGTGCAGCCGAGATCCAGGATGCGCCGCGGCCGGAAGTCCGGGTGGGCCCCCCGGAGGTGGCGCGCGAGCGACGCACCGAGATCCTCGTTCCGCCTGCCGAGGCGCCCCATCGCGTAGATGTAGACGCCGCGGTCGTAGACCGCACCCTGCGACAGGTCGGATTCGCCGCCGGCGCGCGCATGGTAGTTGCCCGGCATGCAGTGGATGTCGACGGCGGCGAGGTAGCGCGGCATCTCGAGGGCGGCGTCCAGTCGCAGCGTGCCGCGCGTCTCGGGCACGGCGCGGGCGTTCGCGTTGATACGCTCCGCCTCCCGCTCGACGGGCACCTGCGCGGCGTGCCACATCATCTCCTGGCTGGCCCGCTGCAGTGCGCTCCAGTAGCGGTAGGCGGGCTGGTCCTTCATCACGGCGGCGACCTCGCGCACGTCGCGTGGCGCGTGCCCGTGCTGACGCTCGTACTCGGGCGCCAGCCGCGAAAGGTAGACGTCCTTCATCGTGCCCGCGAGTTCGGTCGCGACGTGGAACTTGAGCGACGCCACGAATTCCTGCCGCGCCTCCTCCTCCAGCGTCGCCCTCGGCAGCATCGCGTGGTCCGCCTGCGCGTTCGTAGGTCCGGTCAGCATGGTGCGCTCCCCCCGTATTCGACACGCCGCGGTCAGCGCGGCGAAGGCACCGTCGCCCGACAGATGCTGTACCGCGGCACGGCCGATGTCGAGCGCGACCGCGTCCCGCCGGCGTCACCGCCGCCCGGTGTGCCGTCCAACCCCCCCCCGATCAGGGCAATCACTGCAAGAACGCGAGGCACCGCGATGGACGCACGGGCATTTGACACATCTAGGCCGATGGCCTTATTTTTTAACACGACTAGGCCAGTGGCCTACCTCGCTGTCGCCAAGAACGACTGGACCAGATGCGCAACCGGGGGGAACTGATGTGAGAACGACCAAGGCCGGAACGTTGGCGCCCACGCTGGCTATCGCCGTCTCTGCGGCACTGGTGGCTCAGCACGCGCACGCTGCGGAGCTCCAGGAGATCGTGGTGACCGCACAGAAGCGTGAGCAGACACTCTCAGACGTCGGACTCTCGGTCACGGCCCTGACCGGGGCGCGGCTCGAGGACTTGCGACTCAGCCAGGCGATCGACGTGTCTGCGCAGACGCCGGGGCTGACCGCCATGAACGCGGTGACCAACGGCACCCCGATCTTCTCGATCCGCGGCATGGGTCTCGACGACTTCTACGTCAACAAC
This sequence comes from Steroidobacteraceae bacterium, assembly GCA_027531255.1. Classification (GTDB taxonomy): domain Bacteria; phylum Pseudomonadota; class Gammaproteobacteria; order Steroidobacterales; family Steroidobacteraceae; genus JAPZRU01. The sequence continues at coordinate 20,458 of JAPZRU010000004.1, read as the reverse complement.
AACAGCAGCGTCGCGATCTTCATCGACGGCGTCGTGCAGAGCACGCCGATCTTCCTCCACGGCCAGGTGTTCGACGTCGAGCGCGTCGAGGTGCTGAAAGGCCCGCAGGGAACGCTCTACGGAAAGAACGCGTCCGGCGGCGTAATCAACTTCATCAGCAAGGCCCCGACGGATGCCGTCGAAGGCTACGCGAACTTGAGCTATGGCAACTGGGACACCGTGGACGTCAAGGCGGCGATCGGCGGGCCGCTGTCCGAGGGCGTCCGCGGCCGCGTGTCCGCGAGCTACGAGAACGCGGGAGACTGGCAGCGCGATCGCGATACGGGGCTAGAGTACGGCAGGCGGCGGTCATCGGCGGTGCGGGCACAGCTCGCCGTCGACCTCTCCGAACGGCTTACCGGAGCGTTCGCGTTCCGCTATTCGTCCGAGAATTCGGTGCCAGCATCGAGCCAGGTCGGTGGCACCGAAGCCGCGACAGACGCGGCGACCGGGATCCTGCCGGGCGTGCTCGACTATCGCGGCGTGCCCATTGCGGGCCGGCTCGACACCGGGACGACCGACCCGCGCGTCGTGCGCGCTGGCGGGCTGCCAGCCCGAGGCACCGAGCGCGGATACGGCGCAACGATGAACTGGAAGTACACCGCGGACGAGCTGACTGTCGAGTCGATCACCGGATGGGATACCCACGACCACTTCATCACGTACAACCTCGACGGCAATCCGGCGACCAACTTCGACGTGCGCGGAGTCAACGGCGAGGGCGAGCGCGCCGACGGTAAACAGTTCTACCACGAGGTACGCCTCGGGTTCCGTTGGGGTCGCACGGAGTGGACGACGGGGGTGATGTACGCGTCGGACCGATTGAACGCCGTCCAGCCGCTGGACGCGTCGATGCTGGTCCCGCTCGCGACGAGTCCGCTCCAGCGCGGCGTCTTCGGTTCGACGTCCCGCTACCGCCAGAGCAACAAGTCAGCGGGTGCCTACGTTTCCGTGGACGCGCCCCTGAACGAAACGGTCTCGCTCGTCACCGGCGCGCGCTACTCGTGGGACGAACGCGGCTTCGCGGGAACGGGAACGCTGTACACCGCCGGCGTCCCGTTCGTCATCACCGCGCAGGACGAATCGCGCCGCACGAGCGACATGAGCTACCGCGTCGGCCTCGAGTACAAGCCCGCCGACCGTGTGTTGGTGTTCGGGAACGTCGCGACCGGCTACAAGAACGGCGTCTTCTACGCCGGCCCGCCGTTCAACTCATCCTCCTGGGCCTACGTGCCGCCGGAGAAGGTTTTTGGCGTAGAGCTCGGCGTGAAGGCGACCCTGTTGGAGAACCGGTTGTCCGTGACCACCAGCGCGTTCGACTACCGTCTCGAGGATCGCCAGGGCTTCCTGGTGTTCATTACCCCGCCGGGGCAGCTCGGTGCGGGTCTCGGAACGATCCCGAAGTCGCGCACGCGTGGTGGCGAGCTGGAGCTCGCGTGGAGGCCAGCGGAGCGGTTTACCGCCAATCTGGGCGTCGCGTACCTCGATGCGCGAGTCACCGATCCTCCCACCGACGTTCGCGGGTTTCCGCTCGCCTCCCCGATCGTGAACGGCACGCGCCTCGCACTTTCCCCGGAGTGGAGCACGAGTGCCACGGTCGAGTACTTGCAGCCGATCGGCAGCGACCACCGCCTGCGCTTCGCCGCCGACTGCTCGTACCTGGGGTCGACGACAGCCACGCTGTCCGATCCGAACGGCGTCTCTGGATCGCGAGCGGCCGTCGGCGGACGCATCGAGTGGTCGCCCGCCAGCGAGCGTTGGTCGCTCTCCGTGTGGAGCCGGAACCTCACCGATCGTCGTGACGACGTAAGGTCGGTGACGGACTTCTTTGGTGGGCGGGTCGTGATCCGCCAGCGGCCGCGCACCTACGGGCTTGAGTTCCGCTACCGGTTCTTCTGAGTCGAGCGGCCGCCACCGCGGCATTGAAAGGAGACTGGCGTGCTTTCGCATCCTTCGCAGATCCGGGATCGATCGGGTGCCTGGATGACGCACTGGCGCGAGCAGCGCATCCGCGACCTGAGACCACTCGTCACGCCGGGGCTGCTGGCGGAGCACAGCCGCAATCCGGTCGGCGCGCACGAGCGCCACTCGGCGGAGCTCACGCTCGTTCTGAACTTCGTCCGCTCGCTGTGTGCGGCGGACAAGGAGTTCATCTACGCGATCGAGCCGTTCGCCACCTATGCGATCGGGCGCGCCGCCGGGCGCGGGTCTCGACCGGACCTGTCCGACCCCGAACGGTTCCTGCGCCGCGAGGACGCGATGCACGCCATCTTCCTGCGCCGCCTTCGCCGATTCGGCCTGCTCGACGACACGACCGCGGCCGGCGTCGCGACGAGGACCCGCGCATGATTCGTTCAACCGTCCGGGGATACACCGACCGGCCGAGCGTCGCACCTGGCGAGACCGTCCGTTTCCACCTCGCCGGCGATTCGCCCGGCAGTTTCGCGGCGCGCATCGTGCGGCTTGTCAACGGCGACGTCGATCCGCGTGGCCCGGGCCGCCGCTTCGAGGTTGTCGAGGCCGAGCTGTCCGGAACGCCCCGTGTCGAGCCGCAGCGCGTCGAGATCGGTGGTCACGTGCGCGTGGACGCCGGCGCACTCGACCTGTCGGACGGCTTCACTGTGCAGGTGTTCGTGTACCCCACCCTGCCCAGCAAGGGACGACAGGGCCTCCTCGGCCAGCACGATCCCGACACACGCGCCGGCTGGCTGCTCGAGATCGACGCGCATGGGCACGTCGCGTTCGGGGTCGGCAGCGGCGCTCGGGAGTCGCGGGTGCGCAGCGGCAAGCCGCTGCTGCCCGAGGTGTGGTACTCGGTCGTGGCCACGTACGATGCCGCCGCGCGCACACTTTCGCTGCGGCAGGCGCCGTGCGTGACGCGCACCAACAGCCGGTTCGGGCTGGTCGTGCCGCTTGACTCGACCGACGAGGCTCTCGCGCCATGCGACGTCACACCGGTCGCGCCGGATCTGCCCATAGTCATGGCCGGCATCCTCGCGTCCGGCGCGCGCAGCGCGCACGCGCAGTCCGGCTTCAACGGCAAGCTCGAAGCTCCGGTGCTGCTGCGACAGCCGGCGACGCCTGAACTCGCGCGGCGACTGGAACGCGGTGAGCGCCCGGCGCACGCGGCGTACGTCGCCCGCTGGGACTTCGCCGCCAACGGCGGGTCGGACGGGTTCGCGTCAGACCAGGTCGTCGACGTCTCAGGCAACGGCCTGCACGGCGTCTGCTGGAACACGCCGGATCGCGGCATGACCGGATGGCGATGGAGCGGCCGGCGCGAGCACTATGCGTACGCGCCGGAGGAGTACGGCGCAATCTGGTTCCACGACGATTCCGTCGACGATTGCCGCTGGCCCGAGGTGCTGTCGTGGAAGATCCCCGCGGAGTGCCGCAGCGGCGTCTACGCGCTGGAAGCCACGAAGGACGGCGTCCGCCAGGAGATCGTGTTCTTCGTCCGGCCGCCACGCGGCCGCTGCGGCGCGAAGATCGCGATGCTGATGTCGACGTTCTCGTACACCGTCTACGGCTCCGTGAACTCGCCGGCCGAAGGCCCGGCCGAGGTCGTCTGGGCCCAGGCCACCGAACTCGATCCCGCCGACGTCGAGTTGCTCGAGCGTGGACGCGAATGGGGCCCGTCGGGGTACGAGTACCACAACGACGGCGCCGGGTGTCACTACTCGACGTGGCGGCGGCCGAACCTGAATCTGCAGTCAGGCTATCGCTACGCGTACGGCACGTCGTGGAACCTGGTGTCGGACCTCCACATCCTCAGCTGGCTCGAAGCAAAGGGCTTCCCCTACGAAGTGATCACAGATCACGACGTGCACGCCGAGGGTGCAGAACTGCTCGCCCGCTACCGGCTCGTAATCTCCGGCAGCCATCCGGAGTACGTGTCGAGGCAGATACTCGATGCATGGGAGGACTACCTCGCGGGCGGCGGCCGTGGCATGTACCTCGGCGGCAACGGCTGGTACTGGGTCACCGCACAGCATCCGGTCAAGCCCTTCCTGCTCGAGGTGCGACGCGGGGAAACCGGCGACCAGACGTGGAAGGCGCGGCCCGGCGAGTACCACCACAGCTTTACCGGGGAGCGTGGCGGGTTGTGGCGCAACCGTGGGCGCGCGCCGCAGAAGATCTTCGGCACCGGGTATGCCGCGCACGGCTTGTCGACCTCGGCGCCGTACCACCTGCTGGCGGACGCCCGCGACGCCCGCGTCGAGTGGATCTTCGCCGGCACTCGCGACCGCGAACGGCTCGGCACCTCGGGACTCGTGGGCGGCGGCGCTGTCGGCCAGGAGTTCGACCGCTACGACCTGTCCCTCGGCTCGCCGCCGCAGGCGTTCCTGCTCGGGAGCTCGTACGGGCACACGAAGTACGACGGACTCGTGCCAGAGGAGCAGTACTCCACCGCCGCAAACATAAACGGCGAGGAGCATCCGCTGGTGCGCGGCGATCTCGTATTCTTCACGACGCCGAACGGCGGCGCGATGTTCGCCGCCTCGTCGATGACGTGGGCTACGAGCCTCCCGGTGGACGGATACGACAACGACGTATCGGTGGTCATGGCGAACGTCGTGCGGCGATTCGCCGCAGACGAGCCGATCGCGTTCGTGCTGGCTACCGACGGGTCGGACGCCGGCTCGCAAGCGGGCGGCGCACCGGCCGGGCCTTGGGGCTGAGGCCGTGACACACTCCGCTGCTCCCGGCGGCACCGCGCGCGTGCCGGCATCGGCCTGGCTACGGCTGTTCAACGGCATTCTGCCTGCGTACCTGCTGGACGACGAGTACGTCATCCTCGCGGTGAACGAGGCTTTCCGTTGCATGGCCGGCGACGAATGGGGCTGCGCCCCCGGCGCGTCGGCATTCGCGGTCGTTGACCGCTTCGATAACGCGGCCGACGTCCGGGCCCGGGCGGCGGTCGTGTTCGCCCCGGGCCGTGCGCCGCAGTCTGACCACGAACTCTGCATCTTCCGGACGCGGCGCTACGGCCTCATCCATGCACAGAAGTTCGCTACTCGGATTCCGTCAGGCGGCGAAGCCGTGTGGATCGTGCAGTTCAACATCTTGAGCGCGGATCGGCTGGACGCACTGTTCAGCGACATGACGGCGGCATCAGAGCGCGGCTGAGTGAACCGGTTGCGGAGCTGAGTCCGCGCGGCGACTTTCAGCCTCGCCAGGAGTGCGCATTCCGTGGACTTTGAGAATAGGGTTGCCGTCGTCACGGGCGCGGGCAGCGGCATCGGTCGCGGTCTGGCGCTGGAAGCCGGCGAGCGCGGCATGGACGTCGCGGTCGTCGACGTCGACGCGGAGAAGGTCGCTGGAACGCTGCAGGAACTCCAGCAGCGGGGGACTGCGGCCACGGGTCACGTCGTCAACGTGGCAGACGCAGCGGCGGTGGAAGCGCTCGCCGAGGCGGTGTACGAAGCGCACGGCGACGTGCATGTGCTGTTCAACAATGCCGGCGTTCATCTGGATGGTCTGTCGTGGCGCTACTCCAACAAGCAGTGGAAATGGCTGGTGGATATCGATCTGATGGGCGTCGTCCACGGGGTCAACGCCTTCCTGCCGCGAATGCTGAACCGCGGGAACGACGGCATTATCGCGAACACGGCATCCATTGCCGGGCTGATGTCGTTTGAGTATTCGGCCTGTTACTGCGCGGCGAAGCATGCCGTCGTCGGCTTCACGGAGACCTTGCATCTCGAGCTCGAGGCGGCACGGTCGCGGGTCAAGGTGGCGCTGATCTGCCCAGGCGCCGTGGCCACGGCGATCGCGAAGCCACCAACGGCGCTCACGCCTCCTGCTCCGTCCGGGGACTGCGCTGCGCCAGATCCGCGCGTCGAGGAGTTCCGATCCAGCTTCGCGGCCGTGATCGAAGGCGGCATGCCCGCCGACGAGCACGCGAAGCTCGTGTTCGACGAGATCGCGCGGGGAGCTTTCTGGATCATTTCCGATCCGACGTACGTGACGATGATCGAGGAGCGCCTCCGGTCGATCAAGGATCGGCGCGCACCGGTGTACTCCAGTGCTGGCTGATCACCGCGGTCACTGCCCTCTCGCGGTGTCGGACACGGCTCACTGCGGCGCCGTCCGCTTACTACGCGCCGGCGTCGACCAGCTCGACGATCGCGCTCGCTAGGCGGCTCTCGAGCGCACGGCTGCTGACCGTATCGGGGTCCGCGTGCACGTAGTGCAGCGTGAGGCCCTGCATCGCGGTCTGGATCAGGTGCACGGCCTGCCGGCGCGCGGACTCCGACAGCTCGGGGTACACGAGCGCCAGCTCGCCGCTCAACGCAGCGCCGTACGCGTCGATCTCCCGGCGGTGCAGCAACCTCATCTCGGGACTGTGGTCCACCATTCCGACAATGACGCGCCAGATCAGCGCGTCGGGCGAACGACTCAGGCCGAAGCCACTGTCGATGATTTGGCGGAGGCGCCGGATGCGGGAGCTGCGCCTCGACGGCACCTGCTGCAGGGTCCTCGTGTACCGCGCGACCTCACGATCGCAGACCGCCACGACCAGGTCCATGCGGGTCGGGAAGTAATGCTGAAGGTTGCCGTGTGTCGTCCCGATCTGCGCCGCGATGTCGCGGAACACGACCGCCGACGGGCCGCCGCGCAGCAGCAGGTCCTTCGCGACGTCGAGGATCCTCTCCCGCCGCCTGCCGCCCCTGTTCGTCGCAGCCTCCCCGGTATCGGTTGCGGAGCGCGCGGAGCGCGTCTGGCGCGACTGCGGGCCGGCGCGCTCGGCCCTGCCTGACCCCATGTTGTCTCCCTTCATTGACATCTCTCGCCGGACGCCGCGTTCCGCACCGGATCCCGGCCTAGAGTGTACGCAAGACGCCGGCTTTAGTTCAGGCGCACAGGAGCAGCCATGAAGCTCGAGAACGGGGGCGCGATCGTCGCCGGCGCCGCCGGCGGCATCGGCACCGCGATCGCGAAAAGCCTCGGCACCGAGGGCGCGCGCGTCGTGCTCGTCGACCGCGATGAGGCGTCGTGCGATGCGGCCGCGAGGCGGCTCGCGGCGCACGGCTTCGACGCGACCGGCTGCGCGGCGGACGTGACGGTTCCGGAGGCCAACGTGCGCTGCGTGCAGCAGGCCCTCGACGCTTGCGGGCGGCTCGACGCGTTCGTCGCGAACGCCGGCATCGCCGCCTTCGGGGATCTGACCGACGGGGAGGCGCTGAAGGTCAGGCGGACCGTGGACACGAACCTGCTCGGCGCGGTGCAAGGTTGCACAGCGGCCTTGCGGCCGATGCTGCAGCAACGGTCGGGAGTGCTGCTGGCGGATAGGGCGGCTAGGAATTTCGAACGATCTCTCCCAAGGTAGCGGGCCGCAATCCCGGTTCCGCGGCGAGTACTCCGTCTGGCCTCCGCGGGCCTATTGGCGATCGATCCCGGCCGCACTCGAGCCGCGCACGGTCGCTGCCGACCTCGCGGATCCATTCGGGCCGACTCTCGCGTCGTCCGGCGGGGACCGGCGCGCTGTCCGCGGATTTCGCGTGGCGCTGCACGCACGGTCGGGTGCGCGGTCACCCGCTGCTCGCGCCTACGGCGCCGCCGACGATCCAGCCGCTGCGCCTCGATCGGTTCGCGCCGTAGCGCGCCGTGGATGCCGTGCCGGCGCAGTCCGAAGCGCGAGAGTGCGAGGTCTTCGTCGTCGTCGGGCCGGCGATCCAGGTCCCGCGCTCGGCCTCACGGGACGGCTGAGTACCGCGCCGAATCGCTCCCGTCCGACGCCCGCACGGCCTCCGCGGCCTCGGCGCGGATCCGATGGAGCGACAGCGTGCCGTCCGGCAGCCGCGTCGCGCCGACGCCCAGGTTGACGCGCAGCGAATGAATGAAGCCGTCGAGGTCCTCGACCCGGTACACGCCGGCCACCCGCATCGAACCGATCGCCTCGTCACCGAGCTGGAAGCGGGCGTCCGAATAGCGCGAGATCTCCGCGAGCGCCTCGCCCAGCGGCTCGCCCTGGAAGACGATCACGCCGTTCCGCCAGGCCAGGGCTTCCTCGATCGCCTCGGTCGTCAGGCGCTCGACCTGCAGCCCGCGTTCGCTGGCCAGCAGGCGATCGCCTGCCTCGAGCAGCCGCGTGTCCGACGGGTCGCCGTCCGAGTCGGCGCGCAACGGGCGCCGTGACAGCGCCACGCGCCCCTCCGTGACGAGCACCGACACCCTGCTCGGCGACAGCGCGCGCACCGTGAACACCGTCCCGACGGCGCGGATGTCCTGCCCGGCGGCGCGCACGACGAACGGCCGTGCGGGGTCGTGGGCGACGTTGAACGTGGCCTCTCCCGTGACCAGTTCGACGCGCCGCTCGCGGCCGACCAGCTGCGTGCGCAGCGTCGACTTCGTGTTCATCGCGATCGACGTGCCGTCGGGCAGCACGACCGTGCGCAGCTCCCCCGCGCGGGTCGAGACGAAGGCCGGCCACTGGGCGGCGCGTGCCTCGGGCGCAGGCGCGACGGGTACGGGAGTTGCGACGCGCGCCCCGCTCCGGTCCGCCTCGTCGAGACGCCCCGCCAGCAGCGCGGCGAGCGCCACGATCCCGATCGCCGCCGCGGCCGCCGCGACCGCCCGGGTGGCGCTCCTGCGGCGCGGCCTCGGTGCCGGCAGCTCCACGAGGCCGGACAGCACGCTCAACTGCTCGAGCCTGTCCCACGCCCGCGCGAGCTCGACGAAGACCACGCCGTGGCGGGGATCAGCCTGCAGCCAGGCCTCGAGCTGCCGACGCTCGTTCTCGCCGAGGCCGCGATCGATCCGGCTCAGCCACAGCGCCGCGTCCTCCCGGGCGCATTCGCGGACGTCCATGCGAACGACCTTACCCACGGGAGCGGGTCCTCTGCCTCTCGGGCTTCGCGCCGCTGCCGGCCTCGACGTCCGCGATGCGGGTCGCGCAGTGGAGCAGGCCCTTGGCGACGTGCTTCTCGACGGTGCTCTCGCTGATCCCGAGGCGCGCCGCGATCTCCCGCTGGCTCAGGCCGTAGACCTTCTTCAGCAGGAACGCGCGGCGGCACTGCATCGGCAGTTGCGCCACCGCTTCGCAGTAGAGCGCCAGGCGTTCGCGATCGATCGCCTGCCGCTCGAGGTCGAGCTCGCTGCCCGGCTCGTCGTCGAGCCTGTCCAGCGAGGCGTTGAGGCGGTGACTGGCGCTTCCTACGTGGTTGATCGCGAGGTTCACTGCCGTCCTCAGCAGGTAGGAGGACGGATGCTCGAGGTGGCGAACCTTCTCCGCTTCGTAGCAGCGGAGGAACGCTTCCTGCAGGACGTCCTCCACGTCCGACGGCGACACCAGCTTGCGGATCGCGAACACGATCCGGCGACGCATCTTCTTGTAGGCGCCAGCCAGTGCCGAGTCCTCGTACATACTCCCGAGTAGACCACGTTGCCGTGCCGCGCTGTCAAGCAGCGGGGAGGCGAGCCGCCGGCATGGAGGAAATCGTCCCGTGACCTGTCTACGTCCCTAACGAGGTCCAGTTTGCGCAGAAGATCCCAGCCATGGCCCGCGGCGCTCGTCGTACTGCTGCTCTGCCCGCCGAGGTCGCTCGCCGAGCCGCCCGTGCCGCCCGTGCCGCCCGCCGATCCGGCGGTCACACCGCCCGCGGCCCAGCAGTTCCAGTTCCGGATCCCGGCGCAGCGCGCGGACCGCGCGCTGACGGCGTTTGCGCGGCAGGCGGGCATCACGCTCGTGTTCTGCTTTGAATCCGCACGACGCAAGCAGGCGAGCGCGCTGGTCGGCCGCTACACGCTCGACGAGGCGCTCGCCCTGCTGCTGCGGGGGACCGGCATGCGCGGTTCCGTGGAAAGCGGCCCGCGGCCGCTGGTTCGCGTCGTGGATCCGGCTACGTCCAGTTCGACCTGCGAGGAGCAGCTCATGAAGACGACCTCTCGTACCCGCCTCTGGGGTGCCGTGGCGGCGATCATCGCCGGTGCACCCGGGGCGCCCGCGCAGGCGCAGACGGCGCAGGAGGCGGCGGCCGCGGAGCCGCTCGACGAGATCATCGTCAGCGCCAACCGGCGCGACGAGCGGCTCCTCGACGTGCCGAGCGCGATCACCGCCCTGAGCGGCGAGTCGCTGGCGGAGCTCGGCGTGTCCGACATCTCGGGCCTGACCAGCCGGGTGCCGAACTTCACCATGGGCTCGCCGGCCGGCGAGGGCACGACCCCGTCGCTCTCGATCCGCGGCGTGGGCCTCAACACCTTCAGCGACAACCTGGAGGGCGCGGTCGCCGTGTACGTGGACGACGTCTACATGGCGACGGTGGCGGGCCAGGCCGCCAAGTTCTTCGACATGAAGCGCGTCGAGGTGCTGCGCGGGCCGCAGGGCACCCTCTACGGCCGCAACGCCACAGCCGGGCTGGTGCATTTCGTCACGAACCCGCCGACCGAGACCGTCGAGGGCTACGGCGAGCTGACGCTCGGCTCCTTCAGCCAGCGGCGCTTCGAGGGCGCGCTCGGCGGCCCGCTCGGCGATAACGTGCGGGGCCGCGTCTCGATGCTTTACGACCGCGACGACGGCTACATGCGGGAGCGGATCTCCGGGCGGAACGTGGCCTCCAAGGACATCCTCGCGGGGCGTGCGCAGCTGGTCACGGACCTCGGCGAGACGGCCTCCCTGCATTTCCGGGCCAACGTCAGCCGCATCCGCAACGTGAGCGTCCTCGAGAACCACCGCGGGCTGCTCGACCCCGCGACCTTCACCCCGTGCTCGGTGGCCCGGGTGAACGCCCGCGAGTGCGTGGACGCGTTCGGCTACCGCGACCCGAACAGCGACCCGTTCGCGGCGAATTTCCACGGTGCCGACAACATTCCGCTGGACGTCGACACGATCGGCGGGTCGGTGACGGCCCGGTTCGCGCTAGGCGCGTGGGACGTGACCTCGATCACCGCATACGAGGACCTGAAGAAGCGGCACATCGAGGCGGGCGTGGTCGTGCCGTTCGGGCTGGCGACGGCGGCGGGTCTCGCCGCCTTCGAGAACACCAAGTTCAGGCTGGACCTCGACGCGAAGCAGCTGACGCAGGAGCTCCGGGCCGGCCGGCAGCTCGGCGACGTCTACCTGATGGTCGGCGGCTTCTACATGGACGACGAGAAGACCGGCGCGGTCGAGCTGCCGGCCTCGTTCCGGAACCCGCTCGCCGTGTCCCAGGACCCGTACCTGAACCGCTTCGGCCAGCAGCTCGACACCTGGGCGGCGTTCGTCCACGCCGAATGGAAGCTGACCCCGACGTTCGACCTCCGGGCCGGCGCGCGCTACAGCTCGGAGGACTCCGAGTCGAGCGTCGACGTGAACACCGGCGGCTTCTTCGGCGCGATCCTCGGCGCACCGGACGTGCGGGAGAACCGCAGCTTCAGCGACGAGTTCGTGTCGTGGGACGTCACGGCGAGCTGGAAGCCCGCCGACGACCTGCTGGTCTACGCGAAGGTGGCCAACGGCTACAAAAGCGGCGGCACCAATGCCGGCGGCATCATCTCCAGCCGGCCGCAGGTCGAGCCGTTCGCCAGCGAGAACCTCAAGATGTACGAGGTCGGCGTCAAGGGCGCGTGGGCGGACCAGCGGCTCCGCGCGAGCGCGGCCGCCTTCTACTACGACTACCGCGACCTGCAGCTGTTCACGCAGTCCCTCGTCGGCGGCATCCCCGTCGACCGCGTCGAGAACGCGGCCAACGCCGAGATCAGCGGCCTCGAGCTCGAGCTGACGGCGGACGTCGCCAGCTGGCTGGACGTGCAGCTCGGCGGCGCCTACCTCGACACCAAGACCAAGGACTTCATCTCGGTCGTCGGCGTGACGCCGGGCGGGCAGCCGATCGTCGAGGACCGCTCGGGCAAGCGGCTGGTCTTCGCGCCGGAGTTCAGCGTCAATGGGTCGGTGCGGGCGCACGGCAGCGTGGGGGGCGGCGAAGCCGCCGCGGTACTCGCGTTCAACCATGTGAGCGAGTACTTCTTCGACATCGGCAACGGCCCGCTGGACGCGGCTGGCGACGTTGCGCTGCTGAACGCGCACGTCAGCTGGGCTCCCGCCGGCGCGCGCTGGAGCATTGCCGCCTCTGCCCAGAACCTCACGGACAAGGTCTACTACACCGAGGGCTACAACCTGCTCGGGGCGCAGTACCGGTTCGTGGGCCGGCCGCGCACCTGGGGCGCCAGCTTCCGCATCCGGATGTGAGGAGGACACCCGTGGTCAAGAAGATGCTTCAGTTCGCCGCCGTCGCGTTCGTGGCTCTCGGCGGCGTCGCGCCCGCGTGGGCCGCGGACCGGGAACTGCACCAGGTCCAGACCACGCCGGATCCCTACGAGAAGTTCGGGATCTCGCAGGCCATCCGGGTCGGCGACCTCGTGTTCGTGTCGGGGCAGGTCGGCATGGACCTCGAGGGCAACATCGTCAGCGACGACTTCGAGGCGCAGGCGGAACAGGCCTTCCGCATGCTCGGGCTCGTCCTCGAGCGTGCGGGGTCGGGACTCGACCGCGTGGCGAAGGTCAACATCTACGTCACCGACATGTCGAAGTTCCCGGTGATCGTGCGGCTGCGGGAGAAGTACTTCCGGAAGCCGTACCCCGCCGACACGATCGTCGAGGTCTCCGCGCTGGGGCTCCCCGGCCTCAAGATCGAGATCGAGGCGATCGGGGTCGTGCGGCCCTGACAAGGCCGGCCGCGCGTCGCGCCGGGCGAGCGCCAATCGGGCTCTCGCCCGGCCTTGGGCCGGCGCTGTCAGCCGCGTGCTCGGCCGGCGGGTTGCGCTCTATGCGATCGAGGAGCTTGAAGAGCCCGGCGCGCATCGCCGCGGCTTCGCGCGTCGTCAGCACCGCCCACAGCCCACGTCGACTTTCCGCCGAGCCGCGCAGGTAGCGGTCGACGAGCGCGCGGCCCCCCGGCAGCCGGCGCAGCAGCACCCGCCGTCGATCGGCGGGATCGGGCCTCTGTTCGATCAGCTTCCGCCCGAGCAACGCGCGGCTCGCCAGCGACGCGTGGCTCTTCTCCAGCAGGGCGAGGTCGGCGAGCGAGTCGAACTGCCGGTCTCGCGCGTCGTCGACCACCAGCAGCAGCCGCCACTCCGCAAGGTTGAGCCCGACGTCGCGCGCCACGCTGCGCGCGGCGTCCCGGGCCAGAAGGCGCCCCAGCCGAGCGATGGCGTACCCGATCTCGAGATCCTGTGGCAGGTCCGGGAGCGATGGATGAGTTCGGCGACGGGCCGGCACGTCGGAGCCTCCACGGCGAGAATGTTTTTGCATTGCACGAGCATAGACCACCGCGGCGCGGACTGCGCAGCAGGCGTCCGCCGGCGCGACCTTGCGATCCCCGCGTAATTCGTTCAATGTTTAACGAACGACAAGATCGTCACGACTTTTTCTCAGGGGGGTCGTCATGACAGATTTGTCCCGGCGCGAGTTCGTCGGCTCGCTGGCCGCTATCGGTGCCGCAGCGGCCGCCGTGCCCGCCAGCGCGTCGGCGCGCGACGCCGCGTCCAGGCGGCTCTACACGCCGGAGCAGCTGGAGCTGATGGCAACGCCGCTCTCGATCCGGCTGGAGCGTGCCGTGGCGGCGCGCGATCCCGCGCCGCTCGCCGAGATCCGCGCCCAGATGGATCTCGAGACCCTCGCGATCTACGACGCCTACATGCAGTGGGTGGCGACGCTCCAGACCTTCATCTTGGCCCGCACGGACGACGACCGCCACGACGAGGCGCTGCGCCAGATGTCCGAGCACTCGTTCCGCGACGACGTCCTCGGGTACAGGGGACTCCCCCTGCGCGCGCATGTGGAGCGACTGGCCGAACGCCTGCGCGCCTCGGGCAGCACCTTCCGGGTCGAGGAGGATGCGGAGCGCGTGCGCTTCAGCCTCGGGCCCTGGGCGCCGGTCCGGCAATGGCTACCTGCAACTGCGTGGCAGGCGACGCAGCCGCGACTGCGCGACGGCAACCGCTATTTCTATCCCACCCACGGCGCCTACGCCGCACCGACCTCGCACGCGATCCTCGGCAGGCCGCGGCCGACGACCCAGTCGCGGGCCGGCGTGCCCTGTTTCCTGGCGACCGAGGTACTGTTCCTCGAGATCCTGCCGATCGAGCTGCTCGGCTACCCGATCGCGGTCGTCTCGCTGCCGGAGCGGCCCGACGCCACCGCGTATCTCGACGTCTACAAGGATGCGTCGCGGATCCCGGAACAGGCCTATGCCCGCGTCGGGCTCAGCAAGCCGCGGCGGGGCCTGCCCGCGGAGATCGCCGCGCAGGCCTTCACCGCCGAGGAACTCGAGCGCCTCGGCACGCCCCTGTCGATCCAGGTGGAGCAGGCGGCCGCGCAGGGCGACTGGGATCGTCTGCGCCGGATCACGCAGCGGATGGATCACGAGCTGGTCGGCGCGAAGGATCCCCTCGGGCTCCTGATCGCCGGCCTGCTGACGTGGATCGCCCGCAACCTTGGCGAAGATGCTGCGGAAGCGTCGCTCGTGCGTACGGCCGAGGTGGTGATGGCGCCCTACGTCGGCGCGGTCCGCGCGCTGAACGCCAAGGATGCGATCGCCATGTGGGCGATGGTCTGGCGCTCGCACGGGTCGACCTTCTCCATCGAGGAGACCGACCAGACCTTCGTGCTCCGCGGCCGGCCGCTGGGCGCCTGTCACCGGATGTGGTCGAGCCGATACGCGCCGACGGTCGAGCGAATCTCGGGCTCACGCATCCGGTATCCAACCTTCGGCGCCTACCAGTCGCCGATGTGCTGCCACCTGATGCGGGAACCGCGCGGCATCACGTGGGGCAAGACCGACTACCCGATCTACTCCACGCACTGCCACATGCTCCACGAGATCTACCCGATCGATCAACTGGGCCATCCGCTGTGGGTCGAGTACCACCCGCTGGACGACCCGGACGGCGAGACCGTCCATGTGCACTACAAGAACCCGGCCGACTGGCCAGCCGAAGCCTACGAACGCGTCGGGCGCCGCAAGCCGGTCAGCCAGCACCGTCGCGCCTGACGTTCTCGCCCGGTCTGTCCCGGACCGCGCGCCACGCAATGAGGGGGATACCCATGACTCGAATTGCCGCTCGCCGCACGCTTCTCGTCTACGGTTCACTGGCCGCCGCCGTTGCCGGCGCCCTGCACGGGGGCCCAGTGCAGGCCGCGGAACCCGCGGTGGGCGGGCTGGAGGAAGTCGTCGTCACGGCGCAGCGCCGCGAGACCAACCTGCAGACCACGCCGATCGCGGTGTCGGCGCTCGACTCTGCGCTGATCCAGCAGGTCAATCCGACGAACCTGGGCGACCTCGCGGCCTACGTGCCGAACTTCTCGGCCACCAAGATCACCGGCTTCAATGCCGCGGCGTTCGCGATGCGCGGCGTCGGCAACACCGACATCATCGTCTACAACGAGCCACCCATCGCGGTGCTGATCGACGACTTCGTGGTACCGAGCCCGCAGACCCAACTGCTCGACGCGTTCGACATCGGCTCGGTGGAGGTGCTCAGGGGTCCCCAAGGCACCCTGTTCGGGAAGAACACGACGGGCGGTGTCGTCGTCGTGCGCACCAAGGAGCCGCGGCTCGACGCGTTCGCCGCGGAAGTGCGCGCCGAGTTCGGCAAGCGCGAAACCCTGAACACCCAGGCCTCGCTGGACATCCCGCTGGTCGCGGACACGCTGGGCCTGCGGCTCGTGGCGAGTCGCCAGAAGGAAGACGGCTACATGAAGAACGGGGCCGTCAACACGATCCTCGGTACTACGTTCCGCGGCGACGGGCGTACCGTCGGGGGGACCGAAGTGACGACCGCGCGTGCGAAGCTGCTGTGGCAGCCATCAGAGAACTTCCGCGCGCTCCTGCAGTACGAGTTCCTGGCGGATCGCTCCGAGACGCCAACCGCCGTCAACGAGACGCCGAACGACCCGGCCACCTTTTTCTGGGCCGGGCTGGGCTGGATTCCGGACCAGCGGGGCAGCGTGTTCGACCGCGGCGGACTGTCCAACGTCAACGACCGCCTGATCGGCATCGACCGGGGCCAGTTCGTGGACGTCGACGGCATCTATCTGAACGTCGACTGGGACTTCGGCAGCGGTACGCTGACCTCCGTATCGGGCTACCGTGCGCAGGACTCTTCCCTGGCCGGGACCGAAACCGGCAATTCGGTGTTTCCGACCTTCGACATCAACCGCTCCGACCTGCGCGATACGTGGTCTCAGGAAATCCGCTTCGCCTCTCACTCGGACGGCGCCTTCAACTACGTGGTCGGCGCGTTCCACCAGCACGACGACACACGCTTTTGCGTGGCCCAGATCCGCGGGTTCCTGGACGGGTTCGGGGTGCCGCTGACCCCGGGGCTCGAGCCCGGCGGGTACGTGAACAATCCCTCTATCCTCTGCAACGCCCAGAACGCACGCTCGACCGCGGGCTTCGGCGAGTTCAACTACGCGTTCAGCGACCGCATGACGCTGACGCTGGGCGCCCGCTGGACGCGCGAGGAGAAGCGCTGGACCGGCCGCACGCAGGTGTACGTCCAGCAGCTGCCGTCGCCGACCGGCCAGGTGGTGCCGAGCTTCACATGGCGCCAGCTCGGCAGCGTCATGGCGGCCGGCGACTTCAGCCGTTATCCCTTCGGCGTCGTGCGCGACGAGAAGTCCTGGTCGGAGCCCACCTACCGGGCCAGCCTCGCCTACGAGTTCAGTGACACCCTGTTCGGCTACGCCACGTTCTCCCGGGGCTTCAAGGCCGGCGGCTACAACGACCAGGTCGGTACCGCGTTCACGCCGATCACCGACGTCGAGAAGCGGCCGACCAACCCTGAAAAAGCCGACTCCTTCGAGATTGGCCTGAAAAGCGAGCTGATGGACAACCGGCTGCGCTTCAATTCCGCCGTCTTCTACGTCACGTACAAGGACGCCATCCGGCAGGTCGTTGCGGTTGTTCCCGACCAGAACGGCCGGCCGACGCAGCAGACACTGTTCCTCAACGCTGCGGAGATGACCGCCTACGGCATCGAGAACGAAATCACCGCCCAGATCACCGAGGGACTCACCCTCCGGCTGCCGTTCAGCTACCAGAAGTGCGAGTACGACGCCTTCTCGAGCGTCGGGTCGGGCTACAACCTCGAGGACGCGCCGGTGAGCCGCTGCCCGGAGTGGACCGCCACCGTCGACGTCAATTACTCGACACCGGTCGGCGCCGCTGGGCACAAGCTCACGTTCGCAGCAGCCGCGAATCACGTTTCGAAGAACGCGTACACCCTGTCCTACACGAATCCACGCTTCACGACGTTCGCCGAGGCGCGCACGCTGGTCGATGCTTCCGTCACTTTCGGACCGGAGGACGAACGTTGGTTCGTGCGCGCCATAGGACGCAACCTCACCGACGAGGTCTATCGCAACGCCTCGCAGAACGTCGAACCGCTCTGGCTCTGGTCCTTCTACGGCGAGCCGCGCTACTACGGGGTCCAGGCAGGCTTCCGGTTCGGACAGCTCTGATCGGCCGTCGATCGCCGCGGGCAGGTCCGCTGTGGAGGCGCCGTTGATCTCCGTCATGAGACACGGTACCCGCCGCGCACCGCACGGCCGGCGGGGGGAGCTGATCCCTCCGCCGCTTCCGGTCGCTGATCGGATCCGCCGCGCTGCGGTGATCGGCTGTGCGCGGCACGGTTTACCCCGGCTCACTGTGGCAATCGTCGCAGCCGAGGCCTGCATGTCGAAATCGGCCGTACGCAGGTACCTTGGTCCCGGAGAGGGCCTCTACCGGTCGATGCTGCTCTGCGCCGCCGGCCATTGCGTGAGCGAGCTGCAGCGAAGCACGTTGCGGGTCTCGAACGCCCCGGTGCACCGGCGGCTCGTCGTGCTGGCCCAGGCGTGCGAGGGGTTCTCCCGATCCCCGGCCGCCCGGGTCTGGTTCGAGTGCGCGGTCCTCGCACGCAGGGCGGTCGCGGTCCAAGACATACTAGCCGCGTGGCGGGAGCCGCTGGATACCGGGTTCTTGGCGCTCGCACGCGCGGCGGTGCCCATGGCCGACGCTGACCGCGGTCACAGCTTGTATGCCCTCGTCGCCGGCTGGACGCTCAGGCCGCGGGCCGCGCGATCCGTCTCCTGCGCGGCGTTCCTCGGCGCGCTCCTGGCCGAAGCGCCTCGCCACTCCGACATCTGGGAGGATACGTAATGGCTGAAGCGCTGCAGATCGCCTGGCCGATGGACGTCGGCGGGCCCGCAAACACGCATGAGGCCCGCCGCCCGTACGTCGACAATGGTGAGGGTGCGCCCGACCCGGCCCGGTACTACTCCGCGCAGTGGATGCAGTGGGAGAACGAACGGCTGTGGCCGCGCGTCTGGCTGCTGGCTGGCGTGGCGTCAGACATCCCGGATCCCGGCGACTTCTTCACGTTCGAGCTAGGCGGCGAGAGCCTCGTGGTGGTCCGCCAGCGCGACGGCTCGGTGCGCTCCTTCTTCAACGCGTGTCCTCACCGGGGAACACGGGTGGCACTGGCCGAGCGTGGTTCCGTAGACCGGTTCACGTGCTCGTTCCACGGCTGGGAGTTCGGCTGCGACGGCGGGCTCCTGAAGATCACTGACGAGCACACCTTTCGGTCCGGGGTCGTCGCCCACCGTCCTGGTCTCGCGCCGGTGCGCACGGAAACTCACTGCGGGCTCGTCTTCGTGAACCTCGACGGCAAGGCCCCGCCCCTCAAGCAGTACCTGGGCCTGCCGGACGGCTATCTCGAAGCGTACGAGATCGACCGGATGCACGTGGTTCAGCACGTGCAGAGCGAGTGGGCCGCGAACTGGAAGACGGGACAGGACTCCTTCGTGGAGACTTACCACTTGCCTTTCGTCCACCCGCAGACCTGCACGGTCATGGAGTACTACAGCCAGCAGGACCTGTTCGAGAACGGTGCAAGCAGGATGATCGTGCCATTCTGCGTGCGCTCGCACCAGCTCGAGGATCGCACGACGGTCGACGCCGGCCTGCAGATGATGCTTCGCGACGCCGGGATCGATCCCGCAGGTTTCGTGGGGGACGCGACCGCGGTCCGTCAGGCCGTGCAGCGGGCGAAGCGGGCGCGCGCCGAGCGTCTGGGCCTCGCCCACTACCGGAACTTCACGGATGGACAGCTCGTTGACAGCTGGCCGACCACGCTGTTCCCAAACGTCCAGCTGGGGCTGCATCCGGAAGGCGTGTTCGTGCACCGGTTCCTGCCGCATCAACGCGATCCGGAACGCTTCACGTACGACACCATGATCCTGTACCGACATGTCGATGCGCCGGGCTACGCCGTGCCTGCGTGGATGGGGCTCGCGCCTGGTACCGACACTACCGGCGAGACGCGGCTCGATGCACGCCGGGTGCCTCTTGGCCAACGCCCGGAACTCGGGCAGGTGCTCGACCAGGATTCCGAATTGCTGCCGATGGTGCAGGCAGGCATCCGCTCGCGCGGCTTCAAGGGGCCCCTGTGGAGCGAACAGGAACTGCGAATCCGGCACCTTCATCGCGAGCTCGATCGCTACGTCTACGGCGAGAAATGAGGATCTTCGATGGCGAACAGACTCGGCTCGGTCACGTTCATTGCACGCATGACGGTTCGCGAAGGCTGCGAACAGCAGTTCCTCGGACTCATGCAGGAACTGGCCGCTCACGTCCACGCGAACGAACCGGGTACCGTGGGGTACGAGTTGTACCGTCTCCGCGAGCCAGGCCGATACGCAGTGCTGGAATCTTTCGCCGACGAGACCGCCGCGGGCGTGCACGCGAACTCCGCAGCGTTGCAGCGGTTGGGTCCCAGCATCGCCGATTGCCTGGTGGGTACCTGGGAACTCGAGTACCTCGACACCCCTTAGACGCGGGCGAAACGAGGCCCGTCGCAGAGCGGTGCGTCGAGCAGTCCGGTCGTCGCCTGAGTGGGCGAACCCAAGTCTGCGCCCGGACCTCGATCGGCGCGCCGTCCGCCACGCTCGCCCGGCCGTACTTCTCCACCCAGCACAGCGTATTCACCAGCGCGATCTGCTCCACCGTGCGGCAGCGCACGTCCAGCAGCCTCGGCGAGGCGACCACCACCGACAGGCACTTCGCACGCGACAGCGCGACGTTCAGCCGGTTCTTCGAGTACACGAACTCGATGTCCCTCGGCAGGTCGTCGCCGCTCGAGGTCGCGAGCGAGGCGATGACGACGGGCGCCTCTTGGTCGCACGCTCGAGTTCGATCGTGGAACGATGCGTCCCGCTGCGGATCTGGCGCTCGGTCAGCGTGGCGAAAGACCGCTCGACCTGGTTCACCCACGACGACGACGTCGGCGTGAAGTGCACGGTGAAGCGCGAGTGGCGTGCCAGCCAGCGGCGCACGGTCGGTGTCTCGTGCGTGCGCCGCTCGGGCACGCCCGGCATCATCGGCAGCGCCGGCTGCGGGCGATCCAGTGCCTGGATCTGGCTCTTCTCGTCGACGCACAGCACCATCGCCTT
>JAPZRU010000014.1 GCA_027531255.1 Steroidobacteraceae bacterium | reverse complement strand
TCGGGGGAGGGCCGCTGCGAGCCCGCGCTCGCGTTCCGGCCGGACGACGTGAGTGTCGAGCGGCGCGGCCGGAGTCGGTGAGGTCGGCGGCGAGGGTGTGCGGCGCGAGTGCGGTCGGGAGGCACCGCCGACCGGCGCCCGGAGGCCCGGTCGGGTACTCCCCGCGGCACCGGGCACGCAGGTCGCTACCGTGGCAGCGAGGGTTTGAAATTCCTATCCGCGGCGTTCATCGATGAATCGCTCGGTCGATCTTCGGCACTTTCTGGACGAGCGGGGCGCACTGCCGCCGGTCGATCACCCCGCTCACCCGCACGCCGTCTACTACACCCAGATCGTCGCCGACGCGACCTCGTGTCTCGACGATCCCCCGTCGATCGCCTGCCGCTGTCGCTCTGCGCGCCGGCCGTGCACGGGGCTGCTGGTGACCTTCCCGGACCCAGACGATCTCGCTGCGATCGGCTGGTACTGCCCGGTATGTCACGATGGCGGCACGATCACCGGCTGGCAGGAGACGCTATGGGACGGGACCGCGGTCGTCGGCCGCAGCTGAAATCATTGGACCCCGACTCGCTCGCGGCGCAGGCCGAGCTACGTGCAGAGCTCGCCCGCCTCGATCGCGCGGCGCTGCTGGCCCTCCTGGACCGGCTGGCTACCGAGTCCTCCGCGGTCGCCGAACGCCTGCGTTACCTCGCCGACCCTGCGCACGCCAAGACGGATCTCGCGGCTCGAATCCGCCGTCTCAGGGCCTCGAAGCGGTTCGTGCCCTACCGCGAATCCGGCGCGCTCGCCCGCGAAGTCGAGACGCTGGTCGAGGACCTCGAGCGCGACCTGCTGCCCCGCGCGCCGGAGGACGCGCTGGCACTGGCCGAGAAGCTGCTCGCACTGGATGGCGCGCTGATCGAGCGCTGCGACGATTCGGGTGGCGCGGTGGGCTCCGTGCTGCGCGACGCGGCCCGGCTGTGGGTGAGCGCCGCGGCCGCGGTACGCGCGCTCGAACCGCCGCCCACGAGCGACTGGGTCGTGCGACTGCGCTCCCTATATGCCGACGACGGGTACGGTGTGCGCGAACCGCTGCTCGCCGAGGCGCGACGGCTGCTGAGCGAGACCGAGCTGCGAACCCTCGCGAGCGCGTTCGAGCTCGACGCCCGGCGCGCACTCGCCAGGGCTGGCGAGCCAGGCGAATCGGCCGTCGGCCACTACGGTCCCTGCAGCGCAATCGGCCTGATCGCCGAGACGCTGAACGACCCGTTGCTGTACGAGCGTTCGATCCGGCTGTACTCGCCGCAGCCGAACGAACTACAGGCCGCGCGTATCGCGCAGCGCTACGCTGCGGCGGGTGACGCCGCGGGGGCGAGACGCTGGCTGGCCGGGCCCTGGCCGATAGCTCGCGAAGCGGAACGCCTGCGGCTGCTCGACGCGGTCCACGCGCTGGAGGGCGACCGGGCCAGCCAGATCACGGTTCGCCGCAAGCTCTTCGAGCTCGAGCCCGGGCGAGAGCGCTACCGAGCCCTTCAGGAGCTGCTGGAACCCGACGCGGCAGCGGCCTTCGAGGCCGAAGTGCGCCGTGCCGCGCCGGGCTATGCCGATCCGGTCGCCGGCGCGCGACTGCTGTTCACGCTGGGGGCCGTCGCGGAGGCTGACGCGATGCTGCGCCGTCGGGCGTCGGATCTCGACGGCCGCGACTACGGGCGATTGCCGGAGTTGGCCGAGGAGGCGCTGCAGCACGGCGCCGTGACGGCGGCCGTCGTGATCTGGCGCGCGCTGCTGACGAGCCTGCTCGAGCGGGCCGAGTCCCGCGCGTACGGTCACGGGGCCCGCTACCTGGAGCAGCTGCGCGCACTCGCGGCCGCTCCGAAGGCGATGCAGTTGGTACCGACCCATGAAGCCTGGGAGGCGGAGCTGCGCCGAGCCCACGGCCGCAAGACGGCGTTCTGGTCGCGGCTGCCGTGAGGCCGCGGGCTTAGGCTGCTACTCGGTCCACTCCTGCGGCCAGAACCCGCAGCGCTTGATCCAGGCATGCGGTTGCTGGTCGCCGCCGGGCGGATGCCGATGCACTTCGCGCTTTCCCAGTCGGTCGTAGTTCAGGTACTCGATGCACGCCATCGCGAGCTCGTCGTCGAGCCCGCGCAGCTCGGACAGCTGGAACGGGAACAACTGTCCAGAAATCCCTGGCCGCTACAGGGTCAGGTCACCTTGTCCCTCGTCGCGACCATATCTGCCCCGCCCACCAGGGAAGCGATGACCTCGTCCATGCCGGAAGGTTGCCACGGCATCGGCCAGCGAGCGTCGTCTGCAAACCGAAGCAAGGTGTGATCCTCGATCAGTTTCAGGGCTCCGGTCCGTCCGACCCGAGCCGTCGAGAGGGTGTAGCCATCGATCCCAGGAAGGCGTTCTCCGGTCCTGGCCATCGCCATGAGCAAGGCTTCCCAACCTTCCGGCGTGTCCGTTTCCGAGACGGCAAAGCGCCTCTCGAGCTGCGCAATGGCTTCGGGATCGGGCCAGCCGACGCCAGAACGGAACACCACCTCGCACGGCAGTTGCGCCAGCTGCACTGTGGACGGAAGCGGCAGGGCCGCGAAGCGGGTGTGCCACACAAGGATCGGCTGGCGATAGCGCCTCGGCGCTTCCCGCAGGGCATCTGGTCTGGCGGGCCGATCCGTGACCAGGACGCTCACGTCGACCAGGAGAAAGCCCTGGCGGCTACCCCCCAGATAGACAGCGTGACCGAATCGTCCATTGGGCAGGGGCAGTGCGAACCCGTGTCCCGCCCTCACGCCCGTTCTGTCGCCAAAGGCTTGGGTTTGTATATCGAGCCCGGCCCCTGCGTCCGTCTCTTCGGTGTCCCGCCCGTGACCGTCGTATTCAAGACCATGCGCGACCGCGAGCGTCTCGATTCGCGCGACGGCTTTCGCGATGTCCAGCCGGGAGCCAGCAGTCTCGCGCAGGATGATGCCGCCCGCCGTCGGGCGCACCTCTATCCCAGCGGGCAGTGCGGCGCGAAACCGCTTCAGCCGCGCCACCGTCCCGTAGACGAAGTGTTCGAGTTGTTCCGCCATGAGACGTCAGCTTTCGCAGGGCCCTTGGAATCGTCGTCCGAACTCACTTTCGGAGGAGGGCGGCATTGTGCACGCTCCTGGGCTTCACGCCGCGCAACCGGCCCGGGCTCGGCACTATAGCCAACCCTTGGCATTGGCGGCCGCAGCGCATTGGCGGCCGCAGCGCATTGGCGATCTCCTCGTCGCTGAATCGTGATCGCTTCATGGTCCTCTCTCTCGCCTCACGAGGACTTCGGAAGCGAGGTTACTCTCGATCTAGATCTGTCGCGATTCTCGGGGCTCAGGTCATGCAGGCCTGCACGCTGTAACTCGCGCCGGGGCGCTGGCGCGACTGGCGGCGCAGGTCGCCAGAGCCGCGGATGCACCTGACGCGGTATCACGGGATGCCCCGCCGACCGCCGACCGGTGGTATGCGGCCTGTACTGGAAGCGCTCGACCACGCAGGGCGCGGTGTGGTCGATCGTGCTCGGGATGACGTCCTGGCTGCTGCTCAGTTACACGCCGCTGGGCGAGGTGTTCCCGAGCGCGCTGGGCGGCTTCATCATGGCCGGCGTCGGGATGCTGGTGGGCTCCCTGCTGCCCATCCAGGGCAACCGCTCATCACGCCGCCGGCCACCACGCCCGCGTGCACGGCCACGCGCTCTGAGCGGGGCGCGCTGAAGGCGCGCGACGCGCGACACGTACCGCCGCAGGCACCACGGCACGCCCCCAGGCGCGCGGCCGGCGCGCCGCGCGCTCAGCGCCAGGCGTCGGCGTGCTCGCGGGCAAAGTCCGCAAAGCGGCGCGGCGGGTGGCCGGTGAGCCGGCGCACATCGTCGGTCAGCCCCGCCGCCCAGCCCTGCTTGATCACGTGGTTCAGGCTCATCAGCCAGTCGATCAACTGCGGCGGCATGCCCGTCTGCGTCATCGCGTCGACGGCGGCCTGCTCGGGCACATCGACATAAGCGACCTCGCGACCGATGGCCTGACCGATGTCGGCCGCCATCTGCGCATCGGTCAAGGCCTCGCCGCCGGTCAGCGTGTAGGCGGCGCCGGCGTGCGCGGCAGGCGCGGTCAGCACGACCGCGGCGGCCTCGGCGATGTCGCGCACGTCGATCACGCCCACGGCGCCGTTGCCGTGCGGCGCATGGATGGCACCGGCGCCCTTGATCGAGCCAGCGGAGAAGTTGATGGCGTTCTGCATGAAACTGGTGGGCCGCAGCAGGGTGTAGGCGATGCCGCTGCCGGCGACCAGGTCGTCGATCTGGCCGTGCACCCGGGCGATGGAGGCCGGGCTGCCGGCGGCGGCGCCGGCGCCCGACGAGCGCACGATGTGCCGCACACCCGCCGCCTGCGCCGCCGCCACGGCATTGCGCGCCATGTCGAGCATGCCCGGCACCAGCGGAAACAGCAGGAACAGGGTGTCGGTGCCGGCGAACGCCGCGGCCAGGCTGGCCGGCTGCGTGAAGTCGCCGTGCACCGCGCGCACGCCGGCCGGCGCCCGGCCGGGCTGGCTCGTCATGACGGCGAAGTCGGCGCCGCGCGCCTGCAGTTGCTTGACCAGTTCGCGGCCGATGTTGCCGGTGGAGCCGGTGACCAGGATGCGGTTCGTCATTTCTGCTTTCCTTCGGAGTGGCGTTGCGATGGAGCGCAATGTAGGCAGGCATGATCCCAACCGAAAGACATAGAATGTCGGATCATTTTCAACTCTGCGTTGAATGACAAACCTTTCCGCACTGGTGTCGTTCACCGAGTCGGCAGCGGCCGGCAGCTTCACGGCCGCCGCTGCCAAGCTCGATCTGACGCCGGCCGCCGTCAGCAAGAACGTCGCGCGGCTGGAACAGCAGCTCGGCGTGCGCCTGTTCAACCGCTCGACCCGCCAGCTGCGGCTGACCGCCGAGGGCGAGGCGTTCCGGGGGCGCGCCGCCGCCGCCCTGCGCGCGCTGGACGAGGCGGTGGCCGAGATCGGCCATGCGCGCGGCGCCGCGGTCGGTCGGGTACGCATCTCGGTCGGCGTGTCGTTCGGCCGCCGCTACCTGCTGCCGCTGCTGCCGGCGCTCGCCGCGCGCCACCCCGAGCTGGAGGTCGAGGTGAGCCTGGACAATCGCGCGGTCGACCTGCTGGCGGAGGGCTACGACATCGGGGTGCGCGGCGGCGTCATCGAGGAGTCGAGCCTGGTGGCGCGGCGGATCGCGCGGCTGCCGCTGGTGCTGGTGGCCTCGCCCGGCTACCTGCGCGCGCACGGCGCGCCCCGGCAGGTCACCGACCTCGCGCAGCACGACCTGCTGGGCGTGCGGCTGCCCGGCGGCGGAGACATCCCGTGGCGCTTTCGCCGCGCCAGCGGCCGCGGCACCACGGTGCTGTCGTTAACGGCCCGCCTGTGGCTGTCCGACCCCGAGGCGCTGATCGATCTGGCGCTGGAACACGCCGGCATCGCGCAGGTGGGGCTGCATCACGCGATGCCGTTGCTGCGTACGGGGCGGCTGAAGGCCGTGCTGACCGACTGGCACGACGCCGGCAACCGCGAGATCGTGCTGCACTACCCGCACCGGCAGTATCTTGCGCCGCGCGTGCGCGTCACGGTCGATGCGCTGCTGGCCGGCCTGGGAAACAACCAGGACCTGCACGCCACTCGCGCGACGCTGCCCGACTCGTGGCGGGCCTGAGCGGGAGGCAGGCCGTGCGGGGCCAGTGCGAGGGTCGGCGCGGCTAGCCGCTGCCGTGGGACCGAGGGTTCGAAGTTCCTATCCGCTCACGAAGCCCGCGGCATCGAGGCCCGCGGCGGTCGGCGCCGGCAGGTAGGCGGAGACCGGCGATAGCGTCCATTCCCGTGGGTAATGAATGCGGCGCAGCGATGCCGTTGTCCCCGATTCAGGGGACATCCCGGCCGCGTGCGTCCCCTTACGATCACCGGACGAGCCCACCGAAGAGGCTCGCAGGGGATTGCTCATGACTCATTCGATTGCGATGCGCCGGTCGCTGGCGTGGCTGTGGCTCGTCGTCGCTACGGTCGGCCTGACCGGCTGCTTCGGCGACGATGGCCCGAACCTCGCGACGTTCACGCAGCAGCCGGCGAACGCGACGGTCGCCGAAGGCGCGACCGCGACGTTCACGGTCGCGGTCGCGCCCGCGAACGCGCCGCTGCAGTGGTTCCGCAACGGGGTGCCGATCGCCGGCGCGACCGGCACGAGCTACACGACGCCGCCGGCCACCGCGGCCGACACCGGCTCGACCTACTACGCGACCGCGACGCTGGACATCCCGGTCGGCTCGAACGCCGCGACGCTGACGGTCACGCCCGCGCCGCCGCGCATCACGACCGCGCCGGCGAACGCGACCGTCACGGCGCCGGCCACCGCGACGTTCACGGTCGTCGCGGCGGGCAGCGGACTCAGCTACCAGTGGCAGCGCGGCACGACGGCGATCGCCGGCGCGACCGCGGCCAGCTACACGACGCCCGCGACCACGGTCGCCGACAGCGGCGCCACGTTCCGCGTCGTCGTCACGAACGCGGGCGGCAGCGTCACGAGCCCCGCCGCGACGCTGACGGTGAATGCGCCCGCGCCGCCGCCGGCGAGCATCGTGCCGGCGGTCGAGGCCGGCGGCGAGTTCAATTCCTACACCGTCGCGCTGAAGTCGAACGGCACCGTCTGGGTGTGGGGCAGCAACGGCGACGGCGCGTTCGGCAACGGCACGACGACCTCCGGCAGCACGCCGGTGCAGGTCGCCGGCCTGCCGCAGGTCCGGCAGATCGCCGCCGGCGGCGGGCACGTCGTCGCGCTCGGCGTCGACGGCAGCGTCTGGACCTGGGGGCGCAACGCCTTCGGGCAGATCGGCGACGGCACGACGACGAACCGGCTGACGCCGTTCCGCGTGACGCTGCCGGGCGCGGCCGCGGCCGTGACGGCCGGCACGGTACACACGGTCGCGGTGCTGGCCGACGGCCGTGCCTACGCGTGGGGCTCGAACGCCGAGAGCCAGCTCGGTGACGGCACGAACGTCACGCGCAGCTCGCCGGTGCAGGTCGTCGGTCTGACCAACGCGGTCGACGTGGCGGCCGGTATCTTCCACACGCTCGCGCGCACCTCGACCGGCCAGGTGCTGATCTGGGGCGCCGGACCGAACGGCCAGCTCGGTCTCGGCGCGACGACCGGAACGGCGACGCCGACGGCCGTGCCGGGGATCTCGAATGCGATCGCGGTCGGGGCGTCGTCCCAGAACTCCGCCGTGATCGTGCAGGGCGGGCAGCTCTACGCGTGGGGCCTCGACAACGTCGGCCAGGTCGGCGACGGCACGCCGAATTCGAACCGGAACGCGCCGGTGCTGGTCACGGGCACGTTCGCGCAGATCCAGCGCGGCAACTCGGCGCAGCACATGGTCGCGCGGCTGCAGGGCGACACCGTCGTCGCGTGGGGCCTGAACGACCGCGGCCAGCTCGGCAACGGCACGACGACGAACGCGTCGACGCCGGTCGTGGCGACGGGGCTCGCGAACGTCACGTGGGTGTCGGCCGGCGCCGGTCATTCGGCCGCGGCACGCACCGACGGCATGATCTACGTCTGGGGCGGCAACAACCAGGGGCAGCTCGGCATCGCCGGCGGCAACCTGTCTACGCCGACGCTGCTGCCGGGCTTCAACCTGCTGCAGTAGCGGACCGGGAGCGGCGCGGCACTACCTGCGCACCACGCACCTCGTGCTCGAGGCGCTGGACCTGATGGCGCGTCTGGCGGCACTGGTGCCGCCAGACGCGTCAGGTGCAGGCGCGGCGACGGCGGGCACCATCTGCGCGCTCGCCGGCGAGGACCTCGCACCGGGTCGGAACGCGGCGAGCTGTCGCAGCAGGTAGATCGGCGATCGCCCCGCGATCGGCGGCACGTCGGTGACGCCGCGCAGATCGGCGCCGTGGCAGGTCGCGCAGGCCGGCGTGCCGATGGCGCCCGTCGTCGCGAGCTCACGCCCGCGCGCCACGCTGCCGGGTGGCACGTACGCGACCTACTCCGCGCGCGAGTCGCGCCGTTCATGCCGTTCGACCTCGCGCGGCCTGTCGATCAGGCGCATGCCGAGTGCTTCCTGACCGCCGTCGGCGGCCGCCGAATGGATCCACGCGGTCGCACCGAGGCGGGGCATGCGTTCGTTCTCGACGACCTGGGCACGTGGCGCCTCCAGACGCAGCGATGAGAAAATGCGTCGCCGCGTCGGCCACTTCGGACGGGGTCGCGGCCGTCGCCGCCACGCGGCGGTGTCATCGGCCGGCGGGCCTCGCCGTGCGACCGGATGCTGCTGCATCGTCAGCGCCGGACTCGTCGGTGCGTGGCAGGGCGAATACGCCTCCGGAGAGGCGGCCGCCCGCGCGGCCGCCGATTCGACTCAGGCGGCCTTGACCGCAGCGATCTTCGGCATCAGCACCGTATCGATCGCATGAATGCGGCCATTGGACGTGACGATGTCGCGCGTCACCAGTTTCGCGTTGTCGATGCGTACTTCTTCGCGTTCGCGAACCACGTGCAGGGAACGACCTTCGACGGTCTTCAGTTCGCCCGGCTTCAGGTCCTTGGAACCGTGCGAGCCCGGCACGACGTGATACGTGAGCGTGGCCTTCAGCCGCGGCACGTCCTTCAGCAGCGCGTCGAGATCCGCCGAGGGGATCTTCTTGAACGCTTCGTCGGTCGGAGCGAACACGGTGAACGGGCCTGCGCTGCGCAGCGTGTCGGTGAGGCCCCCGGCGTCGACGGCCGAAAGCAGGGTCGAGAACGTGCCGGCGTCCGCCGCCGTGTCATAGATCGTCTTCATGGTCGTATCCTTGTACCAGTGCCTTTCCTTGTTCGAAGGGACTATACGCTTCGAACACTGCCACGACCGGAACGGACGATCTTTTTATTTCCCGAATTCGGCAACTATGGATTGGACATTCGGGCATTGCGCGCGATCGTGAGTCGAGCGGTTGCAGCCACGGGCGGATCTCATGCGACACAGCGAGCGGCACAGAACCCACCGGACAGGCTGGCTCCGAGCTGCCGTCCTCGGTGCGAACGACGGTATCGTCTCTACCGCCAGCCTCGTGCTCGGCGTCGCCGCGGCGGGCGCGGAAACCAGGGGCGTACTGATCGCGGGCGTCGCGGGCCTCGTGGCCGGCGCGATGTCGATGGCTGCGGGCGAGTACGTCTCGGTCAGCTCGCAGGCCGATACC
The DNA here is from genome assembly GCA_027531255.1 of Steroidobacteraceae bacterium. GTDB lineage: Bacteria > Pseudomonadota > Gammaproteobacteria > Steroidobacterales > Steroidobacteraceae > JAPZRU01. The sequence continues at coordinate 110,380 of JAPZRU010000014.1, read as the reverse complement.
GAGCGCGCGGATCTGGCGCGGGAGCGCAGGGAACTGACCGCGGATCCCGCACAGGAACACACGGAACTGACGGCGATCTACGTCAAGCGTGGGCTGGACGCGAAGCTCGCCTCGAGCGTTGCCTCGCAACTGATGCAGCACGATGCGCTGGGCGCACATGCGCGCGACGAGCTGGGCATCTCGGACACGCTGGCCGCAAAGCCGGTGCAGGCCGCGCTGGCTTCCGCGGGTACGTTCGCCGTCGGCGCGGCGCTTCCTCTCGTGATGATTCTGCTGCTGCCGGTGTCCGCGCTGCTGTGGGGCGTCGCCGGCAGTTCGCTGCTCTTCCTCGCGCTGTTGGGCTTCCTGGCGGCACGCGTCGGTGGCTCGCCGGTGAGCTCCTCGGTATTGCGCGTGACGTTCTGGGGCGCGCTGGCGATGGCCTTGACGGCCGGCGTGGGAGCACTGTTCGGGGTCGCCGCTTGATCGGTCGCAGACGCAGGCGATGGCTCGAGCGCGTCGTGTCCTCGGATCCGCGCGATCCGCTGTCGCTCGAGATGCGCGACTACCGGACCGTGCAGGCGCCTGCTGGGACGGCGGCATCACGGACTACCACCTGCACCTCGACTACGCCTCGATCGCGCGCGCGGCCGGCACGCCGCCGCTCGCGCTCCGTCCGCACCTCCACCGGTCGGTCGTGCCGGGCTGGCTCGACGAGGGGCTGAAGTACCGGCACGGCGCCACGCCGGCGCTCGACAACGTCGTGCTGCTGGTGCCGGACGACGCGTGGACGCGCACGCTGCCGGGCGGCAAGGTGCCGGACCGCGGCGACTTCAAGCGCCATGCCGGCCGCGAGCAGGAACGCGTGCGGCTCTGGACGCGCGCGGTGCAGGAGAGCCAGCGCCTCGCCGACGAGTTCGCCGAGATCGTCGCGCACGGTGGGCCGATCGAGGCCGCGCCGCTCGGCTGAGCCAGGCGCGGGCCGCTATTTCAGGCCGAGCTCCAGCCGCACCTTGCCGTCCTTCGCGGCGACCTTGCCGTTCTTGACCACGAACAGGCGCGACGGCTCGAGCTGCCCGTCCCCCACCAGCGCCCGCTGCACGGCCTCGGCACGCTGCTGCCCGAGCGCCTCGTAGTCGGCCTCGCCGACGACGGTCGCCGCGCGCGCGGTCTGCTCCAGGTACTCGAGCGCCGCGGCCTCGCGCAGCGCTTTCGCCTCCGCGCGCGACGTGCCCTCGGGCGGCGGCGGCGCGTCGGGGATCTTCGGCGCGGCGCCGGTCTGCTTCTGCACGAGCGCCGTCAGCACGTCGAGCTTCTGCTTCCGCTCGAGCGTGTCGAACTCGGGCAGCGGGCTCGCGTCGTCGGGCTTGCGGCGCAGCGTCTTGCGCATCGCGGTCGCGCGCGCCGCGGCGTAGCGCCGCTCGAGCAGAGCGGGCCCGTCGAGCTCCGGTGCGCCGCCGAGCGGGATCTCGAGCTGCAGGCCGGGCTTCTCGACCAGCGCCTTCGACAGCGCGGCGAGCTGGCCGGCCGCGGCCGGTTCGAGCTCGCCGCGGCCGGGCCCGAAGTCCACGAACTGCGCTTCCTCGCTGCCGGCGAACAGGGAACCCAGCAGCGCGAACGGCGCCGTCACCGCCTTCACGATCAGGTTCTTCACGACCTGCCAGACGATCGGGCCGATGCGGAGCTTCGGGTCGTCGAGCGTCCCGGAGACCGGCAGGTTCAGGTCGATCACGCCATCCTTGTCGCGCAGCAGCACGGTCGCGAACTGCACCGGCAGCGTCGCCTCGCCGCGTTCCGGCGTCGCCTCGCCCCACTCGAGCTGGTCGATGCGGATGTGGTGCTTCGCGTCGAGCTTGCGGTCCTGGATGAGGTAGCTGATCTCGGTGTCCAGCTTGCCCTTGGCGATGTTGTAGCCGGCGAACGTGCCGGAGTAAGGATTGAAGACCGGCAGCGAGATGTTCGCGAACGACATCTGCACGTTCGTGTGGCGGTCGAACATGAAGGGCTGCAGTTCGCCGCCGATCTTCACCGGCGAGAACTCGCCGACGTTGCCGGACAGCGCGAGCTTCGCGCGCGAGGTCGGCGACGACGACAGGCCGGTGACGGTGCCGGTCAGCTGGCGGATATCGGCCGAGAAGTTCGGGCGCACGTTGAAGTCCGAGAAGTTGAGCCGACCGCCCTCGACGCGCACCTCGCGGATGCGGATCGGCATCGTTTCCGGCGCGACCTCCTGCCGCACCGGCGTCGGCGTCGCGCCGCCCCGGCGCGCGTCCGCCTTGCGCTTCTTCTCGGCAGCGGCGGCCGCCGCCTTCTCGCGACGCTCGCGCTCGCGGCGCTCGGCGGGCGTCTCGCGCGCGAGCGCGGCGTCGCGGTCGCGGCGCGCCTGCACCGCGGCCGCGGCGCCCGCGGGGTCGAGCACCGCGGAGACGTTCAGCACCTGCTCGCGGCTGATGATCGCGCGCGCGTACGGATCGCGGACCAGGATCCGGTCGATTCGCACCGCGTCCGGCGCCATGTCGTAGCGGAGCTTCTCGACCTGCACGCGGCCGAAGTTCACGAAGTCCTCGTCCAGCGCGTTGTCCGTGGACTTGAAGCCGGTCAGCACCACGTCCCCGGCGAACGACATCTCGGACGGCGGGGTGCCCGGCGGCCGCATCTCGAACCGCCCCTTCAGCGAGGCGAGACCGCCGCGGATCGTCAGGTCCGCGAGCGGCAGCACGTACGGCTGCAGCACCGACATCCGCGCGCCGTCGAGCGCGACGTCGAGCTGCATCGCGAGCGGCTCGGGCGTCAGCGTGCCCGCGGCCGTGAGGCGCGCATGGCCGTTGAACGTCGCGCTCAGTTCGAGCGGCAGCGGCTTCGCGAGGTCGAGGCTCGCGTCGCGCAGGCGCAGCCGCACCGGCGCGAGCTCGAACTGCTTGGCCGGCGCCTGCATCCGATCCTCGAGGTGGATCTTCGCGTCGTCGACCTCGAGGCTCGCGAGCTGCACCTGCCAGGGCCGCTCCGCGACGTCCGGCGCCGGCGTCGGCGGGATGCTCGCCCCGGCCGCCGGTGCGCTCTGCGTCGCGGCGCCCGGCGCCGGGTCCGGCGCCGCCTCCGGCGCGAACAGCCGCTGCACGTTCATCGTGCCGTCGGCGGACAGCCACGCGTCCGCGTCGAGCCCGGTGACCGTGACGCGTGCGATGCGCACGGTCTGCTCCGGCAGCGCGACCGCGAAGTCCGCGATCGCGAGCGACGGGATCCGCACCCAGTCCGCGCTCTCGCCGCGCGCGCGCAGCGCCAGCGCGGCGAGCTGGACCGACGGCAGCTGCAGCTTCAGGTCGGTGGTATCGGCGAGCGTCAGCCGGTACGTGCCCGCGAGGTCGATCGTCCCGGACGTCAGGTCGAACGGCAGCGCGTCGCCCAGGAACTCGGCGACGCCCGGTGCGCGCAGCGCCGACACCTTGAACTCGCCCTCGCTGGACACGGCCGGCGCGAGCGCGAAGCGGCCCTTCCACTCGAACGCCTCGTCCGCCTGCGAGCGGGCCGAGAGCCGGAAGTCGCCGCCCTCGGGCGTCGTCCGGAAGTCCTGCAGCGAGAACGCGACCGGCGTGAAGCGGCGCTCGAATGGCCGGCGGCGCGCCTGGTCGACGAAGTCGACGACGCCCTCGGTGACGTCCAGCCGCTGGATCCAGACGCTCGGGACGCCTTCGTCCTCGGCCGGCGGCGCGTCGGCGGGCTCGGGCGGGGCGAGCTCGGCGAGGTTCATCGCGCCGTCGGGCCGCACGACCGCGCGGATCTCCGGCGCCTCCAGCGCGACCTCGCGGAACGTGAACGCGCGGCGCCACAGCGAGGCGACTTCGAAGTCGACGAACAGGCGGCGCAGCGCCAGCATCGCCGTGCCGTCCGCGTCCGGGACCGCGATGTCGCGCACGTCGAGGTGCAGCAGGAACGGTTGCACGCGCACTTCGCCGATCGAGAGCTCGCGGCCGTAGGTGTCGCGCACGTAGTCGATCGCCTGCGATCGGACGATGCCCGGGGCGATCCTGAAGCCGAACAGCGCGTAGAGGCCGATGAGCAGGGCGGCGATGCCGGCACCCCACACGAGTCGCGAGCGCCGCCACCCGCGCGGTTCGTTCTCAGTCATCTCCGGTCCCCGTTCGACTCGACTGCTCCGCCCAGGCGCAGTCTGGTGCCCCCGCGACGCCGCGTTCTTGATCGAGGTCTGACGCGCCGGGACGGGCCCGGCTCGCTGCGCGCGCCGCCCAAGATATATCCTTCGCGGCGGCGGGAGGAGGGCTCCTCGTGTTCGACCGCGCATCGCCGACGCTGCTCGCGCTGCTGCAGCGCGACCTCGACGGCTTCACCGACGCGGCCGGCGCGACGCTGCGTCGCGCGCCGGCCGACGACCCGGAAGTCGTCTGGAGCGGCGTGCCGGTCAGCGCGGCGCCGCGCGTGCGTGGCAGCGACACGGGCGGTGCGCGCGCGTGGCTCGAGGTCGAGTTCGAGCGCGACGCCTGCTGCGCGGACGACGCCGCGATGACGCCGGCCGGGCCGGTGCGCCGAAAGTCGGCCTGGGGATCCCGCCGGGCGGCGTCCAGGCTTGGCGTGGGCGCGTACGCGAGTCGCTCAGACGTCGAGCGCCTGCCGCAGAGCCTCGATCTGCTCGCGGGACTCCGACACGATCCGGGTGACGTCCGCGGCATCGAGCCCGAGCATCCGGCACGCGTTGACGCCCTGCATGGCCAGCTCGAGGGCGGCCGGCCGGTCCATGTGAGTGCACATGATGTTCGCGCAGATCAGCAGGTCGGCGAGGTCGGCCGGGCCCTCGTGCTCGCGCTCGACGTCGTCCTGCTCCGCGACCGCCGCGACGATCGCCTCGTTCATGTCCCAGTTCTCGAGGATCGCCTTGCCGATGCTCGCGTGCCAGTCGCGCATCACTTCCTCCAGGACGAGGGGGTCGGCGAACAGCGCGCGGTGGTACTCCGCCCGCGCGAGGACGTAGAGGCGGCCGACGCCGTGCAGCATGCCGGCCAGGAAGGCTTCGTCCGGGTTGAGGAGTCCCTGCTTCCGCGCCAGCACGTAGCAGGACGCCGCGACGTAGGTGCTGCGCCGCCACAGCTCGTCCAGCGGCTTCTCGATACCCTCGAGCCTCTCGCTCGCGCGAATCTGCGCCATCGCAAACGAGAGCGCGGCGGTGCGCACCATGTTGGAACCCATGCGGGCGACCGCCGTGCGGATCTCGGTGAGGGGCTTGCCGCCCCAGTTGAGTGCCGCCGAGTTCGCCATCTTGAGCAGCCGGGCCGCCAGCGCCGGCTCCGAGCCGACGATGCGCACGATCTGTTCCACGGTCGTGCGCTCGTCGGCGAGCGCGCGGCGCACGCGGACCGCGACGTCCGGGAACGACGGCAGGTCGATCTTGCTGGTCGACAGTTCCGCGGCGAGTGCCTGCACGAACTCGAATGCGTCGGTCTGCAGCAGATCCAGGTGGGTCTGCGGGGCGGTTTTCGCGTTCATCGGCAGTTGTCCCTCGACTTTTCCGTCGCCCCTCGGAAGGCGATCGCCCCGGGCGTCCCCGGGACGTACTTCGGCGCCTTCATTTCGGACTCGACCGCGGCCGCCTCGTCGACGATCGTGCTCCTCACCGGTTCACCCCCGCGACCGGAACGCCATCCACGGTGTCGGCACGGTAGCCCGGGCCTTTAGCCTCCCGCCGACTCGGCCGGCGGGGCACGCCCGGGACCGCGAGATGCGTCACGCCGCACCCGCGCGATCGGGCGGGCGCCGGCGCCACGGCGCCGGAAGCTCGCGAACGGCCAGTCGCAGGCTTGGGCCGTGACCGCGCTTCGCCGGTGGCGACGGGCGTCGCGACCCGCGGAGATGTCAGCGCGGCAGGTCGATGCTCGAGAAACGCTGGCGCACCTCGCCGTCGGCGACGCGCTCGTCGTAACGGCCCCGCGTGTAGGCCATGATCACGCGCCGCCAGAACGCGACGGCCTCCGCATTCGACGTGGCCTCGGACACCTCCCATCGACCGGCAAACCGGCTGAAGATCAGCGCCGCTGCCGCGCGGCCGATGCCCCGGCGGCGGTCGGTGCGCCGCACGAAGAACTCGGCAAGCCGATAGTCGGGGGCTTCCGGCGGGCGAGGCCCTGCCGATCGAGCCGGCGCCCGCGGCCGCGAGACCAGGGCGAAGCCAGCCGGGCGCCCGGCGTGGAGGATCACGAGCGGGTGCGACCGATCGTCGCGGAACCAGCGAGCCGGCAGTTCGGAATCCCGGGGTCCATGCTCGCCGAAGATCGGGAACACGCCCGTGCCGGCGTGCGAGACCTCGGCCAGTTCCTCCAGATACTCGGGATAGGTGGCCTGGATCCAGCGCCAGCGCAGCGGCGCCCAGAGCGGCTTTCGTCCGGTGATGAGCGGAATCCGGCAATGCCGTCCCCGCCGCGACGCGGCTGACTCGGCCGGGCCCGGCAAGCGGGGCCCGGGCATTCGCGCCGCACCCGGCGCCCCCGATACACTTGCCGCCGCCGTACCAGCGGCACCGAGGAGCCGCCGTGCCCGAACTCCCGTCCGTCGACGCGCATTACCCGGCCCACCTGGCCATCGTCCAGGCCCGCGCCGACCACGCGCTCGAGTTGTCCGGACACGGCGCACTCGCCATCGGCGCCGGCCTCCCGCTCTACCAGTTCCTCGACGACCAGCCCTATCCCTTCAAGGTCAACCCGCACTTCAAGGCGTGGGTGCCCGTGCTCGCGGCGCCCGGCTCGATGCTGTTCCACGTGCCCGGCCGGCGCCCGCTGCTCGCGTTCCTCCAGCCCGAGGACTACTGGCACGAGCCGCCCCGCCTGCCGACGGACGATTGGACCCGGCACGTCGACATCGCGGTGATTCGCGAGTCCTGCGAAGCGCGCCGCCTCGTGCCGCCGGGCTGCGCCTTCCTCGGCGAGCCGTTTTCCGGCATCGAGGAGTGGGGTTTCGCGGCGGTGAACCCGCAGGCCGCGATCGACAGCCTCCACTACGCGCGCGCGGCCAAGACGGCCTACGAACTCGACTGCATGCGGCTCGCCTCGCGGCTCGGCGCCGCCGGTCACCGTGCCGCGGCGGAAGCGTTCGCGGCGCGCGCGTCGGAGTATGAGATCCACCTCGCGTATCTCAAGGCCACGGGCCACTGCGAGGAGCAGTTGCCCTATCCGAACATCATCGGCCTCAACGAGGGCGGCGGCATCCTCCACTACACGGACCTGAAGCGCGCGAGGCCCGCGGAGCACCGTTCCCTGTTGATCGACGCAGGCGCGCAGTACCGCGGCTATGCCTGCGACATCACTCGCTCGTACGCCGGCGCGGCCGGCCTCTACGCCGAACTGGTGGCGGCGATGGACGCGCTGCAGCTGGAGCTTTGCAGCCTCGTTCGGCCAGGGATCGACTACGCCGCGATCCACCACGCGGCACACGCCGCGATCGGCGCGTTGCTCGCGCGCCTCGGGCTCGTGCGCTGCTCGGGCGAGGCCGCGGTCGCGAACGGCCTGACGAAGACCTTCTTCCCTCACGGCATCGGCCACCTGATCGGCCTCCAGGTGCACGACGTCGGGGGCTTCATGGCCTCGGAGCGCGGCGGCACGATCGACAGGCCCGCCGGTCATCCGTACCTGCGTCTGACGCGCAGGCTGGAGCCCGGCACCGTCGTGACGATCGAGCCGGGCATCTACTTCGTCGACCTGCTCCTCGACGAGGCGCGGCGCGACGGCCGCGGCCGCGACGTCGCCTGGAACGTGGTCGAGGCGCTGAAGCCGTACGGCGGAGTGAGGATCGAGGACGACGTGGTCGCGACCGCCGCGGGCCCCGAGAACCTGACCCGCCCGGCGTTCGCGGCGCTGGCGGCCTGAGGCCCGTCCGACCGCCACCGGGGCCGCGCTCAAGTTCGCACCTGCGCGGCCGACAGTTCCCGTAAGGAGGACGCTGCGATGTCCGAAGGCAAGCCGCGCCGGCCCACTGAGCCGATGTACATGCTGCTGCGCGAAGGGCGCCCCGAGGAATTCAACCGACGCCGCAAGGCCGGCGAGCAGTTCGATTTCCGCGGCTGCGACTTCCGCGGTCTCGACCTGCGCGAGATCGACCCTCGCGGCATCGACTTCTCGAACGCGTACTTCCGTCAGGCGGACCTGCGCGGCCTCGATCTGGCCGCGTGCCGGCTCGATGGCGCGAGCCTCCATGCCGCGCACGTGTCCGGCGTGCTGTTCCCGCGCGAACTCGAGGCGTCGGAGATCGAGATGTCGGTGCGGCTCGGCACGCGCCTGCGCTACCGGGCCGTCTGAGGCTGCGGGCGGAGACCACCCGCACCGGTGCGGCGCCGCGCGCGGCCGGCGTCCGCTCAGGCGGTCCCGCGCTGCTGCTTCAGCAGGTCCCGGGCTGCTGCTTCAGCAGGACCCGGATCTCCTCCAGCAGCACTTCCTGGCGCGGCGGCGGCGGCGGAGCGGCGGGCGTCGCGGTCTGGGCCGGTGCCGGTCTGCACCGCGAGCGTCGATAGGTCCGCGCCGCTGGTCGCCATGCCGAGCACCGGCATCACGACCGCATCCACCATCGACGACATGATCCTGCCTGACGTAGCGCCGATCACGACGCCGAGCGCGAGGTCGATGACGTTGCCGGGGCGATCGTGTTGGTGTCTGCGCCGGCGCGGGAACCGCGCCGGGCCGCCCAGCGTCGATTCGAGCGCTGCATGCGTTGGCCGCCTCCGGCGTCAACCAAAGGTCGGGGTCGCCCGTTCAACATCGTGCGGTGAAAAACGAACCGCTGACAGTCTGAACACCGGCGAGCGAACCGCATGATCGGCAAGACTCGCCATCTCGTCGAGCAGCCCTTTGCACGCCTCAGGCGAGACTCGACGCCGTGCCGGAGCGCCGTGGCAATCTCGTGTCTGGTCGCTTGCGTGATGCTGTGCGGCTGCGGCGGCGGCGGTGGCGATGTGTCGGCGCCCGCGCCCGCGCCCGCGCCCGCGCCGAACCCGGCACCCCCGCCTCCGCTCACTGCTGCACCCTACATGGCATTGTTCGGTGCCGCCGTCGAAGGGGGCATCGAGGAAGTGGCTCGTGCCGTCGACTTCGATGGCGGCGGCGGCATCTTCGTGGTCGGCTCGATGGCGCCCGGCGCACGGCTGCGCTCCAGCGCCGGCGGTCCGACCCTGACCGCAGCCGGCAGCGCGGGCACCGATGCCTTCGTTGCCTACGTGGATGCCGCCGGCGTGCCGCAGTGGCTGTTGCCGCTGGCCGGGCCGGGTACCGAGTACGCCTACGACGTGGTGGCCGATGGCGCCGGCCGCGCCTGGGTCTGCGGAACGTTCACCGCAACGCTGGCGACGGCGGCCGGCACGCTGGTGGCCGCGACGGGCGGCGTCAACGGCTTTGCGCTGCAGGTGTCGCGCACGGGCAGTGTCGAGCGCCTGCTGCACATCGGGCCGGCAGCCGGGGTGATTCCGGGCGAGTGCGCGACCGACTCCAACGGCCGATTGTACGTCAGCGGCTCATACTTCGGTGCACCCATGCTCAACGGCACGGCGCTGCCCGCGGCTGCAGCGGGGGCCACCGCCGGCTTTGTCGCCGCCTACGGCGCAGACGGCGCTGCCCGCTGGGCGCGCGGCGTTGCCGGTAGCGCGGGCGTGGCCTGGCGGGGCGTGGCCATCAGCGGCGACCCGGCCGAGGATGTTCTGGCCATCGGCCAGTTCAGCGGCACTGCCGGCTTCGGCGCGACGACGCTGGTCGCCGCACCGGGCGCGACCTCGGCCTGGGTGGCACGCGTCTCCAGCAGCGACGGCGGGGTCCGGTGGGCGGTCGCACCGACGGGCGAGTCCTACGGGCGCGGCGTGCGCGCGCTCGCCGGCGAGGTAGTCGTCGCCGGCGCGTTCCGTGGCAATCAGCAGTGGCAGCACCTCGGGGCCATCACCGCCAGCGGTGGCCAGGACCTGTTCGTTGCTCGGCTCACCGGCGACGGAGCGCCCGTCTGGGCGCGCGCCGTCGGCGGCAGCAGTGACGACGAGGGTGCGGAGATCGCGGTCGATGGCAGCAGCCAAATCCATCTGGCCGGCTCACTTGCCGGCACGCTGACGGTGGGTGCGACGACCATCGACGCGCAGGGCACGCGCGACCTGCTGCTGGCGCAGTTCAGCGACGCCGGCACGCTGCAGCGTCTGCAGGTGGTGGGTGGGCCGGGTGACGACGTGGCCTACGCGCTGGAGGTCGCCGGCAATGGCCGCGTGGCCTACGCCGGACTCGGCCGTGGCACGGTGAGCGACGGCACGCGCAGTCTGGCCGCCAGCGGCACCTACGATGCGCTGTTCGGCACGCTCGATGCGCTCGCGGTCACGGTCAGCCCCGCGCCGCCGCCGCCGACGGCGGCGCCCACGGGCGTGCAGCGCCAGGACGTGATCATCCCGCAGCAGCGCGGTGGCAGCCTGCAGGCGCGCCTGTACGCGCCGCTACCGGCCACCGGCCCCTATCCGGCCCTGAGCCTGCTGCCCGGTGGCGGCGCGCCGATCGACAGCGTGGCTTGGGCGGCGGACGGGCTGGCGCGCGCCGGCTATGTGGTGATCGTGACCCAGCCGGCCAGCGGCGGCAGCCTCGCGGCGTACGACACCGCCGCGCGAAGCGGCATCGACTTCCTGCTGTCGCCCGCCAACCCATTTGCAGCGGCCACTCGCAGCAACCGCGTGGGGGTGGCTGGTTGGTCGCTCGGGGCACGCGCGCTCACGCGCACGCAGGAAGAAGACCTGCGGGTGAGCGCGCTGGTGGCCTGGGACAATCTGGCGCTCAGCGAGACCGGCGATGCCGGCTCGCCCAACTGCATCGGCTCGAATCCGACCAGCACTCGCCAGCCGCGCGTGCCGGCACTGGGGCAGGCGTCCGACTTCTGCGGGCCGCCGGCCGAGACCGTGGATGCCAAGAAGACCGCCTATGAAGGCTGGCGCGCGGCCGGGCAGCCGGCGATGCAGGTGGTGCTGGCGGGCTCCAGCCACTTCGTCTGGGGCACGCAGGGCACCGGGACCGCGCGGCAGGCGCAGGCGCTGTACTACACGCAGGCATGGTTCGACCTCTGGTTGAAGGACGACAGAGGCGCCAGCGCGCGCCTGCTGGCGCGTAGCATCGACGGCGTGGCCGTCGAGCAGGTACTGAGCACCCGCTTCCGCTCGGCCGCGGCCTTCGACGGGCGCAACTGCCCGGACCTGCGCACGGCCTGCGCTCCCTGACTCGGCGGCACTCCTCGTCCGCGTCCGCAGGCTTCGCATGATGTGGACAGGTTGCGGGCGTGGACGTTGCACCGCGCGATGGTTCGAAGCTCGAGCGGCTGTGCCGGTACGACAGTGGTCCGCCGGTGGCGACGGAACGGCTTTTGCTGACGCCGGCGGGGCAGGGGCGCTGTGCGCTGAAGACGCCGTACCGTGATGGCACGACGCACCTGCTGCTGGAGCCGCTGGACCTGGTGGCGCGGCTGGCGGCACTGGTGCCGCCGCCGCGCCTGCGCCGCGGCTGCACCTGACGCGGTATCACGGGGTGCTTGCGCCGCACAGTCGGTTGCGGGCGGCGCGAGTGCGGTCGGGATGCACCGCCGACCGGCGCCCGGGGGCCCGGTCGGGCACTCCCCGCGGCACCGGGCACGCAGGTCGCTACCGTGGCAGCGAGGGTTTGAAATTCCTATCCGCCTGTCATCGGGGGGGCAGTTCGCGGGCGAGACCTCCCGCGCGATCTTCCTCGCGTTGGCCTTCTCGGCGACGCGAAGGTCATGGGCCGCCTGCAGATTCAGCCAAGAGCGCGCATCCCCGCCGAAGTAGCGCGCCAGACGCATCGCGGTGTCCGCTATCACTCCGCGGCGCTCGCGCACGATCTCATCGACGCGCGGAGTCGGCACCTTGCGCGACTTGGCCAGCGCATTGGCGCTGAGGCCCAGCGGCTTCATGTACTCCTCCCGCAGGACCTCGCCCGGGTGCACTGGCGGCATGCCGTTCCTGAAACTCATCTTCCGACCCTCAGCGACAGTCCACGATCTCGACGTTCTCCGGTCCTTCGTCCGTCCAGCGGCGGCAGAGCCTGAACTGATCGTTGACTCGAATGCTGTACTGGCCTTCGCGATCGCCTTTCAGAGCCTCCAGCCGGTTTCCCGGTGGCGAACGCAGGAAGTCGATGGACGCGGCTGCATCCAGCATCACGAGCTTTCGCGTTGGGGACGCGAATCCGGCGGTAGCGGCCAGATACCGGAGTGTCCGCCACCGGGATCGGCACGCCGGAAACATACGGTCCTGCTGCGCTCACCGAGCCACGCCCGTCAACGCGCCGACGGTCCACGCGTTGGTTATCCATTATCTGCGTCGGAGGGAAACTTCATGTCCTACTTTCCGGGCCGGGCCGGCGCCGTTCTTGGACTGCTGGTCCTGCTGTCGGGCTGCGGCGGTGGTGGTGGGGGAGGGGCGGCGCCTGCGCCTGCGCCTGCGCCTGCGCCTGCGCCTGCGCCTGCGCCGGCCCCGGCTCCGGCTCCGGCTCCGGCCCCGGTGATTGCCAGCTTCACGGCCACGCCGAGCAGCGTGGTGGCGGGCCAGTCCACGACGCTGTCGTGGTCGGTCACGGGCGCCGCCAGCCTCTCGATCAGCGGTGGGGTGGGTTCGGTCACCGGCCAGACCAGCCGGGCGGTCTCTCCGACGGCGACCACGACCTATGTGCTGACCGCCACGAACGCCTCTGGCGGCAGCGTGACGGCCTCGGCCACGGTCACGGTCACGGCGCCTGCGACGGGTCCGTACCCGGCGGGCCTGAGCACGGCCACGATCCAGGTCGGTGCGGTCATGCGGGAGTTCCGCGTCCACGTTCCGGCCGGTCTGGCGCTGCCGCCGAAGGCGCTGGTGCTGGTGCTGCACGGCGGTGGTGGCGAGGGTTTGGATGTCTCGCTTGCCGGCAACCATCCGCTGTCAGTGTTCCGCTCGGTGGCGGACCGCGAAGGCTTCGTCGTGGTCTATCCGGGCGGGTTGCCGGCGACGGACGGCAACCCGGGCTGGGACGACTGCCGCAGCGACAACCTGACGGCGAGCGGTGCCGACGACATCGGTTTCCTGGATGCGCTGATCAGCCGGCTGCGGTCGGAGTACGGGCTGCCGGCCTCGCGCGTGTTCCTGTCCGGCGGGTCCAACGGCGCGCAGATGGTCTTCGCCTACGCCGTCACGCGCGCCGAGAACTTCGGGGCGATCGCCGTTGGCAGCGGCAACCTGCCGCTGAACCCCAAGCCGGGCGCCTGCAGCGCGCCGCCGGCGCGCCGCGTGCCGGTGCTGATGACGCACGGTACGGCGGATGTGCCGATGCCCTACTCGGGCGGCTGTGTCGCCAACCTCGGCGGCGCCTGCAACCGTGGCCGCGTCATCGGTGCCGAGGCGACGCGCGACTACTGGCTGCAGACCAACGGGCTGAGCGGTTCGGCGCCCTCCACCACCGTGGTGAACGTGGACAACGCCGACGGCGGATCGGCCAACCGCTTCGCGTACGCCGGCAGCGAACCGGTGGAGTGGTGGCGCCTGGACGGCGCCGGACACCCGGCGCCCAGCCGCACCGTCGCGGCAGGCAATGCCGTCTCCGGCCCGCAGAACCGCGACGTCGAGTTCGCCGAGATCGCCTGGACCTTCTTCAGTTCACGACTGCCCGCAGCCACGCCACTGGCGGCAGCGGCAGTTCAGTCCGCCCAGGACTACAACGCGTCGGTCGGCGGTCAGACCTTCCTCGTGATGCAAGGAGGCGTCGTCCTCGCGGAATCGTATTCCAATGGCGGTTCCACCGAACGCAGGCAGCTGCTGGCGAGCGCGACCAAGGGCTTCACCGGGATGCTCGGCGCGATCGCGGCCACCGACGGGCTGATCGGGCTGGACGAGCCGCTCGCGGAGCGTGCCCTGTCCGAGTGGCGCTCGGATGCGCAGAAGTCACGCATCACCTACCGGCATGTGCTGACCATGACCAGCGGCCTGGAGGAGCTGAACGACCTGCCAGGATGGTTGAGCTACCTCCCGGCTCCGGTGCTGCACCCGGCCGGCACCGTGTTTCGCTACAGCGGTGATCCGAACATATTCGGTCTGGCGCTCGAGCGCAGGCTCGGCGGCGAGTCGGTCGTCGACTATTTCGACCGCAGGCTGTTCCGGCCGCTCGGCATGACGGTGGAATGGGCCTCGAATTTCAGCGATGGACGCCCGAACCTCTCCGGCGGAGCCTATGCCACGGCGCGCGACTGGGCGCGTTTCGGCGAGTTCATGCGACGTACCCTCGATGGCAGTTGGAGCGGCCCGGCGCTGGTCTCCCGCGCGCTTTTCGACCAGGTGCTCGCAGGCAACGTCGCCCACCCCGCGTATGGTTTCTACTGGTGGCTGAAGCGGCCCGTGCCCTCCGACCGCGCCGCCGTGATCGACGCCAACAACAGCAACCAGTACACGCGACAGATCAAGCCGGTCGTCGATGACCCGCGCATTCCCTCCGACCTGGTCTGGGCGGCAGGCGCCTTCGGCCAGCGCCTGTACGTGATTCCCTCGCGCAGCCTCACGGTGTTGAGGAATGGGCCTGCCAACAACAATTCATTCAGCGACGTGGAGTTCCTGTCTCGTCTGCTGGGCAGCGGAGCTCCCTGACGCCCAATCGACGCACGTGCCGGGATGCCCGGAGTCTACGGCGCGGGATCGGCGGCGGAAGTACGGCGCCAGTGTCCTGACGGTTCGGGACATCGCTCCGAGCCACCGCGGCGCACGCGTTCCGTAGCGCAGCAGACGATGGCTTCTGTCGATGTCGCATGCGGAGGCTGCTTCGGCCGGAGCGTCGCCTGCGTCCGGCGTCCTGAAGGTCGTTCAGGCCGGCTCGGGCCCGATGACGGAATGCTGAGATCAGGACGACGTGGTCGTCCTGCCGCCAGCGATACTTCGCGGCGCAGGCGTCGCGCCCCCGCGCGAGCACGAGCTCGCGCCGCCCGTCCTCGGCCGGCCGCCCGAGCCGGGGGTGGTCCTGCAGCACGGCGAATGCCGCCCGCATGCTCGCGAGCCGCGCGGCGGCGAGACCCGGGTCGCGCCCGGCGACGAAATCGAACAGGCGCTCGAGGTCGCGGAGCGCCCGGTCCGTCAGGACGACGCGCGCCACGATCGCGCGCGCGGCCGACGGGCGCCCCGCCCCGCGACGCGCTGCTCCAGGTAGTCGAATGCGGCGTCGAGCGCGTGACCCCGGCCGCTCGTCAGCGCCTCCCGCTCCGCGACGTCGGCGTACTGCGCGAATCGCGCCCGAAGCTCCGCCCGCTCCGCCTCCCGCTTCAGCGTCTCCACCATGAACGCATGCGGCGTCTGACCGGCACTGCGCGCCAGCTTCGCGAGACGCTGCTTGAGGTCGTCCGGCCGGTCAGTCGTCCCGCGACCGGTCCAGCCGGGACACCCGTCCATCGGAGTGCACGATTTCCCGGGCGTAGATCTCGAGGAACAGCTCGCGATCGACGAAGCCGTGCACCGTCACGCGCTCGCCGACCTGGACCGGCACCCAGTTCGGATAACCCACATCCACCTTCACGCTGCCGGTCGCGTCGCGCAGCCGGAACTCGTCGGTGTCGAGGATCCGCTCCACCTCCCCCGTGACGGCGACCATCATCCCCCGCCGCAGACTGCCGATCGTGACGGCGGGGAACGCCGCCGCGGCGGGCGCCATCGGCTGGCTGGCGGCGGGCGTCGCCGCAGCGGGAGCGGGGCCCGCCGTCTGCGCGCCACCGGCGGTGGCCTGGCCCAGGTACAGTGCACCGATCAGGGCTGCGGCCACGGCGACGATCGGCAACGGATTGTTCATGGGACTCTCCTCTGCTGAGTGGTGAACACGGACGGCATTGCAGCAGATCGGCCGTGAACGCCGGGTGAGCGGTCCGTTCACGTTGCGTTCATGCACGATTCGGAAAGTGGGGGGCATGCACGACGGAGGAGGCACCGGGGGCCTGCGAAGCGCGGCCGTCGCCGCGATCACGACCGTTCTCCTGCTCCTGGCAGATACCCCGCTCCGAGCCTCGGCCGCGGAGCGGCCGGTGGCGCCGGCGCAAGACCACGACTGGGCACGGGACGCGGTGCGGGCGGGCAGGATCCGGCCGCTCACCGAGATCCTGCGTCGTGTCGAGAGCGAGTTCGACGGCCAGGTGCTCGAGGTGGAACTCGAGCGTGACGACGACACAATCGTCTACGAAATCGAGTTCCTGACGCCGCGCGGCCACGTGATCGAACTGCACTACGACGCGCGCTCCGGTACTCTCATCGCCACCGAAGGCCGCGGCGTCGAGCAGGCTCGCCGCGCCGCTGCAAGGCCCAGGCCCGCTGCCCGATGAAGATCCTGCTGGTCGAGGACGACGTCGCACTGGCGAGCCGACTCGCGCTCGCGCTCGGCGCTGCGGGGTTCGCCATCCACGAGGTGCGCGACGGGGTGGAAGCGCTGCATGCCGGTCGGCAGCACCAGTTCGACGCTGCGATCCTCGATCTCGGCCTGCCCGCGCTGGACGGTCTCACCGTGCTCGATCGCCTTCGCCGCGAGGGCCATCGGCTGCCCGTGCTGGTACTGACGGCGCGGGAGCGCTGGTCCGACAAGCTCGCGGCCTTCAACGCCGGCGCGGACGACTACGTCATCAAGCCGTTCGAGTTCGACGAGGTGGTCGTTCGGCTGAAGGCGCTGATCCGCCGCTCGCGCGGCGACGCGCATCCCGAGTTCGCGATCGGACCGCTGCGTCTCGACACGCGCGACGGGCGCGTCAGCGTGCACGGCGAGGCGATCGCGCTCACCGCGCAGGAGCACCGGATCCTCGCCTACCTCGTCCACAAACGCGGCAGCGTCGTCAGTCGCACCGAGATCTTCGAGCACGTCTACGCCCCGGACGAGGACCGCGACAGCAACGTCATCGACGTGCTGGTCGCGCGCATCCGCCGCAAGCTCGGCGCACCGCTGATCCACACGGTGCGTGGTGCCGGATATCGCCTGGCGTGGGAGGCGGACGCCTGAGCAGGACGCCGGTCAGCCTGCGCTGGCGTCTGCTGCTCGCGGCGCTCGGCGGACTCGTGGTCGCGCTCTCCGCGGCCGCCTGGGGAGTGTCCGCGGCCTTCGAAGCCACGGTGCGCCGCAGTTTCGACGAACGCCTGAAGACCGTTCTGCAGACGCTGGTGGCCGAGACCGAGACCACGGCCGATGCACGCCTGCGGCTCAGTCGGCCGCTCGGCGATCCGCGATTCGACACCATCTACTCGGGCTCGTACTGGCAGGTGTCCGATGCATCGGGCGTGCTGCTGCGCTCGCGTTCGCTGTGGGACCAGGAAATCCCGTTCGCCATCGGCCCGCCGGATGGCTCGACGCAGTTCCGGACCTGGACGAACCCGGCGGGGCAGCGCGTGCGACTCGCGGAGCGCGACCTCACGCTGCCCGGCCGCGACGCGGTCGTGCACTTCATCGTCGGGGGTCGCACGGACGACTTCGACGCCGAGTTGCGCACGTTCGACGGTCTGCTGCTCGGCGGCGTGGCGCTGCTCATGCTGCTCTCGGGCGGGGCTGTGGCGTTCCAGGTGCGCGTCGGGCTCCGGCCGCTGCGCGACCTGCTCGGCGACGTCGAAAGCGTCTGGCAGGGTCGACAGTCGCGCGTCCGCGAATCGCTGCCCGCGGAACTCAGGCGCCTCGCCGTCGCGGTCAACCACCTGCTCGACCACGACGATCGGCGCGTCGAGCGCGCGCGAGGCCAGGCCGCCGATCTCGCGCACGCCATCAAGACGCCGCTCGCGGTGCTCGCCACGGACCTTGCGCGCATCGACAGCCCGCTCACGCCCGGGATGCGCGACTGCGTCGACCGGATCGACGCGCTCGTGACACGCAATCTGGCGCGCGCCGCCGTCGCCGGCGCGGGCGTGGGCGCGCTCGGCGTCGCGCTGCGCCCGGCCGCCGGGGAACTCGTCGCGCTCATGGGGCGCGTGTATCCGGACCGCAGCATCGAGACCTCGATCGGGATTCCGGACGGACTGCATGCGCGCATCGACAGACAGGACCTCGAGGAGCTGCTCGGCAATCTGCTCGACAACGCCTGGAAGTGGGCTCGCGGCCGGGTGCGCATCGCCGCTGAGAAGCGCGGGGCGCGCGTGCGCCTGACGATCGAGGACGATGGGCCCGGACTCGCCCCCGCCGAACGCACCGCGGTGCTGGGTCGCCGCGTGCGCCTCGACGAGCAGGTGCCCGGGCAGGGGCTGGGCCTCGCCATCGCGCTCGACATCGTGACCGCGAACCAGGGGTCGCTCGAACTCGGCGCCACCGCACTCGGCGGGCTCGCCGTCGTGATCGAGCTGCCCGCGGCGCGCACGGACTGAGGCGGCCACACGCCAGTCGCCGGAGGAAATCCGGCAGATCGGTCGCGCGTCGCAGGTCCGTCAGGAGCCGCGCCGCCTCGATCGCATGCACGAGCCACGGGTTCGAGCTCCGCAGCGGCTGGGTCGCGTGGTGCACGCGGTGGTTCGACGGCGTGTTCAGCCAGCCGTCCAGCCACGGCAGGCGGCCGATCGTCTCGGTATTGATCCGCTGCTGGTAGCCGATCATCACCGTGAGCGCGCGGATCCTCGCGCATCCGGAGCGGACGTGGCCTGAGCGCCATTCGGCCGCGCCGTCGACGCGCCGGTCCGTTGCGCCCCCGTGAGCCCTGTCCGTGATTCGCCTGCCTAGCCCCGGCACCATCGGAGTGGAAGGCCCCCCGTCCGCGGACGCGTTGGTCGAGAAGATGATGTTCGCCGCGACGGTGTTGCCGGCCGCGTTCTGGCTGGGCGCACGCGTCGTCTCCCGCGCCGGGACCCCGGATCAGCGGCCGAACAGCCCTCTCAGCTTGTCGACAGCCTTCTTCGCGGCGTCCGCAGGATTCGGCACGGGCGGCGCGGCAGGCGCCGGAGCGGTCGACGGCGCCGTCCCTGCGGGCGCGGACTCCTTCGGCGCGGCCGCGCCGCTCGCGGTCGTCGCCGCGGCGACGCGCGGCTTCTCGGGCCCACCCCTGCCGATCCAGTACTGCAGTCGCACGGGCGCGGGCTTCTCCTCGATCCGCACGATCACGTTCCGCTCCCACGAGCCCGCCCGCACGTCCAGCGCGAGCAGTTGCTGGTAGGCGGCCTGGTAGTTCGCGGCCGTAATCCGGTAGCAGACGATGCGCTCGAAGTTCGGGTCCGGCTCCGGGTTCCGGTCGTACGTGCGGTCGGCATCGAAGACGGCGTCCGGCGGCAGCGGACGGCCCAGCGTCGCCGGGTCGGGCGGACTCGCCGCGAGTGCGGTGATGCCGTCGCGACGCTTCTCGGCGGCGGCTCGCGGTGCGGCGACGCGATCGGGCGGATCCGGCGTGCGCAGTACGTAGTAGTCGGTCTCACCGTCCCACCGGCTGACCGAGCACGCGGCGTCGAGCTTCGCGCCCGGGTACGCGGAGATCGCCGCCAGCGCTTCGGCCGGCAGTCCCTTCGAGATCTTCGCGCGCTGCGCGCGTTCCTCTGCGACGGACGGGACGAAGTTGGCCCGGACGGTGGCAGGCAGCGCGGCGAGCAGCACGAACAGGGTCAACGCGGGGCGTACGTTAACGTGTGGATACTCCAACGTCGGGTTGCGGACGCGACCGCCGGCGGCGACCGGGCTGGCGGCCCCGCCGACCCCTCGTTCACGGCCGGGGGATCACCTGCCTCAGCAGGTCCCACTTGCTGGGCTTCTTCTTCGGCGCCTCTTCCTCGGCGGGCGGTTCGCCCGCTGCCGGCTCGCCGGGATCGGCGCCCGCACCGGCCCCGCCTGCGTCCATCGACCGCATGCCGAGCATCGCCATGGTCTGTGACTTCGTGCGGACGCGCACCGCCCACTGCGGCTCCCACGGGATCGCCTTGTCCGCGGGCCGCGGCGGATCCGCGAGGTTCAGCTCCGGGCCGTACGCGATCATCCGCAGCATGCCGCCGCCCGAGCCCGCGAAGATGCCTGCGGGCACCGCGCAGCGGGTCGTCGCCGGCGCGAGCAGCACCTTCTCGTTCAGCCACTTCCGCACGTTGGCGGGCGAAGCGTAGTCCATCAGCCCCATCCCGAAGTCGGGTACTTCGGCGGAACTCCAGAACACCATCTCGGAGGTCCCATCGCTGCCCTCGCCGCCGCTCATCGCATTGATGAAGTAGGCGCCCGCGTGCGGCACCGTCGGCCACGTCAGCAGGATCGAGCCCGCGAGTTCGCCGCTCTGCTCGAGCTGGATCGCCGGCATGAAGTCGTGCACCGCGTCGATCTGGAACTGCAGCGCGGGTGGCACGGCCTGGCCCGTGACGGCGTGCCGGCCGACCAGCGACGCGTCCGCGGGCACGTAGCGGCGGTCCTTCTCGTTCGGCCACAGCGAGTGACCGGGCTTCGCCTGCGCGCCGCGGTCGCGGACCGCGCGGCCCTGGAAGAACTCGCCCCACTGCTCGAGCGGCGTCGTCGAGAAGTCGAGCACGCGCGGCTGGCCCTCGCGCACCTTCTCGCCGCAGCCCCAGTAGAACTTGATGCGGAACTTCGGCCGCTCGGGCATCTCCTCGCCGTCGCCGGAGGTGCCGGGGCCGGATTTCCTCGGCTGCCACGGCAGCAGCGGCAGCGAGTCGCCGAGCTTCATGCCGGGCGGGATCGCCTGCGTGGCCGCCGTGCCCGCGGGCGCGAGCTGCGTGCGGAACGCGACGTCGAGCCAGCGGCCGGGCGACATGCCGCGCGTGCTGCCGAACTGGTTGTGGCCCTTCATCAGGCCGCCTGTGACCATGCTCATCATGCCGCCCTGCGGCATGCCCATGCCGCCGATGGTCGCGGCGTCGACCCACAGTTGCGCGACCGGCGGTTTCACGACCTGCTCGACGTTCCTGGCGTCCGCGGCGATCGCGACGCTGCCGTGCAGCGCCAGCGCGACCGCGCCGGCCACCGCGGCGGTTCCGATCGTGTGCTTCATCGAGATCTCCCTGCGCCCGGTCGTGAGGACGTCGAGCGCGCGCGCACCGGGCCTGCGCGCGTCGCCACGCTGCTGCCGAGCGTGCGCCCGAACGGGCGTCGTGACCATCCGTGCGTTCAGCGCGGCGCCGGATTCAGCGTCGGCGCAACCACCGCCGCGACGCCGAGATCGACGCCGCCGTCGCGCAGCGGGCGAAAGGTCTGCGCGAGCTGGGCTGGCGAATCGCGCTGCTGGCACGCCGGCGCGGCGAGCGCCAGCGGCGTACGGAGATCGCAGGGCGGACACGCGGTGGACGGGACGAGGGTCGGGGCGGGCGCGCTCGTGCGCATGCGGGGGGGGCTCCGTGAACGGTCTGCGACGCGGCGATCGTGGCGCTGCGTTCGACACTAGGGAATTGCCCTGCACGCGTCTGTCCCGCGAACGAGGGACAGACCCGCGCGCGGCAAGTGGTTGACGTCGCCCCGGCTTTCGACGGCAGTTCAGAACTGGACCAAGCTGGTTGCGGAGTCCTCGTTCGGGAGAAGAGCACGATGAGTTACACCGAGGAGCGGATCGCCTACGCGCTCTGCCAGGCGGAGAGCGGCACGCCGGTGCCGGACATCTGCCGGCAGATGGGGTGCAGCGAGGCGAGCTTCTACGTCTGGAGGAAGCGCTACGGCCAGACGGAGGTGTCCGCGCTGTGCGAGATGCGTCAGCTCCGTGACGAGCGCGGCCGCCTGAAGCGGCTGGTGGCCGAGCTCACGCTCGACAAGCACATCCTGCGAGAAGTCGTCCGAGAAAAGCTCTGAAGCCGTCCCGGCGGTACGAGCTGACGACCTGGATCCGGGAGCGCTGGAGCATGGACTTCGTGCACGAACAACTGATCAGCGGCGCTGAACGCCGGACGCATGCCCGGCCCGCGCGTCTACACGGCCGGCGCCGTGATCGACCGGATCCCGTTCCAGGGCCTGAACACGGTCGCACGCGAGCCGACTGCGGTCGCGGCCGGCGTCGACTTCGTGAAGCCGTACGCCACGCTGACGCCGCCGCTGGTGCGCGCCGGCGTGGAGGCCGCGCGACGCTCGCGCCCTACGCGATGACGCTGCAGGCGATGTACCGCTGGTTCGAGTTCGCGGACCTGGCCGGGCCGGAGATGACCGCCACCTACCGCGCGATGGCGGAGCGCGGCGGCGGCACTCGCGCGCGCGGGCCGTTCCGGTGATGATCGCGCACGTCGCGTGGTGCCGAGGGGGTTGAGGTGCGCGATCGGCTGACCGGGTTCGCCCGCGCCGCGGGGGCCTACGTGCCCGACGCGACCGCGCTGGCGGTGCTGATGCTCGTGCTGCTGGCGGCGCTCGCGCTGCTCGCCGGCAATTCCGTCGCGACCACGGCGGACGCCTTCTACCGGGGGCTCTGGGGCCTGCTGGCCTTCGGCATGCAGGCGACGCTGCTGCTCGTGCTCAGCACGATCCTGAGCGGCACGCCGCTGTTCCGCAACGCCATCGCGCGGCTCGCGGCGCTGCCGCGCAGCGCGACGCAGGTCGTGCTCGCCTCGGTGCTCGTCACGGCGACGGCCAGCTACTTCTACTGGGGGCTCGGCATCGCGCTCGGTCCGCTGGTCGCCGTGCACTTCGCGCGCGCGGCGGAGGCGCGCGGCCTGCGGATCGACTTCCCGTGCCTGCTGGCGGCGCAGCTCGCGGCGACCTCGGTCTGGCAGTACGGCTTCTCCTCGACGCCGGCGCTGATGGCGGCGACGCCGGGACACCACCTCGAGGCGCAGGTCGGCGTGCTGTCCTTCGCGTCGACGAACTGGTCGACGCCGGCGCTGCTGCTGGTCGCGACCTTCCCGCTGGCGCTCGCGGCGCTCGCACGGCTGCTGATGCGGGGCGCGGTGCAGCCGCTCTCGGCGTTTCCCGGCGCGCTCGCGTTCCTCGGCGAGAGCGCGGCCGAGCGCGCGGTCGCCGGCGTCTCCGCGGCCGGCGACGCGCGCGGCTTCGCGGCGTGGTGCGAGCGCACGCGCGTGCTGCCGTGGCTGCTGGTCGCCGGGCTCGGCGTCTGGCTCTGGCAGCACTTCGTCGTGCAGGGCGCCTCGCTCGACCTGAATGCGATGATCACCGCGCTGCTCGTGCTGGTGCTGCTGACCACCGGTTCGCTGGCGCGCTTCGCCGCCGGGCTGCAGGCCGCCGTGCCCTCGTGCTGGCAGGTGCTGGTGCTGTTCCAGGTGTACGGCGCGGTCGCGGGGCTGCTGCAGTACACCGACCTCGGCACGCGGCTCGCCGCCTTCATGGCCGAGCTCGCGACACCGGTGACCTTCGCGTTCTGGACCGCGGTGTCGGGCACCCTGGTCGCGCTGTTCGTGCCGACCAGCGGCGGCCAGTGGATCATCCAGGGCTTCGTCACCGTGGAGGCCGCGCGCGCGGTCGGCGCGCCGCCGGAGCTGGGCCTGATCGCGCTCGGCATCGGCGACCAGGTGGGCAACCTCGTCGCGCCGTTCTGGCTGGTCGTGATCGCCGGCATCGCGCGGATCGACTTCCGCGCGATCTTCGGCTACGCGCTGCTGTACGCGGCGCTCTGGTTCGCTCTCGGCGTGGCGCTGTTCACGCTGGTGCCCCTGTAGCGACGGAGTCTCCGTTGCGGTGCGCGTATCGCGGAGCGGCCCCGGCCACGGAGGGCCGACGTACACGGAGTGATCGCAGAAGCTACGAGCGGTATCGCAGGCGCGAGGTGGGCAGCCGCGTGCCGTGGAGCAACCAGGGCGACGACGTGCTGCAGGATGCTTCGGCCGCCGCGTGCGTCACCTGCCACCAGTCGACCGCGGCGAAGGGTCACGCGTGCACCACCGGCTGGGTGCCGCAGGCCTTCCCGAACGGGCGTCAGACGATCATCGACACGAAGTGACCTGACGCCACGCGGCCTCGTGCCGTACGGGCGAGCTCATGGGCTCGTCCGTGCGGGCAGGAGGAGAGGAGCGACGACAACCGAGGCCGGGCGGCGACGCCCGGCCATCTTTTCGCGTCGTAGCCGGCATCGGGCGCTGGCGACGGTGCGTCCCGCTCGGCACACTGGCGGTCCGCGCGTCGCCGGGCTGCCGCTGGCCACCGCGACGCTTCGCCGCCGAGCCCGCGGCGCCACCCTGCACCCGAGGTTCCCCGTGCTGTCCCGCTTCGAGCGGTTCGTCGATCCGTACCCCGACGCGCCAGTCCCCTTGCCGCGCGCCTCGTTCCTGCGCTTCCTGTGGGACTGCACCCGCGGGATTCGGCCGCTGCTGCTGGCGCTGACGCTGCTCACCGCGCTCATCGGCGCCTTCGAAGCGGCGCTGTTCGCGATGCTCGGCAAGGTCGTGGACTGGATCGCGGCCGTGCCGCCGGACCGCCTCTGGGCGGAGCGCGGCACCGGTCTGGCCGCGCTCGCCGGCATCATGCTCGCCAGCACGCTGGTGGTCTGGTTCCAGGCGCTGGTGAAGCACCAGGCGCTGTCCGGCAACTTCCCGATGCGGATGCGCTGGACCTTCCACCGGCTGATGCTCGGCCAGAGCATGAGCTTCTACCAGGACGAGTTCGCCGGGCGCGTCGCCACGCGCGTGATGCAGACCGCGCTCGCGGTGCGCGACGTCTGGTTCGTCGTCGCGGAGATGATCGTCTACGTCGGCATCTACTTCGGGACGATCGCCGTGGTCGCGGGGTCGCTCGATGCCCGGCTGCTCCTGCCGCTCGGCGCGTGGCTCGTGCTGTACGCGCTGGTCTGCGTGTGGTTCGTGCCGCGGCTCGCGCGCATCGCGCAGGCGCAGGCGGACGCGCGGTCCCTGATGACGGGCCGGATCGCGGACGCGTACACGAACGTGTCGACGGTCAAGCTGTTCTCGCACGCGCGGCGCGAGGCCGGCTACGCCCGCGGCGCGATGCAGGAGTTCCTGGTCACCGTGCAGGCGCAGTTCCGGCTGATCACGGGTTTCGAGGTCGTGAACCACGCGCTCAGCATGCTGCTGATCCTCGCGACGACGGGGGCCGCTCTCTGGCTCTGGTCGATCGGCGACGTGGGCATCGGCACCGTGGCTGCGGTGACCGCGATCGCGCTGCGGCTCAACGGCATCTCGCACTGGGTGATGTGGGAGTTCGCGAGCCTGTTCGAGCACGTCGGCACGGTGCGCGACGGCATCGGCACACTGACGCGCGCGCCCGCCGTGGTCGACGCGCCGGACGCGACGCCGCTCGTCGTCACGCAGGGCGAGATCCGCTTCGAGAAGGTCGGCTTCGCCTACGGCGGCGGCGGGCGCGTGCTCGACGGCTTCGACCTGACGATCCGGCCCGGCGAGAAGGTCGGCCTCGTCGGCCGCTCCGGCGCCGGCAAGTCCACGCTCGTGAACCTGCTCCTGCGCTTCCACGACGTGCAGTCGGGACGCATCCTGATCGACGGCCAGGACGTGGCGAAGGTCACGCAGGACAGCCTGCGCGCGTCGATCGGCATGATGACGCAGGACACCTCGCTGCTGCACCGCTCGGTGCGGGAGAACATCGTCTACGGCCGTCCCGACGCGGACGACGCGGCGATGATCCACGCGGCGCGGCGCGCGGAGGCGCACGACTTCGTGCAGGCGCTCGCGGACGCGGACGGTCGCCGGGGTTACGACGCGCACGTCGGCGAGCGCGGCGTGAAGCTTTCCGGCGGGCAGCGGCAGCGCATCGCGATCGCTCGCGTGATGCTCAAGGACGCGCCCATCCTGCTGCTCGACGAGGCGACGAGCGCGCTCGACTCCGAGGTCGAGCAGGCGATCCAGGCGAGCCTGTACCGCGTGATGGAGGGCAAGACGGTGGTCGCGATCGCGCACCGGCTGTCCACGATCGCGGCGATGGACCGGCTGATCGTGATGGACCGCGGCCGGATCGTGGAAGAGGGCGACCACCGCACGCTGCTGGCGCGCGGCGGGCTCTACGCGCGGCTGTGGGAGCACCAGAGCGGCGGCTTCCTCGGCGAGAGCGACCAGGAAGACCTGCAGGCCGCGCGCGCCAACTGAGCGCGGGCAGCGAATCCTCGGGCGACCCGATCGCTCGCGCGTCAATCGTCGGCCGAACCCGGCGTGCGCCGCGGATCGGCGGCGACGAGGTGGCCGCCTTCTGCCGCGCCCCGGCTCCACTACAATGTGGCGCATGTCACGACGCCTCGCCCTGCTCGCCGGCGCGCTGCTCCTGAAGCCCGTCGCCACCGGCCACGCGCAGCCGTTCGCCGCCGCCGGAGCGGACGCGGTCGACACCGTCCGCTTCGCCACCTTCAACGTCTCGCTCTACGGTTCGCGGACGGGCGAGGTGGCAGAAAGGCTCGCAGACCCGGCCTGGGAGAAGGCCCGCCTCGCGGCCGCCACGATCCAGGAGGTCCGCCCCGACGTCCTGCTCGTGAACGAGATCGACTGGGACGCCGATGGCGAGACCGTGCGCCGGTTCGTGCGGAACTTCCTCGCCGTGGGCCAGGGCGGGCGCGAGCCGCTCGACTACCCGTACGTGTACGTCCCGGAAGTGAACACGGGAGTGCAGTCCGGCCACGATCTCGACCGCGACGGCGCGGTGACCGGCACGCCGGGCGCGCGGGCCTATGGCAACGATGCCTTCGGTTTCGGCGTGTATCCGGGCCAGTACGGGCTCGCGGTGCTGTCGCGGTTTCCGATCGACGTCGAGCGCATCCGCACGTTCCGGCTGCTGCGCTGGAAGGACGTGCCCGGCAACCTGCTGCCGGAAGGCTGGTACACGGCGGCCGCGCGGGAGGTGTTGCGGCTGTCCTCGAAGACCCACGCCGACGTGCCGATCGTGATCGACGGCACGACGGTGCACCTGCTGGCGAGCCATCCGACGCCGCCCGGCTTCGACGGTCCCGAGGACCGCAACGGTCGTCGCAACCACGACGAGATCCGCTTCTGGGAGTCCTACGTCGGCGATGCGCGCGCGGAGTGGATCGTGGACGACGTGGGCCGGCGCGGCGCGCTCGGCGCGCAACCGTTCGTGATCGCCGGCGACCTGAACGCCGATCCGAACGACGGCAATTCGACCGGCGGCGCGATCCAGCGGCTGCTGGCTCACCCGCGGGTGCAGGGCGCGTTCGCGCCGCGTAGCGCGGGCGGCGCGGAGCAGTCGCGGCTGCAGGGCCGAATCAACGGCGAGCACCGCGGCGATCCCGCGGCCGACACCGCCGACTTCAACGATGGCGGGCCCGGCAACCTGCGCGTGGACTACGTGGTGCCCTCGGTCGACCTGCCGATCGTGGGTGGCGGCGTGTTCTGGCCGCGCTCGGCTGAGCCGCTGTTCGGGCTCGTCGGCATGCATCCGTTCCCTGTCTCCGACCACCGGCTCGTATGGGTCGACGTCCGCATCGGCACGCCGCGTCGTCCGCGCGCGCCGGGCATTGCGCCCGGCCGCGCCTCGCGGCTCGATGGGGATTCCCATCGAGGAGAGCGTCGATGAAGAAGACCCTGGCGGCCGCGGTCGCTTTCGCGCTGATGTCCTGCGCAGCCGTGGCGAGTGCAGCGGCGCCGGCGGCCCGCGCGGCCGGCTTCGCGGCCGGCCCGTGCCCGGCCGACTATGCCGGTGCGTCCCGGACGATCGAGTGCGGCGCGCTGACCGTTCCCGAAGCGCCGGGAGTCGTCGGCGGGCGCAACGTCATCCTGCCCGTCGTCATCGTCCGCGCACGCGAGGCCACGAAGCAGCCCGACCCGGTGATCTTCCTGCCGGGCGGTCCGGGCGCCGGCGTCGTCGAGCGCGTGCCCGCGATGCTGCGCTCGACCCTGGGTGAACTGGTCGGTACCGACCGCGACTGGATCTTCTTCGACCCACGGGGCGTCGGCCTCGCGGCGCCGCTGCTGGATTGCGGCAGTCTGCAACTGACCGACGCCGGTCTCGTCGCCGACGGTGCCGTGGAGGCCGCGAAGGCCTGCCTGCAGCGCCACGCCGCGGCCGGCGTCGATCTGTCGCGCTACAACGCCGAGACCATCGCCCAGGACGTCGCCGCGCTGCGCAAGGCGTTGAACGTGGGCACGTACAACATCGTGGGCATCAGCTACGGCAGCCGTCTCGCGTTCGCCGTCCAGCGCTACACGCCGGAGGGCCTGCGCGCCGTGATCCACGACAGCCCGTATCCGCCGGAAGCCAAGGGCACGGAGGAACTGCCGCGCCTCGTCTCGCGCGAGGTGCGCGAAGTCCTCGCGATCTGCGCGGCGGATCCCGCCTGCGCGAAGCGTTTCCCCGACCTCGCGAAGCGTCTCGACGCGTTCGCCGCCGGGCTGGTCGCCGCGCCGAAGACGATCGGCGAGCGACGCTACACCGCGGAGGATCTCGCTACCTTCCTGCTCGACGCGACCTACAGCTGGAGCGGCGCGCGCAGCCTGCCGCGCGATCTGCACGCCATCCTGGAGGGCCGCATGGAGGCGCTCGACGACTACGTCGCCAGTCGCAGCGGCTACGACGAGGCCGCGAACCTCGCGCACTTCTGCAAGGAGGAGCTGCCGTTCGAGAGCGCGCGAGCGATGCGCGATTCCGCGCAGGGCGATCCCGTCGCGGAGGCCGTGGCGCTCGTCGCGCAGCGCTACTTCGACGCCTGCGAGGGCGGCCCCTTCGGTCCGCCGAACCCCGCCGAGATCGAGCGCGTCGCCAGCGACGTCCCCACGCTGCTGCTCGCGGCCGGCATCGACGCGGGCTGCACGGCCGAGGCGACGCTGGAGGCGGTGAAGACGCTGGCCCGCGGCCAGGCGGTCGTGTTCCCGAACGCGACCCATGGCCTGGTGCGGATCAGCGAGTGCGCGCGCGGCATCGCGAAGGCGTTCCTCGCCGACCCGACCGGCCCGGTGGATCGCGGCTGCGTGGCGACGGCGCACGCCCGGTTTCCGCTGACGCTGGACTGAGCCCGGCTCCCCATCGGCCCTGCGCCGGGAGCGCAGGGTCGCCGGGCGGCGCATCGAGAGGGGGTTGACCAACGGGTGGGACGACGGTACCTTTCATTGAAAAGGTACCGTCGTGCGGCCCTGATGATCTCCGATCCCAAGCTGTCGTCGATCCGCAAAGGCCTCCTGGAGTTCGCCGTACTCAAGAGCGTGGGCGCCTCGACCGCCTACGTCCCGGACCTGCTGCGGCGGCTCGCCGGTACCGCGTTCGCGACGCAGGAGGGCACGCTCTACCCGCTGCTCAGCAAGCTGCGGCGCGAGGGGCTCGTCGACTACGAGTGGCGCGAGTCCGAGGCGGGTCCGCCCCGCAAGTACTACCGGCTGACGCCCACCGGGCGCGCGCACCTCGAGGCCTTCGAGGCCTACTGGGCGCGCATCGGCCAGACCTTCCTCGACCTGGGAAACCCACCATGCGACCCGTCATCCGAGTCAGCCTGAACGGCCACGCGCGCCAGCTCGAGGACGACGCGCACGCGCTGCTGACGCAGTACCTCGATGCCGCCGCGCGCACGCTCGACGGCAATCCCGACCGGGCGGAGATCCTCGCGGACCTCGAACGGTCGATCGCGGAGAAGAGCGCGCGCTTCCTGGTCGGTGGCCGCGAAGTGCTGGAGCGCGCGCAGATCGCGCTCGTACTCGACGAGATCGGGCCGGTGGAGCCTGCGTCGAACGGCGCCGCCGCCGACGCGACGAGTACGCGCGGCCCGGCCGAGACGGGTGGCGCCGGCCCCGCGACGGGCCCGGCACCGGCGCGGCTCCGGCAGATCAGCGACGGCGCGATGATCAGCGGACTCTGCAACGGCATCGCCGCGTGGGCGGGACTCGACGTCACGATCGTGCGCATCGTCGCCGTCGTGCTCGCGTTCGCGACCGGCGGCGCGGCGATCTTCGTCTACCTGCTGCTCATGTTCATCGTGCCGTATGCGAGCGGCCCGGCGGCCTCGCACGCCCTGCCGCGCGCGTCGCGCTCGCTGGTCGAGAAGGTGCGTGGCCAGACCGCGGAGTTCGCGCGCAGCGAGGAGTGGCAGCAGCTG
Source organism: Steroidobacteraceae bacterium (assembly GCA_027531255.1). Lineage (GTDB taxonomy): Bacteria > Pseudomonadota > Gammaproteobacteria > Steroidobacterales > Steroidobacteraceae > JAPZRU01. Next base: position 80,533 of record JAPZRU010000014.1, on the reverse strand, counting down.
CACGCCGACGTGCACGAGGCGTGGGATCGCGCGGCGTCGCGCGTGCGAAGCGACTGGCGCGCCTGGCGCGGTGCGGGCGGCGCGTCCGCGACCACGTCGCTGTCGCCGGCCGTGGTGCTGGCGCTCGTCGTGCTGCTGCTCGCCGCGATCGCGCTCGGCTGAAACCCGGACATGAACACATCCCCCGTTTCCTGAGCCCGGGCGCGATCGATCCGGCGACGGCTGCGCGAGCGGCTACGACCTCGACACCGACGGCGTGCTCGGCGGCTTCGAGACGCGCGGCGAGTCGTTCAGCGCGACCGCCTCCTTCGGCACGCTCGACACCGCCCAGCGGTTCGGCGCGCTCGGTGCCCGGACGGAGGCGGAAGGCGCGTTCGCCGGCCTGCGGGCGAATACGCGCTCGGCGGCTACGACGTCGCGGGCGTGGCCGTGCGGCTCTGAGGCCGGCTCGCGGGAATGGGCTCGATGCCGCAATGCGTCGAGCCCATTCGACGCCGATCCGCCCGGCGGGGGAGCGCGTCTTGCAGGACGGGACGTCCGACCAGGACGAGGAGCTTCCCATGCGTGCCCAGGAGATGATCGCCACCCACCCCGAGGTTCGCGGCAACGCGAACGACGTGCTGATCCGCGCGCTCGAGGCCTGCTACGACTGCGCCCAGACCTGCACCGCGTGCGCCGATGCGTGCCTCGCCGAGCCGGCCGTCACGCAGCTGCGCCAGTGCATCCGGCTGAACCTCGACTGCGCCGACGTCTGCGGTGCGACGGGCGCACTCGCGTCCCGCCGGACCGGCAGCAACGAGGCGCTGATGAGGACGATGCTCGAAGCCTGTGCATTGGCCTGCCGGCTGTGCGGCGCCGAGTGCGAACGGCACGCGCGTACGCACGCGCACTGCCGCGTCTGTGCGGACACCTGCCGGCGCTGCGAGCGTGCCTGCACGGAGGCCGCCGCGACGATCACCCCGACGCGACAGTAGCGACGGCGCGGCGAGCCGTCACGCGCCGCGGCGCTCGTTCGCGAGCGCCGCGCGCGCCATCCGGTCGACCACGGTCACGGCGATGCCGTGGTCGGCCGCCTCCACGCGCAGCGCATCGAGAAACCCGGTCTGCCGACGCGCCACGGGTTGCGCTACAGTCCCGCCGATGAGGCTTTGCCGGCTCTTCCGTACCGCCGTCGCCCTCGTCGCGGCACTCCTGGGTGCGTTCGCCGGCGCTCCCGCCCGCGCCGGCGCTTCCGCGCCGGCGGATCTCCTGATCGTCGACGCGCGCGTGTACGCGCCGTCCGCGGCGCTGTCGGGAAGCGGCCGCCCGCCCGACGCGGTTGCGGTGCGCGGCGAGCGCATCGTCGCGGTCGGCGAGTCCGCGGCGCTGGTCGCGCGCTACCGCGGTCCGGGTACGCGCGTCGTCGAGGCCCGCGGTCGGACGCTCCTGCCGGGCCTGCAGGACGGCCACGTGCACTTCCTCGGCGGTGCGCTGGCGCAGGCGCGGGTCGTGCTCGACGGCGCCGCCGACGTCCCGGAACTGCAGCGCCGCGTGAAGGCGTGGGCGGACGCGAACCCGGCCGCGCCGTGGGTACTCGGTCGCGGCTGGATGTACGCGGCGTTCGGCGCCGAAGCCCTGCCGCACCGGCGCTACCTCGACGCGATCGTCCCGGATCGCCCGGTGCTGCTGCACGCCGCCGACGGCCATTCCGCGTGGGCGAACGGCCGGGCGCTGGAACTGGCGGGCATCACGCGCGAGACGCCCGATCCGCCGAACGGCATCGTCGTGCGCGATCCGCGGACCGGCGAGCCCACCGGGGCACTCAAGGAGGCTGCGATCGGCCTGGTCGGGAAGCTCGTGCCGCGGCCCACGCGCGACGAGCAGCTCGCGGCGCTGCGTGCGGCGGTGCGGCAGGCGAGCGCATTCGGTCTGGCGCGCCTTCACTCGCTCGGCGGCGACTTCCCGGCCCTGGAACTGCTGGAGCAGCTGGAACGCGACGGCGACCTGAGCGTGCGCTTCGACGTCGCGATCTCGGTGGCGCCACCGGGCCTGACGCCGGCGCAGCGGCAGGAGATCCTCGGCGCGCGCGGGCGCTGGTCGGGCGACGCGCTCGCGTTCGGCGGCGTGAAGCTGATGCTCGACGGCGTGATCGACGCGAAGACCGCGGCGCTGCTCGAACCCTACGCCGACGACACGCGGCGCGGCGACCTGTTCTGGCGGCGCGAGGACTTCCTGCGCACCGTCGCCGAGCTCGACGCGCTCGGCGTGCCGATGGCGACGCACGCGATCGGGGACGCGTCGATCCGCCTCGCGCTCGACGCCTACGAGGCGGCCGCGCGGGCCAACGGCCCCTGGCGCGGGCGCGGCGTGCGGCGCCACAAGATCGAGCACGTCGAGACCATCGCGCTCGCGGACGTCGGCCGTTTCCGCGCCCTCGACGTCACCGCGAGCTTCCAGCCGCTGCACGCGAACCCGGAGCCCGGCTGGATCGGCGTGTGGGAACGCAACCTCGGCCCGGTCCGCACCGAGCGCGGCTTCGCGTGGGCGCTGCTCGAGCGCGCCGGCGCGCGCGTCGCGTTCGGCAGCGACTTCCCGGTCGTCACGCTCGACCCGTGGCAGGGCCTGCAGATGGCCGTCGCGCGCCAGTACGTGGGCGCGGACGGCACGCCGCTCCCGCCCGGCGGCTTCGTGCCGGCGCAGCGCCTGACGCTGCCGCAGGCGCTCGACGCCTACACGATCAACGTCGCGCAGGCGCTGAACCGCGATGCCGACGAAGGCTCGATCGCGCCCGGCAAGCGCGCCGATCTCGTGCTGGTCGACCGTGACCTCGCCGCGACTCCGCCGCTGGAGCTGGCCGCGACCCGCGTGCTGATGACGGTGTTCGACGGGCGCGTGGTGCACGAGGCTCGCTGAGCGACTCCGCGTCCGTCGCCGTACCCGGAACTCGCGGCGCGGCGACCGTTCCAAAGGGCCGCGCCGCGGGCGCGCCCCACGTCCGGAGGATGACGATGACACGACTGCCGAACACGCCCCGCGGGCTCGCTGCCGCGGCGATGCTCGTCGCGACGACGGGGCTGGTCCCGTCCGCGCTGGCCGCCGGTCCGGGCGCGGCTCCGGCTGCGGCCGTGTCGACGCCCGCTCCGGCGGTCGAGCGCGACGTGAACTACCGGCTCGCGGGCCGCATCGCTGCCGTCGAGGACGGCGACACCGTCACTCTCGAAACCCGCGACGGCACGCGCTTCCGCATCCGGCTGTCCGACATCGACACGCCGGAGGTCTACGACGAGGCGCAGCCGAATGCCGCCTGCGCCTGCGCCGGACGTCCCGAGCGCCTCGGTCAGCCGCGCGGCACGGAGGCCGGCCGGGCGCTGCGCGCGTGGGCCGAAGGCCGGCCTGCGACCGCGGCGTGCTACTCGATCGACCGCTTCGGCAGGCCGATCTGCCACGTCGCCGTGGACGGCAGGGACCTGAGTCTCGAGCAGGCGCGCGCCGGTTGGGCCTGGGTCTCGGAGCGGCCGGAGTGGCTGCGCCGCGTGGAGACGCGCGCCGCGGTCGAGGAGGCGCGTGCGTCGCGGCGCGGGCTGTGGGCGGACGCCGAGCCGCTGGCGCCGTGGGCGTGGCGGCGCGGTTGCTGGGACGAGGGCCACTGCCCGGGCGCGATCCGGCCCGAGTCGTCGCCCGCGGCCGGCGCGACGCCGCGATGAGGCGCGTCCGCGCATGAGCGAGCCCGTCTCCACGGCGCCCGACGCGCCGCCGTCCGCGCTGCGCCGGATGAACGCCGTGGCCGCGGAGGGCACGGTGTCGACGTTCGCGGCGCTCGTCGCGCTGGTCGTGCTCACCGCACTCGGGCCACTGCCCGCGTTCGGCATCGCGGCCAGCGTCGGGATGATCGCGATGCTCGCGGGCATGTCGGTGCCGTGGCCGCGGCCCCCGGTGCGGCCCGGGCTCGCGCGTCTCGGCGGCCGGCTCGCGGGTGCCGGCAATCTCGCGTTCGTGCTGGTCGCGGTGGTCGGCAGCGTCGCGTTCGGCACGGTCGAGGACTGGCTCGCGTGGCTCGCGCCGGCAGCGGCGCTCGGGGGGCTCGGCCTGGTCGCGCTGCACCTCGCGGCCGTGCGCTGAAGCCGGTTCGCGGGCGCCAGCGGCCCCGGGCGCGGGCCCAGGCCCGGGCCCAGGCCCAGGCCCAGGCCCAGGCCCGGGCGATCGCTCTACGCTCGCCGCCCCGCCCTCACTCGGCCGTACGCCAGTCGAGCGCGCCGCTCAGCCCGATGAACACCAGATCGGCGCCGCCCGCGCCCGCGGTCGCGCGACCCGCCGTCGCGTCCGCGCGCGACCACCGCAGATCCCCGGCCTCGAGCGGCGCCTCGCCCTCGATCGCGAGCGAGCCGCCGCGCACATAGGCGAGCGCGTCGGCGCCGAACGCGTGCGCAGGGAGGCTCGCGCCCGCGTCGAGCACGAGCCGCAGCAGCGGCGGGTGGTCTTCGCACAGGACTTCGGCACGCACGCCCGGCACCGGCGCCGTGCGCGGCCACCGCGTGAAGTCGTCGGCGATGGTCACGCGCCCGGCGACCTGCTCGAAGCCGGCGAGCCGGGTGGCGATCGTTGCGGGGACTTCGTACAGATCGGCCCAGTTCAGGCCGACGGGTCCCCCGAGGCTGACGAGGTGGAAGCGCACGCCCGCCGGGCCCGCGGTCTCGGGGCCGTACGCATGGCCGCCTCGCACCCAGCGGATGTCGCCGGGCCTGAAGACTCCTTCGTCGCCGAAGCGCATCTCGCCCGCCGTGATCACGTAGATCGTGTCGTGCGGATGCCAGTGCAGGCCGGCGTGGAAGTGCGGCGGGAAGTCCGCCTCGAGCACGTAGGGATCGTCGAGCTTCAGGATGCGCACCGGCGTCGTGGGCCGCCCGTGCGGATCCGGGAACTGCTCCCAGCCGTGCTCGGTCGGGCGGATGCGCAGGTGCGTGGAGGCCGCCGCGGTCGCGGTCGTCGCGTTCATCGTTCCCCCTCGTGGCCGGTCCGGCCGGCCGTCGTCTCGTGTGCTCGTGGTCCGGCGGGTGCCGGCGCCGCGCTCAGCGCTCGCGGCGGCCCGCGTCGATCTTGAGCTTCAGCGCCCAGCCCGCGGCGACCGCGAAGATCCCGAGGCCGACGAGCCCGGCGCCCGGCCAACGACCGAGCAGCCCGAGGCCGACGAGCCCGGCGGCGACACCGGCATAGAAGATGCCGTGGTAGCGCCATCGCAGGTGGCCTCGGCCGGCCGTCAGGCGTGCGTTCTCGAAGCAGGTGCGGGACCACAGCGCCGCGCCGACCGCGAACGCCGCCAGGAGCATCAGGACCATGGCGCCGATGGTGCCCGAGTCGGGGCGTCCGGCGTAGCCCGTCAGGCGGTCCCGGCGGTGCGGTTCGCGCCCGCGGGCCCCGCGACGGCGGGTGTCGCCGCCGTGTCCAGGTGCGCGTCCAGCCCGTGTTCGCAGCGCACGGCGCGCGTCGCGAGCGTCTGCGCGAGCAGCGCGGCGTAGGGATTCGGGCCGTCCTGCTTGCGAGTGCGGTGCCAGAGGTGCACCGCGAGCGCGGCGAAGCGGATGTTCCGGCGCCGCACGCCCGCGTGATAGAGGCGCGCGACCGCCTCGCGATCCTCCGGACCCCAGCCCTCGAACGCCTCGTTCCAGCCGTTCACGCGCACGAGATCGTCGCGCCAGAACGCCTGGTTGCAGCCGTGGATGCCGTCGAGGGAGCCGGTGCGGTCGCGGTTCCAGGCGCGCGCCAGCGGCAGCCAGCGCAGCGCGCGCCGTGCGCGCCGCAGCCCCGGCGTGAACGGCGTGACGTCGAGCGCGCGGCTCGCGAGCAGGCGCTGCGCGAGCGGCTCGGTGGTGGTCACGCGCGGTCCCTGCGCGAAGCAGCCGGGGCGCGCGAACGCGACGTGATCCGCGACGAAATCCCGGTGCAGCAGCATGTCGCCGTCGACGACGATCACGTAGTCGCCGCGGGCGAGGGCCAGTGCGCCGTTGCGCGAGCGGGCGAGCCGATAGCCGAGGTCCGCCTGCCAGACGTGCAGCAGCGGCGTGCCGAGTCGCGGCATCCAGCCGTCGACGACCGCGCGCGTGTCGTCGCGCGAGCCGTCGTCGGCGACCAGCACTTCGTCCGGCAGCCGGCTCTGCCGTGCGACGCTCGCCAGCACGAGGTCGAGCGCCACCGGCCAGTTGTAGGTCGTCACGATCAGGCTGACGCGCATCGACGCTCCGCTCCCGGGCGGGCCGGCGGGCGAACCCGGGCGGACCGACGGGGCGGAGTGTGAGGCCCTCGTTGCGGCCTATCAACGTTCGTGGCCGGGTGTTAACGTTTCGACCCGATGGCGACCCCGAGCAGCTACGACGCCGGTTTCTACCGGGACATCATGGACGGTTCGTACCGCTCGGCGCGGGCGATCCTCGAGTTCCTGTTCGGGTGGCACCGGCCGCTGTCGGTCGTCGATTTCGGCTGCGGTGTCGGCACGTGGCTCAAGGCCGCCCGCGAACTCGGCGTGGCGGACACGCTGGGGCTCGACGGCGACTACGTCGACCGAAAACTGCTGCAGATCCCGGCCGAATGCTTCCGGCCCACCGACCTGTCGAAGCCCGTGCCCGCGCTCGGGCGCACGTACGACCTCGCGGTCTCCCTGGAGGTCGCCGAGCACCTGCCGGACTCGCGTGCGGACGGCTTCGTGGCGGACGTTGCCGCGGCCGCCGACGTCGTGCTGTTCAGCGCCGCGATCCCGGGCCAGGGCGGCAACCACCACGTCAACGAGCGCTTCCCGTCCTACTGGATCCCCAGGTTCGCGAGCCACGGCTTCCGCTGCTACGACGCCGTGCGCCCGCATTTCTGGGGCCGGCCCGAGATCGAGGTCTGGTATCGCCAGAACGTCCTCGTCTTCACCCGCGCGCTGGAACTGCCCGGTGCGCGCCCTGAGCCGGCCTCGTACGACCTCGTGCACCCCGAGTACTGGGCATCGCCCCGCGTGATCCGCCGTCGCGCGCGGCAGGCCCGCAAGTCCGAGTGGCGCGCGCGCCTCGGGCTCGCGCCGCGCAGCTGAGTCGCGCGCCCCGCCGACGCCACACCCCGGAGCCCGCGCCTTGGCCGACGCGCCGCGCTTCCTGTTCGTGCCGGTGTCCGGGCCGACGGGCATGGGCGAGTACGCGCGCTGCCTGACGCTGGCGGGTGCCGTGCGCACGCGCTGGCCCGCGGCCGAGATCCATTTCCTGCTGAGCGAGAAGGCGCCGTACGCGCGCACGACGCCGTACCCGTACACGCTCTTTCCCGGCTCGCCGACGCTTCACGATCACGCGGGGCGCGCGGCGATCGCACGCTTCGCGCCGCACGTCGCGGTGTTCGACAACGCGGGCCGCGCCGGCCAGCTCGCGGCCGCGCGGGCGGCCGGGGCGCGCGTCGTGTTCGTCAGTTCCCGCTGGAAGCCACGGCTCAAGGCCTTCCGCCTGCGCTGGATGCGCCACCTCGACGAACACTGGATTCCATACCCGGAGTTCGTCGGCGGTTCGCTGACCGCGTACGAGCGGCTGAAGCTCCTGCTCGCGGGCGGAGGACGGCCGCGCATCCGCTACCTCGACGTGCTGCTGCCGGAACCGGACCGCGCGGCGGCCGACGCGACGCTGGCGGCGCAAGGCGTGACGCGGGAGGGATACGTGCTCGTAGTGCCGGGCGGCGGCACGGGGCATCCCGGTGCGGAGGGCGCGCTCCGCGCGTACGAGACGACGGCGCTGCGGCTCGCGGCGCGTGGGCACGCGGTCGTCGTGGTCGGCAGCCCCGGGCCGGTCCCGACGGGCGCTGCGGGCCCCGGCGGCGCCGACGTCGAGCCCGACGCGCGGCCCGTGCGCTGGGCCGGACGCGTACCGCCCGCCGAGATCGCGACGCTGCTCGCGAACGCGCGCCTCGTCGTCACCAACGGGGGCGACACGCTGCTGCAGGCGCTCGCCTTCGGCCGGCCCGCCGTCGCGGCGCCGATCGCCGCCGACCAGCCGGAGCGCCTGGCGAAGTGCGCGGCGCGCGGCGGCGTGGTGCCGGCCGCGCTCGACGCGGCCGCACTGGTCGCGGCCGCGGTCGGGTTGCTCGACGCGCCCGAGGCCCTGGTCCACGAGGCCGGGCGTGCGCGCGCACTCGGGCTCGCGAACGGCGTGCAGCCCGCGCTCGACGCGTTCGCCGCACTGCTTTCGACCCCGGTCGCGGATACTCGCGGTCCGTGAGCATCCCGGCATACAGATTCGCGCCAGCGCACCGAACACCGTGAGTACGTCGAGCCATCCGGACACCGCGAGCCCCCACGCTACCGACTTCGTCGTCCTGCTGCCCGCCGCGCGCGAACGCGCGGCGCGCTGGCGCGGGCGCCTCGCGGAGGCGGGCGCGACGGTCGCAGTCGAGGCCGCGGAGCTCGACTACGTGCTGGCCTGCAGCGATTTCGTCGCCGACGCGCTGCTGCGCGACGAGTCGCTGCGCGCCGCGCCGGCGACGAGTCCCGCGGAGCCCTTCGCGGCCGCTGCCGCGCTCACCCTCGAGGCGGACTTCATGGCCGAGCTGCGCCGTGTGCGGCGCCGCGAGCTCGCGCGGATCGCCTGGCGCGACTACACCGGCCGCGCCGACACCGCGGCCACGCTGACGGCGCTGACCGCGCTCGCCGACGGTGCGATACGCACGGCGACCGAGTGGGCCCGCGCGAGCCTGCGCGCCCGCTACGGCGAGCCCTGCGACGCCGACGGCCGCCCGCAACCGTTCGTCGTCGTCGGCATGGGCAAGCTCGGCGGCGGCGAGCTCAACTTCTCCTCCGACGTCGATCTCGTGTTCCTCTATCCCGAGGGCGGCGAGACGAACGGCCCGCGTCCCGTCGACAACTTCGAGTACTACACGCGGCTCGGGCAGACGCTGATCCGCCTGCTCGACGCGACGACGGCGGAGGGCTTCGTCTACCGCGTCGACATGCGCCTGCGGCCGTTCGGCGACTCGGGGCCGCTGGTCGCGAGCTATGCGGCGCTCGAGGACTACCTGCAGGCGCAGGGCCGCGACTGGGAGCGCTACGCGTGGGTGAAGGCCCGCGCGATCACGGGCGCGGACTCGTACGTGCAGCTGTTCCGCGACGCGATCCGCCCGTTCGTGTTCCGCCGCTACCTAGACTTCGGCGTGTTCGAGTCGCTGCGCGAGATGAAGGCGCTGATCGCGCGCGAGGTCGAGCGCCGCGACCTCGAGGACCACGTGAAGCTCGGGCCGGGCGGCATCCGCGAGGTCGAGTTCGTCGTGCAGGCGTACCAGCTGCTGCGCGGCGGCAGCGACCCGCGCCTGCAGACGCCGTCGCTGCTCGCCGTGCTGCCCCAGCTCGCCGGCGAGAAGCGTCTCTCGGCCGAAGCGGTGCGCGAGCTCGGGGAGGCCTACGAACACCTGCGCCGTCTCGAGAACCGGCTGCAGATGTACGCGGACGAGCAGACGCACGCGCTGCCCGCGGATCCCGAGCGCCGCGACCGGCTCGCCACGGCCCTGCGCGCACCGGACTGGCCGTCGGTGATCGCAGCGCTCGACGCGCACCGCGCGATCGTCGCCCGCCATTTCCACGCGCTGGTGCTCGCGCCGGAAGCGCGTCCGCACGCGGGCGATGCGGAACTCGAGGCGATCCTCGAGCGCGAGCCCGCGGCCGCGCGGCTGCAGCCGGCGCTCGCCGCGCTCGGATTCGGCGCCGAGGCGGCCGCGCAGGTCGCGGCTGCCGTCGCCGAGCTCCACGGCGGCAGTTACCTGCGTCGCCTGGACGAGTTCGGGCGCAAGCGGCTGCGTATGCTGCTGCCGCGGCTGCTGCGCGCCTGTGCCGCGCAGGCTGCGGAGCCCGCGAGGGCGGCCGTCGCGGTTCTGCGCGAGGCTGCGGACGGCGCGACGGGCGACGCCGCGGGCATCGCGAAGCGCGCGCTCGGCGTCGTCGAAGCGATCGGCTCGCGCACCTCGTACCTGGCGCTGCTGAACGAGAGCCCGCTCGCGCTCGCGCGGCTGGTCGAGATCTGCGCGCTCGGCAGCTTCCTGCCCGCGCAGGTCAGCGCGTTCCCGCTGCTGCTCGACGAGCTGGTCGACCGGCGGCTGTTCGACGAGCCGCCGTCCCGCGCGCAGTTCGAGCGCGAGCTGGAGGTCCGCGTGCTCGCCGGCCGCTCGCACGGCGAGCACGACGACGCGGAGCGCTACGTCGAGTCGCTGCGGCAGTTCCAGCGCGCGGCGGTGTTCCGCATCGCGCTGTTCGATCTCACCGGCCGCCTGCCGTTGATGCAGGTCAGCGATCGGCTGACCGACGTCGCCGAGCTGATCGTGGAGCGCGTGATGGAGCGCGCGTGGGCCGAGGTCACCGCGCAGCACGGCGTGCCGACCTGCGGCGCCGAGGGCGCGCTGCGCGAGTGCGGCGTCGGCGCCGTCGGCTACGGCAAGCTCGGGGGCTACGAGCTCGGCTACGCGTCGGACCTCGACCTCGTGTTCCTGCACGACTCCGCCGGCGAGATCCAGCAGACCGCCGGCCCGAAGGTCGTGGACAACGCGGTCTTCTTCCTGCGGCTCGGCCAGAAGATCGTGCACTACCTGACGGTGACGACCGCGGCGGGCCGCCTCTACGAGGTGGACATGCGACTGCGCCCGAGCGGCAAGGGCGGCCTGCTGATGACGAACGTCGACGCGTTCGGCGAGTACCAGAAGCGCGAGGCGTGGCCGTGGGAGCACCAGGCGCTGCTGCACTCGCGTGCGATCGCAGGTTCGCCCGCGATCCGGACGGCGTTCGAGGCACTTCGCGTCGAGATCCTCTGTCGGCACGTGCAGCGCGAGACGCTGCGCGGCGCCGTCCGCACGATGCGCAACCGGATGCGCAAGGAGCTGTCGAAGGCCGGTGCGGGGCAGTTCGACCTGAAGCAGGACCCGGGCGGCGTCGCCGACATCGAGTTCCTGGCGCAGTACTGGGTGCTCAACTGGGCGGACGCGCATCCGCCGCTCGTGACTTTCCCCGACACGATCCGCCAGCTCGAATCGGTCGGCTCCGCCGCGCTCGTCGATCACCGGGTGGTGGACGACCTCGTGCGCATCTACCGCGAGTACCGGCGGCTGACGCACCGGCGCTCGCTGGAGCGCGGCGGCGCGGTGGTGGACGCCGCCCCGCACGAGGCCGCGCGGGCGCGCGTCCTCGAGATCTGGCGCGAGGCGATGGAGTCCGGGGTCGTCGAGGCCGAGGCGGAGGCGTCGATCGCGCCGCGGCCGCCCGCCGGCCCTCCGCTATAATTCGCGGCAGCCCACGCTCCACGGATCCCGACATGCCCGCGCCGCAGGTAGACGACCCGACGCTGATCCAGCCGAACGCCGAGAATCGCTACACCGTCACGGCGGCCGACCTGCCGCTCGCCTGCCCGATGCCCGGGATGTACCTGTGGAACTCGCACCCGCGTGTCTACCTGCCGGTCGAGAAGACCGGCTTCGCGAAGTGTCCCTACTGCGGTGCCGAGTACGAACTCGCGGGTGGCGCGAAGGGCGGGGAGACGGTCGCGCAGCGCTAGGATGGCGGGGTCCGACCCCCCTGCTTCCGGCGCCGCGAAGAAGGGGGGGCGCCCCTCTCCTACCGGTACGCCGCGTAGCTCTTCTCCTCGACGATCGTCGAGCCCAGCGCGACGTTGACGCGCTTCTTCACGGCCGCGCGCTCGTCGTTTTCGACGTAGACGGCCCGCGCCAGCTGGACGAACTCCGCGTCGAAGGCCTTCGCGCGCTCCTTGTCGCGGATACGGTCCTCGATGTCCCAGAGCCGCTCGTTCACGGCCTGCAGGGCAGCCTCGTCCGCCGCGACGTCGCCGCGCGCGAACGGCGATTCCCGCCACGCGCGCTCGAGGATCTCGAGTTCGGTACGGACGTTCGCGAGCTTCGCGGGATCGGCGATCCGCGCGGCCTTGATCCGCAGGATCGTGATCTTGTCGAGGAGTTCGCCGGGGGAGACCGGGGCGAGCAGCACGTTCATGCCGCGATTCTAGCCGAAGGCCGGGCTCGCGGCTTCAGCGGCGGCGCAGGGGCTGGCGCATCACCGCGTCGAGCTTCGCCTTCACGTCGGCGGGCTGGATCAGGTCCATCACGCCCGGCTTCTCGATCTTCGTCGTCCAGGGAATCTGTTCCGGCGTGCGGCCGAGGAAGCGCTTCGCCGCCTCCGCGTACCGGTCGACGCAGGTCTGCCGGCTCAGGTACGGGCCGCTCCGGGCGGGATTCGTGGCGGCGTAGAGGCCGATCACGGGCGTGCCGACCGCGGTCGCCATGTGCGCGGGTCCGGAGTCGGGCGTCAGCACCACGTTCGCACGCGCCAGCAGCGCGAGCAGTTGCGGCAGGGTGTCCTTGCCGACCTGGTCCACGACCGGCGTGCGCGCCGCGGCGACGATCGCGTCGGCCGTCTGCCGCTCGATCGCGCTGCGGCCGCCCGCGAGGATCACGCGCATGCCGTGCGCGCGCACGGCGTGGTCGGCGACCTCCGCGTAGTACTCCGGTCGCCAGTTCCGCAGGCGGTGGCTCGAGCACGGGCTGATCACGAGCGTCGGCCGCGAGTCCGGCACCAGTTCGTGGGCATAGGCGAGCGCGTCCGGCGGCAGCGGCAGGTCCCAGCGCAGCACGCGATCGTGCACGCCGAGCGCCTCGGCGAAGCCGTAGAGGCCGTCCAGCACGTGCTGGCGTTCGTACGGGTGGGTGCGGTGCGAGGTGAAGAGCCACTGCAGTTCGCGCGCCCGCTCGCGGTCGAAACCGAGCTTCACGGGGGCGCGCACGAACGTCGACAGCACGCTGGCGCGGAACGCGAGCTGCATGTGCAGCAGCAGGTCGAAGCGCCGCGCGAGCAGCACGCTGCGGATGCGCTTGAGTTCGGCCCAGCCGCCGCGCTTGTCGTAGGTGATAAACTCGACGTCGGAAGCCAGGCCCATCAGCTTGTGCTCGACGCGGCCTATCACCCACGTGAACCGCGTCTGCGGCCACGCGGCCTGCAGCGTACGCATCACCGGCAGCACGTGGCAGGTGTCGCCGATCGCGGAGAGCCGCAGCACGCAGACCTCGCGTGGCGGCGCATTCTTGAAAGTCAGCAGGCTCGTCATGCCGCTACGGCTGTTCCGTACGGAAACCGGCGCGATCCTATACGACCCCTCGCGCATCGACCATCCGGCCGAGGCCTACTTCGATGCCGCGGCGCTCGAGCGTGCGGGACGCGTGCGCGCGACCCGCGGCGGGCGCGGCAGCGCGTGGTTCGTCGCGATGCCGGGCGCCGGCGGTGGGTCGGAATGGGTGCTGCGGCACTGCCGGCGCGGCGGGTTCGTCGCGCGCTGGGTCCAGGACTCCTACCTCTGGCTCGGCGAGGATCGCGTGCGCAGCTTCGCCGAACTGCGGCTGCTCGCGCACTTCGAGAACCTGGACCTGCCCGCGGCGCGGCCGGTCGCGGCGCACTACCGCCGCGCCGGGCTGGCCTACCGCGCGGACCTGCTGACGCTCGCGATTCCCGGCGCGCGCCCGCTGTCGGCGCTGCTGGGCCCGGACCTGCCGCTCTCGACGTGGTGCGCGGTCGGCGCGTGCATCCGGCGCTTCCACGACGCCGGCGCCCACCACGCCGACCTGAACGCCCACAACGTCCTGGTCGACGCCGCCGATCGCGTGCACCTCGTCGACTTCGACCGCGGCGCCCTGCGGCGCGACGGCGCCTGGAAGGCCGCGAACCTCGCTCGCCTCGAACGCTCGCTGCTGAAGCTCTCGCGCGAGTCGCCGGGGCTCTACCGCGCCGAGCAGTGGGCGGCGCTGCTCGAGGGCTACCGGTAAGGGTCCGGCAGCCCCGGCACGCCCTTGAAGCGCTTGTAGCTCCACAGGTACTGCTCGGGAGCCTCCCGCATCGCGGCCTCGATCAGCGCGTGATAGCGCGCGACGTCCTTCGTCGCATCGCCGGAGGGGAAGTCCGCGAGCGGGGCCCCGATCGTCATCACGTAGCCGGAGCCGTCGGGCAGCCGGCGCTGCGAGTACGGCAGCACGGCGCAGCGCGTGGCGCGCACCACGAACGTGGTGCCCGGGTTCGAGAGCGCCGGCACGCCGAACAGCGGCACGACGATCGCGCCGTCGCCGTCGAAGCGCTGGTCGGGCGCGTACAGCACGATGCCGCCCCGCTTCAGCGTGCGCAGCGTCTCGACGAACCGGTCGCTCGGGATCATCCGCCCGCCGCGGCCGGTGCGGCCGCGCAGCGAGAGCTGGTGGATCAGGGGGTTTCCGGCCGGCTTGTACATCGCCTCGACGAAGTGGCCCGCTTGCGTGAGCGCCGCGGCGGCGATCTCGTTCGTCGTGAAGTGGGCGCCGAGCAGGAGCACCCCGCGCCCGGCCGCGACCGCGGCGTCGAGGTGCTCGCGGCCCTCGAGGCGCACGAGCCGCTCGAGCCGGCCGCGCCGGTCGAACCACACGAGGCCGGTCTCGAACAGCGCGTACACCAGCGAGCGGAAGTGCGCGCGCGCGATCCGTTCCCGCGCGGCCGCATCGAGTGCGGGTATCGCGAGCCGGAGGTTCGCGGTCGTGATCCGGCGCTCGCGGCGGGCCACGTGCCATGCCACCGCGCCGAGCGCACGGGCGAGGGCGCCCTGCAGGCCCCACGGCAGTGCCGCGAGCGCGCGCACGATCCCGAGGCCGATCCACACGGGCCACCAGCGGGGTGCGAGGAAGCGGCGCAGCGGGATCAGCGGCACGCCGCAGGTCAGGTCGAGCCGCGCGGCCTCGACGGAGCCCGCGCGCGGTGCGGGCCCCGACCCCGACCCGGTCCGGCCCGCACTGTCGGTCTGGTTCATCGCGGGTATCATCGCGCCCGCCACGGCCGACGGAACGCCTCCTTGCGCCTACTGTACATCTGCCTAGGCTTCCTGCTCGCGCCCGTGATGCTCGGCGTGATCCTCTGGAAGGGCGTGCGGAATCGCGGCTGGTGGCGGCACGTCGGCGAGCGCTTCGGGCTCGGCGCGCCGGTGCGCGCCGGAGGCATCTGGGTGCACGCCGTGTCGGTGGGCGAGGTGCAGTCGAGCGCGAGCCTCGTCCGCGCGCTGCTGCAGGCGCGGCCGGACCTGCCCGTGACCGTGACCACGTTCACGCCGGCCGGCCGGGAACGGGCGCTGGCGCTGCTCGGCGATACCGTCGCGCACCGCTACGTGCCCTTCGACCTGGCCGGCGTGGTGGGGCTGTTCTTCGCGCGCACGCGCCCGCGGCTCGCCGTGATCGTCGAGACCGAGCTGTGGCCGAACCTGTTCCACGGCTGCGGCCGGCGCGGCATCCCGCTGGTGCTGGCGAGCGCCCGCGTGTCGCCGCGCTCGATCCCGCGCTACCGCTGGCTCGCGCGGCTGTTCCGCGAGACGCTGTCGCACGGCATCGTGATCGGTGCGCAGAGCGAGGGCGACGCCGCACGGTTCCGCTCGATCGGCGCGAACCCCGCGCGCACGCACGTGCTCGGCAACCTCAAGTTCGACTACGTGCTGCCGCCCGACGTGCCCGCCCGCGCCGCGAGCCTGCGCGAAGCGCTCGGCCGCGCGCGGCCGGTCTGGGTCGCCGGCAGTACGCACGAGGGCGAGGAGGAGATCGTGCTCGACGCGCACCGCCGCGTGCGCGAGCGGCACCCCGACGCACTGCTCGTGCTGGTCCCGCGCAAGCCCCAGCGTCTCGACTACGTGGTCGCGCTGCTGCGGCGCCGCGGCCACGCGTTCGTCACGCGCACGAGCGGGGCGCCGGTGACGCCCGCGGTCGAGGTGCTGCTCGTCGACACGCTCGGGGAACTCGTGCTGTTCTATGGCGCGGCCGACGTCGCCTTCGTCGGCGGCAGCCTCGTGCCGGTCGGCGGCCACAACCTGCTGGAGCCGGCCGCGCTCGGGAAGCCGATGCTGACCGGCCCGCACAACTTCAACGCGGAAGGCATCGCGGACCTGTTCGTCGAGGTCGGCGCCGCGCACGTCGTGATCGACGCGCCGTCGCTAGCGATGCTGGTGACGGACTACCTCGGCGACGCGCCGCGCCGCGAGCGCGACGGCCGCGCAGGCTACGCGGCGCAGGAAGCGAACCGCGGCACGCTGGCGCGGCTGGTGGCGCTGATCGAGCCGCTGCTGCCGGACCTCAGCGCACCGGCACGGCGTCGCTGAGCCAGCCGTTGACGCGCGTCAGCCGCGCTTCGTCCAGCGTGCCGGCCGCCTGCTCGAGCGCGAGCACGTTCAGCACGTAGTCGTAGCGGCTGCGCGCGTAATCCGTCTGCGCCTGGAACAGGCGGCGCCGTGCGTCGAGCACGTCGACCGCGGTGCGCGTACCCACTTCGTAGCCGGCCTCGGTGGCGGCCAGCGCGGTGCGACTCGACTCCAGCGCCTGCCGCAGCGACTGCACCCTCGAGATCTCCGACAGCACGCCGAGGTAAGCGTCGCGCGTCCGGCGCTCGGTCTCGCGCGCAGTGCGCTCGAGGCGCTCGCGCGCGGCGCGCTGGCGGTACACGGCTTCGCGCACGCGCGACGACGTGGCGCCGCCCGAGTAGATCGGCACGGTGACCTGGATGCCGATCGAATCCTCGTCGTTCGAGGTGTCGGTCGTGAACGTGCCGCGCGGCGTAGTGCTGTCGCCGTCCTGCTCGAAGCTGCTGCGGCCCACCACCAGGTCGAGCGTCGGGAGGTGTCCGCCGCGGGCGACCGCGATGTTCTCGCGCGCGATCTCGGCCGCGAGACGCGAGGACTGCAGCCGCAGGTTCTGGTCCAGCGCGGCCTTCACCCAGTCGTCCTCGCTGGCGGGATCCGGGGAGACCAGCGGCATGTCGTCGCCCGGCTTCTCGAGCTCGTCGAAGGCGTCGCCGGTGAGTTCGCGCAGCTGCTCGCGCGCGGTCGCGAGCGCGCGCTTGGCACCGATCACGGTGGCGTTCGCCTGGTCGGCGGCAGCCTTCGCCTCCTGCACGTCGGTGATCGCGATCAACCCGACCTCGAAGCGCTTCTCGGCCTGCTCGAGCTGGCGCGAGATCGCTTCGGCCGCGGCTTCCGCGGCGTCGAGCGTGTCGCGCGCGGCGAGCACGTTGAAGTAGGCCTGCGCGGTGCGCAGGATCACGTCCTGCTGCGCGGCGCGGAAGTCGACTTCCGCCTGCGCGACCTCGACGCCGGCGCGGCGGAAGGTCGCGAACTGGTCCCAGCGGAAGATCGTCTGGCGCAGCTGCACCTGCCAGGTGCGCACGTCGAGGTCCGAGGCCGAGGCGAACGGCGCCGCGTTGCCGGTGGCGTCGAACTCGAGGCGGTTCCCGTCGTTCTCGCTCTGTTCGTAACCGCCGCTCGCGGACAGCTGCGGCAGCAGGCTCGCGAGCGCCTGCGGCCGTGCCTCGCGGGCCGCGAGGCGCAGCGCTTCGGCCTCGCGCAGCTGCGGGTCGTTGCGCAGCGCTCGCTGGTAGACCTCGGCGAGGTCCGCCGCCGCCGCGAGGCCCGGCGGGGAGGCTGCCAGCAGGCCGGTCAGGGTGGCGCGGACGACGAAGGACGCGGAACGAGTCGGCTTCATTCGACGGAGTCCCATCGGTTGACCACCAGATGTTCTGGTGTCGTATTGCAGCATATCAGCGCCGCCTCCGGGCCACCGGAGAGAGCTTCGCCCGCCCGTCGAGGCCCGTTTCAGTAGGCGCGCAGCGAGGGATCGACGTCCCGCCCCCACGCCAGGATTCCACCCGTGAGGTTCGCGACCGAGCCGAAGCCCTGCGACTCGAGGAAACGAGCCACCTGGAGGCTGCGGCCGCCCGACCGGCACAGCACGACGATCTCCGTCGCGCGGTCGAGTTCGCCCAGGCGGTCCGGCACCTTTGCCATCGGGATGTGCACGATACCCGGGACGCTCGCGATCTCGAGTTCCCAGGGCTCCCGTACGTCGAGCAGGAGCAGCGGTTCGCCGCGTTCGCGGCGGGCGACGAACTCGGCGGGGGCGATTTCGCGGACCATGGCGTTCCCCGGGGTGGAGGGGCAGGCGTTTCAGAACACGAACGGCGAAGGCCGCGGCGCGCCGACCAGGGGGGCGATCGACGTCTCGAACAGCTCCGTGCGGGCGAACTGGGTGCCCGCGGCGCGCGTGACGAGCAGGGCTTCCATCGCGCTGCCCTGGCCCACCACGGCGAACAGCCGACCGCCCGGCGCCAGCAGCTTCTCGAACCGCGCGTCGTAGACCGGGAGCGAGGCGGTCAGCACGATCACGTCGTAGCCGCGGCCGGCGGCCGCCTGCGGGGCCCATGCGAGCGCGTCGGCCGTCTCGACCGCGACGCTGGCGTAGCCGTTGGCCCGCAGGTTGGCGCGCCCGAGCTCCGCGAGTTCCGGGTGGATCTCGAGCGAGCGCACGTGGCCCCCGAGTTCCACGAGACAGGCGGCGAAGAAGCCGCTCCCGGTGCCGATCTCCAGCACCTCGTTCCCGGGCACGAGCTCGAGCGCCTGCAGGATGCGCCCCTCGAGCTTCGGCGCCAGCATCGACTGGCCGCAGGGCAGGGGGATCTGGGTGTCGGCGAAGGCCACCTCGCGGTAGGCCGCGGGCGCGAATTCCTCGCGGGGCACCCGTGCGAGCGCTTCGAGAACGCGGGGATCCAGCACCTCCCACGCGCGGATCTGCTGCTCGATCATCTGCTGGCGGGCGGCTTCGATGTCCATGCTCGGTGTTTCGACGGGTGCGGGGGGGGGCGAGGGCCGGGCAGACGGCGCCGCGCGGCGGGGCGAGACGCCTGCAAGCCGATGCGGCCGTGGAAAAAAGTGCCGGAAGGGTACGGAGTTTCGACAGGGCGGACAAGGACGGAAAGCCCGCGCGCCCCGCTCATTATGGTGAATCCGGGCGGTCTCCGCCGACCGCTCGGATATCCTCGCCTACGGGGATCGACGCGCACTTCGCCCGTCGGGAAGTGCTCTAGGGAAGGTGCCGTTGACCGGATCGTCTTCCGGATGGCTGGCCGCGGCGCTGATCGCCTGCGGCCTCGCAGGAATCGCCGCCGCGCTCGCCGTGGCCTGGCGCGCCCGCGCACGCACCGCGCTCGCGGAACTCGAGGCGCGCGTCGATGCGCCGCCGGCCGACCCCGACGCCCTTTTCCACCAGCTGGTCGATTCGGTCCGCGAGGCGGTGGTCGTGCACCGCGACGCCGTCGTGTTCGCGAACGCGCGGTTCGCCACGCTGCTCGGCGTCGAGCCCGCGTCGCTGGTCGGTCGCCCCCTGCAGCAGTTCGTCACCCCGGAGTACGCCGGTCTCGTCGAGGCCAACGTGCGGCGCGTGCTGGCCCGCGAGCCGGCCCCCGAGCGCTTCGAGGTCGAGGTTGCGGACGCGCACGGCCAGGTCACGCGCCTCGAGTTCACGGCGCGCGCGAGCGCCTGGCAGGGCGAACCGGCGGTGCTCTACACCGCGGTCGAGATGGTCGGCCGCGCCGGCGCCCACCCGGCGCGCTCGCGCGCCCAGTCCACCCTCGACTCGATCGGCGACGGACTCGTCACGACGGACACCTACGGCCGCATCGACTACGTGAACCGGGCCGCCGAGCAGCTGCTCGGCACTACCGCCGGCGAGGTCTCCGGGCGCGTGTTCGCCGAGGTCGTCACGGTCGTGGACGAGGCCGACCGCAAGGCGCTCGCGGATCCCGTGCGTCAGTGCCTGTCCGCGGGCCAGGCGGTGACGCTCGGCCGCCGCGCGGTGCTGCTTGCGCGCCCGGACGGCGCCGAGCGCAGCGTCGAGGTCACCGCGGCGCCGCTGCGTACGGACGCGGGCGAAATCACCGGCAGCGTCGTGCTGCTGCACGACGTCACCGAGCTCCGCGGCATCACGCGCCAGATGTCCTACCAGGCCAGCCACGACGCGCTGACCGGCCTCGTGAACCGCCGCGAGTTCGAGCGGCGCCTGCTCGACTCGATCGAGGCCGCGCGCGCGGGCGGGCAGAGCCACGTGCTCTGCTACCTCGATCTCGACCGCTTCAAGACGGTCAACGACACCAGCGGCCACATGGCCGGCGACAACATGCTGCGCGAGGTGGCGGGTCTCGTGAAGGACGCGGTGCGCGACAGCGACACCGTGGCGCGCATCGGCGGCGACGAATTCGCGATGCTGCTGGTCGGCTGCCCGCTCGAGAAGGCGATCCAGATCGCCGAGGACGTCGCCACCGCGATCCGCGACTACCGCTTCGTGTGGAAGGACAAGATCTTCGCGATCGGCGTGTCGATCGGCCTCGTCGAGATCGGCCGCGAGAGCGGCGGCCTGGAGGACGTGATGCAGGCCGCCGACTCCGCGTGCTACGTCGCCAAGAGCCAGGGCCAGGGTCGCGTGCACGTCTACTCCGCGCGGGACGAGGCCGTGGCGCGCCACCGCGGCGAGATCCATTGGCTGCAGCGCCTGCAGTCGGCGCTGCGCGAGGGCCGCTTCGTGCTCTACACGCAGCCGATCGTCGCGGCCTCGACGCAGGAGACCACCGGTCCCGCCCTCGAGGTGCTGGTGCGCCTCGCGAACGAGGACGGCACGACGATCCTGCCCGGCGACTTCCTGGCGGCCGCGGAGCGCTACCGCCTGATGGCGCTCGTCGACCGCTGGGTCGTGCAGACGGCGCTGGCCGCGCTGGGCCGCGGCGCGATCCGACTCGCCGCCGGGCGCTCGCTCTCGATCAACATCTCTGGCCAGACGCTCGGCGATGCGCAGTTCCTCGAGTTCGTCGTGGACTGCCTGGACCACACCGGCGTGGTGCCCGCGCAGGTCTGCTTCGAGGTCACGGAGGCGAGCGTGGTCGCGAACCTCGAACACGCGCGCCGCTTCATCGGCGTGCTGCACGGCATGGGCTGCCGCTTCGCGCTGGACGACTTCGGCAACGGTCTCGGCTCGTTCGCGAACCTGAAGACGCTCGGGCTCGACTACCTGAAGATCGACGGCACCTACATGCGCGACCTGGAGCGCGACACGGTCAACCAGGCGATGGTGTCCGCGATGATCAAGCTCGCGCGGACGCTCGACTTCAAGGTCGTGGCGGAACAGGTCGAGGACTCCGCCTCGCTCGAGGCGGCGCGCCGGATGGGCGTGGACTACCTGCAGGGCTACGTGATCGCGCGGCCCGAGCCGCTGCAGCCGGCGACTTGACGCCCCGCGCGCCGCGCGAGCAGCGCGGGCCGGAGCACGCGCACCCAGGCCAGCAGCAGGAACCACGCGGCCACGCTGGCGGCGAACACGAGGCGCTTGCCCGGCGTGTCGACGAAGCGGCCGCTCTCCCACGCGTGCCAGAGACCGGCGCCGAAGGCCAGGGCCGCGCCGCCCGCGTGCAGTTGCCGCCAGGCGCGGTAGCCGATCCCGAACTGGCGTCCCCACAGCGAGGTGACGACCAGCACGCCGTAGCCGAGCCACCCGGCGATGCCGGCCGTGACATGCAGCGGTGGCCAGCCGTCGAAGCCGACGAGCGCCGGCTGGCGCCATGCCACGACGGCCGCATGCAGCGTCAGCAGCGCGAAGGCGACGAGCGCGAGCCAGCGGTGGAACTGGTAGAGCGCCTCGAGGCCGAGCGGGCGCACCACCCAGCGCACGCGGGAGGTCAGCAGGAACTGCAGGCCCATGACGGCGATGCCGGCGTAGCCGAGCGCCAGCGCGAAGGCCCACCAGGGCCCGGTGTGCCGCACGGGTTCCGCCAGCAGCAGGAACACGGGCAGGGCGCTCGCGGCGAGCAGGCTCGCGAGCCAGAGAATGGCGCGAAGGTGGGCGGGCATGGCGGGCGTCCTGCCGGCAGTCTGCGCGGCGGCGTGGCGGGGCGCTTCGTGGAAACACGCAGCGCCGGCGGCGGCCACGACGCAGTCGGGCGGAACCGGCGGCTGCGCATCTGCGGGTGGCGCGTGCCGCGCGCGCAGAACGAGGAAGGGGCGCCGAGGCGCCCCTTCCCGCGTCGAAACCGTACCGGCCGCCCTTACAGCAGCGGCACGAGCAGCAGCGCGACGATGTTGATGATCTTGATCAGCGGGTTGATCGCCGGACCCGCCGTGTCCTTGTACGGGTCGCCGACGGTGTCGCCGGTCACGGCCGCCTTGTGCGCGTCCGAGCCCTTGCCGCCGTGGTTGCCTTCCTCGATGTACTTCTTCGCGTTGTCCCAGGCGCCGCCGCCCGTGCACATCGAGATCGCGACGAACAGGCCCGTGACGATCGTGCCGATCAGCATGCCGCCGAGCGCGCGGATGCCGGCGCCGGGGCCCATCAGGAAGTTCATCACGAAGGCCAGCGCGATCGGCACGAGGATCGGCAGCAGCGAGGGCACGATCATTTCCTTGATCGCCGCCTTCGTCACCATGTCCACCGCGCGCGAGTAGTCGGGCTTCGCGCGGCCTTCCATGATGCCGGGGATCTCGCGGAACTGGCGGCGCACCTCGTTGACGACCGAGCCCGCCGCGCGGCCGACGGCTTCCATCGCCATCGCGCCGAACAGGTAGGGGATCAGGCCGCCGATGAACAGGCCGATGATCACCGCCGGATCGGCGAGCTCGAAGCCCTCGACCAGCATGCCTTCGCCCAGCTTGCCGTAGTCCGCGAGCTTGTAGGTGTAGTCGGCGAACAGCACGAGCGCCGCGAGGCCCGCCGACGCGATCGCGTAGCCCTTGGTCACCGCCTTCGTGGTGTTGCCGACCGCGTCGAGCGCGTCGGTGATGGTGCGCACTTCCTTCGGCAGGCCGCTCATCTCGGCGATGCCGCCACCGTTGTCGGTGATCGGGCCGTAGGCGTCGAGCGCCACGATCATGCCGGCCATCGACAGCATCGCGGTCGCGGCCACGGCGATGCCGTACAGGCCGCCGCCGTCGACCGCCGCCTCGCCGAGCTGGTAGGTCGCCCAGATCGCGAGGCAGACGAAGATCACCGGCCACGCGGTCGAGCGCATCGACACGCCGAGGCCCGCGATGATGTTGGTCGCGTGGCCCGTCTGCGAGGCGCTCGCGACGTGCCGCACCGGCGCGTACTCGGTCGCGGTGTAGTACTCGGTGATCCAGATCATCGCCGCCGTCAGCGCGAGGCCGACCAGCGCGCAGAAGAAGAAGTTGAGGCCCGCCTCGCCCAGCATCGCGGTGGTGATCGGGTAGAACGCGACCGCCGAGATCACGCCCGAGACGATCACGCCGCGATACAGCGCCGGCATGATCTTGCCGCCGTCCTTCACCGACACGAAGAACGTGCCGACGATCGAGGCGATGATCGACACCGCGCCGAGCACGAGCGGGTAGGTGACGCCCGCGCCTTCCGGCACGCCCGGCAGGTTCGCGAGCAGCAGGCCGCCGAGCAGCATCGTCGCGACGATCGTGACCGCGTAGGTCTCGAACAGGTCCGCCGCCATGCCGGCGCAGTCGCCGACGTTGTCGCCGACGTTGTCCGCGATCACCGCGGGGTTGCGCGGGTCGTCTTCCGGGATGCCGGCCTCGACCTTGCCGACGAGGTCGGCGCCGACGTCCGCGCCCTTGGTGAAGATGCCGCCGCCGAGACGCGCGAAGATCGAGATCAGCGAACCGCCGAACGCGAGGCCCACGAGGCCGCGCAGCGTGTCGTCGACGCCGATCATCGGCTCGACGACCATGTAGTAGGCGGCGACGCCGATCAGGCCGAGGCCGACCACCAGCATGCCGGTGATGGCACCGCCGCGGAACGCGACCTGCAGCGCGGGGTTGAGGCCCAGGCTCGCGGCGTGCGCCGTGCG
Source organism: Steroidobacteraceae bacterium (assembly GCA_027531255.1). Lineage (GTDB taxonomy): Bacteria > Pseudomonadota > Gammaproteobacteria > Steroidobacterales > Steroidobacteraceae > JAPZRU01. The sequence continues at coordinate 56,889 of JAPZRU010000014.1, read as the reverse complement.
CACGTTCGCGCGCACGGACACGTTCATGCCGATGTAGCCGGCCGCGCCGGACAGCACGGCGCCGACGATGAAGCCGACCGCCGTGTACCAGCCGAGGAACACCCACAGCAGCACGGTCAGCACCACGCCGACGATCGCGATCGTCGAGTACTGGCGATCGAGATACGCCTTCGCGCCCGCCTGGATCGCCGCGGCGATCTCCTGCATCCGCTCGCTGCCGGCCGGCTGCGCGAGGATCCATCGGGACGAGGCGATGCCGTAGAGGATCGCCAGAACGCCCGCGCCGATCGCGAGCAGCAAGGCCGTGTCAGTCGTCAGGCCGGTCATTCGGAGTTCTCCCCTCGCAGTGGTCAGGTAGTTGTTCGATCTGGCAGTCGTTCTCGACCGGGCACGCGTCGTGCGGGCACGACAGCCGGGCCGGAGTTCATGCGGGCGGTACCGCATGCGCTCCCGACCGCCGGCCCGGGCCGGCGAATCGGTGGCCATTGGCTATCTAAGTGCCTGAGCCGCCAACGTTTTCCGGGGCAGCCCAAAAAGGGCGGCCGATTATACCGTGAAGTTCGTCGCGAGCCTCCGCTTCACCGGCGCGTTCCTGAGCTGCACGTACACGGGCAGCCCGTCGCGGTACGGCGGCGGGTCCTCGCCGGCGATCAGCGGCTCGAGGTAGCGGCGGCACGCGGCCGTGATGCCGAAGCCGTCCGGCGTGATGTACGTGCGCGGCACCTTCTTCTCGACATTCGCGATCTTCTCGAGCGGCGCGGCCGCGATGGTCCAGCGGTACGGCCTGGACGATTTCCGTACGATCACCGGCATCACCGAGTTCATGCCCTGCAGCGCGAACTCGACGGCCGCGCGACCGACGGCGTAGGCCTGGTCCACGTCGGTCTTCGACGCCACGTGGCGGGCGGCGCGCTGCAGGTAGTCGGCGACGGCCCAGTGGTACTTGTAGCCGAGGCCGTCCTTGACGATGCGCGCGAGCTCCGGGCCGACCCCGCCGAGCTGCGTGTGGCCGAAAGCGTCCTTCGTGCCCGCATCCGCGAGGAACTTGCCGCCCGCGTCCTTCACGCCTTCCGAGGCGACCACGACGCAGTAGCCGTTCCGCGTCACGCTGTCCTTCACGCGGCCGAGGAACTTCTCGCGGTCGAACGTGACCTCGGGGAACAGGATCACCTGCGGCGCGTCCCAGGCCTTGCGGCCCGCGAGGCCGCCGGCCGCGGCGATCCAGCCGGCGTGCCGGCCCATCACCTCGAGGATGAACACCTTCGTCGAGGTCTTCGCCATGCTGGCGACGTCGAGCGCGGCCTCGCGCGTCGAGATCGCGACGTACTTCGCCACCGAGCCGAAGCCCGGGCAGGTGTCCGTGATCGGCAGGTCGTTGTCGACCGTCTTCGGCACGCCGACGCAGACGATCGGGTACCCGAGCTCCGCGCCGATCATCGACACCTTGTGCGCGGTGTCCATCGAGTCGTTGCCGCCGTTGTAGAAGAAGTAGCCGATGTCGTGCGCGCGGAACACCTCGATCAGGCGCTCGTACTTCGCGCGGTCCTGCTCGATGCTCTTCAGCTTGTAGCGCGCCGAACCGAACGCGCCGGCCGGCGTGTGCCTGAGCTGGCGGATCGCCGCCGGCGTCTCCTTCGAGGTGTCGATCAGGTCTTCCGTCAGCGCGCCGACGATGCCGTGGCGCCCCGCGTAGAGCTTGCCGATGCGCGTCGAGTGCTTGCGGCAGGCCTCGATCACGCCGCAGGCGGAGGCGTTGATCACGGCGGTGACGCCGCCCGACTGGGCGTAGAAGGCGTTGCGCTTGGGCGGACGCTTGGGCATGGCGGATCCTCGTACCCGTGGACGGGCGGGAGGATAGCCGAACGCCGGGATCCGCGGATTCCGCGGTTTGACGCTTCGGCGGACGGCGGGCAGCATACCGGCCTTCGCTGCGGTCCCCGGGCCGCCTGGAGACCGACAAGAATGCGCATCGTGCTGTTGGGGGCGCCCGGGTCGGGCAAGGGCACCCAGGCCCAGCGCCTGATCGACCGTTTCGGCATCCCGCAGATCTCCACCGGCGATCTGCTGCGCGCCGCCGTCGCGGCGGGCACCGAGCTCGGCAAGCGGGCCAAGGCGATCATGGACGCCGGCAACCTCGTCGACGACGCGACGATGCTCGGCATCATCCGCGAGCGTCTCGCCCAGCCGGACGCCGCGCGTGGCTTCATCCTCGACGGCTTCCCGCGCACGGTCGCGCAGGCCGACGGCCTTGCGGCGCTGCTCGCCGAACTCGGCACGCCGCTGAACGCGGTGGTGCTGATGGACGTCGATCGCGATCAGCTCTTCAGGCGGCTCACGGGCCGGCGCACCTGCCGCAAGTGCCAGCGCGTGTTCAACGTCTACACCGCGCCGCCGAGCGTGCCCCCGCCGTGCGGTGGCCAGTGCGACGCGCCGGACCTCTTCCAGCGCCTGGACGACAGCGAGGCGACGATCGGCAAGCGCCTCGACGTGTACCAGGCGCAGACCGCGCCGCTCGTGGACTACTACCGTGCGCGCGGGCTGCTGCGCGCGGTGGACGCGGAAGGCGACATCGACGCGGTCACGGCGCGGCTCGTCGCCGCGCTTTGAGAAAAGGGGTCCGACCCCTTTTTCTCAAAGCGCCCGCAGCAGCGCCGCTCCGATGACCTCGCGGCGCCAGCCGCGCAGCGAGGCGACGTCGCGTTCGCCGCGCGCCAGCTTCTTGAGGTCGCGCTGCGTCGCCAGCACCTCGGGCGCGATCTCGACCGCCTGCGCGACCCGCCGCAGTTCCTCGGTCAGTCGCTTCGCGCGGGCCTGTTCCTCGGGCGTGGGGCGTCCCTCGAGCCGCTGCACCAGCCCGTCGGCGGAGTCGCGCGCGGCCTGCGCGAGCGCGTCGAGGATCTCGCCCCCCAGCTTGTCCACCGCGCCGTCGGGCATCACGCGCAGCGACTTGATCGCCGCCACGTCGCGGGGTGCGACCCGGGCGATCTCGCGCGCCGCGTCGTCGGCGAGCACCCAGGCTCGCGGCAGGTTGCGGCGCTGCGCACGCGCCTCGCGCCAGCGCGCGAGTGCCCGCAGGCGCAGCTGCTCCGGCGGCGGCAGCGACTCGATGCCCTTGAAGCGCTGCCACGCGGCTTCGGGATCGACGCGGTAGAGTTGCGGGTCCGCCAGCGCCGCGCATTCCTCGGCGAGCCACGCGAGGCGCCCGCGCGCCGCGAGCCGTTCCTCGAGGCGCTCCGCGAGCGGCAGCAGGTAGCGCACGTCGTCGGCCGCGTACTCCAGCTGCGCCGGGGAGAGCGGCCGGCGCGACCAGTCCGTGCGCGCCTGGCCCTTCGCGAGCGCCACGCCGAGTTCGCGATTCACGAGATCCCCGTAGCCGATCTGCGCCGGCATGCCGAGCAGAGCGGCGGCGACCTGCGTGTCCAGCACGGGCGCGGCCGGCGCGCCGGTCAGCGGCAGCAGCACCTCGAGGTCCTGCCGGCCGGCGTGCAGCACCTTGGTGCGGCCGGGATTGCCGAGCAGCTCGACGAGCGGCGCCAGATCGGCACCGGCGAGCGGATCGACGAGGTGCACGCGCTCGGCGCCACCCAGCTGCACGAGCGCGAGTTCGGCCGCGTAGGTGCGTTCGCGCACGAACTCGGTGTCGAGCGCGAAGCGCGGCAGCCTGGCCAGCGAGTCGCAGGCGAGCGCCAGGGAGTCTGAATCGGCGACCAGCATTCGGCCTCGGAGAGCGGCAGCGGTGCGGCCGGCCGCCGCCGATCGCCGCCGATCGCGGCCGACGGGCGGACGGGTCCGCGGTTACAATGCGCGGCGCATCATACGGGGCGGAGCGCCTCGCTCGGAAGTTCACGGAGCGATGCTCGAACTCTTCAAGGTTTTCTGGGACATCGCGCTGTGGCGGCGCGGCCCGCGCGACGTGCCGGCGTCGGGAGTGCTCCTCGCGCTCCTCGCCGTCGCCTACGCGACGGTCTCCGCGCTGCAGGCGTGGATGGTGGACGGTCCCGAGCAGGCCTGGCTCCGCGCGTTCGCGGACCTCGGCTTCACGGCCCTGGTGTTCTACGTGGTGCTCGCGATCGGCCGGCGCACCAACCGCTACCTGCAGACGCTCTGCGCGGTGCTCGGCACGAGCCTGCTGCTGTCGTTGCCGCTGCTCGCGCTGCTCGCGGTCGGCGGTACCACCGGCGGTGGGCCGGTCGAGACGCTGCTCGCGCTCGCGACCCTCCCGCTGCTGGTCTGGTACCTGTTCGTGATCGGCCACGTCGTGCGCCAGGCGCTGGACGGGCCGCTGCTGCTGGGCATGGCGGTGTCGATGACCTACTTCCTGCTGAGCTACGCGGTGCTCGAGCAGTTCTCGCCCGCCGGGGGCGGGGGCTGATGCACGTCCACATCCTCGGCATCTGCGGCACGTTCATGGGCGGCATCGCCGCGCTGGCGCGCGAGGCCGGTCACCGGGTCACCGGGTCGGACAGGAACGTCTACCCGCCGATGAGTACGCAGCTCGAGGCGCTCGGCATCGCGCTGACCGAAGGCTGGGATCCCGCGCAGCTCGACCCCGCGCCGGACGTCGTCGTCGTCGGCAACGTGATGAGCCGCGGCAATCCGCTGATCGAGGCCGTCCTCGATCGCGGCCTGCCTTACGCCTCGGGGCCCGAGTGGCTCGCGCGGCACGTCCTGCAGGACCGCTGGGTGCTCGCGGTGTCGGGCACGCACGGCAAGACCACGACCTCGAGCCTGCTGGCGTGGATCCTCGAGCGTGCGGGTCTCGCGCCCGGCTTCCTGATCGGCGGGATCCCCGGCAATTTCGGAGTCTCCGCGCGGCTCGGCGGCGCGTCCGCGCCGCTCGGCGACCACCCGTCGCGCCCGGGCGCGCCCGCGGCCGCCGCGCTCGCGGCGACCGGCGGTCGCCCCGTGTTCGTGGTCGAGGCCGACGAGTACGACACCGCGTTCTTCGACAAGCGCGCCAAGTTCGTGCACTACCGGCCGCGTACCGCGATCCTGAACAATCTCGAGTACGACCACGCCGACATCTACCCGGACATGCCGAGCCTGCGTCGCATGTTCCACCAGTTCGTCCGCACGGTGCCGGGGCAGGGGCGCCTCGTCGTCAACGGCGCCGACCCCGAACTCGCGGCCACGCTGCAGCTCGGCTGCTGGACGCCCGTCGAGCGCTTCGGCCGCGAGCCGGGCGCCGACTGGCACGTGCGCGCGGTCGTGCCGGACTGGTCCGAGTTCGAGGTCTGGCAGGGCGCGAGCCGGATCGGCGGCGCGCGCTGGGACCTGATCGGCGCACACAACGCCGAGAACGCGCTGGCGGCGCTGCTGGCCGCGCGCCACGTGGGCGTCGATCCCGGCGTCGCGCTCGAGGCGCTGGGCTCGTTCCGCAACGTGCGGCGGCGCATGGAAGTGCGGGGCACGGTGCGCGGAGTGACCGTCTACGACGACTTCGCGCACCACCCGACCGCGATCGCGACGACGCTCGACGGGCTCCGCCGGCGCGTCGGCGAGGCACGGATCCTCGCGGTGCTCGAGCCGCGCTCGAACACGATGAAGCTCGGCGTCCACAAGGACACGCTGGCGGGTTCGCTGGCCGCCGCCGATCGCACCTACTTCTACCGGCCGACGGACCTCGGCTGGGACCTCGAGAGCGCGGCGCGGCCGCTCGGCGACCGCGCCGAACTCGCCGGCGACGTCGACACCCTGGTCGAGCGGCTCGCGCGCGACGCGCGACCGGGCGATCACGTGCTCGTGATGAGCAACGGTGCCTTCGGCGGGCTGCACGCGAAGCTGCTCGCCGCACTGGGGCAGGGCTCGTGACGACGACCCGCACGCTGCCCCTGTTCCCGCTCGGCACCGTGCTGTTTCCCGGCGGCCCGCTGACGCTGCGCATCTTCGAGCCGCGGTACGTCGACATGGTCGGGCGCTGCATGAAGGAACTGACGGGCTTCGGCGTCGTCCTGCTGCAGCAGGGCCGCGAGGCCGGCAGCTCGCAGGTCGCGACCGCCGCGATCGGCACGGAAGCGAAGATCGTCGACTTCTACCAGCTCGACGACGGCCTGCTCGGCCTGACCTGCCTCGGGCAGCAGCGCTTCCGGCTGCTGCGCGCGTGGCGGCAGCAGGACGGTCTCAACGTCGGCGAGGTCGAGGACCTGCCGCCGGATCCGGGCCTGCCGGTGCCGCAGGATTGCGCCCATCTCGGGACGGTGATCCGCAAGGCCCTGCCGCGGCTCGGCGACGCCTATTCGTTCGTCGAGCCGCACTACGACGACGCGGGCTGGGTCGCCAACCGGATCGCCGAGCTCTCGCCGCTCGAGCCGCCGGCGCGCCAGGCCCTGCTCGAGGCGGTGGATCCGCTGGAGCGCCTGCGCACGCTCGCGCCGATCATCCGCCTGCCGGGCGAGTAGCGGCCCGCGAAGCGTCGTCGAACGCCGCGGGCCAGCGCCGGCGTACCCACGGCAGCGCGGCCAGCACCACCAGCGTCCACCCGAGCACGAGCCAGCCCGTGTAGCCGGTCGATTCGCTGATCGTCCACGCGAGCGGCGAGGACTCGTCGGCCGCCGTCACGCCGACGGTGGTGCGCATCATCCACACCCAGCCCGCGTGCAGGCCCACCGCCAGCGCGATGCTGCCGCTCCACCAGGTGACGACACCGAGCACGAGCCCGACCGCGACGAGACACAGGAACGCGTCGACGATCGTGCCGAACGCCGCGAACTTGCCGAGCACTCCGCCGAGCAGCACGAGGCCGGAGCCCCAGTCCACCTGTTCGTGCGGGATGCGTACGCGATCGAGGAAGTGCAGCGCGGAGTACAGCACCGCGACCGCCACCAGTGCGATGGCGGGCCGCCGGGTCTCGCGCATCACGGCGCCCTGCAGCAGGCCGCGGAAGAAGGTTTCCTCGACGAAGCCGACCGCGAGCCCCGACGCGAGCCCCGCGAAGAACGCGCCCGTCAGCAGTTCGAGCGACAGTTCGGGTCGCAGCGGCCGCACGCCGAGGCCGATCATCGTCAGCGTCACCGGCAGCATCGTCGCGAGCCCGAGCGCGAGGCCGATCCCGAACTGCCGCAGCCACGCGGGCCGCGGCACGCCGTAGCCCCAGTCGCGCTTCGTCCCGAGGCGCAGCCGCCAGACGACGACGATCACCGCGCCGAGCATCAGCAGCTGCCACAGGCGCGAGGCGATCTTGTGGAACGCCCACTCGGGCTGCAGCGCATGCAGTCCCGCATAGACGGGATAGGCGACGAGCGCGGTGAGCAGGAGGGTGCCGGCGATGGCGGCGAGGAAGGCGGCGTAGGCGCGCATCGAGGGGACGGTACGCGAGCGCGCGCGGCCTCGCAAACGGCGCGGCCTGGCGAACCGTGCGACCGCGCGAGGCGACGCGGCGGGCCCCGGCGCATCGCAACCGGAGGAGGCGGCGAAACGCCCCGGACGCGGGGGATTCGCGGCTCGCCTCCCGGCAGCGCCGCGAGCAGTCTGGCAGCGGGCTCCGCACCGGAGCCGTCTACGCCAGGAGAACGTCATGGAAGACCCACGCGCCACGCCGCCCGTGTTCGCCGGCGAATCGGCTGCCGATCTCGCCACCGATTCCGCCCGGGATCCGCACGCCGCCCCGGGCGAGGCCGCCGCGGTGCTGCAGGCACTGGCGGCAGGCCTGCATCCCCTGAACGGCTCGTCGCTCCGCGCCGACGCCGCGTGGAACCTGCCAGCGGTCCGCGCGAGCCTCGCGGAGGGGGCGGTGGCGCTGCAGTCGCTCGAGCGGCAGCGGGCACGCCGCGCGCGGCTGCCGCCGAACGTCGGCAAGCCGTGGTCCGCGTCCGACGACGCGCGGCTGCTGGAGGCCTTCGACGCCCGCGAGGATCTCGAGGCGATCGCCACGGCGCTCGGTCGCACCCGCACCGGCGTCCGCAGCCGGCTGGAGCGGCACGGGCGCCTCGCGCCACCGGCACCGGTCGGCTGAGGCCCGAGGTCGCGTCCGGGCTCCGTGCCCTCGACCCTCTGGTACCTTATGGGCCGTCACGGGGCGCGTGCGGTCGCACGGGAGCGCGGGGCGCTTGCGGATACTCCACATCTGCCTGTCGAAGGGCTTCGCCGGCACCGAGCGTGCGACGGCCGAGATGTGCAACGCGCACGTGGGCGAGCACGAGGTGTGCCTCGTCGTGAGGCGCGGGCATCGGGCGCGCAGCGGCGCGAGCATCCGCGACCATCTCGACCCGCGCGTGCGCGTCGTCGAGGTCAACGGCTGGTTCTCGGCGCGCGGCGTCGCGCGCGCGATCGACGAGTTCGGGCCCGAAGTCGTCCACGGGCACCTGCGGAAGTCCACGCGCCTGCTCGCCGAGCGCCCGCCGCCTTGCCCGACGATCGCCACGCTGCACATGTGGGTCAACGGCCCGCACTTCCTCGCGATGGACGGCCTGATCGTCATCGCGCAGTGGCAGAAGAAGGACCTCGCCACCTACCGCGGCCGCGTGTTCGAGATCAACGAGTCGCTGGTGCCGGCCCCGCGCCTCTCCGCCGAGGCCGTCGCGCAGCTGCGTTCCGAACTCGGGGCCGGCCCGGGTGATTTCCTGGTCGGCGGCGTCGGGCGCCTCGCGAAGTCGAAGGGCTTCGATACCCTGGTCCGCGCTTTCGTCGCGGCGAACCTGCCGCAGGCGAAGCTCGCGATCGTGGGCGACGGCCGCGAGCGCTCTCGGCTCGAGCGGCTGGCGGGCGGCCGGGCGCGCTTCACCGGGTTCCGCAACGACGTCAAGGCGTGCTACCAGGCCTTCGACCTGTTCGTGAGCCCGTCGCGCAGCGAGCCGCTCGGGCGCGTGCTGTTCGAGGCGCTGGACGCCGGCACGCCGGTGCTCGCGACCGCGACGCAGGGCCCGTCCGAGGTGCTGCGCAGGTTCCCCGGCCGCCTCGTGCCGATCGACGACGTCGACGCGATGAGCACGGCGCTGCGCGAACTGGCGGCGGCACGGCCCGCGCGGATGCGGCCCGACCTCGGCGCCTACCACCTCGATCGCGTCGCGGCCGAGACGCTGGCCGCGTACCGCGAGCTGATCGAGATGCGCGCGCGGCGCTGAGGCTGCACCCGGCGCTGCGGCCGCTCACGGCGCCGCAGCTGCGCACCGCGCCGCGTCAGGCCGCCTTGCGGAAGGCGCGCTCCGCGGCCGCGACGGTGTGCTCGAGCTCCGCGTCGCCGTGGGTGATCGAGACGAAGCCCGCCTCGAACGCGGACGGCGCGAGGTAGACGCCCTCGTCCAGCATCGCGTGGAAGAAGCGCTTGAAGCGCTCGACGTCGCACGCGGTCGCCGCGGCGTAGCTCGTGACCTGTGGCGAAGCCGTGAAGAAGAAGCCGAACATGCCGCAGACGTGGTTGGTGGCGAGCGGTACGCCGGCCGCCGCCGCCGCCTGCTTCAGGCCCCCGACGAGACGGTCCGTGATGCCGGCGAGCTTCGCGTGGAACCCGGGCCGCGACAGCTTCGTCAGCGTGACGAGGCCGGCCGCCATCGCGACCGGGTTCCCCGACAGCGTGCCGGCCTGGTACACGGGGCCGAGCGGCGCGATGCGCTCCATGATCTCCCGCCTGCCGCCGAACGCACCGACCGGCATGCCGCCGCCGATGACCTTGCCGAGCGTCGTGAGGTCCGGCCGGATGCCGTAGAGCTGCTGCACCCCGCCGGGCGCGACGCGGAAGCCCGTCATCACTTCGTCGAAGATCAGCACCGCGCCGTGCCTGGTGCATTCCTCGCGCAGCGCTTCGAGGAAGCCCGGCACCGGCGGGATGCAGTTCATGTTGCCGGCGACCGGTTCGACGATCACGCAGGCGATCTGCTCGCCCACCCCGGCGAAGGTTTCGCGCACCTGCGCGACGTCGTTGAAACCGAGCGTGATCGTGTGGTCCGCGAGCCCCTTCGGCACGCCCGGCGAGCTCGGCACGCCGAGCGTCAGCAGGCCCGAGCCCGCCTTCACGAGCAGCGAGTCCGAGTGGCCGTGGTAGCAGCCCTCGAACTTCACGATCTTGTCGCGCCCCGTGTACCCGCGCGCGAGGCGGATCGCGCTCATCGTCGCCTCGGTGCCGGAACTGCACATGCGCACCAGCTCGATCGAGGGCACGAGTTCGATGATCTTCTTCGCGACCTCGGTCTCGAGCGCGGTGGGCGCGCCGAACGACAGGCCGTCGGCGGCGCGCTCCTGCACCGCGCGGATCACGTCGTCGTCCGCGTGACCCAGGATCGCCGGGCCCCAGGAGCCGACGTAGTCGACGTACTTCGTGCCCTCCGCGGACCAGACGTGCGGGCCCTTGGCCTTCGCGAAGAACACGGGTTCGCCGCCCACGCCGCGGAAGGCGCGGACGGGCGAGTTGACGCCACCGGGGATGTAGCGGGCGGCTTCTTGGTACAGTTCGCGGGACGTCGGCACGGGATACCTCCGGACCGGCAGTTTATCGCCCGCGAGACTAAATGAAGACCTGGATCTGCGTGATCTGCGGCTACGTGTACGACGAAGCGCGTGGCGACCCCGACCGCGGTCTGCCGCCGGGCACGCGCTGGGCCGACGTGCCGGCGGACTGGAACTGCCCGGACTGCGGCGCGTCGAAGGCGGACTTCGAGATGGTCGAGGTCTGAGCCGGCGCGAGGCGCCCGTTCGCCGTCGTCGGGGCCGAGGTTCGACGCGTGGCGGCTCTGGGACTCGCGCACCGGGGCCCACGCGGGTTCGCTGACGCGGGCCCGCTTCAGCGCACGGAGGCCCGGCGTTCGCGTGCAGGCTCGGCTTCGTCCACCGCCTGCGGCGTCGCCGTCGCGACCCACTCGACGGCGGTCTCGATGCGGCCGTCCGGATACAGGTCGAGCCACCGGTAGGCCGGCGGACGCTGGTCGACGGCGAATCCGGCGGCGCGCGGCTTGAACTGCGCGCAGGTCGACGGCGTGCCGAGCAGGCGCACGCCGCGGCGTTCCGAGTCGAAGACCTGGTGCACGTGGCCCCAGAGGACGCCGCGCACCTGCGGATGCGAGTCGAGCACGTCGAAGAATTCGGGCGCGTTGTCGAGGCCGACCGTGTCGAGCCACCGGCTCGCCATCGGCACCGGGTGGTGGTGCAGGCAGACGAGCGCGTGGCGATCGGGCGCCGCCGCGAGCGCGGCATCCAGCCGCCGCAGCTCCGACGCGGCGAGCCGGCCCCCGGCCTCCCCGTGCAGGCAGGAATCGAGCATCACCAGTTGCCACGCGCCGTGGGTGCCGACCGCGTTGAGGCGGAACGGCGCCGCCGCGAGCGCGGCGCGCATCGGGCCGGGTTCGTCGTGGTTGCCGGGCAGGCAGTAGACCGGCACGGGAGAGTCGCCGAACAGCGCCTGTACGTGGGCGTAGCCCGCGGGATCGTCCTGCACGAGGTCGCCGGTCAGCAGCACCGCGTCACATCGGTCGAGGTCGGCTGCGGCGGCCGCGAGGGTCGCCCGCAGCGTCGCCAGCACCTCGACGCCGCGCAGGCGGCCGTCCATCGCCCCGTAGAGGTGCAGGTCGGTGAACTGGACTAGGCGCAGTGGACGCACGTGGGGTCGTTCCGTGACGCGTTTCCGGCCGCATGGAGCCGCTCCGAGGGGTTGGAGCATAGACCCCGGGGAAAGTGCCCGGAGGTGATCCCGATCATGCGGGAGCGGGGCGTTGCGTGAGCGACCGCACACTTGCGCCCCTCGACGGTTCCGCGCCGCCGGCGGCGCGCCGTCCGTTGCGCCGGCCCCACGCGAACCCGCGCGAGGCGTCACGAAACCATCCCCGAACGAAAAAGGGGCCTGCGTCACCGCAGACCCCCCGTTTCCCGCGCTTTCCCGGACCGCCGTTCCGAGACCTCGTCGCATCATGCCCGGGCGACGCGTCCGACCGGGCCCTTCAGCCTCGAATCGCGGCTGCGCCGCGATTCGAGGATCGGCGCGCCGGCAGGCGACGCCGATCAATAACGATAATGCTCCGGCTTGTAGGGTCCCTCGACCTTCACGCCGATGTAGGCCGCCTGCTTCGGCGAGAGCATGGTGAGCTCGGCGCCGATCTGCTTCAGGTGCAGGCGCGCGACGTGCTCGTCGAGGTGCTTCGGCAGCGTGTAGACCCTGTGCTCGTACTTCGAACGGTTCGTCCACAGCTCGATCTGCGCGAGCGTCTGGTTCGAGAACGAGTTCGACATCACGAACGACGGGTGGCCGGTCGCACAGCCGAGGTTCACGAGACGGCCCTTGGCCAGCACGATGATCCGCTTGCCGTCCGGGAACTCGACGTGGTCGACCTGCGGCTTGATCTCGTCCCACCTGCACTTCTCGACGAGGCTCGCGATGTCGATCTCGCTGTCGAAGTGGCCGATGTTGCAGACGATCGCGTTGTGCTTCATCCGGCTCATGTGGCCGTAGTCGACCACGTGCAGGTTGCCGGTGGCGGTGACGAAGATGTCGGCCTTGTCGGCCGCGTAGTCCATCGTCACGACCCGGTAGCCGTCCATCGCCGCCTGCAGCGCGCAGATCGGGTCGATCTCGGTCACCCACACCTGCGCGGACAGCGCCTTCAGCGCCTCCGCCGAGCCCTTGCCGACGTCGCCGTAGCCGCAGACCACCGCGACCTTGCCGGCGATCATGACGTCGGTCGCGCGCTTGATCGCGTCGACCAGCGACTCGCGGCAGCCGTACAGGTTGTCGAACTTCGACTTCGTGACCGAGTCGTTGACGTTGATCGCCGGGAACAGCAGCGTGCCCTTGTTCTGCATCTCGTACAGGCGGTGCACGCCCGTGGTCGTCTCTTCCGTGACGCCCTGGATGTTCTTCGCGATCGCCGCGTAGTAGCCGGGCCTGGTCTTCAGGCGCTTGGCGATCGAGGCGTAGAGCGCGGTCTCCTCCTCGTTGGTCGGGTTCGCGATCACGGACGGATCGCCCTCCGCCTTGAGGCCGAGGTGGACAAGCAGCGTCGCGTCGCCGCCGTCGTCGAGGATCATGTTCGGCGTGCCGCCGTCGGCCCAGTCGAAGATCCGGTGCGTGAACTCCCAGTACTCCTCGAGGCTCTCGCCCTTGTAGGCGAACACCGGCGTGCCGGCATCGACGATCGCCGCGGCGGCGTGGTCCTGGGTCGAGTAGATGTTGCACGAGGCCCAGCGCACGTCCGCGCCGAGCGCCTTCAGCGTCTCGATCAGCACGGCGGTCTGGATCGTCATGTGCAGGGAGCCGGCGATGCGCGCACCCTTCAGCGGCTGGCGCGCCGCGTATTCCTCGCGGACGGCCATCAGGCCGGGCATCTCGGTCTCGGCGATCGTGATCTCCTTGCGGCCCCAGGCGGCCAGCTTGAGATCGGCGACGTGGAAGTCGTTCTTCAGCTTCACTACGGCGTTCATGCGTTCACTCCAGGTGATGGATGGAACGGGCGCCGTTGTCGAGTCGTCCGGTCGTCCCGAGCCTGACAGTGCCGGCCCCTGCCGGTCTGCTGCAGCGCCCCTCGGGCGGTCGGATGGGCGGGGGGTGTGATCCCCGCGGGTTCTGCTCCGGCGGACCCCGGGAGGGCCGCGTGTCGATCCTGTCCGTCCCGGGCGCGCCGGGCTCGTTCCCGTCCGGCCGTTCGCCGGTCCAGGGCCCGCGGATTCGCCGGCAGTATGCCGCGCGCGTGCGAGCCCGCAAGCACGGCGGTCACGCGACCGCCGTGCCGGGATGTCGGCTCAGCGGGCCGCGGCCTTGAGTGCCTTGGCCTTGTCGGTGCGCTCCCAGCTGAACTCCGGCTCCTCGCGGCCGAAGTGGCCGTAGGCGGCGGTCGCCTCGTAGATCGGGCGGGCGAGGTCCAGCATCTCGCGCAGGCCGTACGGCGTCAGGTCGAAGTTCGCGCGCACGAGCTTCGTCAGCTGCTCGCGCGACAGTTTCGAGGTGCCGAAGGTCTCGACCATCACCGAGGTCGGCTCGGCGACGCCGATCGCGTAGGAGACCTGCACCTCGCAGCGCTCCGCGAGCCCCGCGGCGACGATGTTCTTGGCGACGTAGCGCGCGGCGTACGCGGCCGAGCGGTCGACCTTCGACGGATCCTTGCCGGAGAACGCGCCGCCGCCGTGGCGGGCGAAACCGCCGTAGCTGTCGACGATGATCTTGCGGCCGGTCAGGCCGCAGTCGCCCACCGGCCCGCCGATCACGAACTTGCCGGTCGGGTTGATGTGGAACTTCGTCTTCCTGTCGAGCCACTTCTTCGGCAGCACCGGGAGGATGATCTCCTCCATCACGCCCTCGCGGAGCTTCTTCTGCGAGACCTCCGGCGCGTGCTGCGTCGACAGCACGACCGCCTCGATGCCGACCGGGCGGTCGTGCTCGTAGCGGAAGGTGATCTGGCTCTTCGCGTCCGGCCGCAGCCACTGGAGCCTGCCGCTCTTCCTGACCTGTGCCTGCTTCTTCACGAGCCGGTGCGCGTAGGTGATCGGCGCGGGCATCAGCACGTCGGTCTCGTTGGTCGCGTAGCCGAACATCAGGCCCTGGTCGCCGGCGCCCTGCTTGCGCGGGTCCTTGCGGTCGACGCCCTGCGCGATGTCGGGAGACTGCTTGCCGATGATGTTGATCACCGCGCAGCTCGCGCCGTCGAAGCCCATGTCGGAGCTGTCGTAGCCGATCTCGAGGACGGTGCGGCGCACCAGCGCCTCGAGGTCGACCCACGCGGAGGTGGTGACTTCGCCGGCGACGATCACGCAGCCGGTCTTCACGAGCGTCTCGCACGCCACGCGTGCCTTCTGGTCCTGCGCGAGGATGGAGTCGAGCACGGCGTCGGAGATCTGGTCGGCGACCTTGTCCGGATGGCCCTCGGACACCGACTCGGAGGTGAACAGGTAGGAGTTCGCGCCGTTCTTCACAGACTGGGAAGCCATCCGGATCTGAGCCCCGCGGAGTGATTGGAAACCCGTGAGTATACAGGAGGCCTCGACCATTGCCCCGTCGAGGGGCCGTAAGGGAAAATGCGCGGCTTCCTCGGGCCCGCCAGGGCTCCGCCCACGCCCCGACCCAGGACTCCCCCGCATGCAGAACCGTCGCCCGCTTGCCAACGCCATCCGCGCGCTCTCGATGGACGCGGTCCAGCAGGCGAACTCGGGCCACCCCGGCATGCCGATGGGCATGGCGGACATCGCGGAAGTGCTCTGGCGCGACTTCCTGAAGCACAACCCGGGGAACCCGGCCTGGTTCGATCGGGACCGCTTCGTGCTGTCGAACGGCCACGGCTCGATGCTCCTCTACTCGCTGCTGCACCTGGCCGGCTACCCGCTGTCGATCGACGAGCTGAAGCGTTTCCGCCAGCTCGGTTCGCACACCGCCGGTCACCCGGAGCGCGAGCCGCACCTCGGCATCGAGACCACCACCGGGCCGCTCGGCCAGGGGCTCGCGAACGCGGTCGGCATGGCGCTCGCCGAGAAGATCCTGGCGGCGCAGTTCAACCGGCCGGACCTCGCGCTGGTCGACCACTACACCTACGTGTTCGCCGGCGACGGCTGCCTGATGGAGGGCGTCTCGCACGAGGCCTGCTCGCTCGCGGGCACGCTCGGCCTCGGCAAGTTGATCGTGTTCTACGACGACAACGGCATCTCGATCGACGGCGAGGTGCACGGCTGGTTCACGGACGACACGCCGAAGCGCTTCGAATCCTACGGCTGGCAGGTGATCCGGAACGTCGACGGGCACGACGCGGGGCAGCTGATGCGCGCGATCAGGAAGGCCCGCAGGGAAACCGCGAAGCCGACGCTGATCTGCTGCAAGACGATCATCGGCTGGGGCGCGCCGAACAAGCAGGGCACCGAGGCCACGCACGGCGCGCCGCTCGGCGCGGACGAGGTGAAGGCGGCCCGCGAGCGCCTCGAGTGGCCGCACGAGCCTTTCGTGGTGCCGCAGGAGATCCGCGACGCGTGGGATGCCCGCGCCAAGGGCAAGCGCGCGGAAGCCAGGTGGCAGCGCACGTACAAGGAGTACCGCAAGCTCTACCCGGAGCTCGCCTCCGAGTTCGAGCGCCGCATGCGCGGCCACCTGCCGGCGAACTGGCCGCAGCTGCTGCAGGAAACCCTCGCGAAGGTGCAGTCCTCCGCCGGCGCCGTCGCCACGCGCCAGGCCTCGCAGGCGGCGCTCAACGCGTTCGGCCCGAGCCTGCCCGAACTGCTGGGCGGCTCGGCGGACCTCACCGGCTCGAACAACACCAACCGCAGGGACTCGAAGGGCGTCACGGCCGCGGACGCGTCAGGCAACTACGTCTACTGGGGCGTCCGCGAGTTCGGCATGACCGCGGGCCTGAACGGCCTCGCGCTGCACGGCGGCTTCCAGCCTTACGGCGGCACGTTCCTCGTGTTCTCGGACTACGCGCGCAACGCCGTGCGCATGGCCTGCCTGATGCAGGTGCCGACGGTGCTCGTCTACACGCACGACTCGATCGGCCTCGGCGAGGACGGCCCCACGCACCAGCCGGTCGAGCACCTCGCGAGCCTGCGGCTGATCCCGGGCATGACGCTCTGGCGGCCGTGCGACGCGCTCGAGACGCACGTCGCGTGGGCGGACGCGATCGAGCGTCGCAACGGCCCGACGGCGCTCGTGCTGACCCGCCAGGCGCTGCCCGCGCAGCCGCGCACGTCCGAGCAGGTCGCGGCGGCGCGCCGCGGCGGCTACGTGCTCGTCGAGGCCGACGGCGCGCCGGAACTCGTGCTGATCGCCACGGGCTCCGAGGTCGCGCTTGCCGTCGACGCGCAAAAGGCGCTCGCTGCAGCGGGCCGGCGCGTCCGCGTCGTGTCGATGCCGTGCCCGGAAGTCTACGATCGCCAGCCGCAGGACTGGCGCGACGCGGTGCTGCCGCCCGGCGTGCCCCGCCTCGCGATCGAAGCCGGCTCGCCGGACTGGTGGTGCCGCTACGTCGGCACGCTCGACCGCGTGATCGGCCTGGACCGCTTCGGCGCCTCGGCGCCGGCGAAGGACCTGTTCCGCCACTTCGGCTTCACGGCGGAGCGCGTGGTCGAGCGCGCCCGCGCGGTGCTCGGCGGCTGATTCGCGGCGCCCGCCGCGGTCGGCGGGTCCGGTGCGCAGAAGAGTCACAACGAGAGGTAGGTAACGACATGGCCATCAAGGTGGGTATCAACGGCTACGGCCGCATCGGTCGCAACGTGCTGCGGGCGCTCTACGAGGCCAACCGCACCGGCGAGATCCAGATCGTCGCGATCAACGACCTCGGCGACGCGCAGACCAACGCCCACCTGACTCGCTACGACACGGCGCACGGCAAGTTCCCGGGCGAGGTCTCGGTCGACGGCGACTGCATGATCGTCAACGGGGACAAGATCCGCGTGCTCGCCGAGCGCGATCCGTCGAAGCTCCCGTGGGGCCAGCTCGGCGTCGAGTACGTGTTCGAGTGCACGGGCCTGTTCGCCAACAAGGAGAAGGCCGCGAAGCACCTGGAAGGCGGCGCGAAGAAGGTCGTCATCTCGGCGCCCGCCGAGGGCGGCGTCGACGCGACGATCGTCTACGGCGTCAACCACCAGACGCTCCGGAAGGACATGACCGTCATCTCGAACGCCTCGTGCACGACCAACTGCCTCGCGCCGCTGGTCAAGCCGCTGCACGAGAAGATCGGCGTCGTGAACGGCATCATGACGACGATCCACGCCTACACGAACGACCAGGTGCTGACCGACGTGTTCCACAAGGACCTCCGCCGCGCGCGGTCCGCCACGCAGTCGATGATCCCGACCAAGACCGGCGCCGCGGCCGCGGTCGGTCTCGTGCTGCCGGAACTGAAGGGCAAGCTCGACGGCTTCGCGGTCCGCGTGCCGACCATCAACGTCTCGCTGGTCGACCTCACGTTCGTCGCGAAGCGCGCGACCACGATCGAGGAGATCAACGCGATCCTGAAGGAAGCCTCGACGGGCGCCCTGAAGGGCGTGCTCGCGTACAGCGACGGGCCGCTGGTGTCGGTGGACTTCAACCACGACCCGGCCTCGTCCACGTACGACGCCACGCTGACGAAGGTCATCGACGGCACCACCGTGAAGGTGTGCGCGTGGTACGACAACGAGTGGGGCTTCTCGAACCGCATGCTCGACACCACGCTGGCCTGGAGCCGCGCGGGCTGACGTGGAGGCAGGCATGAAAGTCATCCGGATGCAGGACCTGGACCTGAAGGGCAAGCGCGTGCTGATCCGCGAGGACCTGAACGTCCCCGTCGCGGACGGCGTGGTCACCAGCGACGCGCGCATCCGCGCCTCGTTGCCCACGATCCGGATGGCGCTGGACGCCGGCGCGCGCGTGCTGCTGATGTCGCACCTCGGCCGCCCGGAGGAAGGCAGGCCGGCGGACGAGTTCTCGCTCGCGCCGGTCGCGACGCGCCTGTCCGAACTGCTGGGCCGCAAGGTGCCGCTCGTGAAGGACTGGCTGTCGGGCGCGGACGTCGCCCCGGCCGCCGGCGAGGCCGTGCTGCTCGAGAACGTGCGCTTCAACGAGGGCGAGAAGAAGGACAGGGAAGAACTCGCGCGCCAGATGGCAGCGCTCTGCGACGTCTACGTGATGGATGCCTTCGGCACCGCGCACCGCGCCGAGGCCAGCACGCACGGCGTCGGCAAGTACGCCCCGGTCGCCTGCGCGGGCCCGCTGCTCGTGAACGAGCTGGTCGCGCTCGAGACCGCGCTGGAGAAGCCGAAGCGGCCGCTGGTCGCGATCGTGGCGGGCTCGAAGGTGTCGACCAAGCTCACGGTGCTCGAGGCGCTGCTCGCGCGCGTGGACCAGCTGATCGTCGGCGGCGGCATCGCCAACACCTTCCTGCTGGCGCAGGGGCTGCCGGTCGGCAGGAGCCTCGTCGAGGCGGACATGACCGACATCGCGAAGCGGCTGCTGGCGCAGGCCGCGGCCAAGGGCACCGAGATCCCGCTGCCGACCGACGTCGTCGTCGGGAAGGAGTTCTCGGCCAGGGCCGAGGCCGACGTGAAGTCCGTGGCGGACGTCGGCGCAGACGAGATGATCCTCGACATCGGGCCGGACACCGCCGAGCGCCTGTCCCGCATCATCGAGCAGGCCGGCACGGTGATCTGGAACGGCCCGGTCGGCGTGTTCGAGTTCGACCAGTTCGGCGAGGGCACGAAGACGCTCGCGAACGCGATCGCCCGCTCGAAGGCCTTCTCGCTCGCCGGCGGCGGCGACACGCTGGCCGCGATCGAGAAGTACCGCGTCGAGGACGGCATCTCGTACATCTCGACCGGCGGCGGCGCGTTCCTCGAGTTCGTCGAGGGCAACACGCTTCCCGCGGTCGCGATGCTAGAGGCCCGCGCGGCGAACCGGCAAGGCTGACCGGATGGTACCTGCTCCGCGGCGCACGAAGATCGTCGCCACGCTCGGCCCGGCGACGGACGACCGCCAGGTCCTCGCCGACCTGATCCGCGCCGGCGTCGACGTCGTGCGCGTCAACTTCTCGCACGGTCGCTTCGAGGACCACGCGCGCCGCGTGAAGCTCGTGCGCGACGCCGCCGAGAGCGTCGGCCGCTACGTCGGCATCCTCGGCGACCTGAGCGGCCCCAAGATCCGGATCGACCGCTTCCGCGACGGCGTGGTGACGCTCCGCGAGGGCGAGCGCTTCACGCTCGACGTCTCGCTCGACCCGAACGCCGGCGACCAGGATGCGGTCGGCTGTGCCTACAAGGCGCTGCCGCAGGACGTGCACCCGGGCGACGTGCTGCTGCTGAACGACGGCCTGATCGTGCTCACGGTCGACCACGTGCACGGCCCGCGGGTCGTCACCACGGTGACGACCGGTGGCGAGCTGTCGAACAACAAGGGCCTGAACCGCCGCGGCGGCGGACTCTCGGCCGGCGCGCTCACGGACAAGGACCGCGAGGACATCAAGTTCGCCGCGGAGCTCGACCTCGACTACCTCGCGGTGTCGTTTCCGAAGAGCGCCGAGGACATGAACGAGGCGCGCGAGCTGGTACGCAGGGCCGGCGGCGTCGCCCGCACGGTCGCGAAGATCGAGCGCGCCGAAGCGATCCGTCACCTCGACGACATCGTGGTCGCGAGCGACGCGGTGATGGTCGCGCGCGGCGACCTCGCGGTCGAGGTCGGCTACGCCGGCCTCACCGGCCTGCAGAAGCGGATCATCCGGGCGGCCCGCCAGAAGTACCGGGTCGTGATCACCGCGACCCAGATGATGGAGTCGATGATCCAGAACCCGGTGCCGACGCGCGCCGAGGTCTCGGACGTCTCGAACGCGGTGCTGGACGGCACCGACGCGGTGATGCTCTCGGCCGAGAGCGCCGTGGGCAAGTACCCGCTGAAGGCCGTCGAGGCGATGGCCTCGGTGATCGAGGGCGCGGAGCACTACCAGCTGGAGTTCCAGCGCCTGCGCCAGCGCTCCGACGAGCAGTTCGGCAGCAAGGACCAGGCGATTGCGATGGCCGTGATGTACACGGCGAACCACATGGACGTGAAGGCGATCGTCGCGCTGACGGAGTCGGGCTCGACGCCGCTCTGGATGTCGCGCATCCGCTCCGACATCCCGATCTACGCGTTCACGCGCCACGAGGCGACGCGCCGCCGTGTCACGCTCTACCGCGGCGTGTATCCGGTCGCGTTCGACGTCACGCACACCGACCCGAACATCCTCTACCCGTCGATCTTTCACCTGCTGGTGGAGCTGGGGCTCTGCCGGCGCGGCGACCTGATCATCGTCACCAAGGGCGAGTTGACCGGCGTCCAGGGCGGCACGAACTCGATGAAGATCCTCGAGGTGCAGGCGTAGGGCGCGCTGCTTCCACGCCACACCCCCCGGTCGCCCGCGTCGTGGCTCTCCTGTCACGGTGGGCGACTCGTTCCCGCAGGGTTCAATTCGTCGGAAACGGGCGGCCCGCGGGAGCGGCCGCCCGTGCGTTCCGAGCCGCGCTACGCCGTGGTGAGTGCCTTGGCGCGCCGCACACGCACCGCCAGGCCACCAAGACCGAGCGCGAGCAAGGCCAACGTGCCCGGTTCCGGGACCGCGGCGGCGTCGTCGTACTCGAAGTTGCTCCCGGTCAGGATCGTCGCGCCGTCCGGCGCCGTGATGCCGAACCGTGCCGAGTTCAGCGAGCTGATCGAACCGAGGTCGCTGGCGCCGCCGTAGAAGAGGCTGGTCAGCGTGAACGGCGTGTCGTAGGCGAAGGCGAGGGTCCCGGTGAGTACGCCGCCGAACTGGCTGCCCGGCGCCACTGCGACGAAAGGCGAGTCCTCGCCGGTTCCCGGTGCGGGAACGCCCTGCCACAGGAAGAGCACCGCATTCTCGGTAACGTCGAACTCCGAATCCGTCAGGCCGTTCAGGAAGCCGATCGGATCATCCTGGAGCTCCCTCAGCAGATCGGGGTCGAGGTTCCTGAACAAGGCGTAGAGGCCATCGGCGCCGAATTCGTCGCCGAACGTCCCCGTGATCGTGCTGCTGATCGCGAGCGTCCCGGGGCCGCTGCCATTCGTGATCGTGAAGGTGTCCGTCCACACCGACAGCGCGATTGCGAAAGGCCCGCCGATCGACGTCTGCCGCAGGCCCTCGTCGTCGACCGCCTTGGTGTTGGATGCCGCGATCCCGTTCACGCCCTGCGACGTGATCGCGGTGGCCGTGCCGTACTCCCCCGTGGCGGTCGCCGCCTCGCCGGCCAAGTCGGAGGCGTCCTCGTCGTCGAACTCGAGTGTGCCTGCGTCGAAAAGCGCCTGCGGCATGCTGCTGTCGCGCGTCACTGCGACGGACAGCACGGCTGCCGAAGTCGTCGATGTCGATAGCGCCAACAGGCAGATGGCTACCAGGCCGATGGTCGTTCTGGGCTTTTAACTGACTCCTGAACCGGTCGACGAAACGGCACGGTATCCGCGACCCGGCCGGCTGCGCCTCGCTGCACCCAGTGCTGCGTTGCAAAGCCCATGCCAAAGGTCGCAAGCAGTTGAAGCGCCTCGAAGGGCATCGCCACAGGCGCGAATGGATCGCTGCGAGTGTCAAGTTATCCGACGATGTGCATGCCATCCGGCCCCCTGCCTACCGCGGCGCCAGAAGTTGTTGCCACGACCCTCGCGGCGAGCGCTGCGCGGCTACCGTCTTCAGTGCGCCGACGCCGGCACGTCGCCCATCGTGCCGGTCTCGACCCTGGCCCGATTCGTTCCCTCCGCGAGCTCCTCGAGCACCGTCGCGCTGAAGGCGGGGATGTCCTCGGGGTTGCGGCTGGTGACCAGTCCCTGGTCCGCGACGACCGGCTCGTCCACCCAGTGCGCGCCGGCGTTCTCGAGGTCCGTGCGCAGCGACGGCCACGAGGTCAGCGTGCGGCCGCGGACGGCCTGCGCCTCGATCAGCGTCCACGGCCCGTGGCAGATCGCGGCGACCGGCTTGCCCGCGTCGAAGAACGCGCGCACGGAATCGACCGCCTGCGGGTTCATCCGCAGCTGGTCGGGCTTCGCGACGCCGCCCGGGAGCAGCAGCGCGTCGAAGTCGGCCGGGCTCGCCTCCGTGAGCCGCACGTCGGCCGGGAAGCGGTCGCCGCCGTCGTAGTGCCGCCAGCCCTCGACCTCGTCGTCGTTCGGCGAGACGAGCTTAGTAGTCGTCTCCGCGGTTGAGGGGCCGCCCCGCGCTCCACGATTCGTGCGAGGCGGGCGCAGCGGCGCGCGGGACTGCTTGCCGTTCGCGCGGCCCGCGGGCGACGATGCGCGCCTTGCCGAGGGAGGCCGCCGATGCGCCGCTGGGTCTCGCGTACGCTGCTCGGGCTCGGAGTGCTCGTGGTCGCCCTGCTGGTGGCCGCGGTGGTCGGCACCGGCACCGTCCTGCGCACGAGCCTGCCGCCGCTCGACGGTCGCGTGGTCGCGGCGGGGCTCGCCGCGCCCGCCACCCTCGAGCGCGACGTGCGTGGCTCCGTCACGCTGACCGCGGCGACGCGCGCGGACCTCGCGTACGCCCTCGGCTACGCGCACGCGCAGGACCGCTGGTTCCAGATGGACCTGCTGCGGCGCGCGGCGGCCGGCGAACTCGCCGCGCTGCTCGGGCCTGCCACGCTCGATGTGGATCGCGACCTGCGCGTGCACCGGTTCCGTGCGGTGGCCCGCGAGGCGCTCGCGAAGGCCCCTGCGGAGGACCGCGCGGTGGTCGACGCCTATGCTCGCGGTGCGAACGCCGGCCTCGCCTCGCTCGGCACGCACCCGTGGGAGTACTGGCTGCTGCGCGCGACGCCCGAGCCGTGGGCGCCCGAGGACTCGCTGCTCGTGATCTTCGCGATGTTCGTCGACCTGCAGCGCGGCGACCAGCGTCACGAACGCCAGCGCGGCCTGTTCGCCGACACTCTGCCGCCGGCGGTCGCGCAGTTCCTGTACGCGCCCGCACCGGAATGGGACGCGGCGCTCGACGGCACGACCAGCGCGCCGCCGCGGGTGCCGACCGCCGACGAGTACGACCTGCGCCGGTTGGGGTCCCTCGAGTTCGCGCCGCCCCCTTACGCCGCGCGCGAGCGCTCGCCGCTCGGCAGCAACAACTGGGCGATCGCGGGGCGCCGCACGGCCAGCGGCACCGCGATGGTCGTGAACGACATGCACCTCGGGCTGCGCGTGCCGAACACCTGGTATCACGCCCGGCTGCGGCAGGTGGCGGCCGGCGCAACCGTCGTCGACGTCACGGGCGTCACGCTGCCGGGCGCGCCCGCGCTGGTCGCCGGCAGCACCGGGCGGATCGCCTGGGCGTTCACCAACAGCTACGCCGACTTCGCCGACTTCGTGATCGTCGAGCCGGACCCCACGGACGCGCGTCGCTACCTTGCGGCGGACGGCCCGCAGCCATACGCGACGGTGCGCGAGACCATCGAGGTGAGCGGCGCCGCGCCCGTGGAACTCGAGGTGCGGTCCACGCGCTGGGGTCCGATCGTCGGTGAGGACCACCGCGGTCGGCCGCTCGCGCTGGCCTGGACGGCGCACCGCCCGGAAGCCGTGAACCTCGAGCTGATGCGACTCGAGACCGCGCCGGATCTCGACGCCGCGCTCGCGATCGCCGCGCGCGCGGGCATCCCGGGCCAGAACTTCGTCGTCGGCGACGCGAGCGGCCGCATCGCGTGGACGGTGATCGGCCGGTTGCCGGCGCGCCGCGGCGACGGCGCCGTGCCGCGGCCCTCGACTGCGCCGGACGTCGGCTTCGACGGCTGGCTCGCGCCCGAGCGGCGCCCGACGCTCGTCGACCCGGCGGACGGGCAGATCTGGACCGCGAATTCCCGTGTCGTGGGCGGGGAGGCGCTCGCCGTTCTCGGCGACGGCGGCTACGACCGTGGCGCGCGTTCGCGGCAGATCGCCGACGGCCTGCGCGCCGCGGGCGACGCGCAGGGCACCGCGGAGGCGCTGCGCGTGCTGCTCGACGACCGCGCGCTGTTCCTCGCACGCTGGAAGGACCTGCTGGTCGCGCTGCTGGACGAGCGTGCGGCCGGCGAAAACGCCGCCCGCGCGGAGGCGCGCCGGCTGCTCGCGGCGTGGACCGGGCGTGCCGCAGTGGACGATCCGGCCTATCGGCTCGTGCGGACGTTCCGCTCCGAAGTGCAGCGCCGCGCGTTCTATGCACTCGTCGCGCCCGCGCGCACCGCCGCGCCGCAGCTGCGCCTTCGTATCCCGCCGTCGTTCGAGGGGCCGCTCTGGCGGCTCGTCGCGGAGCAGCCTGCGCACCTGCTGCCGCCGGGCCACGCGGACTGGCGCGCGTTCCTGCTCGCCTCGCTCGACGGCGCGCTCGACACGCTCGGCGAGCAGTGCCCGCAACTCGATACCTGCACCTGGGGCGCGTGGAACACGACGCGCATCGCGCACCCGCTCTCGGCGGCGCTGCCGTTCGTCGACCGCTGGCTCGACATGCCGGCCACGGCGCTGCCCGGCGACAACGACATGCCGCGCGTGCAGGGCCGCAGCTTCGGCGCGTCCGAGCGATTCGCGATCCTCGTCGGACGCGAAGGCGAGAGCGTGTTCCACATGCCGGGCGGGCAGAGTGGTCACCCGCTGTCGCCGTTCCATCGCTCGTGGCATGCGGCCTGGGAGCGCGGCGAGGCGACGCCGTTCCTGCCGGGCGCCGGCGTGCATCGCCTCGAGCTGACGCCGTGAGCATCTCTCACGGCGTCAGCTACTTGCGTCGAACACCGAACGCACTCTGAAAAGTTTCTGACACAACGCGCGACGCGCCGGGGTCCTGCGATCGTCGCGGGAGCGCGTTTGCGCCGGTTTCGGCTCGAGCCGACCGGGTGCGGCGCCGCCGCAGGCGTGTTCGGGCGCTCCGTTGTCATCCCGCTGCCACATTCGTGTCACGTCCGCGTCATGCGTCCCGCCTAACTTGCGCCGCCTACGAAGCGATGTGACGCCGGGAGCAGGGGACCCTGCGGCTCCCGCGTCGCCCCGACGTCACTCCGACGTCAGTCCCTAGCGCAGGCGGAGATTCCCGGATGAAGACCCAACAGCTGCTCCTGAGCGGAGCGATCCTCGCGGCCCTCACGGCGTGCAGCGGCGGCGGCATCGATCTCAACGTCTCGACGGTGGACAACTCCGTCAGCACCGGCGGCGGCGGCGGCACGGGCGGCAGCGTGAATCCCTGCGCCTCGTACCAGGTCGCGGGCGGCAGCGAGGTGCGGCGTGGCAACTACGACGGCCGCAACTGCACCTACTCGTCGCAGTTCGTCGGTCTCAACAACCCCCTCGCGGTCAACGTCACGATCCCGACGCTGTCGAGCGGCGGCGTTCACATCTTCCAGGACAGCGTGGTCGTCGGCCGCAACGTGAACACCGGTGCGGCGCCCGCCAGCGGCACCGGCCCGACGCTGACGATCGAACCCGGCAACACGCTGGCGTTCGCGGATTCCGCGGACTACGTGCTGGTCAACCGCGGCTCGCGCCTGAACGCCAACGGCACCGCCTCGCAGCCCATCGTCTTCACGAGCTTCGCGGACGCCGTCAGCAACACGGCCGGCGCGAACGACGTGTCGCAGTGGGGCGGCATCGTGATCAACGGCAACGGCATCACGAGCAACTGCACCGATGCGCAGCGCACGTCGAACGCGTGCCACGTGCTCTCCGAGGGCCAGCCGTCGAACTACGGCGGCAACGACGCCGCGGACAACTCGGGCACGCTGCGGTTCGTGATCGTGAAGCACACCGGCTTCGAGGTCGCCCCGAACGACGAACTGAACGGCATCACGTTCAATGCGGTCGGTTCGGGCACCACGCTCGAGAACGTGCAGGTCTACAGCACGTTCGACGACGGCTTCGAGTTCTTCGGCGGCTCGGTGAACGCGCGCAACCTGATCGCGCTGTACGTCCGCGACGACGCGCTGGACTTCACCGACGGCTACAACGGCACGATCACGAACGCGCTCGTGATCCAGTGGCGCACGGAAGGCAACCACTGCATCGAGCTGGACAACGTCGGCAGCGGCCGCTTCAGCGCGGCGACCCCGACGACGCCGGTCACGCGCCCGGTCGTCAACAACATGACCTGCATCATGTCGGCGCAGCCGCTCGGCACGCATGGCCTCTCGCGCGGCGCGATCGTCCGCCTCGGCGGCCAGATCGAGCTGAACAACAGCATCTTCTTCACCCCGTACGGCGACACGGTCAACGCGGGTACGCCGAACAATCCCTGCCTGATCCTCGAGTCGGACCAGACGGTGAGCGGCGCGAATGCCGGCACCACCCGCGTGACCAACACCGTGTTCGCCTGCGGTGAGACGCTGGTGACCAGCCCGGCCATCGGCGGGCAGGCGGCGGACCTCTGGCTGCGTGGCCAGGGCACGGCCACGTTCAACGTCCGCAACCAGCTGCTGTCGCCGACGACCACCCCGGCGCTGTCGACTCTGAACCTGCTCGAGGGCGCGACCAGCACGACGCCGGCGAACCGCACCTTCTACACGCGCACGCCGATCGCGCAGATCACCGCGGGCAGCCCCGCCGCCGCGCTCTTCACCGGCTCCGGCCTGCCGTCGCAGATCGGCGCGGTCACCCAGACCCTCGACTGGACGACGCCGTGGGCCTTCGGCCTGCGCGCGGCGAACGCGGATGCCCCGCTCTGGTTCGCGCAGTGATCGGAACCCGGTCCGTCTGCACGCCAGCGTCGGGATGAGCCGGACGGCGCGGGCCCGCGATCTCGGGGACCCGCGCCGTCCTGCAAGAGGGGAACGTCGATGAACACGATCGATCTGCGCGGGGCGATCCGCATCGCGCTGCTGGGCCTTGGCGCGGTGGGCGCCGGCCCCGCGTTCGCGCAGGAGCCGCCGGTCGGCGCGCGCGTGTCCGCGGAAGCGCCGGTCCCGGAGCGGACCGCTGCCGCGGCCGACGAGTCGGCCGATCAGACCGCGACCGCCACCGAGGGCACGGCCGGCGAGGACACGCTCGGCGAAGTCGTGGTCACCGCGCGCCAGCGCTCGGCCGCCGAGGCGGTGCTGCAGGAGCGCATCGACCAGGACGTGGTCGCCGACCTCGTCAGCGCCGAGCAGATCGGCCGCGTCGGCGACAGCACGGTGTCGACGGCGCTGCGGCGCCTGCCCGGCGTCACGCTGGTCGGCGACCAGTTCATCTACATCCGCGGCCTCGGCGAGCGCTACTCGAGCACGACGCTGAACGGCGCGTTCGTGCCGTCGCCGGACCTGACGCGCAACGTGATCCCGCTGGACCTGTTCCCGGCGGAGATCGTGCAGTCGCTGTCGATCCAGAAGGGCTACTCGCCGGACCAGCCGGCGGCCTTCGGCGGCGGCAACGTCGACATCCGCACCCGCACGATCCCCGAGGAGTTCACGCTCGGCCTGCAGATCGCGAGCGGCTGGAACACCGAGAGCGCCGACGACGGCCTCACCTACGCCGGCGGCGGCAACGACAAGTGGGGCGAGGACGACGGCACGCGCGCGCTGCCCGGCGCGCTGGCGAGCGGCATCCAGGCCTATCGCGGCAACATCGGCATCAACGGCATCCTGAACGAACTGATCCGGGCGGGCGGGAACGTGTCGCAGCTCGACGCGGAGATCGCGAACCGCAATCTCGCGCTGAGCCTGAAGCGCAACCTCGACGTGACGGACAAGTCGCTGTCCCCCGACGTCGGCGGCGAACTCACGGTCGGCAACAGCTGGTACTTCG
Organism: Steroidobacteraceae bacterium; assembly: GCA_027531255.1. Lineage (GTDB taxonomy): Bacteria > Pseudomonadota > Gammaproteobacteria > Steroidobacterales > Steroidobacteraceae > JAPZRU01. The sequence goes on along the minus strand of JAPZRU010000014.1, from coordinate 28,835 downwards.
GGCAGGACGACAGCTTCCGTTTCGGCTTCCTGGCGCTCGGCGAGTACGAGCGCCAGTGGCGCAACCGCGAGCGCGTGCTGCGCTCGTTCGCCGAGCCGACGCTCGACGTCGACACCACGCGCCGGACCACCGAGCAGGCGGTGATCACGGGCTCGCTCGCGCTCGGCCTCGACTTCGCCGAAGAGCAGACGATCGGTCTGAACCTGATCTACCTCCGGAACACCGAGGACGACGCGTCGATCACGACCGGGTTCAACGTCAACTTCCGGCCGGAGTCGGGCAACCAGCTGCGCAACTACCGGCTGCGTTTCGAGGAGCGCGGGCTCACGGTGGTGCAGCTGACCGGCTCGCACACGCTCGGCCCGGCGACCCGGACGCTGCTCGAGAGCCGCGGCCACGGCTGGCTGCCGCTCGACCTGCTGGAGGGCCTGCGCTTCAACTGGTACTGGTCGAACGCCCGGGCGCGCACGGACCTGCCGAGCGAGGTCACGATCTCCGGCATCGACCGCATCGATCCGGCCACGCGTCAGGTGCTGTCCACCGGCATCCGTCCGTCGCGGACCTCGGCGGACTACCGCTTCAGCGAGCTCGACGACGAGGTCAACAGCTCCGGGTGGCGCCTGACGCGCGCGTTCGAGTTCGGCAACAACGTGCTGGAGCTCTCGGGCGGCCAGGACTACTACGAGAAGGGCCGCGGCTACACGCAGCTGCAGTTCGGCCTCGGCACGACCACGTCCGGCGCGTTCCTCAACGGCACGCCGGGCACGGTGTTCTCGGACGCCAACGTCGGCAACCCGGCGAACCGCTTCGAGCTGCAGACCGGCGGCATCGGCACCGAGTCGTACATCGCCGGCGAGATCATCGAGGCCGGCTGGATCAAGGGCGATCTCAAGCTCGGCGAGACCTGGCGCTTGTCGGGCGGCGTGCGCTACGAGGACTTCTCGCGCGTATCGGTGCCGGTGGATCCGCTGCAGTTCGACGCGACGGTCGGCAAGATCCGCGTGCCGCTGAACCAGCTCCAGACGCTCGCCACCTCCGACGACGACTACTACCCGGCGTTGTCGGTCACCTACATCCGGCCGGGCTTCTGGGCCGAGAACTTCCAGCTGCGCTTCGGCTGGAGCCAGACGATCGCGCGGCCGGACCTTCGCGAGGTCGCGGACGCGACGTTCATCGACCCGCTGACGGAGTCGCGCATCACCGGCAATCCGCGTCTGCGCACCTCGGAGCTGCAGAACTTCGACATCCGCGGCGAGTGGTTCTTCGACAGCGGTGACAACTTCACCGTGTCGCTGTTCTACAAGGACATCCAGGATCCGATCGAGACGATCGAAGCGGCGGGCACCGAGGACAACACGCAGCTCGGCTTCATCAACGCCGAGTCCGGCGAGGTCTACGGCATCGAGTTCGAGACGCTGAAGAGCCTCGGCTTCCTGACCGACGGCGGCTGGACCGAGCCGTTCTTCGTCCAGGGCAACCTGACGCTCAGCGATTCGACGCTCACGGTCGGGCAGGCCGCCGGCACCGACCTGACGAGCAACGAGCGCCGCCTGACGCAGCACTCGCCGTACGTCGCCAACCTGCAGCTCGGCTTCGACGCGCCGAACGGCAAGCACACGGCGACGCTCGGCTACGCCTTCTTCGGCGAGCGTCTGTTCTTCGCGGGTCGCAGCGGGCAGCCGGACGCGTTCGAGCAGCCGTTCAACTCGGTCGACCTGACGTGGAGCTGGTTTCCGATCGAGCCGATGACCGTGCGCTTCCGCGCGCAGAATATCCTCGACGAGAAGCTCGAGATCCGCCAGGGCGACGTCACCCGCATCGAGCAGACGATCGGCACCTCGTTCGCGGTCGACGTCAGCTACAAGTTCTGACGCGCCCTCCGTTCGGGCCAGCGTGCCGGCCGGTCGCGGTGCATCCCCCTCGACCGCCGGCCGGGGCGCGAACCTGACGTAGAATGGCCGGGCCTCCTCTCGCCAGGGCCCGGACATGACCACCCGCTTCACCGGCACCGACCGGTACGTCGCCACCGACGACCTGAAGACCGCCGTCAACGCGGCGGTCACGCTCGCCCGCCCGCTGCTGATCAAGGGCGAGCCCGGCACCGGCAAGACCCAGCTCGCGCAGGAGATCGCTCGCTCGCTCGAGCGCCCGCTGTACGAGTGGCACGTCAAGTCCACCACCAAGGCTCAGCAGGGGCTCTACGAGTACGACGCCGTCTCGCGGCTGCGGGACTCCCAGCTCGGCGACGCGCGCGTCCACGACATCCGCAACTACATCGTGAAGGGCCGGCTCTGGGAGGCCTTCGAGTCCGAGGTGCAGCCGGTCCTCCTCATCGACGAGATCGACAAGGCGGACATCGAGTTCCCGAACGACCTGCTGCGCGAGCTCGACCGGATGGAGTTCTACGTCTACGAGACGCGCGAGCTCGTGCAGGCCCGGCACCGGCCGATCATCGTGATCACCAGCAACAACGAGAAGGAGCTGCCGGACGCGTTCCTGCGCCGCTGCTTCTTCCACTACATCCGCTTCCCGGACGAGGAGACGATGCGCCGCATCGTCGAGGTGCACTTCCCGCGCCTGAAGCAGGAACTGCTGAAGGAGGCGCTGGAGTCGTTCTACAAGATCCGCGAGATGCCGGGCCTCAAGAAGAAGCCCTCGACCAGCGAACTCCTCGACTGGCTGAAGCTGCTGCTCGCCGAGGACGTGCCCCCGGAGGCGCTGCGTGCCGCCGACGGCAAGAGCGCAATCCCGCCGCTGTACGGCGCACTGCTGAAGAACGAGCAGGACGTGCACCTGTTCGAGCAGCTGGTGTTCCTGAACCGCCGGGCGAACCGCTAGGCCGCGCGGGCAGGCGGGCGCGGACGACCCGATGCTGATCCGGTTCTTCCTGATGCTGCGCGAGGCCGGGCTGCCGGTGGGCCTCACGGAGTTCCTCGCCCTGCAGGAAGCGCTGAAGGCCGGCCTCGCGGACTACTCCGTGGACGAGTTCTATGCGCTCGGCCGCACGATCCTGGTCAAGGACGAGCGCCACTACGACCGCTACGACCGCGTGTTCGCGGCGCACTTCCAGGGCCTGCAGGACGCGTTCGAGGCGCTGTTCGGGAAGGAGATCCCGGCCGAGTGGCTGCGCCGGCAGGCCGAGCTGTCGCTGTCCGAGGAGGAGCGGAAGAAGATCGAGTCGCTGGGCGGCTTCGAGGCGCTGATGCAGGCGCTGAAGGAGCGTCTCGAGGAGCAGAAGGGGCGCCACCAGGGCGGCAACCGGATGATCGGCACGGCCGGGCGCTCGCCGTTCGGTGCCCACGGCTACAACCCGGAAGGCGTGCGGATCGGGCAGGAAGGCTCGCGTCACCGTCGCGCCGTGAAGGTCTGGGACCGCCGCGAGTTCAGGAACCTCGACGACACGGCCGAGCTCGGCACCCGGAACGTCAAGCTCGCGCTCCGCCGCCTGCGGAAGTTCGCCCGCGAAGGCGCGGCCGACCAGCTCGACCTCGACGGCACGATCGACGCGACCGCGCGCAACGGCGGCATGCTGGACCTCAAGCTCCAGCCCGAGCGGCACAACGCGGTGAAGGTGCTGCTGTTCCTCGACGTCGGCGGTTCGATGGACGACCACGTGAAGGTCTGCCAGGAGCTGTTCGCGGCCGCGCGCACCGAGTTCAAGCACCTCGAGTACTACTACTTCCACAACTTCGTCTACGAGACGGTCTGGAAGGACAACCGCCGCCGGCACGCCGAGCGAATCCCGACCACGCAGGTGATGCGCACCTACGGGCCGGACTACCGTCTGGTGTTCGTCGGCGACGCGACGATGGGCCCGTACGAGATCATCCAGCCGGGCGGCAGCGTCGAGCACTGGAACGAAGAGGCGGGCTCCGTCTGGATGCAGCGCCTGCGTCAGGCCTACCCGAAGAACGTCTGGCTGAACCCGGAGCCCGAGGACCGCTGGCCCTGGGTGCCGAGCGTGAAGCTCACGCGCGAGCTGCTCGAGGACCGGATGTATCCGCTGACGCTGGAAGGCATCGACCGCGCGATGCGCGCGCTGAACGCGAAGTAGCGGGCGCCGGAGAGGCCGGATGGTAACGCGGGACGATCCGACCCGCGGGCCGCGCCTACGGCGCGGCTACGTGGAGATGCGCTACGGCCAGCTCCACCACCGGTGCTGCATGCCGGAATGCGCGGCCGAGAACGGCGGCTGCGCGAGCGGGCCCCGCTCGTCGAGCAGCCGGTGCTGCGCGGGTTCCTCGACGCCACGTGACGCTGGCGGTGCGCCGCAGACCTCAGCGCTCGAGATTGCCCGGGTTCAGCCGTCCCTCCGGATCGAGCGCGCGCTTGATCCGGTCGATCGTCGCGCGCGCGCCGGGCTCCAGCCGCGAACGGTAGCCGTACGCCTTTGCGAGCTGCACGTGCGCGCTGCCGCAATCCTCGAGCGTGCGGATCAGGCCGGCGCGCAGCTCGATCGCGAACGCGCGCGCCGCGGGGTCCGGGGGAAGCTGCGCGAACTTCGCGGCGCTGGCCGCGTCGAGGTGATCGGCGTGCAGCCTCGAGATCTCGTCCGGCCAGTAGAACGAGGGCTCGATCAGCAGGAAGCCCGGCCGCGCAGCGAGGATGCAGGAGTGCCACATCCCGTGGCGCTCCATCTCGGCGCGGCGCGAGTCGAAGTACTGCTGCACGCGCGTCGCCGCGCGCTCGGCGGCCGAGTAGGGGAGCAGCGCGTTCGTCGGCACCCAGCGCTCGCCCTGTGGCCCGAGGAAGCCGCGCACCGAGAACGGCGAAGCGGCGAGCGCCATCGGCAGCAGGTTCGGGATCTCGCGGCCCTCGCCGTGGCCGGCCCCGGCGCCTGCGCAGAGTTCGCGCCAGGCGGCCAGCGCCTCGTCGACGCTCCGTTCCCCGACACCCTCGACGGTAACGTGCATCGACCACTGCACGCCTTCCATGAAATTGCGGCCGGCGGCCGCCATTCCGAGCGCGTCGCGCAGACCGCCGGTGACGGTCGGTTTCGCGAGCGCGACTGTCGCGAGCGTCTGGATCGCGTCGCGGAAGCCCACCTTCGGGGCGTTCTGGCTCTTGCGCGGGTCCAGCCCCATCGCCTTGCCGGGCAGGCGGGCGCGGCCGCACGCAATCATCGCGCGGACCATCGCCTCGCAGGTCTCGAACGCGAACGAGGCGTAGCCGACGGCGCGCGGCTTCGGTTCCAGCGCCAGCGCGACCGCCGTCTTGATGCCGAGCGTGCCGCCGTCCGCGAGGAACAGGCCGGTCAGGTCCGGCCCGAAGCCGCGCAGGAACGGCACGGCGTGCGGCTCGATCCCGAACGTGCCGGTGCGGACCCGTCCGCCATCCGCCAGCACGACTTCGAGTCCGAGTACGCCCGAGGCGTCGTCCGGCGTGCCCTGGGCGAGTGCGCCTCCGATCGTCGAGAAGTTGCCGGAGTAGGGCGCCGAATAGCGGGCCCGCAGCCCGTGGGGCTCGACCGCATCGCGCAACGCCGCCCAGGTCGCGCCGGCTTCGATCAGTACGTAGCCGTCGTCGGGATCCACGGCGCGGATCCGGGCGAGGCGCCGGAGATCGAGCACGATGGCGGGTGCCCCATGGGGCACGTACCCGCCGGTGTACGACATGCCGCCGCCGCGCGGTACCACCGCGAGCCCGGCGGCGGCGGCTTCGCACAGCACGGCGGACAGTTCGTCCACGCCGCCGGGCGCGACGACGGCCTCGGGCAGCGTCGCGTCCGGCCAGTAGAAGATGTCGCGAGCGAAGTAGCTGCGGGAAGCCTCGTCGAGGCGCACGTGTTCCGCGCCGACCAGCCGGCTGAAGATGTCCGCAGGAGTCGTCGCGGCAGTGGCCATCGTCGTGGCGTCCGGAGTCGAAGACGTCGGCGATAGTAGTGGATCGCCGCGCGTGGTGGACGGCGGGCCGCCCGCGACGCAGCCGCGCGCCCTAGCGGCCCGGGTCGTGAGCCGGTCGAGGCGCAGGACCCCGCGCGACCCGCGGCGAACGCTCGTACCAGCCCTTCGTGCGGTTCACGATCCGCACGACCGTCAGCATCACCGGGACCTCGATCAGCACGCCGACTACGGTTGCGAGCGCGGCACCGGACTCGAAGCCGAACAGCGCGATCGCCGCGGCGACCGCGAGCTCGAAGAAATTGCTCGCGCCGATCAGCGCCGACGGCCCGGCGACGCAGTGCGCCTCGCCGGTCGCGCGGTTCAGCCAGTAGGCGAGCCCGGCGTTGAAGTAGACCTGGATCAGGATCGGCACCGCGAGGAGCGCGATCACCAGCGGCTGCGCGAGGATCTGCTCGCCCTGGAAGCCGAACAGCAGCACGAGCGTCGCGAGCAGCGCCACGATGCTGACCGGCCCGAGCGTGCGCAGCGCCGCGGCCAGCCGCTCGGGCCCCCCGCCGGCGAGCAGCCGACGGCGCAGGAACTGCGCGATGCCGACCGGCACGACGATGTAGAGAACGACGGACAGCACCAGCGTGTCCCACGGCACCGTGATCGCCGCGAGCCCGAGCAGCAACCCCACGAGCGGCGCGAACGCGAACACCATGATGGTGTCGTTCAACGCCACCTGCGACAGCGTGAAGTGCGGCTCGCCGTTGGTCAGGTTGCTCCAGACGAACACCATCGCGGTGCAGGGCGCGGCCGCCAGCAGGATCAGTCCCGCGATGTACGACTCGATCTGGTCCTCCGGCAGGTACGGCCTGAAGAGCCAGCCTACGAACAGCCAGCCGAGCAGCGCCATCGAGAACGGCTTGACCGCCCAGTTCACGAACAGCGTCACGCCGATGCCGCGCCAGTGCCGGCCGACCCCGCCGAGCGCGGCGAAGTCGATCTTCATCAGCATCGGGATGATCATCAGCCAGACCAGCCCGGCGACGGGCAGGTTCACCTTCGCGAACTCGAGCCCGCCGATCGCCTGGAACGCACCCGGGAAGTAGTGCCCCAGCGCGATGCCGACGACGATGCAGGCCGCGACCCAGAGCGTGAGGTAGCGCTCGAACGTGGACATGGCCTCAGCTCCGGCCGATCTCGCGGACCCTGTTCGTCAGCGCCAGCCGGTCGAGCGAGGCGATCGGCAGCGCCGTGAACAGGTCGATGCGGCGCTCGAGCACGCGGAACGCGTCGCGGAAGGCCTGCGTCTTGTCGACGTCGCTGCCGTCGACCGCCGCCGGGTCGGGAATTCCCCAGTGCGCCGTCATCGGCTGGCCGAGCCACACGGGGCAGATCTCGCCGGCCGCGTTGTCGCAGACGGTGAACACGAAGTCGAGGTGCGGCGCGCCGGGCGCCGCGAACTCGTCCCACGACTTGCTGCGCAGGCCGTCGGTCCTCCAGCCCATCCGCCGCAGCAGGTCGAGCGCGAACGGGTTCACTCGGCCGCTCGGATGGCTGCCCGCGCTGTGCGCGACGAAGCGGCCGCGGCCCTTCTCGTTCAGGATCGCCTCCGAGAGGATGCTGCGCGCGGAGTTGCCGGTGCAGAGGAACAGTACCTGGAAGGGACGGTCGGTCATCGATCGCTCCGAAGGAGGGCGGGATTCGGGACTCGGCGGGGCTCGGGCGCTCGGGACTGGGCGCGACGCATCAGCAGCCGCGCGTCGGTGGCCGAGGCCGCGCGGATCGTCACGGTTGCCTGCCCCCGGCCGCCGACCGCGCCGGCGCACACGCCGGTTCGCACGCGTCGGCGAGGCTGCAGCAGTTCTCGGTGAGGAACGCGACGAGCGCGTTCATGCGCACGAAGTTCGCGCTGTAGTGGACGAAGCGCCCCTCCCTGCGGAGGTTCACGAGGCCCGCCTGCGCGAGCGCCTTCAGGTGGAACGAGAGCGTGGGCGCCGGGATGTCGAGCCGTTCGGCGATCTCCCCGGCGGGATAGCCCTTGGGCCCGCGCTTGACGAGCAGGCGGTAGACCGCGAGTCGCGAGTCCTGGGCCAGCGCGGCGAGCGCCTCGACGGCGTCCTTGCTTTTCACGATTCCAGAATAGTGGAAGTATTGACCGGGACGCAACACGCGCGAGGCGCGCTCGGTTCCGCTGGTCCGAAATGCGAACGCCGCCCGGAGGCGGCGTTCGCGCGGATGGCGGGCGCGGAGTCCGCGCCGGCGCCGGACTCAGCCGGCGGCCGGCTTCGCGTTCGCCTGGCGGGACTTCAGTTCCGCGAGCACCATCTCCGAGTGGCCCTTCGGGTCCACCTTCGACCAGTGCTTCGCGATGCGGCCCTGCGGGTCGATCAGGAAGGTGTCGCGCTGCGCGAGTTCCATGATGCCCATGAAGCGCGTCAGCACCCCGTAGGTCTTCGCGGTCCGCTTGGTCGGGTCCGCGAGCACCGGGAACGGCAGGCTGTGTTCCTCGGCGAACTTCTTCTTCGACGCCACGTCGTCGACGCTGACGCCGAGGATCTGCGCGTTGGCCTGGCGGAACGCGAAGATGTTGTCGCGGAGCTCGCAGGCCTGCGTCGTGCAGCCCGGGGTGTTGTCCTTCGGGTAGAAGTACAGCACCACCCAGCGCCCGCGGTACTGCTCCAGCGTGTGCCACTTGCCCTGCTGGTCCTGCAGCTTGAACGCCGGCGCCGGCTGGCCGACGGCCGGCGCGTTCGCGACGGCCGGTACCGCGAACGCCAGCAGCGCGGCGAGCAGCAGCGGCCACGCGAGGCGCGGGACGCGGGCGAACCCGGCGGTCGCGACGCGGGCACCGTGGGCCTGCGGCGCGCGGCGGGGCTTCGAACGGGCGGACGTCGGCATGGCGGTCTCCGGGGTGTGAGGCGGCGCTCGGTTCAGGGTACGGCCGGACCCGGCATAATGACACGGGGCGCCGGACCGGCCTGCCACCACGAGTTCGCCTGCCTTGAGACCCCTGGATTCGGGCGCGGTTCCCGGCCCGCGCGGCATCGGGCCTCACGCGTCGCGCGCGCCCGGCGGCGCGCCCCGCGTCGGCCTGGTGCTGCCCGGCGGCGGGGCGCGCGGCGCATACCAGGTGGGAGTGCTCCGCGCGATCGCGGACCTGCTGCCGCGCGACGCACCGATCCCGTTCCGCGTGATCTCGGGCACGTCCGCCGGCGCGATCATCGCCGCTTCGATCGCGGCTTACGCGTCCCGCTACCGGCTGGGCGCGACCAGCCTCGAGCGCTTCTGGCGCAACTTCCACGTCGGCCAGGTGTTCCGTGCGGACACCGCGAGCATGCTGCGGTCGGGCGCCCGCTGGCTCTCCGCGCTGCTCTCTGGAGGCCGCCTGGCATCGCCGCCGGCGTCGGTGTTCGACGTCGCGCCGCTGCGCGCCACGCTCGCGCGGCACGTCGACTTCGCCGCGATCCGCGCCGGCCTCGACGCGGGCAACCTCGACGCCCTCGCGCTCAACGCGACCGCCTACCGCAGCGCGCTCTCGGTCGCCTTCTTCGAGTGCTCGCGCGCGACCGCGCCGTGGCTCCATGCGTGGCGGCTCGGCCAGCCCGCGACGCTGACGCACGAGCACCTGATGGCGAGCGCCGCGGTGCCGTTCCTGTTCCCCGCGGTGCGGATGGGCGAGGGCGAGGGCGCCGACTGGTACGGCGACGGCGCGATGCGCCAGCTCTCGCCGCTGTCGCCGGCGATCAACCTCGGTGCCGACCGGCTGCTGATCGTCGGCATCCGCGCGGCGGGCGCCCGCGCGGTGCCGGAGGTCGCGGGCGGTGGCGGCGTCGCTGGTCCGAGCCTGGGCCAGATCTTCGGCTTCATGCTCGACACGCTGTTCATGGACGGCATCCAGTCGGACCTCGACCGGCTGCGCCGCGACAACCTGCTGATCGACGCGGCCGGCCACGCCGCGGGCGGGCTGCGCCGCGTGGACGCGCTGCAGATCATGCCGAGCGCCGACTTCGGCCCGATCGCCGAGCGCCACGCGCATGCCGTGCCGCGGGCCCTGCGCACGCTGCTGCGCACGATGGGCGCCGCGAATCCCGGCGGCCGCACGCTCCTGAGCTACATGCTGTTCGAGGGCGCCTACACGCGCGAGCTGATCGCGCTCGGCCATGCGGACGCGATGGCTCGACGCGACGAGCTGGTCGAGTTCCTCGGGCTGGAGCGGCCCGTCGCGACCGTCGATCCGCGCCGCGTCGCGTCGGCCTGAGCGCGCCGTTGGCCGACCGGCGTGCGCGGCGTGGCGGTGCGCGCGGCCCGCGCCGCCGCTCAGGTCAGGAAGATCGCGCCGAGCCCGAGCAGGGCCGCGAAGCCGACCACGTCGGTGAAGGTCGTCAGGATCACGCCGCTCGCGAGCGCGGGGTCGATGCGCATGCGTTTCAGCGCGAGCGGGATCAGCACGCCCGACAGCGCGGCGACCACCAGGTTGATCAGCATCGCGAAGAAGATGATCGCGGCGATCGACCACTCCCGGAACCACGCGAGGGTGACGACCCCGACCACCGCCGCCCACAGCACGCCGTTCAGCGCGCCGACCGCGAGCTCCTTCCAGAGCAGCCAGCGCGCGCTGTCCTTCTGCACCTGGCCGAGGGCCAGCGCGCGGATGATCAGCGTCACCGTCTGCGTGCCGGCGATGCCGCCCATGCTGGCGACGATCGGCATCAGCACCGCGAGCGCGACCACCTTCTCGATGGTCGCCTCGAACTGCCCGACCACGGCGCTCGCGAGGAACGCGGTCGCGAGGTTGATGCCGAGCCAGATCGCGCGCCGGCGCGTGCTCTTCGCGACGCCCGCGTAGACGTCCTCCTCCTCGTCGAGGCCGGCGAGGCCGAGCAGCGGGTGCTCGGCCTCGCCGCGGATCACGTCGACCACGTCGTCGATCGTGATGCGGCCGAGCAGGCGGCCGTCCTGGCCGACGACGGGCGCGGACACGAGGTCGCGGTTCTGGAACAGCGCGGCGACCTCCGCGGCCGGCAGCTCCGGTGCGATCCCGGCCACGCCGGAGTCCATCGCCTCGGCGACCGTCCGGTCCGGCTCCTCGGTCAGCAGCCGCGTGATCGGCAGCGCGCCCAGGTACTCGTCGTGGCGGTTCACGACGTAGAGCGCGTCGGTGCGGTCGGGGAGCTCGCCGCGCATCCGCAGGTAGCGGAGCACGACCTCGAGCGTCACGTCCGGGCGCACGGACACGGTGTCCGTGTTCATCAGTCCGCCGGCCGTGTCCTCGCCGTACGCCAGCACCGTCTTCAGGCGCTCGCGGTCCTGGTGGTCCATCGAGCGCAGCACCTGCTGCACGACGGTCTCGGGCAGGTCCGCGAACAGGTCGGCGAGGTCGTCGACCTCCATGCCCTCGGTGGCGGCGACCAGTTCCTGGGCGTCCATGCCGCCGATCAGCTCGGCGCGCACGTCCTCGTGCAGTTCGAGCAGCACGTCGCCCTCGAGGTCGGGGTCGACGAACTCCCAGACCACCTCGCGCTTCGCGGGCGGCAGCGACTCGAGGAGGAAGGCGATCTCGGCCGGGTGGATCGAGTTCACCATCCGGTGGGCCTGGCGCATCGTGCCCTGGTCGAGGGCCGTGCGCAGTTGCGCGAGCCGGCTCTCGGCGCCCGCGAGCGACTCCGCCCGCGCCGGCTTCGCCGGTGCGGTCCGCGTGCGCGGCGTCGGAGTGGGGGCGGTGGCCACGGGCGTCGTTCCTGGGGGATGCGCGCGCGGAGTGTAGCGAAAGCGAAAAAGGGGTCAGTCCCCATTTTTCCGCGCTGCGGGCGCGCGCCGCGACGACCGCGTGGTGGAAAGAGGGGACTGCCCCCTTCTTTCCGCTCAGTGGCGCTCGGCCAGCGAGCCGTGGCGCGCGAGCACCTGCGGAAAGCGCTCGCCGAAGTGCGCCGCGAGGCGATCGACGAGGTACACGGAGCGGTGCTGCCCGCCGGTGCAGCCGATCGCGACGGTGAGGTAGCCGCGGTTGTTGCGCAGGTACTCCGGCACGCGCTTCTCGAGGAACGCGCGGACGTCCTCGTAGTACTCGCGCACCTGCGGGTGCGACTCGAGGAATTCGATCACGGCGGCGTCGCGGCCGGTCAGCGCGGCGAGCGCGGGCTCCCAGTAGGGATTCGGGAGCGTGCGGGCGTCGAACACGAAGTCCGCGTCGGCCGGGATGCCGTGCTTGAAGCCGAAGGACTCGAACATGATCGACAGCCGCCCGTCGCGCCGCTGCTCGACGCGGCCGCGGATCAGCTCGCGGAGCTCGTGGACGCTGAGCCGCGAGCTGTCGATCACGAGGTCCGCGGCGTACGTGATCGGCTCGAGCAGCCGGCGCTCCGCCTCGATCGCGGTGCGCAGGTCCATCCCGGGCCGGGCGAGCGGATGGCGACGGCGCGTCTCGCCGTACCGCCGCAGCAGCACCGACTCGTCCGCGTGCAGGTAGATGATCTCGCAGGCGATGCCGCTGCGGCGCAGCTCGGCCACCTGCCGGGGCACGCCGACGATCTCGGAGGGCTCGTTCCGCGCGTCCAGCCCGACGGCGGCGCGCTGGTAGGTGGCCTCGCGCGAGCGGACGGTGTGCGAGATGAACGCGTTCACGAGGCCCGCGGGCATGTTGTCCACGCAGTACCAGCCGAGATCCTCGAGCATGTTGAGCGCGACGCTCTTGCCCGAGCCCGACAGGCCGCTGAGTACGATCAGGCGCATGGGTCCGAGAGTCCGGCGGCCGTCGAGGCGACGGCGCTGCCGATGTTAAGGGTTGCACGCTACGGGCGCGAGGCGGGCAGGGCCTCGCGTGGCGGCATGCGCGCCCGGGCCCGGCGCCCGCCGTACAGGACGGTCGGGCGGCGCCCCGGGCCGGGGCGAAAGTGCCTCGCGGTCGCGCGCTACAGCGAGCGGGCGCGCACCACCTCGGCGGCGTGATGGTCGGTCTTCTTCTCCTTGTGCTTCTTCACGCGCCGGTCGAGCTTGTCGACCAGTGCGTCGATCGCGGCGTACATGTTGCCGTCGACGGCGTCGGCGTGGAGGGTGCCGCCGCTCACCTTGAGAGTCGCTTCGGCCTTGTGGTCCAGCTTCTCGACGGTCAGCACGCAGTGAACGTCGATCAGCTGGTCGAAGTGCCGCACGATGCGGTCCAGCTTCTTCTCGACGTAGCTCCGGAGCGCCGGAGTGATTTCCAGGTGGTGACCCGTGAGAGTGAGCTGCATAGATCGTCTCCTTCGTACCCGTCGTTGTAGTGCCTCACCGCCCGTGGAAAGTCCGTGACGGCCTTCTCGTCCGGGGGTCGGCCTCGTGGGAACGCCAGTGCTGGTCGGTGAGTGCCGTCGGGGTCCTCCCGTGCCCTGATGAAGCCGATGCCTGCAGGCGACTCAGCGCGCCGGGGCGCGCCGGCGCTCGCTGGAAGGCGCTATGTTCATCGCCTCCCGGTACTTGGCCACGGTCCGCCGCGCCACCTGCACGCCGTCGGCGGCCAGCAGTTCGGCGATCCGGCTGTCGGACAGCGGACTCGACGGGTCCTCCGCCGCCACCAGCTTCCTGATCTTGGCGCGGATCGCGGTGGAGGACATCTCCGTACCATCCGAACTCGCGACGTGGCTCGAGAAGAAGTAGCGGAACTCGTACACGCCCCGCGGGGTGTGCATGTACTTGCCCGTGGTGACCCGCGAAATGGTCGATTCGTGCATCTCGACGGCCTCCGCGACGTCGCGCAGCACCATCGGCTGCATGGCCTCGTCGCCCTGGTCGAGGAAGGCGGCCTGCCGCTGCACGATGCAGCGGGCCACCTTGAGCAGCGTGTCGTTGCGGATCTCGAGCGACCGCAGCAGCCAGCGGGCCTCCTGCAGCTGGGTGCGCAGCACCGCGTGGTCCGCGGCGCGGGTGACGAGGCCCGCGTAGCCGTGGTTCAGCCGCACGCGCGGCAGGGCGCCGGCGTTCAGCTCCACCAGCCAGCCGTGGTCGCCGCGGCGGACGAACACGTCGGGCACCACGTACTCCGGGGTGCTCGGCTGGATCGTCGAGCCCGGGCGCGGATGGCAGGAACGCACGAGCGCGAGCGCGCGTTCGAGCTCGTCCTCGTCGAGGCGCATCTGCCGCCGCAGCAGCGCGAACTGCTGGGTGGCCACGAGGTCCAGGTGCTGGCGCGCGATCGCGAACGCGGCCTCGAGCCCCGGCGTGTCCTGCGCGAGCTGCGCGAGCTGGAGCTCGATGCACTCGCCGACCGAGCGCGCGCCGACGCCGACGGGATCGAAGGCCTGCACGTGCCTGAGCACCGCCTCGATCTCGGCGATCGAGACGTCGAGCTCCGGCTTCAGCACCTCGCGGATCTCGTCCAGCGTATCGACGACGTAGCCGTCGTCGTTGATCGCGTCGACGATCGCGCGGCCGATCGCGACCTCGCGATCGCCGAGGCGCGCGAGCTCGAGCTGCCAGAGCAGGTGTTCCTTCAGCGTCGCGCCGGAGGCGTCCGCGAACTCCTGCGCGCGGTCGTCGTCGCCGGACCACGGCGCGTCCGACGTGGCGGCCGCCGGGCCGTCGTCCCAGTGGTCCTCGCCGATCTCGACGTTGGGCTCGTCGGTGCGGGTGTCCTCGGCGCTCGCGGCCTGCGCGTCGGCGCCGGCATTCTCCATCCGGTCGTCGAGCCGGTCCTCGGCCGGCACGGCCTCGGACAGGGACTCGGTCTGCCCGAGCGCGGGATCCGCGTCGTCCTCGGCCTCGAGCATCACGTTCTGCTCGAGCGCCTCGCGGATCTGCTGCTGCAGGTCGAGCGCCGGCAGCTGCAGCAGGCGGATCGCCTGCTGCAGCTGGGGCGTCATCGTCAGCTGCTGGCCGAGGCGGAGCTGGAGCGCGGGTTTCAGCATCGGGACCGGGGACCGCCGGGAGAACTGGGACTGGGGCCTGACTGCACTCGCGCCGAGACCGTCGGGGGCAGGCTGGGGGACTTCGAGGCCGGCACGCGAACCAGCGCGGGAACCGGGAGCCTCGACACCCGAGGCGCGTTCACATCCGGAAGTCCTGACCCAAGTACACCTCACGGACCTGAGGGTTGGCAAGGATCTCGGCTGCGGATCCGGAGGCGATCACGGCACCCTGGTTCACGATGTAGGCGCGGCTGCAGATTCCAAGGGTTTCCCGCACGTTGTGATCGGTGATCAGGACGCCGATGCCGCGGCTGCGCAGGTGTTCGATGATCTTCTGGATGTCGGTCACGGACAGCGGATCGACGCCGGCGAACGGCTCGTCGAGCAGGACGAAGCGGGGGTCCGCGGCCAGCGCCCGCGCGATCTCGACCCGCCGGCGCTCGCCGCCCGACAGGCTCTGGCCGAGTCCGTCGCGGATGTGGCCGATGTGCAACTCGTCCAGCAGCGCTTCGAGGCGGTCCTCGCGCGCGTCCGCGTCGAGGTCGTCGCGGGTCTCGAGGATCGCGCGGACGTTGTCGGCCACGCTGAGCCGCCGGAACACCGAGGCCTCCTGCGGCAGGTAGCCGAGCCCGAGTCGCGCGCGGCGGTGCATCGGCAGGCGGGTGACGTCGCGGTCGCCGAGCACGATGCTGCCGCCGTCGCAGGGCACGAGCCCGACGATCATGTAGAAGGCGGTGGTCTTGCCCGCGCCGTTCGGGCCGAGCAGGCCGACGACTTCGCCGGCGGCGACCTCGAGCGAGAGGTCGCGCACCACGGTGCGCGACTTGTAGGTCTTCGCGAGGTTCGAGGCGACCAGGCGGGTCACGGGCGCGCGTCCGGTGCCGGCTTCGCGGTGGCGCCCGGCTCCGCGGGCGCCGGTGCCTTCGGGTCGGCGGGCCTGCCCGCCTTCGGCGCGGCGCCCGGCGGGCTCTTCGGGTTGATGGTGATGCGCACGCGCTCGTCGCCCTGCTCGGCGGCCGCCGCCAGCACGCGCTTGTCCGTCATGCTGTAGACGAGCGTGCGGCCGCGGATCTCGTTCGGCCCGTCGGAGAGCCACGCGCTGCCGGCGAGGCGCACGGTGCCCTGGTCGAAGCGGTACTCGATGCGTTCCGCGCGCCCGCGTGCCACGCCGTCCTCGCGCTTCTGCTCGAACGTGGCCGGGCGGCCGGTGATCGTCGCGGTCGAGAGCTCGTTGTCGACGAAGACGACGTCGGCGGCGTCGCTCGCGAGCGCGCCGCCCTCGACGGTGATCCGCACGTTGCCGCGGAAGCTCCACCGGCTGTCGGCGAAGTCGAGGCCGGTTGCGGTCGCACCGTCCGCCTCTACGGACAGCGGGCCCTGCGCGATGCGCACGCCGCGGAATACCAGCGTGCCGCGCCTGTAGTCGAAGTCCGACGAGCGGGCGTCCAGCGTGATCGGGCGATCCGGCTGGATCTGGGGCGCGGCGGCGACCGCATCGCGCGGCGTGCCCGCCGCGCACGCGGCGGCGAGTGCGACGGTGGCGGCCAGCGCGCGCGGCCACGCGGGCGACGCGACCTCGCGGGGCTCCGCGCCGGTCGCGGCGGTCGGGGCGGCGCGCCCGGCACGGCTACGGCGTGAAGCGTCCATTGACCTCGGATTCTAGTTGCACGCGGTCGGCCTTCAAGTCGGCTTCGAGACCGCGTGCGGTCAGCGCGTGCCGGGCGAGTTCCATGCGCACCGGCGCGTCGGTGGTCGCGAGGCTGCGGTCGATATCCAAGCGCAGCCGTTCGGTGCGGATCGTCGCCTGCTCGCCGCGGCCCGTCTCGCTGCCCTGCAGGCGCACGTCGCCGGCGAGCAGCACGATACGCCCTTCGCGCGGCAGGGTGCCTTCCGCGGCGGTCATCACCCACGTGCGCGCCGGCGTGGCGAGGAAGTAGTCGACGCGCAGCGTCTCGAGCCGGACGTTGCGCGAGGCCGGGTCCTGCACCGCGCGGTCCGCGGTGACGCGGATCTCGACTCGCCCGGTGGCGTCGGTCTGCTCGAGCACGGCGCCGCGCAGATAGTAGGCGGGAGTCGCGTCGGGTGCGTCGGCGGTGAGGTCCGCGCGCTCGCGTTCGCGGTTCGCGAGCCACCACGAGCCGACGGCCAGTCCGATCATGAAGACCAGCACCACGGGGCCGGGCAGCCGGGCGGCGAGTCTCACTGGCCCGCGGCCTCGACGAGCAGGTCGCACACTTCGCGTACGGCGCCGTGCCCGCCCGGCAGCTGCGTCACGTAGCGTGCGGCCGCACGCACGTCCGGATGCGCGTCGGCCACCGCGACCGGCAGGCCGACGATCGCGAGCACGGGCAGGTCCGGCGAGTCGTCGCCGATCGCGACCGCGTGTTCCGGCGCGATGCCGGTGAGCGCGAGCAGCTCGCGCAGCGCGGCGACCTTGTCCTCGCAGCCCTGGCGCAGGTGGCGGACGCCGAGCTCCGCGCAGCGGCGCTCGACCGCGGCCGACCGGCGGCCCGAGATCACGCCCACCTCGAGGCCGGCGCGCTGCACGGCCTTGATCCCGAAGCCGTCGCGCACGTGGAAGACCTTCAGCTCCTCGCCGTCCGGCCCGAACCACAGGCGGCCGTCGGTCAGCACGCCGTCGACGTCGAGCACGAGCAGGCGGAGGCCGGTGGGAAAGCGCGGCCTCACATCACACCGGCGCGCAGGAGGTCGTGGACGGTGACGACGCCGACCACGCGGCGCTCCGCGTCGACGGCCGGGATCGCGGTGATCGCGTGGCGCTCCATCAGCAGCACCGCGGCCTGCGCGAGCAGCTCCGGCGCGACGGTCTTGCCGCCCGGCGTCATCACGTCGGCCATCCGCGTGGCGTGCACGTCGAGCCGGCGGTCGAGCGCGCGGCGGAGGTCGCCGTCGGTGAACACGCCGAGCAGGCGCCCGTCCGCGTCGACGATCGTCGTGAGCCCGAGGCCCTTGCGGCTCATCTCGAGCAGGCCGGCGCCGACGGTCGCGTCGGGCGCGACGCGCGGGATGTCGTCGCCGGCGTGCATCACGTCGCGCACGTGCACGAGCAGCCGGCGCCCGAGGCTGCCGCCCGGATGCGAGCGCGCGAAGTCCTCCGCGGTGAAGCCGCGGAGTTCGAGCAGCGTCACGGCGAACGCGTCGCCCATCGCGAGCGTCGCGGTCGTGCTGGCGGTCGGCGCGAGGTTCAGCGGGCAGGCCTCGGCGGGCACGCTGACGTCGAGGTGCACGTCGGCGGTGCGCGCCAGCGTGGAGCCCGGGTTGCCGGTCATCGCGACGAGCGGCAGGCCGAGCCGCTTGAACGGCGGCACGAGGCAGACGATCTCGGCGGTCTCGCCGGAGTTCGACAGCGCGAGCACGAGATCGTCGCGCGTCAGCATGCCGATGTCGCCGTGGCTCGCCTCGGCCGGATGCAGGAAGAACGCCGGCGTGCCGGTGCTCGCCAGCGTCGCCGCGATCTTCGCGCCGACGTGGCCCGACTTGCCCATGCCGGTGACGACCACGCGGCCGCGGCAGGCGAGTGCGAGCCGGCAGGCGCGGGCGAACGCGCCGTCGAGCCGCGCGCCGAGCGCGGCGACGGCTGCGGCCTCGACGCCCAGCGCGCGGCGGCCGAGCGCGACGACGTCCGACTCGTCGGGCGAGGGGGCGGCGGCGACGGCCGGGGCGGCCTGGGGGGCGGAGGGCTGGCGCATGGGACCGAAATCATAGCAACGCGGGCCCGCGGCCGCCGGCCCGGGCCCCGGGCGGCGCTGTTCGCTCCGGGGGCGATTCTCTACACTGCGCGCCGCGCCGCCTCCGCGGCGTGCCCCACCCGCAGGTTCCCATGACCCCCGACCAGATTCGCGCCCAGATCGAGGCCGCGCTGCCCGGCAGCCGCGCCGTCGTGCGCTCGGACGACGACACGCACTTCGAGGCGCTCGTCGTCGCGGCGCAGTTCGAGGGCAAGCGCGCGATCGCGCGCCACCAGCTCGTCTACGGCACGCTCGGCCACGCCGTCGGCCGCGAGATCCACGCGCTGTCGATCGAGGCGCTGACGCCCGCGGAGTACGCGGCGCAGGGCGGGGAGTAGCCCTTGGACGCGCTGCAGATCAGCGGCGGCGCGCCGCTCGACGGCGAGGTGCGCATCTCGGGCGCCAAGAACGCGGCGCTGCCGATCCTCGCCGGCACCCTGCTCGTGGACGGCTCG
The DNA here is from genome assembly GCA_027531255.1 of Steroidobacteraceae bacterium. Lineage (GTDB taxonomy): Bacteria > Pseudomonadota > Gammaproteobacteria > Steroidobacterales > Steroidobacteraceae > JAPZRU01. The sequence goes on along the minus strand of JAPZRU010000014.1, from coordinate 9,921 downwards.
GTCACCGTCGGCAACGTGCCGCACCTGCGCGACATAACGACCACCAACGTGCTGCTCGGCCGCCTCGGTGCGCGCGTCACGGTCGACGAGAAGATGCGCGTCACCGTCGACGCCTCCGAGGTGAACGAGTTCGTCGCGCCGTACGAGCTGGTGAAGACGATGCGCGCGTCCGTGCTCGTGCTCGGCCCGCTGCTCGCGCGCTTCGGTCGCGCCGACGTCTCGCTGCCCGGCGGCTGCGCGATCGGCGCGCGGCCGGTGAACATCCACGTCGACGGGTTGCGGCAGCTGGGCGCCGAGATCGCGATCGAGAACGGCTTCATCAAGGCGCGCGCCGGGCGCCTCAGGGGCGCGCGGCTGGTGCTCGACACGGTGACCGTCACGGGCACCGAGAACCTGATGATGGCGGCCACGCTCGCCGAGGGCACCACCTACATCGAGAACGCCGCGCGCGAGCCCGAGGTCGTCGACCTCGCGAAGTTCCTGAACGCGATGGGCGCCAGGGTGTCGGGCGCCGGCACCGACACGATCACGATCGAGGGCGTCGACCGCCTGCACGGCGGCACCTACGAGGTGCTGCCGGACCGCATCGAGGCGGGCACTTTCCTCGTCGCCGGCGCGATCAGCGGCGGGCGCGTCCGCGCGAAGGGCGCGCGCGCGGAGCACCTCGACGCGGTGCTCGCGAAGCTGCGCGAGGCCGGGGCGCTGGTGGAATCCGGTCCCGACTGGATCGAGGTCGACATGCGCGGGCGGAAGCTGCGGGCGGTCGACGTCCGCACGGCGCCCTATCCCGCGTTCCCCACCGACATGCAGGCCCAGTTCGCCGCGCTGAACACCGTGGCGGAAGGCGTCGGCACGATCGTCGAGACGATCTTCGAGAACCGCTTCATGCACATGCTGGAGCTGCGGCGCATGGGCGCCGACATCCGCATCGAGCACAACACCGCGATCGTGAAGGGGGTGCCGCGGCTGACCGCGGCGCCGGTGATGGCCACCGACCTGCGCGCTTCGGCGAGCCTCGTGATCGCGGGCCTCGTCGCCGAGGGCGACACGCGCGTCGAGCGCATCTACCACATCGACCGCGGCTACGAGCGCATCGAGGAGAAGTTCGGCGCGCTCGGCGCGAAGATCAGGCGGGTGAAGGCCTAGGGGCCGTGCCCAGTCTCGCCTGCGAGAATCGCGGCCGTCCCGTTTCCGTCCACGCCGAACGAAGCTGCCGCGCTCTATCGCGGCCGCTCCGCGACCGGCACTCGCACCTCGAACCTGCCCCGGTTCGGCCGGATGCCCGCCAGCCGCAGTTCCGAGCCGGGCGCCCGCCCGGCGATCGTCCGCAGGAACGACGGCGCGTCGGTGATCTCCTGGCCGTCCAGCGTCGTCAGCAGGTCGCCCCGCGCGAGCCCCGCGCCGGGCGCGGGGCTGCCCGCGTAGAACCCCACGATCTGCACGCCGCGCAGCGGCGCACCGGCTTCGTCCACGAGCCCCGGCGGCAGCGTGCGCACGTGGAACCCGGACCAGCCGCGCACGACGCGGCCCTTCGAGCGGATCTCGGCGGCCACCCCGCGCACGAGGTTGACCGGGATCGCGAAGCCGACCCCCTCGATGCCGAGTTCGCGCGACAGCACCGCCGTGTTGATGCCGACCAGTTCGCCCCTCGCGGTGACGAGCGCGCCGCCCGAGTTGCCCTGGTTGATCGCGGCATCCGTCTGGATGAAGTTCTCGAACAGCAGGATGCCGAGCTGGTTGCGGCCCGTGGCGCTGACGATGCCCTGGGTGACGGTCTGGCCGAGCCCGAGCGAGTTGCCGATCGCCAGCACGACGTCGCCGACCTGCAGCGCGTCGGACCGGCCGAGCGCGATCGCCGGGAGGTCCGGCAGGTCGATCTTCAGGATCGCGAGGTCGGTGTCGGGGTCGCTGCCGACGAGGCGTGCCGGTGCGCTGCGGCCGTCGCGGAGCTGCACGACGATCTCCTGCGCGCCGCCTATCACGTGATAGTTCGTCGCGACGAAGCCCGCGGTGTCCAGGATCACGCCCGAGCCGAGGCTGCGGTCCTCCCGCCGCCGGAACTCGGGCAGGTCGGGAAAGAACGGCGCCCAGCGCTCCGGGAGCTGGCGTTCCAGGACGACCCGGCGCGTCGAGATGTTCACGACCGCCGGCGCCGCCTTCGCGACCGCGTCCGCGTAGCTGCGCGGGCCCGGCGCGCCCGGGGCGACGGGCGTCGCGCGCGCGTCGGTCGTCCCGCTCGCGACGTCGGTGGGGCTCGGCGCGCCGGTCGCGGCCGTCGGCACCGGCTCGAGCGCCGGCGTGCCGTCCGGCGCATCCGGGGCCGGTGCGCGCGAGGGCAGCAGTCCGGGATTGAAATAGACGGCCAGCAGTGCGATCGCGAGGCCGAGCGCGATCCACGGTGAGAGGAAGACGGCGATGCGACGGAGGGAGGGCAAGGAGCCACGCGCTTCACGCGGCGACGGCGGGGCTGCCGGTCTGCTGCCGCGGTGCAACGTGTGTATAATGCGGAATCCCTCGACGTCGCGAAACGGTGCCGCCCGCGCGGTCGCCGGCGCCGCCTCGCGGCTCGCGTACCGTCGATCGGTTCGGCACGGTTTCCCGCCCCCGGAGCCCGGTTCCGGTGCGGTTCCACAGGGGTTCTCTCGATGACGGAACAGGCGATGACGGAACAGGTTGATCAGGGTCGGCGCCGGCTGCTCGTCGCCGCCACCGCCGCCACGGGCGCCGTCGGCGCCGCGTTCGCCGCCGCGCCGTTCCTCGCGTCCTGGCAACCCAGCGCGCGGGCCAAGGCGCTCGGCGCGCCGGTCGAGGTCGACGTCGGCAAGCTCGAGCCCGGCGCGATGCTGAAGGTAGAGTGGCGCGGCAAGCCGGTGTGGGTCGTGCGCCGCACGCCCGGGATGCTCGCCACGCTGAAGGCCGCCGAGCAGTTCCTGCTCGATCCGAATTCCGACGGATCCGACCAGCCCGAGTACGCGAAGAACGAGACGCGGGCGGTCAAGCCCGAGTACCTCGTGGTCCTCGGCGTCTGCACGCACCTCGGCTGCTCGCCGCTCGCGAAGTTCACCCCGAACGACGTGACGGTGTCCGCGGACTGGCCGGGCGGGTTCTTCTGCCCCTGCCACGGCTCGAAGTTCGACCTCGCCGGCCGCGTCTGGAGCGGCGTGCCGGCGCCGTCGAACCTGCCGGTGCCGCCGTACCAGTGGGTCGCGGACACGCGCGTGCTGGTCGGGGCGGAAGGCGCGGCCGCGGCCTGACCACGACGGTCGAGGCGCGCGTCGCGGCCGCGGCGCCGGGCTCGACGATGCGATCGACATTCCCGCCGGAACCCCCTGTGGCCCGAGCCGCAGAGGCCGGTCCGGCGGCGGGATTGGAAGGAGTGGAGTAGATGGCTAGCAATCCGGTGACGACCTCGAGCGCGCCCGCCGCGCCCGGCATCGACGACGTCCGGCAGGAGCCGGGGTCCGGCCTCTGGGGCTGGATCAACGCGCGCTTCCCGGCCGCGAAGATGCTGAAAGAACACGTCACCGAGTACTACGCGCCGAAGAACTTCAACAACTGGTACCTGTTCGGCTCGCTCGCGCTGTTCGTGCTGGTGATCCAGATCGTCACCGGCATCTTCCTGACGATGAGCTACAAGCCGTCGGCGGCGGAAGCCTTCGGCTCCGTCGAGTACATCATGCGCGACGTCGAGTGGGGCTGGCTGATCCGCTACCTGCACTCGACCGGTGCGTCGGCGTTCTTCGTCGTCGTCTACCTGCACATGTTCCGCGCGCTGCTGTACGGGTCGTACCGCGCGCCGCGCGAGCTGCTGTGGATCCTCGGCATGCTGATCTACCTCGTGCTGATGGCCGAGGCCTTCATGGGCTACCTGCTGCCGTGGGGCCAGATGTCCTACTGGGGTGCGCAGGTGATCGTGTCGCTGTTCGGCACGATTCCCGTCATCGGGGCGGACCTGCAGCAGTGGATCAAGGGCGACTACTACATCAGCGACATCACGCTGAACCGCTTCTTCGCGCTGCACGTGATCGCGCTGCCGCTCGTGCTCGTGATGCTGGTCGCGGCGCACATCCTCGCGCTGCACGAGGTCGGCTCGAACAACCCCGACGGCATCGAGATCAAGAAGAAGAAGGACGCCCGTGGCATCCCGCTGGACGGCATCCCGTTCCACCCGTACTACACGGTCAAGGACATCTACGGCCTCGGCATCTTCCTGACGATCTTCTGCGCGATCGTGTTCTTCGCGCCGACGTTCGGCGGGCTCTTCCTCGAAGCACCCAATTTCGATCCGGCCAACCCGATGCTGACGCCGGCGCACATCGTGCCGGTGTGGTACTTCACGCCGTTCTACGCGATGCTCCGCGCCGTTCCGTCGTTCGCCGGCACGCAGGTCTGGGGCGTGATCGTGATGTTCGCCGCGATCGCGGTGCTGTTCTTCCTGCCGTGGCTCGACAAGTCGCCGGTGCGGTCGGTCCGCTACCGCGGCCCGATCTACAAGGGCATGCTCGCGATGTTCGTGGTGTCGTTCGTCGCGCTCGGCTACCTCGGCCTGCAGCCGGCGACCCCGCTCTTCACGCTGTTCTCGCAGCTGTTCACGTTCCTGTACTTCGTCTTCTTCCTGGCGATGCCGTGGTACTCGCGCATCGACAAGGTGAAGCCGGTTCCCGAGCGAGTGACCTACCATGCGCATTGATCCGGTCGTGCGTCGAGTCGTCTACGCCTGCACCCTGCTGGTCGCGGCGGCGCTGCCGGGTGCGGCGCTGGGCGCCGGCGGCGACGTGCCGCTCATGCGCGCCGGCAACGACATCCACAACCTGCCGTCGCTGCAGCGCGGCGCGCGCAACTTCATGAACTACTGCGCGGGCTGCCACACCGCGCAGTACATGCGGTACAACCGGATCGCCCAGGACCTCGACATCCCCGAGGGCGAACTGAAGGCGAACCTGATGCTGAAGGGCGGCAGCGTCCACGACACCATCAGGAACGCGATGAAGCCCGAGGACGGGCGGAAGTGGTTCGGCAATGCGCCGCCGGACCTGTCGCTGATCGCGCGCTCGCGCGGTCCCGACTATCTCTACACGTTCCTGATGAGCTACTACGCGGATCCGTCGCGCCCGCACGGCGTCGACAACCGCGTGCTGCCCGGCACCGCGATGCCGCACGTGCTGGCGCACCTGCAGGGCGTGCAGAACGCGGTGTACCGCACCGAGAGCTCACCTGACGGGTCGGCGATCAAGGAGTTCGAGCGGTTCGAGGCGGGCGTCCCGGGCAGTCTCACGCCGGCGCAGTACGAGGAGTTCGTACGCGACACCGTGAACTTCCTCGAGTACGTCGGCGAACCGATCCAGGCCAAGCGCCAGAAGCTCGGCATCTGGGTCATCCTGTTCCTCCTGGTTTTCACGACGTTTGCGTACTTCCTGAAGCGCGAGTACTGGCGGGACGTGAAGTAGCGGTCGCCTCGGTCCCCGGCCCGCGCGCTTGCGGGCCGGGTCCGGACGACCACCTCTCCCCCCGGCGCGCGGGCTGCGGCCATACTAGGACCCATGGCCGCACCCCAGCACCCGACGTCCCGGCGCCCGTACCTCCTGCGGGCGATGCACGAGTGGATGACGGATAACGGCCAGACTCCCCACCTGGTCGTCGACGCCGCCGTCGACGGGGTGGTCGTGCCCCGCCAGTACGTGCGCGACGGCAAGATCGTTCTGAACGCCAGCTATTCGGCGACTGCCGGCCTGCTGATCAAGAACGACTACGTGAGCTTCAGCGCGCGTTTCGGCGGCACGCCGTTCGAGGTGCGCCTGCCCGTGGTCGCCGTGCTCGGCATCTACGCGCGCGAGACGGGGCAGGGGATGATCTTCTCGGACGACGAGCCTGCGGCGCCGCCGCCCGCGGGGCCGCCGTCCGGGCCCCCGTCTGGACCGCCCGCGCGGCCCACCGGATCGGGTCCCGGCGACGAGCCGCGCCGCCCGCAGCTGAAGGTCGTCAAGTAACGCCACCCCTGCGTGGCCCGGGTTCGACGCGGGTTCGACCCGGGTTCGACGCGGGCGCGACTCATGCGCGAAACGCGTCCCGCAGCCACTCGAAGTCCGGCGCCTCCGGTTCGCCGCTCGCAGCCAGCACGTCGAAGCGCATGCGCAGCCGGCCGAGTGCGGGCCGCGTCGCCAGCAGCCAACCGGCCGTGGCGAGCAGCCGTCGCTGCTTGCGGGCGTCCACGCTGGCGGCCGCGCCGCCGTGGCTGCGCCCTGCGCGGTAGCGCACTTCGACGATCACGAGCTCGGTGCCTTCGCGCATCACGAGGTCGAGTTCGCCTCGCCGCGAGCGGAAGTTGGTGGCGACCGTCTGCAGGCCGCGCGCCTCGAGCCAGTCGCGGGCCGCGGCCTCGACCCGCGGCCCGGCATCCCGGGCGGCCGGCGGCTTCATCGGTCCGGCGTCAGGGCGCGATGACCACCGAAGGCAAGGGCCGCGGCCGCCCGTCCGGCCCGATCGCCGCCCAGTCGAGCGTGCGCCGGATGCGACCGTCGGGGCCGACCGTCAGCCGCCCCGTCAGTCCGGCGATCGGGTCGCCGGCGTGCGTCGAGACCGGTGCCGCCGTGGCGTCGCCGCTGCGCTCGCCGGTTTCGAGGTGCTCCACCAGCCGGAAGGCGTCGAAGCCCATCGCATACAGGCGTCCGCGCCGGCGGACCGCCTGCGGCCAGGTCCTGGCCAGGGTCTCGCGCAGCTGTGTCGTGTCCGGGTCCTGCGCAAGCGTCCATGGCATGTCCGGGAACACCAGCCCGTCGAGATCCTCGTTCGCGGCCGGGTTCGGGTCGTAGATGTCGGAGATCGAGTAGACCGGCAGGTCGCCCGCGAAGTGGAACTTCAGCTGCGGGCGTATCAGGCGCCCCTGCACCGGCTGGCCGGCCACGAACAGGAACTGGAGGTCGTCGCGACGACGGGGCGAGAACTGCAGCGGCGTGCCGAGGGTCGCGACGAGCTGCCGGTACCGCCGTTCGCTGTCGGCGAAGCCGAGCGCCTGCGTGATCTCGTCCGAGAAGTCGGACGTGCCCGACGAGTATGCCCGCGAGGCGACCACGACGCCGCCGCCCTCGCGCAGCGCCGCTTCGAACGCACCGACTACGCGCCGGCCCCACTCGCCGGACGGCACGAGCGCCGCACCGACGCGGAGCCCCTGCGCGACGAGGCGCTCGGCCACCTGGCGCGCCTCGTCCTCCGGCGCGAGCGCGTACTGGTAGAAGCGGCGGGGCACCGGCTCGCCGTCCGGCAGCACGTTGAGCGCGAGCGTGACGACGCGCGGATCCGCGCTGCGTGCGACCGCCTGCACGTCTTCCTTCGCGAGGGGGCCGACGACGAACGCGGCCCCGTCGGCCACCGCGCGACGGTAGGCATCGGCGGCGTCGGTGCCCGTGTCGTACACGCGCAGCTCGGGGCGCGCGGACGGCTGCGCCCTGTACCACGCCGCCATGAAGCCGTCGCGCAGCGCCGTGCCGGCGGGTTCCATGCGCCCCGACAGGGGCAGCAGCAGCGCGACTCGCGCGGGCAGCGCGGGACTGCGGTCGGCTTCGGCCAGCATGCCGTCGAGGATGGTGCCGTTGGCGGGATGCGAAGCATAGCGGTTGCGCCACGCGGCAGCCCGGGGCCGCACTGCCGCGGGATTGCGTGCGCCGGCGACGGCGATTCGGGCGAGCTCGAGCCAGCCGATGACCACCGGATCGGCGCCGCGCGGCGCGTCGAGGTCGCGGCCCTGCAGCGCGGCCGCGCGCAGCGAGTCCCAGAGCGCCCGGCGGTGCGGCTCGAGCGCCGTGCGCACCTGCCCGCGCGTTCCCGTCTCGAAGGCGCGAACGCCGTCGGCCACGCGCCCCTGCGCGATCAGCGCGCGCGCACGCAGCGTCGACGCGGCGGGCTCGAGCGTGGCGGGCGGCGGATCGCCGGCGCCACGCAGCTGCTCCAGCGCGCGGGCCGGCCGTCCGGCGGCGAGCGCGACCTCGGCGCGGAGCAGGGCCCGCGGCGCGGCGGTCGGCGCGGCGTTCGCCGGATGCTCGGTGTCGAGCCGAGCGAGCACGCGCTCCGCGTCGGCGGGGCGCGCGGCGGCCAGCCACTGCCGCACCGCATTGGTCAGTGCGGCGGCCCGGGTCTCCGGGCGGCCGGCGCCTGCCGCCTGCTCCCAGGACTGGGCGGCCGCGGCCGGCTGGCCCTCGCGGGCGAGCCGTTCGGCGTTCGCCGCGGGCGCCTGCGCGGTGCCGGCCGGCCTCGCGCTCGGCCCGGTGGTACACCCGGCGAGCGCGCAGCCGAGGACGACCGCGAGCGCGACGACGGCGGGCAGCCCTCGGGCGCCCCTCCCGCCAACGCGATGCCTCGCGGGTACCGCGCCTCGCGGCGCGGCGACTGGACCGGCTGGTAGCATGGCTCCTCGCCTCCCCGGCGGATTCCGCCCGCCGCCTATTCTGTCAGCACCCGCGTGTCAGCACCCGGAACCCTGTACGTCGTCGCGACGCCGATCGGCAACCTCGGGGATCTCTCGCCCCGGGCGCGCGAGGTGCTCGCCGCGGCCGATTGCGTGGCCGCCGAGGACACGCGCCATTCGGGCCGGCTGCTGGCGCATTTCGGCATCGAGCGCCCGCTGGTCTCGCTGCACGAACACAACGAGGCCGGGCGCGTGCGCGAACTGCTCGCGCGCCTGCAGGCCGGGCAGAGCGTCGCGCTCGTCAGCGACGCTGGCACGCCGCTGATCGCGGATCCCGGCTATCGGCTCGTCGCCGCGGTGCGCGCGGCGGGCATCCGGGTCGTGCCGCTGCCCGGGCCCTGCGCGGCGATCGCCGCGCTGGCCGTCGCCGGGCTGCCCACGGACCGCTTCTGCTTCGAGGGCTTCCTGCCGCCGCGTCCGAGCGCGCGAAGGGAACGGCTGCGCGCGCTGTCGGCCGAGACGCGCACCCTCGTCTTCTACGAGGCCCCGCACCGGCTGCGTGAGTTCCTGGACGATTGCGCCGCGGGGTTCGGCGCCACTCGGCGTGCCTTCGTCGCGCGCGAGCTGACGAAGCTCCACGAGAGCACCTACGACGGCACTCTCGGCGAGCTCGCGACGCGTGCGGCCCTCGAGGCCGACCTGTTGCGCGGCGAGGCGGTGGTCGTGATCGAGGGCGCCCCGGAGGCGGCGGACACCGGCGAGGCGACCGGCCGCGGCCCGGGCACCGAAGTGCTGCTCGCCGCCCTGCTGGACGAACTGCCGGCCTCGCGCGCCGTGGATCTCGTGGTGAAGCTGACCGGCGCACGGCGCAACGCCGTCTACCGCCGGGCATTGGAACTGCGCGGTACGCAGGGCGCCGAGCCGGACGAGCCGGGCTGAGGAAGGCCCGGCCTTCTCGAAACACGCTTGAGCTTCCCTGCCCATGCGCCTATGGTGCCCTCGGAAGTCGGCCAGGCAACCGCTGCAGGCGTCGCGTCCGGGCAGAAATGCACGGCACGGCGGCTGGGGAGGAAAGTCCGGGCTCCACAGGGCAGGGCGCCAGGTAACGCCTGGGGGGCGTGAGCCCACGGAAAGTGCAACAGAGAGCAGACCGCCGAAGCGCCGGACGCGAGTCCGGGGCTGGCAAGGGTGAAACGGTGCGGTAAGAGCGCACCGCGGTCCGGGCAACCGGAACGGCACGGCAAACCCCGCCCGGAGCAAGGCCAAATAGGGAAACGGGCGGTACGACGCGTCCGCGAGGACGAGGCGAACCGCAGCGCACGGCCCGTGCGCGTTTCCGGGTAGGCCGCTCGAGGTGCACGGCGACGTGCATCCCAGAGGAATGGTTGTCCTCGACAGAACCCGGCTTATCGGCCGACTTCCTTCATTATGGTCGCGGCGCCGGCCGGCGCCCCGGCGGTGGGAACCCGGGGGTCCCCCGGGTGGAACCCGGAGGGCGGTCGGCGCGGGCCCGGGGGGGGCGG